>NZ_CADDWH010000001.1:1299217-2598434 GCF_902809865.1 Halobacillus sp. Marseille-Q1614 | reverse complement strand
AAAGCACGGATGTGATTTGGATGATCCGCTTTGGTCAGCACGAGTCTTGCTGGAAAAGCCAGAAGCCATTGTCCAGGTACATGCGGATTATTTCCGCAAAGGAGCAGATGTAGCTATTACGTCAAGCTACCAGGCGACAATTGCTGGGTTTGCTAAGCGCGGTATTAAAAAAGAGGAAGCAATAGACTTAATTAAAAAGACGGTTCATCTAGCAAGACAGGCCAGAGATGAGGTTTGGAATGAGGAAGAAAAAACAGACCGTTCTAAACCTTTGGTTGCTGCCTCTGTAGGACCATATGGAGCCTATCTTGCAGATGGGTCTGAATACGCAGGGAACTACGGCGTGTCTGATAAATGTTTAGCAGATTTTCACCGTCCAAGTATGGAAGCCTTGATTGAAGCAGGGGCGGATCTTTTAGCTATAGAAACCATCCCGTCTTTTCAGGAAGCGCAAGTACTTGCTTCCTTACTGGAAGAATTTCCGGGTACATCTGCCTGGCTGTCTTTTTCCTTAAGAAATGGAGATGCCATAAGTGATGGTACGAATCTAAAGAGATGTGCAGAAACATTTAATGATCATAACCAGATCGTAGCCATTGGTGTAAATTGTGCCCCAGTCCCTTCTGCTATAGAAGCTGTGAAAGAACTGCGTAGAAACACAGTGAAGCCAATTATTGTTTATCCGAATTCAGGAGAAACTTATAATCCTGAAACGAAAACATGGCATGGGGAAGAAGCTTGTGACCCATTCGATATTCAGTCGGAAGCCTGGTATGAAACGGGCGCGCGCATCATTGGCGGGTGCTGCCGAACAACACCAGAGCATATTGAATCGCTAGCTAAGAAATGGAGATAACTTTGTGCCAGGAGGATGATTTAGGATGATTGATTATAATAATCGAACGTTCATTTCTGTGGAAAATACGGAGAATGGGGAAGTCTCTTCAAAAACTTATTTTCACTATTACCAGGAGGGGCGCATTCTTTACGCAGATTACGAGGGCGGAGACATCGTAAAAGGAAAGCTGGTTGGAATTGTGAATGCAGATGATACATTAGAGTTCCGATACAACCACATTAACATCTCCAATGAAATAAGAGGAGGGAAATGTAAGTCCACGCCGGTAATAACGAATGATGGGAAAATAGAGCTCCATGAAGAGTGGCAATGGATCGACCAGAAGCAAACCGAAGGCAGATCGGTTATCAGAGAGGTTTAATACATAAGAGGATCCTTTTTGGATCCTCTTTTTTGTGTTTAAAGCCGTTTTAAACTTTAACCATATGTACATTTACATCAAAACGCTTCATGTCCTCTTCAAAATCAGCCGGTATATGGTTGTCTACGATACAAAAGTCTATCTCTGCCAGATCAGCTACTTTTGCAAAATTCACTTTGCCAATTTTACTATGATCGGTCAATAAAATAGTGTGCCTGGAGTTCGTAATCATCATCCGCTTAATCCGCGCTTCGGTAAGGTTAGGGGTGGTAATCATCCCTTCTTTTAGGTCCAGCCCGTTCGTCCCGATAAAGGCTTTATCAATTCGAATCATATTGAGAGACTGCTCCGCAAAAGGCCCGACTAATGCTGATGTTTCCCTTCGTAAATTTCCGCCTAGCAGCATTACCTCTAATCCCGGAATATCGGTTAACTCCTGCATGATAATGATAGAGTTGGTAACGATGGAGAGATTAGTGAAGGATTTTAACTCTTTCACAAGTTCAAATGTGGTAGTTCCTGAATCTAATAGAATGGCATCGCCGGGGTTGATAAACTCTACGGCTTTTTTAGCAATCGCCTGCTTTTCTGAAATATAATCTTTTTTTCTGTCTCCGATCGATGCTTCAAAACTGACAGGCTGCAGAAGGATAGCACCGCCGTGAGTTCTTTTTATATTATCTGTTTCCTCTAACTCCTTTAGATCCCTTCGAATCGTAGAGTCTGAAACATTAAATTGTTTACTTAAGTCATGGACAGAGGCCCGTGACATATGGCGCAAGTATTCAAGGATTTGCGCTTTACGTTCTTCCATAAACATGAATAGGAGTGCTCCTTTCGTAAGCGTTTTCTCTTTAATTATAGACTACTCTCGATATCAAAAGAAAAAATGATGATTGATCGATGAAGACTTCAGTCAGGCTTGAATGCGCATTTGGTTAATTTATGAATAAAAGTAATCACAAACAATCACAAGTGGTTGAGGTGGCTAATAAGGATAAGAATGATTATAAGTTAAAACAGTTATATTATAGGGAATGACAAATGTTTTTGTAATTTTTAGAAAACTTATTGACAAAATTTGTATACGCATATATCATCATTAATAAGCAAAAACAATCATATCCAATCTTGGTGATTTTTACGCATAGTACAAAAAAATCCCAACATCTAGTTTTGATATGCGTAATGGAATCAGAAAGGAGGACATCATTAATTTATTTTGTAAGCGCATTCAAAAGATCGAAAGTTAAATCTGGAGGGGGAAAGAAAAATGAAAATGAAGCTTAACTTAATTTTAATGATAATCCTTATGCTATTTATGGCAGCTTGTTCAAGTAATGAAACTTCCGGGCAGGAAAATGAAAGCGCTGACAAAGAAGAAAAAGTTAAAATCGGTTTAACTCTTAACAATTTAGCTAATCCATTTTTCGTATCAATGAGTGAAGCGGCAGAGGATTATGCCGATGAGGTTGGTGCTGAAATTATCGTGCAGGCGGCAGATGCTGATTTGGCCAAACAAACCTCTCAAATTGAGGACTTCATTACACAAGGTGTCGACCTCATCCTGCTGAATGCCGTGGATTCTAAAGGGATTGCAGGAGCAGTGGCTCAAGCAGATGCAGCTGGAATCCCTGTCGTTTCTGTGGATGTTGGTGCTGACGGAGGAATTGAGGGAACGGTAACTTCGGATAACTACCAGGGTGGGGTTCTGGCGGCTGAATATATGATTGAAGACCTTGGCGGGAAAGGGAATGTTGTTGTGATCGACGGCCCTCCTGTAACTGCTGTGAAAGATCGGATTGCCGGGTTTGAAGATACGATCAAAGGCACTGATATTAAAGTAATTGCGAAGCAGAATGGTGAAGGGAACCGTGAAAAAGGGTTACAGGTCATGGAAAGTATTTTGCAGGCCAACGAGCCGGGTACTATTGACGCTGTTTTTGCCAATAACGATCCTGTAGCAATCGGTGCAGAAATTGCCCAGCAGCAAGCCGGCCGACAAGATGAATTTTATATTGTCGGTGTTGATGGTTCGCCGGATGTTATTGAAGCGATGAAGAAAGAGGGAAGTTCAATTGCAGGTACTTCTGCTCAGCACCCTGATGAAATGATCAAAAAAGCCATGGACGTTGGAATACAAGTATTGGACGGCGAATCTGTAGAAGAAGTGATCAAAATTCCAGTAGATTTAGTGACGCAAGACAACGTAGATTCTTATGAAGGCTGGTAGAGATCTTTTGCCAAAAGGAGTACGGTCCTTGCTGCAGCAAGGGCCGTCATTTCAATCTAAGTAAGGAGTGAAAAGCTATGGTTATGCAGGAAAAGGTGAAGATAAATTCAGCCGCAGCCATGCCTATCCTACGTATGGAAGGAATCAGCAAAACTTTTTCTGGCACTACGGTTTTGAAAAATGTATATATTGATCTTTACCCGGGTGAAGTTCACGCCTTAATGGGAGAGAACGGAGCCGGGAAATCTACGTTAATGAAAATATTATCTGGAGTCTACGTACCTGATCAGGACAGTGGCAGGATAACTTATAAAAATCAGTCAGTCACGTGGAAGGATCCGCTGACTGCCAGAAAGAGAGGGATTGGAGTTATTCATCAGGAACTCAACCTCTCTCCAAACTTGACCATTAGTGAAAACATTTTAATGGGAACGAAATACCCTCGAAACAAATTCGGCATGGTGCGATGGGAGGAAGTACATAAACGAGCAAAGGAAGTATTATCTTCCATGGGTTCAGATTTAAAGCCTGAAACCCTTGTCTCGACATTAAGTGTGGCCCAGCAGCAGATGGTGGAAATCGCAAGAGCCCTCTCGTACAAAGCGGAAGTCCTGATCATGGATGAGCCGACAGCATCTTTAACAGATAAAGAAATTGACAGCTTATTTACGATTATTAAAGACTTAAGAAAACAAGGCGTTGCCATCGTGTATATCTCCCATCGAATGGAAGAAATTTTTAAGATTTCAGACCGGTATACAGTATTGCGTGATGGGGAGTGGATTCAAAGTGGTCCTATCCATGAGACAAACCCAGATCATTTAGTCAGTTTAATGGTTGGCCGTGACTTAAAAGACCTATTTCAGCGTTCGAAAAGCAATTATATAAAAGAAGAAGGTAAAGATAAGCCTGCTTTAGAAGTGAGAAATTTAAGTGATTCCACATTTGTTAAAGACCTGTCTTTTCAGATCTATCCAGGAGAGATTGTAGGGTTTGCAGGACTGGTTGGAGCTGGCAGAACAGAGCTTGTCCGATCAATCTTCGGTGTTTCTGATATCCAGCAGGGAGAAGTCTGGGCAGGTGGACAGCAGGTGAAAATCAAATCACCAATTGATGCGATTAAACATGGTATAGCCCTCGTACCTGAAAGCCGCAAAGAACAAGGATTATTCCCTGATATGTCTGTGAAAGAGAATATTTTGCTCGCGGAATTAAAAGAGCATAAAAAGAATTTGAAGATTAATTGGAAGTCTTTAAACCGTATGGCAGACGAATATATTCAAAGCTTAAACATAAAGACAGCTTCACCCGATCAGCCCATTTCCGGCTTAAGCGGAGGAAATCAGCAAAAAGCTGTCATTGCCAGGTGGCTGTCAACTAACCCTAAAGTTCTTTTGCTTGATGAACCAACGCGTGGGGTAGATATCGGGGCCAAAACAGAAATTCATAAAATCATTTCAGAACTTGCAGATGCGGGGCTTGCGGTGTTGATGATCTCCTCTGAACTTCCGGAAGTCATAGGTGTAAGTGACCGGATTTTTGTGATGCATGAAGGACGGATCACCGGACACCTTCAAAAGCATGAAGCCACGCAAGAACGAATTATGTATCACGCAACGGGAGGTAAGTAAAATGAAATCAACTTTGTCGTCTAATCAACAGCCGGCTCACCCGCCTGTAGGGCCTGGATTTAAGTTAGGCCGCCATGCTTCGACACTCTGGAACCAGCTTGGAATGGTGATCATTTTGATTTTGCTTTGTATCGTAATGAGTGTCATGGCTCCTAACTTTTTAGACTCTGCGAACCTTACCAATATTTTAAAACAGGTATCCGTAACTGCGATTCTAGCTGCGGGTATGACGATTGTTATTCTAACCGGAGGTATCGATTTATCTGTAGGGTCGATCGTAGCCTTATCGGGAGTTGTCTCTGTTATGGCTTCCCAAACAGGAATGAACCCGATAATTGCTATGCTGCTCGGAGTTGGTGCAGGTTATCTTGTCGGTTTTATAAATGGAGTATTTACTGCGAAAATCGGACTGCCTGCTTTTATCGTTACGCTTGCGAGCATGACCTATGTGAGAGGGCTGGCCTATGTAACTAGCGGAGGATATCCAGTCGTTCTGGAATCGAGTACATTTCGGTTTGTAGGATCAGGGTCTATTCTATCTATTCCTACACCTATCTATTTAATGGTCCTTGTGTATATCATCATGTTTCTTGTTTTAAAATACACAATGTTTGGCCGTCATATTTACGCTATTGGAGGCAATGAAGAAGCAGCTAGATTAACAGGAATTAAAGTGAAAAAGACGCTCGTAAATGTTTATTCTATCAGCGGCCTGCTCGCTGGCTTAGGCGGAGTTGTCCTCGCCGGCCGTTTGTATTCCGGTCAGCCGACAGCTGGTAATATGTATGAACTTGATGCGATAGCTGCCGTTATATTAGGAGGATCCAAGCTGACAGGCGGTGTCGGTAAAATTCAGGGAACCATCATCGGGGTGCTGATTATGGGGGTTATTACCAACGGTCTTACGTTAATGGATGTCAGCTATTACTGGCAGCTTGTTGTAAAGGGCGGAGTTATTCTATCAGCTGTGTTAATCGACAGGCTGCGTTCCTAAAATATCATAGAGAAGAGGGATTACAATTTGGATGAAAGCTGGATGGAAACAAGGTCTTCCGCTGTTACTTTGTTTACTTGCTGCAGGTTTGCCGTCAACGGTGCTTGCCAATGACTCAGGTTATTATGAAGAGCCATATCGCAACCAGTTTCATTTCTCGCCAGAAGCTAACTGGATGAATGATCCAAATGGAATGGTTTACTACGAAGGAGAGTACCATTTGTTTTACCAGTATCATCCCTATGGAACCACATGGGGACCGATGCACTGGGGACATGCCGTCAGTAAAGATCTCGTAAAATGGGAGCACTTGCCGATCGCTTTGTCTCCAGATGAACACGGTCAAATCTTTTCTGGAAGTGCCGTTATAGATTGGGAGAATACGGCAGGTTTTGGGGAAGAAGCAATGGTCGCTATTTTTACCCATTCGGGACCAAAGGGTCAGGTGCAAAGTTTAGCTTACAGCCTGGATAACGGGAGGACATGGGAAAAGTATGAAGGCAACCCGGTGATGCCGGATCCTCCAGTCGCCGATTGGCGCGATCCTAAAGTCTTCTGGCATGAAGATTCGAGTCAGTGGGTGATGTCGCTTGCAGCTAAGGATAAAATCATGTTTTACACGTCTCCTGATTTGAAAAAATGGGAATACGCCAGCGAATTTGGTCCTGATGGCGGTATTCAATCCAATAGCTTGGACCGGGTATCGTATGCCATCTCTGAGCATAGAGGGGGTTCGTTTACTTATGAAGGAGATATTACTCTCAATGAAAAAAATGGCCGTGAAGGTTCCGGCGGCTTAGTATTTCGATCCGATAAAGAGGGAAGCAATGGTTATGCGGCTAATGTCGATGCGAAAAACGATCAAGTCACCTTAAGCAAAGTCGTAAATGGTGAAAGACAGGAACTGGCACGCGAATCGATGGAGCTGGACACTTCTTCAACCTATCATCTAAAAGCAGTTGCAGAAGGAGACAAGGTCGATGTTTTTGTCGATAACGAATTGGTGATTGAAGAGAGAGACACATCATTTGAGCATGGATACTATGGATTATCATCTGCGGAATCAACGGCATCTTTCCGCAATATCAAATTTAAAAACACTTCAAATTTTTTAAGTAACTTATCCAGCTGGAAGACACTCAGCGGTACTTGGGAAAATTCTTTAGATGGAAAAACAGGCACAGCTAAAGATGATGCTTTTACTCTGAGTGATCAAACAGCTGCAAACTTTTTATATGAAGCGGATATTAAAGTGTCCAAAGACGAAGGGGAGGGCGGGGCAGGAGCTCTCGTTTTCCGTTCCGATAAAGAAGCGAAAAATGGTTACTTTGCCAATGTCGATGCTTTAAACGATGTCGTAAAACTGATGAAGATCGAAAATGGTAATATTACCGTGCTGGCGGAGAAATCGATGGTCCTTGAGACCGAGCAAACTTATCATTTAAAAGTCGATGCGTATGAAGATAATATCAAGCTCTTCGTTGATGATCAGCTTATTCATGATATCAACGATGCTTCTTTTTCAGATGGTTACCTTGGATTAAATGTATGGAACTCTACAGCCGTGTTTCAGAATGTAAGAAAAGGTGAAAACATTAAAACTTCTGAAAAGGAAATCATCAATCATGATTTTGAAACAGGAGACCTTACTGGCTGGAATCCAGTAAAAGGAAATGCTTTTACAGATGATCACATAACAGAAGTTACGAACTACTGGGGCGGTGCTTTTAACCAGGAGGGGACGTTTCATTTGTGGGGGTTCTCTGACTTGCATGATGGAGATAATGCTACAGGTGAATTACGCTCTTCTTACTTTAAGCTGAGTGGATCCGGTGAGATTAATTTCTTATTAGGCGGAGGTAATGATATAAATAACCGCTACCTCTCTTTAGTGAGAGCGTCAGACGGCCAGGAACTCATCCGCCAGGCAAATACGAAGTTTAATGAGGATGAAACGTTTAAACGATACGTATGGGATGCCTCTGATTTTGTAGGGGATGTTCTCTATATTAAAGCAGTAGACCAGGCTGGAGGCGGATGGGGTCATATCAATATTGATGACTTCAATGTTTATAATGAAGGTCCTATGCCTGAACAGGTTGACCAAGTAGCAAAAGAACCTGAAAAGGCAGAAGTCAAACAAAGTGGAACAATTGAAGAATGGACCGGTATTTCCGGCGAATGGATAAACTCGACCCACGGAAATAATGGAGGAATTTGGGAGTGTCCGACATTAGTTGAACTGCCGGTTGACGGAGACCCGAATCATACGAAATGGGTGCTTCAAGTGAGTATCAATGATGGCGCACCTGCTGGAGGGTCAGGGATGCAGTACTTTGTCGGTAGCTTTGATGGAAAAACTTTCGCTAATGAAAATCCTTCAAACAAAGTCCTGTGGAGTGATTATGGAGCTGATTATTATGCTGGTGTGGACTGGAGCGGAATCGAAGGCGAAAACGGTGAAAAATTTTGGCTCGGGTGGATGAGTAACTGGCAATATGCCAACCATACACCAACTACAACTTGGAGAAGCTCGATGTCATTGCCGCGGAAGATGGAATTGACCCAGACAGAAGCAGGAGCTCGTTTAAAACAAACTCCAATTTCACTGGACGGCATTCGTGATCAAAGCCAAAAGGCTTCTTACAGTAATGAAGTTATTTCAAACAGCAGCACGCTCCTGTCTGATTTCTCAGGAGATACGTATGAAATGGTGGCAGAGTTCGATGTATCGAATTCCAAGGCTTCCGAATTCGGCTTTAAAGTTCGTAAAGCAGGTGCAGAATACACAAAGATTGGTTATGACCTGGATCGTGAACAGCTTTTTGTAGACCGATCAAATGCTGACGAGTTTGACTATGGAAATAACCTTGTAGATAAACATGACGGACCTTTACTTGTTTCAGATGGAAAGGTGAAAATGCATATATTTGTAGACCGTTCAGCGGTAGAAGTGTATGGCACGAATGGAGAAACCGTCATTACGGATCAAGTTTTCCCGGATCCATTAAGTAAAGGGTTGGAGGTTTATAGTGAGGGAGGAGAAGTTACACTAACCTCGCTAGAAATATACCCGTTAAAGAGTATTTGGAAAGATAAGAACCAGTTCAAAACAAATTTATCAGGCTGGACCCCTGTTTCTGGAACCTGGGCAGAGACAATGGAAGGAAAACAAGGCCAAAGCAGCGGGGATGCTTTTAATTTATCAACTGAGCAAGGCGGTGATTTTCGATATAAAGCCAATATCAAGGTACTGGATTCAGATTTAGCTGATAACTTGGTGGGCGCAGGTTCTTTAGTCTTCCGTTCTGATTCCTCAGGGAAGAATGGTTATGCTGTAAACGTTGATGTGAAAAATAATTCAGTCAAACTTATTAAATTTACAGATGGTAAGGGAAGCGACCTGGCCGTCTATAACAATGATGGGAAGCTTGATTTAAAAGCAAATCAGCCCTATCACTTAGAAGTAGAAACCAAAGGAGATCACATAAGGGCTTACTTAGACAAGAAACTGGTAATTGATGAGAAAGATTCTACCTTTAAAGAAGGTTACTTTGGATTAAATGTGTGGGATTCGACGGTCGCGTTCAATAAAGTGAAAGCTAAGGTGAATAAAGGTAAAAATTAATGTGCGCGCCCCGCCGTTAATAAAGTAAAGAGCTTCTCAATTTAATGAGAAGCTCTTTTTACCTTTTGCACTACCATAAAAACACTGACTGTTACAAAAAATATAAGCAAGAGCCCTGCAAATCCATCAGTAAAGCCTGTGCGTTCAATTGTAAAACCAAACAGTGGGAAACTAATCATTATCAAAAAGCTTTCCATTAACCCGATCAGTGAAAAGAAAGTTGACCGCACATTACTTGTCAGCAAGTTTTGCACGAATGAACTGAAAATCGGCTCAAACAGGCTAAACAGCTGGGCGAGGAAAAGAAATGATAACAGAATCGCCCAGTCACTGGCGAAAATGAACAAGCCGAAGAACAAAATAAACAGCCCAAGCCCGTAATATAAAATATTAAAGAACTTAAACCGTTCCTCAACTTTATAAGCAACCTTCGCCATAACCACTCCAAGTAGTCCCTCTACCGTAAATACGGCTCCAACCACGACTGGAGAGTAGCCGAGCTGAATGAAATATTCCTGCCCGTAGAACACAATGATGACCATAACTGCACTCGCCAGAATAAACAGAACAACAGGCTGGTGAATCACCGGATTGTTTTTCCATACATTGAAACCCAGTTTAAATTGGTGCCCCCACTGGTTGTACCATCGTCCGCCTATATCTTCGGTCTTGTCTCGTTCCGGCTCTTTCATAAAGAAAAGCGGAATAATCGCAAGAATGTGAGTGAAAATCATGGAGCCATACACCAGTTCCCAGCTGATATCCGCCATGAATCCGCCGAGGAATTTGGCAAGGCTCAAGGATAAAAGAGCAAGAGCCGTCATGCTTCCCATAACTCTCGTATAATTCTTCTCCTGATTCTCATTTTTTAACGTATCATAAGCAAAGGCCTGCTCGGCGCCTGAATGAAACGTGACCATAAGTCCCATCGATAAAAAAGCAAGGGTAAACATCGAAAACGTCCCGCTGATCAGCATGAATAATCCATACAGGAGGCTGAAAATATTCCCGATCACCAGGCTGATTTTCCGGCCGTATAAGTCCGCAATCATCCCAGTAGGTACTTCAAACAAAACAATCGCTAAATGAAGAAAAGCTTCTAATAAGCCAATTTGCCCATATGTCATGCCCTTATCTCCAAGGTAGATTACCCATAAGGCACGGTCAAAAAACAACTGGGCAAAAAATATATAGAGGTAAAGCATATAGATATTCGTTTTTGTCTTAAACATTTAAATTCGTCCTCTCTTACACATAAAAGTCGCAAAAAAAGCCACAGGAAAGTAATCTCCCTGTGGCTTTTACTATAGTTTCAGGAAATCATACTTACGTTCATATTTATGAAATTTCAGCTAAAAAAGGACAGACTTGTCCCGAGGACGGCTAAAATTCCAGTAAAAGACATCATTAATACAAGGTATTTTTTCTCAATTTTGATGTCTTCGATGAACGTATGCATGATTTTCCCTCCTTTATGTATAAGCTTCTCTCAATTATATAACGATAGGTTGAGGGCAGCAAGGTGGTAGATATTAAAAATTGACTAAACAGTCTTGCTGATTTAATTGATTACAAATAAGCCCGTCTATTTGAAGATACACTCATTTTTAGAATTGACGCTGTTGCAATTGACGAACTTGAAAGATTAATTGATAATTATAAAGAAGCAGGAATCGACTTTTACCTGGCTCAAATAAAAGGGCCGGTGCGAGATTTAATGCACAGAGCAGGTTGGAAGGAAAAGTATAAAGGAAAAATGGAATTTCTCACATTACAGCAAGCTTTACAAAACTAAGGGGGTAGATGCTATGTGTTCTGATCGCCTAGTCGAAGGCAACCAATTATTTTCCAGCAAAATTTTAGAGCAGGATCCTGCTTATTTTGAAGATTTACAGGCCGGACAGTCTCCAGATTATTTCGTGATATCCTGCAGTGATTCCCGTGTCAGTCCTTCCGTAATTTCTAATTCTCCGCTTGGAACGATGTTTGTCCACCGAAACATCGCCAACCAGGTGAGAAAAGATGATGACAGCCTGGCTGCAAGTCTTTATTATGCTCTGGTTCACCTTAAAGTGAAAAAGATTATAATTAAAGGCCATACAGGATGCGGGGGAGTAGCCGCTGCTCAGGGAGGAAATGAAGAACCTCATTTAAAAGGCTGGATAAAAGGCATTAAAGAAGGATTCAGCAGCCAAGGGTATTCTGCAGATAATGACTTACAAGAACTTGTAAAAGCCAATGTCAAAGCACAAGTGGAGCAAATGAAAAACCATCCGGTATATAAAGAATATGGCGGTAATACCGAAGTTGCTGGATACTTGTTTGACCTGGGCTCTGGAAAGCTCGAGCAACTAGACGTTTAAAACTCTTTATGAGTGGTCTTTTCATACCTTTTTACGTTTATTCACAGACGTATTTAGCTAGATGAACCCTTCCATATTTAGTGACCTTTCGCTTTTACCTGCGGGAGCGGCCGCTCATGAAAAGGGTGTTTAAAGGGAAGCTATCCTGCTAGTAAGGCAGGATAGCTTTTTTTAATAGCTGGATTGTTTTTAAAAAAGGATTCCTTGCAGATATATCGAAATAGTTCAGAGAACAAGAAGGAGGAGAGCTGCTAGTGAAATACATTCGTTTTCGTAAAGATGAAGAAATCTATTATGGAGTTTTAAAAGGAAATTCCATCACCCAGCTTGAAGGTGATTACATAAACGGTGAAACCCGCCCGCTTTCCACGGAATTCAGCTTAAATGAAGTGGAAGTTCTTACACCTGTCGATCCGGGGCAGGTCATAGGGATTGGCTTAAATTATGAGCTGCACGCTGAAGAGACAGGAAAACCGATTCCGGAAGAACCGATGATGTTCATGGCTTCACCAAGCGCGGTTGTCGCACATAATACTGACATCGAGCTGCCGGCGCTGGATCATCGCATAGATTACGAGGCTGAGCTCGTGATCGTCATTGGAAAAGAAGCGAAGAACGTAACGAAAGAGGAAGCGTACTTTTATATCTTCGGATACACGGTTGGAAATGACGTATCCGACCGTAACTTGCAGAAAAAGGACGGGCAATTTACGCGTGCAAAGTCTTTTCCAACGTTTAAGCCGCTCGGTCCTGTCATAGAAACAGAACTCGATCCGAACAATACACCGATTAAGTTGAAATTAAACGGTGAAGTGAAGCAGCAGTCGAATACGAATGATCTCATTCACGATATTGCCGAACTCGTTGCGAAAGTAACAGAAGTTATGACATTACAGCCAGGCGATGTTATTTATACAGGAACGCCCTCAGGAGTCGGGCCGCTGTCACCTGGGGATGTCGTTGAAGCAGAAGTAGGCGGCATCGGCGTACTGCGAAATCAAGTTAAATCAAGAGGCTAACGGCCACACCTCCCTGCCATTGAGGACATATAATACAGCAGACAGACCTTAAGGCGGGGAGGTGAGAAGTGAATGGCGAATCGCGGCGATTATTATAGAAGAGGTTTTAAACCAAGGTTTTGTGTGTTCCCAGGATACAACTGGTGCGGTCCGGGCTGCAGCGGGCCAGGTGCTCCCATAAATGCAGTAGATGCGGCATGCAAACAACATGACGAATGTTACTTAAGAACAGGAAATTATTGTGCCTGCGACGAACAATTTATGCACAGACTGGCATCACTTCAAAACCCTTACACTCCAGAGGGGCGTCATGCGAGAATGATGCTGCATTATATGAAAGTACAGCGGTTTTTTACTTGTGCTTTTTAAGAAAATGGACAAAATAATATGACTTAATAAAAAGGCGCATGATTAGAAGCGCCTTTTTATTATTAAGTCTAAACAATCCTTAGATAAGAGTTATCCAAAGATGGTTCTCGTTATTAAGAACAAGACGGACGGAGCCATCAGACATCCCAGTCCTGTATAAAAAGTTGCGGTCATAGCTCCATAAGGAACTAGTTTTGGATCAGTAGCTGCTAGTCCACCAGCTACTCCGCTTGTGGTGCCCATTAGACCACCGTAAACAATAGCTGATCTTGGGTTGTTTAAACCAATGTACTTCGCAATGAAGGGTGTACCGATCATCGTTAGTATAGATTTAATCAATCCGGCTGCAATACTTAATGCTATTACTTCTGAACTCGCCCCAAGAGCAGTACCAGTCACGGGACCTACTATGTACGTCGCTGTTCCAGCTCCGATTGTAGTTAAGCTTACTGCATCGGTGTACCCAAACATAAAGGCGATAATTACTCCAATAAAGAATGATACAACTACTCCTGCAAATAGTGAGATAACACCTGGCAATCCAGCCTTTTTTATTTCATCCAGATTAGCTCCAAAAGCGGTGGCAACAATAGCAAAATCTCTCAGCATACCCCCGCCCATGAGTCCGATACCTGTGAAAATCCCGATATCTGCCAACCCTTGTTCACCGCCAGTACTTATCCCGCCAATATAAGCGAGCACAAGTCCCAGAATTATGGCGATTGCAGACCCGTGTATTCTTCCTCGGGTAAGTTTATCGGAAAGGAAATATGATAAATAGATAGTGACACCAACCACGGCAAAAGAAACTATTAGTCCATTTTCGGAAAATGTGTTACTTAATATTTCGAACATTGCCAGCCCCTCCTAGCTCTTCATTAGAAAGTGTTGATTTACCTTTACCGATTTTACTTAGCACTGGGACCATTGCCCAGCTGACGATAACGACAATGAGTCCAGCTGTCAACGCTAAAGGGCCGCCATCAAGAGCAGCTACCACATTTTGCTTTGCAGCCATAGCAATTACAATTGGAATATACATAGCCCCCCAAAAGGCCATTCCTTCCTGAGATTTAATATTTAATTTATTATTTTTCTTTAAATAATCGATCAATAACACGAGAATTAACATAGCAATACCAACGCCACCGACATTGGCTTCAATTCCAATAGCTAATCCTAAGAACTCTCCTAACACAACACCAAGCAACATACAAATTGCTAACAGTGCCACTCCGTAAATAACCAATTCATTCACCTCATTTTGTTTTTTATCCTTCGTGTTCCTGACTCCAACAACAGTAAGGGGTACATGATCTGGAAAAGACTAAAACAAACAGCAGAAGAAAAGAAACAATCATAGGAAGTTAGACTGTGTTTATGGAAGTATGCCATGGTGAAAAACAGTGTTAAGATTATCCCTCCTCTTTAGAAAGCGTTTACATTTTAGCCGATAATCAACTGTCGACCGTTTCATATTCCTCATCATAGATAAATATGAATAGAAATGCAAACCTTTTTTTAAATTTTCTAAAAATATTGAATGATTAACTTATTTGGTGTACAATTTAATCGACAGTCGACAATATAGTTTTTGCTAAGGAGGTTTACTGTGAGCCGATCCACTCTTAACCATAATGCGTTATCTAATCAAATTGCTGAACATATTACAGAGCAAATTATTACCGGGGAATTAAAACCTGGTGAAAAAATTGTTGAGAATGTCTATGCAACTGAGTACGGAACAAGTCGTGCCCCCGTTCGTGAAGCTATATATCTACTTACAATTGAAGGTTTAGTAGAAAGGATTCCTAGAAGAGGGGCCATTGTTAAAGAACATACAGAAAACGAAATTTATGATTTGCTTGAAATAAGAATTATGCTTGAATCCCTTGCGATGAAAAGAATAAAAGAATTAGGGATAGAGCAGAAAGTTCTAAATAAGATGGAGACACTTTATCAAGAGATGGGCTCTGAGAAAGATATAAAATTATACACTCAGTTAAACCATGCCTTTCACTTGTGCTTAATTGAAATGAGTAAAAGTGAAACGATTATGAAAATGTACTCTCGCTTAGAGCTGCCTTTACTTAGGGTCCAAAATATTTCCTTTGCATCAGAAGGAAACATTGAGAAGTCAGTGAGAGAACATTTTACTCTAGTTGATCTTCTAAATAAGAACAAGGTAGAAGAAGCGGCAGGTGTCTTACAGCAGCATAATCATGATGTAATCTCCAGTATTCAAAAGCAGCTTTTTAATAATCAAAATAAAATTCAATATAAAGAGAAAGAAGGGTGATTACCCCTTTTTCTTTTTTGTTTATTTGGTCGACTGACGACTGAAGTGGCTTAAACAGGAGAGGAGGACATGATGTCTACAGCATTTCTTTTTCCAGGTCAAGGTTCGCAACAACCACGAATGTTACACAATTTACCGGATGATCCTGAGGTTATTAAGACGCTAGAAGAAGCAAGTGATGAGTTAAATGAAAGCGTTTCCTTATGGGATGAACCTGAAAAATTAAAATCCACAGTTGCTGCTCAAGTATGTTTACTCGTCTCTGGTGTTGCTTCAGCACGACTGTTACAAAAAGAACAATCTTTTCCAAGCTTTGTAGCAGGTCACTCTGTAGGTGCTTTTGGCGCTGCGGTTATCTCACAAGCCTTGGACTTTAAAGATGCGGTTCGTATAGTCCATAAGCGAGGAGAGCTGATGGAGAGAGCATTTCCAATAGGTTATGGAATGGCGGTCGTGTTAGGTTTAAGTGAATCTCAGGTTAGTAAGTTAATAGATCTCTATTCTAATAAAGAGAACTCCGTTTACTTGGCTAATATTAATTGTCCCCGCCAAATGACAATATCGGGGTCCCTCATAGATTTAGAGAAGTTTACAAAATTGGCACTAGAAAATCATGCTCAAAGGGCTGAACTTTTGGATGTAAGTGTACCATCTCATTGTTCGTTGCTTCGTGAAGTATCTTTAAACCTTGAAGCAGAGCTAGAGAAGATTTCATTTAGAGACCCTGTGATTCCTTTTGCAGGAAACCGAAGGGGGAGGATATTAAAAACTGGAGAAGCTATAAAACGAGATTTAGCTTGGAACGTATCCCAATCTGTTAAATGGCATGAAGCTACATCTCTGCTATACGAGCTTGGCGTTCGATTATTCGTAGAGATGGCTCCGGGTAATGTCCTTACAGGATTGGTAAACAATTCTTTTCCTACAGCAAGAGGGCTTTCCATCTCGGACAACGGAGTGAAAACAGCTGCTATCCTTGTTCACCGCACAAATAAATCATGAAATGGAAGGGAGAGGATGGGTATGACGATCAATACCCAAACACAACGATCGAGAAGAAGCTGGACGATAAGACGGGATGCTAAAAAGAAACGAATAGATCAAGTAAGTAAGATTACAGAAGGAAGAATCATACCTACAGAAAAAATCGTTGAAGTTTTAGAAGAGGTTATTGCTCCCAGTGATCGAGTGGTTTTAGAGGGGAATAATCAGAAACAGGCTTCTTTTCTTTCTCAAGCACTTTCCCAGGTGAATTCTGATAAGGTCCATAACTTACATATGATCATGTCGAGTATTTCCAGACCAGAACATCTGGATATTTTTGAATCTGGTGTAGCAGATAAAGTTGATTTTGCATTCGCGGGACCTCAAAGCCTTCGAATTGCCCAAATGATTGAAGATAA
This sequence comes from Halobacillus sp. Marseille-Q1614, assembly GCF_902809865.1. Classification (NCBI taxonomy): domain Bacteria; kingdom Bacillati; phylum Bacillota; class Bacilli; order Caryophanales; family Bacillaceae; genus Halobacillus; species Halobacillus sp. Marseille-Q1614. The sequence continues at coordinate 2,581,275 of NZ_CADDWH010000001.1, read as the reverse complement.
GGAACTTACTATGGGGGAGATACACACATATATCGAATTATACGGCCGGCTTTTTGTAGACTTAATTCCTTCTGTGGCTTTAGTAGCCGCTGATAAAGCAGATAGTGAAGGTAACTTATATACAGGTGCAAATACTGAAGAAACTCCCACTCTTGTGGAAGCCGCAGCTTTTCGTGATGGTATTGTTATCGCTCAAGTTAATGAAATTACGGAGGAACTGCCTAGAGTAGACGTTCCAGGATCATGGGTTGATTTCGTAGTCGAAGCTGATGAGCCTTATCAATTAGAACCGCTTTTCACAAGGGATCCGCGACATATTACAGACATACAGATTCTACTAGCCATGATGACAATACGTGGAATCTATGAAAAGCATCAAGTTCAATCTCTTAACCATGGAGTTGGGTATAACACAGCGGCTATTGAACTGTTACTTCCTACTTATGGTGAATCCTTAGGTTTAAAAGGGAAGATATGTAAGCATTGGGCTTTAAATCCCCACCCTACTATGATACCTGCTATCGAATCAGGATGGGTAGAGAGTATTCATTGTTTTGGCGGCGAGGTAGGTATGGAAAATTATACTTCTCAGAGACCGGATGTATTCTTTACTGGTAGGGATGGCAGCCTCCGTTCAAATCGTACGCTTTCTCAATTGGCCGGACAATATGCGGTTGACTTATTTGTAGGCTCTAGTTTACAAATAGATGCCTTTGGCAATTCATCAACGGTTACAAAGGGGAGGCTTGCAGGATTTGGAGGGGCACCAAATATGGGGCATGACCCTGGTGGACGAAGACACTCTACACCTGCTTGGTTGAACATGATAAACTCTGATGATCCGTTAGCACGGGGGAAAAAGCTAGTAGTACAAGTAGTTGAAACACATCAAACAGGGAATACTCCTGTTTTTGTTGAATCCTTAGATGCAATTGACGTGAAAAATGAAGCGAACCTCGCCACAGCTCCAATTATGATTTATGGAGATGATGTGACTCATGTGGTTACAGAAGAGGGTGTCGCCTATTTGTATAAAGCTAATAGTTTAGAAGAAAGACGAGAAGCTCTAGCTGCCATAGCAGGAGTAACTCCAGTAGGGATAAATTATTCACCAAAGAGTACAGCCAAACTTCGTCAAAAAGGAATTGTAGCTTTTCCTGAAGATCTGGGAGTGCGCCGTTCTGAAGCTAATCGTTCTTTGCTTGCAGCTAAAAATGTGGAAGAACTAGTTGAGTGGTCAGGAGGACTCTATCAGCCACCTGAAAAATTTCAAAGCTGGTAGGAGGAGGGAAGCGTTATGACTTGGAGCAGCGCTAAAGAGTGCAAAAAAGTCCTTAGTAATTGGGCTGTAGATTCTCTTATTCAAGAAGCGGAGCTTACACCAAAACCAGGGCTTGTGGATCCAGGAGACCAAGGAGCACATCTTGATATGAGCTTTGCAATGATGGTGAAGTCAGCCCATTCTTTAAGGGAAACTTTTAGTCAAATAGCTGAAGTTTCCTATAATAGAAAGCCCAGCCAAGAGCTTCGTGAAGAAATTGCTGAGATCGGACGTGAAGGTGAGAAGGTAATGATGGAAGCAACGAAAGGGGTTAACACACACAAAGGAGCTATATGGGTGTTAGGGCTTCTTACTTCAGGCACCGCAGTCAACAAACCTGGAGAGGCTGTGCCTCAAATTGTGGAAACCGCTTCTATTATCTCTCGCTATAATGATCGTCGTGCTCCCCTTATTTCCAGTCACGGTTCTGAAATTCACAAAAAATTTGGAGTGAAGGGAGCTAGAGGAGAAGCTGTATCTGGTTTTCCCCGTATTATAAATGTTGCACTGCCGATGCTCTATCAATCAAGAAAAAAAGGAATTTCAGAAGATTATGCACGATTAGACACTCTAGTTAATCTTATTGCCTGCTTAGATGATACATGTATTATTCATCGAGGTGGCTTAGCAGTCTTGTACCTGATTCAGGAGAAAGCGCAGCAAGTTTTACAGTGTGGAGGGGTATCGACATCTGAAGGGTGGAGTAAATTGGAAGAACTAAATCAAACTCTGTTAAAGCATAATGCCTCTCCAGGTGGAAGTGCCGATCTATTAGCGGCTGTCTTATACTTAGATCAGTTAAGAAACGATCAAAATATTATTGAAAAAAAGATGGCCACAATATAAAGGAGGATTACATTGGAAACTATGTTTTTTGAATATCCTGCTGATAAGTCAATAGCTCAGAGAGCACACGTCGGAGTTGTAGGGTCTGGGGATTTAGAAGTGCTTGTGACTCCTTCAGAAGAGCCTAGGATTCAAGTGCAAGTAAGAACGGGGATGACAGGGTTTAATGATACTTGGGAAAAGGTGATTGAGCGGTTTTGTAAACAATATGAAGCGCAGGCCAATATACAAGTGAACGACTTTGGGGCAACTCCTGGAGTAGTTTCCTTGAGGCTGGCTCAAGCTTTGGAGGTGAGTGGACGTGAAAGCTCTTAAAGTAAGTTTTGTAGAATTAACGGCTCGTGATAAAGCAAAATCATTATTAGACGATAAGACATTTCGCGAACTGCTTGATCCATTCGAAGGTTTTGAATCTCCCCATTTAGAACGTCAAGATATCGTGCCACAAAGTGATGACGGTGTAGTCATCGCTCAGGGAGAATTTAATCAAAAACCAGCAGTGATTATATCAATAGAAGGGAGCTTTCAAGGAGGAGGAATTGGAGAAGTTTCGGGTGCGAAAATTGCGGGTGCTCTAGAATTAGCGCTGCGTGATAATCAGAATGGCATTCACACACAGGCCATCATTATATATGATACCGGTGGAGTGAGACTGCAAGAAGCCAATTATGGACTTCTGGCTATAGCTGAAATTGCTGCGGCCATCTCAGCATTACGGGAATACACGTCAGTAATTGGAGTTATCCCGGGGAAAATCGGCTGTTTCGGCGGGATGTCCTTAACCGCAGGGTTGTGTAGTTCTCTTATTATGACTAAAGAAGGCAGACTCACATTGAATGGACCAGAAGTGATCGAGCAAGAAGCTGGAATTAAAGAATTTGATTCTCAAAATCGAAGGCTGATATGGAATACAATTGGAGGTGAGCAGCGTTACTCGATGGGATTTGTCGATTACTTAGTGGACGATGATATCGATTCTATTAAAGAAACGGTTCAAAAAGACATCCAGCAAAAGACCGCTTCTGCTTCTCGAAGTGAGTTAGTTGATCTATACCGTGCCCGCTTACAAACCATCGACCCCTTACAACCTAAAAACTCGCAAGACATAAGAAATTATTGGAACGGCACTACTGAAAAAGATTTAGATGATAAGAAGAAAGAAGAATCGAGTTATGAAAGCAGGGGAAGGACATGGTTTTCATCTTTAGCGGGCGAATCGGAAAATGAAACTGTAGCCTCAGTACTTAGTGCAGATAAGAAAATAAACGATGAACCTATCCGTTTTATCTCTGTTGTTCCAAATGAGAACAGCCGCTTTCCACGTGCTCGGCATGGAGAAGTAGGGTTAGAAGAAGGATGGGCAATTGCTCACTATGTAAGGGAAGCAATGGAACAAGATAAAGGTGGAAAACCAAGGGCCATAGTTGCTGTTGTTGACGTACCGAGCCAAGCATATGGATATAAAGAAGAGTTTTTTGGTTTACATCAGGCAGGCGCAGCAGCTGTTGATGCCTATGCCAAAGCACGCCGGGCAGGACACCCAGTCATCACATTGATCGTAGGTCATGCGATTTCTGGCGGATTCCTTACCCACGGGCTACAGGCGAATCGTATACTAGCCCTAAATGATGAAGGTGTAAACGTTCATGTAATGTCCAAACAATCTGCTGCTCGAATTACCCGGCGTACTATACAAGAACTTGAAGAAGCTACGAAGAAAACACCAGCAATGGCGTATGATGTGACATCTTTCGCTGAATTAGGTGCGCTTCATGCTCTAATAGATGGGGTAGGTGCTGCTTATCCAAATCGTAAAGATATTAAAAAAATAGAAGAGCATTTGCTAGAAGCCATCCTAGATGCACGATCAGGAACTCTTGATTTAAGGAACCGTTTAGAATCGAAAGAAGCCAAGAGTAATCGATGGGCCTCTATCGAAGTTAGAGAAAGGTTAGCAAACCAATGGTAATAAATCCTCATGACCTTTTAGAAATAAAAAGAAACACAGAATTCTTGTTGTGTTCTCCTGTTCCCGACTGGGTGAATACTTCTTTGCATGAAACCCCAGTAGTTGTTGTGCGTCGTGCTCCAAGAATTGATGGAAAAATACCTGTTGGGGTGCGTGGGAAAGAACGGAGTGAGCGTTTTGGAGCTTATATCGACTCAAGTGATATTTTAAAACATTTTTCTCCACCCACTATCCTGCAAATGAAAGAGTGGAAAAATAAAGCACAAAATCATCCAATGCCTGCTGTTCAGGCATTGGATTTAGTTGATGAAATAGTGGGGAAGTTTAAGCTATTGTGGGGGCCTGGAGGAAGTGTGGGATTTGAATTAGTAAGTGGGAATCCTACAGTGAAGGAGACTAGTGATTTAGATATTATTATTTTTTCGAAAGAACCCTTTTCAGTTGATACAGCAATTGAATTACTTTCTAGATTTAATCAATTACCTGTCACCGTGGATGTCCAAGTAGAAATACCAACTGGTTCTATCTCATTAGCTGAATATGCTAGAGGAAACTTTCCGATTTTATTGAAAACTAATAAAGGTGCACGATTGGTCGATAAACCCTGGGGATTAAGGAAAGAAAGCACTCTAAATAGTAACTTTGTTATGAAATGAAAATTTCAGCAGTTCGCTAATAGCGGACTGTTTTTTATTTGTGCTCTTAAACCTTTTAGGGAAAAAGCTTATAAATATTTATATGTCATCCGGTTGACATACTAACAAATCAGGAGTACAATCCAAACAAAGAAATCGTTTCCAAAAGGAGGATGAGTTAATGAGAGGTGTATTTTTAGCCGTTATCTTTGTTTCTTCAATATTACTTACAGCATGTAACGAACAGGCGGCAAGTGTTGTAGATGGCGAACAAATGGTGGAGGTATGGGTTCAGACTTCTAAAGAAAGTCCCGAGGGACAGGTCATGTATGACACCGTCCAGCAATTTAACGAGAAATTCGAAGGAAGGTATGAAGCCAATATTGAGTTCATACCACGCGGCGGAGGCGGAGGTGGTTATGAAGACAAAGTGAATGCAGCTGTTTCAACGGAGACGCTGCCGGATGTACTGACACTTGATGGGCCGAATACGGCGGCATACGCAGAGGCTGAAATTATTGCACCTGTTGGTCAGTACATTTCTGACAAGGAAGATCTTCTGCCTAGTATCGTTGATCAGGGTACATACGATGAAAAGCTCTACGCGGTAGGTTACTCCGAATCCGGAGTAGGAATCTATTACAACAAAGATATGTTCAAGGAAGCTGGAATAGATTTAGAGACTTTACCAACGATCGAAGAGCCATGGGACTGGAATCAATTTATGGAATTATCCGCTAAGCTTAAAGATACCTTTAATGAACCTGCTATTGATATGGGGCTGGATGATAAAAGTGAATGGCTGATGTACGCTTTTACTCCTTTTCTCTGGTCTCAAGGGGGCCAAGTCGTTTCAAATAATGGAGAAAAAGCAGAAGGCTACTTTAACAATGAAGATGGCTTAGCGGCAATGTCGTTCATACAGGAAATGCAAAATAAGAATTACACAACGATATCGCCTTCAGAAAATGGATTTGAGACAGGAAAATATCCGATGATGATGAGCGGCTCCTGGTCTATTCAGCAGATGGAAACCAACTATCAGGATATAGATTATGGCATTATGCCATATCCAACTTCCCCTGAAACAAACGAGTTAGTTTCACCGACTGGAAGCTGGCAGTATGCGATGTCTACCAGTGCCAGAAATAAAGAAGCTTCAGGAGCCCTTATTGATTTTATGACAAGTACAGAAGCCATGGTCGATATGAGTCTTGGAAACAGTGTGCTGCCCGCGAGATACTCAGCGGCTGAAGATTTAGAAGATGAAGTATCTCCACAGATGAATACATTAATTGAACAAAATAAAGCTTCAGGAAAAGCCCGGCCTGTGATCCCGGCGTATCCTCAAGTGACACGGGCTTTTCAGCAGACAATTACAGGCCTTTCTTTTTATGAAAGTAAAGCAGAGTTAAAGGAATTGCTTGATGAAAAAGCGCAGGAGATGCAGACAGCGATAGATAGGAGGAATAAATAATGGATGTTTCTAATAATACGGCGGGTTATACCAGAAGGAAAACCTTTAGTCTAAATTCGGTTAAGTTTCATTTCCAGCCTTTTTATTTCTTGCTTCCAGCTTTACTTTTATTAGGTACATTCTTATTTCTGCCTTCTTTATTAACGATCTATTATGCGTTCACTGATTACTATTTGCTTACACCCGACCAGCGTCAATTTGTAGGGTTCAGTAATTTTGTACAGTTGTTCAGTGATCCAGTATTCATTAAAAGCTTACAAAATATCACGATTTTTGTAGTGTGTATCATTGTTGTTCAGGTAGGAGCAGCGCTTGGACTGGCTCTTTTAATTAATAATAACAATAGAAAAGGCAGCTTATTTTTAAAAGTAGCTTTCTTTTCTCCAGTTGTCATGTCGTTAGTTGTCATTTCTGTTTTGTGGCTTTATTTGTTAAATCCATCTGATGGTTTGATTAACTCGTTCCTGCAGGGGATTGGAATTGACGCCCAGCCTTTTTTAACAAGTCCTAATCAGGCCATTTTCGCAATTGTCTTCGTGTCTGCCTGGCAGGGGGCGGGGTACCAAATGCTGATTTTCTTAGCCGGCTTGCAAAACATATCACGGGAAGTATACGAAGCTGCTAAAATCGATGGAGCAAATAAGTGGCAGAGCTTTCTTCATATTACGCTGCCGCTCTTAAGACCTACCACAACTTTAATCATTTTTACTACATTAATCGCCGCCTTTAAATTAATCATTCAGCCGATGATTATGACCCAGGGGGGGCCATTAAACTCAACGATGACACCGATTTACTATATTTATCAAACCGGCTTCACCGATCGTTTAGTAGGTTACTCAAGTGCGATGACCGTAGTGTTTGGCTTGTTAATAGCTATTGTAAGTTTCTTGCAGAGAAAACTGGCAAAGGAGGAAATTTAAATGAAAGGATTAACCAAAACAGTCAAGTATGTATTGCTGACATTGCTGGCTTTCTTTTTTATTTTTCCTTTGATCTGGATGGTGTCATCTTCATTAAAACCAGAAGAGAGCATTTATCAAGATTTGAACAGTTTTCAAGCTTTGCTTCCTTCTTTTTATTTGGCTGAATGGCTGGATTCTTACATACAGTTATTCGAACGATTTGATATTTTAAACTATTTGTTTAACAGCGTTTTGTATGCTGCGATTGTGACGATTGGATCTATCGTCATTAATGGAATGGCCGGCTATGCATTCGCTAAATTTAGTTTTTTCGGTAAAAATCTTTTATTTAGTTTGCTGCTGGCGATGTTAATTGTACCTGTAGAAACCATTATCATTACTCAATTCACAATTATTCATAACCTTGGATTAGTGAATAGCCGTTTAGCGGTCGTGTTACCATTAATAGCCAATGCCTTCTTCATCTATCTGTTTAGAAACTTCTTTATCGCTGTCCCTAACTCGGTTATAGAGTCAGCGAAATTAGAGGGAGCAGGCAATTGGAGTATCTTTTGGCGTATTATGATGCCGATGTCCAAACCAGCCATTGCTACAGTTGGAACTCTTTCCTTTATTGCGAGCTGGAATGACTATATCTGGCCGCTGATGATTTTAACCGATGGTGAAAAGTTTCCGCTGCAAGTAGCGATTACAAATATTAACTCTACAGAGCCTGTGTTTACAAACCAGATCATGGCCATCTTAACCATATCAACGATACCGCTGATTATTGTTTATATTGTCGCTCAAAAGTATTTACTTCAGGGGCTTGGCAACACAGGGACAGGCTCAAAATAAGAATCATTTGCCAGCATTTATTTATTGGAGGGAATTCAGCTATGACGATTACCAACGTTAAACATAGTAAACAAATTGACCGTGCCATGGAAGCAATAGAAGAAGAAAAGAAAGGTTTGGATCAGGCGCAGTATCGTTTGAATTATCACTTTATGGCACCTGCTAACTGGATAAATGATCCCAATGGACTTATCCAGCACAATGGCCTTTACCATTTGTTTTATCAACATCATCCCTACAGTGTAGACTGGGGGCCGATGCACTGGGGTCACGCAACAAGTTCGGATCTTATCAACTGGCAGCATGAGTCTGTAGCATTGGCTCCTTCAGAAGAGTATGACTATGAAGAAGGAAATGAGGATATCGGATGTTTTTCAGGAAGTGCTGTATCAAATGGAGATGAGATTGCACTTATTTACACAGGCCATGTGATAGGAAAATCGCCTAAAGAGGTACAGGCTGCCGCTTTTTCAAAGGATGGTGTGCATTTCAATAAGGCTGAGAAAAACCCAGTCATAAAAAGTCCGCCGGAAGGGTTGACTGAAGACTTTCGTGATCCAAAAGTTTGGAAGCATAACGGCTCTTGGTACATGGTCGTAGGCTCTAGTATAAACGGCAATGGTGCTATTCCTTTATACAAATCAAAAGACTTATTGGAATGGACTTATATGGGTGTAGCTTTAAATGGAGACGCTGCTCAAGGAGACATGTGGGAGTGTCCGGACCTGTTTCCAATTGGAGATAAGCATATGCTCGTCGTTTCCCCTATGAATATGACGGATGGGAAAAATATAATTATGGTCGGAGAGATGGATTATGAAAAAGGAAAGTTCATTCCTGAATCTGTCAAAGAGATTGACGAGGGAGACGATTTTTACGCGGCTCAAACTTTCGAGGATGAAAGAGGAAGACGTATACTAATCGCCTGGATGGATACGTGGAAAACAGACTTTCCTACGAAAGACGAAGGATGGGCAGGAGCTATGACTATCCCGCGACAAGTCGTATTAAGAGACGATCAAAAAGTTAAGTTATTACCTGTAGCTGAAATCGAAGATCTTCGAGAAAATCATACATCCTATGAACCATTACACTTATCTTCTAATGAATTAGTTGATATTAATCTGCAGGAGACGTTGCAGCATAGTTATGAAATAATGATTAATTTTAATCTGACGGAAGCTAATTCTTCAGGGCGGGCAGGCTTGCAGCTGCGAACTTCCGCGGATGGAACGGAAAGAACAGAGATTTATTTAAATGTTAAAACAAAAGAATTAATTGTCGATACTACCTTATCCGGTGAAAAGTCTCATAAGAGTATTCGAAAAGCAAAGGTCGATGTAGAGAACAATCTTTCCCTTCGAATTTTTGTAGACACGTGTTCACTAGAAGTGTGCACAACTGATGGAGAGACATGGATCACTCAACGAATTTATCCAGACCCAAAAAGCATGGGAATCAACGTTTTTACTGAAAGTACAGAAGTTTTAATTGAAGAAATCCAGACGTGGACATTAAAAAAAGTCATCGATTAATTAGAAAGACCAAATGCTAATTTCTTAAAGAAACCGGCATTTGGTCTTTTTTAAATGGTCTTCCCTTTATGGAGGATAACATCATGCCTGATTTCATCTTTGCTGATAGGTTTTGTCCCGTCCATTTGCTGGATAAGAAGCGAAACTGCTGATTCGGCAATAGAGGTAATAGGCTGACGAAGAGTAGAGAGAGCAGGAAAAATGGTACGGATGGTTTCAGTGCCATCATAACCTATAACTTTAAGCTGCTCTGGAATTGAAATTTTTCTTTTCTCCGCTTCCCTTATCACTGTTAACGCGATCATATCATCACTAGCAAAAACGCCTTCTAAATCAGGATGTTCATCAAACATTCTTTTAATGACTTTTGTTTTTTCTTTGCCTTCGATAAACTCTTCTGGAATCTCATAAGTAATATGAGGAAGCCCGTTATTCTCCATTACGTCTTCGTAAGCCTTTCTGCGCAAGTTGGCAGGAGTCTGCAATTCCCCAGGTCCATTTAAGTGAATAATTTTTTTGCATCCGGCATCCAGCAATTCTTGAACAGCTAATTGTCCGCCCTGGTAGTTATTAGACCCTACAACAGGGATGTCTTTCGATAAATAGTGGTCGATCGCTACAGTTGGCAGATTATGCTGGTCGTAGTCTAAAAGACCTCTATTATATGTACAGACAATCACACCGTCCACTTGATTTCTTCGCAGCATCTCCCAGTACTGCTTTTCTTTATCAGCATTGTTCAGGCTATTACAAATAAGAGCTTTATATCCCTGTTCTGAGCAATAGTTTTCTATATCAGCTGTTAACTCTCCAAAAAAGGGATTCTTTGTAGTAGGTACAATTAAGCCAATTATATAGGATCTTTTGTTATATAAAGAACGAGCTAGATCATTAGGAATATAATTGATTTGCTCCATGGCTGTATAAACTTTCTTTTTCATCTCTTCGCTAATGTACCCTCGATTATTTAAAACACGCGATACTGTAGTTGGAGAGACGCCAGCCGCTTTTGCAACGTCTTGAATTTTCGGCTTCATTATGTGTTTCTCCTTTGTATTTGGAAGTATTTAACCTTTTCTAATTATACAATAATTAATGGAACTAATGAATTAAGGAGGATTTGAAAAAGTATCAGTTTAAGACCTAAATGACTTTAGAGACCAATGGAAATTTTTAAGCTTTTATTCTACCCCCAAAGTTTCTCCTTAATTTAGAAGATATATAGTAAATTCAGTAAAATTTTTTTATGAGAAGATGGGTTAGTAAATCCCTCACTATACGTGGATTTGTAATGTGTTAAGTCCAAACAGAACATTTGACTTTTCTAAAAATTTTCACAAAACCATTGATTTCTTATTTTACTTCTCTTATACTGAAAAACAAGTTAAGCGCTTTCTTCAAAATGAACTAAAAACAGATAAGGAGGAAAAACTAGTAAAACAAAAAATCAACTGTTATTAAGCTAAGTTACATGTCAGTTACTCATTTTCATAATGAAAGACAGCATGTTTTTATTTTATTCATTGGTTAAGCGCTTACCTTAAATGTTGAGTGACTTTAACCTTAGAAGTATATTTTTTTAAGAGTCTTTGTAAGCGTTTCCTTGATGAGTTTTTTACATAACTAATAATTGGAGGGAATTATTTTATGATCTGGGTAATCCTCGCTTCATTTCTGGCGTATACAATTTTTGTTGCATGGTTCTCCTGGTATAAAACGAGAGGAACGGATTTAACGAGCTCCGATGGATATTTTCTCGGGGGACGTAGTTTAACAGGGATTGTTATTGCTGGATCATTAATTTTAACGAACCTCTCAACAGAGCAGATGGTTGGGTTAAATGGCCAGGGCTTTGGTGAGTCTATGGTTGTTATGGCATGGGAGGTTACTTCTCCTATTGCATTAATCTTTATGGCTTTTGTCTTTTTGCCGCGTTACTTAAAAGCTGGGATTTCAACGATTCCTGACTTTTTAGAACAGCGCTATGATTTAAGAACGAGACAAATTGTGTCTGTCCTATTTTTATTAGGATATGCTGTTGCTTATTTGCCTACCGTTTTGTATTCCGGGGCGTTAGTGCTTGATAGTATTTTCTCATTATCTTCTATTAGTGGAACGAGTCCGGTAATGACGGTAACTCTTATTGCGGCCGCGATTGGGATTATTGGCTGCTGTTACGTTATATTTGGCGGACTTAAGGCCTGTGCGATGAGTGACACGATTAATGGGATCGGTTTGGTCATTGGTGGATTCATGATTCCTATTTTGGCCTTGGTTGCGCTTGGGGGAGGGAATATTGTCGATGGAGTAGACAAGCTGCTGCATGCGAACCCGGCTAAATTAAATGCAATTGGAGACCACCAATCTTCCGTACCGTGGACGATTCTTTTAACAGGGCTGCTTTTTAATAACCTTTTCTACTGGTGTACCAACCAGGCCATTATTCAGAGAACTCTTGGCGCGAAGAACCTTGCTGAAGGGCAAAAAGGTGTATTATATGCAGGCTTCTTTAAAATATTTGGTGCTTTTTTTCTAGTACTGCCTGGGATCATCGCTTATTTATTATATGGAGACAGAGTAAGCAATGCCGATATGGCTTATCCCACACTAGTTATTGATGTACTTCCACTAGCATTATCTGGTTTTCTGGCTGCCGTCTTATTTGGAGCGATCTTAAGCTCATTTAACGGTGCATTAAACAGTTCGATTACCCTGTTTACATTAGATATTTACCGTCCTATTTTTAAACCTAAAGCAAAAGAACGTGAGCTTGTAAAAGTTGGCCGTATTTTTGCTGTATGTCTTGCGGCAATAGCTGTAATCGTGGCACCGTTCATTATTTTTGCGCCGTCTGGCCTTTACTACTATCTGCAGGAAATGTTTGGTTTCTATAATGTGCCAATCATCGCAATGGTTGTCGTTGGTTTCTTTAGTAAACGGATCCCAGCCAGTGCACCGAAAATTATGATACTGGTTCACATCGTGTTCTACACATTATCTAAAGTGGTCTTAGGCCATATTAATTTCTTATACATTCTATCTGTGTTATTCCCGCTTAACATTTTAGTTATGACAATTGTCGGCCGATTAGCGCCAAGAGCTACAGCTTATGAACTTTATGATTCTAAAAAAGTGGATCTCACGCCATGGAAACATGCGAAAGCATTCTCTATTTTAACTTTAGCATTAATGATCGGCGTCTATGCGTTTTTCTCCCCAATAGGAGTAGCTGATGCATCGGCCAGTAACTATTCGCCAATGTCCCTAGTGTTTATGCTTGGAACCGCTGTTCTATTTATAGGAGTTTATTGGTTCTGGCGCCGCACCCATAAGAAACTAGAATCAGACGCTATGAATCGAGAACAAGCCAATGTGTTGAAAAGAGATACAGTGTAAGGAAGAGAGGAGATTTCTATTATGAGTAAAATTACTACAGGAATTATTGGGGCAGGTCGAATCGGCCAGCTGCATGCAGACAATATTTTAAATTCCAGCCGTTATCAATTGAAAGCGATTTCGGATATTCATACGGACCATTTAAAGGGGACGAGGTATGAAAAAGAGGTTCCCGTTATTACGACTAATGCACAAGAATTAATTCAAGATCCTGAAATAGATGCTCTATTTATTTGTTCTTCGACGGATACTCATGCTTGCTATATCAAAGATGCCGCTAGAGCCGGCAAGCACATCTTCTGTGAGAAGCCGATCAGCTTTGATATTGAGGAGACAAGAGAAGCTCTCAAGGTCGCCGAAGAAGCAGGCGTTAAGTTCCAGGTTGGGTTTAATCGTAGATTTGATAAACATTTCCGAAAGGTTTATGAGGCAGTCCAAGATGGAAAAATCGGGAGCCCTCATGTGGTGAAAATTAGTTCCAGGGATCCGGAAGCTCCCCCTGAAGAGTATATTAAGCGATCCGGAGGCATGTTTATGGACATGACGATCCATGATTTTGACATGGTACGTTATCTTTCAAAAAGTGAAGTAGCTCAAGTTTCTGTTAAAGCGGCCAACCTTTTGGATGAAAGGTTCAGCAAAAACGATGATATCGATACAGCCATAATTACCTTAACATTTGAAGATGGCTCACTAGCGGTGATCGATAACAGCCGGCAAGCCGTTTACGGGTATGATCAGCGAATTGAGGTATTTGGTGATAAAGGACTCGTGTCTGCTGAAAATGAATCTACTACAAATGTGCGAATTTCAACTAAAGACTCTATTGTACTGGATCACCCTAAGTATTTCTTTCTTGATCGTTATAAGGAGGCTTATATTGAAGAAATCCAGGATTTCGCAGCGAGTATTCTGGATGGAAAAGAGCTATGCTGCTGCGGAGAAGACGGATTAAAAGCAGAAATGCTGGCCTTGGCTGCACGTTTGTCCTGGAAGGAAAATCGTACAGTATCCATCGCAGAACTAGAAAGTGTCCGTGTGTAATTTAAATTTTCTAATAGAACACAATTGACTTTTTAATAAAATAATGTAGACTGATAGGCAAATAGGTTAAGCGCTTTCTTAATTATTGAACTAGGAGGAATAGAATGTCTCACCTTATCGTAAAACCGCATGAAAAGGACAAGGAAGGTAAAGTGATAAGTGTCTCTCCTGAGTCAGCCGGCTGGGAATATGTTGGTTTTGAAGTGTATTCTTTAAGTGAAGGAGAAAGCATTTATAAACAAACAGAGAATCAGGAAATCTGTCTTGTCTTATTGTCAGGACGTGCAGATGTTGCTACCAGTAAATCAAACTTTGAGGACATCGGGAAACGGATGACTGTTTTTGAAAAAATTCCTCCATATTCTGTTTATGTTCCCAACCAAGATGAATTTACTGTACAAGCATTAACGGACGTAGAAATAGCGGTTTGTCTGGCTCCTGGAAAAGGAAGTTATGAAGCCCGGTTAATTACTCCCGACGATGTAGGACAGGAAGACCGCGGGTCAGGGAAAATGTCCCGTAAGATTCATAACATTCTTCCTGAACAAAAAGAGGCCGACAGCCTGCTAGTCGTAGAAGTGTATACTCCGGATGGCAATACATCAAGTTATCCTCCACATAAGCATGACAAGAACAACTTACCAGAGGAGTCTTACCTGGAAGAAACATACTATCACAAAGTGAATCCTGACCAAGGTTTTGTATTTCAGCGGGTGTATAACGATGACCGTAGTTTAGATGAAACATTAAGCGTCGAAAACGAAAATGTCGTGCTTGTGCCCGAAGGATATCATCCTGTCTCTTGTGTACCAGGCTACGAATCGTATTACTTAAATGTGATGGCTGGCCCGATTCGAACATGGCAGTTTCATAATGATCCAGATCATGAATGGCTGTTTCAATCTCAAAATAAATCGTAAGAATATATTTTTTAACTGTAGGTTAAGCGCTTAACTGATGAGCGGATTAAAGGAGGTCAAGACTTATGTATAACCTGAATTTTAAACAGGATCGGCCAATTGACTTAACAGGGGTAGGCAGACTTTGTATTGATTTAAATGCTGACCAAATCAACCGCCCGATGGAAGAAACGTCTTCATTTACTAAATATGTCGGGGGATCACCTGCAAATATAGCGATAGGTATCTCACGTCTTGGGTTAAAAGCTGGGTTTATTGGAAAAGTAGCAGATGATCAAATGGGCCGGTTTATCGTAAATTACCTAGATAAAAATAAAATTGATTCTTCACAAGTTACTGTCGATAACACGGGGGCTGTTACGGGCCTTGCTTTTACAGAAATTAAAAGTCCAGAAGACTGCAGCATTCTTATGTACCGCGATAATGTCGCTGATTTAAAACTAGAGACAACGGAAGTTTCTGAGGATTATATCAAACAGTCGAAAGCTATATTAATCTCCGGTACGGCACTGGCCGCAAGTCCATCAAGAGAAGCCGTCTTTCTTGCTCTCGATTATGCAAGAAAGCATGAAGTGGTGGTTATTTTCGATATCGATTATCGTCCGTACAGCTGGAAATCAGCTAAAGAAACAGCCGTCTACTATAATCTTGTTGCTGAAAAGTGCGACGTTATTATTGGTACAAGAGAAGAGTTTGACATGATGGAACAGTTTGAAACGGATAAACAAAACGATCATCAGACAGCTCAAAAATGGTTCAGTCATCACGCAGAAATCGTAGTTATTAAGCATGGTTCACAAGGATCGATTGCTTATACGAAAGATGGACAATCTTACAAAGGCGGAATTTTCAAGACGAAGGTATTAAAAACCTTTGGAGCGGGTGACTCTTATGCTTCAGCCTTTATCTATGGCCTGATGAATAACTGGGAGCTTCCGAAAGCCATGGAATATGGAAGTGCGTCAGCTTCTATTGTTATATCCAAGCATAGCTGCTCAGAAGCCATGCCAACGACTGATGAAATTAATGATTTTTTAAATGAAAAGCAGATTCAGAAAGTATAAAAATCTTATAAATTACCAGGAGGTATTACAATGACTCAAACAGCAGTACAGACACTTAAGAACTATGTAGGCGGAAAATGGATCGAAGCCAATACCGAAAAAACTGAACCCGTTTATAATCCGGCAACTGGTGAGGTAATTGCACATACTCCGCTTACAACAGCAGACGATCTAGACCATGCGGTAAAAGTGGCTCATGGTGCTTATCTTTCCTGGAAAGAAGTACCTGTGCCAAAACGTGCAAGAATTTTATTTAAATATCAGCAGCTGCTAGTTGAGCACTGGGATGAGCTTGCCGAGCTGATTACTGTTGAGAACGGGAAGAACTTCAAAGAAGCATATGGTGAAGTTCAGCGCGGAATCGAATGTGTTGAGTTTGCGGCTGGAGCACCAACTTTAACGATGGGGTCACAACTTCCTTCGATTGCGTCTGGTCTTGAATCCGGTGTATATCGTTACCCGATCGGTGTTATTGGCGGAATTACTCCATTTAACTTCCCGATGATGGTTCCTTGCTGGATGTTCCCTATGGCTATAGCGACTGGAAACTCCTTTGTTCTTAAACCATCTGAGCGCACGCCTTTGCTTGCTAACCGCTTGGCAGAACTATTGGAAGAAGCAGGTCTGCCCGCAGGTGTATTCAACATCGTTCATGGCGCTCATGACGTCGTAAACGGGCTGCTTGATCATAAACAAGTCAAAGCCATTTCTTTTGTCGGTTCTCAGCCAGTCGCTGAATATGTGTACAAACGAGGTACAGAAAATCTAAAAAGAGTTCAAGCTCTAGCAGGAGCGAAGAACCACTCTATTATTTTAGAGGATGCCAACATTGAAAATGCTGCTAAGCAAGTGCTGAGTGCTGCTTTTGGGTCTGCGGGTGAACGCTGCATGGCTTGTTCCGTTGTAGCTGTAGAGGATTCTATCGCTGATGATTTCATTGAAGAACTTGTGAAACAGACGAATGAAATTGAAATTGGTAATGGCCTGGATGAAGGCGTGTTCCTTGGACCTGTTATCCGTGATCAGCATAAGCAGCGTACGCTTCAATATATTGAAACTGGAGAAAAAGAAGGAGCCCGCTTGATTCGCGACGGTCGTAATGATGAAGAGGTTCAGAAAGAAGGTTACTTTGTCGGGCCGACGATCTTCGATGAAGTTACAAGCGAAATGAAAATTTGGCAGGATGAAATCTTCGCACCTGTTCTATCTATTTCCAGAGTGAAAGACTTGGAAGAAGCGGTAGATCTGACGAATCAATCCCGTTTTGCCAACGGCGCCTGTATTTTTACAAATGACGGCGGAAGTGTCCGTCAATTCCGTGAAACGATTGATGCTGGAATGCTAGGTGTAAACATCGGTGTTCCTGCTCCAATGGCTTTCTTCCCATTCTCAGGCTGGAAAGATTCCTTTTACGGCGATCTGCATGCCAACGGCAAGGACGGTATCGAATTTTATACTAGAAAGAAAGTCCT
The DNA here is from genome assembly GCF_902809865.1 of Halobacillus sp. Marseille-Q1614. Lineage (NCBI taxonomy): Bacteria > Bacillati > Bacillota > Bacilli > Caryophanales > Bacillaceae > Halobacillus > Halobacillus sp. Marseille-Q1614. Next base: position 2,563,833 of record NZ_CADDWH010000001.1, on the reverse strand, counting down.
CACCACTCGCTGGGTGTAATAGAAAATCATAAGCCGGATGGAACTCATTCTATCCGGCTTTTCCTAACAACTTTTATATTGGGGTGAACATAATGAAGTTAACGACTGCTCAAGCTTTAGTGAAATTTCTAAATCAGCAGTACATCGAAGTAGATGGTAAAGAAACAAAGTTATTTAAAGGGATTTTTACGATCTTTGGTCATGGAAACGTTATGGGACTCGGACAGGCACTTGAAGAAGACGCTGGTGATCTGGAAGTTTATCAAGGAAGAAATGAACAAGGAATGGCCCACGCGGCTACTGCGTTTGCCAAACAAAACAAGCATAAACAACTGATGGCCTGTACTTCTTCTGTAGGACCTGGTTCTGCCAACATGGTAACAGCAGCTGCTACAGCAACGGCTAACAATATTCCGTTATTACTCCTCCCTGGGGATACATTTGCCAGCAGGCAGCCCGATCCTGTACTTCAGCAAATTGAACAGCCTTATGATGCGAGCCTGACGACAAACGACGCGTTTCGTCCAGTTAGTAAGTATTGGGACCGGGTCAATCGCCCAGAACAGTTGATGTCTGCGATGTTAAATGCCATGCGTGTCCTGACTAATTCTGCAGAAACTGGAGCGGTCACGGTCTCACTGCCTCAGGATGTTCAAGGGGAAGCTTATGAATTCCCTGAATATTTCTTTCAAAAAAGAACGCATTGTCTCGAACGTCGCAGCCCTACTTCAAATGAACTAAGAACAGCGATAGAGCTGATTCAGCAGAAGAAAAAGCCTCTCATCATTAGTGGCGGAGGCGTGAAGTATTCAGAAGCAGAAAATGAACTTCGCCAGTTTGCTGAGCAATTCAATATTCCTTTTGCTGAAACCCAGGCAGGGAAGAGCGCTGTAGAGAGCACCCATCCGCTGAATGTCGGGGGTATCGGGGTGACTGGTACGTCGGCTGCTAACCGTCTGGCGAAAGAAGCTGACCTCATCATTGGAATTGGTACCCGATTTACCGATTTTACTACGGCTTCCAAGCAGCTTTTCCAGCATGAGGATGTTTCTTTTTTAACGATAAATGCCTCGGAATATCATGCCGGAAAGCTGGATGCTGTGAAAGTCGTGGCGGATGCTAAGAGATCTTTAATTGAGCTTGATCAGCTGTTAACAGACCAAAACTATCTAACTGGTTATAAGAACGAAATTGAAACGGCTAAAAAAGAGTGGAATAACGAATTAAATCGCCTTTATCAAACGGATTACAGATCTCCGGATTTCCAGCCTGAGATTTCTGGTCATTTAGATGAAAAGCTGCCCGAGTATGAAAAAGCGCTGAATACTTGCCTGACTCAAACGGCAGTAATTGGAGAAATTAACAAAGCAATCGATGAAGATGCCATTATTGTCGGCGCTTCTGGCAGTTTGCCGGGGGACTTGCAGCGCATGTGGGTCAGCCATAAACCGAACACTTACCATATGGAATACGGGTATTCGTGTATGGGGTATGAAATCTCTGGATCTTTAGGAGTGAAAATGGCTGCTCCTAATCAAGAAGTCTACAGCATGGTTGGAGACGGAAGCTATATGATGCTTCACTCTGAGTTAGTTACCAGTATCCAGGAAGGTCAGAAAATTAATGTGCTGCTTTTCGATAACTCCGGCTTTGGATGTATTAATAATCTGCAAATGGGAAATGGCATGGGAAGCTTTGGGACTGAATTTAGAAAGCGGGACAATGGGACTCGTCAATTAACAGGTGACATTATTCCTGTTAACTTCGCTCAGGGTGCAGCAGCGTATGGGGTGAAAACTTATTCTGTTCATTCTATAGATCAGCTGCAGGAAGCCTTAAAAGATGCTAAGGAACAATCTGTTTCTACCTTGATTGATATTAAGGTACTGCCGAAAACTATGACAGATGGCTATGACTCCTGGTGGAATGTAGGAGTAGCAGAAGTTTCTCAAAAAGAATCGGTCAACAATGCCTATGGCGATCGAAAAGAAAACCTCAAACTTGCCAGACAATATTAATAAGGAGGGGGGAAAGCTATATGTTTAAAGAAAATTTAGTAAAGCTAGGTATTGCTCCAATTGGGTGGACGAATGATGACTTACCTGAACTTGGAAAAGAAAATACTTTCGAACAGTGCATAAGTGAAATGGCGCTTGCCGGGTTTACAGGAACTGAAGTAGGCAACAAATATCCAAGAGATACACAAGAACTCCGAAAAGCACTCTCTCTGAGGAATATGGAGATTGCCAGTGCCTGGTTTAGCTCTTTTTTAACGACAGAGCCATTTGAAGAAACAAAAGCAGCTTTTATTCAGCATAGGGATTTCCTTTTTGAGATGGGAGCGAAAGTAATTGTAGTTTCAGAACAGGGGTACAGTATACAGAAACTTGCTGTGCCTTTGTTCGAAAAGAAACCTGTCTTTAATGAAAAACAGTGGGAAGACCTTGCCGGAGGATTAAATGAACTAGGACAGCTCGCTTTAGAAAAAGATATGAAGTTAGTCTTCCACCACCACATGGGCACTGGAGTTCAAACGACGGAAGAAGTCAATCGGTTAATGGAAATGACCGATCCGAATTTAGTTTTCCTTCTTTATGATACTGGACACCTTTATTTTTCCGGAGATGATCCATTGGAAGTTCTTCGTGAGCACTTCCATAGAATTAAACATGTCCATTTAAAAGATGTCCGTGATTCTGTAGCTGGAAGAGTGAAAGAAGAAAAACTCTCCTTTCTAGATGCAGTCAGAGAAGGTGTATTTACGGTTCCTGGTAATGGGGGTTTTGATTTTAGTCCAGTGTTTCAAAAGCTGTCTGAATCCGAATATCAAGGATGGATGCTAGTAGAAGCTGAACAAGATCCATCTAAAGCTAACCCACTAGAATACGCGCTCATTGCACGGAACTATATAAAAGAAACCGCAGGAGTGTGAGACAGTTGGAAAAAGTAAAAGTAGGAATTGTAGGATTGGGCCGTCTTGGCCGGCAGCATGCGGAGAATTTGGCGTATCGTATTCCTAATTGTGAATTGGCCGCTGTATGCAGTGTGATCGAAGCAGAAGTAAAGGAAGCGCAAGAAAAATGGAACGTTCCATATGGCTATTTAAAATATGAAGACATGCTTGATAACAAGGAACTTGATGCCATTTTCATTGCTTCTCCCTCTGGTTTTCATTGTCAGCAGATTAAGCAGGCTCTAGAAGCAGGCTTTCATGTATTTAGCGAAAAACCGCTTGGGTTATACTTAGAAGAAGCAGAAGAAGTTCAAGAAGTAGTGGAGGCTCACCCAAACCAAGTGTTTATGCTCGGGTTTATGCGCCGGTATGACCGCTCTTATGCCGCTGCCAAAGAAAAGATTGAACAAGGGCATATTGGTGAACCGATTTTCATTCGCTGCTATGGATTAGATCCTGCTGCCCAACTGGATAGTTTTTTACAATTTGCCAAATCCAATTATAGCGGAGGATTATTTCTCGACATGGCGATTCACGATTTGGACCTGGCTCGCTGGTATCTAAAAACAGAACCTAAAGAAGTCTGGGCAATTGGCGGCGGGTATGCCCGCTCTGAGTTTGATGAAATTCAAGATGCAGAAACCGGTGCTGCGATGGTTCGCTTTGAAAATAATGCCATGGGTGTGTTCCTGGCCGGCCGAAACTGTGCACATGGATACCATATTGAAACAGAGATCATCGGAACTAAAGGAAGTTTGAGAATTGGTACGGTCCCAGAACGAAACCAGATCGTTATAATGTCAGAAACAGGAGTGGTACAGGAATGCGTCGCTGGATTTTTAGAACGGTTTGAACAAGCTTACTTAAGTGAAGTAGAAGAGTTTGTGAACTGTATTTTAGAAAACAGGAGACCAAGTGTCACAGTTGAAGACGGTGTAGAATCCACCAGACTGGGGTATGCCTGCAAAAAATCTTTTGAAACAAAGCAGTTAGTGGACGTAACAAAAGATAAAGTGACGTTTCAATAATCAAAGCAGGTAGGCCACCCTACCTGCTTTTTGCTGAATGCGTTAATTGAAGAAGGTGACTGTTATTCTATATAATAGAAAGTAGTATTTGTCTAAAGAAATGAGGACGGGCTCATGAAAACAACTATTTATGATGTAGCGAAAGCGGCAGAAGTTTCTATTGCTACTGTATCAAAAGTAATTAACAACACAGGTAAGATGCGTGAGAGTACACGTCTTAAAGTATTAAAAACGATGAAAGAATTAAATTACAAGCCAAATGTTGTAGCTACAGCGTTAACAGGTAAAAGTACGAACACTCTTGGTCTTTTAGTTCCGGATATTTCCAACCCCTTCTTTTCAGAGATGGCAAGGACTATCGAAGATCGAGCGCATGAACAAGGGATGAGCGTAATCATGTGCAGTACGGACGAGAACCTTGAGAAAGAAAAGAAATACTTAGAACTTCTCCAAAGGAAGCAGGTTGACGGATTTATTGTGGCCTCTTCTTTTAAAGATAAAGAGCTGTTAAAAGAACTCATTCAAAATAAAATTCCTCTCGTCATGCTTACCGAAGATGATCCGGCTCTCGGAGTTACTACGGTTTCCGTCGATGATTATAAAGGCGGATTTGAGGCTGCTTCTTACCTGTTATCCAGTGGTCACAAGGATATAGCCATCATTGCGGAAAAAGTTCAAAGCAGCAGAATGAGAATTCATGGGTACCGTGATGCCCATGACGCAGCAGGTGTATCTTATTCGGAAGATCTTATACTTCGGACGACCGCTTCGATTGAAAACGGGAAAAGCTGCTTTGAGTCACTTTATGATAACGGCCGTGTACCTACAGCTATCTTTGCCTGTAATGACCTCATTGCGATCGGTGTCATACGCGGAGCAAAAGAAAAAGGACTCTATGTGCCTGAAGATCTGTCCGTCATAGGCTTTGATGATACGATCTTATCTACCACTACTGTGCCTGCTTTGACGACTGTGGCTCAGCCAATAGCAGAAATGGGGAAAAAAGTTGTGGATGTCATCGTTGAAGAAGTAAAGGGGCATAAAAAGCTGGGAGAACGAGTTTTGTTTACACCCAGGTTAATTGTTAGAGAAACCACAAGCTTGCTGGAGAACAAGGATCTTGCTTAAAAGGCTGCCCAAGAGCAGCCTTTTTTAACTTGGATCGTACTCATCATAAATTAATTTCGTAACCTTCGTTGATTCTCCGTTTCTGATTTCTTCCTCTGTGGCATCTTTTCCAAAGAGTTCGTCATCATTAGAAGTAGGAGCTTCTTTATATTCGGCTGCTTTCTGTTTTCTTTTATCATTTTCCATGTTATAAGCCTCCCCTTATGAATAAAAAGAGCAGGATCACCTGCTCTTTTTTAAAATTAGCGAACGTAGCGGTCGCGTCGCTGTTCAGATGGTTCTTCCGTAAGATCCGGCTCTTGTTCATCCATACGCTGGTTCTCGCGTCTTTGTTCAGACGGTTCTTCTGTTGGGTCTGGCTCCTGCTCATCCATATATGGACGGTCGCGCTCGTCAAGACCATTAGGATAATTATTATTGTCATAACGAGTAGGGTTATAATTTACATCAGCAGGACCTTCGTCAATTTCATTGTTGTCTAAATTACATGCTGTTAGAACTCCAGTAGAGATAGCAAGAGACATAGTTAAAATGATCAATTTCTTTTTCATGATTTTCCCTCCTTATCATTTCAAGATCGAACCATTTTTAATATGTACACTTTTTACTTTTTTACTCTTTCTTTGGAAATTTACAGTTTAGGGTAAGTAAAAAGATGGAAGAGAAGGATCAAAGAGCAAGCAAAAACAGGGATACCTTGGCATCCCTGTTTTTATACTTCTGGGTCATTTAGTGTAGCCGGCAAGTGATTTGGCATAATAAAGCGGCCCCGTTAAATGCTGGTCTACGAATGATAACTTTGGTTCTATACCAAAGATGACTTGGACTTCTAATACCCAAATATGGAGTTGTTGGTCCAGAATAATATCCACAGCAATATCACCTAAGTGAATACCGGTGTTTTCTATAGCTTCACAAATTTTTTTGCTTATTTGGAACATTTCTTTCTCTTTCTCTTTAGCAGCTGATTCAGTGAGTTTATATATTTGTTTTAAAGCTTTATTTCCAGGGGAAATCCTTTCTCGGTTTTTATAGTTTGTTATGATGCTGTCTTTTTTCGAAACCCTTGAAAAGAATCCGGGACTGAACCATTCGTGTGATTCATTTTTTTGAAGGTATATACGGAAATCCAGGTTTTGGCTGTTGAAGCGATAGGCCACTGATTGCTGAATGAGATAATTATTTAGATTCTCTATCTGCAATAGTTGGTTATATAACAGACGGAGACTTGTGAATTGTGTGCTGTGATTTTTATGGTCAATCAACAAAAAGCCTTTTTCCTGGATCCTGATCATCATTATCCCATGGCCGTCTGCTCTGTTTGTTTCTTTTAAATAGACCTCCTTACATTCCCTTAACATGGTTACTAAATTTTCCATGGAGAACCTTTCTGTACGGGGCATTACAGGATGCTCACTGCTTATTTTTTGGATAATCTTATACTGATCCCATTTATCGATGGTTTTAGAATTTATGATATGGTGATCCTTTTTTAATCTTAAACTATGATTTAAATGTTTATCTAAATTTCCATATCGATTAAACCAAACATCTGGATAAGGAAACATCCCTTCTGACCATGTGCTCTTTTGCCGGTTAAACCAATATCCTTTGATCGAACGTTTTTTTATATCTACATCCGCTTCCTCACAGACGAACACCAAACCTTTAATTTCATCATACTTATTTAATCTCCCTGTTTCCCAGGAGAAAAATCGATTGTAAGTGGATATGATACCAATGATTGGACCGATGGTTAACGTGTTTCCTGTTATTTTAAGCTCATAAGGGATATTTTCTGGAAGAGTGAAAGGGTAAGCAAAAGTTTTAGAAAGAGCAACTGAATCAGTGGGAAGGGTCTTCAATTGCCGAATGGAACAAGTCTTCTTACACTCTCCAAAATGAACTTCCACCTTCGTCATTAAAAACTTTGAGCTTAAGTTCCTGGCTATGTATAAAGTGTGATCATCCCCATCAATCCTTTGCAGATTCATGTCTTCACCTTCCTTCTAAGAAGTTTTAGAGACGCTCCATCTTATGATTTTGCTTAAGGAATTATGAGTGACTTACTTAAAGCGAATGATAATAAAAACATCCCGAACTCAAGAGTTGGGGATGCAGAAACACTTTAATATTTGATGAGCTGAACAGGTATTACCTTGCCATTCTTTATTTTGTACCCTTTAACTTCTGGTCCTTTTTTAGCAAAAGAAACAATAATATAAATCGCTGCAGGGTAATGAGCGTATTTAATATCCTGATGAGAAGGGTAAGCACGGCTTGTTGGGTGCGAATGAAAAATCCCTGTCAGTTTTTCGCCTTTACGCTCCATTTCCAAGAATGTATTTCGCAGCTCCTGATCATCTATAGAAAAAGAAATAGGACTAGCATCAAGGTTTCTCATTTTCCAACAATTATTTCCGTATCCTAGTGCAGGACCTGAAAGAAGACCGCAGCCTTCTAAAGGCAGCTCTGACTTACAATGGGAGATCATCTTTCTCCAGATGGACTCTTTTATATAAAAACAGGGCGATTTAGGGACGAAGTTTTTTCTTCCCGCATCCGCACCCTTGGCTTTTGGTGGTATTTGATGGTGCAAGTTTTTGGCTTAATCGTCTTCCTCTATTTAACCGGATTGATTTAACTTGGCGGTGGTGGGAAAGACTTCCTCTTTTTGCTTGACGGTATAATTCGTTCACTTGTTTTGGCGTCATAGAATTTCCTCCTTTTTACTAGTTATATTCATGATAAAAGGAGGAGGAGACGGCTATTGTTCTCGTCGGTAGTATTTAAAAGGATTAAATACTGAGTCATCTAAAGGCTGCTGCCTGCGAACGGGGTGTTGGGGATAGCTGCCTTGTGGTTTGTTTTGCAGCTTGTTTTCATTCTGCTGCTTTTTGGTTCCTGCTTTTTTAGATAAGTTATTGCGAGAGGGTTTTTGTATTTTTGGTTGACCCGTATTACGCTGTCTTTTCGGAATCGAGGTCATCTTTGCTTTAGAAGTATAATTTTGATTGAATTCTTTCGTTTGATTGGTATAGATGGGTTCATTCTGCAAAGAAGAAATCATTCTCCTGTTCATTTGATTAATTAATGCTTTCATTCTTTCCAGTTCATTTTCCAATTTTGTCATTCTTGAGTGAAGCTCTTGACTGGATACTTGAGTATCAGACTCCTGGTCCTTGCCGTTGGAATTCTTTTTTACCATGATATTTTCCACCACCTTTTTGAATGGGTTTATTCAGCTGGAAAAATTACCTGTCCCATTGGATACAATCGCAACTGGCAGCTTTTAAGGGGAAATTCTTGTCGTCTGATTGATTTTAAATTGGTTAAGATACTGAGCTAAATTCAGAGAATTGGGAGATTTATGATCTCGCATTTCTTGAAGAGAATTGGATGATGATTCTTCGTCTATTGGGGAGAGGTGGTCAGAAGCTTTTTCTATTTTATTTAATAGAGGATTTAAATCAGTAGTCAAAGATCTTCTGAGTTCATTTCTCCACTCATCCCCTTTTTGCTGTAGATGTAAATAATTACTCTTTAAAGTTTGGAGTGTCTCTTGCGATTCAATAATTTTATGGTTCATCTCCCAAATAGCGGACCGATCCGCGTTTACAGTGTTGTCTTTCAATTGTTCACATCCTCCTTTTTCTACCAAATATGATTTAGATATAGAATGAAATAAAAAGGGGGAATGCCCCCCTTGATCATGGAGTATCAAAATCAATGTCATCAAATGTGAGGCAGTCACGAACTTCTAGTTGGGCATCCGGCACATTGACTGCAGCTACTATAAAGGTACCGGCTGTTAGAGCGAACGTATCTTGCGCAGCCTCCGTAAACACTAAAGTATAAGGCACATTCTGCTGGTTTCCTGTTCCTCCGGTTACATCCGCTCGCCCTGTAATAGTCATCCTAATGTTTTCCGTACATTCAACATTTTCAATGGTTCTTGGGGTAACAGTAGTAACCGTACCGTCTGAAGCGGTTTGTGTGTACACCCAATTACTTTGAGATAATGTACAATTATCACAAATTAATGCTTCTAACTGATGTTGGATTTCTGACACTGTTACATCAATCATTGCTTCCGCCTGACAGTCACAGTTAGGCCGCGGGAATATATTCGGGCACTGTGGCGGAAATTCAAAAGCAGGACAGACTTCATCTATAGGAGGAGGTAATGGGATATCATTCGGCCGCGGCTGACAGAATTTACCCAGTACTTCTAATTTAACTTCCGCCTCTACTTGTATTTCTTTACAGATGGTTACTCTTAGCTGCACCAAGTCTCCAAGCAGAACTCTGTTAGTTGGATTACAGAAAATTTTCGTGATTCGGCAAGTTATGTTTTTCTCATCTAGAGGTTCAGGAATACAAATCATATACTCCTCATCAAATTGCACAGGCACATCAAATTTGCATAATAATTTACCTTCCGTATCATCAAAGATCTTTAATTCAACAAACACGGTCCATAATACTCTGATGATCCCAGGGGTTCCGTTCATTATTTCTATAATTTCACAGGAAAAACGTTCAAATTTGTCGGGGCACTTTTTATCATGCTTATGAGAGAATTTTTTTAAATCTTTAAGCGGGAATGGCGGCGGTACTTCAGGCGTACTGCACTCTACGCGAATATCGTGATGTTTTTCCAGTGCACCCCTGACCCTGGAGGCACAAGGGTCCTTGCATTGAGAGAACTCAGGAATCGAAGTTTTATTCTCATAACTGTTGATATCAGTAATCCAATCATAAACTTTTGTTACGCGTATACATTCGGGCATTAAACTATTAGGGGTAAGGTCATCTATTGGCAATCTAAAGCACCTCTCTTAAATAATTAGCTCAAAAATAGTCAACGATTTAAAAAAGGTGTATGCCTAACAAGTACATTTCCTTAAATATGTAAAAGGGAGAAGAACTCCTCTCCCTAGTTAGTTATGGTCTGTCATATGATATGTCATCAAACGTTAAGCAGTCTTGGACGGTTAATTGACTAGCTAATACAATGACATCAAATGTCGAGATAGGTCCTGTAACTAAATTAAATGTAGTCGGACCTACCGTACTATCCGTAAAGGTAAGTGTATAAGTTACGTTGTCGAAGTCACCGACGGCTCCTCTAATATCGGCACGTCCTTGAACCGTCATCTGAATGCCGCCTTCTACTTCCATACATTCTACACTTTCAATAGTTCTGGGTGTCACTGTTGACACTTCTCCAGCAGGAGACGTTTGGGTAAAGCTCCAAGTACTTTGAGATAATGTGCAGTTATCACAAATAAGCGCATCCAGTACATAATGGAAGCCGGCAGCATTTATATCATCGATAGCGGCTTTTGCCTGACAGTCACAGTTTGGACGAGGAAAGAAGTTACACTGAGGCGGGAACTCAAAACCAGGGCATTCTTCTGGAGATGGCGGTTCTGGAAGAATATCGTTTGGACGCGGCTGGCAGAATTTCGCCAATACTTCAAGTTTCACTTCTTCATCGATTTGAATGTCTTTACATACCGTTACACTGACTTGAACCTGGTTGCCAAGGAAAACAGTGTTAGTGACACTGCATCGCACATCTGTGATGCGGCAGAAGACGTTATCTTCGTCAAACGGCTCAGGAATACATACCATGTAAACATCATCAAATTGAACGGGTACGTCAAACTCGCACGTTTCTCCTGTTGTTTCATTCGTAACGGTCACTGTGACAAATACTGTCCACAATACGCGGATCATACCTGGCATTCCGTTCGTTACTTCTAACACCTCACATGTGGCATCTGGGCCGGGAACTTCCGGCGGAGTACACTCAAACGTAATGTTGTCTCCGGCTGCAAGGGCAGCGGCTACTAATCCAGCGCATGTGGCTGGGTCATCTGGATCTCCTGGAAGAGGCGTTTTGTTCGTGTACTGGTTCACATCAGCAATCCAGTCATATACTTTCTGGGTGCGAATACATTCAGGACGCAGGCTGTTACCTGCTGGAGTGACAATTGTAACTGTAAAGGAACAGGAAAAAATTCCATCAGCTCTACAAACTACTTCAGTTGCACCGGCAGGGAAAAAGGTACCGGATGATGGCGTACAAGAAACAACTGTTCCCTCTGGTGTTACAGTTGGGGAAGGAAAATTAATTACTTTTCCTGATTGTCCTCTATTAATACCTTCAAAGATATCACTTGAACAACTGATATCTAAACAAGGTTCTTCTGCTAATTCATAATTTGTTCCATTATAACTCCAAAATAGTATCGTGTTGTTATCATCAAGAGAACCGGTAGGTCCCGTAACTGTATCGTCCGGACTGGTATTAGTAGGCGGGTCATAGGTGAACACACTGGAAGGTCCTCCATTTCCACTGGCGACTCCGACTAAGCCATCTGTACTGTCCAGGTTTTCATAACCAAAACCTATTGACCCTGAATCATATAAAACAATTTGAAACGTATTTGACCCAGTGTTAGGCCATTCCGGTACGTTTACCCATGTAACGATAAAACGGTCGGATAATTGTTTAACGAAGACATTTCCGTTTGGGTTGAGATCATCCCACAAAGCAGCAATTCGTGGGTTGTTATCATTGATAAAATCAGCAATAGTTTCAAAAAAGTCTCCATCACCTGCGTTAAACGTTAAATTTCCATTGGAGTTAACAAACAAACTAGTATAATTGGCTCCATAGAAGGAAAAGGTGAATCCTTGAGTAAAGTTAACTTGACTAAAACCATCGTCCCCTAGAAAAACGGGGGTTCCAAAATTATTACCTTGGTGCAATAAACACCCCATAATCATGCCTCATTTCTTTAATGTTTGCTTATAAAAAAATGGGAGAAGAATAGCTCCCCCCATTTTTAAAATTTTTTATGGTGTGTCAAACGGAATATCATCGAACGTTAAGCAGTCTTGAACAATAAGCTGGCCATCTGGTACAGTGACGTCTCCAGTGGTAATAGGTCCTGCAATTAAGTTGAAAAGATCGTCTGCTGCACCAGTAGTTTCAATGAACGAAAGTGTGTAGTTTACGTTCGTAAAGTCACCGGCTGCACCGCTTACATCCGCTGTACCTGTAACTACCATACGGAGACCAAGGCCTTCTATAGCGTTACATGCAACATTAGCAATCGTTCTCGGTGTTACCGTTGTAACGCCGCCGCCTGGAGCCGTCTGTGTGTAACTCCAAGTACTTTGAGATAACGTACAGTTGTCACAGATAAGAGCGTCTAATACATAATTGAACCCTGTACTTCCATCCGTATTATTGATAAACGCTTCTGCCTGACAGTCACAGTTTGGACGCGGGAAGAAGTTACATTGTGGTGGGAACTCGAATCCTGGGCATTCTTCTGGAGCTGGCGGCTCTGGAAGAATATCGTTCGGACGCGGCTGACAGAATTTCGCCAACACTTCCAGTTTCACTTCTTCTTCGATTTGGATGTCTTTACATACCGTTACACTGACTTGGACCTGGTTGCCAAGGAAAACAGCGTTTGTGACACTGCATCGTACAGCCGTGATGCGGCAGAACACGTTATCCTCATCGAATGGCTCTGGGATACAAACCATGTAAACATCATCAAATTGAACAGGTACGTCAAACTCGCAAGTTTCTCCTGTTGTTTCGTTCGTGACCGTAACCGTGACAAAAACTGTCCACAATACGCGGATCATACCCGGCATTCCGTTCGTTACCTCTAACACATCACATGTGGCATCTGGGCCGGGAACTTCCGGCGGTGTACACTCAAACGTAAGGTCGTCTCCAGCTGCAAGGGCAGCGGCTACTAATCCAGCGCAAGTTGCTGGATCATCTGGATCTCCAGGGATCGGTGTTTTGTTGGTGTACTGGTTAACATCTGTAATCCAGTCATACACTTTTTGTGTACGAATGCATTCGGGCATTAAGTCGTTTGGAGTAAGTGGTGGAATTTGAGCACCTTTGATTGACTTAAACTTTTTCATACAATCAATCTACCTTTCTTAAAATATTATTAACACTATTATTTTATTAACTGGAAAGGCTTTCGCAACGGGGGTGTTAGCCTGTTTTTAGAAGGTACGTAAACAAATTAGAAAGCTATTTGTCATGGATTGAGAGCCTATAACATTAAGGTAGAAAGTCAGGAGGTTTTATATAAGAGGTTTTACTATCCAAGCACGGATGGGACTCTTATTTGAAGCAGTACGGTTAGATAATCAATATCAAAGTAAGGTGGTTACTTTGGTCATCCTATTTTAGGTTTTAATTCTGAAATATGCCTATAAAAAAATAGGGGAAGGCTGACTTCCCCTATTTTCATCTTTTATGGCGTATCAAAATCAATATCATCGAATGTTAAGCAGTCTTGAACGAGAAGCTCGTCATCGGGTATAGTGACTGCACCTGTGACAAATGTTCCAGCAGTTAGGTCAAAGGCATCAGAACCAACAGCACTCTCATCTAATAAAAGAGTGTAGTTAACGTTTGTTTGATTTCCTGCATCTCCACTTACATTCGCTCGGCCAGTGACAGTCATTCTAATTGATCCAGGCAACGCTAATTGTTCACAAGTTACACTTTCAATTGTTATAGGAGTAACAGTTGTTGTGCCTGCATCAGTAGTACGTGTATAACTCCAAGTACTTTGAGATAACGTACAGTTATCACAAATCAATGCATCTAGTTGATGTCTTGTTCCTCCTCCTCCGTTAGGTTCTGTAACGGTAACATCAACAGCTGCTTCTGCCTGACAGTCACAGTTAGGACGCGGGAAGAAGTTACATTGTGGCGGGAACTCGAATCCTGGGCATTCTTCTGGAGCTGGCGGCTCTGGAAGCATATCGTTCGGACGCGGCTGGCAGAACTTCGCCAATACTTCCAGTTTCACTTCTTCTTCGATTTGGATATCTTTACAAACGGTAACGCTTACCTGCACTTGGTTGCCAAGGAAAACCATGTTGGTCACGCTGCACCGTACAGCTGTGATGCGGCAGAAAACATTGGTTTCATCAAATGGCTCTGGGATACATACCATGTAAACATCATCAAATTGAACGGGTACGTCAAACTCACACGTTTCCCCTGTTGTTTCATTCGTGACTGTCACCGTGACAAAAACTGTCCACAATACGCGGATCATACCCGGCATTCCGTTCGTTACTTCTAACACATCACATGTGGCATCTGGGCCGGGAACTTCCGGCGGAGTACACTCAAACGTAATGTCGTCTCCGGCTGCAAGGGCAGCGGCTACTAATCCAGCGCAAGTGGCGGGATCAGCTGGATCTCCTGGAAGAGGAGTTTTGTTGGTGTACTGGTTAACATCTGTGATCCAGTCATACACTTTTTGTGTGCGAATGCATTCAGGCATCAAGCTGTTTGGGGTAAGTGGTGGAATTTGAGCACCTTTAATGGACTTGATTCTTTTCATACAATCAAACCTTTCGAAGTTATTATTATCATTAATAGCTTATTAACTATAAAGACTTTGGCAACGGGGGTTTTCGCCTGTTTTTAGTGATAGAGACAAGAGCCTAAATCTATAGCAATCAGCAAGGCGGCAGGATAAAAAAACATCATGAATAACCGATTGCTTCATAAAATGAATGGTATAGGCATATATCGGGAGGTCATCGGGTGAACATTTCTGTTTTTCATCAGGAAAAGAAAATAGGGGAGATCCCTTTTGCTTCTTTAGCCGCATTTCGGTTGTTTTGTGAGCAGCAAGGGTTCATCACGTATTGGAAAAACGAAAAGAAAGAACTCAAGTTAAAACCAGCTTTATCTTCTATAAACCTGGCCTTAAGTGGTGAAGAAGATTTTTTAAAACAAATGAAGGAATTTCTTTCTAATTGCGGGATAACTGTTTTGGAGGAGAACGTTGAGAAAGATGTTGATTTAACGGTAAAGTTCTCGCTTCGTCAAAGCTCACCGGAAAACATCAAGCCAAGAGTTAAAATCACTCATAACTTACATCAGAATCTGCAGAGCTTAAAGTTAGGTTTATATAAGGAGTTAAAAAACAGTGAGTTCGAATATGAATTTATTAAAACAACAAAAGATTGGGGATTCCCAGTTCTAGAAATCAACTGTGTAATCCCGGAAAAATCAGCTCAATCAAGGATTGAGAACCTTTCCTTACATGTTGTTTCTGCCATAATGAGGTATTTTAATAAAGGGAATCAATCGATGCTGTCTTGCTTACCTTTAGGAACACTTGATTTATTTACAAAAGCATCATCATTTTCACCGTCTAAAAATAAAACTTCAACTACGCCCCCTTCTCCTAAAAGTCAATCCAATAACCATCCAGTTTCCATCCAAAAAAGTACAGTCGAAAAGCAGCTGCCAACAGCGGAAGTATTTTTTGATTACACGATCTTCTTCAGCGAAAAGAAAGATCGTCTTATGACTCATGGAAAGCTGGCAATAAAAAACACGAGCAGCACTCCTTTGTATAATCCCGTTATTTGTTTGAAGGTAGAACCAGCAGGCTGCCTGGAAGTAAAAGGACAGATTCTTCCCCCTGACCTGGTAGATGGTCTCGGTGTTCAATCAGAGGAAGGTGCCAAAGGGTGGAAATTTCTAAATAAAGACTGGCTGGAAATCGCTTCAGAAAAGGGAGAGTACTGGATAGGGCCAATCCAGCGGATGATGATTCCCGGCAGGCAGCACTTATCACTGGATAATCTTCAATTTGTTATTAAACAGCCGGAAGCAGGACAGGATGTAAACATTTATGGATATGTATACTTTAATGGAGATAAGGTAAAGTTCAGCTCGAATAATAAGATCAGTGTAAAGTTTCCTCCGAAATAGAAGCTTTTAAAGGGGAGGTCTTAAGGTGAAGAAAAGAACGAATTTTCCTTCCGGAAAAAGGACTATTCATCAAGAACAGTTAGAAAATAAAGGCCAAGCGAACAATATAATAGAAGAAACTCAATTTCATAGAGAATGGGAACAGTCGCAAGCAGAGCTGGAGAAAAATATAGAACAGATTAGAGTTCTGGAAGACAGCAGAACATCCCTTCAAAATGAGTTAGACGCGGCTAAAAGTCAATACGAGGAAATTACTTTTCAAAATGAAAAGCTGCAAGCTGCTGTAGAAACTTTAAAAGATAAAAATGAGAGTTTAGAAAATACGATTATGCAGTACTCAGAAGAAAGAAAAGAGTTAGAAGAGAAAATCATCCATTCATCAAACAAAGAACAAGAATTACAGAATGAAATCGAACAGTTAAAAGAAGAAATAGTAAGGTTGAAGGAAGAGAGAGAACTTTTTATAGAGAAGGATAATCTAATGAAACACGAGTTAGCGACAAGGTTAGAAACGGAAATAAATACTTATAACCAAAAAGCAGCGGAAGGCTTGCAAATTATTCATCAGTTAGAAAAAGAAATAGAGTCTTTGCAGAAAGAACTTACTAGATTAAAAGTAGAGGAATAATAACTCTTCCTCCTAATCAATATTGCTTTAAAGACATT
This sequence comes from Halobacillus sp. Marseille-Q1614, assembly GCF_902809865.1. NCBI lineage: Bacteria > Bacillati > Bacillota > Bacilli > Caryophanales > Bacillaceae > Halobacillus > Halobacillus sp. Marseille-Q1614. The sequence goes on along the minus strand of NZ_CADDWH010000001.1, from coordinate 2,547,254 downwards.
TTACATTTTTTACAATCTTAAAGCATAAATTGTTATCGATATCTAAAGGAGGTGTACAGCTATGATGTATTATTATGGTCATCCGGATAATCCCTATTTTGCTAATCACAACAGGAATGGGCTGCCTTTTTACGAAAACTATGGATTTTATGGGTATCCTGCTGCCACGGGCAGCCCCGACCCTTATCGTCAGCCATATTACTATCCGCCACAACCGCATTACTTTCCGACAGAACAAAATTTAGAGAGTGATCAATCGCGGGCCAGCTGGAAACAGTGGGAAGATCTTGGAGCACCGCCTGGAGGCTTTAGAGGGGCACCGTCTGTAGCTTCGTGGCAATCCAACAGGCTGGACTGTTTTGTTCATGGCAATAATAACCGAATGTGGCATAAGTGGTGGGATGGATCGAGATGGCATGACTGGGAAGACCTCGGTGCGCCTAGAGGAGGGGTCCGCAGTGCCCCGGGGGCTGTATCGTGGGGGGCGAACCGGATTGACTGTTTTGTTCGTGGTAGAAATGATCAAATGTGGCACAAATGGTGGAATGGTTCCCGATGGAGCAATTGGGAGGACCTTGGAGCACCGCCTGGCGGTTTTGAAGGAGCTCCAGCTGCAGCTTCGTGGCAGTCGAATCGCTTAGATTGTTTTGTACAAGGCGATGACAATAATTTATGGCATAAATGGTGGGATGGTTCCCGATGGAGTCAATGGGAAAATCTTGGTGCTCCGCGCGGAGGAGTCCGAAGTTCACCTGGAGCTGTATCGTGGGGGCCGAACCGTATCGATTGCTTTGTAAAAGGCAGAAATGACCGCATGTGGCATAAATGGTGGGATGGCTCTCGCTGGAGTAACTGGGAGGATCTTGGGTCACCAAGCGGTGGTTTTGATGGAGCGCCGGCTGTGGCTTCGTGGGATCGCAATCGCTTAGATTGCTTTGTCCGAGGCAGTAACAATCAAATGTGGCATAAGTGGTGGGATGGATCAAGGTGGAGAGGCTGGGAAGACTTAGGGGCACCGCGTGGAGGAGTCCGAAGTTCGCCTGGAGCCGTATCATGGGGCAGGAATCGGATTGACTGTTTTGTAAGAGGAAGAAATGATCATATGTGGCACAAATGGTTCTCATAACTTTTTAGAAAAAATGTTACTAGGAAGGTTTTTCGGATTTTAAAATTTTAATAATAGAGAAAAAGCAGTCCAGTTTTCATTGGACTGCTTTTTTTGTTGTCTAGGAAATCATAAAATTCCAAGCTGTGGAGCGACATCCAGCTTCAGCGCCCTGGTAGACACTCGCGTCATAAACCATCCGCCCTGCTGAAAGGAAAGGCCGCCTTCCTCCGGCCGTTTTGCTTATGCGTTTCGTGTCTACCAGGGCGCTTTAAGCCTTTGTTTTTACTAGGCTGCTCTATCAATATTTTAAATTAGGGTGTGCTATAACCCGATAGGAATACAGCTTATCGGAGACCTTTTGTAAGCTCCGGAAAAACCTGTAAATAATAGGTTTATAAACCTAGCGACACACGTCCATTCCAATTTAATATCCTCTACATATATTACTAATGAGTCAAAAGAAACTAGAAGTCCGATTATAGCTTTTGACAAAAATTTTTTAAGGAGTGAACAATATGAAGAAAAACACAGGCTGTGGATATGGTCACAAAAAATGCCCTGCACTGCCACCTAATGATAAGGCAAAATCAAGAAGTTTGTTTACTGCGTCAGAGCAGTTTGCTAATGCTGACGATCAGGAAATCACGGTCGTCCTTGGAGATGTGCTGATCCAATCTCTTACAGAAGCAGACTTTTATCTGCCGACATATGCCAGGGCTATTAAAAACATTGAGAAGAATGTGTCCTTAACACAATGCAAAGCAATCCCTGTCGTAGATAATCCAAACTATGTAAAACTATTTGTAGAAGGGATTGTCCACAAAAATATTCAATACGTGGAAAACGCTTACGGAGTTGTGAAAGATTATAGCATTGATATTCCATTTAAAGCTTATGATCAAGTAGAACTTGCGAATCCAGTAGATTTTCCGTTTGATTTTGAATATAGTGTAAAAGACAATGTACTTCAACGCAGAGAATTAGCAAAAGACGGTATGGGAGCCGATCGCTGCGAATTTGGTTCTTTAACATTCGAAATTAATAATGAACCGATCAAGTGCAAGCTTCTTGCTTCTGCAGTAAATCAGTGGGATATTGTGAAGAACTTTGACAACTGGGGCCGTTTTAACAAAGTTACTGAAAAAATGGATATCAACCTAGTTATTAAGCTGACTCAGAAACAACAACCTAATTTTGATCCACCAACACCACCACCTAACGATGATGATCTTTGTGGAGACTCATACTATGCAAATACCCAAAATTCTCAAAATGTTTATAGCAAATTCAGAAAAATTATCGGACAGTAACTTAATTAAATAGAGGTGTCTCCATCACGGAGACACCTCTTATTTACATAGGGAGAAGATTAATAAGTAATATATTGTTTCTGTAAAAGATCTATACATATTTGCGCATTTCCCTGAATCGAAACCCGTTCATTGGCAGCCTTTGAATAAGTAGAATTATGCCAAATGAAATGGATGCTCTGAACTTGTTTTTCGATAGGGTTTGTAAATTCCTGATAGTATTCATAATGCGTACTTCCTTCTTGGGCATAAGGAGAAGCGAAGTTATAGTCTTTTTGATAGCTGTTGGCAAGTTCCGGGGGCAAGAGCCAGTTAACTTTAACAGCTTTATCCCATTGAATAGGTATTTTTACAGTATGGATGGTACGCTTTTGTGGATCACTTACATACTCTACATCTGCCAGGAACACGCCGCTGAAAAACGCGTTAGATGTTGTAGAAAGTACATTCACTTTCAAAGAATAGAGGGACCAGTCAATTTTTATTACTTCTGATAGATCATCTATCATATCGAGTGATTCCATAATATCAATATCAATGAGGACCTTAGATAATAATACCGGAACCTTTACTAAGAAGTTATTTTCTTTCTTTTTAGTAACCGCATACGGCAGGTGTTCCCGTTGATCATTTTCATTACATTCTTTATCTTCAAGTTCCTTTTCGAATACATTGGATAGCGGGGATTCATCATCTTCCTCCTCATAATCGACGGAGGATTCATCATCAATAGTTGGATCATCAGAAGATTCCATTAAGTCCTCAATAATTAGGGAAGGTTCTATATCATGTTCTACTGAAGAAGAAATTTCTTCTTCCTCACATACTGCTTTTTCTATAAGAGATTCGTAGGAATCATCTGCTAATGAAGAGGATTCACTTATAAGAGAAAACGATTCGTTACTCTCCCTTTCACTCGAAGGTTCATTTATAGAGGAAGATTCCTCTTCAGTGAACGATTCTATACCATCCACTGAATCTATAAAAGATAGTGATTCTTCATCTTCAACATCTATCAAGTCTTTCTGTGAAAAATAGTAGTTTTTAAACCTATTCTGTTCCTCAGCAGGTTCCACTTCCATAGAAGAAACAATATCCTTTAATATCGAGTATTTATAATTGTCGCTGGAGGGATCTTCCTCGTTAGCAATTGATTGCTCCTCTGTGTCCAGTAAATCCTCCTCAGACAGGGGAGATCCGATTAATAACGAAATAAATTCTTCTTTAAGGGAATTCCTTAGTGTCAGCTGCTCTTTTGATTGGCTCTCTATATGATCTTCACTTACATCTACTTCTTCTTCCTTTTCTTCAAGAGGAAGAGAAGACGAGCTTTCTATATAATACTCACTTTCAGTTGGAGAGTATGAATCCTCAAGCATCGAAGAAAATTCCTTTCGAAAAGAAGATGTAGTTCTTAACCTTTTCGTTCCGTTTTCTTTATGGTTAGGGCTTGAAGCGGTTCTTTCATGAATCCTATCGTCAGCTTCCTCTTGTTGAGTACCTTTTACGATTTGGTTTTCCAGCTTAGGCGGAGATAGTATAACTGGGCGAGGGGCTTTTCCTCTTGATTTAAAGGGTGTGTAAATTTTGTTTTCGTCAGAGGACTCAAGGTTCTCGATGATTTCTATTTGAGAATAGTCAGGGTGAAAATCGTCTGGAGAATTGTCTGAATGTTTTTGATGTAAGCTCTTCTGACGAGATGGGTGCTGCCAATTCCGTCGAGTGAATAAGTTATCTTTCTTTTTCTTCATATCCCCTTGAAAGGTGCTTTTTTCTCTCGCATCCTTCCTCCCCCTCCTCAGTTTTTTTATCCATATGTCTTAAGTTTACTTTTTGTTTAACGTATTAATCACAAGACTCAAAATCATGTTTATAATCACAGTCGTCATTACAAGAAGAAGCTACGCGTATTTGTTGGTTCTGCAGCACTTTGAGACAAATATCTACTACCATTTTTTCTTCTACTTTTGTAAAGTATCCTTCGTTAAATGGGGAAGTTCCAGGAAGAGGGACTCGATCCAACGCTTCATCCCATTCGATGATTTTGCTGGAAAGCAGTTCACAAAAAGGAAGCTCGTTATAAAATTGGCTGCTTTCCTGGTGAAACTGAGAAAGGTCACTCGTTAGCAATTCATCTTTTTCCGGAAACCCTGATGGTAAGGATTTAGATACTGCAAAATCAAATTCTTCCCGCTTGTTTATTTTAGGCATGACAGGCATGGATAAGAAATCTTTAATTTCCGTTACACAATCAAAGGGGATATCCACAGTGAAAGAATGAATATCAGAGGCGACGGATTTCTCTGTGCTTGGTGCAATTTCATGAGACGGGCTGGCATATTGGATGTTTTTGCGGACAAATCCTTTTATAAATAATTTTTTGGTTGGAAGCAATAGGCGGCATTGAGTTAAATTTACTCTTTTTTTAATATCTTTGATTTCTAAAACGGGCTCAGGGAAGGTAATCGTCTCATTAATGTTTAATTGTAATTGAAGTTCAGCTAATACCACTGGAACCTTTGTCGTAATCTTTCCAATACTCACCTGTGGTTTAAATGATTTATTTTCACATTGACTGATACGGGAACTCTTGATACATTCATACCCTCGAAAGTCCTTATGTTCATCTGTCATTTGGCTTCCTCCCATACAAAATATATTTTATCGTATGCGGGATAAATGACTATGTCTGGGCGCTTATCTTGATATCGAGACAATGCAGCTGCAAGGCTAAGCTGCAGCGGAAAATAAAAACTAATTACTAAAGGAAGAAAGAGATGAATCAAAGGTTGTCCTAAAAATTTGGATTAATGAACCATATGGTGCATTTTGAATAGAGTATATAAAAGAAAAAACACAATCGGCCACTATCCATAAATAGTGGCGATTATGCTTTTAAAAATTACTGAGCGTCAACACGAACTTGTTGGTTTTGCAGCACTTTTACTGTGAAATTAATCGTCATTTTTTCAACCATGTGGTGGAAGTATCCTTCATCTACAGGACCTTCTCCAAAGGATTGACGATCAGTTGCTTCATCCCATTCAATAATCTCGCTTGAAATGAGCTCACAGAATGGAAGTTCGTTGTAAGCTTGAGTGCTTGTTTGATGGAATTGAGAGATATCGCTGGATAAGAATTGATCTTTTTCAGGATATCCAGGGCCAAGATCTTGTGCTCTAAAGAAATCAAATTCACTTCTTGTATTTGAAACAGGAAGTTGAGCAGGTGAGTCCAATGTCACTGTTGTCATACACTCAAAAGGCACTTTAAGCGTTAACGATTTGATCGTTGATGAAATGCAGCCTTCTGTTGAGTGTGGACAAGGGGATGCATATTGAATGTTTTTGCGGACATATCCCTTAAGGAATAATGGGAAAGGTCCAGCTGCAAATTGATCATCATCACCTGTTGAGGTACGCGTCATAAGACGGCATTGAGTAATAATAACTCTTTTCTTAATGTCTTTAATTTCTAATACTGGATCAGGAAACGAAATATTTGCCACTAAATGAGATGTTACAGTAAAAGCTCCTAAGTCAACAGGAACTTTGATTAGTCGCTCCCCTGCTGGTGCTACTGGTGTAGCTGCAGGCACGCTTGTGCATTGTTCAACAGAGGCTGACTCATTAAGGTTTACACAATTTTTATCTTTTTTCATTAGTATTTTTTCCTCCTTTATATTAACCTCACTGTATTCTATGCATGCTGTTCTATTAAGCATGGTCTAATGAATCAGCATAAACGTGGAACTTAAACTAAGTTATTTAAAGAAAAAGATGGGGCGTTTCTATCTTTTTAAAAAATTAAATATGGGTACTTGCACAATTGACAGCCTCTTACGCATAGGATTAAAACATTAGGAGGTAGAAAATGAATAATAAACATATTTTTTCAGTTGATATTGGGAACAGCTGGTACAAAATCCTTGCTTCAGATCAGGAGAATACCGTCGATTATCAGATCCCGAATGCAATTGCTCTGTTTGATGAAGAATTCTACGAAAAACCGTACGACGAGGAAGATGTGGAATTTGAGGAGAGTCTGATCGTAGAAGTGAAAAATCCCGCCGTTATAGATCGGCGTGAGATTTTTTATATTGGGAAATCAGCCATGAAACAAAAAAATGTCAGCTTAACTTCATTTAACAATCAGAAAATAGATGAAGAACGTACTTATATTCTGCTGTTTGCCTCAGCAGCCTATCATGCTTTACTTTCTAATTCTTCAGACGGTGATGTCTCTTATACGATCGACCAGTTAGCGGTTTCCCTTCCGACCACTCAATATAAGGAAAAGAAAGAGATTTTTAAACAGCGTCTGTTGGGGGGGCATACGGTCATTTTCCATAAGGTTCCTGGTGTAAGAGAACCTAAAGAAGTCGCTGTCAAATTGCACATTGATAATGTTATTGTAGGTGCCGAAGGAGCTCTCGCTTACTTAGCCTTAACACGCGATGAGGATACGTTAATGGTTAAGGATGATTCCCTCGTAAAAGATTCCAGGAAAGGGATCATCATCGGTGACCTTGGCGGAGATTCCGTTGACTTTGTCGGGATAAAAAACAATAAGCCGGTAGCTTCGGTCGAAGGAGAGCCATTTGGAATCAATCAATTTTTAGATAATATCATTCAAAAAGTAAACAAAAATGAGTTATACAGCTTTAATTCCCGCTCGGAACTTGAAGAGAAGCTGGCAGCAGGCCAGTCGGAATGGTATGTAGAGCCTTTTGCAGGAGTGAAAAAAGACATCAGTAAGTACATCACCCCGCAGCTGCGGCTGATGGCAATAAAATATTTAGAGCATTTTGACCGGATCAGGAGCAGTTCGAACGAAATAAAAGGGGCGGTGAAATATATCGCGGTTGGAGGAGCGGCAGAAATTGCAGAAAAACAAATTAAAGAAGCCGCCGTTAAGTGGAACGAGAGAGGCCGTCCGATTGAATTAATGTTTCCAGAGGATATGACAAAGCTCAATGTAAAAGGCCTGATGATCCTATCTAAAATGCATTTACTGACAAAGGAGCAGGAGTACGAAAGCGATTATGCGTTCACAAAAAGCTAGAGGGTGAATAAATTGTCCAGAACATACAGAGATTATTTTAATCAAACGGTTCTAACTATCCCTGACACATTTATTGACGTCAAAACAGGAGATACTCGTCAAGTGACGTCAAAAGTTATAGAGCAGATCGAGTATCATTCTGAGAATAATACTTTTCTTCACTTAATCATCTCATCTCTTCATGAATACTTCCATAAACGACCGGTCCATAATCAGAACACAGGCGATTTGTTAACTGAACTGCTGGAAATAAAAAAGCTTCTAATCAGTGGAGCAGCCGTGCCGGCACAAGCTGCACCCTTTAGAAATAACGAAGCTGGGTCACTTTCACCACAAGAAATTAATATTAAAGAAATAGCAGATGTTCTCGAAGCGTTTAGTGGGTAGGGATATGTAGAGAGAAGGTAGCCTAATGTCAGGTTTACCTTCTTTTTCTCGACTACAAATGGACAGCTGGTAAGCAGGTAATGGCGCAAAAGCAGGATAAATCAACTTTTATACAAATGTCTGTGCCGACCAAATCATCTACACACTTATGATCAATTTGACTGCAGGCGGAGAATTCTTTTTTACTGTGACACTCTTTTTCATGATCTTTAATTTCAGATTTAAAGAAAAGCAATTCAAGTACTGCACATTTTTTATCCAAATCTTTAATTTTAAAAATAAAACTGTTAATACATTTGAATTTTGACTTTTTAGAATGGCAGGTATAAGTGGTAACTCCCGTACCTTTAAAAGGTTCACAACCGCAATATAATATAAAAGGGATAGTGTTCTTCCTTCCCTTTTTGTTTCCTAATAAATCATCGATTGATTGCTGGCAGGATGTTTTACAGTGATCCTTTTTTTCAACTTCCCTTTGTGCATAAAGGATGGCTTCTAATACATCTTCTACACAATTTTTATAGTGTTTTTCCTTAGGCTTTTCATCTTTTTTTTGATCCATTTTTTTATGATCGATTTTACAATCAGACTTAGACCCAGAGCTTTCATGGTAATTATCCATAAAACACATACTGTTTCCCTCCTTATTTCTTCACTTAAAATAGTATACGTGGGAAGGGAAATTCCGTTTGATGAGGATACCTAAGGCCAGAGAAAAAATTGAAGAAGTTTAGTCAGTCTATAAATATTGATTTAGCGGGCGGGCACAATATTTTGAAACTCCACTTCTTTTAAACCCGTATAATAAATGAAGAAATTGGTCCGAAGTAGGAACAGGGAAAGTTGATCGATTGGAGGGATTCTTTTGGTGTACAAGTCAAAAAAAGACTGGTGGTTAGCTGTTATTTTGTGGGGAGCATTGCTTTATGTGATGGGAAACGGGCTCTATTCCCTTGTGACAGAAAGGATGGGAATGGGTGAATTTTTGTCTGTTTTATTTCTTTCTCTAGTAATTCCTGTCTTTATTCTTTGGCTTTGGCTTACGGTCGCTTACATTATTGAAGAGGAAGAGCTGATCGTTAAATATGGGCCATTTAAAAGAAGAATACCGTTATATTCTATAAAAACACTAAAGAAAACGATGAACCCTATTTCAAGTCCCGCCTTGTCCCTTAAAAGAATAGAGCTTGTCTACGGCCAGTACAGTACCATTCTTACTTCGCCTAAAGACAGAGACGAATTTATGCAAACGATTAAGGAGCGCTGTCCGCATGTCAGGATTCTAAAATAGCTTAACTTATAGCAGGGGGATAATCTTGGAACAAACATTGCTGAATTACTAAAAGTTTTGTTCTGCATTGAAGGATGGAGAAAGATTTATACTTGTGATCGATGGATTGAGTTGATCAGGAAAACAACGGCTGAGGAGAACAGCTAGAAAAAAGTAGTAGAGAGTGATGCAGAAACTTATCACACAAATGGTATTGGGATTTCCTATTTATCTATTTTTCAGGTTAAGTATTTGGACGAGCTGAATGAAAAAGGGGAAGGAAACAGGTTAGCAGCTAGTGGGGGAGGCCCTAACTTTTTTTCCTTCCCTTTCTATTTGAATTATAACAGAACATACGTTCGTTTTGAAGGATAAAATAACTTTTAGTACTATTGGACTGTCAGGAGTTATTATTTGGCTTAACCCAAGAGGAGATGAACGATTTGCTCAGTAAAAAACTGGTACCCCATTCGTTGTTTTGAATGGAACTACATATTATACGTACCATATATTCCTAGAGTGGCTGAACTCTAAAGAAATTTGTAAAGACTAAAACGCTTGGATTCCCAGTGTTCTTGAGGTTCTATTTTATTCAAGTCTAGTACAAATAACAGGTGCTTCTTTGATTAATTTCTCCTCTGTCCTGTCGAAAAATTGGTAGATATCGTCTATATTATAATGTCAGAATTTTCCGTAAAATGTAAAGTAATACGGAAAGGAGGAGAAAGATTGAAAACAAAACTTAGCTTTTTATCGTCATTTATCATGATTGTCCTCTTGTTCACGATGGCTTTTCCTGCTGCAACTTTAGCAGAGTCACCGCATTTTACAGAAGGGAAAGAAGCTTACGGATCAGAAGGCATGGTAGCTACAGCGCATCCAGCTGCTTCTGAGATAGGGGCAGAAGTGCTTCGAAAGGGTGGTAACGCGGTGGATGCCGCCATAGCAATCCAATTTGCATTAAATGTGGCCGAACCGATGATGTCAGGAATCGGCGGCGGTGGCTTTATGATGGTTTATGATGCCAATGAAGACGACATTTCCATCATTGACAGCCGTGAACGCGCGCCAGCTGGCGCCACGCCTGATATGTTTCTCGATGAAAACGGGGATGTTATTCCTTTTTCAAAGCGTCATATCAGCGGGGATGCCGTGGGGGTACCCGGTACGCTTAAAGGTTTAATGACAGCATATGAAGAGTGGGGCTCTCGTTCATTTAACCAGCTGATCAACCCGTCTATCAAACTGGCTCACAAAGGGGTTGAAGTCAATGGTGTCCTTGCGGATGCTATTGCAGATAATCAGGATAAATTAGCGAGAAGCACTGCCGGTAATGTATTTATGCCAGAAGGTGAACCTTTAAAAGAAGGTGAACTGCTAGTTCAAAGAGACCTGGCGCATACTTATAAATTAATCCGTAAAGATGGTTTAGATGCTTTTTATGGCGGTGAAATAGGAGAGGCGCTGGCTGAGACAGTTCAGGATTTCGGCGGCAGTATGACGAGTCAGGATCTGTCCAATTATGAAATTTCTATTGATGAACCAGTCACAGGGACATACAGAGGTTACGAAATTGCTTCAATGCCACCACCAAGCTCTGGCGGGATCACTATCCTGCAGATGCTTAAAATGCTTGAAGGGTTTGATATGGATGCTTATGACGTCAAGTCACCTGAGAAATATCACCTGATGGCAGAGGCTATGCACCTCGCTTATGCAGATAGAAATACTTACATCGGAGATACACAGTTTGTTGATGTGCCTATTGATGGAATGTTAAATGAAGATTACCTAGCGCAAAGAAGGTCATTAATTGAGTTTGGCCAAGCCAACCCAAATGTTCAGCCAGGTAACCCATGGGCTTACCAGGACGGTGAACCAGAAGGAGCAGCAGTGCAGCCGGATGATAAGGAAATTGGTGAGACCACACACTTTACAGTTGCCGATAAATGGGGAAATATCGTTACCTATACCACAACGATTGAACAAGTATTTGGTACAGGAATTATGGTGCCAGGGCATGGCTTTATGTTAAATAACGAATTGACAGACTTTGACGCCGTACCAGGCGGTCCAAACCAGGTAGAACCGAATAAGCGGCCGATGAGCAGCATGAGCCCGACGATGGTCTTTGAAAACGGAGAACCATTTATGACAGTCGGTTCACCAGGAGGTCCGACAATTATAACATCCGTATTTCAAACGATCGTGAACGTGATCGATTACGAGATGGACTTAAAAGAAGCGATTGAAGAGCCGAGGATTTACAGTTCTTCCTATCCTCAAATACGGTGGGAAGAAGGGATCCCTGCAGACGTAAGAGAAACGATGGAACAGTGGGGCCATCAGTGGCAGAATAACCCTGGAGAAATCGGGAACGTCCAGGCTATTAGAATTCTTGATGATGGAGGTTATATTGGAGCTGCAGATTCATCGAGAGAAGGAACGGCCATAGGAATAAATAAAGCGGCTGGGAAAAAGTAATCCAATTATTCTAGAGACACTTACCTTTCCTAGGTGAGTGTCTTTTTTATTGTCTAGTAAATTATAAAATTCCTAGCTGTGGATATATATGTTTAAAAGAGCGAGATCCAGCTCAAGCGCCTAGAAACTCGCGTCAGACCGGGCAAAAAAGAAAATTCTATATGCTATATATCGAGGGAATGACATTGGAAATGAAAAAGCTTAAGCAGGAATACACTTTTCTAGATGAATTACCAGAAGGACGAAAATTCAGGTACAAGTGCCGTGATTATACAACGACCATTACGGTAGATTCGGGTGGGTTAGTACTAGAGTATCCCGATGTGTTTTGTAGAAGGTATTAATAGAATCGTTTTCGCCATTCCCTGCTTCTTCACTATTAACAGACTAAAGGAGGGAAGCTCCTCCTTTAAGTTTGCCTCTGCTGTTCTTCCCACTCAGACCTTAAAATTCCCATATAAATACGATCGGAAAATTTCCCATCCCGGTAAACAGCTGAACGGATACAGCCTTCTTCTATAAAACCAGCTTTTTGATAGGCGCAGATCGCGCGTCTATTATAGCCGATCACATCAAGTCCAACACGATTTAAGTTCAATTCATGAAAAGCATAACGGAGTATGAGCTGCAATGCTTCACTGCCATATCCTTTATTTTGAAACAGAGGATTTCCAATCCCTATAGCTAGTGACCCTGTCCGGTTATTCCATTCAATAGAATGAATGACTACAAAGCCAATTAAAGTATCATCAGAAACGGTCCTCAGTCTAAAATACTTAGAATTAGAAGACGTCTTTCTTTCTTCCCCAAGCTGATCGGTTGACCGCGGATACGCGATGTCTGTATCAAGGTTCCGCAGATATTCGGAATCTTCCTCCCAAGATGCTCTTATCGCTGCATCCTCTCTGCGTGGAACAGCTAATTTTAATAGCTTCCCAGTAAATAGATTTGAAGTTTTCATCGATTCGCTCCCTTTAATGAAATGGTTAAGCACCTTACATGGTGTAAGCCTCTATTTACACCATATTCTATCCCCTTTATTTTAATAATCTTATATTAGCTTACCGATAAGAAAACAGCTATATAATTTTTAGAAATTACTAATGGATACGTATTTTTTATTCTATTTTCACATATCCTTCTACTAATAGAACAAAAAGCAAGGAGATGAAGGGTGTGGCTTTCACTTACAGTAAGATAGAGCTGATCCAGGATTTGCAGAAGGTTTTTGTGAAGCATAATGTTCAGTCAGTTAAAGTACAAGAACCCGGAACTCTATTTCTTGTCGGAGCGGATGGGTCACTTAAGATAGGGACCGGGGCTACCATCCTAGCTTTTGAAACGCCGCCAGGGGACAAGCTGTCTAAGTTCAAGTTAATTCGAGGGGGAAATAAGAAAGAAGAATAGCAGGCCGTCAGAAGCGGGAGTACCCGCTTCTTTTTTTGTAGAAGGGTTCAGAGGAGAGGCTGTCGAATAAATGACTTATGAATATATGGCAGAAAGGAGCCTTATCATTGATTTATGCTGCTCTTCTTCGAGGAATCAACGTCGGCGGAAAAAATAAGGTGGACATGAAGCTGCTTAAAAAGACTTTTGAAAGAATCGGCATGGAAGCTGTCGTCACCTATATCAATTCAGGCAACATTATTTTTAAGGATCATCAGTATACGCAAAAAGAATTACCGGCCATTATAGAACAAGCCATACAAAAAGATTTCAATTTGTCCATTAAAGTAGTAGTACGCAGTCTGACAGAATTTGAAAAGCTTATGGAAGCTTTGCCTGATTCCTGGACTAACGATAAGGAAATGAAAAGTGATGTGATGTTTTTATGGGATGAAATTAACGATGAAACAGTATTAAACCATCTGGTCATAAAGCCTGAAATTGATACAGTGAAATATGTTTCGGGAGCGATTCTTTGGTCATTAGCCAAGAAAGACGTCAATAGAAGCGGCATGAAAAAGCTGGTGGGCTCGAAAATCTATAAGAAGGTGACGGTTAGAAACGTAAATACAACACGTAAAATATATGAACTGATGAGTAAAAGCACAAGTTGAAATAAAGACTTCATTCAAAAAACCAGCGTTCCTTATAGGGAGCGTTTTTTTATTGAATCCATTCATCTAATTTTCACAAAAGAAATTTATACTATAAATTGGGCATATAAGGAGGTGGAATGAATGAACATCCCTCCATATTTAGCGGCGAGATTGGCGGCATTCATTATGGCGATTATCGTATTTTATTTTATCCATCAGAGTTCGGCTGTCCTAAAGAAGAAATGGATTGAATCTTTTCTTTCTCTTATTACGACAGTATTTGTTTACATGTTTTTAATGAAATTCCTCACAAAGTTCTCAATGCTTTTCGAATATCCAATGGCTGTGGTGACTTATCCGAGCGGATCAATAGAGTTTTATTTAGCTTTAATTGCAGCGGTACTTTATTACATAAAGACAGCACGCATGGAAGAGGATCCAGCCGCTTTCCATAGTGCAATTATGCAGCTGGCTGCTGGTACCCAGTTCTTTTTCTATTTTCTAGTGATTATCTTTCAGGACGAAAACGCTTGGATTGAGCTTAGCTTATGGTTCTTACTCTTTACAGCATCGCTGATCATTAACTCGCATTATTTATTACTTTTGTTTTTAGGTGTGTCAGCAGCTGCTGTTTTAAGCTTTCCCTTAACAGTGCCTGACGTAATGGGCATTCGTGTCCACGCTATGTTCTATATTGTATTGTGTGCTTTATTTTTGGTTTTGCTGCTAATGAGAAGGAGGTCATTGTAAATGGGAACAGACGTTACGGTTTGGCTGGCTGTTGGAGCCGGTATTATTTCTTTTTTATCTCCTTGTACCCTGCCTATCTTTCCTGCTTATTTATCTTATATTACAGGTATGAGCGTCAAGGAAATTCAAGAGGATAAAAGTTTAAAGGTAAAAAGAAAGCTTATTACCCATTCATTATTCTTTTTGCTGGGGCTTGGACTAATTTTTATTAGTCTTGGACTAGGTGCTTCGTTATTAGGGGACTTCCTTCGAGGATTATTTACGGGCAGCACAGGCCTTCTTTTACAGAGGATAGCCGGCGTTTTTATTATAGCTATGGGATTGTTTATTGCCGGCTGGCTCAACTTCAGCTGGTTGATGAGAGATAAACGTCTTTCGGTCAAACCACGGAGAACGTTAGGCTATGCGGGCACAGTGTTTGTCGGCATGGGATTTGCAGCAGGGTGGACACCTTGTATTGGTCCTATCTTTGCTTCGATCCTAGTGCTGGCTGCCAATGAACCGGGAAAAGGCATTCTTTATACCATTGCTTATGTCATTGGGTTTGCCGTACCATTCTTACTTTTCACCCTTTTCATTGGTCAAAGCCGGGTAATTGTTAGATACAGCGGAGTCATTATGAAGGTCGGGGGAAGCCTCATGATTATGATGGGCTTGCTTTTATATACAGGACAGCTGACACGGATATCTAATATTTTATTACGTCTGGTGCAAGATACCTGGTTTTCTAATTTAGGCATGATATTTTTTAATTAGGAGTGGAAATTATGAAAAAATGGATTGTTGTCGCTGTTATGACGGCATTATTTGGGTGGGCCATTTATGATTATGCCGGCGGTCAAAAGCAGGCAGTGCCAGAAGCCACGGATGAATCCGAAGAAGTGAAAATGACAGCCGAAGGGGACGGTGAATCGAATCCGTCTTCAGGCATTCAGGAAGGGGAGACAGCACCGGAGTTTACTTTAGAAACTTTAGAAGGGGAAACTGTAAAGCTGTCTGACTACAGAGGGGAAAAGGTTCTCGTTAATTTCTGGGCGACATGGTGTCCTCCTTGCCGTGCTGAAATGCCGGACATGCAGAAGTTTTATGAAGACACTGACATAGAAATTTTAGCTGTCAACTTAACAGAAACAGAAAGCTCCCGAATGGACGTTGATCCATTTGTCCAAGATTTTGGCTTAACCTTTCCAATACTAATGGATAAAGATTTAGATGTTATGGGATTGTATCAGGTTGGTCCTGTTCCAACATCTGTGTTCATTGACCCCGAAGGAAAGGTGCAGTCTGTTATGCTTGGTGCCATGAATTATGATATTATGATGCAGCGTTATGAAGAACTCTAAGAAATGAGGCGTAACGATGAACCCGAAAGTCTTAATCGTAGAAGACGACGCTAAGATTTCGAATTTAATAAAGCTGTACTTAGAAGGTGACCATTATGACACATTGCAGGCGTATGATGGGGTAGAAGCAAAAGACCTCTATTTAAAGCATTCTCCCTGTTTAATTATTTTGGACTTAATGCTTCCAAATGTAAGTGGAGAGGATTTTTTCAAATGGGTTAAAAGCGAAGCAACCCCGGAGGATCCAGCTGTTATTATGCTGTCGGCTAAAGCGCGTACCGATGAAAAGATCTCAGGTTTGCGCCTTGGAGCAGATGATTATATGACAAAACCGTTCAGTCCTGAAGAACTTATGGCTCATGTGGAGGCAGTTCTGCGTCGAACAGGACGCCTCTGTCAGAAAATAGTGCATGACGGGCTTGTGATTAAACCTAGAAAAGGTGAAGTCTGGCTGAATGGGAAGCAAGTAAAGCTCACCTCCTATGAGTTTAATTTGCTTTATCTGCTGATGGAAAACCCTGGCCAGGTTTTCAGCCGGGAACAGCTGATGGACTATATTCACCCCCATGATGAAGCTGAAATTTTCCCACGCACGATTGACGCCCATGTCAAAAAGCTGAGGAGAAAAATTGAATCCGATTCGAGTTATCCAAAGCGGATTGTGACTGTAAGAGGAATGGGGTATAAATTTGCTGCTCAATAAGATGAATAAGTCTCTTGCTTCAAACCTGCGTGTACGGCTGACACTCATTAATATTATTATTCTGATATGTTTTATTTTATTTACTGGATTAACGATATACCAAACTGCCTGCTTTTTAGTTGGGGATATCAATGGGGTAGAAAGTGCCCGACAAACCGGATTCTCTAATGAGTTGCTTCGATACTTCTGGGTAACTAGTGGTGTGGCGATTTTCATCGGAGGATTCATGTACTGGAAAGTAACCAGATCGATGCTTCGCCCTATTGAAAAGTTAAAACAGTCTGTTCAGGATATTCAAAATGGCCGCTATCCTGATCAGATCGATGTCTCCCGTAAACGCGATGAGATCGGCCAGCTCGTTCATCATTTCAACCACTTAAATCAACAACTGCAAAAAAATGAAGAAGTGAGAAATAGGATGCTCAGCGATATGTCCCACGAATTACGCACACCTCTATCTAATTTGCGGGGCTATCTAGAAGCGTTAAATAAAGGAGTTATTGATGGAAGTCCTGATATCTATCAATCTCTGGCTGATGAAACTGACCGGATTACAGATTTGCTCAGTAAAATAGACTGGATAAAAGAGTGGGATGGAAGTGCAGGAGGTTCTCCGATAACACCGGAGAAAGTACAGGTAGTTGAAGTCATCCAGCATGTGAATCAGCTGTTTCAGCTGGAGTTTGAGCGAAAAGGCGTAGATTTAACAGTGGATGCTGTTCCTGCTGAGCTGTATGTAGACCGCCGAGCTATCCAGCAGGTGCTGATCAATCTATTAAGTAACGCACTCAGTTACTATGAAGGTGAAGGTCCTGTAAAACTAAAAGGGATAAGGGAGGAAAAAGATTACGTACTTTCTGTCAAAGGCCCGGGGCAGGAGATTCCGGAAGACGCTCATGAAAAAATTTTTGAACGGCTCTATCGTCTGGACCCTTCCCGAAACCGTCAAACTGGAGGAACAGGACTTGGGCTGGCGATTAGTAAAGAAATTATTGAACGTCATGCGGGCACCATTTACTTGGAAAGCGATGGGAAAATGCATCACTTTGTAGTAAAGCTTCCAATTTAGAGAAAACATTGGAATGAAACTGGTTCCATAAAAGAAGGGCTCCACCCATCGAGGCGGAGCCTATTTTCAATTCTGGGCAGCAGTCTTCTTCGTGTCGACCTTTTTATCTTCTTTCGATAAGAACCAGCCGGAGACACCAATCATAAGAAGAACAGACCAAAATGTGATTTTCCACGGAACACTCTTGGCGAAGCCTTCTGCTAAAACGGCCAGTTCCGGATGGGCGAGCGTATAAACAGCAAGCTTAACGCCTACCCAGGCAACGATTAAGTAAGCGGCTGTTTCAAGACCAGGACGTCGGTCAATCAGGCCGACGAAGTAACTGGCCGCAAACCGCATAATGACGAGTCCAATAATACCTCCAGCGAGAATGACGGCGAAGTGGCCGCCATCCATTCCGCCGATTTCTGGCATGCTCGTAACGGGAAGTGTAACGGCCAGAGCAACTGCAGCAAGGATCGAATCTACTGCAAATGCAATGTCGGCAAGTTCAACTTTAATAACTGTGCCCCAGAAGCTGGAGCCTTTTTTAACGGACTTAGCTTCCTTTACCTTAGGCTTGAGAACGTGTTTTTTCAAAAGGTGATAAGCAGCGATACCGATCAGGTAAATGGCTCCAATGGCCTGCACCTGCCAAATGTGTACAAGGTAAGAAATGACAAACAGTGAGCCGAAGCGGAAGATAAACGCGCCGGCTAAACCATAAAATAAGGCTTTCTTTCTTTTTTCCTCGGGAAGGTGCTTTACCATCGTGGCAATAACGAGAGCATTGTCAGCCGCCAAGATTCCTTCCAACCCAATCAGAATGAGCAGTACCCAGCCATACTCCATTAATAAACTAATGTCCAATTCGTTTTCTCCTTTATTGTTATTTTGCGGGTAATGATTTAGCCGCGAAATTCTGAATTTGCCCGCGATTTTTCACAAAAAAGCCGCTATTTTTTCAGTTTCGCCGCGAACAGCTGATTATAAGGCTGACATCGTTCTCCTCCTTTAAAATTCAAACAAAAAAGACCTTTACCAATTTGGTAAAGGTCTTTGGATGTGTACATTTATCCCTTTACCATGATGGCAAAGGTCTCGCAAACAACTTAATGTTGCCAGTTAAGCCGGTGACCAATCGTCACGTATTGTCGACATAACTGTAAGCTACTCCCCTTTGGAGTGTTATTCGCTCTATAGTGAGCACATTTTTTACTCAATATCTGTAGTTATATATTATTCGGTTTCCTGTAGAAGGTCAATAACTTTTTTCAAAAAATGGAATTCCGCTTCGATTTTATCACTCTTGCAGCGTAAACTATAGAGCAGGGGATTGTACGATCAATTATTTAACTTTTTTCCAGTAGGCTGCTTCTTTGCTGGAACGAAGCGGCGGGAAAGTTTCTCCGCTTTCAAGCTTAACGTGTTTTTCATCTTCTGTAGGGTTGCTGTTTTTTCTGCCGTCTGTTAAACCGTCAAATTCGTAAGTGCCGCTTTCTGGTGCTTTTTCTCCTGTCTTGTAACGATCTGCCATCTTACATCATCTCCTTAATTTTACTTATTTTGTTAACTAGTATGTTATATATCCAGGTAATAGAGTACATAAACATGTTTTTAAAATGGAGTGGGTTTGTAAAGATTTTCGTTCATTTGGAAAATTCTATCAAAAAAACTGGTTTTCGTTGTATTATGAGTATAACTTGTCCTGATGCCTAAGGAGGATACTATGGAAGATTGGTTAATGGGAATTATTAATAATTATGGATATATGGGAATTCTAGTTCTGATCGCGCTTGAAAATATTTTTCCACCGGTGCCTTCAGAAGTTATTTTAACCTTTGGAGGTTTTGTCACTACTACATCTAATTTGAGTATCTTTGGAGTAGTGATGGCCTCTACAGCCGGATCGGTTCTTGGGGCAGTAGTACTTTATGGGATCGGCCTGCTGCTAAGTGTAGAAAGGCTTGAAAGGATAATTGAGAAGTGGGGGCATATTCTGAGACTGACGAAACAGGATGTGCGCAAAGCGGACAAGTGGTTTGACCGTTATGGGCCGTGGACCGTTTTCTTCTGCAGGTTTGTCCCGTTAATCAGGAGCCTGATTTCGATCCCTGCAGGTATGTCTAAGATGAATGTGGCAGTTTTCTTTGTTTTTACAACACTGGGAACTCTGATATGGAATGTAGTTCTCGTCTATTTAGGGGCCTCGGTCGGCGAGTCGTGGGAAGAAATTGTCGGCTACATGGATGTATATTCGAAATTCATTTATACGATATTGGCTGTTCTCATTGTGGTTCTAGTTGTAATGTATATAAAAAAGAGAAGATAAATGTTTGAGGAGCCTTAAAAAGGCTTCTTTTAGTTTGATTATCATTTAGGAGCTTCTAGTAAAAACATGAACATATAGAGAATAACGATTAGATTAGTTCTTTAGCCATTTAGCCATATTTTACAAAAGGAAAAAAATTTTAAAAAACAGTTGCAAAACGACATAAGTGTCAATATAATAAAAGTATTAAAACGACATAAATGTCGTTATTGAGAGTGGGAACTAAAAATTAGCAGGTTATTGAGAAACCAAAGCTATGTAACCCTGATGTCGGCTCAAGCGATTTCGAGTATTGGTGACTGGTTGAGTATTGTAGCTGTAATTACTCTTGTCGGTTTAAAGTGGGAAGCTAGTCCGATGCAAGTTTCACTCGTTTTCTTATGTTTGGCAGTGCCGATGGCATTGTTAGGACCTGTAGCAGGGATGATGGCCGATCGATTTAACCGTAAGGGGTTGATGATCGGGAGTGACTTAGTTCGCGCAGGGTTGATTCTCATGCTCTCGTTCGCTGAAACGCTGTGGATGATATACTTATGTTTGTTTGTGATCGGCTTATTTTCAGCACTGTTTGTTCCTGCGAAAAATGGAAAGTTGAAAGAAGTAGTTGGGGATGGTGAAATGAAAAGTGCGATGTCCATAACCTCGATGATCGATTCTACTACAAAGGTTATGGGTCCGCTGTTAAGCGGGGTTCTTGTAGCTGCATTTGGAGCACAAATCGTTTTTATCATTGATTCAGCTACTTTTATTCTTTCAGCTGCTCTTTTGTTTTTCTTGCCAAAATCCTCCTGCTCAAGGGAAATTGAACGAGAAACAGAAGAGGTTAAGGGTTCTTTCAAAAAAGATATATTAATTGGATTCTCCTTTATTAAATCAAACCGGTTTATGCTGGTGGGAATGTTCTTTTTAGGGATGAGTATGCTGGTGTTACAGCTATCTGATTCTCAAATAATCGTACTTTTAAGGCAGCTTACTTCACCTTCCCCGGATTTATTTGGCTATGCAGTTACAGCTGCTGGGGTTGGGATGTTTTTATCGGGCCTTGTGCTTACTAAAAAAACGGATTACACCCCTTTTTCCCTCATGCTTCTCGGTGTTTGTGGAATCGGACTCAGTTTTGGTATGATGGCTTTATTGACATACTTTGATATGGGAAATTCAATTGTATGGGTTCCTTTAACGGCATTATCAGCTGGTTTTACAGCGGCATTAGTATTTGTACCTTTCCAGGCTGCTGTACAAGTGGATACACCTGTTCATATGACTGGCCGAGTGTTTGGAGTCATAAACAGTGTGATGACAACGGCAACGATAATAGGACCTTTACTCGGGGGCTGGCTCTCTACAGTAATGGGAGTCATTCCAACGTTTATCATTACAGGGTTGCTTCTGCTTTTGATCGCATTTAGCGGATGGGTAACCAAACAAAGAATAGAGCGGAGGGAAGAAAATGTCTCCGAAAGTCAGCGAGGAACATCTGAGGCAGCGGCGAAATAAAATCTTAACTGCTGCGAAGCGAGTTTTCATTGAGCATGGATATGAACGAACAACGATGAAGCATGTTATGGAAGCAGCAGAGGTAAGCAGGGGAGGTCTTTACCAGTACTTCTCCAATAAAGAAGATTTATATGAAGCTATTTTAGAAGAAAACATGACACAGATAATTTCTAAAAATCAAAAGATATTGGCAGGGGAAGTTGATTCTTACTGGAATTTGCTTCTTCAGAGGATCTTCGGTAAAGATGGCCAGCCAGATGATGAAATGGATCCACTTGCTCCTAGCAATCTCGAATTCTTTATCACCGGCAGAAATGATCAACGGAGAAGAAAGTATGGACAGTCACGTTATCGTCATGGATTTATGCTTTATGCCGATGTCATAAAAGCCGGTCAAAAAAAAGGAGAATTCAGCAGCAAATATGATAGTGATTTAGTTGCTAAGTCGATTATCTCTTTTATCGACGGACTGGCCCTGGACCACGCGATCTTACCGAAGGAAGAAATACAGTTAAAGAAACAGTCTGAATTGTTTATAGAATATTTAAAATTAGCTCTTCATGTACGGTAAGTACGAACCCTTAGAAGCGGGTTCGTTTTTAATGTATAAAAAACCTTATCATAAAAGTGTAAGTTGTATAGAAAAGAGGGCAGCTATGGAGTATAACGAAAAGGTGAAAAAAATTAACCCCGCTTCCGCTTCCATTATAATGGCTTTAGGAATTTTTCTGTACGCCGCCATTGAAGCCTTTCCTTTTTTGGATCGAATCATGTTACAAATTCTCACAATTATTTTTGCCATAATTGGAGGTATCGTATATAAATCTCTCACACGGCAAATCCTTCAAAAAGAATTTTTGGTTACTTTACTAAACAATCCTGTAAATTCCTTTGTAATGGGGACATGGATTGCTGGCCTAGCAGTTTTATGCGAAGTGATCACTAAATATTTTCCTGAGTTAATAACCGCCATGCAAGGAATTACAGTTCTAAACACTTGTCTTTATATATTTTTCATCGCAAGCTGCGTATATAACTTTAAACAGCTGCTCGAGCGGCCGACCGATCATTCGCCCCATGGGGTCGTCTTATTATCAACAGTGGCCACCCAATCTCTCGTTATATTATGGGTGGATATGTTCTCTTTTCTCCCAGATACTGTAATCATATTAGCCATGTCATTAGGTTTAGTTTTTTATATTCTCGGTGTGCGTTTAATCATTAAACGTTATACAGAGCATAAATGGTCCATTACTGAAGACTGGACGAATAGTAATTGTATTATTCATGGCGCTCTTTCCATTACTGGTCTGGCACTGGTATCGTCTGAAATAATGCCGCCTTTATTTATGCTCATATTTTGGCTTGTTGTCTTTGGGGTGTTAGTAGGGGTAGAGGTGCTGGAGATAACGAGAGCTGTCAAACGGGTCCGCAGATTTGGCTGGAGAAAAGGAATTTTCACTTATAATGTTAGTCAATGGTCACGGAATTTTACCTTTGGTATGTTTTATGCTTTTACGATGATGAGACATCAAGATCCCTATTATTTAAACAGCATGTACGATTTTCATGCAGGATTTCTCACAATTTGGGTCTGGGTGGTGTTCTTCTTTCTCGCAGGAGAAATTATCTTATGGATAGGATCTAAATGGCAGTCTTTATGGACGCCGTCTAGTATATAGAAAAAAGCTCTCTAGCTATAGAGAGCTTTTTTCTTTAGTCAATTGGATCCGCGGCTTTGCCGTATCGAATGACATCGTGGATGGCCATGCCATCACTCGGCTTTCCATCATCATTTCGATAAGGGAATAAGGAAAAGAAAATAAAGTAAATAGAAAAATAGGCATACTGATAAAAGAATAACGTCGCCGGCAATACGTCTATAGTAATTAAATAATTCATAATTAATATGACGATCAGGTTAAAGAGACTTCCTGCCAAATAAATAGAAACATGAGCCCATGTTTTGTTATAGGACAAAGCTTCATATTGGCACCATCCCTCCATGAAATACTTTTTCTTTATTTCTAAAGGCCCGATATTAAAAAGGGTTTTTCCGGTACCTATACAAAATTTTATTTTTCCGCCAAATAACCTGGCCGTAAATACGTGACCTGCTTCATGGACAAGGGTTACGATGGGCAGAATCAAAAAGAAATTCACAAAAAACATGGGGATATCACTGAGAGTAAACATAAAAACCTCCAAACAAATGAGTGAATAGACCTATAAGGAGAGGATGTTTGTCTTATGAAAAAGGAGGTTTTAAAGAACCTGTTTTAATAACTTAATTTTCAAAGTTTTTTCTTTTTCAATACAATAAAGGTAAGGGTGTCTTTCTAAGGGGAAGTATTGTACCGTTGTGGGAACAATTTTAAGATGGTGAAAAAGTTGATCATTCGAATGAATGGTTTCTAATAAGAAACTGCAGTCATTTCCATCATTATCCGTAAACTGGGCTTGTGTAAATCCTGCATTTTTAATAATCGGAAGTAATTCCAAAGTAAAGACTCCTTAAATTCAGGCATGAACCAACCTTAACATATTCCTTTCGTATTATCCTCATATAGTGATTGGTAATTGTATCTAAAGGCATATATTCCTTTTTTATCAGCTTTTAAACTGGAACTTTCAAGTGGGTTTCTATTTTTAGTATAAAGGGAAGGATGGAAGGGAGAACTTCATAGGAAATGAGGCGTAGGAAATGGGTATGGATACTACTGGAAATATGACAGCTGAACAGGCAAAAGAAGAAATTAAGCCATGGGTCAGACGTTTAGCGAGAGCTGGTTATATGGCGAAAGGGCTGGTTTACTCCCTTGTTGGACTTCTTGCTTTTATGGCTGCCATCGGTATAGGAGGTAAAACAACAGGAACGACTGGAATGCTTAGATCTCTAGCTGCGATGCCTTTAGGGAATACACTTTTATGGCTGATCGGAATTGGATTGACTTTTTATATTATCTGGGTATTTATTAAAGCTATTAAAGACCCGACAAACGAAGGAACAGATGTAACTGGGTTAATTGCCCGAACCGGTTATTTCGTAAGTGGAATTATTTACGGAACCCTGGCCTTTAATGCTTTTAAAATTGCAATGAATGCCGGAAACGGAGGAGGCTCCAAACAATCGATGTCCGCACGGCTTCTTGAAATGCCTTTAGGTGCGTGGATCCTCGGAGCGGTTGGGGCTGTCACTATTGGATATGGTATTTATGAATTGTATGGCGGTATCAGCCAGAAATTTTTAAATAAATTTCGAGTGGGAGAAATGAGCAGGCACGAGAAAAAAGCAGCCAAGAGATTTGGGACAATGGGGTTAACCGCACGTGGCATTGTTTTAGGCCTTATTGGTTTTTTCATCATTCAAACAGCCCTGACGCATAATCCTGATAAAACAAGAGGACTGGATGGGGCACTATCAGAAGTAGCTAAGCAGCCTTTTGGCCAGGTGCTGTTAGGTTTAGTGGCGCTAGGTTTAGTCCTCTATGGCGTATATCAAATGATTAGAGGACGTTATGAACATATGAGCTTCGGAAAACGAAAGTAAACGATATGGCATGGGCTTCCTGCAGGGACCTATGCTTTTTAAATGAATAGATTGATAAATTAATGCCTGATTTTCGGCTGCGCTGATTTATCCAGCGATTATAATTAAGGTAGCAGCATATGAAAGAGGTGGAGGGCAATGCTTACTTTAGAAGTCGAAAAAGAATACTACCAGGCATTACTTGATCGAAAAGCAGAATATGAAGGGGTCTTTTTTGCAGGGGTAAAGACGACAGGTGTCTTCTGCCGGCCAACCTGTCCTGCAAGAAAGCCAAAATTCGAAAACTGTGAGTTTTTTGAAACGGCAGAACAAGCTCTTCTTGCTTCGTTTCGTCCCTGCAGACGTTGCCGGCCTCTCTCACATCCAGACCATGTTTCCGAGGTTGTACGAACTTTAGTGGATGCGGTGGAAAAAGAACCGGAGAAGCGATGGAAAGACGAAGATCTTCAGGCTTTTTCCATTGATCCTTCAACGGCCAGAAGACAATTCAAAAAAAGGTTTGGTATGACTTTTGTGGAATATTCAAGGGCTAGACGAATGGGAATGGCTTTTAAACAGATAAGATCCGGCCATTCCGTAATTGATACCCAGATTACAACGGGTTATGAATCCAGCAGCGGGTTCAGGGACGCGTTTTCTAATATAATGGGAGCACCGCCCGGGCTCCAAGAGGAGTGTAACGTACTGAAGGCTTCCTGGATTGATACAAAGCTTGGCCCTATGGTAGCTGTTGCAGATGACCAGGCTCTATATTTATTAGAATTTGTACAGCGGCGAGGGCTGGAGCGAGAAATCGAACTCTTGCGGCAAAAGACAAAGTCGGCAATCATTCCAGGCTCCACAAAAATCTTGCATTCCATTGAAAAAGAGCTGACTGACTACTTTGAAGGAAGCTTAACGGCGTTTAAAACGCCTATACACATGCTGGGCTCTCCATTTCAACAACAAGTATGGAACGCATTGAGGGAGATACCTGCAGGGGTGACCCGTTCATATGCAGAGGTGGCTGCATCGCTGGAAAAACCTTCTGCTTATCGTGCTGTCGCAAGTGCAAATGGAGCTAATCAACTGGCCATTATCATTCCCTGCCATAGAGTAATTAACTCAAATGGAGAATTGGGAGGATATGGCGGAGGACTGCCGAGGAAAAGATGGATGATCCAGCATGAACGAAAGATAAGGTTGATAACTGAAAATTAACCGAAAGTCACAGTAATGTTTTGCGCAGTCTCAAAGTTTTGATTTTCTTAGCGGAAGGCGAGGTAATTTCGTTCCCTTTCTGCGGACGACCTGACAAAGCCGCCCTCACTGTGCGGTGTCTTGCCAGCCTGTTCTTCAGCAGGAGTGTCTCAAATTACCTTTACTTTAACAACATCATACGTATTACTCATCTCTTCCTTAAAAAGAGCTATTGAAGATAAGAAAAGCCGGGCCGAATTTCGGCCCGGCTTTTCTTATTCTTATATGTTAGCTAATTGGTATTCCATGACGCTGAAAAGCGGCAGCTTCCAAATCGGACATTCCATTCACTTCTGCAAAAGCTGATAATTTATCAGATAGCTGCGGTGCATATTGTGTAGGTGGAGCTGCATGTCCCATCTGTCTTCTGCGGCCGGCATTTTTTCGAGCGAAAGGTCCCCAGATGGCAAAAGTAAGACCGGGAGTCTGAATATTCATAAAGAAGGTATCTCCGTTAGCTGAAAAAGTTGGTCCTGCCAGTTCAGAATCGTTCAAGCGACTTTCCGCAAAGACGTAGGTTTCTCCTTCAGGTGTCATTCCTATCATGCGGTCAATTCCGTCACCATCTTCGGCTATCCAGAGATCTCCCCATGGGGTAATACAGATATTATCCGGCATTTCCAAATCGTTCTTGGACGTTGATTCATAGAACAGCTCGAGTGTATTGGTCGATGGAATATAGCGGTAGACTCGTCCTAATTCCTTGTCGCCGGCAGATGTGTCATCGAACCAGAAGACCCCTCCTTCAAAATAAGCCCCTTCTAAACGGCTGAATTGAATACAGCCTTTCTGGCCGGCCTCTAAGGTCGGTTTTTCTGGGTCCACATCTTTCCATACGATACCAAATTTTTGTCCGGTATAGAATTCGCTCGTTTGATCAGCGCTCATTTCTTCCATTGCGGCCGCCTGCAGCGTACCACCTTTTTGAAGAGCGCCAATTCTTTGGCTGCGGTCGTTTGGGATAAACCGGTACAGATAGCTTGGTCCTGCATCTTCTGTTAAATAAACGATTCCTGTAGCTGGATCAATCGCCGTTGCTTCATGGGAAAAGGCACCCATATCTCGAATCGGCGTCCGTGACAGCTTATTTTCCGGATCGTTTGGATCCACTTCAAAGACATAGCCATGGCCTTCTTCCAGCGTTTCTTCACATGTGAGCCACGTTCCCCAAGGGGTCGCGCCGCCTGCACAATTTCGTATCGTCCCGGAAGAAGATACGTACTCTTTCTTAATCTTGCGGTCAGGGCCTACGATAAGGGTGGTCGTGCCGCCGGTATGATCTTTTTGATATGGATTTTTCCCAATGACAGGGTACTTCGTATTTCCATCTAGTTCATGATTTCTTACAAGAATTGTAGAGTTATTGGAGCCAGGAAAAGCTGCCATGCCGTCAAATTTTTCAGGGATGGGCCGTCCATCAGACAAAGATTTTCCTTCCTCAGAAATAATTCGGTATTGGAAGCCTCTTGGCAGGTTGAGGATACCTCCTGGATCTTTTACAAGCGGTCCATATCCGGAAAATCCTTTCTTAGAACTTCCAGGAGAAGCTAACGCTTTGCTTTCACTAAAAGATAGAAGCCCAGTGGAGCTTAAAGCTATAGCTGCTGTGCTAATTCCTCCTGCCTTTAAAAAATCACGTCGGTTCATATTATTAGTATTCATTTACTTTGCCTCCTTTAAGCTGCTGAATGTTCGGCTGAAAGCTTTAATTGTTTTTTGTAGACAACACTCGATAAGGTGATGCTGATTTCATACAAAAGCAGTAAGGGTACAATGACCAGCACGTCTGAAAGAAAATCGGGCGGAGTAATGAGTACGGATACGACGATCAGAATAAAGTAAGACACCTTTCTTGCTTTTTTAAGGCGTATCGGATTTAAAATCCCAAGCCGTGTCAGGAACAGAACGACTAACGGCATTTCAAACAACAGTCCAAATGGTACGGTAAGGCTTAGCATGAAGCGGAAATATTTATCAGCGGTAAACATCATTTCAAACTGGCCTTCAGACAAGGACAATAAAAAACCAAGCACGATAGGAAACAGTAATAGGTAGCCAAATGCTATCCCCGCCAGAAAAAGAAAGAAGAGGGGAGGGATGAATCGCAGTGTGATTTGCCTTTCCCTCCTGCTCAATGCGGGTGAAACGAACCGCCAGACTTGAAAAGCCGCCACAGGTATGGTCAGAGCCATAGCAATTACAGCAGCAATCATAAGGTAAACCCACAGAATTTCACTTGGTCCAAGAACTGCCAGCTTAGTATTTAAATCCTTGATCAGCCAGCTGTAAATAGGCTTTACGAAAATAAACCCAATCACTACAAATCCGATAAACGACAGGAGCGTAAGAATAATCCGGTTCCGAAGCTCTTCTAAATGCCCGATGAGCTGCAGGTTTTTACCATCCACGACTTGTTCCTCCCATGCTGTGAATTCTATCCTGCTGAATTATTCTGCTTCTTGTTTTCAGAAAGATCATCTGCCTGCCCCTTATCTTTTCCATCACCAGAAATCAAGTCGTGGGAAGCATTTTTAAACTCTGTTAACGTTTTGCCGAAGGCACGGCCGATTTCCGGGAGCTTAGATGGTCCGAATATAATCAGGGCAATGACCAGGATTAAAATTAAACCTGGGATACCAATGTTTGTCAGCATAAATAAGGTCCTCCTCTTATTGTGTTAAGTTCAGCTGCTTTTGTTTTTCTGACTGGATCTTATGTGCTTTATCATGGGCTTCATAGCGGTCCATCTCTACTTCATTAGACGACTGCTTTCCTTGTGGGACGATGGCAGCTGATATTTCCTTGAGTCCTTCCTGATCTTTTTCATAAACGAAGGATGCTCTTGTAGATATATCAGCTCCCGGCTGAGTTACAAATGGAATAACGCGGTAGTCTGTTTTCCACTGTGAAGGAGTGACTTCGCAGCGGACGTAACCCCGGTAATCGTTAAAAAATTTAATATGCTGGTTCTGCTCAAGGATCCGGTCTGTATCTGCCCGTTTATCAGCACCATTGCCGCCGGATGTGATGGAAGTACCGACAAACTCAGCACCGAGAATACGGGATTTTAAATCATCAAAATCTGCTAATAAGTTAGATGCCCAGTTGGCATGTACATCTCCTGTTAAGACGATTAAATTGTTCAGGTTTTTATTGCCGGCAAAATTGGTTATCCGCTCGCGAGCTGGTGTGTAACCATCCCACCCATCCATGCTGTATAATGGGTCTTCCGGGCTTGGCCCGTAGTTGCGTTTAGCAAAGAAAATTTGCTGAGCCAATACATTCCACTGAGAGTGGGACTGCTGAAGGCTATCGAGCAGCCATTTCTCCTGTTTTTCTCCGAGAAGTGTGCGTGATGGGTCAAGGGACTCTTCAGTCTGCGGAGAGCTTTTATCGCCATTGGCTTGATCCGAGCGGTATTGACGAGTATCTAATACATAAAAGTCAGCTAAATCCCCGTAAGAAAAGTTCCGGTATAATTTCATATCTGGTCCATGAGGCATGGAGGATCTGCGCAGGGGCATATGCTCGTAATATGCCTGGTAGGCCGCAATTCTGCGTTTCACGAATTCTTCTACAGATTGTCCTTTCTCCGGAATCTGGTCTGCATAATTATTTTCTACTTCATGGTCATCCCACGTGACGACCCATGGAAAAGCTGCATGAGCTGATTGCAGATCCTTATCGGATCGATACTGAGCATGACGGTTTCGATAGTCTTCCAATGTTCTAATTTCTGGACCTTTGTGCATTCTTACATTCCCTGTGCCTGCTACATATTCGTTTGGACCATATTCATATATATAGTCTCCGAGGTGAAAGACGAGGTCGAGCTCTTCTTTTGCCATATGCTTATAAGCTGTGTAATAGCCGTGTTCATACTGCTGACAGGAAGCAAAAGCAAAAGCAAGACTCGATACAGGTGTGCCGGGGGCCGGGAGCGTTTTAGTTTTGCCCGTTGGACTGAAGTCCTGCCCGGCTTTAAAACGATAGTAATAAACCGTGTCAGGCTTAAGGTTTTCAACCTCAGCATGGACAGAATGTGCCAATTCAGACATAGCGATTTCTGATCCTCTTTGAACAACATTCCTGAAATGATCATCTGTGGCTATTTCCCATTTAACCGCAATATTGCGGTTCGGCATCCCGCCGCCATTTAGCGGGTCTACAGCTAATCTCGTCCATAATACAACACTGTCATGCAGAGGGTCTCCTGAAGCTACACCCAGTGTAAAAGGATAGTTTGTAAAATTCTCTTCAGCTTTTACGTGTACACTGCCTAAGGATTGGGCAATGACCATTCCAAGAGAAATCCCGGCAATTTTTCCCGCCCCATGAATAAAATCTCTGCGGCCTAAATCTTTTGCTAACGTTTGTTCATTCAGCTGCTGAATTAATTGATCCATTGATCTTTTTTCTGTCATTCGATCTGCTCCTTTCTCATGTATGTAACACTTGCTATTATAGGAGCTCATTTTTAAGAAACTGTTAATGATTGTAAATGCAAAAGGGGAGAGGTTGGGACATATTTCCTGGGAGATGAATTTCGCAATGAGAGGTAAAAAAAGAGGATGCGTCTTGGGAGTGGGTGGATGATGATATAGGATTAGTAATATAATCCTGTATTTTTTTACAGTTTAAAAATGAAATCTAAATATTACCATCGATTGTGGTAATATTTTAAATATTGGCCAGCGAGTTTAAAAGTCTTATAAAAATGGTAGATTTACTGAGGGCTTATTACTAATAGATTGGCAGGAAAGGTGTTTTTATATTATGATTCATAATCCAACAGGAAAAGAGCGTTTAGCGCTGGCTTTTCTGCTCGGTATGCTTGGGATTTTAGGTCCTTTAAATATAGATATGTATCTGCCGAGTTTCCCAGGAATTGCGAGTGATCTAGAAGCCAGCGCTTCGCTTGTGCAGCTCAGTTTAACGACTTGTTTAATTGGACTGGCGGTCGGTCAGATTGTAGTAGGTCCGATCAGTGATGCTCAAGGAAGAAGGAAGCCATTAATCATTTCGTTATTATTATTTGCACTTTCTTCTCTCCTTTGTGCGCTGGCGCCGAATATTACGATTTTAGTCGCCGCTCGTTTCCTCCAAGGCTTCACTGCTTCAGCGGGGGTTGTTCTTTCTCGTGCTGTTGTTCGTGATGTATTTTCAGGAAGAGAGCTTACTAAATTCTTTGCATTATTAATGGTGATCAATGCAACAGCGCCGATGATTGCTCCAATGGCTGGTGGAGCGATTCTTCTCCTACCATTTTCAAACTGGCAGTCGATATTTTACACGCTTAGCTTACTTGGGCTGTTAATTGTTTTAACAGTTACGATGAAGTTACCGGAAACATTGCCGCCGGAGAATCGAATTCCGAGCTCAGTCGGCAGTTCAGTCCGTACCATTGGAAGCCTTTTTAAAGATCGTTCATTTATTGGCTATGCCCTGACGATCGGATTTGTCCATGGTGGAAGCTTTGCATATGTATCGGGAACTCCGTTTGTCTATCAGGAGATTTACGGAGTATCACCCCAGGTGTTCAGTATCTTATTTGGAATAAATGGATTGGCGATTATTTCAGGGAGCTTTATTATCGGAAGGTTAGGCGGGATTATTCATGAGCGGACATTGCTTAAAACAGCGGTAATTATTGCAGTCACAGCGACCTCTGTTCTTTTAACCATGACGATAGTAAAAGGACCGCTGGCCTCAATCGTTATCCCGATCTTTATCTATATGACTTCGATGGGAATGGTCTTAACGAGTACGTTTACCCTTGCCATGGAAAAACAGGGGCATCGAGCTGGAAGTGCAAGTGCCGTATTAGGGATGCTCCCGTTATTGTTCGGATCGTTCGTTTCCCCTCTTGTTGGGATTGACGAGACAACGGCTGTACCAATGGGCGCTATTTTATTTAGTACTTCATTTATAGGGCTGGTCTTATTCTTTACTTTAACGAAGCAGCCAGACCAGCTGACACAGCAAGAAGCGAAATAAAAGGATCACTTCATGTGATCCTTTTTTATATGCTTTTAAACTTTTGATCCTAAAGTCTAGATTATTTTTTTATGAAAGAGGGGAAGCAAGTGATTAATTGGATTTGGAATAAATTAACTGAAGTAAAAAGGAGATGAATACTTAATGTCTAAGAAGCTCGCTTATCCATTTATGGCGATATCGATTAGTTTTGGAATCGCAGGGTGCCAGGAACAGACGAGAGAAACGGGAGCGCCTCAAAAAGAAGAGCAAGGCTCCGGGGAGGAAGAGAATTTAGAGCCTGCAAAATGGTCTTACCAAGGGGAGACAGGACCTGAGCATTGGGGGGAGATCGCCCCTGAATACTCGGCCTGTGCAGAAGGAGAAGAACAATCACCTATTAATATAGATTTCTCTCAAACCGTTAAAAAGGACGAAATGGAAAGCATCAAAACTAATTATCAAGAATCCTCCTTCACCTTAGTAAATAACGGTCATACTATCCAAGCAGAAGCAGCAAGTTCAAATAATAATATCGTCATTGATGGAGAGGAATATCAACTTAAGCAATTTCACTTCCATACACCAAGTGAACACTTATTTAATGACCAGTCCTACGCTATGGAACTCCATCTGGTACATGAAAGTGAAAGTGGGAAATCAGCGGTTCTTGGAGTGATGATGGAGGAGGGGGAGAAGAACGATGCTTTAGCTGAATTCTGGGATGAACTGCCTTCTGAACAGACAGATGAAAAATCGGGCCTGGAATATTCATTGGATGCTTCAAGTTTGCTGCCTGAAGATCAAACAACGTTTCAATACGGAGGTTCCCTTACCACACCTCCTTGTACGGAGGGAGTACATTGGATAATCTATGAAGAACCCCTTGAACTTTCTAAAGAACAAATCCAATTATTCGAGCAGATTTATTCTGATAACCATCGACCTGTCCAGCCTCTAAACGACCGTGAACTCATTACACGTTAGGTCTTAATTATATATAAGAAAAATCAATGAAGATTAATAAAGACTATAAAAAATCCTGACATCACAAAAGTGATGTCAGGAAAACGTTAAACAACTTAGGTGACCCAACCATGTAAGAATCATCCGTGATCTTACATATTTTTAAACTATACCTCGAAGGATAATTCCCTAAGAATTCGTTTCCTCCAGTCAGTGGTTAAGTCTAATTTTTTCACCATACCTTGATAAAGGATGATGTATCCTTGCAAGAGTACACTTAAATGTTAAACTACCTCTTTAGGGTGGGATATTCATTCCTATTGAGGTCATCGTCTTACAAGTTAAATGGTAAAACGAGCTCTCTCTACAGTGCTTTTAGCATGCAGAGCCTATCTGGATGGCCTGATATAAGGGCGTTTCCCCATTCCTCTCCACAGGTTGTGTTCCCTTTTATGACCATCATTTTATTCGTTTTGGAAACGAATTTACGATGGTTGAGCCACCTAAGCTGTTTATTTAATTTTTTTATCTTTTTCACACTCTCATTATAACACCATAAGACGAAAAGGTACATAATTTTTTAAGAAAATGTTAGCGTTTACATAGTTGTCATAACAATTAATGTGCTTAAAGGGATCCTTGTGTAGGAAACCGGTTTACTTAAAATTTGATGAATTTTAAAAATATTTATAAAAAAGTTTTTGAAAACGAATACATTACACCTTATAATCAACTTAAGTTTTCAAATTAATTGATTTTTTTTAGAGTTTTAGGAAACCGGTTTCGTTAATTTGGAAGTTGTTGTTTTTTGAGTGAAAAATTGGAAGGGGAAGGCTTAAATGAGATTGAAGAAAAGTTTGCTTTTAGTGCTGCTGCTAAGTATAAGCGCGTTTCTTTTTGCCTGCAGCGGAGATGATTCGGCTTCAGGAGAAGGAAATGTAACTTTAGATTTCTGGGTGTTTGGAGCAACGAATTATGAAGAGTTAGCGAAGGCTTACGAGGAAGAAAATCCTGATGTAAAAATTAATATTAAAAAATCTGAATTAGAAGATCATCATAACAGTCTTTTTACTGCTATATCAGCAGGGACAGGCGCTCCTGATCTTACAATGATTGAAGTAGATCAGCTCGACAGGTACAGGGAAGCACAGGAACGGTTTGTTAATTTGTATGACTTAGAGGCTGACGAAATTCAGGATCAATACTTAGAGTGGAAGTGGAACGTGGCAGAAAACGGAGAAGGAGATTTCCTTTTTGGACTTCCAACTGATATCGGACCAAAAGCAATGTACTATCATACAGAAGTGTTTGAAAAAGCTGGGCTTCCTACAGATCCAGATGAAGTCAGTGAATTAATTTCATCACCTGAAGCTTTCGCGGATGCTGCCGATAAAGTGTTAGAGGCTGCGGATAAACCAATGGTGGATAGTATGGAAATGGCGTTTCGTGCCAATATGGATGCACTTGAAGAAAGTTATTTTAATCGTGATGGAGATTTATTGATCAATGAAGAAGGTAACGGCGTAAAAGATGCTTACGATTACGCGGTTAGTTTAAACGAAGAAGGATATGTCGGCGACTATGAAATGTGGACACCTGAATGGGCTAATGCTCTAAATAAAGGAGATTTCGCAGTTGAAATGGCGCCCGCTTGGCTTAAAGGCTACATGACAGAGAATGCTCCGGAAGCTTCCGGTAAATGGAGAGTGACCACTCTGCCTGAGAAGTTTGCTGGTAACTGGGGAGGATCTTATGTATCCATTCCGGCAGAAACAGAACACAGTGAAGAAGCTTATGAATTTGCCAAGTGGCTCCTTTCACCAGAGAATCAAATGAAGTCCTTTACGGAAAACGGTCTGTTCCCTTCTACACCTGAAGTGTATGAGATGGAAGAATTCAAGACTAACTCTGATGAATATTTCGGCGGTCAAAATACAGCCGCATATTTTGCAGAAGCGGCCAAAGAGATTCCGGAAGTTTACAAAGGACCTAAATATGTAACAGTTAACAATGAAGTATTAATGGCTCTAAGAAATGTTCAGGAAGGCGGAGATCCAGAGAAAGAGTGGCAGGATGCTGTAGAACGTATTGAAGGCTTACTGCAGAGATAAGTACAAGGGAGGCCGGATGATTTCTTAATCTGGCCTTTACTATGTCAGGAGGTAGAAAATTGGAAAGTGTAGAGAAACAGCAGTATGTCTCCTCTTCAAAAGTCAGCAAAATGTCTGAGAAAAAGAAGGATATGCTCTCTGGTTATTTGTATGTTGCTCCTTTCTTTATCATTTTTGGAATAATTGGTCTTTATCCTGCCGTTTTTAGTATTGTTCTGGCATTTCAGGAGTGGAATGGTCTTGGAGAAATGGATTTTGTTGGTCTTAGTAACTTTACGATTGTCCTTCAGGATCCTTTATTTTGGAAATCCTTGTACAATACCGTCATTATTGGCCTGATGGGGACAGCCCCTCAGCTGATTGTCGGCTTAATTTTGGCTTGTTTTCTTAACATGGCGGCGATCCGGTTTACGAACTTTTTCAGAGTTACGATCTTTATGCCATACATTACCTCTATGGTAGCCGTGGCGTTAGTATTTGGAGTATTTTTCAGCAGCAATGAAACAGCGCTTGCTAACTATGTGATCGGCTGGTTCGGCATTGATCCGGTAAGCTGGAAGACGTCTGAGTGGGGAGCCAAATTTGCAATTTCACTGATGGTCTTCTGGCGGTGGGTAGGCTATAACACGATTATTTACTTGGCAGGCCTGCAAAGTATTCCGAAGCATTTGTATGAAGCAGCGACAATTGATGGAGCGAATAAAGTTCAGCAGTTTATTCATATTACTATTCCTTTATTAAAACCATTTATTTTACTGACAGTATTCATGTCAACTGTAGGTGCACTTCAGTTATTTGCTGAGCCTACTGTATTTCTAGGCGGATCTGCTTTTACACGTGATGAAGCGATGACGGTTGTTATGTACTTATACCGAGATGCATTCAGCTTAGGTTCATTTGGTACTGCCTCAGCTACAGCAGTGCTGCTCCTGATTATAATCGTTGGAGCTGCTGCGCTCAATACTTGGTTAACATCAGGGGCCGGCCGCAGAAAGAAAGGGGCTTAAACTATGGAACAGCATCGAAAAAAAATATTTAAGCCTGGAAACATTCCGGTGTACATTACTTTAGGGATTGCATCAATTCTATCAATTTTTCCATTTTACTGGATGCTGGTAATGGCCACACAGCCCAGCGCTGCGTATAATTCCATTCCGCCTACACTGGTGCCTGGCACTATGCTTGTAGAAAACTTTCAGAAGGTATTGGATACGATTCCGTTTTTTCAGGCGATGTGGAATACAATCCTGCTATGTACAAGCGTAACGGTTGTTGTATTGCTGATCAGTTCGCTTTCCGGGTTTGCATTTGCTAAATTTTCGTTTCCCGGGAAAAACTTTTTGTTTATCTGTATTCTCCTAACGATGGTGATCCCGCCTCAATTAGGGCTGATTCCGCAATACTACTTGATCTCTCAATTAGGGTGGCTCGATACATTGTTTGGTGCGGGAGTATTATTCTTATTAAACCCGTTGGGAATTTTTCTAATGCGGCAGTATATCAGCGAATCTGTACCAGATGAACTGATAGAAGCTGCCAAATTAGATGGATGCTCGAACTTTAGAATTTACCGAAGCATTGTACTGCCGATTATTAAACCGGCCTTTGCTACGCTTGGAATTATAGTGTTTACCCTCGTATGGGGAGAATTTTTATGGCAGTTCACGGTTCTGCGCGATCCCTCTTCTTATACATTACAAGTGGCGCTCGCTTCATTAAACAATGCTTTTCGGGTTGATTTTGGAATGCTGCTTTCAGGTGTATTCTGGGCAACGGTTCCATTGATTGTGATTTTCCTTATTTTCAACAAATGGTTTATTTCCAGTATTACGGAAGGTTCGATTAAATAAGCGATGCTACTCTAGCCGATTGTTGATACAATAAGTTATTGAGATGGCGGTTCCTTAAGGAGATGTAAAGAGATGGATTTAACTATACGGGATATTGCAAAAATGGCTGGTGTATCTCCTGCTACTGTGTCAAAAATTATCAACAACTATGGCGGCATCAGCGAAGCAACAAGAGACAAAGTATATAAAATCATTAAAGATACAAAATATCAGCCGACTTTCTCTGCGAAGTCTTTAGCCACTAAGAAATCAAATTTAATAGGCTTGATTTATGCAGGGAAAATCAATGTAGACTTTAAACACCCATTTTTCAATGAGGTTGTGAACACTTTTAAGAAAACAGTCGGTGCCCAAGGATATGACCTTCTCTTATTTTCCAACGAGAAATTTTATCAGGGGGAAAGTCAGTATTTGGAAAGGTGTAAGCATTTCCACGTTGATGGCTGCCTGATTATTGCGGGCGATGAAATAGAAGAGGAAATCCTTGAGATTGCCGAAAGTGATATTCCTTGCATCGGCATCGACCTTAAGCTCGACGGGCCGAAATCGAGCTATATTATGACGGATAATGCGAAAATAGGATTAAAAGTTGTAGAGTTCTTCTACTTAAATCAAATAAGAAAGATTGCTTATATTGGCGGGAAACAGGATTCTCTTGTAGCAGGCATTCGTAATCAGGGCTTTGTCGATGCGATGGAGCAATTTGGACTGTCTATAAAAGACGAGTGGATAAAATTTGGAGATTTCTTCGAGGAAAGCGGCTATACAGCTATGAAAGAAATATTGCAGGAGAAAGAATTACCTCAAGCTGTTTTTGCTGCATCGGACATGATGGCGCTTGGAGCTCTTAAAGCAATTAAAGAAAAAGGGATGTCTGTGCCTGAAGATATTCAATTAATCGGCTGCGACGATATTGAAGCCTGCCGATACAGTGATCCGCCGCTTACCACCGTCAAGCAGGATAAACAGAAATTAGGGAAGCTGGCTGCTAATATGCTGAATGATCTCATTCAAGGAAACAATAATATTCACCCGGTAAAAGTGGATCCAGAACTTGTAATTCGATCATCCAGTATAGAAAGTTAGGTTTCCTCTTACACGCTAGTAATGGAGGTTATCGAATGACAACAATAGAATTTTCAAATGAATTAAAGTGGGGAGCGGCCACCGCTTCCTATCAGATTGAAGGAGCGGCTCATGAAGACGGGAGAAGTCCTTCAATATGGGATACTTTCTCGCATACTCCGGGAAACGTAAAAAATGGAGACCACGGGGATCAAGCCTGTAACAGTTACCACTTATATAAAGAGGATATCCAGCATTTAAAGGAGCTTGGAGTGGACCTCTATCGTTTCTCGATTTCCTGGTCGAGAGTGATGCCTGAAGGAACAGGAAGCTTGAATGAAAAGGGTGTCGCCTATTACCGTAGCTTGATTGAGGAGCTGCTCAATCATAATATTAAACCAATGATTACGCTCTATCACTGGGATCTCCCTCAAACTCTTCAAGATAGGGGAGGCTGGGAGAACCGTGCCACTATCGTTGCTTTTGAAGAGTATGCTGAGGCTATGTTCAAAGAGTTCGGAGGTCAGGTGAAAAGCTGGATTACCATTAATGAACCATGGTGTGCTTCCTTTCTATCGAATTACTTAGGGATTCATGCTCCCGGAAAAAAGGACTTGCAGGCAGCGGTTGATGTATCACATCATCTATTGACCGCCCATGGGAAAGCTGTTCAGTCTTTTAGAGAGATCGTACCTGATGGAGAAATCGGATATGCACCAAATATCGGCTGGCTGGAACCTTTTAGTGCGGACGTGGAGGATCAGGATGCGTGCCGCCGCGGCATGCTATGGCAGAAAGAATGGTTTATGGACCCTGTATTCAAAGGATCATATCCAGAAGAGCTCATCCTACTGTTTGAAAAGCAGAACGCCTTTTTAAAAATTGAAGAAGGAGACCTTGAGCTTATTTCGCAGCCTATTGATTTCATGGGCATTAATTATTATACAG
This sequence comes from Halobacillus sp. Marseille-Q1614, assembly GCF_902809865.1. NCBI lineage: Bacteria > Bacillati > Bacillota > Bacilli > Caryophanales > Bacillaceae > Halobacillus > Halobacillus sp. Marseille-Q1614. Next base: position 2,508,211 of record NZ_CADDWH010000001.1, on the reverse strand, counting down.
GCAGCCTGGGACGTCATCAGGAAAACGCAGGATTGTTTCAAGTGGAAGAGATTCCTCTTGACTACCGTCAAACAGATATAGGATGGCCGATTTACGCGGATGGTTTTTATAAAGCCCTGACGGATCTAAAAGAAACGTATGGGGACATTCCTATTTACATTACAGAAAATGGTGCCTGCTATAATCACGGAGTGGAAGACGGCAAAGTCAACGATCAGGAACGGATTGACTACTTAAAACAGCACTTAACTTCTTTGTACAGAGCCATAAAAGCAGGGGTGTCGATTAAAGGATATATCGTCTGGTCACTGCTTGATAACTTCGAGTGGGCAGAAGGATACGAGAAAAGATTTGGCATCATTCATGTCAACTTTGAAACATTCGAAAGAACAAGGAAAGAAAGCTATTATTGGTATAAGAATACTATTGAAAAGCAAAGGTTTGAGATAACCTAATTTTTTTCGATATTAACGCAACCGGTTTCCTAATTGGGAGAATTCAATTTTAAGGAGGAGTATTTTGAAAAAACTCTTAGTTGTCCTTTTAACGTTAACTGTTGTTTTTCAAGTTATGTCACTGCCTGTCTATGCAGAGAATGACAAGGCAGATGAAAGGGTCGAGTATTGGAAAGACAGAGGGCTGCTTGCGGAGCTGAATCAGAACAAGAATGAAAATGCAGAGATGACTTATGCAGAATATGCCGTACTGCTTGGGAATTTGTTCAATATCAGCAGTGAGCGTATACTTGAATTCTCTAAAGATGCCGGGTTCATAGAAAAGAACGAGAAGGCGGCCATTAAACAGGCGGCAGCGGTAAATATTCTTCAATCTTTATTACCTGAATCCTTTACAAGCGAATGGGAGGAAGGTTCAAACCATCCATTAAAGCGGATCGATGCGATTTTAATGGTCGACTCCCTTATCCAGGGCTACTTTTATAAGCAATGGACGTACGCAGATCAGCATATTAAAGGAAATGCCTGGATCAATCATTCTGATGTTTCTTTAGAAAACACCTCAATCAATGGTGATCTTTTTATTACTGAAGGTGCCGATCCGGGAAACATCATCTTGAAAAATACGAAAGTCAGCGGCACGCTCTATATTGATGAAAAGCTTCAGAATAAAGTGAAATCCGTTAACTCGGACTTAAACAAAGTCGTTATCGTGGATGCGGACCAAAAGGAATCAGACTGGTCTCTCGTATGGTCCGATGAGTTCATATCTAGCGAAATTGATCAATCGAAGTGGTCGCATGATACTGGAAACTGGCTTGTAGACGAAAATGGCGAGGGAATCTCTCCGGGCTGGGGCAACAACGAATTACAGTATTACACCGATTCATCAGATAACTCTTATATCGAAGACGGTAAACTGGTCATCGAGGCTAAAGAAGAAGAGGAACCTGTCAGTGACTCATTTGGAAGTTACGACTATACTTCAGCTAAGTTAACATCCAAAGGGCTTTTCAGCCAAAAGTACGGAAAATTCGAAGCAAGAATGAAGCTGCCTGAAGGTCAAGGCTATTGGCCGGCCTTCTGGATGATGCCTGAAGATGGAGTTTATGGGGACTGGCCGGTTTCCGGTGAGATCGATATTATGGAAGCAGCCGGAAAAGATACGAGTAAAATCGGCGGTACGATTCATTACGGAGAGGAATATCCGAATAATACTTACAAAGGAACCGAGTACCATTTTCCTGAAGGAGAAGATTACACCGACTTCCATACGTACTCTGTTGAATGGGAACCAGGAGAAATACGCTGGTACGTTGATGGAGAATTATATCAAACATTAGATAATTGGTTTGGTAAAGGGATGAACCAGTCTGATAAATATGCTTTCCCTGCTCCATTTGACCAGGAATTCTATTTAATTATGAATCTAGCGGTTGGCGGCTGGTATGGCGGCAATCCGGATGAATCTACAGAGTTTCCTGGAAAAATGGAAGTAGACTATGTAAGAGCCTATGAGCTTACAGGTCGTGATTATAAAGAGCCTGTAGAACCTGTTGTTGTAAAAGATGAGCTGCCGGAAGATGCCAAACAGCCATTAGAAGATGGAAACTTAATTTATGATAACGAGTATAATGAGCCTTTTACAATAATCGATCAGCATGAAGATACGTTTAACGAGAATTATTGGAATCTTGTCCAGCTGCCGGACTTTCAAGGGAACGGCACCATTGAGAAGGAAGAGCTAGACGGCATTCCTTTTGCAAAAACAAATGTGGGTAATCCGGGCAATGCTCTCTGGTCTCTGCAGCTGATTCAAAAGCTTGCGATTCTTGAAGGTAATACGTATCGAGTTACTTTTGATGCGAAATCTGATACCAATCGTAATATGATGACGAAGATTTCCGGTGGAGAAGAAAGAGGATTTGCTAATTATTCCGGAGAGAAAACGATTGAGCTTAGTGATCAAGTTCAGTCCTATGAATATACTTTTACCCTAAACCAAGATACAGATCTAGGCGCTCGCATAGAGTTTAATATGGGAAGCAACGGAACGGCACCTGTCTGGATTGGAAATGTCCGAGTCGAAAATATCACGGGGGAATATGAGGAGAATAACTCAAAGCCGCCTTTAGCGGATGGAAATCTCATTTATAATGGAACTTTTGATCAGGGGGATATGACAAGAACCAGCTACTGGGAACTTGTGACATCAGAGCAGTCTTACGCTGAAATGAGCGTTTCTGAAGAACAACGAGAAATGCAAGTTGATATTCTAAAAGAAGGTGTAAATCCTGAAGATGTTCAGTTAAAACAATCAGGGATCCCATTGGAAAAAGGGGAAGATTATGAACTGACATTTAACGCAAGAGCAGAGCAAAACAAAACCATCGAAGTAGATTTAGTAAGTGAAGATGGCAGAGAAATCTATAAGAGCGAAGCGATCACACTAACCGAAGAAATGGAAAATCATACTGTAGAATTTACCATGCCGGAATCCGCTCCAAAAGGACAGTTGACGTTTATGGTCGGCGGTCAGCCTGGTGACGTCTATTTAGATAATGTAAGAATGATTCAAACATCCAGCGACATTGAGCTTTATCCATTAAAAAATGGTGATTTTTCATCAGGTCTAGACCATTGGACTGAATATATTCACTTCGATGCGCAAGCGAATGTTTCAACTGACGAAGGTGTGCTGAATGTAGATATTCAAGAGGGCGGGAATGAAGCCTGGAGTGTTCTTATGGAACAAAAAGGTCTTTCGTTATCGAAAGGAATCACTTATGTTCTCTCTTTTGACGCGAGTTCCAGTGTGGCAAGAGATATTGAAGTTACCCTTGAAAATGACAATTATCACCGTTATTTCAATGAAGTAGTTGCTGTAAATGAAGACAAACAGCGCTTTGATTTTGAGTTTGATATGACGGCTGATGACCAGGCTTCGCTTAAATTTTTGATGGGGAAACTAAGTAAGGAACATGATATTACAATTGATAATGTAGTACTTGAAGTGAAAAATGCAAGCGAATATGAATGATAAAAAGGCTATCCTCTTTAACTTGAGGATAGCCTCAGCTTGTAGAGAAACCACGTGTTTTTTAAACGACCGACTTCCTTTCAAAGGATAAGATGCAGCGAAGGGCTCCGGGAAACGGATCGCTTTCCATGGGCGTACGGTGAGCTTCCTTAAGGCTTCGCCTTTTAGGAATCTCACCGTTTCCTTTCGCCCTTATCCTCATAAGTTTTTCTCTCTCGTTCTATTAGCTCTCTTCATGGAGCCTGAACTCTTAAGGATGCGATGTACCAGGTGAAAAGTCAGCTTACTCCTCTTCTCACATGAATAGGATTCCATTCCTTTCTCTTCGTAATGGGGAGGGAGGCAGCGAGACTCCTGCGGGAAATGCAAGACTGGCTAGCCCCCGCAGGGCTTAAAAGCCCGAGGAGGATTGCCGTCTTCCCCGTGGAAAGTGAGGTGGTTCCCGACCCATTTCTCCCCTTTTATGGCCAATGGAATCCTGCCTGCTACGCTAGGCTTTAACAGAAAACTATATAAAAAAAACCTGTTGTGACTTTCTCGACAGCCTGAGGCTATCCTCTTTAGATTTGCAGAACCTACTAAGCAAGCGGAACCAAACCTTATCAGACCAAATGAAATATTTTTGTAAAATAATAGTAAGCGAATTTAGATATGGATGTTACCGCTTTCTTGATATAATGGACGAATAGATGACTATTATTTATAAGGAGCGGATAAGGTGGAAAAAGTTACGCCATTTCTGATGTTTCAGGGACAGGCTGAAGAAGCGATGAATTTCTATACAACTTTAGTGGAAGACTCTAAAATTAAGGAAATCACCCGTTATGGATCTGAAGAGGTCGGTAAAGAGGGAAGTGTTATGCAGGCGATCTTCTCATTAAAAGGACAGGAGTTCATGTGTATTGACAGCCATGTGCATCATGAGTTTACTTTTACGCCTTCGTTTTCCATATTTCTTACTTGCGAGAGTGAAAAAGAGATTGATCAGCTTTACAGCAGTTTGGGAGAAGGCGGGGATAAATTAATGCCGCTGGACGATTACTCTTTCAGCCGGAAGTTTGCCTGGATTGTTGATCAGTTTGGGATCTCGTGGCAGCTGAACCTTCCGTAGACAATTAGTTAAAAGATATTTAGTAGTTAGATGCAGGAGAGTCTTTTAGGGCGAGGCGAAGGGATCGAATCCTTCGAGGCTTCTGTGGAAAAACGGGCGATCCGAGACCCCGCGTCTGTTGGGCACGGAAAGCGTGCGGTCTTCGAACCCGCAGCTATATAATATAAGGCATACAACGAAGAGGTCGAAATCTAAATAAAGAGCTGTGAGACATTATCGGCAGCGTTAAGCTCTTACCGGGCATTCCCGTAAGAGCTTTTTTGTATGCATAAAAAGCCGCAGAAAAAGGAGAGAAAGTTCGAGGGGAAAATGAATATCATAGCATGTAGTTCTAACCTTGATAAGAAAGAGGGTGGCCATGTTGAAAGTCATCTGATAAAGATATAGGGGAATCCCCCTTTTCGATATCGGGAAGTTCCCCTATTACAAAATCAACAGTAAATTTCTATACTGAAATTATAGGTTTTGGGAAAAAGAACCAGAACTGGGGAGGAAGAAAGACATGGAAGAAACTGTGCAAAGAAATATAGGAAAGACCACCCGTTCTTTTGATAATGCGTTCGCTTCAAAGTTTGCTAAATCTGTTTTTATATCGATAAGCATTCTTGTAATTCTTTCATTCATCGGAACGAGGATGTTCACTCATGTTGATTTAAATTTATACGGCTACATAATTGGAACATTTGTCTTTATCGGGGGATTCTTCTACCGATTTATTGCCTGGGGAGAAAGGCCTCCAACGAAAATATTCATAAAAAAAGGAATCCGTCTGTTATTTCGAAAGTCTACTCCTAAAACGTCCTTGGAGCACTTAGGAACTTATAAATTTATTTGGAACCGCGGGATTTATCGATGGACACAGCACGTAATGCTCGGCTGGGGTGTTATCCTTTCCTGCCTTGTCACTTTTCCGCTCGTGTTCGGATGGATATATTTCACGATGGAGGAAGGAGGTTATTACACGGTCGTCGCGATGGGGATCGATGTAATGACAGTGGATGCTGACGGGATCATTGCTTTCTTCTTTTATAATGCTCTTAACTTTACAGCCATTATGGTAATCATTGGAGTATGTATGGTGCTCTACCGCCGTTTGAAAAACATGCAGGCCAGAGCTGAGCAGAAGTTCATCTATGATTTTCTCCCGCTGTATCTCCTTTTATTTATCAGTATTACAGGCTTGATTTTAACTTTTATGAACGTATTTTTACATGGGGCGGGCCACTATGTCATGTCAATGATCCACCAATACTCGGTGATTATCACTCTGATTTATCTGCCTTTTGGAAAGCTTGCTCACATTCCTTTCCGGCCTCTTAGTGTGTTTGCGCGAAATTACCGCGAACATTACGGTGAGCAGTCGATGAAAAAATGCAAAGTATGTAACGAGAAATTTGTATCTACGGAACAATCTCAGGATGTCATTCAAGTACTCGGACAAAATGAAATTGATTTTCATATGGAGAAAGAAGGATTTCATTTGGCGGAGTTGTGCCTGCCTTGTCGCAGAAAATACCGCGTAGCTAGATTTTCTGGATTTCCTACACATGAAGTGAAGACGAAGGAGGCCAACCAAAATGCAAAGGGATAAATTTTTCCGCGAGATTGAAAACGTAAAGCACCCGAATGAGAAGCTGATTAAGACGCACTGCAGTTATTGCGGGATGCAGTGCGGGATGAACTTAAGGGTGAATACTTTGAATAATAAAATTATCGGTGTAGAACCACGATACGACTGGCCGGTGACGGTTGGGAAAATGTGCCCGAAAGGAGTTACAGCTTACCAGCAGACGAACCATGAAGACCGGCTGCTGCGTCCATTAATTCGTGATGATCAGTCACTGAAGGGGACGAAGGAAGGTTTTCGCGAAGCCAGCTGGGAAGAGGCCTATGATCTGATTGTCAGTAAGTTTAAGAAACTGCAGTCAAAACATGGGAAAGACAGCCTTTCTGTGTTTAGTGGTGTATCGATGACCAATGAAAAATGTTACCTAACCGGGAAGTTTGCCAGAGTAGCGTTAGGCACAAGGTACATTGATTACAACGGACGCTTCTGTATGTCCAGTGCAGCGGGTGGATTCTTGAGGTCTTTCGGAGTTGATCGCGGTTCGACCCTGCCATGGACGGATCTTCACGAGACGGATTGCTTGTTTATCGCTGGAAGCAACACGGCGGAATGTCACCCTACTTCCATGTTTCGCGTTTGGAATGTGCAAGAGCGCGGAGGATATATTATTGTCGTTGACCCGAGGGAAACACCTCTCGCTAGGAGAGCGGATGTCCATCTTGACTTAAAACCCGGGACTGACCTTGCGTTAGCCAACGGAATTCTTCACCTTTTGATTGAAAATGGTTATGCCGATGAAAATTTCATCAAAAACCATACAAACGGGTTTAAAGAAACAAAAGCATTAGTAAGGGATTTCACACCTGAATATGTGAGCCATATCACAGGAGTGGCCACTGAAAAAATTGAACGGGCAGCTGAGATTTATGGGAAGGCTCCTAACGCGGTGGTTATGTTTGCCCGCGGTATCGAGCAGCAGCATAAAGGGGTAGACAATGTCTCTGGCTATACGAATATGGCGCTTGTGACCGGGAAGATCGGCCGGCCGAAATCCGGAGTTGCCACATTCACAGGCCAGGGAAATGGGCAGGGCGGCCGTGAACATGGTCAGAAATCAGACCTGCTCCCGGGTTATCGTAAAATTACCAATCCACAACACGTAAAAGAAGTGTGTAAAGTATGGGGTATTACACCAGAGGAAATGCCCAAACCAGGGGTCTCCGCTTATGAAATGTTTGAGCTGATGAATGAAAAAGAAATCCGCGGCCTTTACCTGCTTTGTTCCAACCCGGCTGTTTCAGCTCCCAATTTAAATTTTGTGAAAAAAGCAATGAAAAACCTGGATTTCATGGTGTGTGCTGACTTTTACTTATCTGAATCGGCAGAGTTCGCCGATGTAATTCTTCCTTCTGTAACTTGGGCGGAAGATGAAGGAACGGTCACTAATCTGGAAGGGAGAATTATAAAAATCAATAAAGCCCAGGAGCCGATTGGAGAGGCTAAACCCGATTGGCAGATTCAAATTGAATTGGCGGAGCGTCTTGGGAAAGAAAAGTACTTTTCTCATTTAAAATCAGCGAGAGATGTGGCTGAAGAATTCAGGCTGGCTTCTAAAGGTGGAAACGCTGATTACTACGGCGCTACGTGGGATAAGATCGATAAGCAGGATGGGGTGTTCTGGCCGTGTAAAGATGAAAGTGATACAGGGACTCCTCACATGTTTTTAGATAAAAAATTCTATCATCCTGATGGGAAAGCGAAAATCTGTGCTCTGCCTTACCGGCCTCCCGCAGAAGAGCCTTGTAAAAAGTATCCGCTCCGCCTAACGACAGGGCGGGTCGTTTACCACTACTTATCCGGTAATCAAACGAGAAGGATACCGTTTTTAAAAGATATGTGTCCAGAAGCTTATGTGGAGGTTCACCCAAAAACAGCAGCTGTGTATGAGATCGAGCATGATGAAGAAGTCCGGCTTTATACGCGAAGGGGAGAAAGTATCTATAAAGTGAAGATAACAGAAGCGATTCGTAAAGATACCGTATTTGTTCCTTATCATTTTGGTCATGAAGAAGCGATTAATCTTCTGACGATTGCAGCGCTTGATCCAATATCTAGAATGCCGGAGTTCAAAGCGTGTGCAGCTCAAATTAAGAAATTATCACCTAAGAAGGTGCTGTAAATGAAAAAAAGATTATATATCGAATTAGAGAATTGCATCGGCTGCCGTTCTTGTTTAGCGGCGTGTACGCAGTGTGGAGGACATGAGCAGCGAAACAGAAACTATGTCTATGACGTGAATCCTCATGTCAGCCGTCAGACGATGCCGCTTATGTGCCTGCACTGTGAGAATCCGGCTTGTGCCAGAAGCTGTCCGGCGCAGGCGATCCAGATTCATGAAACAGGAGCCGTTTTATCTGCCTTAGTTGAAAAGTGTATTGGCTGCCAAAACTGTACGATTGCCTGCCCTTATGGTATTCCTAAATTCGATGAAGAACAGAACTTAATGTATAAATGCGACCTTTGCATTGACCGTACGAAAGACGGTATCCCGCCGATGTGTGCCAGTGTCTGCCCTTCCAACACGCTGCAGTGGCTTACGGAAGAAGAAATTGAGCAAAAACAGCAGAAGCATGACCTCGATAATGGGAAATGGGTGACCAGTCTGCCATATCTCGAAGGGAGCACAAACGTTAAAGTGAATCTGCCTGGCATATTACAAGGAACGGAGAAACTCTTTTAAGGAGGAGACCTAATGACAGATCGAAATGATAACATCCCATTTGATGAAGATAACTATACCCATAATATCAATCGAAATAATGAGCGGATGCTGGATCGAAGAGGCTTTATGAAAACATTAGCTGGAGCGGCAGGTCTATTTGCGGTGTCTACCCTGCCTTGGGGAGCCGTTGCAGCCAAAGAGTTAATGGGCCTTGGCAATAAAGAATATCCTCACCAAAAAATTGCGGATGTAAAAGACGTAGCACCAGGAGAGTCTGTGAAATTTACTTTTCCAAGCGAGCATGACAGCGCCCTGCTCATCCGCCTGAGTGAAAATAACTATGTTGCTTATCAAAATGCTTGTACCCATCTAAGGTGTCCCGTCTACTGGGTGGAAGAAGAGAGGGAGATGATCTGCCCGTGTCACCACGGAAAGTTTGATGCGTTTACGGGAGCTCCTACAGCAGGACCGCCTAGACGGCCGCTCCCGGAAATAGAAGTGAAGGTGGACAATGGCAGCATCTATGCGGTAAGGGTGAAGCGATATGAAGCGTAGCTATTGGGGAGTTCTGGCTCTTAGTTTTATCCTTTTGCTTAATATCGTTTTTACTCAATTAGTCGTTCATCAGTTTTTTTATGAAAATTATTGGACGACGCTTGTGTATGCCGCATGTAACCTTCTTTTATTTCCTGCGGCACTAATCATTTATAAAAAAGAAAGAGACAGGGGTGCCGAACATGAAAATAAATGAAACGTATTTAGATTTCTGTTTTATACAAGAGACAACGGGCAGCCTGGCCGGTGATGTGAACAATATGTTCAAACGTATCTTCAGCGGCCAGCGGTTAAATTGGTATATGGATGAGAAGTCAGAAGATGGAATAGAAGTGGTCGTTGCTGAGGTGAAAGGAATGAGCAGCTGGACTTCCGTGGAAGAAGTAATTCACCACCTTGATGAAAATGCCGGAGAAGAATTCTGGGAAACACTGCAAGGTTATCAGTTTAATGTTTATCCAGCAGGGGGGTGCAGCAGCTGTGGGCAGCGTGAGAGTCGAAGAATTAATTGAGTTTGTTTCTGAAACTGTTCAGGTATGTATTCATGGCTGGGAAGGGGAAGACCGGGCCCCTTGGGCAGATAAATATATCGCAAAGGTTGAGAGATGCCCAGACGCTACGCATGTACGTGTCTATTTTGATGATTTCTATTTTCTAGCCGTTCCTCTTAACAGTGAAGTTGAGAGAGCCGCCGGAGAATGGTCAGCTTTTGATCAGAGAACAGGCCTGTCTTATGTCATTCGATATAAGGAGAAGGAAAATGTATAAACTTCAGCTTCCATTACAAACATTAAATCTTGTAACTGGATTCATGGTTTGGGTGCTGATCTCCTCATTGCTGCCTTTTATTACTGAAGATATCGCCATTGCTCCAGACCAAGTGGCTTGGGTGACCGCCGTTCCGGTAATATTAGGGTCGCTCCTGCGTATTCCAATGGGGTATTTCGCCAACTTGTTTGGGGCTCGTCTAGTCTTTATTGCAAGCTTCTTGTTTTTACTATTTCCTGTTTATTACCTTAGTGAGGCGGATACATTTGTTGATTTGCTGATCGGGGGATTATTTCTAGGGGTAGGAGGTGCGGTGTTTTCAGTGGGGGTGACGTCCCTTCCGAAGTACTATGAGAAGTCAAAACACGGATTCGTCAACGGTATTTATGGGGCAGGAAATATTGGTACGGCCTTGACCGCTTTTTCCGCCCCCGTTGTGGCTGCTAGTTTCGGCTGGTCATTTACGATTAAACTCTATATGGGATTACTGCTCATTTTTGTGATCTTAAACTTTTTTCTGGGAGATAAACAGGAAACTCGAGTGAAGTCTCCGTTGGCCGATCAGATAAAAGGGATTTATCGAAATGAGAAATTGTGGCTTTTCTGCCTTTTTTACTTTATTACCTTCGGATCTTTCGTTGCATTCACTGTCTACCTTCCGAATTTTCTCGTTGCTAATTTTGCTTTAGATAAAGTGGATGCGGGCTTACGAACAGCAGGATTCATTGCTGTAGCTACCTTCCTGAGGCCTGTTGGCGGCTGGCTGGCCGACCGTTTTCATTCACTTATTCTGCTCATGTACGTATTTGGCGGATTTACTTTGGCGGCAGTGCTGCTATCGTTTGCTCCAAGTATCGGGCTGTACACAGTCGGCTGTATAACAATTGCCGGGTGTGCAGGTGTAGGGAATGGAGTCATTTTTAAACTCGTCCCTATGTATTTTCAAAAACAAGCGGGAATCGCAAACGGAATTGTTTCAGCAATGGGCGGCTTAGGGGGATTCTTCCCGCCATTAATCTTAGCATCTATATACCAGTTGACAGGACATTACGCGATCGGCTTCATGGCGCTCTCACAGGTGGCTTTAGCAAGCTTAATCCTCGTCATTTGGTTGTACTATCAAGATAAGCTTTCCGTATCCCACCAAGTAATGACGACTACACCGCTTGGAATGATGGTCACTGATATAAATGGAAACATTCTTACGGTCAATCCAGCATTCACTAACTTAACAGGCTATACGGCCGAAGAGTCAATTGGCAGCAATCCGAATATGTTAAAGTCAGGGAAACAGCCGGACTCTTTTTATACGGAGATGTGGCAAACGATTAAGACAAAAGGTTATTGGCAGGGGGAAATCTGGAATAAGAGAAAAGACGGAAGTTATTATTTAGAATGGCTTACCATTAACGCTATAAAAGATGATGCAGGCGAAACCATCCAGTATGCTGGAGTATTTAGCGATATGACAGAAAAAATAAGCCACCAGGATGAAGGCCAGTTAGTTGAATAAATTACGATCGAAAGCTCTGCTTGAAAAATAAGCAGAGCTTCAGCTTGTAGAGAAACCTCATGCTTTTTAGATGACCGACTTATCTTTTAAAGGATAGTGCAAAGGGCTCCGGGAAACTGATCGCTTTCCTTGGGCGTACGGTGAGCTTCCTTAAGGCTTAGCCTTTTAGGGATCTCACCCTGTACTTTCTTCCCAAAGGAGTCTCCCCGTTTCCCTTCGCCCCTATCCTGATAAATTTTCTCTTTCGTTCTATTGGCTCTCTTCCCGGTGTCTACGCTCTTAAGGATGCAGGAGACCTGGTGAAAGGTCAGCTGATTCCTTTTCTCGTATGAATAGGATTCCATTCACCTTCCCCCTTGTAATGGGGAGGGAAGTATCGAGACTCCTACGGGACAAGCAAGACTGGCAAGACACCACAGGGCTTAAAAGCCCGAGGAGGCTTGCCGTCTTCCCCGTGGAAAGCGAGGTGGTTCCCGACCCATTCGTCCCCTTTTATGACCAATGGAATCCCGCCAACCACGCTAGAGGAAACTCCATGAGAAAAAACTGGTGCCTGAAGCTCTGCTTGAGAAATAAGCAGAGCTTTTTTGTTTAACTAGAAAATTTTTGCAGGGAATTCTCTGGCATTTGAAGAAACTCTTATTTATAGCGGTGCGGTGAAGGCGGGATCCCTAAAGCCAGACAATCGCACCCTGACTTCAAAAGGAGGAATCGAAATTGGCGATAAGTGCTCATGAAAAAGAGGAGCTCCTTTCTGTAACTACAGATTCCGAGCGGTTAAGCAATATCCTCACTAAGGCTGTTAAAACGAAGAAAGAACTTCAGGATAATGAGAAGCCCTACTATGACAGGGAGAAAGATAAGCAGGCAGTAGAACAATACTATAAATCTATTAATCTTGAACAAATAAATATAAACGAGTTAGGAAAACTGCTGAAGGAAACTCACAGCCGTCCGCTCCGCTATGATCCGAGTGAATATGTGTATCCCTGGGTTGATTTACGTCCTGACGGCAAGTTAAAGAGCATTTATTCCGGGGAGAATCGTGAAGTAGAAGACGTTATCAAGGAAGACTATGAAACTTCTATTAAGCGTGAAGAAGCAATTGAGATGGCGGAAGCAGTGGAACAGGACCAAGTGAAGGTGTTAGAACAGATTGCCAGTAAGTTTAAATATAACTGTGAGCATGTCGTTCCGCAGTCTTGGTTTGACAAGCAAGAGCCTATGCGGGGAGATCTGCATCATCTCTTCACGTGTGAACCAGTATGTAACTCGATTCGCAGTAACTACCCGTATCATGATTTTAAAGATTATGAGCCGGAAAAAATGAAGGTCAGCCGGATAGAAGATAAGTGTGGAAAAGCTGAGGAAGAATTGTTTGAGCCTGAGTTTGCAAAAGGAACCGCAGCCAGAGCGATGCTTTATTTTTTAGTCCGGTATCCTGAAAAAATTGAGAAGGAACATAAAGATAAAATAGATATCGAACTTCTATTTAAATGGCACAATGGAGATCCGCCCGCGGAATATGAACTTCACCGCAATCAAGCCATCTATGAGATTCAAGGCAACCGCAACCCTTTTATAGATTTTCCCGATAAAATTACAGCTTTAAAATAGCAGCTATGCAGAGAAGGTGAGAACTGTGCAAAATGAATACCTTCAAGACTTAGAGGTAAATAATGAGGAGAAATTACTGAAGGTCGAGAACTGGATGTCTCCACTGCCCTTTTATATAACGATAGAAAAAACAGCAAGAGAAGCGGCTGGGAAAATGGAAGAGCTGGATCTTGACTGTCTTCCGGTAATTGATAAGAATCGCTTCCCTGTTGGTGTCCTGACTGCAAAATCACTACTGCATCGATTTGTGCGCGGCGAAATTGATCAGCAGATCGGGAAGGTGCTCACCAATGAAAAGAGTTCGGTCGTTTCCTGCCAGGATTCTCTTCTTGATGTCATGAAACTACCGTCTGAGCAATTTTGTGTGGTTGATCATAAAGGGGAATTGGCAGGAACGCTTTCTAAAAGTGAAATGATCGAGGGACTTTCCCGGCTGGTAAATGACCTTAACGAAAAGGAACATACGGCTGAAATATTGAGTGAAATCCTTGAGAGTACGTATGAAGGGATAGCCGTTGTCGATGAGCACGGGATCTTGCTAGAATTTAATGAGGCCTACAGCCGGTTTACAGGGATCGACAAAAAAGACGCTGTCGGCCGCCATGTGAGGGACGTCATCGACAACACTCATCTCCCGGAAACACTGAAAACAGGAATGCCTGAACGCGGCGTTATTCAATATATTCAAGGCCAGGCTATGATTGTTCACCGTCTGCCTATCTGGAAGAATAATAAAGTCGTAGGAGCTATCGGTATACTGATTTTCGAAGGTGTTTCTGAAGTCTACCGTATTTACGAAAGAATCCAGAAGAATTCAACGGAGAATCAGGAGAGTCAGCCTTACTTATCAAATGAAAAACTGTCAAAAAATAAGATGACATTAGATCGGATCATCGGCGACAGTGAAAGTGCGGCCAACATTAAGCGACTCGCCCGTAAAGTTGCCAAGACGAATGTGACGGTTTTAATATCCGGAGAAAGCGGGACAGGAAAAGAGATGTATGCAAGAGGAATTCATCATTTAAGTTCTCTGTCACCAGGTCCATTTATTTGTGTGAACTGCGGAGCCATACCTGAGGCCTTATTTGAATCAGAATTGTTCGGTTATGAAGAAGGAGCTTTTACAGGAGCGAAAAAAGGAGGCAAACCGGGTAAATTCGAATTAGCGGCAAATGGAACGCTCTTTCTTGATGAAATCGGGGAGATGCCTTTAATGATGCAGACGAAGCTCCTTCGAGTGCTTCAGGAAAAAGAAGTGGGACGTATTGGGTCTGTGAAGGAACAGCCGATCGAGTTAAGAATTATTGCCGCAACTAATCGGAACTTAAAGGAAATGGTAGCTGAAGGAACCTTCCGGGAGGATCTTTATTATCGAATCAACGTTATTGAGATTCCTATTCCGCCGCTGCGGGACCGCTCAGAAGACATTCCTCAGCTTGTGTCTACCTATTTAGCAGATCTTTGTGAGAAGCATCAATTACCGGAAAAAGTGATAACTTCTGAAGCTATGAAAGCTTTCCTGTGCTATTCTTGGCCGGGAAATATAAGAGAGGTCATAAATACATTAGAAAAACTCGTCGTCCTGGTGGATAGAAAAACCATTGAGCTTAAGGACCTCCCATCTGTTATGAAAAATGGAGTGACGGAAGAAAAGGAAGAAAACGAGGGATTGATGAAGAAAGCTAAAGTGGAAAGCGAAAAAGAACTGATTCGAAATACATTAAGAGAAATGAAAGGAAACAAATCAGAAACAGCAAAGGCATTAGGCATTCACCGTACGACCCTTTATCATAAGCTGAAAAAATATGGGTTGTAGCGTTTCAGCAACAGAGTGTAGCTTTTTTCCTACAATCTACCTGGATATGTAAGCGTTATCAAAGGGTTTGAACTTGGCACTTTTTTTGCATCTATAGGGATAAGGGAAAATAAAGGAGTGTGAATATAGTGGAAAGCTATGCTGTGTTAAGAATGCCTCAAACCATTAATTACGGAAGAGGGGCTTTTGAAAAAGTAGGGGAAGAAGCAGCAGGAAAGGGAAAAAGAGCGCTGATTATTAGTGATAAGATTATGGACCAGCTCGGTTATGTCAGGGAAGGACGTAATCATCTGGATCAGGCGAATGTGGAAAGTGTCGTTTATTTAGGTGTTGAATCGGAGCCGACTGATATTTATGTCGAGGAAGCTCTAACATTATGTAAAAAAGAAAAATGCGATGTCATCATTTCCATTGGGGGCGGCAGCTGCATTGATACAGCAAAGGCTGTTTCCATACTTGCCACTAATGGCGGGTATATTGGAGATTATATGGGTGGTAAAAAAATAGCGGGTACCGATCCGATTCCGCACATTGCTGTACCGACGACAGCGGGCACGGGGTCAGAGGCTACAGATGCTACCATCATCACAAACACAGTCAGTGATGTAAAGATGATGATTAAGCAGCCTGCCTTTATGCCGAATATTGCGATTGTTGATCCGCTGCTGACGATCTCTTCACCGCAGCATGTAACGGCTGCGACCGGAGTGGATGCCCTCAGTCATGCAGTAGAAGCCTATATTTCAAGAAAGTCTCATCCAATGACAGACGTGATTGCTTTATCTGCGATGAAGCTGATCATAGATAACATTGAAAAAGCTTATGAGCATGGAGATGATCTCGAAGCGAGGGAAGCGATGTGCTTAGGGTCCCTGCAGGCAGGGATTGCTTTTTCCAATTCTTCGGTCTGTTTAGTACATGGCATGTCCCGTCCGATTGGGGCTTTATTTCACGTTCCTCATGGTTATTCCAACGCGATGCTTCTGCCGGCCGTGCTGGAATTTAGTAAAAATGACGCGGTTGAACGGCTTGGCGATGTAGGGGCTATTTTTATGAAAGAAGAGGAAGAGTATACAATGGAAGAGGCAGCTGACCTGGCTGTTGACTCTGTTAAAAAGCTCTGTCTCAAATTAAACATCCCTAATCTAAACGGGTGGGGAATTGATAAACAGGAATTTGAAAGCGTTATCAATAAAATGGCATCCGATGCTTTAGCCAGCGGAAGTCCAGCCAACAATCCGCGGGTCCCCCGGCAGTCTGAAATAGCAGACTTATACAAAGTCTGCTATGACTATAATTTTTCAACAGCGAGCAGAGTTGCCAGATAATTCATGATGGGGGGGAAGCCAGGATGGATATTATTGGAATGCTGGGGCTGATAGCCTCACTCGTTTTACTTATTTATTTAACAATGAAAGGAATAAACATCATCATTGCAGCCATTCTCAGCTCTGTTGTCGTTGCGGTAACAGGCGGGCTGAATTTAGAAACTGCTATTACTGAAAACTATATGGAAGGTTTTACAGGTTACTTTGCATCCTGGTTTTTAGTGTTTTTACTAGGAGCTATATTCGGAAAGATCATGCAGGAAACAAAGTCAGCAGAAAGTATTGCCCAATGGATTAAAAATACGTTTGGCGCAAAGCGGGCTGTTTTTGCGGTAGTAGCCGCAGCCGCCATCATGACCTATGGAGGGGTTAGTCTATTTGTCGTTGGCTTTGCAGTCTACCCGATTGCTGTATCCTTGTTCAGAACAGCAGATTTACCGCACAGATTTATACCTGCTGCTCTTGTGTTTGGGTCGGTATCATTTACGATGACATCTCCCGGATCTCCAGAAATTCAGAATATTATTCCTACAGAATTTTTTGGGACAACGCCTACTGCCGGAGGGATCATTGGTGTTTTAATAGGCCTGTCTATTATGGTATCAGGCGGGTTATGGCTTGGGCGCATGGTGAGAAAAGCTTCGGCTGACGGCGAAACGTTTATGCTCCCATCGGAAGCTGCAGCAGGAAAAAATGAAACAGCGTCTGCTGTGGAAGCGAGAACGGAAGAAAATCTGGACCCTGAAGCTCAAGCTCTGCCGAATATTATAGTATCTGTTTTGCCATTAGTACTGGTTATTGTGCTCTTAAATATATTAGGTCAATTTATGAATCCTACCACCGCCTTGTTGATTGCATTAACATTGGGGATATTTTTAGCCTGCACCATGATGTATAAGTTTTTAATAGAATTCTGGGGATCGCTTGCCGCAGGGACACAGAATGCTTTGGTGGCTTTGGCCAATACTTGTGCGGTTGTCGGATTCGGAAGTGTGGCTGCCCAGGTCTCCGCATTCGATAGTTTAGTTGATGGCCTTGTTAACATGCCGGGGCCTCCTCTGCTCAGTCTGGCAGTAGGGGTAACTCTCATTTGCGGACTTACAGGCTCAGCATCTGGCGGATTAGGAATCGCCCTCCCGATCCTTGCTCCCCTCTACATGGCTCAAGGATTAAATCCAGGAGAAATGCACAGGGTGGCCGCTTTAGCTTCAGGCGGGATGGACTCCCTGCCGCACAATGGATATGTCGTTACGACAATACGTGCAATTTGTGGAGAGTCTCATAAGAGAGCCTATAAACCTGTCTTTATATTAAGTGTGCTGATTCCATTAGCAGCTATGTTCTTAGCTGTAATAGTTTATTCTATTTTTTAATTTTATGAGCTTAATAGAGAGGGAATCCGCTCCCTTTTCAAACAGAACAAATTTAATAAAGGAGAGGATCATATGACACAAACAACTGTAAAGGAAATTAAAAACTATATCGGCGGTGAGTGGGTGGAAGCAGCCACCACCAGGACGGAGGAAGTATATAATCCGGCAACGGGAGAAGTTATCGCTCATGTGCCAATTTCAACACAGGAAGATGTGGACAGGGCCGTGCAGAGCGCGAAGGAAGCATTTCAGGAGTGGAAAGAGGTAGCTGTACCGCGCAGAGCACGAATTCTGTTTAAGTTCCAGCAGCTGCTTGTTGATCATTGGGATGAGCTGGCGGAGATTGTTACAATAGAAAACGGAAAAAACTTTAAAGAGGCAAAAGGCGAGGTTCAGCGCGGAATTGAGAATGTTGAATTTGCGGCGGGGGCGCCAACGTTAATGATGGGCGATCAGCTGCCTTCTATAGCAGCAGGACTCGATTCAGCCGTTTATCGTTATCCGATTGGAGTCGTCGGAGGGATTACACCATTTAATTTTCCAATGATGGTGCCGGCCTGGATGTTCCCAATGGCGATTGTAACAGGGAATACGTTTGTTCTAAAACCATCCGAACGCACACCGCTGCTCGCCAATCGTCTTGCTGAGCTATTAAAAGAAGCGGGACTGCCTGATGGCGTATTCAACATTGTACACGGTGCGCACGATGTCGTGAACGGACTGCTTGATCATAAAGATGTCCCTGCCATCTCATTTGTAGGCTCACAGCCGGTGGCCGAATATGTGTATAAACGCGGTACGGAGAACTTAAAACGTGTTCAGGCATTAGCAGGTGCGAAAAATCATTCTATCGTATTGGAAGATGCCAACATCGATAATGCGACCACACAGATTTTAAATGCTGCATTTGGATCAGCCGGGGAGCGCTGTATGGCCGCTTCTGTAGTAGCAGTTGAAGAATCGGTGGCTGATGAATTTATTGAAATGCTTAGTCAAAAAGCAAATGAAGTAACGATTGGAAATGGAATGGACGAAGGAATTTTTCTCGGACCAGTCATTCGCGAAAATCACAAAGAACGGACATTGAACTATATCGAAACAGGGGAAAAAGAAGGCGCTACTCTCGTCCGCGATGGTCGGACTGATGAAGAAGCAAGAAGAGAAGGCTATTTTGTAGGACCAACTATTTTTGATAATGTCACAACAGAAATGAAGATCTGGCAGGATGAAATTTTCGCGCCTGTACTTTCTATCACTCGTGTAAGAGATCTGGAGGACGCCGTGAGGTTAACCAATCAGTCCCGCTTTGCTAACGGAGCCTGCTTATTTACGAAGGATGGAGGAAAGGTAAGGCAGTTCCGTGAAACCATTGACGCCGGCATGCTTGGTGTAAATATCGGTGTTCCTGCCCCTATGGCCTTTTTCCCATTCTCGGGATGGAAGGATTCTTTTTACGGAGATTTGCATGCGAATGGAAAAGACGGTCTTGAATTCTATACGAGAAAAAAGGTATTAACATCACGCTGGGTATAAAATCTTCCAGAACCCCTTCTTTAGAAAAGAAGGGGTTTTTCTTATGCTAATATGGAAGTATAAGAAGTCAGGCAGGGAGGTGTACCCATTTGTATAAAATGATGATTGCTGACAGGGATCAGCAGGAAGCGGCGGGTCTTAACTGGCTGGTTGATAAATATTCGTTTCCTATTTCCGAGTCTAAACAGATCTCGGAGCTGGCAGAGGTTATGGCAGTCCTGGAAAATGAGCGCCCGGACGTGCTCTGTCTTGAACTCGATATGGTCCCGGAAGAAAAGTGGGACATGATGAAGACGTTTATTGACCGTTATGTCCATGAAGTGATAGCGGTGACAGCTGAATCTACTTTTGAGCGGGCGATGCAGGCGATGAGTATTAAAGCTTTGGATTTATGGGTCAAGCCGCTGTCTCCAAATTCAGTAAAGCGATCGCTTCAGCAGGCCTTCCATAAGCTTTCGAACAGTGTCCGGGCTTTAGAAGACAATTACTCTGTGCCGTCCATCCGTTACGAATCACTTTTTATGGAAGACCACCTCTCCTTTCAATACCCTGTATATCTCGTGAAAACGGAATCTATGGACGATCTCGCCGTTTTGCGTTCGTTTATCGATCAGTTCGATTTTTATTACCAGCCGCTCGTTTTCTCTACAAGTGACCGGATTGCCCTTGTGTTTCAGGAGTATATTTCTGAACCGTTAAAGCAGGCACAGAACTTTATGCAGGAATGGGATCGTGAAGTTGGAAAGCCGCTCGTGATCGCCGTGCATTCTGAACCAGGGGAAGAATCCCTTCACCAAATTTATATGAAGCTTCGTCAGGTCATGGAGACGACCTTTTTCACCGGATACCAGCAGGTGCTTACAAAAGTATACGAGTGGCAGGACATGGATCCATTTTTAACGATGACAGAGCAGCGGACCTGGGTCTACATGCTCGATGAAGGGCGGAGAGACCAGATCAAAAGCTGGCTCTATGAACAATTCTTTAACATCAATCCTCCTTATCCCGATCCCGGGCTGCTTCGAACGAGGTTAACGAGCATCTTAGCTCAGGTTCGCCGCTTCATGATTCGAAAAGGGATGATAGATGAAGAGAATGAAAAGATGTATAAACGAGTGTTTGACAGTATCTTGTACAGCCCTGTCCTTTATCGGATCGTCCAGGATCTTATCTTGTTTATTAATGATTTACTAGGGGTGATTGCTGAAACGCCGGGCCCTGGGAAAAAGGATGCAATCGAAGAAGCGATTGTATATATGGAAGAACATTATCGAAAGGCTGAATTGACTCTTCAGGACGTAGCCGACCATGTGCAGCGCAATCCTTCTTATTTAAGCTATCTTTTTATGAAGCGATACGGACGTTCATTCCGCGAGGTATTAAGTACGATTCGAATTCAGGAGGCGAAAGAGCTGCTTGTTGCTTCTGATGATACGATTCAGTTAATAGCTGATCAAACGGGTTATTCAAGTCCTAATTATTTCAGCCGGGTATTTAAACAAGCTACCGGTAAGACGCCAAATCAATACCGCCGGCGTCATTAGCACTTGGTTGTACTCCGGGAAGGGCACCTTCCAAATGAAACGGGCTGCCGCTCTTAACCTAAAAGCTGCTTATATAAGCGGCTTTTTTTATTTAGAGATACACTTAAAAATAATAAAATTATATTTTCTAAAATTAGTGCTGTAATAAATGGAGTTTTTAAAGCATATCTTTATCCTTGGCATAAAATGAATCCATTTATTCAAAAGCGGATGGTCTATTTTCTGAAAATTCTAAGTGCTAATCTTTAGATATCAAATGGAAGAGAGGACGGATGAGATGTCTAAAACACAACCAAGCAGAGTGAAACAATACAGCGGTACAGAGCTTCATACAAAGGGATGGATTCAAGAGGCGGCCTTGCGGATGCTGAGTAATAACCTGCACCCTGATGTAGCCGAAAATCCCGATGATCTTGTTGTCTATGGAGGGATTGGCAAAGCTGCCCGCAACTGGGACGCTTATGAAGCTATTGTTGAGTCGCTTCAAAAGCTGGAAAACGATGAAACTTTATTGATCCAGTCTGGAAAACCTGTTGCTGTTTTTCGATCTCATACAGATGCACCAAAAGTGTTAATCGCCAATTCGAATCTCGTACCGGCCTGGGCGGATTGGGAGCATTTTCACGAGCTCGATCGAAAAGGACTCATGATGTATGGACAAATGACGGCAGGCAGCTGGATATATATTGGCAGCCAGGGGATTGTTCAAGGGACGTATGAAACATTTGCCGAATGTGCGAAGCAGCACTTTAAAGACGGCTTAAAAGGGACGATTACATTAACGGCCGGACTTGGAGGAATGGGCGGAGCTCAGCCGTTAGCCGTTACGTTAAATGGCGGCGTTTGTATCGCCATTGAAATAGACCCGCACCGGATTCAGCGCCGGCTGGATACGAAATACTTAGACACTTCTACAGACAGTCTTCAGGAAGCAATTAAACTGGCGGAAGAAGCTCGTCGCCAAAGAAAAGCATTATCTATCGGTCTGTTAGGAAACGCGGCTGAGCTTTTGCCGGAAATGATTGAAAAAGGGTTCGTGCCTGATGTGTTAACAGACCAGACTTCCGCTCATGATCCTCTCAATGGCTATATACCAGTGGATATGACGCTGGAGGCTGCAGCAAAGCTTCGAAAAGCAGATGAAAACAAATATATTCGCCTGTCAAAACAGAGCATTGCGGCTCATGTGAAAGCGATACTTGATATGCAGAGAAAAGGCGCCGTCACTTTTGACTATGGAAACAACATTCGCCAGGTTGCTAAGGATGAAGGAGTGCAGGATGCTTTTAATTTCCCTGGCTTTGTACCTGCCTATATCCGTCCACAGTTCTGTGAAGGAAAGGGGCCGTTTCGATGGGTAGCTTTATCAGGAGATCCGGAAGATATTTATAAGACGGATGAAGTGATTTTACGGGAGTTCAGCTATAATAAGCACCTTTGCAATTGGATACGTATGGCTCGGGAAAAAATTAGTTTTCAAGGATTGCCGGCTAGGATTTGCTGGCTCGGTTACGGCGAAAGAGCCCGCTTTGGGAAAATCATTAATGATATGGTAGCAAGCGGGGAGTTAAACGCTCCAATTGTTATTGGTCGTGATCACCTGGATTCAGGGTCGGTTGCCTCGCCAAACCGTGAGACAGAAGCGATGAAAGACGGCAGTGATGCGGTCGCGGACTGGCCGATTTTAAATGCAATGATCAACAGTGTGGGCGGTGCCAGCTGGGTGAGTGTCCACCACGGAGGCGGTGTCGGTATGGGGTATTCTCTGCATGCTGGGATGGTTATTGTTGCGGACGGAACGAAGGAAGCCGAGCAGCGTCTTGAACGAGTACTTACGACCGATCCAGGGATGGGAGTGGTCCGCCACGTGGACGCCGGCTATGAATTAGCTGAAAAGACGGCAGTCGAGAAGGGAATTCAAATTCCGATGTTAAAGAAAAAACAGTAGGAGGGTTGTTTCTATGGGAGATTCATTATTAATTAAAAATGCGGCGCAGCTGATTACGATGAAGGGGCATTCGGATAAACCGGCTGTCCGCTCCGCCATGTCGGATTTAGATGTAATTGAAAATGGGGCTGTTTATATCGAAGAAGGAAAAATTTTTGAAGCGGGACCGAGTGAAGAGATCTGTGCGAAATATGAAGCAGATAAGCAGATAGACGCTTCTGGAAAAGTAGTTACGCCAGGATTAATCGATCCGCACACTCACCTCGTCCACGCCGGCACAAGGGAAAATGAGTATGCGATGAGACTTAAAGGAAAAACATACATGGAGATTATGGAAGCTGGCGGAGGAATACATGCCACTACACGGGCGACTCAGGAAGCAAGCCATGAAGAACTTTATGAACAGTCGAAAAAGCGTCTCAATAAATTTTTATTGCACGGGGTTACGACTGTCGAAGCAAAAAGCGGCTATGGACTGACACTTGAACATGAAATGAAGCAGCTTGAAGTAGCCAAAAAGCTGAACGAAGATCACCCGGTAGATATCATTTCTACCTTTATGGGGGCTCACGCAATCCCGATGGCGGAAAAAGAAAACCCAGAGCCGTTTATCGATCGAGTCATTAATGAAATGATTCCGAAGGCAGCGGAGCAGAAGTTGGCCGTGTTCAATGATGTGTTCTGTGAAAGAGGAGTTTTCACCCCGGACCAGTCGAAGCGGATCTTAGAAGCCGGCAAGGAGCATGGCTTAATTCCAAAAATACATGCTGATGAAATCGAGCCTTATGCAGGTGCAGAGTTAGCCGCCTCTGTCGGTGCCATTTCAGCTGATCACCTTTTAAAAGCTTCTGAACAAGGAATTAAGGATATGGCAGAAGCGGGAGTCATCGGAGTACTGCTTCCGGGAACCGCCTTTTTCCTTATGGCTGAATTTGCGCATGCCAGAAAAATGATCGATGCTGGTGTGGCCGTCGCGCTTTCGACCGACGCCAACCCTGGTTCGTCTCCAACGATTTCTCTGCCATTCATTATGAACCTCGGCTGTTTGAAAATGGGGATGACGCCTGAAGAGGTGATCACAGCAACAACCATTAATGCGGCTCATGCGATCGGTCAGGCAAAAGAAGCAGGAAGCTTAGAGGCTGGTAAAAAAGCGGACCTTACGATTTTTGATGTTCCTAACTATTTAACACTTTCCTATCAATACGGTATGAACCATGTAGATACCGTTATAAAAGGTGGTAAGCCGCTGGTAGTGGGAGGACAGCTGCAATGAGCGGGTACCCATATCCGATGCTTGAACCTCCCATGATGATCTATCCGAAGCAGACAGATCAGACGAGAGATTTAAAAGTTCATGAGTGGATCGAAAATGCAGGCAGCTCAACGCCCGAATGGGAGAAGTATGATGTAACCATTCTTGGTGTCCCCCTTTCCAAATCGTCGATCAGCACCTCTGCGGCGAGTGATAACCCTGAAGCGATGCGGCAGGTTTGGAAATCGTTTGGTACCTACAATTTGGATGAAGATATCGATTTAGCTGAGTTGAATGCGATCGATTTAGGAAATGTAAAACAGCATGCTACAGATATTCCTTCAACCCACGAAAAAATTAAAGAAGCGATGGCTGCGATGAGAACTCATCATCCGCACACTCTGCCGATTTCTCTTGGAGGCGACCACTCGATCACCGCCATGCTGATTAAAGGGTGGAAGCAGGTTCATTCTAATGAAACGATAGGAATCCTGCAGCTTGATACCCATTTTGATTTGCGCGATTTAAATGAATTCGGCCCGGCTAATGGTACCCCGATCCGCAATCTGATTGAAAGCGGTGCGGTTAAAGGGGCACATGTTCACAATATTGGGCTTCACGGATTTTTTAATGCAAAAGAACTCAAAGACTATGCCAATGAACACGGCATTAATTATGTGACGATGAAACAGGCGCGGAATAAGAAAATGGCTTTTGTGATCCAAGAGGCTTTAGATCAATTAAGCCAGGAAGTTGATACGATTTATTTAACCGTAGATATGGATGTGCTGGATATCACCCACAATCCGGCAGCTCCAGCAGCGACGCCTGGGGGGATGTATACTCACGAACTATTTGAAGCTGTACAGTTAGCCGGAGAGTATCAGAAGGTAAAAGCGATGGATATCGTCTGTCTGGATCCTCGAAAAGATATAGGAGGCATGGCGGTTAAAAGCGCTGTGCATGTGATGCTCTCATTTTTAACAGGTGTTTGTAAAAGGAAGGGGAGATATTCCTCTTAAGCCGAAGATAACGAGAAATGTTTGACAACGGTCTCCGCCCAAAGGAGCAGCATATTTTCGCTTTGAAGCGAAGGGATCGAATACTACGAGTCTCTGCAGTGCGTTTTTTCGCGAGGAGGCTCGGGCGTTCGTCCGCGAAAAAGGGAATGGTATTCGTCTCCAAAAAGCAAGCTGCAGAGTTAATTAGGTTCACTATAACTTAAGGCGAAGTTATATCATCGCCATTTCTTTTTATAAAATGTTTTCCGAATATTCATACTAAGGAGGAAAGAATATGGAATCTGTCAAAACGGAAACGCCGATTAATCCCACCGTAACTCCTCGTTCTAGTGTCTGGAAATTTTTTATATTCAGCTTCATTGGTGTGGTCACATTTTTTATTCCAATGACGATCAATGGAACTTCTTCTATTTTACTTGACCATATCGTTACTTATCTTCAAACATCGTTCTCTGCTGTTGTCCCTTACTATGCGCTAGCTGTTATTATTTTAGGGGCTGTTTACCCGTTTGCTGCTGGTTCTTGGAATAAAGATGCTGTTAATGTTGTGTTATCTATCTTCAAGGTGCTAGGGGTAGCAGTTGCTTCTATGTTAATTTTCGGTTTCGGACCAGCCTGGCTGTTTAGTCCTGACATGGGACCGTTCCTTTTTGAAAAGCTTGTTATTCCTGTTGGTTTATTAGTTCCAGTTGGTGCCGTGTTTCTAGCGCTACTTGTCGGATACGGCCTTCTTGAATTTATCGGAGTCATTCTTCAGCCTGTTATGCGTCCAATTTGGAAAACTCCCGGGCGCTCAGCTATCGATGCTGTCGCTTCATTTGTCGGGAGTTATTCGATCGGCCTTCTAATTACGAACCGCGTATTTAAAGAAGGAAAATACAATATTAAGGAAGCTACGATTATTGCCACAGGTTTCTCTACCGTTTCTGCTACTTTTATGATCGTTGTAGCGAAAACGCTTGGCTTAATGGACATCTGGAATACGTACTTCTGGGTGACGCTCTTTGTTACTTTTGCAGTTACTGCGATTACCGTCCGGATTTGGCCGCTGAATAAGATGAGTGAAGAATATTATGTAGGGAAAGAAGATCCTGAGGAAGTGATTAAGGTGAATCGGGTAAAAGCTGCGTGGACTCAAGCTATGCAGGCAGCTGAGAAATCTCCTTCCTTAGCTAAAAATGTCTGGATGAACTTAAAAGACGGTTTTATTATGACGATGGCGATTCTTCCCTCGATTTTATCGGTTGGTCTGCTCGGCTTAGTCCTTGCTGAATTTACGCCGGTCTTTGATATTTTAGGGTATATCTTTTATCCATTCACACTGCTGATGCAGGTGCCGGAACCGTTATTGGCTGCCAAAGCTTCTGCTATTGAAATTGCGGAAATGTTTTTACCGGCACTACTCGCAGCAGATGCTCCGCTGGTTACTAAATTTGTAATTGGCACAGTTTCGATATCGGCTGTCTTGTTCTTTTCTGCACTGATTCCTTGTATTCTATCAACAGAAATCCCTGTCAGTATTCCAAAGCTGATCGTCATCTGGATTGAACGGACGATACTTACGATTATTATCGTGACGCCGATCGCCTATCTTTTACTATAAATGATACGAATGAATCGGCCGCACATACGATAAAATATACAATAACATGCCATTGACAACCAATTAAGAAAGCGTTTACAATTTAAGTAGTAAGCAGTTACTAGGTCAGGTGAAAACGATGACTCAAAAAATTCCAATAGGGAAGCTGGCAATGCTTGTAGCATCGCTGACACCCGAAGAGCTGGAGCCGTTTGCTGATCAGTTAAAAGACGTTGACTACTGTCAAGGTAAATCAGGTTCTATGAACATGCAGAAGGTCATATCAGCTGTTGAAACATCAGCGAAGAGAAATCAAATTATTTCGGATGAACTTTATCGTGAAACACATGCTCTCTATCACGCGATTTTAGAAGCGCTGGAAGGCGTTATGCGCGGGCAGATGGCTGCCGGCGATATGATGAGAACCGTAGGACTAAGGTTTGCGATTGTGCGAGGATCGCCATACGAGAAGCTGGATGAAGGAGAATGGCTCGCCGTCGCGTTTTACGGAACCATTGGAGCACCGGTAAAAGGGCTCGAACACGAAACGTTCGGTCTGGGAATAAATCATATAGGGTAGCTGCCTATAGTCAAAAGTTATAAGGAGGCGGCAATGGTATTTGGTATGCCATTGTCGCCTCCTTTTTATTTGAATGAATAGAGCATAGAAAGAAGGGGGAACCAACATGATTGTCTTAAACGGTTTGAACTTAACTTTAGAACAAATGAAGAGAATTTTATATAATAATGAGCCGATTTCTATTGATCCGGCAAGCATGGAGAAAGTAAGACAAAGCCGGGAAGCTGTCGAAAGAATTGTGGCGGTGCAGAAAACGGTATACGGAATAAACACAGGATTTGGGAAGTTCAGCGATGTACGGATTCGTGAGGAAGATGTCGATAACCTCCAGCTTCATTTAATTCGTTCACACGCCTGCGCTCTTGGAGATCCTTTTCCGGAAAAAGTAAGCAAAGCGATGGTCGTTCTGCGGCTGAATGCACTGCTGAAAGGATTTTCCGGCGTAAGACCCTGCATCGTCAACCGCCTGTGTGACCTTGCCAATAATGACCTGATTCCGGTCATCCCTAGTCAAGGATCGCTTGGCGCGTCAGGCGACCTCGCTCCGCTTTCCCACCTTGCTTTAGTTCTGATCGGTGAAGGGGAAGTCCATGATGAAGGAAAAATTAGACCGACAAAGCAGGTTTATCAGGAGCAGGGTTACCTGCCTTTAGATTTAAAAGCGAAGGAGGGGCTTGCACTGATCAATGGCACTCAGGCGATGACGGCGATGGGAGTAGTGAATTATATAGAAGCTGAACGGCTCATCGATCAATGTGATTGGATCGGAGCGATGACGCTTGAGGCTTTAGAAGGAATCATCGATGCATTCCATCCTGCCATTCACGAAGCCCGCGGCTACCCTGAACAAATAGAAGTAGCCAAAAGAATCCGTCATTTGACGCAAGGGAGCAGGCTGATCACACATCAAGGCGAAAAAAGGGTACAGGATGCATACTCCCTCAGGTGCATCCCTCAAGTTCACGGTGCTTCCAGGCAGAGCCTCGGATACGTAAAAGAGAAATTGGAAATTGAAATGAATGCGGCTACGGATAACCCGCTCATCCTCGAAAATGGGCAGACAATCGTCTCAGGAGGGAATTTTCACGGGCAGCCGATTGCTTTAGCGATGGACTTTTTAAAAATATCAGCAGCGGAAATGGCGAATATATCGGAGCGCCGCATCGAAAGGCTGGTCAACCCGCAGTTAAATGATCTGCCGGGCTTTCTAAGTCCTGATCCCGGCCTGCAGTCGGGAGCGATGATCATGCAGTATGCTGCCGCATCGCTCGTGTCGGAAAATAAAACACTTGCTCATCCGGCCAGCGTTGATTCGATTCCTTCCTCCGCTAACCAGGAAGACCATGTCAGTATGGGAACGACGGCAGCCCGCCATTGTTATCAAATCATCAGAAATGCTCAGAAAGTGGCCGCAATTGAATTGATTTGTGCCATGCAGGCGCTTGAGTACCGTGGGATTTCATTAGCATCTGGAAGCGCAAGAGAACTGTTTTCTAAAGGAAGAACAGTAGTCCCTTCGATAACAGAAGATCGAGTTTTTTCAAAGGATATTGAAGCACTGGACGAATGGCTCATTAGCGGCCGGTTTGACTGGTCTGTACAAACGTCATCAGTGGCTAACTAAAAAAGCTATCGTCTGTCGGGGAAATCTCGACAGACGATAGCTTTTTTTACATTACTCTAAGCATATTTGTATCAAATGAGAAGGGTTTAATGTATTGAAAAGAGAAAGTCCGTCAGCATATGAAGAAGATTTCCCTCCACTTAGGTGAAGGGAAGTTTTTCGCTCCCGGATCCTACTTGAAAAATTGTATAAAGATCTCGAGGTTCCAGCTTATTCTTCGAAAATAGAAAGGTCAATCGTTTCTGCAATTTTTTTATATCCTTCATCATTAGGGTGGAGATTGTCTCCGGCATCATATTCAGGGAGAAAGCGCTTTGGCTCTTCAGGGTCCCTGACTGCTTTGTCAAAATCGATCACTCCATCGAATTCTCCGCTCGTTCTGATCCACTCATTGACTTCCTGGCGGGTTTTTTCGCCTTTTTCTGTATACATGCTTGATCCTTTAAAAGGGGTTAAGGTTCCGCCATAAATTTTAAGCCCTTTATCGTGAGTGGCGTCGATGACCTTCTTCATCTGCTCAATAATTTTTTCTGAATCATAGTCAGGGTGATGCCTGATATCGTTTAAGCCTTGGTGAAGAATGACGCCTTCGACTCCTGTCTGGCTGAACACATCCCGATCCAGCCTGTCGAGGGCATTCTCACCTTTTTCCGGCGGGCTGTTAATCAATTGGTTTGCCGAGATGCCTGCATTCAGAACAGACATTTTCACTTCAGCGTCTTCTGAGTTCATACGGTCGGCTAAATAATCAGGCCAGCGATTATTGGCATCTATTTCCGAGTAGTTCCCGTTCGCAATCGAACTTCCTAGGACAACGAGAGCTCCTTTTACCGAAGGATCTGCTGTAACATCTACGGCCTCAAGCCAAAACCATGATTCTTCTTCTGTTTCAAAATTTGAAGCACCGGCTTCGGATACATGATCACCGGAGCTGATGTAGTTTGTCTGCATCGAACGCGGGTGCCAGGTTGCCGGGCCTGTTTTTTCATTTGCATAGATAGACACGGCCAGCTCTTTTTCACTCTTCACCTTTAAAGGAATAGGATCGCTAAACTTTTTCTCTCCTGGAGGAATGGTGACCTTCTCTTTCCCGTCAAAGGTTATCTTTTGGTCGGTATCAGGGTCAATTTCTGCTCCGCCTTTTGATACCGCTGCATGGACTTTCTCAATAGTCAGCGGCTCTTCACCGAAAGCATTCGACAAGCGGATCCGCATTTGATCTCCGTCCATCTGCGGGTGGACAACCATTCTTACGGTTTGATCCTTAAAGCCTTTATGAGAAACCCCATCCTCAAAAGGTGCTTGCATGCTTGCTGCCCAGGCACCTACCCAATCGCCTTTGACAGTCTTTATCTCTGTCTCAAGAGAAGAAGCTCCATCATCGTCCTTACCGATCCAGGCTACATTTATAAAATAGAAAGAAATAATGATGATTCCAATAAGAATATATAGTGCGCGTCGTCTCATTTTTAATTTGCCTTTCTTGTTCATTTGCATATTCTCCTTCAATTGACATCATTCGATATATTTTACCCTTTTATTGGGGGTGAAAACCAGAAAAGATAGCAATCTAAATCGGTGAATAAGCTGATATGATGGATTAGCGCTCTAACCTAACACAGGGCGGCGGAGTAAGACATTCAGCAAAAAGGCCTAAACCTTTATAACTATAGACTTCTTAAGGAAATTCCATTATTATGAAAACGATTACATTAATAGGAAGGAAGAGATGCATTTGAAAAAGTTACTGCTGGTAATAGTCGTTGTCCTTTTTTTAATGACTTTTGTGCAACCGATTGCGCAAATCGAATCGAATGCTGATGAACAGACGTATGACACTGTAGTTCTGCGAGGAAGTGCAGATTCACTAGATTGGGGATCTAACAATAACCCGCTTACATATGACGAGGAAAACAAGTATTGGGCCAGTGCGCCAATTACTCTCGAAGGCGGAAAAACAGTTGAATTTAAGTATGTTTATGATGGTAATTGGATGCCTGGTGCTAATTTAACGTTTACTCCTCCGCAAGACGGCGACTACATTTTTACCTTTTACCCTGACGAGGAAAGAAGAGTGGATGTTCAGCTTGCCGATACTTCTTCAGGAAGCTTAACGTTAAACCTGACGGTACCTAAAAACACGCCGGGTTGGGTGGTTCCGACACTTGCTTCCAATCTTAACAGCTTCGATTATAAGGTCAGCCCGTTAACTAAGGTGGCTGAGGGAATTTATGAAATTGAAGTTAGAGGAGAAGCGGGGGATCGCTTAGAGTATGTATACAGCTTGGGCGGCGAATCGTATAAAGAAGTCATCGATGCACCAAGGGAAGCGACTTTTACTGAAGATAATCAAGTGTATAACGACAAAGTCTCTGAATGGGAAAACATTCCTGTTGCCCATCAGGTCACTCACAATTTTAACCATACACCTTACACCCCTGATAAACATGATGAACCGAAAGTCACAGTTACGGTTGAACATTATGGGCCGATTGATGAAGGAGCTGTTTACTTTACAACAGATGGTTCCTCCCCTGAAGGAAAACGCGGCGATGCAGAAAATGGAAAAGTTACCGGACTTAAGGTAGTTGAAACGACTTCAAACAAAGAAGGGTTATACACTTCGACTTTAGAAGGAACGATTCCTAAGCAGAAAAATAATACACGTGTGAAGTATAAAATTGACGTATGGAATTCTGGAAGCGAAGGTTCTCAGTTTGCCGACAACAATTCGTTAAGTTCCGATGAAGCAACAGAGTTTGCCTATTATGTGGAAGACTATCAATCACCAGAATGGGCGAAAGAATCGATTATCTACCAAGTGTTTGTCGATCGTTTCCGTGATGGAGAAGAAAGCAACAACACATCAACAGATCCTTCTCTTCCAGAGGATGAGAGGCTGAAAGGCTGGATGGGCGGCGATCTGCAAGGCGTGATCGAGAAGCTTGATTATATTGAAAGCCTTGGTGTAAATACTCTTTGGGTTTCTCCAATTTATGAGGGTCCTTATTCCCACGGCTATCATGCAACAGATTTCATGAATGTCGATCCGCGTTTTGGCAGCAATGAATTGATGAAAGAGTTAGTTGATAGGGCTCATGAGAGAAATATGAAAGTCGTTTATGACCTTGTGCCGAACCACGTTTCAAACAAGCATGATTTTTTCCAGGATGCTGTTGAAAAAGGAGAAAGCAGTCAATATTATGACTGGTTTACTTTCTTAAAGTGGCCGGATCAATACGAAACTTTTTATGATGTAAAAGAACTTCCGGAATTAAACAACGACAATCCGGAAACGAGAGAATATATGCTTGAGACTGTGGTGCCATTTTGGATGGATGAAATCGGTGTTGATGGTTTCCGTTTAGATTATGCCAAAGGTCCAAGCTACAGCTTCTGGGTCGATTTCCGTCATGCGGTGAAGCAGAATGATCCGGACGCATTCATTTTTGGAGAGGTATGGGACAGCTTAGAAAAAATTACGTCATATACTGGGAAATTAGATGGGGCCATTGATTTTGAAACGCAGACGGCTATTTACGAAGCGATGATCAACGGAGGAAGCATGAACGATTTTGGAGCTTCGTTAGACCGGATTTTCAGCACCTATCATGACGAATTTATTCCGGCAACCTTCTTAGACAGTCATGACGTCCCAAGGTTTATTTACGAAGCTGAGGGAAATACGAATACATTGAAAAATGCGGCTTCCCTGCAATTTACCCTGCCGGGCGCTCCAATCATTTATTACGGAGATGAAGTCGGATTATCTCAAAGCGGTGATCATAACCTTGTGGATGAGTGGAAAGATCGCTACTATCGTGAAATGATGCCCTGGGATCAAGATGAGCAGGATCTTGATGTGAAAGCACACTATCAGAAATTAATTGAAGTGAGAAAAGAAAATAAGGCTCTGACTGAGGGAGAACTAAAGATTGTTCACAGCACAGAGGATCTTCTCATTTATGAAAGAGCGGCAGGCCAGCAGAAAGTGGTGGTTATCGTCAATCAGGGAGATGAGAAGCAAAGCGTCGAACTGCTTGATATTTATAATCAAAGAACACCGAATACCGTTATGTTCGAACCACTTCTTGAAGACAAACCTGTAATTAAAGGGAAAAAAGGAAACTTGGCCATAGAAAGCCCGGCCCAATCTGTAGAAGTTTATAAAGTAAAAGGGAAACTCTATAACTAATCAGGTACCAGGATCCG
This sequence comes from Halobacillus sp. Marseille-Q1614, assembly GCF_902809865.1. Lineage (NCBI taxonomy): Bacteria > Bacillati > Bacillota > Bacilli > Caryophanales > Bacillaceae > Halobacillus > Halobacillus sp. Marseille-Q1614. Next base: position 2,475,046 of record NZ_CADDWH010000001.1, on the reverse strand, counting down.
ATGATTTATCATTCGGTACCTGGTACGTTTTTTTATGTATCGGTACCCGGTACTAAATAGCTGTAAGGACAATTTAATACTGATCGGAATTGTAGGATTTTTTTCAAAATGTATTGACAATTGGCTCAATAAAGCATAAGATATGTACCATTAATTGCCTTAAAATTTCATAGCGGCTTTCTTATTGAGAGAGGTGGAGGGACTGGCCCTTTGAAGCCTCGGCAACGGGTCTGGATTTCTTTTTCAGATACTGTGCCAATTCCAGCAGGGATGACCTGAAAAATAAGAAGAAGGAATCATAATGATATTGATTAGCCTCTCTTCTTATTTGGAAGAGGGGCTATTTATTATTTTATGTAAATACCCGACTAAACAACTATGATTACACTGACTTACATAGTGTATAGGGAGTGATTCTAACCTAGGGTTGTATCCTTTTCCATCAGGGGTCTTACGATTTTATAAAATTTGGCGAGGTGGTATTTTTGCAACTTAAAGAAAAGAACAGTCCGTTTGATCAAGTGCAGGCCGAACAGCTCAATCAGCTGCTGCCTACTCTTACAGAAGCCCAAAGGCTGTGGCTGAGCGGTTACTTAGCTGCACCTTTAGCAAATGGTGCAGAAACACAGGTCAGTAATGCCGGAAGCAGCCCAAGTAAAACGAGGGAAATTACAATTTTATATGGTTCTCATACAGGAAACTGTCAGTCGCTGGCTGATGAGTTCTCACAGAAATTAAAGCAGCAGGATTATCAGGTGAACGTCGCTTCTTTAGATGATTTTAAGCCTAAATCTTTAAAGAAAGTAGAGGATTTGCTTGTTCTTACAAGTACCCATGGTGATGGGGATCCGCCGGATAATGCGCTCTCTTTCTATGATTTTCTTCACAGCAAACGGGCACCGAAATTAGAAGGGGTTCGGTATTCGGTACTCTCACTTGGAGACAGCTCTTACGAATTTTTCTGCCAGACAGGTAAAGATTTTGATAAGCGGTTAGAAGAGCTAGGCGGGGAGCGGATTTTCTCCCGCGTAGATTGTGATTTGGATTTTGAAGAGCCGGCTAATGAATGGTTTAATGGGGTCTTAAATGAAATTGCTCAAGGCCAGGAAGAGCAGCAGTCACATGGGGCTGCTCCCGCTTCAGTTGTCAATATGGATAGCCAGCCTTCTTACTCACGAAGCCATCCTTTCCAGGCGGAAGTGTTAGAAAATATTAACCTGAATGGACGTGGGTCGAACAAAGAAACGCGTCATTTAGAAATTGATCTTGAGGGGTCTAATCTTGAATATGAGCCTGGCGACAGCCTGGGAATTTTCCCTGAAAATGACCCTGAATTAGTCAACAAGCTGATTGAACTTATGGGATGGAATCCTGAAGAAAGTGTATCGATTAATAAGCAGGGAGACCTGCGGGCGATCCGTGCCGCATTGTTGTCTACTTTTGAGATTACAAGTCTTACTAAGCCATTATTAGAAAAAGCAGCTGACTTAACAGGCAGTGATCCACTTAAAAAACTGACAGCACCCGAGAACGCTGAAATCCTTAAAGAATACATCTATGGCCGAGACTTGTTCGATTTAGTTCAGGATTATGGTCCATGGGAAGTGAAGCCACAGGACTTTATACAAGTGTTACGCAAAATTCCTGTCCGTCTGTATTCGATTGCAAGCAGCCAGAAAGCTAATCCTGATGAAGTGCATCTTACAATCGGTGCCTTAAGGTATGATGCCCATGGCCGAGAACGCTCCGGCGTCTGCTCTGTGCAGTGTTCAGAACGATCTGAGCCAGGTTCCACCCTGCCGGTATTTGTTCAGCGCAACCAAAACTTCAAGCTGCCTCAAAACCCTGACACTCCAATTATTATGATAGGGGCAGGAACAGGGGTTGCTCCTTACCGTGCTTTCCTGGAAGAAAGGGAGGAGACGGAAGCTTCAGGAGGTTCCTGGCTATTTTTCGGGGAACAGCACTTTGTTACTGATTTTCTATATCAGACTGAATGGCAGAGATGGCTGAAGGAAGGCGTGCTGACTAAAATGGATATCGCATTTTCCAGGGATACTTCAGAAAAAGTATATGTTCAGCATCGTATGCTTGAACAGAGTGAAGCTTTGTATGAATGGCTGCAGGCCGGGGCCCATGTTTATGTATGCGGGGATGAAAAGTATATGGCGAAGGACGTCCAGGACACGCTGCTTGCGATCATTCAGAAAGAGGGAGAATTGAACGAAGAGGAAGCGAACACCTATCTTAATGAGATGCGTAAAGAAAAACGATACCAGCGTGATGTTTATTAATAGAGAGAGGAGCTTTTGAATGACAAAAAATAGATTTCCTGAACAGCACGGCCCTCCCAGTGAAATGGAAGATATAAAGGAACGCAGTGATTTCTTAAGAGGGAACCTGACGGAAAGCTTCGCTGAACGATTAAGTGCGGGAATTCCTGATGAAGAAACAAAGCTGCTTAAATTCCACGGGAGTTATATGCAGGATGACCGGGATGTCCGCAATGAGCGTAAACAACAAAAGCTTGAGCCGAACTATCAGTTTATGATCCGTGTACGACTGCCGGGAGGTGTCGCCACCCCTGAGCAGTGGCTGACGATGGATGAGCTCGCGGTGAAATACGGCAACGGTACAATGAAGCTTACGACAAGACAGACATTTCAGCTCCATGGCATTTTAAAGTGGAATATGAAAAATACAATTCAAGGGATGAACGAAGCGCTGATGGATTCGATTGCTGCCTGCGGGGATGTAAATCGAAATGTTATGTGTAACTCAATTCCTTATCAGTCTGATGTTCATGCAGAAGTGTATGAGTGGTCCCGTAAGCTCAGTGAACATTTGCTCCCGAGAACGAGAGCTTATCATGAGATATGGCTTGATGAAGAGAAAGTGGCCGACACCAGGGGTGAAGAGGAATCCGAACCGATCTACGGCCCGCTTTATTTACCACGGAAATTTAAAATCGGTGTTGCAGTGCCTCCTTCTAATGATGTCGATATCTATTCACAGGATCTGGGATTCATTGCGATCCTGCAAGGTGGCAAGCTGCAAGGCTTTAATATTGCGGTAGGCGGCGGAATGGGGATGACCCACGGGGATACAGATACATATCCTCAACTCTCGCGCGTAATCGGCTTCTGCAAGCCAGAACAGATGATTGAAGTCGGTGAAAAAATCCTTACGATTCAACGCGATTATGGAAACCGCTCAGAAAGAAAAAATGCCAGATTTAAGTATACGGTCGATCGGAAAGGTCTCGATTGGATTCGAAATGAGTTAAACGAAAGATTAGGATGGAGTGTTGAGGAAGCACGTCCCTATAATTTTGACCATAATGGCGACCGTTACGGCTGGGTAAAGGGAGACGGGAAATGGCATCTCACTCTTTTCATTCAAAATGGCCGGGTGAGAGATACGGAAGATTATAAGCTGATGACTGGTCTTCGTGAACTTGCCAAAGTGCATACGGGTGACTTCAGGCTGACCGCTAATCAGAACTTGATCATCTCTAATGTGTCCGAGGAGCAAAAAGGTAAAATCGATGAGCTCGTCGCAAGTTATGGATTAACAGATGGAAAAGAAAACTCGGCACTCAGACGGAATTCAATGGCGTGTGTTGCTTTTCCTACGTGCGGTCTTGCGATGGCAGAGTCCGAACGCTACCTTCCTTCATTAATTGATAAAATTGAAGATATGCTTGATGAACAAGGGCTGCGTGATCAGGAGATCATTATCCGCATGTCCGGCTGTCCAAATGGCTGCTCACGCCCGGCGCTTGGTGAAATTGGCTTTATCGGTAAAGCCCCGGGTAAATACAACATGTATTTAGGCGCAGGATTTGCAGGGGATAGATTAAATAAAATGTACCGGGAGAATATTGGCGAAGAAGAAATCCTTCAGGAGCTCAAGCCTATCATTTCTCACTATGCAAAAGAGCGTAAAGAAAATGAACATTTCGGAGATTTTGTCATTCGCGCGGGGTATGTAGAAAAAGTAAACTCCGGCCTTGATTTTCATAAGATGGAAGAAGGGGCAGGAAATAAATAAATTATTGATTAAAGCCTGTTGAAAGCTCTCAACAGGCTTTTTTCATTGTTTCCTATATATCTGTTTGTAAATAATCTGCAAGGTTTCCTGCTAGGATGTATTGACCTTTACTTTTCTCATGAAACCAATCAAAAATATTAGGATAATAAAAAAGTAAAGGGAAAACCAATATAAGGTCCAGCTCGTATTTACAAAGTTATTGAAATCCATAATAGACTTATGCAAATGGTTACTCATTGCCCAAATAAGTACACCGATTGGTATAACAAAGAAATAATAATTGGACGATTTTGCTAAATGCTGCAAGCCAATCATGGCTACTAAGAAGCATGCCGTTATTTTAACGAATAAACCATTTATCCAGGCGACGGCCATCAGGATTTCTACTCTTTCAAAGACAGTGATAAAGTCGATATCTCTCAGTACGGAATAGGTTGGATAGGATTCTCGTCCTACCATATAGGCGCCTTCATCTCCAATGATAAAAAAAACGGTCACTGACAGAATAAGGCCGCCGACAGCGATTCCGGATAAAAAGGTCATCATAGCTTTTTCTTTCTTCTCCATATATTGAAGGAAGGTACTTAATATCAGAACTTCAATGAACGGGAAGCCTAAGGTAGGGTAAGCCCCTTCAAAAATAGGGGCGAAACCAGTGTTGAAAATAGGTTTTATCTCTAGAAAGTCGAATTCTTCAGTGACTAAAAGCAGTGAACCCAGCAGGAACAATATGACCAAGGGAAACAATAATTCACTTACGAGAAAAAGCTTTTTCACACCCAGCACTGCTGTGTAGGATACGAGTACAAGAATCATAATTTGATAAACCCAGGGATGAGAGTAAGGGATAACACTCACTACCATGAAATTACTAAGATTTCGAACAACAAGAGCGGCAAGATGGATAGCATAGAAAATAATAAGCAAGTTAATAATGGTTCCGCCCCATTTGCCTGCTGCTTTATCCATTAGTTCAAACAGAGAAGGGTAATTATATTTTTTAAATAGGAAAAGGTAAAGCGCCATTAAGAGTAATCCTATGATTGTCGCCAGCAGCATGGAGATCCATCCGTCCTGCTTAGCCCCTGCAACCGTAAGCGCCGGAGCCATGAGAATGGAGCTGAAAATGATAAAGTTAAAAACAACACTAAAAAACTGATAATTGGAAAGCTTAATCTTCATGTTTTACCTCCAAATAAAGCTTCATAGACAGGCTCATAAATCCCCTTCAGCCCTTCAGTGATCGGAATATTGATGTCCCATATATAGGAAAAGGCATACACGAACGAAAACACCCATACTCCAGAAATAAATAATTTTTCTTTTAGTGTTTTTTTATTATTCTTCATTATTATCGACTCTCGCTCCGGTGGATTCTATATAGATATTTACATCGGCTTTTACTTTCATGTTTTCATATAAGTTTCCCCAGTTGTCCTTTTCTTTCTTCCATTGTTTTGGGTAGTTTCTGGAAATCTGGTTTCGAATGCCGAAATAGTCTAACCCTTGCTTCTGAGCATTTGTTACGGCGGTCTCCAAATCTTTTTTTATCGAGTCATTTATTACTTTTTGAAGCTCTGTGATTCCCTTTGTCGTTGAAAGTTTATAGTCACAATGAAGACCTTGTAAGGAAAGGTGGCCTTTTAGCTGCAAATCGTAGGTTAATTGACTATTCTTAAGTTTAGGCTTCGCTTTTATTTTCATTTCTTTTAATAAAAATTGAATGGATCCTTTTCCTTTGTTTTCAGGGCAGCTGATATTATAGGATTTTACCTTGTTCGTTTTTTTAGTGATAATACTCCAGGCAATCGAATCTTTTTCTGACAGCCAATCGACTAAACGGGATTTATTAAATACAGCAAACCCTGTTAAACGGACGGCATTCATATTTCCTTCAATATTGTTTAATGTTTCAGAGCTTGAAGAGTCATATTCTTTACTGACCTTCTCTATACCAGTAACTACAGGATCCTGCTGATCAGCATACCTCCACCGGATAAAATCTTCTAATTTTATCCCGTCTTTCAAACTCAACTTGCTATTGGGCATATAAATTAACTGTTCCATGTTCTGAGCGGATGAGTTTTCCAAGGGAGGAAATGTGTTTAAAATATGGTTCGCTGTATCCTCTTTCGCAATAAACACTAAATAACTGTCTCTTATTTCATAATGACGCTACAAAAAATTAACAAGAAGGTCCACCCCTCTTTCCTTTGCAAATTCTTCACTTATAACGAGTGTTGAGATATGAGGAAAAAATAGTTTACGTGATATTAAATTCTTAGAGTTTTCTACCGCTTCAATAATATCTTTTCCTTCACTTTCAAAAGTATAGGCATTCGCCTGACTCACTCCGCCTGCAACAGACTGACCACCAGCTTCTGACTGAGGGTTTGTTGCTTGAAAGGTGATCTTTACCTCTTCATTTTCTCCTAAGTCTACACCTATACCTGTAAGAATAAGCAGATCATCTAATTCCTGTTGTCCGCTGCACCCGCTTATCAAACCAAGCGTGCAAAAGAGGATAAAAAAGATACGCTTCATGTTTTTGCCCCCTGTTTCTTTTTGGATTGACGGGAACTCCACCATAGGGGGAACCTCAAGATCGTATCTATTTGTTTCTTTAAAGAAAATGGCGCAAATGGATACATAAAAGGGCGCCCCAGCGACTGCAAGGAAACGAGGTGTACACATAGTATTAATGAAAAAATCATCATTCCAAATACTCCGGCTGTTCCGGCAAATATAATCAGCACAAATCTTAGGATACGAATCGAGCCTGCAATAGAATAGTAGGGGTTCGCAAAGCTGGCAATTGCGGTCAAGGAAACGACGATTACTATAGCAGGGGACACAAGTCCGGCCGAAACAGCGGCTTCACCAATTACGATAGCCCCTACAATTGAAACAGCAGGCCCAATCGGCCTTGGCATGCGAATGCCTGCCTCCCTTAATATTTCAAAGATAAACTCCATAATTAAAGCTTCAACAATGGCAGGAAAGGGGAGACCTTCCCTCTGAGCAGCCAGGCTGATAAGAAGATCAGTAGGGATTAATTCCTGATGAAAAGTAGTTAGTGCTACATAAGATGCCGGCAGGGCAAAAGCAATAATGAAAGCCAGCATATGGATCCAGCGCAAAAAAGTAGATAAATCAAAACGGTTATAGTAATCCTCAGCTGTTTGAAAGTAAGAAATAAAGGTGGCCGGTCCAATTAATGCGAAAGGCGAACCTTCCATCATGATCGCCAGCTTTCCTTCTGTAAGAGCCGCACAGACCACATCAGGGCGTTCGGTATCTATTAATGTAGGAAAAGGGGAGTATCCTTTTTTCTCCAACACTTCCTGCAGCATTCCGGTCTCGAAAATTTCTTTGATTTTACTGTTCATTAACCGGTCATAAACGAGGTCTAGTGCCTCCTCATCTACTAAACCATCAATATAAGTAATGAAAACAGAGGTCTGACTCAGCTCGCCCACGGTAAATCTTTTGAAACGTAGTTTAGGGTTTGTAATTCTTCTCCGGATAAGGGTGGAATTAACGGCGAGTGTTTCAACAAATCCTTCCCTTGGTCCTCTAACCATCGTCTGCGAAGCTGGTTCTTCAATAGACCTGGTCTCCCAGCGCTGATCAGCTATTAAAAATGCCTTATCACTCTTGTTAACGAATATCAGAACATGGCCTCGCAGAATCGCTTCGGCAGCTTTAGAGAGCTTTTCTGTTTTCTTCAGAGTTTGGGGAATCTGAATATGCTGCTCAAAATCTTCTATTAACCGGTCTTTTAAAGAGTCATTTTCCTTAAACCAGCGCATAAGCGGGGGAATGACGCTCAGTTCGATGTCTTCTTTACTGATTAATCCATTTATATAAACAATGGCAAACGAAGAATGTTTATAGTTAAATACTCGGTAAGTCAGGTCAAAAGGACGCCCGAGCAGCATTTTTAAATGATCGATATTCTTTTCGATATCCGGAAAGATCGGCTGTGAATCTGCAGATTGAACCGATGAAGATTCACCGTTTGAATTATTCGTTTTCATAAACGCAGCTCCTCGTCCTTTTTTTATCATTGTCGCCTTAAGGGAAGAAAAATATTCTATAAAATTAGAATTTAGTTTAGGAGACAATTACGGTTTAACAGCATTAGGAAAAGGGAAGTTTACAATCCTAGACAGATAGAGGAGGATCATCATGAAAAAAATAATAGGAATTGCAGCAGCAGCGGTTCTAATCATCGCAGCTGTAATCTGGTATATAAATTCTAATCAGCAAAATGATATAGCTGCTACGAAGGAAGAAGACCTTTTTGCATTAGGAGATTCCTTAACTTATGGAGTAGGAGATGAATCAGGGGCTGGCTATGCAGAAAATTTAGGAAAACTGCTGACGGAAAACAAACAAGGCAAAGTTTCCGTACAGAATTTTGGAATCCCCGGCCAGCAGACCGACGGTTTATTAGAACAAATCAACCGGCCGGATATAGAAATGCAGTTAAGTGATGCCGAGTACTTTGTCATTTTTATTGGGACGAACGATTTAATTAAAAGTAACGGCAATGACTTGCAGCCTCTCTATGATGAGCGTATTCAAAAAGGAAAAGAAGACTATGTAAATAATCTAAGAGAAATTTTTAAGATTATTAGAGAAGAGAATCCTGATGCACCCATTTTATTCTTAGGTCTTTATAACCCTTATCCTGATTCTGCAGAAATTGAAGAAGTGGTCACAGATTGGAATGATACGAGTAAAGATCTTGTAGGCGACTATGAGAAGATTAAGTTCATATCGACAAATGATCTCTTTAAGGAAAAGTCAACCGAATACTTTAGTGATGAACTGCACCCGAATAAAAAGGGATACGATTTAATTACACAAAAGATCCTGGAGGAGTATGATTTTTAGGGAAGTTTCATTAAATAAGTGACTAAAAATTAGTGACTAAAATAAAGAGCCTGTAGTGAAACTTTCACTACAGGCTCTTTATTATCTGTTCGGCAAGCTATTGCAGCCTCGTTATCAGCGAAAGGCGGCAGGGGAATCTCTCACTTCGCTTGAGGGGTCTCGTTTTGGCCTCAACTATCTATTCAAGGAAATATTAGCTTGTTTCTTCTGGAAATCAACGTCCTGATAATATGTGTTTTTTACGAGCAGGTTCGGTCCGAGACACTGGGCAGCCGGGCAGTGACAGTTCAGTGCCGCCGCTGTCTTCGTGCCCATCCACTTTTTAAATGCGTCTGGAAGAGATGTATTCTGAATGTTACCAAGAGCGGGCTCATCTCCAAAGTCAGTGACGTTGACTTCCCCTGAAAATATGTTCACATTAAGACGAGAGCGTCCGTCCGGGTCGTTTCGTACCGTTACATTTGGCGCTTCATCCAGTCGTTTAAGCATATCCAAGTCTTCTCTAGAAGTATTGCATGGATAAAAAGGAAGGGTGCCGAAAAGCATCCATGTGTCCGGATCGCGGTAGTCGAGCAGACGAATAATTCCTTCACGCATTTCTTCTAAAGATAAGGTTTCAAGGTTGCTTGCGAAATCTACGGGATACATAGGATGTACTTCGTGCCGGGCACATCCCATTTCTAAAATGTGGTCATGGATTTTTTCCAGGTGGGGAAACGTCCGCTTGTTGAGCATCGTTTCCGCCGATACCATAACGCCTTCTGCTGATAAAGCCTGGCTGTTTTCAACTAAGCGGTCAAAGTATTTCGCGCGGTTTTTAAAATTGGGGCGGCGCTCCATATTGGCAAAGCCTGTCTCCGCAAACTCTTCCACCGTACCCCAGTTATGAGAAATATGAAGGACGTCTAAGTAAGGTATAATCGCTTCATACCTGGAAAAAGGAAGAGTGAGATTCGAATTAATCTGGGTGCGGACACCGCGTTCATAGGCGTATTTTAACAGCGGCAAAACATATTGCTCGACTGATTTTTTTGAAAGCATAGGCTCGCCGCCGGTGATACTTAATGTACGCAGATGCCTGATTTCATCCAAACGGCTGAGAATTAAATCAATCGGCAGCGCATCTGGATCTTTATTTTGAAGAGTGTAGCCGACAGCACAGTGGGCACAGCGCATATTACATAAGTAAGTGGTGGTGAATTCGACATTGGAGAGGGTCATCTCTCCATGTTCCTCTACATCCATGTAGGCTTCCCACGGGTCGAAAGTTGGAGAGAGCGCGGTAAAAGGTTTTTTAGCAGCTGACATGTTAGTAAAACTCCTTTTAACATTAACAAATCTTTTTTTATTGTATCACGTTTATGAGAAAACAAACTATGTTTAAAAAAGAATAAGACAATTATCTTGAATTTGAGATAAATAGAAGATACGATAGAAGTAAAGAATATAACTATACGCGGAATCTATACGATGGAGGAATGAAAATGAATGAATTAAAAGGCATACACCATGTGACGGCGATAACGAGCAGTGCTGAAAAAAACTATGAATTTTTCACATATGTGCTTGGCATGCGCTTAGTCAAAAAGACGGTAAATCAGGATGACATTCAGACGTACCATTTGTTTTTCGCGGATGATAAAGGAACCCCGGGTACGGACATGACATTTTTTGATTTCCCCGGCATTCCTAAAGGCTCGCATGGAACCAACGAAATTTCGACGACTTCATTTCGGGTTCCTTCTGATCAAGCTCTTGAGTACTGGGTGAAACGATTTGACCGTTTAGACGTTAATCATAAAGGAATTAAAGAAAGATTTGGGAAGAAGGTTCTTCCATTTGTTGATTTCGACGATCAATCATATGAACTAATTTCGGATGAACATGATGAGGGAACAGCCCCCAGAACCCCTTGGCAGAAAGGGCCGATCCCGCTTGAATTTGCGATTACCGGTTTAGGGCCTATTCATATACGAATAGAGAACTTTAAGTATTTTAAAGAAATGCTTGAAAAAGTGCTGCGATTTAAAGAGATCGATGAAGAAGGGGCCTTTCACTTGTTCGAAGTAGGAGAGGGAGGAAATGGGGCCCAGGTAGTTGTTGAATACAACCCGGTTCTGCCTCAGGCTCGTCAAGGATATGGAACGGTCCACCACACAGCCTTTCGTGTAGAAGACCGCGAAGCACTTGAAGAATGGATTGAACGTATCCCGCGGTTCGGATATCGAACATCTGGTTACGTAAACCGTCATTATTTCGAATCCTTATATGTGGGTGTTGCCCCGCAAATCCTATTTGAATTTGCAACTGACGGGCCGGGTTTTATGGGTGATGAACCATATGAAACCCTTGGGGAAAAATTATCTCTGCCTCCGATGCTTGAACCAAAGCGTGAAGAAATTGAACGAACCGTTCGTCCGATTGATACAGTCAGAAGTACGAAAAATATTGACAAAGAATGGGAATAAGTAAAAAACCGCCAATAGGGCGGTTTTTTCTCAATGGGTGCTGTATAGGTCTGCCAGATCGTATTTCTTAGTTGTCAAAATAATTGATGGCGCCATCTGTGATTGCTTGGGATACTTGAGCTTGATAGGCATCAGTTTCTACTAAAGCACCTTCCTCCGAATTGGATAAAAAGCCAAGCTCTAATAGAGCAGCAGGGCTTCTATTTTCTCTAAGTACATGGAAGTCTCCGAATTTGACTCCATCATTTTGGCGGTTGGTTTGACCAGCCAGCTCATTTTGAATCTGCCGGGCAAGGGAAGAATCACTATAGTAATAGCTGCTGATACCTTTAGCACTAGGAGCGGTGCTTGCGTTGTAATGGAAACTGATAAATGCATCTGTATTTGAGGAATGGCTGATCTCTACTCTGTTTTCTAATGTTAAGTATTGGTCACCGGAACGGGTCATCGTTACATCTGCACCGGCTTCTTGTAATCGAGCGGAAGTGTACTGCGCTGTTTTCAGGTTAACATTTTTTTCGTAGTTCCCACTTACGCCTACAGCCCCAGGATCAAAGCCTCCATGACCTGGATCGAGCGTAATATGTACTCCTTCTAGCGGAGAAGAAGAAGAAACGGGTACTAAATAATAAGCAGCAACCCATCCTGTTTCACCATTATAGCTGATTTTAGCCCAGCCGTATGTAACTTCATTCACCGATATAACTGTATTATCAGGAAGAGATCCAATGATCGGTGCATCTAGGCTTGGAGAGCTCCTTACATTTAGGGAGTCAGCATCCACTTGGTATTCCCCGTTACTTTGAGCATGTGCAGAACCTGGTGAGAAATAAAAAAGAATACCTATAGCCAGTAGTACGGTAAATAAGGTGAGGATTGTTTTTTGATTCAATTGTGGCAGAAATGGAATAATGAATGCTCCTTTCTCTAGTAATTTAATAGAATGTGATACTGGTAACCTATAAGCTATCCATTAATTTCATTTCATCATATCAATTATCTTCATGATTACAATACGTTCTCAAATAAACTGGACGAAATACCATGAATATAGGAATAAAAAGGAAAATGGATATAGGGATGATCATCAGATGAGGACTTTCCTCTAGGGGCATTAGGACAGGTTTACACAGAGAGCATACATAACAGCTTTTTTCTTGACTGTACCTATTAAAGTAAATATAGTGTAGGTTAACAAGGGGAGTAGCGACCGTATATTTGCGGCTTATGAATCGTCAATTCAGTAGATTACTACTCGGTTCATAAGGCTCTATTCTGTTAAGTTCGCGAGACCTTGGTGCATATTCTGTACCAGGGTCTCTTTTTATTTGCTCTAATTAATGAGAGGAGATAGGTATGGTTTATATTATCTTTCTGATTGCCGCTGTGATTGTCGTATTAGCTGCAGTTCAACTCAATAAATATGGAGATATTATTAGTAAAAAGTCAGTGTTAAGCGGAGCGGCCGTGGGAACTTTCCTCATTGCAGGTGCTACGTCCCTGCCTGAACTGACAACAAGTTTGACAGCTGTTTATATTGATAATCCGGATATTGCCGTAGGGAATATGATTGGAAGTAACGTGTTTAATTTATTAATATTAGCGGTTGTTGATATTGTTTATAGACGGCGCCGTTTATTTCAGAGAGTTGGCAGAAAGCATCACTTGAATTCAGCGGTCATTGGGCTGGTGTATATGGCGATAGTAATCTTTGCCCTTTTGAATCCCATTTCCTTTGAGATATTGGGTGTTGGGGTAGAAATGCTCTTCATTGTAGCGATTTACATTGTAATGACGAAATTCTTGTCCAATAGTGAGGAAGAAGAGGAGGCTGCACCGGCAGCTGAAGAAAAAAAGTCTGGAAAAGATTATAAGTTAAAAAAAGCCGTTATTCGTTTTATTCTGTTTGCACTTCTTGTGTTTGCCGCAGGCAGTGTGTTGGCGGTTTCAGGAGATCGGCTGGCTCAGGTTTCCGGCCTGAATGCAAGCTTTGTCGGTAGCTTCTTAATCGCAGCTTCTACTTCACTGCCGGAATTAGTGACGGTGCTGGCAGCATTTAAGATGGCCAATTACGGTATGGCTGTAGGCTCTATTCTGGGAAGTAACTTATTTAATATGCAGCTTCTGGCTATTACGGATGTCGCCTTTCGAGATGGTGCGGTGCTGGCAGCTGCAGATACGTCGCATGCTTACATGGCCGGTCTTGGATCATTTATGACCCTCGTAGTTATTTACCTGCTGTTCCGGCCGAAAATCTCCAGCAATTGGAGGTATGCTTTGCCTTCACTCGTGGTAGGTGCAGTTTATATAGTAACTTCATTTCTTTTGTTTTAAAATTTTGATTTTTATTTAAAAAGGGGGGAGCCATAGATAAAGAGCAGGTTCGTTTGAACCGACTTTCCAATGAAGGGAAGTGGATTTATCGCATGAGAAAAGTAAAGGTTGAGCGTAGCTTCGCAGATTCAAAAGAACTGCATGGGCTGTGTTATTGTCGCTTGCGCGGAAAAGAGAAAGTTCGAGAACAGGGGCTGATGACAGCTGCCTGTCAAAACATGAAAAAACTCTCCTCCACCTAGCTAGGGTGAGCTAGATGGAGGAGAGTCTTTTTCGGCTATAAGCTAGAGCGAAGGAGCACAGACCGTGACACTCCTGCGGAAAAACGGGCGATCCGAGACCCCGCAGTGTGGGCGTTCGTCCGCGGAAAGGGAATGGTCTGTGCTCCTGGAGACAAGAAAAAAGCTTGTAGAAAAACACGGGGTTTCTCTACAAGCTGTAAATTCCTCCCAGTTGTGGAGGGCTTTTTCATTTGCATGATTTAGACTTTTTAACATATAATAAGAACAAATGTTCGTGTTTAAAGGAGGGCTTACTATGGATTGTTTGCTGAATCGCTCTGCTGAAACGAAGGAGAAGTTAGAGATCATCTACATTACAAATAGCTGGGATATTTCTCAAAGGACAATAAGAGTGTTAACTGTTCAATCTGATAAAATACTTGCTTATTGCTTTCTAAGAGAAGAAGTTAGAACCTTTTCCAAAGACCAAATTCTCTCCGTTTTCCCTTATAAACCTGCCCAGAAAAATTTGCTCTCCTCTTAATTACTCCTCTTAAAGATTTATTGAAAAACCAGAAAAATTATATATTTTACAAACTGTTAATACTTTCTAAATATAGTATTAACAGTTTTTCTTTATCATTTTCTTTGTGAATACATATCTGAGGAGGAAACAGTTTTGTTTAACAAGAAAATATCTAAGAAATTATTACCTATTGCAGTAATGTCTACGGTTATATTAAGTGGTTTTGGATCAACTGCTGCTAACGAAGCAGCGGCAGCTCCTAAGCAAGGAAATAATGCCGAAATAAAAAATGTCATATTCTTAATCGGGGATGGTATGGGAACGTCTTATACTTCAGCATATCGTTACCTTAAGGATGATCCATCTACTCCTTATACCGAAAATACCGCGTTTGATGATCATTTAATTGGGATGCAGGAAACTTATTCCTGGGATGATGAAGAAAGTATCACGGACAGTGCAGCAGCAGCCACATCTATGGCAGCAGGAATTAAAACATATAATAATGCGATTGCAGTGGACAAAAATAAAGAGGAAGTGAAAACTGCACTTGAGCTGGCCAAAGAGAATGGTAAATCTACTGGTCTAGTATCCACTTCTCAAATCAACCATGCAACACCAGCTTCTTTTGGGGCTCATGATGAATCACGCCACAATTACAATGATATTGCCGATGATTATTATGTTGAAAAAATTAACGGTGAACATAAAGTTGACGTAATGCTTGGAGGCGGCACAACTTATTTTGATCGTGAAGACCGTAGCCTGATTGAAGAATTCCAAAAGGATGGATTTTCTTACGTAGACTCCCGGGAAGAAATGCTTAAGGATGACAGTGCACAGGTACTTGGATTGTTTGCACCAAAAGGTATGGATAAGATGATTGACCGGACGGAAGAGACTCCGTCTCTTGCAGAGATGACATCATCCGCAATCGATCGTCTCGACAAGAATAAGCAAGGGTTTTTCCTGATGGTTGAAGGCAGTCAAATTGACTGGGCCGGCCATGATAATGATGTCGTATCTGCAATGAGTGACATGGAAGATTTCGAAAAAGCATACAAAGAGGCTATTGAGTTCGCTAAGAAGGATAAACATACTGTAGTGATTACAACAGCTGACCATTCAACTGGCGGTATGGCAATGGGGCGTGACGGAGAATATATCTGGAATCCTGAACCAATTAAAGCAGCCAAGCGTACACCTGACTTTATGGCGCAAGAAATTTCTGATGGAGCTGAAGTAGAAGAAACTTTAGCGAAGTATATTGACTTGGATCTTTCTAAGGATGAAATAAACTCAGTTAAAAAAGCTGCGGCAGATGGAACAACGGTAGAAATTGATAATGCAATCGAGCGTATTTTCGACCTTCGCTCTGGTACTGGCTGGACAACAGGTGGTCATACGGGTGAAGATGTGATTGTTTATGGTTACGGGCCGCAATCCCAGAACTTTGCAGGATTGCATGATAATCATGAAGTTGGACAAAAAGTTATGGAGTTATTAGGTAAGAGTAAGTAAAAGCTTTTAGCGGGGCGCTTCTATGTCCCGCTATATTTTTGCAGGAGGATTTTAATATGAAACTTCTTTTCTTGCTTTGCAGTGTTTTCATTATATTGGCGGGGTGTGCAAACGATCAGCAGGTTAATGAAAGCCATGCCGAAGAGAATGCCGGCGGAGAAAAAGCAGAAGAAACAACCAAAGAAAAAGTGAAATATGTTAATAACCCACAAGCTTCTGATGATCGTAATTTAGACAATCCAGGGGAAATAAATGAAGATACGGATGGCGTACTTGAACTTAAAACTATCTCTAAAGATAATGAGAAGTTTAAAGTCGGTCCTATGGAAATGGAAATAGAACATGTAAAGGTATTAAATTATTCCCCTTCCCCTGACTTAATCGATTTCTTTCATGCCTATACTCATGAGGAAACCAATTTCGATTATGTGAAACTTAGAGTTTCTATTACAAACACATCGGATAAAGTAACCGATTTTGCTCCTGTTTCGGTATTAAAAACCGGGCAGGGGGAAGAGAAGGATTTTGAGGATGATTTTTATCTGGAAAATTTATACGGCAAGTATGAGCCGGGCGAGGAAAAAGTCGGAGACTTAGGCTTTGTATTAGAAAAAACAGATACAGAGAAATTAAAAGATTTAACGATTACAACAAGTGATGCTTTTGATGCGGAAGGGAATTCACTAGAAGAGGCAGAGAGCATTACGATTAATTTTTAACAGAAAAGACTCTGCGAGTAAGCAGAGTCTTTTTTTTTAATCTTCTTGCTCAGTAATTTCTCCACAAGCGATCCGTGCGCCTGCGTCTCCGGATGGCTGTGATGCATGATCATCCGCCTTAGCATGAATCACTAAGGCTGTCCCGTCTTCAGCTAATAGAGAATTATCGGCTTCTTTCTCCAATGTAACATTTTCAGCTGTGAACTCCTTCTGAACTGTTCCGTCTTCACCTACCTCTAAGTTTGGTAAATCACCGGCGTGAGGGCCGTCTTCTGATTCAGTACCGTGGCTTGCATCCGTCGGGTTAAAATGATCACCGGCTGATTTAAATTCAGGAGCTTTGCACAGCGCTGCTTCATGGACATGAAATCCATGTTCTCCTTCAGGAAGATCAGAAGCTTCTACATTAAATAATACTCCATCCTCCTGGTCGATGAGCTCTGCAGTGCCAACCTCATCTTCGTCTCCATTCATTAAGGTGACGTTCACCATATTGGCTGTTCCGCCGCTTTGATCCGTTTCTTCTTTATTAGCCTGCTGCTCAGAACTCTCTTCGCCTGTTCGCGGAGCATCTGACTGTGTATCATCACCGCCGCAGGCAGCCAATAACCCTGCAAGCAAGAAAAGCAATAATAAAATGATCCAGTGTTTCATCAGCATTCTCCTTTTTAAGATTAGTACTAGCTCTTTTTACGATCTAAGGAGTACATAAACCAAAATAAGCAAAATTCAATCTTTCTTCCTATTATTAGGAGATATCTTCTATTCTATGAATATAAAAAAGTCGGATGGGAGATAATAAATAAAAAAAGAACCTGCCAATTTGGCAGGTTCTCTTGATTTAATTATTTTCCGATGAACATTTGAGTCCAGTAGTTCCCACCTTCAGCGTGACCTACACCGATGTGAGTAAAGTTAGGATTCATAATGTTCTCGCGGTGACCTTGACTGTTCATCCAGCCTTGAACAACCTGTTGTGGAGAAGTTTGCCCTTTAGCAATGTTTTCACCAGCTGTTCTGTAGTCAATACCATATGCTTTCATCATATCAAACGGTGACCCGTGAGTTGGGCTGTTGTGAGAGAAGTAGTTATTTTGCTGCATATCTAGTGATTTGTCTTTAGCTACTTTACTAAGCTCAGTGTCTAGTTGAAGAGGAGCTAGACCTTGCTTCTGTCGTTCTTGGTTAGTAAGTTCTACAACTTCTTTTTCAAAGGCAGAAACTTCAGATGCTGCCTGGTTATCTTCAGCAGTCTGCTGCTCTTGTACTTGCTGCTGCTCGGCAGGCTGTTCCTGTGCTTTAGGTTGTTCTTGTGCAGGCTCTTCAGCTTTAGGTTCGGCCTTAGGCTGCTCTTGCTTTGGAGCAGGCTGTTCTTGTTTAGGCTGCTCTTGTGCTGGCGCAGGTGTTCCTTGAAGACTTGGGAAACCAAACTGCTTCAGCAGTGATTGGATATCAGCTTGTTGAAGGTTGTTACTTTTCAGGGCTTCTTCATTTTCGTAAACCCAGTTTAGTACGCTTTCTATATTAACGTTCGCTTGCTTCTGTACTTGCTGTTCTCCTGTAGAAGCTAGTAATGTTGCAGGTGAAGCTAGTAATGATAGAGCAAGCGCTCCTGAGATGATAAGTGACTTTCTCTTCATACGTAAATTCCTCCTGAGTAAGTTTTTGGTCTTGTTCGACAATTTCATACTACCATCGGATTTTTGTAATATAATAGGAGAGAATTGGAAATTGAGAGAAAAAAGAATGATAGAGTGTCAAAAGTCCCGTATACCTGTCTTTAATTGCCTTTAAATCGTTGAGACATCTGGGATTTCCTAATATTTCAAATTCAGACATCTGAATTATAGATTGGAAGATTTATGTTTCAATATATAAAAATTAGTATTTATTAAGCCTTGACAGTGTTTCCGAGCGGTATGTAATGTTACAAATGTTACTGTCATATTACAATATTTACTGTAATATAATAGAGGCTGTCCTAAATTGAGGAAATAAGTAGAATACTGCATTATTTCCCCGGAAATAACAATATACTTGCTGTATATAAGAGCATATTTCACCGACCACAATTTTTGTCGTAATACTTTCGATATAGTATAGTTAAAATAGAATTAACTTTTCAGAAAATAGGGTCATAGAAACGGGGGATTTGACGAATGAGTAAGCAGACGTTTATACATCAGCCCAAGATTTCAGAAGTCTTAAATAACGTCAATAAAGTTATGATTGGCAAGGACGAAGAGGCTCTGTTAAGTATTGTAGCTTTGCTGGCAAAAGGCCATGTTTTATTGGAAGATGTCCCGGGCGTTGGGAAGACAATGCTTGTGCGGACACTCGCTAAGTCACTGGACTGTGAATTTAAAAGAATTCAGTTCACCCCTGATCTACTGCCGTCTGATGTGACAGGCGTCTCTATATATAATCCGAATACATTAAAATTTGAGTTCCGTCCTGGTCCTATTTTAGGAAATATCGTTCTGGCTGATGAAATCAACCGTACGTCCCCTAAGACACAGTCTGCTTTACTGGAAGGTATGGAAGAAACGAGTATTACAGTAGAAGGGGAAGCTGTGCCATTAAAAGAACCTTTTTTTGTAATGGCCACACAGAACCCGATTGAATATGAAGGCACTTACCCGCTGCCGGAAGCCCAGCTTGACCGTTTTTTACTAAAGCTGAAAATGGGATATCCAACTGCGAAACAAGAAATGCAGATGCTGGCTCGCACTTCAGGCAGTCATCCGCTTCATGAAGTCAGCGCTGTATTAAATCGTGAAGAACTTGTTGAGCTTCAGCAGCAGGTTTCTGATGTTTATGTCGATGAGACTGTTCACCATTACATCGTGAATTTAGTAACAGGAACACGTCATCATAAAGGAGTTTACCTTGGTGTAAGCCCGCGCGGATCGATTGCTTTAATGAAAGCGGCCAAAGCTTATGCCTTTATACGGGATCGGGATTACGTGCTCCCTGATGACGTAAAGTATTTAGCTCCGTTTGTGATGTCCCATCGTATGATCCTTACATCAGAAGCCAGGTTCGAAGGAACTGCCCCTGAAGCCATTATTTTTGAACTTCTGTCTGAGACTTCTATCCCAGTACAGAGGAATGTGCGTGAATGAAACAGACTTTTCAATTTACAGCCAGAATAATCACTGTCGTATTGATTTTCGCTGTGCTTTTTTCATATGCCATGTTTCAAGGAGGTTTTGTCAGCTGGTTTCTATTTATCAGTTTTCTGCCTTTTCTTCTCTATATGGCTGCTCTTACTTTCTATAGAATAGATCGCTGGGAAGTTAAACGAACATTGTCTAAGCGGGTAGCTACAGCTGGAGAAACGATTACAGTGGATATTTCTATAGATCGCAAGTTCCCATTCCCTATGTACTACTGTGTAGTGGAAGAATATTTTCCTGAGTCTCTCATGAAAAAGGACCTCCGTTTAGATAAATTTAAAAAGATGAGCGAAGAGACAGATATGGAAGAGAAAAGGGTTGTCAAAAAGGTCTCTTTCCCGTGGATGAAGCGAAAGCTTTCTTACCGTTATGTTTTGAATCATATACCTCGCGGAGCTCATCAGATTCGCATGCTTAGAATAAAGACAGGAGATTTCTTTGGCTTTATTAGAAAAGAGCATGTGTTTGAAGTGGAAGATCATTTAGTAGCTTTTCCTTATCAGCGTCCAGTCCGGCTGTCAGAGAAAGCGTATAGCTTTGAACAGGGGGCTAGTCCATCTTTTAGGCTTAATGAAAAAAGCACTAACGTCGTTTCAGGCGTCCGGGAATATGTACCGGGGGACAGGGTGTCCTGGATTGATTGGAAGAACACGGCCAAGAACAGGCAAATGATGACGAAAGAGTTCGAACAGGAAAAAAACGTAGAAATGCTGCTTATCTTAAATGCCGTCCATCATAATGGAATGCATCCTCTAAGCTTTGAAGGAGCTGTGGAATTCAGTGCTTCCCTGCTGGGTGAACTGCATAATCGTTCCTCACAGCTTGCTTTTATGACGCTTGGCGATAAGAAGCGCTACTTTCCGATTCAGCAGGACCCTATGCAAAAGGGGAACATTGAAAAACACCTTGCTGAAATCCAGCCTATGGGCGTGGTCTCTTTTGCGAAGCAGCTTGAAAGAGAAAGATCAGCCCTTCCCAGGGGAATGGTTGTCATGGTCGTGAGCCATCAATTGGATGCTCAAATTGTAGAAATCCTCTTCAGGCTTGCCCAGAAAAGCAAACAGGTCGTATTTTTTTATGTAAAGCCTGCCCGTCAGTTAGATTTTAAGGATCATAAACTCATGAAAAAACTATCAAACTCGAGGCTCCGCGTTCAGCTGTTAACAGAAGAGCAGCTTAGCCAGAAGGAATTTGAGGTGAGTACATAATGAACCTCACCAGGCCGCAGCAGACCATCTATCACAGTTTAATTTATATATGTGGATTCTTGCTGTTTTTAGAATGGCTGCGCCCACTTGATGAAATTGCTGAATTTAATAACGTAGGAATATTTTTTGTATACGCCGGTTACTGTTTCTTTATCTCATTTCTGCAGTTCTCGTGGCTGATCTCTGTGCCGTTAAAGTTGGCAGGGTTAGTCTTTATTATAGATGGCTCTTACATTGCGGAACGGATTTTCAGCAGGGATTGGTTCTCTGCCATTTACGATCAGTTTCTCTATAATATTCATATTATCCAGGCACAAGAGTGGTGGCAGATGACGCCGATGTTTAGAACGCTGTTGTTCCTTGTGCTTTTATGGCTGATGAGTTACCTCCTGTATTATTGGTTTATAATAGCGAAGCGCATGCTCCTCTTTATCCTTATGACGATTATTTATGTAACCGTCATTGATACATTTACGATATATGACGGAAAATGGGCAATCATCCGTACATTTGTGGTGGCTATGATTGCTTTAGGACTCACTCACTTTTTCAAAGAAATGGAAAGAGAATCAATTGCGCTAAATAACCAGAAATTCACGTGGATGGCTCCGCTCATCACATTCGTCCTTTTTGCTTCCGTCTTAGGATATGCAGCACCGAAGCTTGAGCCTCAGTGGCCTGACCCTGTGCCGTATTTGACAAGTGGAAATCCCGGAGCCGGTTCAGGATATGGAGATGGTGTGCAAAAAGTGGGCTATGGAGAGAATGATTCTCGTCTCGGAGGCGGTTTTATTCAAGATGATACGTTAGTTTTTCGGGCTTTTGCCCAGGATGATCAATATTGGCGCATCGAATCTAAAGATACGTACACAGGCCGGGGGTGGGAGGACACCTTGCAGGGGGAAACAACAATGGTTTCTCCTTTTGACTTGGAATTTAGTACTTTTACCGAAAATGTTGAAACAGAAGAAAGGGTCTCTTACTTGTCTTTTACAGGAGAGGCTAACTTTAACAAGCTCGTCTATGCTTACGGGGCGCGGTCAGTTAACCGTTTTCCGCAGGACATGAGTTTGCAGCTTCATAATTATACGGGTGAAATTGATACCTTAAGGGGCGGCAATCCAACTCAGGTCGAGAGTTATATCCTTGATTATGATTCTCCTTCCTTTGAATATAATCAGCTTCGGGAAGCGAGTGACGAAGATCCTGAAGAAATTATTGAGTTTTACACTCAGCTGCCGGACAGTCTTCCTGAACGGGTAAGGGAGCTGGCCGGAGAGATTATTGATGATCAGGACAATCGTTATGATCAGGTGAAAGCTGTGGAGACTTACTTTTCGGCGAATGGCTTTGAATATGAAACAGAAAATGTAGCTGTACCTGGAGAAGAGGAAGACTATGTCGATCAGTTCTTATTTGAAACCCAAGTCGGTTATTGTGATAACTTTTCTACTTCCATGGTTGTGCTGCTTCGTTCCCAAGGCATTCCAGCCCGGTGGGTGAAAGGCTTCACTGGCGGTGAGCGTCTGGAAGAAAGAGCTGCAATTGAAGGGGAAGAATTAAGTATTTACGAAGTCACGAGCGGGAATGCCCATTCGTGGGTAGAAGTGTATTTCCCGGATGTCGGTTGGGTTCCATTTGAACCAACACAAGGCTTCTCCAACAATACGGACTTTTTCCTTGAAGTGGAGGACAGCGAAGGCAGTGATGCTGAAACCGAAGAAGGTGGAGGAGCCTCTGAAGCTGAAGAAAGCGACATGGAAAATCCAAACCAGGCTGCCCAGCAGGATCAAACAGAGACTGTTGAAGGGGGAGCAGCTGATTCAAATAATGACAATTTCCGCCTGGCTCCGCTTTTAATTGCCTTAGCAGTAATAGCCTCTTTAGGATCTGCTGCCTACTTTACAAGGTTCCGGTGGCTGTCGGGAATTTATGGTCGACGGTTTAAAAACAATCCGAATGGAGATACGTTTGAACGGGCTTATCTCTTTTTACTAAAAGCACTTGAGCATAGAGGCCTGAAGCGCTACTCTGGTCAGACGCTCCGTGATTTTGCAGCGAGGGTGGACTCCCGTTATCAATCGGGCGAGATGAGGCAATTAACCCATTATTATGAGCGAACGCTGTATCGTAATGAAATGGACCGGGAATCTTCAGGGAAAGTCACAGAATTATGGGAAAATTTAATTAAAAAGACATTGTCTTGATTCAAGACGCGGCGATTGATAGAATGAATAAAATCAAACGAACTACCTTCATATATCCTCGGTAATATGGACCGAAAGTCTCTACCGGAGCACCGTAAATGCTCTGACTATGAAGGCAGAAATTTCTTGTACTTAAAGGACTTCTGCCTTCACGTGTATTTAACGGGAGCGGAAGTCTATTTTTATAGGGGTATCGTTATATCAATTAAAGGAGCTGAAGAGCATATGGAACAAGTGCAGGGTATGATTCTTGTCCTTGACTTTGGAAGTCAATATAACCAGCTGATCACACGTCGGATTCGTGAATTTGGCGTATATAGTGAATTACGCTCACATAAGGTTACAGCTGAGGAAATTAAAGAGATCAATCCGAGCGGTATTGTATTATCCGGAGGTCCAAATAGTGTATATGGAGAAGAAAGCTTTCGCTGTGATGAAGAGTTATTCGAACTCGGCATTCCTGTCCTTGGCATCTGTTATGGAATGCAGCTGATGACTCACCACTTTAACGGAAAAGTAGAAAGAGCTCATCAAAGAGAGTATGGAAAGGCTGATATTTCGGTGAAAAACGATCCAGTTATTTTTAGAAAAACACCGAAAGAACAAACGGTATGGATGAGTCACAGTGATAAAGTAATTGAAGCTCCCGCAGGGTTTATGGTAGATGCGACGAGTCCTTCCTGCCCGGTAGCTGCCATCAGTAATGATGAAAAGCAAATGTACGGCGTGCAGTTCCATCCGGAAGTCCGTCACTCAGAATACGGTAATGACATCTTGCGCAGCTTTGTATTTGATGTATGTAACGCAGTAGATGACTGGACGATGGAGCATGTCGTTGAAATGGAAGTAGAAAAAATCAGAAAAGAAGTTGGCGACCGCAAAGTTCTTTGTGCGTTAAGCGGAGGGGTCGACTCTTCTGTAGTAGCCGCCCTTATTCATAAAGCGATTGGAGATCAGCTGACGTGTATTTTCGTTGATCACGGGCTGCTTCGTAAAAATGAAGCGGATGATGTCATGCGGACACTAGGTGACGGTTTTAATATGAACATCATCAAGGTGGATGCAAAGGACCGTTTTCTAAGCAAATTAGAAGGCGTATCTGATCCTGAGAAGAAACGGAAAATCATTGGTAACGAGTTTATTTATGTATTTGATGATGAAGCGGGTAAGCTGAAGGATATTGATTTCCTTGCTCAAGGTACTCTTTATACAGATATTATTGAAAGTGGAACAGACACGGCTCAAACGATTAAGTCCCACCACAATGTAGGCGGTCTGCCTGAGGATATGGAATTTCAACTGATCGAACCACTAAATACTTTATTTAAAGACGAGGTTCGTGCACTCGGTCTTGAACTAGGAGTGCCTGAACATATCGTTTGGAGACAGCCGTTCCCGGGGCCGGGTCTTGCGATTCGAATTCTTGGAGCCGTTTCTGAGGACAAGCTCGAGATTGTTCGTGAGTCTGATGCTATCCTAAGAGAAGAAGTCCGAAATGCTGGTTTAGAACGCGATATTTGGCAATATTTCACCGTCCTTCCTAACATCAAGTCTGTTGGAGTAATGGGGGATGAGCGAACGTATGACCATACGATAGGGATTCGTGCGGTTACATCAATTGATGGCATGACTTCTGATTGGGCGCGTATTCCTTGGGAAGTATTAGAGCGCATCTCTAATAGAATTGTAAACGAGGTAGACCATGTCAATCGTATCGTGTATGACGTTACAAGTAAGCCGCCTTCCACAATTGAATGGGAGTAAAACGAACATTATCTGCGTTTTTATGTGTTAACGTTCGGTTTTTAGGTTGACGACATTTGTCGACACTTGTATGATAGAGAAAGAATTAAATAATCCTGTCGTATAATTTTGGGGATATGGCCCATGAGTTTCTACCGGACCGCCGTAAATGGTCTGACTACGCCGGGAAATTACTGCACGTCTGTAGTTTGTGCAGCTCATTTCCTGTTTGTAATGGTAGAACACTCTCGGCCGGCTGCTGAGGGTGTTTTTTATATGCTCTTATTCTTAAATGATCACGCTGCCTTCAGCAACCCCTTAATGAAAGACAGACTGGTTGATAAAAAAGGGGAGGAACATCAGTAATGAAGAAATTTTTTAACTTCGAAGAACACGGCACAAATTACCGTACAGAATTCCTGGCGGGTATGACGACTTTCTTAGCTATGGCTTACATTTTATTTGTAAACCCGGCCACTCTGGCTTTAACAGGTATTGAGGAACTGCCTGAAGGTGTAACCCGTATTGACCAAGGTGCCGTCTTTACAGCCACAGCTATTGCTGCTGCTATCGGTACGCTTGTTATGGGGATTTTAGCCAAGTATCCTATCGCCCTTGCTCCTGGAATGGGCCTTAACGCATTTTTCGCTTATACAGTTGTTCTTGGCTATGGCATTCCATGGGAAACAGCTTTAGCTGGGGTGCTGGCGTCTGGTCTGATCTTTATCGTGTTAACACTAACTGGATTACGCCAAAAAATTATTAATGCAATTCCTGCGAACCTGAAGCTTGCCGTCGGTGCTGGAATTGGTTTGTTTATTGCTTTTATTGGTTTTCAAAACAGCGGAATTGTCCAGGGGAACCCGGACACCCTCGTTTCTTTGGGAGATTTAACACAGCCGACAACCCTGCTTGCGATCTTCGGAATTATTGTATCTGTTATGTTAATGGCTCTTGGCATTAAAGGCGGAATTTTTTACGGAATGATTTTAACCGCGATTGCTGGTATGGTGACCGGATTAATCGCACCTCCGACGGCTGTTACCGATGTGGTAGGCCAGCCGCCGAGTATGGCTCCAACATTTGGTGCTGCTCTTACTCACTTTGGAGAAATCTTTACGCTTGAAATGCTTGTTGTCATTTTAACTTTCCTGTTTGTAGACTTTTTTGATACTGCAGGAACGTTAGTGGCTGTTGCGACACAGGCTGGCTATATGAAAGATAATAAATTGCCGCGTGCCGGCCGTGCGCTTTTTGCGGACTCTACGGCAACAGTTGCAGGTGCCATTGCCGGTACATCCACAACGACTTCTTATATTGAATCAACGGCAGGTGTAGGAGCTGGAGGACGTACAGGGTTTGCTTCCGTTGTGACAGCTGGGTTCTTCCTGCTTGCGTTATTCTTCTCTCCATTATTGTCTGTGGTAACTGCTGAAGTTACAGCTCCCGCTCTTATTATCGTCGGTGTGCTTATGGCTTCCACATTAAAAAATATAGACTGGGATCAATTTGAAATTGCAGTTCCAGCGTTCTTTACGATCGCAGCTATGCCGCTTACGTACAGTATTGCTACTGGAATTGCGATGGGCTTTATCTTCTACCCAATTACGCTTTTATTAAAAGGAAGAGGAAAAGAGATCAACCCCCTCATGTACGTGCTGTTTTTCATATTCATCCTGTACTTCATTTTCCTTGCTTAATCACAAATAAAAGGCCCTAATTTATAGGGCCTTTTCTCACTCATCCTCCAGGTGGCGGATTTTGATGGGTTTAGGATTGGTTGATTCTGAAATAAATCGGTGGAGCTGAATGATTAACAAGCCGTGTTTGTAGGTAGCTTCAATTTTATCACTGCGGACAGGGAATGGAAGGTCGATTGAACGTTCAAAAGCACCTGTTGCAATTTCAGATTTGATTTGATGGCCGCCTCTGTGGTTGATATTGATCGTACCTTTAATTGTCAGTGTGGCATGGTTGACAAGGACATCGACATTTTTAGGATGATTCATGCCGGGAATATTCACCATACAGAGCAGTTCATTATCGTACTGATAAATGTTCATATGGGGAATCGACGGGGCCATCAGTCCCTCAAAGTCTCCCCAGAAATCCTGGCCGAAAAAACGATCTAAATTTTGTTTCCAATCCTCAAATGGGTTCATAATAAAAAGTCTCCTTCCGTTCGACAAACTTTTTAAGAAAATCTTGTTGTGTAAGCAAGATGTGATGGTATATAGTGTATGCAGATTGTTCATTTGGGTGAAAGTCCCAGTGTGGGCGCATCACGGTGAGCGGTCGAATATGCTGATGCTTTTCATGAAGTTGTGAAAGGCATAGGAGGAATAAAATTTGCTGCAGAACCCATGGATGATGGTTTCCATCATATTAATTGTCAACATCGTTTATGTCTCGTTTTTTACACTTCGGATGATATTTACTCTAAAGGGACAGCGTTATTTTGCGGCGTTTATTAGCACGTTTGAGATTCTCATATATATTATTGGGTTAGGACTGGTGCTCGACAACTTAAATCAAATCGAGAATGTGATAGCTTATGCAGTCGGTTACGGTCTTGGTGTCATCGTTGGCATGAAGATCGAAGAGAAATTGGCTCTCGGCTATACGACTGTCAATGTGATTTCTTCCAATCCGGATATTGAATTCACACGTAAACTCAGGGATGCAGGTTATGGAGTAACCAGCTGGTCTTCTTACGGGATGGAAGGAGATCGTTTAACGATGCAGATCCTTACCCCCCGCAAGTATGAACTTAAGCTTTATGAACAAATTAAATCCATTGATCCTAAAGCATTTATCATCGCCTATGAACCGAAGCAGATCCACGGAGGATTCTGGGTGAAGCAGGTGAAGAAGGGGAGGATCCGCGATGCCCAAAAAGAACAGCAAGAAGCGTTATGAAGTCGGTGAGAAAGAAACGATTGGGCAGTGTCTTGATCGTATGAAGAAAGACGGTTATGTTCCTGTACGCCGGGCAGAAGAACCGATTTTTAAAGAATATGTAGAAGATGGTGAGAAAAAATTTGAACCCGTAGGAAGAACGATCGTTTTTCATGCGGTAAAACAATAAACACGAACAATATTGTTTGCGGATTTGTTAACGTTCGTTATTTGGATTGACGACAGAACCAGTTACTGCTATGATGAAAGCAGAATTGCATATTGGACCTCATATAAGTCGGGAATATGGCCCGAACGTTTCTACCTGGACACCGTTAATGTCCGGACTATGAGGGGAGACCCAAGCAGCTTATTTATTTTACTGGCTCTACGTCTGCCTGTTTTTCTCCTCTCATACGAGGGAGAAAAGCAGGCTTTTTTAATTGGTACTGTTAAACGACTATGTTGATTTTGTAGAGATTCTCTCAAAGAATCAAAAAAACAGCCTTTTAATTAGAGAGCGACTAATACGTTGAAAAAGAGGGATAACATGGCTCAAGTTGGAGTGATAATGGGGAGTATCTCAGACTGGACAACTATGGAAGAAACTTGCAAAGTACTGGATGAACTGAACATCAGTTACGAAAAGGAAATTATCTCGGCTCACCGCACACCTGATGATATGTTCCGTTACGCAGAAGAAGCCCGGGAAAAAGGGTTGAAAGTGATTATTGCGGGAGCAGGAGGGGCCGCTCACCTGCCGGGAATGGTCGCTTCAAAAACGACGCTTCCGGTCATTGGAGTTCCTGTTCAATCCAAAGCATTAAGTGGAGTAGACTCCCTCTATTCGATTGTCCAGATGCCCGGAGGTGTTCCAGTAGCCGCTGTAGCAATTGGTTCGGCTGGAGCGAAAAACGCAGGAATATTAGCAGCTGAAATGATAGGCGCTTTTGATGAGCAAGCTGCTCAGCGCCTAGAAAAATACCGTGATCAAATGAAAGAAAAAGTAGAGGATATGCGAGGTGAACTTCGTGATCAATAAAGTCGTGAAGCCTGGAGATACCATAGGAATTCTTGGAGGCGGCCAGCTGGGACGAATGATGGCAGTCGCTGCTAAGCATATGGGTTACCGAATTGCCGTACTTGACCCTGCAGAAGACTGTCCGTGTGCCCAGACAGCTGATATCCATATTAAAGCAGAGTACGATGATACAGCGGCAGCCAAGGAATTGCTTGAAGTCAGCGACGTCGTTACGTATGAATTCGAAAATGTTGATTTGAAAGTAGCAAAGCTTCTTGAGGAAGCAGGTAAACTTCCGCAGGGAGCATATTCCCTCGAAGTGACCCAGAACCGGGAAAAAGAAAAGCAGGTGGCTGTAGATGCCGGCCTTCCTGTTGCAGAATTCGCGATTATCGAATCCTGGGACGAGCTCAATGAAGCTGTTGAAACAATCGGCTATCCTTCCGTCGTTAAAACAATCAGTGGAGGCTATGACGGTAAGGGTCAGCTTAAGCTTGAAAGCAAGCGGGATTTAATGGACGCCGAGAGCTTTTTGAAAGAAGGCGGGAAATACATCGTTGAACAATGGCTTCAATTTGATCTTGAAATCTCTCAAGTATTTACGAGAAGTCTTGATGGAGATATTACTTACTTTCCAATAGGGGAGAATGCCCACCGCAATCAGATTTTACATGAGACGAGAGTACCGGCTCCAATATCTTCGAAGGTAGAAGAAAAGGTGCATGAAGCGGTAGCCGTTCTTTCAGAAAAGATGAACATTGCCGGCACCTTTGCCGTAGAAATGTTCGTAAAAGACGGCGAAATTTATATCAATGAAATGGCACCAAGACCTCATAATACCGGCCATTATACGATTGAAGCCTGCAATGTTTCCCAATTTGAACAGCATATAAGAGCCATTTGCGGACTTCCGCTGCTGCCGATTTACAGTTTTCCGGCAGCTGTGATGGTCAATGTGCTTGGCAAGCACCGGGAAATTCTGCTGTCAAAACTAGCAGACTATCAAAACATGCACCTCCATGATTACGGAAAGCAGGAGTCCCGGACGAACCGTAAGATGGGGCATATCACTTTTATTGGAGAATCATTGAAAGACATTGATAAACTTATAGCAAAAAATCAGATTCATATGTGGTAATACACGAGGAGGAAAACAATGATAGAACGTTATACAAGACCTGAAATGGGCGCAATTTGGACAGAAGAGAACCGTTACCAAGCTTGGCTTGAAGTAGAACTGCTGGCTTGTGAAGCCTGGAGCGAGCTTGGGGTTATCCCAAAAGAGGATGTTGAAAAACTAAGAGAAAAAGCTTCTTTTAACATCGAACGTATTCACGAAATTGAAGCGGAAACGCGTCATGATGTCGTAGCGTTTACACGGGCGGTTTCAGAAACAGTCGGTGAAGAGCGCAAGTGGGTGCACTACGGACTTACTTCTACGGACGTAGTCGATACAGCACTGTCCTATCAGCTTAAGCAGGCCAATAAAATCATTCGCAAAGACCTAGTGAATTTTATTGATATTTTAGCAGATAAAGCGTTAGAGCATAAGCACACGGTCATGATGGGCCGTACACATGGAGTACATGCGGAACCGACAACTTTTGGCTTAAAACTGGCCCTCTATTATGAAGAGATGAAGCGTAATCTGGAGCGCCTGGATTTAGCGATTAAACATATTGAAGTCGGCAAGCTTTCAGGAGCCGTAGGAACTTACGCGAACATTGATCCATTTGTTGAGCAGTATGTGTGTGAAAAGCTGGGCTTAGAAGCAGCACCGGTTTCTACACAAACGCTGCAGCGTGACCGCCATGCTCACTACCTATCTACACTATCCCTGATTGCAACATCTATTGAAAAAATAGCCGTAGAAATCCGTGGGCTGCAGAAAACGGAAACGCGGGAAGTAGAAGAATACTTCGCCAAAGGGCAAAAAGGCTCCTCTGCGATGCCGCATAAGCGAAATCCGATCGGTTCTGAGAACATGACAGGAATGGCGCGTGTCGTGCGCGGCCACATGCTGACAGCTTATGAGAATGTTCCGCTCTGGCACGAGCGCGATATTTCTCACTCTTCAGCGGAACGTATTATTTTACCTGATGCTACGATTGCGCTGAATTATATGCTGAACCGCTTTGGAAACATCGTGAAAAACTTAACGGTTTTCCCTGAACGTATGCAGGAAAATATGGAGAAAACCTACGGACTCATTTTCTCCCAGCGTGTCCTGCTTACGCTTATCGATGAAGGGTTTGTACGCGAAGAAGCCTATGACCTTGTACAGCCGAAAGCGATGGAATCATGGGAGCGGGGAATTCCATTTAGAGAACTTATTGAAGCAGATGAAAAAATTACATCTGTTCTATCCAAAGAGCAGCTTGATGCCTGCTTCGATTACAAGCACCACTTAAAACAGGTTGACCGCACATTTGACCGCATCGGACTATAAGGTTTAATCAATTCAAATCGCGAGGTGTTCTTAATGAAGGGTTCTCTTTTATATGAAGGAAAAGCGAAAAAGGTGTATCACGTTGAAAACGAACCAGAACAGCTGATTTTATCTTACAAAAATGACGCCACAGCCTTTAATGGGAAGAAAAAAGACCAGTTTGAAGGCAAGGGACGGCTCAATAACTTAATAACGTCGAAAATTTTCGAGTATTTAAAGCAGCAGGATTTAACTTCCCACTTTATAAAAGCACTGAATGATACAGAACAGCTTGTTGCAAAAACGACAATTATTCCATTAGAAGTGGTTGTCCGAAATATTGCCGCCGGGAGTATCACAAGACGGCTCGGAATAGATGAGAAGCAGATATTCAACCCGCCGCTTGTTGAACTTTTTTATAAAAAAGACGAGCTGGATGACCCGATTATCAATGATCAGCATGCCCTTTATTTAACAGACGTCAATGAAGAAGAACTGCAGCAGATTAAAGATTCAGCCCTTACGATTAATGAACACCTTAAGGATTTGTTTAAGCAGACGGGCTTGAACTTAGTAGATTTTAAACTGGAGTTCGGCCGCCTGCCGGATGGCACAATTGTTCTGGCGGACGAGATATCCCCGGATACCTGCCGGTTATGGGATGAAAAAACAGGCGAAAAAATGGACAAAGACGTATTTCGCGAAAACTTAGGCGACTTAATCTCTGTATATGAAAACATATTACAACGACTGGAGGAAAACACATGCGCAAAGTAAAGATTTATATCACTCTAAAAGAAGGCGTACTTGATCCACAGGGAAAGGCTGTACAGAACTCATTACACTCTCTTGAGTATAAGAACGTAGCTGATGTACGTGTCGGCAAATATATGGAAGTAATGCTTGAAGACTCGAAAGATATTGAAGAGCAAGTCGATAAAATGTGTGATCAGCTTCTGGCCAATCCAGTCATTGAAGATTATTCCTACACGATCGAGGAGGTCGTTTAAGTGAAATTCGCTGTCGTCGTTTTTCCAGGTTCCAACTGTGACCGGGACATGTACTATGCAATTACAGAAGCGCTTGGAGAAAAAGCTGATTTAGTCTGGTATCAGGAAGCTGACCTTTCTTCCTATGATGCTGTTCTTTTACCGGGCGGATTCTCTTACGGAGATTACCTGCGTCCAGGTGCGATTGCTTCGACATCTGGCGTTATCGAGCAAATTCGCGAAGCTGCCGA
Source organism: Halobacillus sp. Marseille-Q1614 (assembly GCF_902809865.1). NCBI lineage: Bacteria > Bacillati > Bacillota > Bacilli > Caryophanales > Bacillaceae > Halobacillus > Halobacillus sp. Marseille-Q1614. Next base: position 2,442,378 of record NZ_CADDWH010000001.1, on the reverse strand, counting down.
TGCAGGGAAGCCGATCCTTGGGGTATGCAACGGGTTTCAGGTGCTTTTAGAAATGGGACTGCTTCCTGGTGCGATGCTGCCAAATAAACACCTGAAGTTTATGTGTCATTATGAAACGTTAATCGTTGAAAACGCCGATACGATGTTTACCCACCATTATGAAGATCAAGAGGAAATTGAGATCCCGATCGCACATGGTGATGGTAATTACTACTGCGATGAAAAAACGTATCAAAACCTTTTAGCCAATCAGCAGATTGCTTTTCGATATAAAAATAACCCAAACGGTTCAGTGGCTGATATCGCTGGCATTACCAACGAAAGCGGAAATGTCCTTGGCATGATGCCTCACCCTGAACGTGCCGTTGATTCACTTGTTGGAACAACAGACGGTCTTCGTTTGTTCCAGTCGATCCTTACTCATTGGAGGGATAAGCATGCCATCAAAGCTTGAAGTCAGCCCAGAACAGATCAAAGAACAGCAATTGTACAAAGAAATGGGATTAACCGATGAAGAATTTCAGTCTGTTGAGGAAATTCTCGGACGCCTGCCGAACTATACAGAAACAGGGCTTTTCTCTGTCATGTGGTCCGAACACTGCAGCTACAAAAATTCCAAGCCTCTTTTACGGAAATTTCCTACCGAAGGGCCGCACGTCCTGCAAGGTCCGGGAGAAGGAGCAGGTATTATAGATATTGGTGATGAACAGGCTGTTGTTTTTAAAGTGGAAAGCCATAACCACCCTTCAGCTGTCGAGCCTTACCAGGGAGCGGCAACTGGGGTTGGCGGAATCCTGCGCGATGTTTTTTCAATGGGAGCGCGCCCGGTTGCACTTTTAAACTCGCTGCGTTTTGGTTCACTAAAGCAGCCTCGCGTAAAATATCTGTTTGAGGAAGTCGTTCGCGGCATTGCCGGCTATGGTAACTGTGTCGGAGTGCCGACAGTCGGTGGTGAAGTCCAGTTTGATGATGCATATAACGGTAATCCGCTCGTTAACGCGATGTGTGTAGGTTTAATTGATCATAAAGACATCCAGAAAGGCATTGCCGCTGGAATCGGAAACACCGTCATGTATGTCGGTGCCAAAACAGGACGGGACGGTATTCACGGAGCGACCTTCGCATCTGAAGAACTATCTGAAGAGTCTGAAGAGAAACGTCCTTCTGTTCAAGTCGGCGACCCGTTTATGGAAAAACTGCTCATTGAAGCCTGTCTGGAAGTCATCCATCATGATGCGCTTGTCGGGATTCAGGATATGGGGGCTGCCGGCCTTACATCTTCAGCCAGTGAAATGGCGAGTAAAGCAGGAACAGGCATGCTTATGAACCTGGACTTAGTGCCTCAGCGTGAGCTTAATATGACTCCATACGAAATGATGCTTTCAGAATCCCAGGAGCGCATGCTGCTCGTTGTGGAAAAAGGACGTGAGGAAGAAATTGCCGAAGTTTTCCGTAGGTACGATCTAGAAGCTGTGTCTGTCGGGGAAGTAACTGACGACAAGCGATTCAGACTTAAGCACCTCGGCGAAATCGTTGCCGATGTTCCTGTTGATTCATTAGCAGAAGATGCACCCGTTTATCATCAGCCTTCTGCTGTACCAGCTTATTATGAAGAATACCAATCGATGGATAATTACGTCCCGGAGATTAGCAGCTACGGTGAGACGTTAAAGGAACTGCTTCAGCAGCCAACGATTGCAAGCAAAGAGTGGGTCTATGATCAATATGATTCAATGGTACAGACGAATACGGCTGTCACTCCAGGTTCGGATGCGGCAGTAGTGCGCGTACGCGGAACGAAGAAGGCTTTGGCAATGACGACTGACTGTAATTCCCGCTATATCTATCTTGATCCGGAAAACGGCGGCAAAATTGCTGTTGCGGAAGCAGCACGCAACATCGTTTGTTCCGGCGGACGTCCGCTTGGTATTACAGACGGGCTGAATTTCGGCTCGCCTGAGAAACCGGAAATCTTCTGGCAGATGGAAAAAAGCGTGGAAGGGATGAGCGAAGCGTGCAGCGAACTAGGCACGCCGGTCATCAGCGGAAACGTCTCTCTCTATAATGAATCCTTTGGAGGACAGGCTATTTATCCGACACCAATCGTAGGCATGGTTGGTCTGATCGAAGACATCAGCCATATCACTCAGTCCCATATGAAGAACGAAGGTGACCTCATTTATGTTATCGGTGAAACTTATGAGGAATTTGGAGGCAGTGAACTTCAAGGGCTGCTCGAAGGACGTCACTTCGGAAAGGCGCCTGCAATTGATCTTGAAATCGAATCAATTAGGCAGAATCAGCTCCTTACAGCTATTCAAACAGGGATTATTGAATCTGCACATGATTTAGCAGAGGGCGGACTGGCTGTTGCGTTAGCCGAGAGTTTATTTGACCAGGAGCTTGGCTGTGAAGTGGAAGTAAAAGGAGATTTAACAGCGGCGTTATTCTCTGAAACACAGTCCCGCTTCTTAGTTTCTGTTAAACCAGAGAACCAATCAGCTTTTGAAAAGCAGATGGAGGATATTACCCTTCTAGGAAAAATTACAGGAGATGGGGTGTATCACGTCCAATCGGAAGGAAAAACCGTCGTGGAAGAGCAGACAACTATATTAAAGCAGCTTTGGAAAGGAGCTATTCCATGCTTGGTGAAATCAAAGGACTAAACGAAGAATGCGGAATTTTCGGTGTGTTCGGTCACCCGGATGCATCTCAGCTGACGTATTACGGATTACACGCCCTGCAGCATCGCGGCCAGGAAGGGGCAGGAATTGTTACAAGTGATGGCGGTCAAATGAAAGCAGCCAAAGGTCATGGCTTGATTTCGGAAGTATTCCCACAGGACCGTTTAAACGATCTCGACGGAAATATTTCTATCGGCCACGTCCGTTACGCAACAGCAGGTGATGGAAGCTTTGAGAATATCCAGCCGCTCATGTTCCGTTCGCAAACCGGCGGGCTGGCCCTTGCTCATAACGGTAATCTTGTGAACGCCCAGGCGTTAAAAGGACAGCTTGAGGCCCAAGGTTCTATTTTACAGACAACGTCAGATACAGAAGTTGTCGCTCACCTTATTAAAAGGGCCGGACACCTGCCGATGCATGAAGCGATTACTCAGGCCTTATCTATGATTAAGGGGGCTTATGCCTTTTTAATCATGACCGAAGACAAAATATATGTAGCTAATGATCCTCGCGGCTTAAGACCAATCAGCATCGGTTACTTAGGAGATGCGTGGGTCGTATCTTCTGAAACATGCGCGTTTGATGTCATCGGTGCCACGTATGAACGTGAAGTTATGCCTGGCGAACTGCTTATCATCGATAAAGACGGCATTGAATCGAAACGCTTTTCAGCACCGATCCAGCGCACACTTTGTTCTATGGAATACGTATATTTCTCCCGTCCGGACAGCAACCTCGATGGGAAAAATGTTCATGCGGCAAGAAAGCGTATGGGTAAGAAGTTAGCACAAGAGGCTCCGATCGAAGCGGATGTCGTAACAGGTGTACCGGATTCGAGTATTTCAGCAGCTATTGGTTTTGCTGAAGAATCAGGAATTCCATATGAACTTGGATTAATCAAAAACCGTTACGTAGGCCGTACGTTTATACAGCCTTCACAGGAGCTTAGAGAGCAAGGGGTGAAAATGAAGCTGTCTGCAGTGCGAGGGATCGTGGAAGGAAAGCGTGTTGTCATGGTTGATGATTCGATTGTGCGCGGAACGACGAGCCGGCGAATTGTTAAGCTTCTAAAAGATGCAGGTGCGACTGAAGTACACGTTCGAATCGCTTCACCGCCTATTCAGAACCCTTGCTACTACGGGATTGACACTTCCACGAGCGGAGAGCTGATAGCAGCTAACAATACAGTAGAAGAAATAGAAGAACTTATCGGAGCGGACAGTCTGTCATATTTAACCGTGGATGGCCTGAAAGATGCGATTTATCAAGGGCAGGAATCCTTGAACCATGGCGGCTGTGCGGCTTGCTTTACTGGAAACTATCCAACAGAAATCTATCCAAACACTGTCCCGCCTTACGAAAAGGCTTAAAGCAGAGGAGGACTCACCTATGAGCCAATCTTATAAAAAAGCTGGAGTCGATGTAGAAGCCGGCTATCAGGCTGTCGACCTAATGAAAAAGCATGTAAAGCGAACGATGAGACCTGAAGTGATCGGAGGGTTAGGGTCATTTGCCGGCTTGTTTGATATCAGCTCGATGTCCTATAACCATCCGGTTCTTGTCACAGGGACAGATGGAGTAGGCACTAAGCTGAAGCTTGCATTTGAAATGAATAAACATGACACGATCGGCGTCGATGTCGTCGCTATGTGTGTGAATGATATTGCAGCTCAGGGAGCAGATCCTCTTCTTTTTCTAGATTATATTGCTTGCGGAAAGAATGAGCCGGAGAAAATTGAGCAAATCGTTAAAGGGATTGCCGATGGATGTGAGCAGTCTAATTGTGCGCTCGTCGGCGGTGAAACAGCGGAGATGCCGGGGATGTACAGCCCGGAGGAATACGACTTAGCCGGGTTTGTCGTCGGCATGGCTGACAAAGATCAACTGATCACAGGAGAATCTGTTCAACCGGGAGACGTTCTTATCGGCCTTCCGTCAAGCGGTGTTCATTCCAATGGTTTTTCTCTCGTACGAAAGATTCTTGAAGAGCAGGGTCTTAATCTATCTGACGCTTATCCCCCTTTTAATAAGCCTTTAGGTGAAGTTCTTTTAACACCGACAAAGATTTACGTTAAAGCTTTGCAATCCTTAAAGGAAAAAGTCCAAATCAAAGGGCTGGCTCACGTAACGGGCGGCGGATTTTATGAGAATATTCCTCGTGCACTTCCTAAAGGGTACGGTGTGAACTTAAAAGAAAACAGCTGGGAGGTTCCAGCCATCTTCAACTTCTTGCAGGAAAAAGGAGATCTTTCGATGACGGAGATGCTTGGAGTTTTTAACATGGGAATCGGAATGGTCGCTATAGTAGAAGAGCATGACGCAGACGCAGCTCTAGCTGCTTTAAAAGAACAGGGAGAAGAAGCTGTTCAATTCGGATATGTCACAGCACAAGAAGGAATTCAGTGGTCATGAGTAATAAAATAGCTGTTTTCGCTTCAGGGACAGGATCCAACTTTGACGCGATCATGGATGCTGTGGAAGCAGGAGAACTTGATGCAGATGTCAGCCTGCTCGTTTCTGATAAAATACAGGCAGGCGTAATCGAAAAAGCGCAGAAGCGGGATGTCGATACCGTCGTCTACAGCCCGAAATCATTTTCAGATAAAAAGGCGTATGAGTCCGCTTTGCTGGCTGACTGTCAGTCAAGAAATATAGAGTGGGTTATTCTGGCCGGATATATGAGATTAATCGGACCGACGCTGCTTGAGGCCTATCCTAATCGCATCATTAACATTCATCCTTCACTGCTGCCTGCTTTTCCAGGGAAAGACGCAATTGGCCAGGCGATGGATAAAAAGGTAAAAGTGACAGGGGTTACGATTCATTTCGTCGATGATGGCATGGATACAGGGCCGATTATTGCCCAGGAAGCGATATCCATTAAAGAAGGTGACACGAAGGAAGAGGTTCAAAAGAAAATACAAGCTGTCGAACACCAGCTTTATCCTCATGTCATTCAATCATTACTCACCAAGGAGGAAGCCAAATGACAACTAAAAAACGTGCACTGCTCAGCGTATCAAATAAAGAAGGGCTTACAGATTTTGCGAAAGGCCTTGTCGAGCTAGGATATGAATTAATCTCTACGGGAGGAACAAAGCGTGCGATTGAAGAAGCGGGACTTCCTGTGCTTTCCATTTCAGAAGTAACTAATTTTCCTGAAATTATGGATGGACGTGTGAAAACCTTGCATCCTTCTGTTCATGGCGGCCTTCTGGCGAAAAGAAGCAATGAAGATCACATGCGCCAGCTTGAGGAACTTGAAATTGAGACGATTGATCTTGTAGCCGTTAACCTTTATCCGTTTAAAGAAACGATTGCTAAGCCTAATGTAACGGATGCTGATGCCATTGAAAATATCGATATCGGCGGTCCAACTATGCTCCGTTCAGCTGCGAAAAGCTTTGAAGATGTCGTGGTGGTTGTTGATCCTAAAGACTACAAAGGCGTAGTTGACAGTCTTAAAACAGGAGAGCTGTCCTTTGAAGCCCGCAGAAAGCTGGCTGCCAAGGTTTTCCGTCATACAGCGAACTATGATGCTATGATTGCCGGTTATTTTGCCGATTTGACAGAAGAAGCGTATCCGGAAACCTACACGGTTACATACGAGAAGGTTCAGTCGCTTCGCTATGGAGAAAATCCTCACCAGACCGCTGCTTTTTATAAAAAAGCGAATCATCAGGGAGCTTCACTTGCTCACGCTGAGCAGCTTAATGGAAAAGAGCTTTCCTATAACAATATTCAGGATGCCAACGCTGCGCTTGACGTCGTTTTAGAATTTACAGAACCAGCAGCGGTAGCTGTTAAGCATATGAATCCGTGTGGTGTCGGTACTGGAGAGACGTTGTTTGAAGCTTACGGTAAAGCATACGCAGGCGACCCTGTGTCCATTTTTGGAGGCATTGTTGCCCTTAACCGTGAAGTAGACGAGGAGACAGCGGCCAAACTTAAAGAAATCTTCCTTGAAATTATTATTGCCCCTTCTTTTAGCGAGGGAGCGTTAGAGATCCTGACGAAGAAAAAGAATCTTCGCCTGTTAACGGTAGAAATGAACAAGCCGGAAACTCAGACGCATAAGTTAACTTCAGTAAGCGGCGGTCTGCTCGTTCAGGATACTGATGAAGGATCTCTTGAAGATGTCGAACTTGAAATAGCAACGGAACGCCAGCCTACAGAGCAGGAACTGAAAGATCTTGAACTTGGCTGGAAAGTTGTAAAACATGTAAAATCCAATGCAATTGTTGTGGCGAAAGGAGATCAGACGCTTGGTGTTGGAGCCGGCCAGATGAATAGAGTCGGAGCGGCCAAAATTGCTTTCGAACAAGCGGGTGAACAGGCGAAAGGCGCGATCATGGCGTCAGATGCATTTTTCCCAATGCCGGATACAGTAGAAGCTGCTGCGGAAGCTGGAATTACGGCGATCATTCAGCCGGGTGGATCGAAGCGCGACCAGGATTCCATTGATGCTTGTAACAAACATGGCATTGCAATGGTCTTTACGAAAATGCGCCACTTTAAACACTAGTAGAGGAGCTGACGAAATGAAGGTATTAATCATTGGCCGTGGAGGCCGTGAACACAGCTTAGTCCAGAAATTTGCAGAAAGCCCTCAAGTTACACAAGTATATGCGGCTCCGGGAAATGCCGGCATGCAGGAACAGGCAGAATGCCTGCCTTTTTCAGAAACTGACCACGAGAAGCTCGTAGGCTTCGCTAAAGATCAGCAGGTCGACCTCACATTTGTAGGGCCTGAAAACCCTTTGCTCGATGGAGTCGTCGACAGCTTTCAGGAAGCCGGGTTACAAGTATTCGGTCCGACGAAGGCTGCTGCGCTTATTGAAGGCAGTAAGCATTTTGCCAAACAGCTGATGCAGAAATATGAAATACCTACGGCACAATATGCTGCATTTACAGATGCAGATCAGGCTAAAGAGTATATTCAGAAGCAAGGTGCTCCTATCGTTGTTAAAGCAGACGGATTAGCTGCAGGAAAAGGTGTAGTAGTAGCAGAAACGGTGAAACAAGCGCTTAAGGCCGTGGATGATATGCTTTTAAATCAGCAGTTTGGTGAAGCGAGCGAAGAAATTGTTATTGAAGAGTTTTTAGAAGGAGAAGAGTTTTCACTCATGGCATTTGTTCATGGAGAGAACGTCTATCCGATGGTTACAGCACGAGATCATAAACGCGCCTATGAGAACGACGAAGGCCCTAATACGGGCGGAATGGGTGCTTATGCTCCTTCACGAGTGGTCACTGAAGAAACCTATCAATACGCGATTGAAAATATTTTAAACCCGACAGCGCGTGCACTCCTTAAAGAAGATCGTTTTTTCTCAGGTATTTTATACGCAGGGCTTATCCAGACAACGGAAGGTCCAAAAGTAATAGAATACAACGCCCGCTTTGGCGATCCGGAAACGCAGGTAGTCCTGCCGCTTCTTGAGAACGATCTTTTTCAAGTGATTACAGATGTTCTTGAAAACAAAGATCCTCATCTTCGCTGGGCAGATGAAGCGTGTGCAGGAGTGGTTGTTGCTTCTGCCGGTTATCCAGGCTCTTATGAAAAAGGCGTACAGCTCCCGAAATGGACTCCTTCAGAGGAAGTATTTACGATTCACGCCGGTACGAAGAGTAACGGAGAGCATTACTTATCAGACGGTGGACGTGTTCTTTTATTTGGAGCAAAGGGAGAAACGCTGGCCTCTTCGTTGGAAAAGGTTTATCAGGCATTAAAGGTCTTCGAACCCCAGGATAAGTTCTTTTACCGGACGGATATTGGACGATCAGTCTCGGTTTCGCCTGATCAAAACGTAGAGTAAGGCAGCGATTGTACCAATGATGACTGAGATGACAAAACCTACGTCAGTTAAGTATTCCAGGAAATTCATTTAATAACATCCTTTACTTTATAAGGCGGGCTATCCCGCCTTTTTTATTTTTTTCAATACATATGTGCTCGAAGCGTTTGCTTTTCTTAGCGAACGCTTTCGTGGTGTGTTACGATATAAAAAATGACTCAGGGGGTGAGCTCCATGAATGAACAACGCTTCCGCTGGCGAAATCGGCAGCTTAGAGAACATACAGCTGTAGTAGACGGAAAGCTGGCACCTACAAAACTCATTAAAAATACAACCTATCTAAATGTCTATCTTAAACAATGGCTCAAGGGCCATATTTGGATCTATGAAGACAGAATCATATATACAGGGAAAGAGCTCCCGGCAATGACGGAAGGGACAGAGGTGATTGAGGCTGAGGGCAGCTTTGTTGTCCCGGGCTACGTTGAGCCGCATGCTCACCCATTTCAGTTATATAATCCCCGTAGTCTGGCTGATTATGCAGTGCAGACAGGAACGACAACACTGATTAATGACAATTTAATGTGGCTGTTCTTAATAGATCAAAAGCAGGCCTTTTCACTGCTGGAGGAATTTATGAACTTATCGGCTTCTGTTTTCTGGTGGGCAAGGTTTGATTCTCAGTCAGCACTGCAGGAAGATGAGCAGCTTGAGTTTGATGAACAGATTCTTCCGTGGATTCAGCACGATGCCGTGATTCAGGGCGGAGAGTTAACAGCCTGGCCTCACGTGCTTTATGGCGGAGATGATCAAACGCTTCACCGCATGCAAGAGACGAAACGGTCCCGCAAGCCGCTTGAAGGTCATCTTCCTGGGGCATCCTGGAAGACACTTGTAAAAATGCGTCTGCTCGGTATTGATTCTGAACACGAATCTATGACCGCCGATGAAGTCATCGCACGGGTGACTTACGGCTATCAGACCGGACTGCGCTATTCCTCAATCAGACCGGACCTTCCGGAAATATTGGAAGGCTTGATGGAGAAAAACATAAAAAACTTTGATCATATGATGTTTACAACTGACGGCTCGACGCCTAACTTTTACAGGGAAGGAATTATTAATCCTTGTATTCAAATCGCGATTGAAAAAGGGATCGATCCTATTGACGCGTATATGATGGGGTCTTATCAGCCGGCCCGCCATTTTGGCATTGAGGACCGTGTGGGGAGCCTGGCTCCGGGAAGAGTCGCTCACTTAAATTTCCTGGATAACCCAAACAATCCTCACCCTCATTCTGTCCTGGCAAAAGGAGAGTGGGTGAAAAAGGATAATCAGCTCGTTAAAGACCAATCGGAGATTAATTGGAAGAAAAACGGAGTCGGACCACTTGATCTTTCCTGGGAGCTGACAGAAGATGATTTGCAGTTTTCCATGCCTGTTGGAATGGAAATGGTAAATGACGTTATTATGAAGCCATATCCTGTAGATATTGAGGCTTCTGTTGAGCGATTGTCCCATGACCATAATGAAGCGTTTCTAACCCTTATTGACCGTGATGGAAAGTGGAAAGTCAACACAATATTGAAAGGGTTTACAAACTCATTGGGCGGTTTAATCAGTTCCTATTCTAATACAGGCGATATTATTATTTTAGGGAAATCACGTAAAGACATGAAAATGGCTTTTGACCGCATGAAAGAGATTGGCGGCGGCCTTGTGCTCGTAGATGAAGGGAAGGTAATCTTTGAGCTTCCGCTGTCATTAAGCGGAATGATGGCTGATCTGCCAATGACGGACTTGATGAAGGAAGAAGTGAAGCTGCGAAACTGCCTGAAGACTTATGGGTACAAGTTCGGTGATCCGGTGTACACCCTGTTATTCCTATCTTCTGTCCACCTTCCATTTGTCCGCATTACGCCGCAGGGCTTAATGGACGTGAAAAAGAATGAGGTTCTATACCCCGCCATTATGAGGTAAAATAAAAGTTAGAAGAGAAAGATATCATATGGATGAGGGGTATAAGAGAATGAAAAAATCAGGGATCCTTTTTCTTAGTATCCTGATTGTGCTTCTTACTGCCTGCAATAAACAAGGGGAAAGTAAGACCGATGACGGCCGAGAGGAAGTCAGCGGCTCCGAATACGTTTACCCTCTAACAGGGGAAAGCAGTAAAGAGCCGGTGGACCAACGTGTAATTGCTGTTATGGTAAACAACCATACAAACGCAAGGCCGCAATCAGGATTGAGCCAGGCGGATGTCGTTTATGAAGTGCTGGCTGAAGGTCAAATTACAAGGTTTTTAGCCTTATTCCAAAGCAGCCTGCCGGAAACGATCGGCCCTGTTAGAAGTGCACGTCCTTATTATATGGATATCGCAAAAGGTTTCGATGCGCTTTATACTTATCATGGAGCAGCTGGCTTTATTAATCAGCAAGTAAGGGAAAGCGGCATTGACTATGTGGATGGAGCGAAATATGATAATGATGGGATGCTTTTTAAGAGAACGACTGACCGTAAAGCCCCTCATAATTCTTATCTACTCGTAAATGGGATAGACCCGCTCATTCAAAGTAAAGGTTATCAAATGGAAAAAAACATCGAACCACTGCCGTTTAGTGAAGAAACTGACATCAAGGGGAAAGCTGCAGAGAAGGTGACCATCACTTATGGTAAGAACGAGATTGTGCAGTATGAATTCGATTCTGATCGCAAGCAGTACCTTCGTTTTAGCGATGGAGAGCCTAGTATTGATCAGGAAACCAATCAACAAATTTCCCTTGATAACGTATTGATTGTTCACGCTTCTCATGACGTAATAGATGAAGAAGGCCGGCGCGATATCGACCTTTCCTCAGGAGGGGAAGGATATTTGTTGCAAAATGGACGGCAATTTGATGTAGAATGGAAGAATACAAAGGGTCGAATTCTACCATATAGAGATGGCAAACCTGTCTCTTTTTCGAAAGGACAGACATGGGTGAATATCATACCTGATGATCCTGGCATAGTAACGACAGAGTAATGGGAGGGAAATTAGTGCAGATTGATAAATTACGAGGCAAGACCCTCGACCAATTGTTCGAAGCAATTCTATCACTAGAGAATGTAGAAGAGTGCTATGAATTTTTTGATGACCTGGCAACGATGAATGAAGTTCAGTCGTTAGCCCAGCGGTTAGAAGTAGCTCGAATGCTGAGAGAAGGCTATACCTATCACAAAATTGAAACAGAAACAGGGGCCTCCACAGCAACGATTTCTCGAGTGAAACGCTGCTTAAACTACGGAAATGATGCGTATACTCTGGCACTCGACCGTGTGCAGGAGAAGAGAACGAAATAATAGAGCTGGCCAAAAGCTCTTCTTTAAAAAATCTTCGGTGGAATTTACCGAGGGTTTTTTTATGCTTTTTTTCTTGGCTGTTTCGTAAACGGAACTAAACACTTTGAACATCTTTCATTAAGCAGCACTTAGTCTTTTTCTAAATGGATGTTCTTTTCGTAGTCTCAAGATAGACTTTCTTTCGTAAAATCTTCTCGATCAATTCATGTGGGAATCGAAAATTTGCTATAATATATGAATGGACAAAAGGACCTTGGAGGAATAAACACTTGTTACAAGTAAAGGATTGGCAGCATGTTTTTAAATTAGACCCTAACAAGCCGCTGGATGAAGCATCCCTAATGAAACTTTGTGATTCAGGAACAGATGCCCTTATGATCGGAGGTACAGACGGAGTAACCTTTGAAAAAGTATTCGATCTCTGGGATCGAGTGCAGCATTATGATATAACCTGTGTTTTAGAGCTTTCTAACCTGGAAGCGATAATGCCGGGATTTGATGGTTATTTAATTCCAACCGTATTAAACAGTAAAGATAAACAGTTTGTGGTCGGCCTTCATCATGAAGCGGTCAAGGAATATGGAGATCTCATTCAATGGGACGATGTCTTGGTGGAAGGCTACTGTGTAATGAATGAACAAGCGAAGGTTTATCAGGAAACTAACTGTCAGCTGCCGGCTGTCAAAGATGTGGTGGCGTATGCTAAGATAGCGGAGCACATGTTTCACCTGCCGATTTTTTACTTAGAATACAGCGGAACATGGGGCGATCCAAAGCTTGTAGAAGAAGTCAGCAGAGAACTTGATAAGACACTTCTCTTCTATGGCGGAGGGATTGAGTCGGAAGAGCAGGCAAGAACGATGAAGCAGTATGCTGATGTAATTGTCGTCGGCAATATTATATATGAAGATATTCAGGCAGCGTTACGAACGGTAAAAGCCTGTAAATAATTTTTGAAAAAGGAAGGTGTCCTTATGACTCAAGCGATGCATCCGTTAGTCAAAGGATTGAATGAACAGCAGCGAAATGCGGTGACCCATACGGAAGGACCGCTTTTAATCATGGCAGGAGCAGGAAGTGGAAAGACGAGAGTGCTTACACACCGAATTGCCTACCTGCTTGAAGAGAAAGAAATCTCACCAAGAAATGTTTTAGCGATAACTTTTACCAATAAAGCTGCACGCGAAATGAAAGAGCGAGTCGAAAAACTCGTAGGTTCAGAAGCGGAAAAAATCTGGATGTCTACGTTCCACTCGATGTGTGTACGAATTTTGCGCCGAGATATTGATCGTATCGGATATGACCGCAAATTTTCTATATTGGATTCCAGCGACCAGCTTTCCGTGATTAAACAGGTGTTAAAAGAATTGAATCTTGATCCTAAAAAGTGGGATCCACGTGCGATGCTTGGAGCGATCAGCAACGCGAAGAATGAACTAATTACCCCAGAGGAATACGTGAAGGATGCAGCGTCCATTCATGAAGAGCAGATTGCTCAAGTGTATAAGTTTTATCAGAAGAAATTACGGAAAAACCAGTCGCTTGATTTCGATGACTTGATCATGCAGACATTGACTCTATTTGAGCGCCTGCCGGAAGTGCTTGAATACTACCAGCGCCGTTTTCAATACATTCATGTGGATGAGTATCAGGATACGAACCACGCACAGTATCAGCTCGTTAAACATTTAGCTAGCCGATATCAGAACCTGTGTGTAGTCGGTGATTCCGATCAGTCGATCTATCGCTGGCGCGGAGCGGATATTACGAATATTCTTTCTTTTGAAAAGGACTATCCGGCCGCACGCACGATCCTGCTTGAACAGAACTACCGATCCACAGAGCTGATTTTAAATGCAGCCAACCAGGTGATAAAAAACAACTCTGGACGTAAGGCGAAAAATCTATGGACCGACAACAACGGCGGACAGAAGATCCAATATAAAGAAGCAGGAACAGAGCGTGAAGAAGCTCTTTATATTACCGATCAAATTGAATATTTAACGAGAACCGGGCAGTTTAACTATAAAGACATCTCCATTCTTTACCGCACAAATGCCCAGTCGCGTTCAATTGAGGAAACTTTTGTGAAGGCCGGGATCCCTTATCAAATGGTGGGCGGAACAAAGTTCTATGATCGTAAAGAAATTAAAGACCTGCTTGCCTACCTTCGTTTAATCGCCAACCCCAATGATGATTTAAGCTATCAGCGGGTCGTCAATGAGCCGAAACGCGGTGTAGGAAAAACAAGCCTGGAGAAACTACAGGTATACGCGGCGGATCATGATATCTCTTTATATGAAGCTTCAGCTGAAATTGATTTTGTCGGTGTCAGTGCTAAAGCAGCGAAATCGATTATGAGTTTTTATACAATGATTAAAAACTGGACACAGCAGCAGGAATTCTTATCAGCAACAGACATGGTCGAACAGGTCATTGAAGTTACGGGTTATGAGGAAATGCTGAAAAACGAAAAAACATTAGAAGCCCAAAGTCGGATAGAAAACATCGAAGAATTCAAAACCGTTACGAAGAACTTTGAAGAAAGCGCGGAAGACAAAACTCTTGTCGCCTTTTTAACCGACCTTGCCCTTATCGCAGACATTGACACGATGAATGATGATCCTTCAAGTGATGATACAGTTACGTTAATGACGCTTCACTCTGCAAAAGGGCTTGAGTTCCCTGTCGTGTTCCTTATTGGCATGGAAGAAAACGTCTTCCCACACAGCCGCTCACTTATGGACGATGATGAGATGGAAGAAGAACGCCGCTTATGCTATGTAGGGATCACACGGGCAGAAAAGCAATTGTATTTAACGCATGCAAAAATGCGTACATTGTTTGGCCGTACGAACATGAACCCTGTCAGCCGGTTTATCGGTGAGATTCCTCAAGATCTGCTTGAAGGAAAAGAGGAGAAAGAAACTCTTCCATTCTTCAATCAAATGAAGGAGAAGAGCTCTGCCCAGGCGGCCCCTTCTAAGAAGAGATTGCCTAAGCGTGTAGAGAAACAAACATCCGGTGGAGAGAAGATCTCCTGGCAGCCAGGCGATAAAGCCAGCCACAAAAAATGGGGAGAAGGAACAGTCGTTAAAGTGCAAGGTGAAGGGGAAGCTATGGAACTTGATATCGCGTTCCCGGCTCCTACCGGCATTAAACGACTATTGGCGAAGTTCGCCCCTATAACGAAAGCGTAAGGAAGTGTTGGATATGAACCAAACCGAAGCCCAGCAGCAGCTAGAAACATTACGAAAACAACTCCATCGCTATAACTACGAATACCACACGCTCGATAAGCCGAGTGTTTCTGATTATGAATATGATAAAAAGATGCGTGATCTGCTTGATATCGAAGCGGAGTTCCCCGAACTGATTACACCGGACTCGCCTTCTCAGCGGGTAGGTGCCGAACCGCTGAGTGCTTTTCAGAAAGTACGTCACAACGTACCGATGCTCAGTCTTGGGAACTCATTTGATGAGCAGGAATTAAGAGATTTCGACCGCCGCGCCCGTCAAGGGACGGAAGAAGAAGTCAAGTATGTCTGTGAGCTGAAAATTGATGGTCTGGCGGTTTCCCTTACTTATGAAGATGGGGTGCTCGTGCGGGGAGCTACCCGTGGAGATGGAACAACAGGTGAGGACATCACGGTCAATTTACGTACGATCCGGAGCATTCCTCTTCGTCTTGATTCCCCGGAAACGCTTGAAGTCCGTGGTGAAGCCTTTATGCCGAAAAAATCATTTTTAAGCATGAATGAAACACGGGAAGAAAAAGGGGAGGTTCCTTTTGCCAATCCGAGAAACGCAGCGGCCGGCTCTTTAAGGCAGCTTGATCCTAGGATTGCTGCTAAGCGTAACCTGGACATTTTTCTATATGGTGTAGGTGAATGGCAGGGTGAGTCTTCCAAGTCACACAGTGAGCGTTTAGAACGCATGAAGGAGCTTGGCCTAAAAACTAATCCCGAATGGAAAAAGTGCGAGACGATTGATGAGGTCATCGAGTATGTGAACAGCTGGGTGGAGCGCCGCCCGGATCTTGATTACGAAATTGACGGGATTGTTATTAAAGTGGACAGGCTCGACCAGCAGCAGGCTTTAGGATTTACCGCGAAAAGTCCAAGATGGGCGACAGCTTATAAATTTCCGGCAGAAGAGGCGGTAACGAAGCTTAAGGATATTGAACTTAGTGTCGGCCGCACAGGGGTGGTCACGCCTACGGCTATCTTAGAACCCGTTCAGGTAGCAGGTACGACGGTGCAGCGCGCTTCTCTGCATAATGAGGACTTAATCCGCGAGAAAGACATTCGTATCGGTGATACAGTTATCATTAAAAAAGCGGGTGATATTATTCCGGAAGTCGTCCGTGTGCTTGACGACAAGAGAAGTGGAGAAGAAGAGCCGTTCTCCATGCCTGAATATTGCCCGGAATGTGAGAGCAAGCTTGTGCGGTTGGAAGAGGAAGTAGCGCTTCGCTGTATCAATCCAAATTGTAAAGCTCAGCTGCGCGAAGGATTAATTCACTTTGTATCAAGAAATGCCATGGATATTGAAGGGCTTGGAGAAAAAGTGATTGCCCAGCTTTTCCAGGAAGAGCTGATTCACAATATTTCCGATCTTTATAAGCTGAATCGTGAAGAACTTCTTCAATTAGATCGTATGGGTGAAAAATCAGTCGATAACCTGTTAAAGGCGATTGAAGCGTCTAAAGAAAATTCGCTTGAAAAACTTCTTTTCGGCTTAGGAATACGCTACGTTGGAACAAAAGCTGCCAGCACGTTAGCCCAGGAGTTTGGAACAATCGATTCCCTTATGGAAGCAGACGTGGAGCGGCTGGTGCAGGTTCCTGAAATCGGGGAGAAAATGGCCGACTCTATTGCACGGTATTTCGATAAACCGCAAGTGACGGAATTAATTGAGGCTCTTAAACAGTCCGGTATCAACATGGAATACAAAGGTACAAAATTAAATGAAGGACCTGAAGACTCTCCGTTTAAAGGCAAAACGGTTGTATTAACAGGCAAAATGGAGAACTTCACGCGTTCAGAAGCCAAAAACATTGTGCAGGAGCTTGGCGGTAAGGTGACGGGCAGTGTCAGCAAGAATACAGACCTTCTTATTGCAGGGGAAGATGCCGGCTCGAAATATTCAAAAGCTGAACAGCTGGGTGTAGAAATTTGGAACGAAGAAGAATTTGCGAATGCTTTAGATAATTAGGGAGTGGAATACATGAGGAAGCTGCACGCACTATTGCTAGCTGTTATCCTATTGGTCAGCGCGTGTACCCCGGTTTATGATAATACTGATGAAGTTGTGCGGGAAACAACAGAAGAAAACAGTGAGGAAACAGCGATCATCCCTAACTACGATTTAGAAGATGATAACTATCGAATGATTTTAACAGATGGAAGTAAAAGAATATCAGCGGCGCGCGGAGTGACGACGAACCAGATGGGGAATCGTTTGGACATTGCCGAGTTTGAGCGCGGGATGATGCGTCACTCTAAAGGGTATTACGATCCGGAAGAATACTATTTTCAGCCGGGGCAGTTTTTAGATGATGATACAATCTTAAGCTGGCTGTCTCGTTATGATAAAGATAGCAACCCTGAAGGACTTAATCCTAAATTAAACGAGGAAAATGCTTCAGAAGAGGACTTTCGGGAAACCCCAAGGTATATCTCTAATATTGTGGAACAGGATTACCTTATCCGGTCAGAAGATGACGTCGTAGAGCTTTCCGGACTGACGATTGGAATATCCATGAGGTCTGTCTATAATTTCACTGCTGAAGGCCGTGATTATTCACAGAACATACCTACGAGTGAATCCGTTGAAAAAGGTCAGGAATATGCAGGTAAAATCCTTGAAAGAATTAGAGAAATGGAAGAGCTTCAGGACATTCCTGTCGTGTTTGCGATTTATGAAGAAGAAAAAAGCAACTCTGAATCTCCGGGGAATTTCTTAATGAAGGGACATGCCCGCGGTTCTGATAATTCTATTAGAAACTGGGAAGAAATCAATGAAGACTATGTGCTGTTCCCTTCTAAGGAAGCAGAAGAAAATTATTTCGACGATGCCGAGAAGTTTTCAGATTTCAGGTCAGCTGTTTCTGACTATTTCCCTAATTTTGTAGGCATGATAGCCAATGGATTTTACGTTGATGAAGAACTGAGCGAAGTGCAAATTGATATTCCGATTCAGTTTGATTCTCAGACAGAAGTGATTGGCTTTACTCAATATGTGTACAGTCTGGTGATGGAAATGTTTGAGGACCACTATTCGGTACAGGTCCGTATTAACAGTATGGATAAACAGGAAAGCCTCATCGTGAAAAAGCGCGGAGAGGAAGAGCCGTTTGTTCACATTTACGACTGATAAAAAGCTTGCAGAGAGCCATTAGGGTTCTTTGTAAGCTTTTTTTAATTCTATTATAGGGCTCGTTTTGCTAGTTCCGTTGATTAGAATGGAGGAAGAGGACGGGGGAAACGGTTCGCTTTCCATGGTGGACGCCGAGCTTCTTCGGGCATTTGCCCTTCGGGACTCGCCATGTCCGGTTAACCATAGGAGTCTTACCGTTTCCCCTCGCCCTTAAGGTAAGAAGAGTTATGGAACGTGATGACCCTTTATCAACGTTCTGCCAAATGAGAAAAGAGCTCCAATCTGAGTATAAACTTTTCTAAAAGTTTTATGGATAATTATTGAAAGAATTTGAACAATAAATAGAGTTACGGTAGAATATTTTGTGGAAGCGCTTACTGTATTAATTTTCAAAAAGTAAAAGCATCCCAATCAATATTTAGGAGGCGGTTGATCATGGTAGTACCATATAAACATGAACCATTTACTGATTTTTCACAAAGTGAAAATCGTCTGGCACTAGAGGAAGCTATAAAAGGAGTAGAAGCTGATCTAGGGAAAGACTATCCATTGATAATTGGCGGCGAACGGATCATGACAGATGAAAAGATTAAAGTCGTGAATCCTGCCAATAAGAAAGAAGTCATTGGTTATGTTTCAAAAGCGAATCAGGATTTAGCTGAAAGAGCTCATCAAGTCGCAGATGAAACCTTTAAATGGTGGCGTAAGACGAAGGCACAATTCCGTGCGGATATTTTATTCCGTGCTGCCGCTATCATTCGCCGCCGTAAGCATGAATTTACAGCGCATCTAGTAAAAGAAGGCGGTAAACCATGGAAAGAAGCTGATGCAGATACAGCTGAAGCTATCGACTTTTTGGAATACTACGGCCGTCAAATGATTGAAATCGATAAAGGGGTGGAAATCAACTCCCGCCCGATTGAAAATAACCGTTTTCACTATATCCCATTAGGTGTCGGTGTAGTCATTTCTCCGTGGAACTTCCTGTTTGCCATCATGTGCGGAACAACTGTTGCTTCAATGGTGTCTGGAAACACGGTACTGCTAAAACCGGCAAGTGCTACTCCTATCATTGCCTATAAAATGATGGAAGTTCTTGAAGAAGCAGGAATGCCAGGAGGAGTTATCAATTATATTCCAGGCAGCGGAAAAGAAGTCGGGGATTATCTAGTCGATCACCCGCGTACAAGATTCATCAGCTTTACCGGCTCACGTGAAGTAGGTACACGTATTTTCGAGCGTGCAGCAAAAGTTCATCCAGGACAAAAATGGTTAAAGCGCACCATTATTGAAATGGGCGGGAAAGATACAATTGTCGTTGATAAAGATTCTGATTTAGAATTAGCAGCAGATGCGATAACTTATTCAGCTTTTGGATTCTCTGGACAAAAATGTTCGGCTTGTTCCCGAGTTGTGGCCCACGAGGACATTTATGACGAACTGCTGGACAGGGTCGCAGCGAAAACGAGGGAATCCGTTTCATACGGCGATCCGAAAGCTCACGATACTTATATGGGACCAGTGATTGATCAGGGAGCCTATGACAAGATACTCGAATATATCGAGATTGGTAAGAAAGAAGGCAAGCTCGTCACAGGCGGAAAAGGTAACGACAGCAAAGGCTGGTTTGTAGAACCGACGATTTTCGCAGACCTTGACCCTGAAGCTCGTCTCATGCAGGAAGAAATTTTCGGCCCGGTAGTAGGTTTCACGAAAGCGAAGAGTTTTGACGAAGCGATTGAAATTGCGAATAACACTGAATACGGTTTAACCGGTGCCGTTATTACAAATAATCGCCAAAATCAGGAAAAAGCACGTGACGACTTCCATGTAGGAAACCTTTACTTCAACCGTGGGTGTACAGCAGCTATCGTAGGCTACCATCCATTTGGCGGATTCAACATGTCTGGTACCGACTCTAAAGCAGGAGGACCTGATTACCTGATCCACCACATGCAAGGTAAGACAACATCCGAAATGCTTTAATACGTTTAAAAGTCTCTTTTTGTACATCAAAAAGAGACTTTTTTTATGAGTTATTGTAACATGGTAATACCAAGACTAATTTATTAGGTGAAAAGACCTTGTTACCACGCAGCGATAAAAAAATGTAAATTTTTATTTATAAAATTTATTGAATAGATATCATATATATGGGAGAAAATTGTGTATATAAGCAAATAATATGTATAATTATGCGCGAAAAAGTTAATATTATAATTTTTGCAATGTTCTAACGATTATAATATGCTATAGTTGTACCTGTGTTTGGCTTTTTTCACTTCTATGTCTGAAAAACAGGCATTCTGAATTATGCGAAAAATGCATAGGAGTGTATATTACAATTAAGCGGAGGTGACAATGTGTTTGAATTAGCAACCGCAGCAGGGCAGCACTCAATTGCTGGAGTAACATGGTTTTGGTTATTTGTACCGATGCCAATTTTAATTATTCTATCATTAATTACACTATTTACTGGGAGGAGCGAATAAAAAAACATGGGTTCAGCAACGTTAATTACGTTTATAGTATATCTAATTGGTATGCTTCTTATTGGATTTGCCGCATACCGTTTAACAAGTAATTTATCAGATTATGTATTAGGAGGACGTCGTTTAGGACCGGGAGTAGCCGCATTAAGTGCCGGCGCATCCGACATGAGTGGATGGCTGCTGTTAGGTTTGCCTGGTGCCATTTACGCCTCTGGTTTAGCAGAAGCATGGATTGGTGTAGGTTTAGCGATTGGTGCTTACTTAAACTGGCAGTTTGTTGCACGCCGCCTTCGTATTTATACGGAAGTAGCAAAAGACTCTATTACTGTTCCAGACTATTTGGAGAATCGTTTTCACGATCACTCTCATATCTTACGTGTGATTTCCGCACTTGTAATCTTAGTTTTCTTCACCTTTTACACTTCTTCCGGAATGGTTGCCGGAGCAAAACTCTTTGAAGCTTCATTTGAATTGAGCTACACACAAGCTCTTTGGATTGGTGCTATTGTTACCATTTCTTATACTTTCTTAGGCGGTTTCCTTGCCGTAAGCTGGACAGACTTTGTGCAGGGTATTCTAATGTTCTTAGCTCTAATTGCAGTACCAATCGTAGCAATGCAGGAGCTTGGCGGATTCAGCGCGGCTGTTGATGCAGTAGGACAAATTGATCCAAACCATTTACAAATGGTACAGGGTGTAGGTGCGATGGCTATCATTTCATCTCTAGCCTGGGGTCTAGGCTACTTCGGTCAGCCGCATATTCTCGTTCGTTTTATGGCCCTTCGTTCGGCTAAGGATGTGCCGAAAGCCCGCTTGATCGGTATCGGCTGGATGGTTATCGGTTTATATGGTGCGATCTTTACTGGTTTATTTGGTTTAGCCTTCATTGCAACACAGGATATAAGTGGACTTGACGATTTTGGAGTTTCGTTGACAACTGAAGGCGGCATGCAGATGCTTGCCGACTCAGAGAAGATCTTTATTACTTTCTCTCAAGTCTTGTTCCATCCAGTCATTGCAGGTATTTTATTAGCAGCGATTCTTTCTGCAATCATGAGTACAATTGACTCCCAATTGCTCGTATCGTCTTCAGCTCTGGCAGAGGATTTCTATAAAGCGATCTTCCGTAAAAATGCGACAGAGCGCGAGCTTGTATGGGTAGGCCGTGCAGCTGTAGCAGGTATTGCTCTTATTGCTGTACTAATTGCAGGTAACCCTGATAGTACAGTATTAGAGCTTGTATCTTATGCATGGGCTGGCTTCGGTGCTGCTTTTGGACCAATTATCATTCTTTCTCTATTCTGGAAAGGAATTACACGTAATGGTGCACTGGCGGGAATTATCGTTGGTGCTGTTACCGTTGTGGTATGGGCAGACTTCTTAAGCGGCGGCATTTTCGACTTATATGAACTTGTACCAGGATTCTTGCTGTCTGGTATAGTTGCGATTTTAGTCAGCCTTGGCGGTAAACCATCTCCAGAGGTTGAAGCAGAATTTAAAGAAGTTACTCGTCAATAGTTTTTTAGGCCAAAAAAGGTCTCTGGCATAAAAGCCAGAGACCTTTTTTTTAAGGGCGGAGAGATTTTCCCCGCCAACCCCCTTTATGTTATGATAGGTAAGGTGCTATAGCTGTACGTTGCGTATGAAAATAGCTTTTTGGTATGATCATATATTATGTGAGATCGAAATGGAGGTAATGATATGTCTCGTATTAGTAAAGATGAAGTCAAACATGTGGCGCACTTAGCCCGTTTATCGATTACAGAGGAAGAGGCCGACATGTTTACGAAACAGCTTGATGATATTATTACGTATGCTGAGCAATTGAATGAACTTGATACAGAAGGCGTTAAGCCTACAACACACGTTCTGGATATTCAAAATGTCATGCGTAAAGACGAGCCTAAGAAATGGATTGAAAAAGAAGATGCATTAAAAAATGCACCAGATCAACAGGATGGGCAATTCAAAGTACCATCTATTTTGGAATAAGGAGGGACCTGCATGTCTTTATTTGAACACTCTTTACGAGAGCTGACAGAAAAGCTACATAGCAAAGAAATTACTGTCACCGATCTTGTAAATGAATCTTACAGCAGAATTGAGGAAGTCGACGATCAAGTTAAGGCTTTCCTTACATTAAATAAAGAGGCGGCTTTAAAACAGGCGGCTGAATTAGATGAGAAACGCGGAGAAGAGGCTGCCAAACTATTTGGACTACCCATCGGCGTTAAAGATAATATTGTAACGAAAGGCCTTCGCACTACGGCTGCCAGTCAATTTTTAGATAACTTCGAAGATCCGCTTTATGATGCAACCGTCGTTCAAAAGCTTAATGAAGCGAAGTCGATCACAATTGGTAAACTGAATATGGACGAGTTTGCGATGGGGTCTTCTAATGAAAACTCCAGTTATTCTCCAACCCGTAACCCATGGAATACGGATTACGTGCCAGGCGGCTCCAGTGGTGGATCAGCTGCAGCTGTTGCGGCGGGAGAAGTACCATTCTCCTTAGGATCAGATACAGGAGGCTCTATCCGCCAGCCTGCAGCTTTCTGTGGAGTTGTCGGACTAAAACCTACGTATGGCCGTGTTTCACGTTTTGGCCTGATTGCTTTTGCTTCTTCTCTTGACCAAATTGGTCCGATTACGCGTTCTGTTGAGGATAATGCGTATCTTCTTGAGACAATCGCAGGATATGACCGCATGGACTCAACATCAGCTGATATAGAAGTGCCAAGTTATACAGATGCTCTTACGGGTGATGTGAAAGGATTGAAAATTGCCGTCCCTAAAGAATATCTTGGGGAAGGAGTAACTCCAGAAGTTAAAGAGGCTGTACAAACGGCTTTGAAAAAATATGAAGAGCTTGGAGCTGCGTGGGAAGAAGTTTCTCTGCCGCACTCTAAATATGCAGTAGCGACGTATTATCTGCTTTCTTCTTCAGAAGCTTCAGCAAACTTAGCACGCTTTGACGGTGTTCGATACGGGAAGCGTACGGATGATGCTGAAACGATGCTTGATATGTTTAAAAACTCCAGAGCCGAAGGATTTGGCGATGAAGTTAAGCGTCGGATTATGCTTGGAACATTTGCCTTAAGCTCAGGATATTATGATGCTTATTACAAAAAAGCCCAGCAAGTACGTACTCTGATCAAGCAGGACTTTGAGAAGGTATTTGAAGATTACGATGTAATCATTGGACCTACAACTCCGACACCTGCCTTTAAAGTCGGCGAGAAAATTGATGATCCGCTAACGATGTATGCAAATGATATTTTAACAATCCCAGTAAACTTAGCTGGAGTACCGGGAATTTCAGTGCCTTGCGGCTTCTCATCAGATGGCTTGCCAATCGGCCTGCAGATTATTGGCCGCCACTTTGACGAGAAGAGCGTTTATCGTACTGCTCACGCTTTTGAACAGGCAACTGACTTCCATAAACAACGCCCGTCCCTTGGAGGTGCGCGCTAATGAATTTTGAAACAATTATTGGGCTTGAAGTACACGTAGAATTAAAAACAAATTCAAAAATCTTTAGTCCTTCTCCGAACATGTTCGGAGATGAACCAAATACAAACGTAAATCCGATTGACCTTGGTTACCCCGGGGTTCTTCCCGTACTGAATGAAGAAGCGGTAAACTTTGCGATGAAAGCAGCAATGGCTCTAAATTGTGAGATTGCTACAGACACTAAGTTTGATCGTAAGAACTATTTCTACCCGGATAACCCGAAGGCTTACCAAATTTCTCAGTTCGATAAGCCAATTGGCGAGAACGGCTACATCGATATTGAAGTCGACGGTGTGAAAAAGCGAATCGGTATTACCCGTCTTCATATGGAAGAGGATGCTGGTAAACTGACACACAGTGATGATGGTTATTCACTTGTTGACTATAACCGCCAGGGTACACCGCTTGTAGAAATTGTTTCGGAGCCGGACATTCGTTCACCTAAAGAAGCATATGCTTATTTAGAGGCACTTAAAAATATTATTCAATATACTGGTGTGTCTGACTGTAAAATGGAAGAAGGTTCATTAAGATGTGATGCCAACCTTTCACTTCGTCCAATTGGACAAGAGGAATTCGGGACAAAAACGGAGCTTAAGAACTTAAACTCTTTCTCTTTCGTTCAAAAAGGTTTGGAATTCGAAGAGAAACGCCAGGAGAAAGTTCTTTTATCTGGTGGGGAAATTCCTCAAGAGACTCGACGTTACGATGAACAGACAAAAGAAACGATCTTAATGCGTGTTAAAGAAGGATCAGATGACTATCGCTACTTCCCAGAGCCTGATCTAGTTCCGCTTCATATCGATGAAGCGTGGAAGGACCGTATTTACAGCCAAATCCCTGAACTTCCTGATGCACGTAAGAAGCGTTATATCGAAGAACTGGAACTCCCAGCGTATGATGCGATGGTATTAACGAATAATAAGGAAATGTCCGACTTTTTCGAGGAAACGATTGCTGCTGGAGGCGACGTAAAGCAGGCCTCCAACTGGCTGATGGGTGAAGTTTCTGCTTATATGAATAAGCATTATAAGGAATTTAGCGACCTTGCGCTTACACCTGAAGGGCTGGCTAAACTGACAAAGCTTATAGAGGATGGCACAATCTCCTCTAAGATTGCTAAAAAAGTCTTTAGTGACCTTGTTGAAAAAGGCGGCGATCCTGAGAAAATCGTTAAAGATAAAGGTCTTGTTCAAATCTCCGATGAAGGACAGCTTCGTGAGATTATTACCGGAATCTTAGATAATAATCAGCAGTCGATTGAAGATTACAAGAACGGAAAAGACAAAGCCCTTGGCTTCCTTGTTGGTCAAGTTATGAAAGAGACTAAAGGACAAGCGAACCCGCCAATGGTTAATAAGATTATTCTAGAAGAAATGGAACAAAGATAAATATGGAACGGATGAGGGACTGACCCTCTCCGTCCATATAAAGAGCACGCACTTGGAGTGTGCGTGCTCTTTATATGGACTGCTGCCAATAAGAAAAAGTTCCAGTTAAGAAGACATTCTTGCTTACTAACATAATTGTTTGCAAATAACAGAAAAAGAGCTATGATGTTATTTGGAGCATGATGAATGAGGAGGTCATAGTATGCAGCGTGCCCGAATTATATATAATCCGACCTCTGGAAGAGAGATTATAAGAAAAGTCCTCCCAGATATTCTGCAGCGATTTGAGCAAGCCGGTTATGAAACATCGACCCATGCGACAACCTGTGCTGGAGATGCAATTAAAGCAGCAAAACTCGCTGTGGAAAGGAAGTTTGATGTGGTTGTAGCCGCAGGAGGAGACGGAACAATTAATGAAGTAATCAATGGGATTGCTGAACAGGAGTTCCGCCCTAAACTTGGAATTCTTCCGGTTGGTACTACTAATGATTTTGCGAGAGCTTTGTACGTTCCGCGAAACATTCATCAAGCAGTCGATATTATTTTAGCGAACTATACAACACCTTTAGATATTGGCCGGGTCAACGACCAATACTTCATGAACATCTCCGGAGGCGGAAAAATTACCGAAGTATCATACGAAGTGCCAAGTAAGCTGAAAACAGTACTAGGTCAGCTGGCGTATTATTTAAAAGGTATTGAAATGCTGCCGTCCTTACGCCCGACATACGTAGAAATGGAATTTGACGGACGTATATACCAGGGTGAGGTTATGCTGTTTCTTGTCTCTAACACTAACTCTGTTGGCGGTCTTGAAAAGCTTGCCCCAGAGGCGAAGATGGATGATGGAGTCTTTGATTTAATGATTATCGAGAAAATGAATATTGCCGAATTTGTCAGACTCGCCACATTAGCCATCCAAGGCAACCATTTAAGTCATCCGAAGTTCATTCATACAACGGCCAGCCGTGTGAAAGTACACACGGAAGAAAAGATGCAGCTTAACCTCGATGGTGAATTTGGAGGCCATCTTCCAGGAGAGTTTGTTAATCTCTACCGGCATATTGATTTTTTTGTGCCGGAGGATAAATTTTCAAAAGTGCCAAAAGATAAAGAATAACCGTGAACGCTGCCGTTTCTCAAACGGTAGCGTTTTTCTCGTAAATACGATAAGCTTTGTACAGCAAAGAAATGAAAAGGACGGATGAATGATGGCGAAAACCAAACCGCCTGTACAAAAAAACCAAACGATAGAACTGAAATTTGAAGATCTGACACATGAAGGCAATGGAGTAGGGAAAGTAGATGGCTATCCGCTTTTCGTTCCTTATGGCCTTCCCGGTGAGCGGGCTGAAGTAAAGGTCGTAAAAGTGAAGAAAAATTTTGGGTTTGGAAAACTAATGGATGTAATAGAAGCGAGCGGCGAACGGGTAGAGCCGCCCTGTGATGTTTATTATCAGTGCGGCGGATGTCAGCTGCAGCACATGAGCTACGAGATGCAGCTTGAGATGAAACAGGATCAAGTCAAAAACGCATTGAAAAAAATTGCACATTTAGAAGACGTGCCTGTTCATGAAGCGATTGGAATGACTGATCCATGGCGTTACCGAAACAAAGTTCAGATTCCTGTTGGAGAAAAAGAAGACGGCCAGCTAATGACAGGCTTTTACCAAAAGCGAAGCCATAATATTATAGATATGGATACTTGCCTGATTCAGGATGAAATGAATGACCGGATGGTGGAAGCGGTACGCCGCATTGCCACAGACCTCGGCATTACTGCTTATGATGAAGAAAATCATCGCGGGGTGCTCCGCCATATCATGGTAAGAACAGGCCAGGCGACGAAAGATATTATGATCGTCCTTGTAACGAAAACAAAGAAGCTGCCGCATAAAGAAGCCCTTATTGATAAAATCCGTGAGGCCTACCCAAATGTGAAATCCATCGTTCATAATGTGAACAGTGCAAAAACGAACGTTATTCTTGGGAAAGAAACTCACGTTATCTATGGTGATGAATATATTTATGATACAATTGGCGACATTAAATTTATGATCTCGCCAAAATCATTTTATCAAGTGAACCCTTCTCAAACGAAGAAGCTTTACGACCAGGCACTAAAATATGCCGATTTACGAGGCGGTGAAACGGTTATTGATGCATACTGCGGGATCGGTACGATCTCCCTTTTCCTCTCACAAAAAGCGAAAAAAGTATATGGTGTGGAAATTGTGCCGGAAGCTGTGACAGATGCGAAGAAGAATGCACGTCTGAATAAAATGGACAATGCTGAGTTTTTCGTAGGAGAAGCCGAAAAACTCATGCCGTGGTGGCGCAACCAAGGCCTGAAGCCTGATGTTATTGTAGTAGACCCACCTCGTAAAGGCTGTGAGGAAGACTTGCTGCATGCAATGGCCGATATGGAGCCGGAACGAATTGTGTATGTGTCCTGCAACCCATCAACATTAGCGCGTGACTTAAAAATTCTGGAAGATAGAGGATATGCGACGAAAGAGGTTCAGCCGGTAGACATGTTCCCGCAGACGAGCCACGTGGAGTGTGTGGCGTGGTTAGAAAGAAAGTCGTAGATTACGCAACGTTTTTGAAGGCTTCCATCAAAAATTGAAAAAAGCACCTTACCTCATGCCTTAGAAGCAGACAACCCGCTTCAAGCATCCAGGTAAGGTGCTTTTAATTATGCGTTATACATCATTAAATCCCTGTTTGTTTTAAGATCAAAACGGTCGGCGTTCATGACTTTAACCCATGCAGCTACGAAGTCGTGCACAAATTTCTCTTTATTGTCTTCTTGGGCGTATACTTCTACAAGGGCACGCAGGACGGAGTTAGAACCGAATACGAGGTCAACGCGTGTCGCTGTATGGACGACTTCACCTGTTTTGCGGTCGCGTCCTTCGTATAAGTTATAGTCCGCTGGCTTCCACTCGATACCCATGTCAAGCAGGTTCACGAAAAAGTCGTTCGTGAGTATGCCTATACTGTTTGTGAATACACCGTGCTCTGTGCCGCCATGGTTTGTACCAAGTACACGCATGCCGCCAATAAGTGCAGTCATTTCCGGTGCGGAAAGGCCTAACAGCTGAGCTTTGTCTACTAATAGTTCCTCTGGGCTCAGCGTGTATTCCTTCTTCTCATAGTTGCGGAATCCATCTGCCATCGGCTCTAATACTTCAAAGCTCTCCGCATCTGTTTCTTCTTGTGTCGCGTCGCCGCGTCCGGGCGCAAATGGAACGGTTACCTCAACACCTGCATCTTTTGCAGCTTTTTCTACGGCTGCACTACCGCCAAGGACAATCAAATCAGCAAGGCTGACTTCCTTCTTCAACTCGCTTTGGATGTCTTCATATACAGAAAGCACTTTTGAAAGCTGCTCAGGTTCGTTTACTTCCCAGTCTTTCTGCGGAGCAAGACGAATGCGGGCACCATTCGCGCCGCCGCGCATGTCAGAACCACGGAACGTGCTTGCAGAAGCCCATGCCGTTGTAACAAGCTCACTGACTGTCAGTCCAGAACTAAGCATTTTTGCTTTCAGGTCTGCTACTTCAGCGTCTGTTAATTCATAATCAACAGACGGGATTGGATCCTGCCAGATCAGATCTTCTTCTGGAACTTCAGGACCAAGGTACCTTGATTTAGGACCCATGTCACGGTGAAGCAGTTTAAACCATGCACGTGCGAAGGCATCTGCGAATTCATCCGGGTTTTCATGGTAGCGTCGTGAAATTTTTTCATAATCAGGATCCATACGTAACGCCATATCGGCTGTTGTCATAAACGTAGGAACGCGGACAGAAGGGTCTTCAGCGTCCGGTGCAAGATCTTCTTCTTTAGGGTTTACCGGGGCCCACTGGTTGGCCCCTGCAGCACTCTTGGTAAGCTCCCATTCGTAGCCGAATAATAAATCATAGTAACCGTTATCCCATACTGTTGGATTAGCCGTCCAAGCACCATCTACACCGCTTGTGATTGTGTCTCGGCCTTTACCGCTTCCGTGAGTGCTCTTCCAGCCTAAGCCTTGTTCTTCAATATCAGCTGCTTCCGGTGCTGCGCCAACATGTGCTTCAGCATCCCCTGCGCCGTGTGCTTTACCAAATGTGTGACCGCCGGCTACTAAGGCAACTGTCTCCTCATCATTCATTCCCATGCGGGCAAAGGTTTCCCGGATGTCGCGTGCACTTGCAAGCGGATCCGGGTTTCCGTTTGGACCTTCAGGATTGACATAGATGAGCCCCATCTGAACGGCAGCAAGCGGACTTTCAAGCTCGCGGTCGCCTGAGTAACGGTTGTCCTCCAGCCATTCTTTTTCAGTACCCCAGTAGACGTCTTCTTCAGGATGCCAAACGTCTTCACGTCCTCCGGCAAAACCAAATGTCTTCAAGCCCATTGATTCAAGAGCGACATTCCCCGTCAGTACAAGCAAGTCAGCCCAGGAAATCTTGTTTCCGTACTTTTGTTTAATCGGCCATAGCAGGCGGCGCGCTTTATCAAGGTTCGCGTTATCCGGCCAGCTGTTAAGCGGTGCAAAGCGCTGTGTTCCAGTTGCGCCGCCGCCTCGTCCGTCACCTGTACGGTACGTACCGGCTGCGTGCCATGACATACGGATAAAGAGTGGTCCATAGTGTCCGTAGTCAGCAGGCCACCAGTCCTGGCTGTCCGTCATCAGCTCATGAAGATCCTGCTTCAGTTCGTAATAGTCCAGCTCTTTGAATTCTTCTGCATAATCAAAGTCTACTCCCATTGGATTCGTCTTCTTGTCATGCTGATGTAAAATGTGCAGATTGAGCTGGTTGGGCCACCAGTCTTTGTTTGTTGTACCAACTTTTGTGGTCGTAATAGCATTTTCTTCCTCTGTTTTTCCGTGTGATACAGGGCACTTCCCAGCTTGACTCTCATTCATTTCGTTCTTGTCCATTTGTCATGCTCCTTTCTGTATGTGGGAATAAAATAATTACAATAGCTCTTAAGTTATAATTATAATAAATTACTGAATAATTTGAAAGAAAGATGCACCAATTTTCTAAAAATTATTAGAAAAAATATGACCGGGCTTACAGAGGTATGAAGCTGATGGTCTGGAGCATTAAAGATTCTATTAACTTAACAAACTTGCTGAATATAAAGGCCATTCGCGCTATAGAGTTTTCTCGCCAGCACCTATGTGTTACCACATTTATTTTTGACATGTTGAGGCAGCAGCTTTAATTGAAAAAAGTAAATAAGATTTAGCCGCAAAGAAGCGCCCTCTCCCAATTGGAAGAAGCCGCTTCTTTTTTGTTAGTTATCAGAATTATAGCTTTCGATCTGCTTCTGTATCCTTCTATGTCTTTCTCTCTCCTGTTCTTCTCTCGTTTCCCTATAATCTTCCCGTATCGCTTTCAATAAGGATATACAGGCGATAAACAAGACGACAGCGAAAGGAAGTGCGCCGATTAGGGAAGCTGTCTGAAGACCCTCAAGCCCAGCACTAATGATTAAAATGATAGCGACTGAGGCGATCAGTGTACCCCAAATCATTTTTATGACTGCTGAAGGATTCTTATCTCCATTTGTAGACATCATACCGAGTACAAAGGTTGCAGAGTCGGCAGATGTGACTAAGAAAGTGAAGAGCAGACAGATTGATAGAATTGCTAAAATTGAGCCAAGCGGCAAGTTATCCAGCATGCTGAATAGAGCGGTGGCAGGGTCGTCAGCTACAGCACCTGCAATATCTGTTCCCTGGAAGAGATCGAAGTGGATAGCCGTACCTCCGAAAATTCCGATCCAGATAATTCCGATTAAAGGTGGAGCGACCATAACACCTAGGACAAACTCGCGGACGGTTCGTCCTCTGGAAATACGAGCAACGAACATTCCAACAAACGGTGACCATGCAATCGTCCAAGCCCAGTAATAAATCGGCCAATCCTGAACCCATGTCCCGTCTGTGTAACTGTCCATTCTCAGGCTTGCCTGAAAGAAGTTCTGTAAGTAATCGCCAACTCCCATTGTAATGGTTTCTAATATAAATCCTGTAGGGCCGATAAATAATACAGCAACCATAAGAATAAGAGCTAATGCTAAATTTGTATTACTTAAGTATTTTATTCCGCGGTCCAAACCAGAAAGGGCAGAGACAGAAAAGAATAAGAACATAACTATGACGATGATCAGCTGAGTTGTTGAACCTGTTGGTGCGTTAAACACACTCCCCAGACCGCTGTTTATCTGCAGTACGCTTAATCCTAATGTAGTTGCTACTCCCATAACCGTCGCAATAATCGCTATGATATCGATGGTATTGCGAAGCGGTTTCTTACCTGTACTTCCAATTACCGGATTCATAGTATCACTGATTAAACTTCGTTCTTCCTGACGATAGATGAAGTAGGAAATGGCCAGACCTACGAATGTAAAGGACGCCCATTGGTGAATCCCATTGTTGAAAAATGCGTTCCACATAGCTGTCCTGGCAGCTTCTGTAGTTCCTGCTTCTACGGAAGGGTCAAACGGAGGAGGACTCCCAAAGTGTGTCATCGGCTCTGCAACACCCCAGAATACGATACTTACACCGAATCCACAGCTGAAAAGCATGGCAATCCAAGTGAAGAGCGGGTATTTTGGCTTTGTATCATCACCGCCAAGCCGGATTCTTCCATACTTACTAAAGGCAAGGTAGAAATTGAAGAGAACTAAAAATAGTACAAATCCTAAATAAAACCATCCAAAGGTGCCTGCAATAAAATCATAAATAAAGGTTGCCTGCTCGCCCAATTGCTTTGGAGCTAATGCACCCCATAACGCAAATAAAGAGACAACGATAAAAGAAATCCAGAATGTACTGTTCATGAATTTCAATCTTTTCTCTTTTTTGTCTTTGTCCATAAATGACTCTCCTTAATTAAGATTAGTATATTTATATAGCCATAGGTTAACAAACTTTTAATTTTTTCAACAAGACCTCCTTTCCTAGAATAAGTTTTAATACAATACCCTATTCTGAATTATTCAATGTCAAAAATGTATAAATTCTCCTATTAAATTCTCAAACTCGTTCTTAACTCCTACACGCCGCTTGATCCTAATTAAAAATTAATCTGGTGAACAGAGGTTTTAAATGTAAACGCTTTATGTAATTTCTGTGTTAGGTTTTCTGACATAAACACTTACACACTCCTGATTGCATGATATATTGAACCAAATATTCAAAATATTAACGCGAATCGGGAGGTGGAGAATTGAATAAGCAGCGGCTTGTGGTCATTGGAAATGGAATGGCAGGTGTACGGGTTGTTGAAAACATTCTCCGCGAAAATCCGTCGGCTTATGAAATTATTGTAATCGGAAGTGAACCACGGCCTGGTTACAGCCGGCTCATGTTGTCGACTGTTTTGCAGGGCGGAACATCCATTGATGATATAACGATTCATCCTTCCTCATGGTATAGACAAAGTGGAGTGAATCTTATTACTGGAGAGACGGTGGTAAAGGTGGATGCCAGTCAAAAAGCTGTCTTAACCGATCAACATCGAAAGGTCCATTATGACAAGCTGATCTTCGCTACAGGTTCTTCTCCTTTCATGCTTCCTTTAAAGGGAGCCAAAAAAAAAGGAGTGATAGCTTTTCGTACCATTGAAGACTGTGAAAGCATCCTTACCGCGGCGCGTGAATATAAAAAAGCTGTTGTTATTGGAGGGGGGCTGCTTGGGTTAGAGGCAGCCCGGGGTCTTTTGAACATCGGAATGGAGGTTGATGTTGTTCATATTTCCTCACATATTATGAACAGGCAATTGGATGAGAAAGCATCTATTATGCTGCAGCGGCAGCTCGAAGAACAGGGCATGAACTTTTTATTAAATAAAGCTTCTGAAAAGATTTTAGGGCGCAGCCGTGTGGAGGGTGTCCGGTTTAAGGATGGTTCTGTTGCAGAAGCTGACCTGGTCGTAATGGCCGTTGGGATAAAACCCAGGATCTCGCTGGCGGAAGCTGCCGGCTTGGAAACAAATCATGGGATTATTGTAAATGATTATTTAGAAACAAGCTGCCGGGATATTTATGCGGTAGGTGAGTGTGCAGAGCATAACGGAAGGGTCTACGGACTGGTTCAGCCGCTTTATGAGCAGGGAGAAATATTGGCAAAACATTTATGCGGGATAGCAACAGATGGCTACCAGGGTTCTTTGCTTTATACACAATTAAAAATTTCTGGAGTTGAAGTTTTTTCTATCGGCCAATTTGAACCAAATGATGATGAAACAAAATCGATTGAATATCATAACGAGGAAATATCCGTGTACAAGAAAGTTCTTTTTAAAGGTAATAAAGCAGTAGGAGCTGTATTAGTCGGAACGACAGAACCCAGCCAATTGATTAAAGAGGCTGTTATTAAAAGGAAGGTGCTTGCTAGTAAGGATAAAGCTTTGTTACTGGAAAACCCTGATCCTAAAAATTCAGCAGCTGCTTCTTATCCGATGAATCAGACGATATGTACGTGTAACCAGGTAAGTAAAGGTGCAATTGTGGAAGCCATGAGGCAGGAAGGACTGTCGACGGTTGAAGATATTAAAGAAAGTACAAAAGCATCCAGTTCTTGCGGTGGATGCAAATCTCTTGTAACAGATCTTCTTAACTATATTAGAAGTGAGCCATCAGAGCTGGAAAATGCGATGGATTTGTCTCTTTGTTCATGTACCAGCTTGACGGAGGATGAGCTTGTCGAACAGATCCAGATTCAGAACTTAAGAACGGCAGAGGCGGTATATAGACAGCTTTATTGGAAGAGAGAAGATGGCTGTTCAATTTGCCGGCTGGCTGTGGATTACTATTTAGAAATGATTTACCCGCCCTATAAAGGATCGATGCAGGCTCAGGAAAAGAAAAGGAATACGGTTGTGCCGCAAATATATGGCGGGATGATGACTCTGGAACAGCTGAGGAAAATCACAAAAGCTGCGGAAAAGTTCCCTTACTTGCAAGTGGCTGTTTCACGAGATCAAAGAATCCATTTGATAGGTGTAAAAGATCATGATTTTCCTGCTCTTAGAGAAGAATTGGACATGCAGCTAAGAGAATATAACGGCCATCAAGTAGCCCCTATCACTACCGCTGCCGGAGATTATGAGTGTGATTGTGAGAAATCTTCTTCTGTAAAAATTGCTCAAGTTATCGAGAAAGAGACGGAAGGGCTTCAGGTTCCTTACCGTTTGAAGCTGGGGATATCCGCGTGCTTTCACAACAGAGCAGATGCTGAAGCAAAAGATATAGGAGCCCTGTATTCAGGCGGGAAATGGGAGATCTACATCGGCGGAAGCAGTATGAGGAGGGGGCAATTGCTTTGTGTCGTTCAGGAAGAGGAGAGAGTAGAAACTATTGTCTTAGCCTGTCTGCAATACTATAGGAAATCAGCAAGGTATTTAGAAGAAACGAGTCAGTGGGTTGAAAGGCTCGGACTTATTCATATAAGAGAAGCTTTATTTGATGAAGAACTTTGTCATCATTTGATGGAGACTTTGGAAGAAGATAATGATTTAAATAGGAAACGAGTGCAGAGGAGTTGATCATCCTCTTACTTACTGTAAAAAAGGGTGAGCCGGATTGACGGAACTAATGCTGAAATATTTTCGCAATAAGCAGAAAGACATCCAATCCGAAAAGGTCTATGATTCTCAATGTCCTTTTTGCAGCATGCAGTGTAAAATGCAGCTGATTGAACAAAGAGTGGTTTCAAGGAACACCTACAAAACAGTGGGAGTAGATAATCCAACAACGCAAGGAAGGCTTTGTGTGAAAGGGATGAATGCCCATCAGCACACCTTTTTAAGGGACCGTTTGAAGGAGCCATTAGTAAAGAAGAATGGAGAATTTGTCCCTGTAAGCTGGGAAGAAGCCTATGAAGTCATATACCGAAAATTTTCAGAGATTCAAAGAGAAAAAGGATTAGATGCACTATCTGTGTATGGAAGTGCTTCTCTAACCAATGAGGAAGCCTACTTACTCGGGAAGTTTGCCAGAGTCGCGCTTCGAACGAAGCATATTGATTACAATGGCAGGCTCTGTATGGCTTCAGCTGCTACGGGCGCTAATCAGAGCTTTGGCGTTGATCGGGGTTTTACAAACAGCCTGCAGGAAATTTCAAAAACGAGGTGCATCGTATTGGCTGGAACCAATATAGCCGAATGTCAGCCGACCATTATGCCGTATTTTGAAAAAGCTAAAGAAAATGGGGCATACATCATTGCAATCGATCCAAGGGAAACAGCAACGACAAATCTGGCTGACTTGCATTTAAAGAATAAGCCCGGAACTGATGCGGTGTTAGCTCATGCTCTTTTGAAAATTATTATAGAAGAAAATTTAATGGATCGAAAATTTGTAAGTGAGAGTGTCAGCGGTTTTGATGAACTTTATCAATATATTTCTACCTTAAGCATTGAAGAATGTGCAGAGAAAACGGGGGTTCCCATAGAGGAGCTGTATCAGGCCGCCGTTGCCTTTGGACAGGAAGAGTCGGGCATGATCTTTACGGCTAGAGGAATTGAACAGCAAATCGATGGAACTGATGCCGTCCGGAGTTTTATCAATATTTTATTAGCCACTGGAAAAATTGGAAAGCCTTATTCAGGCTACGGAGCCATAACTGGCCAGGGAAATGGCCAAGGTGCAAGAGAGCACGGGCAAAAGGCAGATCAGCTGCCAGGCTATCGGTCGATTGAAAATAAGGAGGACCGGTGTTATGTAGCTGAAGTGTGGGGCGTAGATCAGAAAGACCTCCCAGGTAAGGGAGTGTCGGCATATGAACTTTTTGAAAAAGCAAATGAACAGATGATAAACGGAATGCTGGTCATGTGTTCTAATCCGGTTGTCTCAAATCCAAATGCTTCCTTCATAAAATCAGGCTTGAAAAAACTCGATTTCCTCGTCGTTGTCGATATGTTTATTTCAGAAACAGCGGAACTTGCAGATGTGATCCTGCCGGCTTCTTCCTATTTAGAAGATGAAGGAACAATGACTAATGTAGAAGGTCGGGTGACTTTAAGAGAAGCCAGTTACCCACTGCCCGGGCTGGTAAAGCACGACTGGCAGATTATTTGTGACTTAGCCCGGACTTTTGGCAAGGCAGATCAATTCCCCTTCCAATCAGCCGAAGAGATTTTTGAAGAATTACGACTGGCCAGCCGCGGGGGAAAAGCTGATTATTATGGAATCACCTATGAAAAAATCAGAAGCCAAAGCGGGGTGTTATGGCCGTGTCCGAGTGAAGATCACACGGGAACAAAGCGTATGTTTGAGCAGGGTTTTACCCATCCAGACGGAAAAGCTCGTATGTTTATTCCAGAGAAACCAGCTCGGAAAATGGAGGAAGATGAAAATTATCCTCTTATTTTAACCACTGGACGGGTGATGGCTCATTATCTAACAGGCGTCCAAACACGAAAGAGTCCCTCGTTAGCAGCGAGACACATTGAATCATTTCTTGAGATTCATCCGGAGACCGCTAAGAAATATCAAGTCCAAGATCAATCCCTTGTCAGCATCGAATCAAGGTTTGGAAAAATTAAAGTCAGGAGCAGATTTTCAGAGAAAATAAGGAAAGATACCGTTTTTGTACCTTTTCATTGGGGAGGGGAGCAAAATGTGAATCAGCTTGTCTCTGATGAGCTTGATCCTATCTGCAAAATGCCGGGATTTAAAGTAACAGCTGTCCGAATTACTCCGTTTTTAAGTTAGCCGCTGTTAAAAGTCGTGTTGAAATCAACCATAAAAAGAAGGGGTTCTGCGAGACTCCCCATTTTTTATGAGAATTAACATTAAAGCTTGAGATAACTAATCTTTGGAGGGATACATTCTATGGAAAAACAAAAGCTTGTGCTGATCGGAAATGGAATGGCAGGCATTCGGGCCATTGAGGAAATATTAAGCATAAAACCGGACCAATTTGAGATTACGGTTTTTGGAAGCGAGCCTTATCCAAACTATAATCGGATTCAATTATCCAAAGTCCTGCAGGGTGACACGGAAATTGATGATATCACGCTTAACAGCTGGGATTGGTATGAGGAAAATAATATAGCACTTTATCCAGGAGAAACAGTTACCCATATGGATACAAACCGGCAGTTCATTTTTACTGATAAAGATCGAATGGTTTCTTACGATAAGCTGATTATTGCTACAGGATCGATTCCGTTCATGCTGCCTCTTCCTGGGGCGGATAAAGAAGGTGTCACCGCGTTTAGGGATATTAAAGACTGTGAGAGAATGATAGAATCAGCGAAAGATTATAAAAAAGCGGTCGTCATCGGCGGCGGATTGCTAGGACTGGAAGCTGCGCGGGGCTTATTAAATTTAGGTATGGAAGTGGATGTGGTTCACATTGCAGACAGCTTAATGGAAAGACAGCTCGATAAAACCGCAGGGAAAATGCTGCAAAAAGAACTAGAAGAACAGGGGATGAATTTCTTACTCGAAAAGCAGTCTGTTGAGATTACGGGTGAAGATCGAGTGGACGGCTTAAAGTTCAGTGACGGAGAGGAAGTCAAGGCGGATCTAGTCGTTATGGCAGTAGGGATCAAGCCTAATATAAGCTTAGCTAAGGAATGCGGCATTCCCGTTAATAGAGGAATTATCGTCAACGATTATTTAGAAACAGAAATACCTAATGTTTTTGCTGTGGGAGAATGCGCCGAGCACAGGGAAATGGTTTACGGACTTGTGGCTCCCTTATTCAAGCAGGGCAGCGAACTGGCAAAAAGAATCTGCGGAATGGAGAGCGAAGGTTATCAGGGGTCCGTTTTATCGACTCAATTAAAAGTTTCAGGAGTCGATGTTTTTTCCACCGGCAAAATAACAGAGGATCCTAACACAAAATCTATTAAAGTATTTGATGGCTGGCGCGGCGTTTATCAAAAGGTTCTTGTTGATGAAGGGGTAATAACGGGTGCCGTTTTATTTGGAGATACGAAAGACGGCAACCGACTGCTTAGCTTAATCAATAAAGGAGCAGCCATTGAAGAGTACTTGGAGGCTGAACAGGCTGAAGGTTCCGGGATCGATCTCATAGCCTCGATGTCCGATGAAGAAATGATTTGCGGATGTAATGGTGTTTCTAAAGGGACAATTGTGAAAGCTATCCAAGATGAAGGATTAACAACTGTTGAGCAAGTCAAAGGGTGTACGAGCGCATCCCGTTCATGCGGCGGCTGTAAGTCTATGGTAGCCGATTTATTAGAGCATACGCTTGGAGATGAATACGACCAGAATCAAAAAGAAACCATTTGCGCCTGTACGACTCTATCTCGTGATGAAGTCATTGAAGAAATAAAAGAAAAAGAGTTAACCCATGTGCGGGAAGTTATGAACGTGCTCGGATGGACCACTGATGAAGGGTGCTCCAAATGTAAACCGGCGTTGAATTATTATTTAGGAATGGTCCACCCGACAGTATACGAGGATGAAAAAGAGTCACGTTTCGTAAACGAAAGGCTCCATGCGAATATCCAGAAGGACGGCACTTATTCCGTTGTTCCACGGATGTACGGCGGGGTCACAAATGCAGAAGATTTACGAAAAATTGCCGATGCTGCTGATAAATATGACGTGAAGATGATTAAAGTAACAGGCGGCCAGAGAATTGACCTTCTAGGTGTACAAAAAGAAGACTTGCCGAGCATTTGGTCCGATCTCGGTATGCCATCAGGCTCTGCTTATGCGAAAGGGCTTCGAACCGTAAAAACGTGTGTGGGAGCAGACTTCTGCCGGTTCGGCACACAAAATTCAGTCGGTTTAGGCATTCAGCTTGAGAAGAAATTTGAAGGGCTGAATACCCCGCATAAAGTAAAAATGAGCGTCTCCGCCTGCCCGAGGAACTGTGCGGAAGGCTCTATTAAAGATGTGGGTGTCGTCGGACTGGACGGTGAGTTTGAGATTTATGTAGGCGGTAACGGCGGCACACATATGAGAAAAGCCGATCTGCTGGCGAAGGTGAAGACAGAGGAAGAGGTGCTCGACACAGCTGCTGCTTTCTTACAGCTTTACCGGGAGGATGCAGCTTATCTAGAAAGAACTTCGGCTTGGGTGGAGAGAGTAGGAATCGAACACGTTCAGAAAGTTCTTTCAGATAAAAAAGTATTTATCGATCTCATTCAGCGGATGGATGAAGCCTTATCTGTTGTTCAAGAACCATGGGAGCAGGCACTAGGGGATGAAACTTTATTAAGAGATCTGTATCAAAACGTAAAAGTCCCAGCAGGTTCAAACTAATTCTTTTAGGGAGGAATGGAAATTGAAACAGCTGATAAAAAGAGTGTTTGTAGCAAATGTTGAAGAGCTTCCGGAAAAATTAGGGAGAACCGTGCACATAGGCGATTGGGAACTGGCCATCTTCAAGCTTTCAAACGGGAGAATTAAAGCGATCGAGAATCGCTGTCCTCATAAAGGCGGAGTCTTAGCCGAAGGTATGGTGAGCGGGGACAGCGTATTCTGCCCCATGCATGACTGGAAGATCAATGTAACAGACGGTCAGGTGCAAGGACATGACAGCGGCTGTGTAAAAACGTTTAAAGTAGAAGTAGAGAACGAAAAGGTCTACGTTTTATTACCCGAATAACAGCTTTTTTAGGAGGCAGAAAGGTATGTCAAAAGTTTACTTGGTGGGGGCAGGACCGGGAGACCCGGATTTAATTACAGTAAAGGCATTAAAATGTATTCAGCAGGCCGACGTCATTCTTTACGACCGTTTAGTTAATGAAGAGCTGCTTAAGAAAGCTAAACCGGGAGCTGACTTAATATTTTGCGGCAAGCATCCGAAATTTCATATTCTTAAACAGGAGACGATTAATTCCTTATTAGTGAAGTATGCCAAGCAGGGGAAAGTCGTCACGCGGCTCAAAGGGGGCGATCCCTACGTTTTTGGAAGAGGAGCGGAAGAGGCAGAAGCTGTTGCTAAGCACGGTATTTTATATGAAGTTGTTCCTGGTATAACATCCGGTATTGCGGCACCTTCTTACGCAGACATCCCTGTTACGCATCGCGAGCTGGGAAGTTCATTTGCCGTCGTCGCAGGACACCGGTGCAAGTCCAATCACAAAGAAATAGACTGGCAGAGTCTCTCCCAGAATATTGATACATTAGCCATCTACATGGGGGTCAGCAATCTTCCGTATATTTGTAAGCAGCTGATGGAGAATGGCAAGAACTCTGACACGCCGGTTGCTGTTATTCAGCAGGGGACTACTACTGAGGAACGAGTTGTCACAGGAAAGATCTCAAATATAGTGAGTGTCGTTGAGAAAGAAGAGATTCAGAACCCTGCGATGATCGTAATAGGAGAAGTTGTGCGCTTTCGCGAGAAGATCAGCAGACTTAAAATGATGAATCAGTCGGTTCCTTTGCAGGGAATTGCTGAAGCATAATCAAAGCCCAAGCGGATTAGCCGCTTGGGTTTTATTGTGCACGCGTATCTATTTATATTTTTTCGATATAATAAGTTTATAGTTAGGAAGGAAGGGAATTTTTTCTACATACCTTTTAACTTTAAGAATCTCAAGAGGAGGATTATATGCCTGATATAACGAGTGGGAATCACACTTCGTACTTAAACCGTAATCTACTATCAGGAATTTTATTCGGGGTCGGTCTCGCGGCCTTTTTAGATGAAACTCTTTTCCACCAATTACTGCATTGGCACCATTTTTACGATAAATCTACTACAGATATCGGTCTTGTTTCAGATGGCTTTTTTCATGCGTTTAGCTGGTTTGCCACAGTTGGCGGTCTGTTTTTAGTCGCTGATCTTCGAAGAAGGAAAGCATTCTGGTTTAAGAGATGGTGGGGCGCCAGTCTGCTTGGGGCTGGGGCTTTTCAGTTATATGACGGCACTATTCAGCATAAACTGATGCGCCTTCACCAGATTCGATATGTAGACAACGTCATAATATATGATCTAATCTGGAACATTCTTGCGTTGATTATGATTGTGGCCGGGCTCATTTTGCTGAACCGTACAAAGAAGGCGGCGGTGAAAGGAAATGCATAACCATTCAGGCACCTCAATCGTAGATGCAGCTCAGATCATATTGGCTGTGCCTTTTATATTTGCTGCAGCTCTCTATGTCGCTGCCCTCGTTTATTCACGTCGAAAGGGCAGGAAATGGCCGGTCTATCGAACCGTCCTTTGGATGGCTGGTGTATTGTCTGGTTTAGCGGCAGTGAGTGGACCGATAGCAGTGCAAGCCCACAGCAATTTTACTGTTCATATGCTTGGTCATTTACTGCTTGGAATGCTGGCACCTCTTCTCATGGCTTTAGCGGCCCCTATGACACTGTTTCTAAGAGCTTCAAGTGTGAATCCAGCAAAGAAGGTTACTTCAATTCTAAGAACGTCTTTTGTCCGTTTCTTAAGTGATCCCATTACAGCGTCGATTCTGAATGTGGGAGGACTCTGGGTATTATACACTACCTCTTTGTTTGAAGCGATGCACGAGAGTTTACTCCTGCATTTGTTCATTCACATTCATGTATTTCTTGCCGGTTATCTATTTACGATCTCTCTAATTTACATTGATCCTGCTCCTCATCGCCGGAGCTTCGTCTACCGGTCAGCCGTCATGGTAGCCGCGTTAGCAGGTCATGGAATATTATCGAAGTATATTTACGGCAACCCTCCGTCTGGCGTGCCCAGACATGAGGCGGAAAGCGGAGGAATGCTCATGTATTACGGTGGAGATCTCATTGATGTCATCATTATCTTTTTCATTTGTCTGCAGTGGTACCGTGCGTCCCGGCCGTACCCAGCCGGCGGTTTTCAGTCGGCTTAGCTCGCGAACTTTCATTCGCTGGCTCTTTCTTGTTTGCTCCCTCTTGCTCCTAAAGCCTGTGTCTTCTGCTGCTGAATTGTGTTAAAATTTGATAATATATGAAAATTTAAATATATTATGTGACCACACGATGGGAGGAGAAAACTTGGAAAATCAATCACTGTTAAAAGGTTATTGGTCTCGTCTCTGGGAGATGCATGATCAAGCAAAGGACTTGATGAAATTTACCGTTACCGGAACTACGAAGGAACAGACAGAGCAGAAAAGAGAGAAAAGTAATTCAGCTAGTAAAGGGACCGGACCTGCCGGATCAGGACCTTCGTATGGAACTAGACAGAAAGCCGGACTTATTATAGGGCCAATTTTGTTTGCGCTTACTTTACTATTTATGGATGCTGAAGGTTTATCGCAGAGTGCCGTAGCCGTTTTGGCGAGTACCCTATGGATTGCTACATGGTGGATTACCGAAGCAATTCCGATTCCTGCAACTTCTTTATTGCCTCTGATTTTGTTTCCGCTTACAGGAGGACTGGATGGGGGAGCCACAGCTTCTTCCTATGGAGATAATACTATCTTTCTATTTATGGGCGGGTTCCTTATTGCCCTGGCTATGCAGAAATGGAATCTACATAAACGAATCGCCTTATTTATTATCTCTTTAATTGGAACAAATACCGAAATGATCGTGCTCGGCTTCATGCTGGCTACAGGTTTCCTTTCTATGTGGATTTCGAATACTGCCACAGCGATGATGATGGTGCCGATTGGTCTTGCTGTAATCTATCAATCTTCTGAACAGCTGGAGAAACAGCAGACGAAGTCAGTCGATCATTCTTCTTTTAATTTTGGTAAAGTAACAATGCTTGGGATTGCTTACAGTGCTTCTATAGGAGGATTAGCAACACTAATTGGTACGCCTCCAAACACGATATTCCGTGCAGTAGTGGAGCAAAACTACGGCGTTCAAATTTCGTTTGCCGGCTGGATGGCTTTTGGGGTTCCACTAACCTTAATTTTAATGGGACTCACCTGGTACTACCTGGTTAAAATGGCTTACCCAATGAAAATTAAAAAGCTTCCAGGTGGAAAGAAGGTCATTAATGACGAGCGTAAAGCCTTAGGCGTAATGTCTAGAGAAGAGAAAATTGTTTTAACGATCTTTACACTTACGGCTATAGCTTGGATCTCAAGGTCTTTCGTATTAGTGCATATTAATGAAAATATCGATGATACGATCATTGCGATGATTGCCGCGATTATTTTATTTTTAATCCCCGCCAGGAAAAAAGGAGAGTTTATCCTTGATTGGGATACAGCAAAAGGGCTGCCATGGGGAATTCTTCTGCTGTTTGGAGCTGGACTTGCGATCGCATCCGGATTTCAGGAATCCGGTCTTGCGGAATGGATTGGAACACAGCTGACGGTACTTGAGGGCATTAGCTTTATACTCATACTTACAGTTGTGGCTGTGCTGGTAATTTTCTTAACGGAGATTACTTCAAATACGGCTACTGCAACGATGATGTTCCCGATCATGGCTTCATTGGCTGCCGCTATTGATGTGCACCCGTACAGCTTAATGATCGCAGCAGGGGTGGCTGCAAGCTGTGCTTTTATGCTGCCTGTTGCTACACCTCCAAACGCCGTTGTGTTCGGTTCAGGTTATTTGAGAATACCCGACATGGCTAAGGCCGGGTTTGCTCTGAACATTCTATCTATCGTACTTGTGACCTTGGCGATCTATTTCTATTTACCTGTTATCTGGAACATTGATTTAACATCATTCCCGGCGAATTTCAGTCAATAAAAGGATGAAAATTATG
The DNA here is from genome assembly GCF_902809865.1 of Halobacillus sp. Marseille-Q1614. Taxonomy (NCBI): domain Bacteria; kingdom Bacillati; phylum Bacillota; class Bacilli; order Caryophanales; family Bacillaceae; genus Halobacillus; species Halobacillus sp. Marseille-Q1614. The sequence goes on along the minus strand of NZ_CADDWH010000001.1, from coordinate 2,398,137 downwards.
GACATCAGCAATGAAGCACCGGCTCCCTATACCCCCAAGGATCAGGGGTTCTGGCGGATAACGGCTGCATTAATGCTTGCTTCACTATTGGTTTTTTCCACATTGTATGTGTTTCAGCCGTTACTCCCTGTTTTTGTCAATGAATTTAATGTCAGTGCTACGCAATCCAGCCTGCTTATGTCTGCTTGTGTATTCTCAATGGTACTCGGATTATTTGTATTGGGATTTCTTGCAGACCGCTACGGACGGCTGTCAATAATGAATGTTTCTTTAGGCATAACGGTCCTTTTATTGATCGTTATGCCTTTCTCTCCTTCTTTTGGAGTCCTTGTCGCCTTAAGATTTCTTCAAGGGTTCTTCTTGGCAGGCGTGCCTGCCGCGGCAATGGGATATTTAGGGGAGGAGGTTTCTCCTAGAGACATTGGTCTTGCCATGACATTGTACATATCAAGTAATGCACTTGGTGGAATGGGCGGGCGAGTGATTGCCGGTTATTTAACAGACATTTTTGACTGGGAAACTACGATTCTGTCAGTCGCCGTCTTCGGAGTGGCAGCTGCCCTTCTTTTTATGTTCCTGCTTCCTAAGGAAAGATTTTTTGAACAGCAGAATCAGCCGCTGTGCCAGGACTTAAGGGGAATGATGATCCATTTGACTGACAAACAGATGCTTTCCCTTTTTCTAATGGGGCTGCTGCTTCAAATCGTCTTTACAGCGGTTTGGACGTATCTGCCTTTTTACTTGCAGGCGGAACCTTACAACTGGCCGCTTAAGTGGATCGCGTTTACTTATTTTGCGTATGGGCTAGGGGTGCTGGCGCCGCCGCTGGCAGGAAGAATTTCGAATCAGATCGGCCTTCCCAAAGTGATGCTCGCCGGTGTCATTTTGCTGTTATCAGGCGTATGGATGACGGTAACCGCACCTGTTGCTTTAGTTCTGATCGGGCTCGGTCTTCTTTGCATGGGATTCTTTATTGCTCATTCGATGGCAGCTGCTTTAGTCAGCAAATCTGCTAAGCATCACCGAAGCGGGGCATCCGGCTTTTATTTAATCAGCTATTACATTGGAGTAGCTATTGGCAGCACAGGGGTAGGAGCCCTGTGGGAAAATTTCCGGTGGATTGGAGTAACAGGAACGAGCCTGGTCTTTCTCCTTGTTCTGGGATTTTTGCCTTTTTATAAAAAGATGCACAAAGAGTGAGAGGCCATTTTTTTGGCTTCTCAAAATTTTTTTATTTTTTTAAAACCAACTAAAACACTAGGGATAAAAGGGTTTAGAGCATCTAATGGCCAAATTCTGCTAAAAAACCCCTTTGACAGGTGCTCCCGCATACTGTATATTTCCATATAATCACATAAACAAATATTTCTTATCCAGAGAGGTGGAGGGACTGGCCCGATGAAACCTCGGCAACAGACTTTTGAAAAAGTACTGTGCTAATTCCAGCAAGCATAACTGCTTGAAAGATAAGAAGAGTTTATAAGCCGTGGTGCTTTTCCTCTTCTTATCTTGAATAAGGAGAGGATTTTTTTTCGGTTTTTCCAATAGGCGCTGTTAGACGACAGTGTTGATTACACAGAAAAAGTAAGGGGTTCTGCGGCTTAAAAAACGGGCGGGCAAGACCCCGCAGAGAGGAGACCTGAACGTCCTCCGCTTAAGAGCGAGCAGGCTCACCCTTTTTCAGGGAAGTCAACATTAACATTTAACAGAGTCTTTTAATAAAGGGGGGTAATAAAGTGAAAGAACTCATAACTTATGATTCATTCCAGAAGGATCCTTTTGCTGGTCAAATACCTGATAAAGAAACAAAGGGAGCCTTATCTATTCTGGAATGGGCATATAACGCATATGACGACATTGTCTATGCCTGCAGCTTTGGGGCAGAAGGAATAGTGTTAATCGACTTGATTTCACGGGTGAAAAAAGATGCCCGAATTGTTTTTCTAGATACACACGTTCACTTTCAGGAAACATACGAATTGATTGACCGGATAAAAGAACGGTTCCCTGGTTTGCAGATTACGATGAAGCAGCCAAGTTTAACCCTGCCGGAGCAAGCCGAAAAACACGGAGATGAGCTGTGGCAGTCCAATCCCGATAAATGCTGTTATATCCGAAAAATCAAACCGCTCGAAGAAGCATTAAAAGGAGCAACAGCATGGGTATCAGGATTGAGGAGAGAGCAGTCTCCAAGCCGCAGTAAAACGGATTACGTAAATAAAGACGATCGTTTCCGTTCCATCAAAGTCTGTCCATTGATTCACTGGACGTGGGAGGATGTCTGGAATCATATTAAGGAAAACAATCTCCCTTATAATGATCTGCATGATAGAGGTTATGCGAGTATCGGCTGTATGCCATGCACCTCGCCGTCTGATGACCCTCATAACCGATCGGGCCGATGGCAGGGATTTGAGAAAACCGAATGTGGATTGCATACTGTTCAAGCTAAAGGCTCAGAAACATGAGCTTCCTGCTGGCAGGCTTTCTTGTCGCTTATTTCTTTGCTTTTAATGTCGGTGCCAGCGGGGCTGCCGCTACCATGGGTACTGTGTATGGAGCGGGAGTTATAAAGAGGAAGCGTATAGCCTTAATCCTGAGTGGAACGGGATGTTTACTTGGTGCTTTATGGGGAGGAGAAGTAGTAGAAACGATTGGAAAAGGTTTAATCCCAGAAGGTGCTTTAACGATTCAAGTAGCTACGATAATTTTAGCCGTTTCTGCTTTTACCCTGTATTTCACTAATATGATCGGGATCCCCCTTTCTACAAGTGAAGTAACAATAGGATCAATCGTTGGAGTAGGGCTTTCCTTACAGCAGATATATTTATTTAATTTACTGGAGATTGTTCTATTTTGGGTTTTAGTTCCCATCATCTCCTTTCTTATCGTCTTTATATTTGTATCACTATTCAATCGGTTAAGAAAATGGTTTTCCTTTCCCGCTTCCAATAAGGTGACAAAGTGCCTTTGCTTTCTATTAATACTTACAGGCTTTCTTGAAGCATTTGCTGCAGGGATGAACAATGTCGCAAACGCAGTAGGGCCTCTGGTAGGAGCAGGGGTGCTGGATAAGGAGTTAGGGCTTCTGACGGGAGGCATCTTTATTGCATTGGGCAGTATTTTTCTCGGGGGCCGGGTTCTTGAAACCAATGGGAAGAAAATTTCACACCTTACACTGTCAGACGGAATTATGGTGTCTGGGACTTCAGGGCTGTTAGTCATTGGAGCTTCCGTGTTTGGAATTCCGATTCCGATGACCCAGGTAACCACTTCCGGTATTGTCGGAGTAGGAGCCGCGAAAGACTGGAAGGGTATATGGAGGAACCAGACAATCTATCAAATTTTGAAAGTATGGGTGACCTCTCCGATTATTTCGTTAGTACTCGCATTCAGCCTTACTGAAATATTCCTAAATTCAAGTTTCTATAATGTTGCCATTATATCGGGAGGCATTCTAGCTACATTAATCATCACAAATTTCGGCCGAGGGGCCATGCTGAAGAAGCCATTTAAGGAGGAAATGAATTATGACAGTCAGTAAACCACACGGAGGACAATTAGTAAACCGAATCGTAGAAAAGGAAGATTTAGCAAAAGTTGAAATTACCAATGATATCGCTTTAGATGAAATTGCTATAAGCGATCTCGAGCTGATCGGAAATGGAGCCTACAGTCCAATTACGGGTTTCTTAAACCAGAAAGACTATGAATCTGTCGTTAACAATATGAGGCTTTCTAACGGGATCGCCTGGAGTATCCCAATCACACTGCCCGTTAACGAAGAAAAAGCTCAGGAGCTCCAAAAGGGAAGTAAAGCGACACTCTCTAAAGACGGAGAGGTTTATGGTTGGATTGACGTAGAAGAAGTCTATCAGCCTGACAAAGAGCTTGAGGCACAAAAGGTTTATCAAACGTCTGAAACAGAGCACCCTGGAGTTAAGAAGTTATTTGAACGTCCTGCTTACTACGTAGGAGGAGCGATCCATTTAGTCAAGCGCCCGCCGCGCAAGCATTCAGAAGTATATTATCTCGACCCGGCAGAGACAAGAAATGAATTTGCAGAGCTTGGCTGGGAAAAGGTCGTTGGCTTTCAAACCCGTAACCCTGTCCACCGTGCTCATGAACACATCCAGAAGACAGCTTTGGAAACCGTCGATGGTTTGTTTTTAAATCCTCTCGTTGGCGAAACGAAAAGTGATGATGTACCCAGTGATGTACGCTTAAAAAGCTATCATGTGCTGCTCGATAATTATTATCCGAAAAATCGCGTCTTCCTCGCCGTATTTAACGCAGCGATGCGCTATGCAGGACCAAGAGAAGCTATTTTCCACGCTCTCGTTCGTAAAAACTTCGGCTGCACCCACTTTATCGTTGGAAGAGACCACGCAGGAGTAGGTGATTATTACGGAACCTATGATGCACAGAAAATCTTTTCTAATTTTACAGAGGATGAGCTGGGCATCACACCGCTGTTCTTTGAACACAGCTTCTACTGCCATACGTGCAAAGCAATGGTTTCAAGTAAAACATGCCCGCACGATAGCGACCAGCACGTGATTTTATCAGGAACGAAAGTAAGAGAAATGCTTAGAAATGGGGAGAAGCCGCCTGAAACATTCAGCCGTCCTGAAGTAGCCGGCATCCTTATTGACGGCCTAAGAAAAGTACCACAATAAAGTAAAGAAGAGGAGCGGGTGAATATGAGTTCTAATTTAACGTGGCATGATACCTCAGTAGTAAAAGCAGATTATCGAAAGAAAAATAACCATTCAAGCGGCGTGATTTGGCTTACCGGCCTTTCGGGGTCAGGGAAGTCTACGATCGCAAATATAGTGAATCAGAAGCTTCATCAAAAGGGTCTGCAAACCTATGTTTTAGATGGTGACAACGTACGGCACGGTTTAAATAAAGACTTAGGTTTTGGTGAAAAAGACAGACAGGAAAATATTCGGCGGATAGGAGAAGTGGCTAAACTATTTGCCGACAGCGGTACGATCGTGCTGGCCTCCTTTATTTCACCTTTTCGATCCGATCGTGATCAAATCCGTGAAAGTTTAGAAGATAACGAGTTTATCGAAGTCTACGTAAACTGTCCTTTAAAAGAATGTGAACAGCGTGATCCTAAAGGAATTTATAAAAAAGTGAGAAACGGCGAAATTCCTTCTTTCACAGGCATCGATTCTCCTTATGAAGAACCGGTCAATAGTGAGCTGGTCGTTCATACAGATCAAGAGTCTGAGGAAGCTTCGGCTGATCAAATTATTCAGTTATTAAAACAAAAGAGTTGGATTTAATGAGGCAGTTCAAATAAAATGGGGGTATAACAGTGGCGAAGGTATATTTAGTTGGTGCAGGACCAGGAGACCCAGAGTTAATCACCGTGAAAGGCATGAAAACGATCGCAAAGGCTGATGTTCTTTTGTACGATCGTCTGGTAAATGAAGAGCTCCTTCAATACGCTTCCCCTGGGACTAAGTTCATTTACTGCGGTAAAATGCCGGATCAGCATACATTAAAACAAGAAGAAATCAATGACTTATTGTGTTATTATGCCCGGCAAGGGAAAGTCGTTACCCGTTTGAAAGGAGGAGACCCTTTCATCTTTGGACGAGGCGGCGAAGAAGCAGCCGTCCTCTATAAGGAAGGAATCGACTTTGAAATCGTACCCGGAATAACATCCGGTGCAGCTGCACCCGCTTATGCAGGCATTCCTTTGACTCATCGAGAGCTCAGTTCTTCAGTCACTTTTGTATCCGGGGTGGATCCGAATCAGGACACTGTAGAATACTGGACTGATCTAGCGAAACATAAAGGAACCTTATGCATCTATATGGGAGTGAAAAAGTTCCCTTATACGTGTGAGCAGCTAACTAAGTACGGAATGGATCCTGATCTGCCTGTTGCGATTATTCACTGGGGAACTACAAGTGAGCAGAAAACCATCACAGGAACCTTGGCGACCATACAAAATAAGCTCCATCTAATCGCTAATCCTTCGATGATTGTGATTGGAGAGGTCGTACGTCTGCGAGAGCAGCTTCAATGGTTCGAGAAAACACAGCTCTCTGCCGTATCTTCCGCCATTTAACGACAAAGGAGGACCACTATGCAAGGAGTACTTTATGTCAGTCACGGCACACGATACGAAAAAGGCAAGCAGGAAGCCATTGATTTTATCCGCTCGATCCAGTCGGAAGTTGATGCACCTCTTCAGGAGATCTGTTTTTTAGAGATCAATAACCCGAATGTTGAGGAAGGTATTCAGAAGCTTGTCGAGGCAGGAGCCCAATCCATCTCAGTTGTCCCTATTTTATTACTGACGGCCGGCCATGCGTTAAAGGATATCCCGATGGAACTGGAGAAAGCCCAGCAGAAATATCCTTCTATTTCATTTACATACGGTGAACCTTTAGGTGTGCAGGACCGGTTAATCGATGTAGTGGAGGAACGGATTCGTGAGGTTAATGAGGACAGTGATGTTCTTTTGGTAGGAAGAGGAAGCTATGATCCTCAGACGAGAATAGACATTGAATCAATTGCCGGATCGTTAGAAAAGAGACTCGGCAGAAAAGTAGAAACGGCTTATTTAGCTGCGATAAAGCCTTCGTTTGATGAAGCTTTAGAACAGGTGAAGGACGGCCGGGCTCTTATCGTTGCTCCTTATTTATGGTTCGACGGCCTGCTGATTCAATCTATGAATAAAAAGGTAGAGGCATTGAATGATAAAGGATTGGATGTGGTTCTTGCTCATTATTTAAGCGACCATCCTAATTTCAAAGAAGCATTGGTCGACCGTGTACACCAATCATTTGAAATGCCGTTTAGTAAATAAAAGAGAGGCTGGAATTTATGGATGCACTTTTAAACAAAACTATTGGAATTGCAGCCGACCGTAATTCAGAAGCAATTGAAGAAATGATCCGAAAGCAAGGCGGAACAGCTGTCATCAAATCAATCCAGGGAAGAAAATGGCTTCATGAAGCCAGTGCTGAACAGGACGTAAAGAAACTGATTGACACTTCCTATGACTGGGTGATTTTAACGACTGGAATCGGGGCTAAGGCTCTTGAAGAAGCAGCTGAACGCTTGGGGAAGCAGAAGGATTATATTGACGCTTTAAAACAAACAAAACTCGCTATAAGAGGAAGCAAAACCATCAAGTGGCTGAAAGAAAAAGGTTTATCGGCTAAAGTAGTTTCTAGTGACGGAACAATGGCTGAACTGATTGAACATTTGAAGCAGGAAGATATCGAAGGCCGGAACTTTTTCCTGCAGCTATATAATAAAGAAGAGAAGCAGCTCATTGAGCGTTTAACATCTCTTCCAATTGAACTCTATCAATCACTTCCTTATCACTACGAAGAACCCTCTGAGGAAACGGTAGGCGAATTAAGAAATATGATTGCTCATAAGCAGCTGGACGCCTTACTTTTTACCAGTAAAACACAGGTTCAGAACTTATTTGCTGAAAAAGGTGAAGGGTTAGCGGTGGCTTTTAATCAGCATGTTATAGCAGGGGCTGTAGGGAAGGTGACAGCTAAGGAACTTAGAGACTTTGGCGTGAAACGAATGATTGAGCCTGAGAAACCAAAAATGGGCGCACTAGTAGTGGCGCTGACTAAATATTATAAGTAAAAATAATCCCGGCCTGGCCGGGATTATTTTTTGAAGCGGGTAAGAATCTGCTGCTGTTTGTTACTGTCTAAATAATCTTCTTCTACAATTTTGCGAAGAAGGCTCTGTTTTTCTTCTTTTGAAAGCTGAGATTGCTTAATCAACGACCGAGCTTCAAAAAGGAAGTCTACATAATGTTCATAGCGTTCATCATATTGTCCTTCTAAATCTTTTTTAATGCGAGAGGTTAGTATCGGACTTGCTCCGCTCGTAGATATACTTATTTGCAGCCGGCCCCGTTTGAAAGTGGAGGGAAAATGAACATTCCCATATTGATGATTGCCGGCACAATTCACTAATGCGTGAGGGGGAGCCCACTGAGAAACAAGCTGATCCATTTCTGGCATATTGGCCGCTGAGATAATCAGAAAAGCCTCCTGTAAGTCTTCTCTTTCTGCGGTTTTCTGATGCCAAGTAATTTTTCCTTCTTTATGTAAGGAATGAATCGCTGAACTAACTTCAGGACTGATAACTTCTAAGTTTGCATGTGCAGGCAGGAGGCTTAGGATTCTTCTCTCTGCAATACGGCCTCCACCGATCACAAAGACTTTTCTGCCTTCGAGCTGAATCATTAAAGGGATGATTTCCATAGGCGTAACCCTCCATTCTGTATATTAATTGTGAGCGACAAAGGAAGCTTCGTCAATGCAGTTTTGTGTTAGTTATGCCCGCGAATTTTAAGAATTTCGCCGCGAACAGCAGTTATAGTAAAAGCCAGCTCACAAAATGTGAACTGGCTTTCTTTTTGCCTTAATGAACATTAAAATATCGGGCTTCAGGGTGGGCAAATACCATAGCTGTTACAGAAGCTTCAGGTTCCATCATGCATTCCTCTGTAAGTTCAACACCGATCTGTTCAGGCTGAATTAACTTAAATAACTTCCTTTGATCTTCTAAGTCCGGGCAGGCAGGGTAGCCAAAGGAATAACGCTGACCCTGGTATTTGGCGGAAAAGCGTTCCTGCATCGTAAAGTCTGTCGCATCAGGGAAGCCCCATTTATCGCGCATCAGCTGGTGAATATGCTCAGCCAGTCCTTCTGCTGTTTCCAGGGCAAGGGCTTGAAGGGCGTGGCTCTTCAAATATTCTCCCTCTTCTTTTAGCTTTACAGCTTGTTCACGAATTCCTTTTCCTGCGGTAACGGAGAAGAAACCGACATAATCCATTTCGCCGCTTGCTACTGAACGGAGGTAATCCGCCAGGCAAAGGTAAGGGGAGCGGTTCTGTCTTGGAAAAGTAAATCGTTCGATAACTGTCTGTTTGTCAGCCGGGTCATAAATAATAACATCATCACCGTCCGACTGGGCAGGGAAGAACTGATACAGGGCAGATGGCTGGATCAATCCTTCTCTTTGGGCTTTTCCAATCAATTCGTCTACTACTTCTTTTAAATGAATTGCTTTTTCATTTTTCTCCTCAATCAGTTTAGAAAACTTGCCTTTTAAACCTAAGTGATGCCCGATCAGCATTTGCATATTGATGTAAGGCTCAATATGGGCAACAGAAAAGTTTCTTATGATGTGCTGATCAAAATCGTGAGGGGTGTAAACAGGCACCGTTTTAGATACCGTTGAAACTGGTTTTTCTAAAACGGCAGTGTTAGCGGCCTGCTTTGCCTTTTGCTCTGCTCCCAGGGCGACCGCCTTTTCTTGTTTCTCCTGCTGTTCCTTAATAAGCAGTTCACGCTCTTCTTTTTTACTTAAACGATTAGACAAAGCGAGCCCATCCATCGCATCTTTTGCATAAAATACAGTTCCATCATATTGAGGGGCAATCTTTGTATTGGTGAACTTTCTGGATAAAGCCGCGCCGCCTACTAATATGGGAATACTAATTTCCTGCTGTTTAAGATCTTGTGCGGTAAGCACCATTTGCTGTGCGGATTTAACGAGTAAGCCGGAGAGCCCGACAAAGTCCGGGTTCTCTTCTTTAATTTGAGAAATCAAGTCTGTAGAAGTTACCTTAATCCCCAAGTCAACGACTTCAAACCCATTATTACTTAGAATGATATCGACGAGGTTCTTTCCGATATCATGCACATCACCTTTAACAGTTGCTAATAAGATTTTCCCTTTCTTATTAGAAGTATCATCCTTCTCCATGTACGGCTCCAGATGGGCAACCGAAGTTTTCATTACTTCTGCACTTTGCAATACCTCTGCTACGATCAGCTGATTATCGTTAAATAGGCGCCCGACTTCAGCCATCCCGTCCATGAGCGGTCCATTAATGATATCAAGTGGTGTTTCATAAGTTTCGAGGGCTTCATCTAAGTCGGGAATCAAACCTTCTTTTGTTCCTTCTACAACATAGTGAGCGAGTCTTTCTGGCAGGCTCATCGTAGAAGTCGGTGCTTTAACTTCTTTTTTCTTTCCTCTATAAAAAGCAGTAAAGTCAGCAAGTGTAGCATCGGTAGTTTCAAAAAGCAGTTTGTTGGCCTGGTCAATTTCTTCCTGAGCAATGGAAGCGTAGCGTTCCAGCTTCTCTGTATTAACAATTGCGTAATCAAGTCCTGCTTTTGTACAGTGGTATAAGTAAACAGCATTTAAAACTTCTCTGCCCACAGGAGGCAGCCCAAAGGATACGTTACTTACCCCGAGAACCGTTTGACATTTGGGAAGCTTCTCTTTAATTAAGCGAATACCATCAATTGTTGCTTCTGCAGAACCGATATATTGTTCATCTCCTGTCCCTACTGGGAAAACGAGAGGATCAAAGATCAGATCGGATTCGGCTAATCCATACTGATCTACAAGTATATCTCTAGACCGAATGGCAATTTCCAGTTTCCTTTCAGCAGTTACTGCCATTCCTTCTTCATCAATAGTTCCTACAACAACTGCCGCACCGTATTGGTGAATCAACGGTACAATTTCCTCAAATCGTTCCTCGCCGTCTTCTAAGTTAATTGAATTTATGATTACTTTTCCCTGCGAGTACTTAAGTGCTTTTTCGATAACTTCCACATCTGTGGAATCAATGATCAGCGGCACTTTTACTTTATTAATGACCTGCTTCATAAATTCTTCCATATCCTGAGCTTCATCACGGTCAGGATCAGCCAGACAGATATCAATTACTTGAGCACCTTTTTTTACTTGAGCTCGTGCTACTTCAGATGCTTCTTCAAATTTTTCTTCAGCAATCAGCCTTTTAAATTTTCTCGATCCAATAACATTTGTACGTTCACCAATTAGAATAGGACGGTCGCTTTGATCTTCATAAATAAATGGCTCGATCCCTGAAACAGCATGGGGGTGAGAAGAAGGAGCAACCCTTGGAGAGTAGTCCTTTACCGCTTCTGAAAGAGCTTTTATATGTTCAGGTGTCGTTCCGCAGCATCCTCCCACTAGATTCAGCCAGCCTTTTTCGGCGAAGCCTGCAATCTTTTCAGCTAAGGATTCAGCGGTTTCATGATAGTTTCCTTCTTCATCCGGGAGGCCGGCGTTAGGATAACAACTCACGGAAGAAGTCGCTAAATCTGATAAAGAACGTAAATGGTCACGCATGAATTCAGGTCCTGTGGCACAGTTCAGTCCCACAACGGCCGGTTTCATATGCTCTAGGGACAAATAGAAAGCTTCAATGTTCTGGCCGGCTAATGTAGTACCCATCGGTTCAATCGTGCCAGAAATTATTAAAGGAAGCTCGACAACCTGGGATTTAAAAGCCCGGGTTATTCCGATATAGGCGGCTTTTACATTCAGCATATCCTGAGAGGTTTCTAGTAAAAGAACGTCCACTCCGCCTTTAATTAACCCTCTTGCTTGTTCCTCATAGGCCTTTGTTAAATGGTCAAAAGTCGTCCCGCCTGTTACAGATAGAGTTTTTGTAGTAGGTCCCATTGCGCCGGCAACAAAGCGGGGATGCTCTTCGGATGAATATTGAACGGCTGCCTGTCTGGCGATTTGGGCCGCTTTGATATTGAGTTCTTCGGCCAAGTGACCTAATTCATATTCATCTAAAACGAGATCGGTAGCTCCAAACGTATTCGTCTCAATAATATCGGCGCCCGCCTCAAGGTATTCTCGGTGAATTCTTTCAATAACATGGGGGGCGGTAATGTTTAAATATTCATTACATCCATCATACAGTTCGCCGCCGAAGTCTTCAGGTGTAAGATCGGCGTTTTGCAGCATTGTTCCCATTGCGCCATCGAGGACAAGAATTTTACTGGATAGTTGTTTGTGAAATAATGTGGTCATTTGCATCTGTCCTTCCTTTTGTTTTTTCTTTAAAGTAGCGGGTGAGTTCTACAGTAATCTCGTAGCGCAAAAATGGGGTGATTAAGTAAATTCCATTAAAGAGCTCTACTGCTGTATCAATTAATGATTTAGCTATCGCAATCCCTTCCTCCTGAGCGAGGGAAGGGTTGTGGCTTACGGTTTCCATACGTTTTCGGATATCATCGGATAAGCTTATGCCTGGCACTTCATTGTGTAAAAACTCAGCATTCCGGGCGCTGATCAGCGGCATGATTCCAATATAAATCGGTGCTGAAATATGTTTAGTGGCATCATAAATTTCTAAAAGCTGTGCTTCACTGTAAACGGGCTGGCTGATAAAGTAATCAGCTCCACATTTTATTTTTTTCTCAAGCCGTCCAACAGCCCGGTTTAAGTTTCTTACATTAGGATTAAACGCGGCGGCCACAGAGAAGTTTGTTTTCATTCCTAACGATTTCCCTGAAAAGGACTGCCCTTCATTTAACTGCTTAATGGATTGAATCAAGTCTAATGAAGAAAAGTCATAAACCGAGGTGGCTCCGGGAAAGTCTCCAATTTTAGTTGGATCACCGGTAATAGCTAACACTTCTGTAATTCCTAATGTATGAAGCCCCATTAAGTGAGACTGCAGGCCAATCTGATTGCGGTCCCTGCAGGCGATGTGGACCAATGGATTAATATTGTATTTTTGCTTTATGATTGAGCCCATTGCCGTGTTGCAGACTCTCGGTGAAGCGAGAGAATTGTCAGCCAGCGTAATCGAATCAACTCCGGCCTCATGCAGAGCTTTTGCCCCTCGCAAGTATCGGTCAGTATTTAATTTTTTGGGAGGGTCAAGTTCCACAATGACTGACGGTTTCTTTGCAACAATTTCATGTAGGTGAGGCTTCGTCTGTTTTACCTCAATTTTTTCCTGAGGTTCTTTTTCATCAATAGGAACCTCCTTATGAAGAATCGGTTTCTTTCTTTTTACTTCATTGGCTATCGCGGCGATATGTTCCGGTGTTGTGCCGCAGCAGCCGCCAATTAGACGGGCTCCTTGCTCATAGAGGGAGCGGGCACTTGTTTTAAAATAGTCGGCATCTGTTTTATAGACGAGCCTTCCATCCTGATAAGATGGCAGGCTGGCATTAGGGTAGGCAGACAATACAGATTGTTTAGGTAGTGGCACTTTCTCCAGTGACTGAGTCATATGGTAAGGTCCAAGCCGGCAGTTCACTCCCGTCACGTCAGCGCCGAGCTTTTCCAATGTAGCCAGGGCTTCAGGCAAAGGCGTACCGTCCTGAAGAACACCGGGTTCATGCATAGAAGCCTGTGCAATAATCGGCAGGTTCGTTTCTTTTCTGGCGATTTGTAAAACGGTCGTCAGTTCTTCCAGATCGTAATAAGTCTCCAGCAAGATACCGTCGACCTCTTCAAATAACATCGAGTAAAGCTGTTCACGGAAGCTGCGCTTTATTTCTTCTAAGGAAACCGCCTGCTTCTTAAAGGAGCGGATCCCTCCAATCGTTCCAACGACATAATTGCTGTCTGTCGCTGCCTGCTTCGCAAGTTCTATAGCTGCTGTGTTTATTTCCTTCACTTTGTCTTCAAGCCCATAACGGGAAAGTTTCACGTAATTGGCGCCATATGTATTCGTCTGAATCACATCAGCGCCTGCAGCTACGTAGGCATTATGGACATCAAGAACGCCTGAGGGGTGGGAGAGATTTAATTCTTCAAAACATTGATCAATCCCGTAGGAATATAATAGTGTACCCATAGCACCGTCTCCCACTAACGTGTAATTATGCAGGGCTTTTTTTAAATTCATGAATAGTCCTCCTCGCTAAAATAAAAAAAAGCCTTCTAAGAAGAAGACTTTTGAACGTTCAATTCTCCTTCTTATCTTTTCAAGTTTTAAAACTTGCTGGATTTAGCACCATACTGATTGATTCAGTGGTTGCTGAGGCTTCATCGGGCCAGTCCCTACACCTCTCTGGATAAGAAAATCTTTAGTATTAAGTTATAAATATCGTTGCGATTTAGACTACACGAAAAAGGAATGGGAATCAAGGGAAAATTCAAAATTTTTTCCTTTTTTATAACTTTTGTTAATTGTAAATGTTGCCCTTCATGAAAAAAGGAGCCTGTTCCCATTCCGCGCACGAACGGTCAAGCCTACTCGCGAACCTCGCGCTGCACGGTCTTGCCCGCCCATTTTTTAAGCAGAAGTCTCGCATAACCCCTTGCTTTTTCTGTTCCAACAAGGCCGTTTAACAAACCTTTTATACAAATAAATTTCTGACAATCTTTTCCTTCAGGTATTTTTACATTAAAAACCATTTATGTGGCCCAATGGACATTTGTAAATTTTATAATTTTCTGTAATTTATAATTAAAATGTAGTGAATTTTCAAAATATAAAGTTATGCAGGGGATTATTTTGATATACTTGTCAAAAGGTTGATATAAGCGCATTTCTGCGGACTTACATAAAAACAGATCCTCTATTGAATCTTTATACGTAAAAATGTATTATCAAAAGGTCGCTTTTATGAATTGAGTACTATGTACTAATAAATATAATATTTTAATTCATCAATGGGGGGATTATTTGTGGAATTACGAAAGCAAGAAGCACAAGAAGTTACTGAGCAGTATTCGTTCAAACAGCTGATGAAATTTTTGCTGCCATCATTAGCAGGAATCCTTCTTTTCCTCGTACCTGTCTCTGTAAATGGAACAGTTACGATAGGGCTTGGGATATTAGCCGACGGCCTTCAGGCTGCCATTTCGGATATTATTCCTTTATTTATGACATGTGTGTTATGGATCTCAGCGATAGGATGCCTGGTGATAAAAACGGCTGCTGCACCTTCTATTCGCCAGCAGCCGTTTTTGTCTTCACTGTTTGATATCGGATTATTCTGGATACTTCTCCGATTTGTTGGAGCGCTCTTTGCGACGATAACCTTAACGGGAACCGGTCCATCTATTATTTCTTCTGAACTTACCGGCCAAGTGGTCCTATATGATCTCGTGCCTGTACTAATGGTTTGGTTTTTGTTTGCCAGCTTATTTATGCCGCTTCTATTAGAGTTTGGACTTATGGATTTTATAGGGTCTATGGTTCGTAAAGTCATGCACCCGATTTTTAAACTGCCGGGACGTTCTTCAGTAGATGCGCTTGCTTCCTGGATGGGAAGCGGAACGGTAGGGGTGCTCCTTACAACACAGCAATATGATGGCGGATATTATACAAAACGTGAAGCAGCCGTTGTAGCCACAAACTTCTCAATTGCATCGATTGCCTTCAGCCTTGTTATTGCAAGATTTCTCGGAATCGATCATCTCTTTGTTCAGTTTTACTTGACGGTAGTAGTATGCGGGGTTGTGGCCGCTATTATATGTCCGCGCATTCCGCCATTATCGAAAAAGAAAGATACATATTATGAGCCTGTCGGCAAGCAAATTGACGAACGTGTCCCAGAAGGGGTTTCGAGCTTCCGGTGGGCCGTAGATCAAGCAGTAAAAAAAGCAGACCAGGTAAAAAGCGTCCGCAATGTCATTAACCGGGGAATCTACAACGTAGCTGATATTTGGTTTGGTTTAATTCCGCTTGTCATGGCATTAGGGACCATTGCGCTGATCCTTGCGGAATTTACACCGGTCTTTACACTTTTATCGTATCCGATTATTCCTTTGCTGAACGTCTTGCAGATTCCGGAAGCGAGTGCTGCTGCCCCTGCGATGATCGTAGGATTCGCGGACATGTTTTTACCAGCTGTTGTCGGATCTGGCATTGAATCTGAGCTCACCCGTTTTGTAATCGGAGTTATGTCATTAACTCAGCTGATTTATATGTCGGAAATTGGAATTTTGCTTATCAAGTCAAAAATACCAATTAATTTACTTGAGCTTTTTGTCATCTTTTTGCAGCGAACCGTGATTACTCTGCCAATCGCTGCTTTAATAGCGCACCTGTTTTTCTTTTAGGTTCTTTTACCTTTTCACTGTTGATCTCACAGGAATTCCGCTCGCTTTTTAAGCGGCCGCACACGATGTGGAGTCATAGGACGTACCGAATTTAATCGAACTTCCTTCGTACATCACTGCGGGGTTTTGCCAGTCCGTTTTTTAAGCAGAAGTCTCGCCGTTCCAAGCTGAATCAACAATCTATTATCAAAATATACAGAACGATGCAGGAGGTTGTATTTATGGGATATGAGTGGAGTCACCTTGTAGATAATATGTCTGAGCGTCTAGCGCCCAGTATGGCGAAAGACCATCCGAATTTGCCAGTTGTAAAAGAAGAAGGATGCTATTATTTCGGGGCGGATGGAAGAGAATATTTAGATTTCACATCAGGGATAGCCACGACAAATGTTGGTCACAGACACCCTAAAGTAGTAGAGGCGATTAAAGAAGGGGCTGATCAGCTCGGACATGGTCCTTCAGGCGTCATTATATATAAATCGATCCTGAAATTGGCAGACCGGCTTGCCGAAATAATGCCGGGAAACCTGGACTGCTTCTTTTTTGGAAACAGTGGAGCTGAAGCGGTGGAAGGAGCCCTTAAGCTTGCCAGACATGTGACAGAAAGACCTTATATTGTATCCTTTATCGGTGGTTTTCATGGCCGGTCGATGGGAGCGTTAAGTGTAACGAGTTCTAAAAGCAAATATCGGAAGTTTTTAAATCCGACGGGTTCTTATCAAATACCGTACGCTCAAGTAGATGAAAGTCCAGCTGGGGTCGATCCTGAACAGTATGTAGTGGATCAGCTTGAAAAAGATTTTGCCCGCTTATTTGCTCATCAGGTGACGCCTGAAGAAGTAGCTGCTGTGCTGGTAGAGCCGGTTCTTGGTGAAGGAGGTTATATCGTTCCTCCAAAAGCATGGCTTAAAAAGTTAAGAGAGCTGTGTGATCAGCACAATATTCTGCTTATTTTTGATGAAGTGCAGACCGGTTTCGGGCGGACAGGAGAATGGTTCGCTTCTCAAACATTTGATGTAACGCCTGATATTATGGCGATAGCTAAAGGAATTGCGAATGGTATGCCGCTTAGCGCTACAGTGGCATCTAAAGAACTGATGAAACAGTGGCCGCTCGGGAGTCATGCGACAACCTTTGGAGGGAATCCGATAGCGTGCTGTGCGGCAAATGCTGTATTAGACGTTATCGAAGAAGAAAATTTGCTGAAGAATGCGAGAGACACAGGGGCCTATGCTGCAGAGAAACTCCAGCAAATCAAACAAAACCATCCGGTTATCGGAAGGGTCCGGTCCGTGGGGTTAATGATTGGAATTGAAATCGTGAATCCTGCTACAGGAGAACCAAACAGTGAAGGGCTGTTTAAAATATTAGATGCCGCCCTTGAAAATGGCGTCCTTTTCTACTTTGGAGGCAATCAGACAGAAATTATCCGGATGATTCCTCCTCTGACCGTAACGAAACAGCAGATCGATGAAGGTCTGCAAATGTTCGAACAGGCATTAGCGGTATACGAAGAAGAGATAGAGGTTACTCAGTAATTAAAAAGCCGGCAGAGGAGTATTCCTTTGTGCGGCTTTTTTTCTATAGATCACAAAGCCGCAAAGTGTGCATAAGGTTGTTCATGAGTGGACAAACTATACCAAAATCTGTGCGGCCGGGTGAAGGATATGAAAATGTTATGTGTTGACGGTGGAGGAATTCGCGGAATAATTCCGATAGTGGTAATAAAGCAAGTTGAAGAAGAACTTGAACAGCCGATTGGAAGGTATTTTGATTTAGTGGCGGGAACGAGTACAGGTTCAGTTATTTCTGCGTCGATTGCTTTAGAACATCCGATGAAAGACGTATTGAAATACTACCAGCGCTATGCCAAGAAGATTTTTAAACGGCAGGCCCGAGTGGGATTAATGAAAAGTGTATATAAAGATGTAGAATTGAGGGAGCTCTTACAAGAGGTGTTTGGAGAGATCACAGTTTCGGATGTTGAGAAACCATTGCTTATACCGGCAGTAGATCTAACTCATGGAAATCCATATATTCATCGTTCCAGAGAAGTCGAGGGAAAATTAGATTCCATTAAATTATGGGATGCCGTCCTTTCTTCTTGTTCTGCCCCTGTTTACTTTCCACCGAATAATGTAGGAAGCCAGTATCTTTCGGTGGATGGAGGACTATGGGCAAATAATCCTTCCCTTGTGTGCATTACAGAAGCTCTTCATTATTTTAATCAATCACTGAATAATATACGTATCATATCCTTTGGAACGGGAAAGCAAGACATTAAATTCTCACATAACCACGGGAAATACTGGGGCCTGCGGCAGTGGATGCCTTTGAAATTTCCTTCCATTACTGCCAAACCCAAGCTGCTTGATTTAGCGCTGCACTTGTCGTCCGAGTCCGTTTCCTACCATTCCCGCCTTTTGCTTCAGAAAAATTATCTGCGTATTAATAAAGAGCTGACAGATGAAATTTCGTTTGATGAGATTGAAAGAATAGATGAAATGATAGACATTGGAAAGCAAATATATAAAGATCACCGTAAGGAAATCATCAACTTCATCACTTCTTAACATTTTTCGCCTATTCAGCTATTTATAAAGCTTAGAAAAGAGGTAAACAGAGATCTATAATTATGGCAGGGACAAAGAGCAGCAGAAGATGGATGAACCTGCCGCTCCTTTAAATAATTGTCAGTTAAATGAAGTTATTCATTAGCAGTGCCTAAAACCGCCACATACTGAAAATCATTATAAATAACAAACTCTTTTCCATTCCAGGTCAGGGGAGTCTGGACTAAACCCAGTCCATCGGCATTGTATCGTCCGGCAATACGCTGAAACGCAAACAGTTCGAATACGCCGTCTCCATTAAAATCAATTGGATAGGCCGTATTCAATCCGGATACAAACCCTTGAACCGGTGCTTTTAACTCGCCATTTGGCAGATAGATTTCCGACAGATAATCTTCTCCCCGATTACTTATATCAATAATAAATGAGGTATTTAACGTCTGGTTGGTAACCAGAACTTTATAATTGTTCTGATACATGACGTCGTAGAGATACTGGTCGTTAAACGTTTCATAATTAAAGATTTCGTCAGCTTCGTTATTTAAAAAAGAATAAATATAGTAAAAATAAAATCCGCCGCTTCCACCGGAATTAATACTTATTAAAATGTCATCGACTTGATCGCCTGTAAAATCTCCTAGAAAAAGAGAAGGTTCATAACCAGCATTGGAAGCTAATGGAACACTGTAGAAAGCTTGTGTTCGTCCATCTTGTATGACAAGGGTAATTTCTGTAGTAAACGGGCTGCCTGTACCGTTTGGTTTCTGTCCGGTGAGATAAACGTTATCAGGAACACCGTCTCCATTTACGTCTCCTCTGGCAAAAGCAACGATGGTCGGCTGGCGAAAAGGTGCTCTCTGGTTTATTGAATACATAAGCTCCTTCCTCTCATACATCCTTAAATTGGGCTTAGGCCATTATATGCTCTACCTGAAAAAAGAGTTAATGAAAGCTGTACTTACGCTTTGTGTAGACGTCTCCTTTATGTTTGGTATATGCTAAAGTCATTACGGAAATAAAGGAGCGGGAATCATGTCGATTCGGAAACGGTTTGTGCGGTCGAACGTTGCGATCGTAATTATACCAAGTTTACTATTCTTATTAATTGAAGGTTATCTTCTTTTATATATGTTAGACTTTGGCGGAAGTGGTGAAGGGAATCAGCACCTTACCTTTACATTCATTCATCTTATCGGATGGCTTTTGCTTCTACTTATCAGCAACAGTTTGTTTATCTATTATGTAGGTAGATATATACTTAAACCGATGAAGAAGCTTACACAGGCTTCCGAAGAAATCAGTTCAGGACAGCTGGATACTCCTTTCGTTCGGATGAGGAAAGATGAGATTGGAAAGCTGTCGGATTCTTTTGAGGAAATGAGGCTGCAGCTTATAGAGTCGCTGGAAGTGAAAGAAAAGTACATGGAAAATCGTCGGAAGCTGATTGACAATTTGTCCAACGACTTAAAGAATCCAGTAACTTATATGAAAGAGCAGGTGGAGGAAATCCGTTCACATGACCGTCCTCTGCCGGAACAGGTGAAGACACCTATTTCGAATATTCACATGAAGACAATCGTCATTGAGCGGATGATTGACGAACTTTTTCAGCATTCCCAATTAGATATGGGAAGACTCTCCTTTCGATATAGAAAAGTAGATATGCGCGAATTTTTAATAGAAGTCATGGCTGAGTTTGAAACGGAATGGGATGAGGTCGTCTTTACGTTTAAAGCGGAAGAGGTCAAACCTTATTTTGCAAGAATAGACACTGATCAATTAAGAAGAGTCTTAGTCCATATCATGAACAACAGTCTTAAATATATGGATAAAGAGGAGAAGAAAATAGATATCCTTCTGAAGGAAAAGAAGGGGGAGATTACGGTAGAAGTTACGGATAACGGCCACGGGATTCTGGATAATGATCTGCCTCATATCTTTGAATTGTTCTATCAGTCAGAAGAGACGAAGAAGTTTATTGAAGGGGGAAGCGGGCTCGGGCTGCCGGTTTCCAAGAGAATTATTGAAGAGCACGAAGGAATGATGAAGGCGGCGAGCAGAATTGGACACGGGACAACGATCAGCTTCACCCTGCCTGCTTACCAATAAAATTTTATGAAGGAAAAGAATAATAACCAAAAAAATCAGGCTGCCGAAACTATTCAGGCAGCCTGAAAGGAGCCTTTAGCAGGCTCCTTTTATATGCGATTAAACCCTTCCTGTTCGAGGAAGTTAGCCGCTTCACTATAAGAATTGAAAGTTCCTTCGAGCGTTTCTTCGGCATACACGTTGTACCCATCATCTTCGCGCATAAGTACTAGAGATTGTCCAGAGCGGTTCAACCATTCTTCCATAATCGGATTTTTCTCAGCAGGTGTCTTTGACAAGGAGTCAATAGCTTCTCTAATAATGGTGCGAAGCTCGTTTTCATTATAGTCCCGGATATTCACCATTCCACGGTCATCTGTTTCACAGCCTTCGATTTCAGCACCATAGACAAAACCATTGCGGTTAGGGTGTAAGTGATAAACGACATTCTTTTTATCATAAAGACTTTCTTCAAAGTGAAAATTCACTCGTCCAAGAGAGATAGGGCTTTTCTTAAGTTCTTTAAATTCTTCAATAATACTTAATTTTTCTTCAAAAGTGAGCATAGTAACCTCCAGCACTAGTAATTGATTCATTATAGCATAGACAAAAGGGCGAGAGCATGTAGTGATTAGAAAAGACGAATAATGGAGGAGTGCGTGAGATGTATTTAACAGTAAGAGAAACTGCAGAGTACCTTGATGTACCGGTGACGCATGTGGAAAGACTGGTGCAAACAGGAAAGATCCGTTCGGTTTTTGACGGTGAAAAAGATATGATTAATAAGCAGCAGTTTGATACGTATTTTCAGCAGATAGAAAAGTACAGGGAATCAATGATTGAATATTTAAGTGAACCACTTCCAAAAGACAGAGATATCAAAGATGAAGATTAAAGCAGAGCAAAGATTACCTTTGGGGATAGCACCTTTATAGGTGAGGTTTTATTTAAGTTAATAAAAGTAAGGCAGACGCCAGGATAGGTGAAAGAGAGTTTCTCTTTGCAAGACGGAGGTGCGACACTCCTGCTTTAAAAAACGGCCTGCCGACACCCCGCAGCTAGCGAGGAGGCTTGGCAGGTCGTCCGCGGAAAGGGAGTCGTCTTCTCTCACAGAAGCCGCCGGATATCATAGCCAAAAAAAGCAGAGCAAAATTTGCTCTGCTTTCACTTTATTTTCTTACAGCAATAGCTTCAATTTCAACTTTGGCTCCCTTAGGCAGCTTTGCTGCTTGGATCGCCGCTCTAGCAGGATAAGGCTCACTTAAAAAGCTGGCATACACTTCGTTTACTACAGCGAAATCATCCATAGAATCCATAAAAATATTTGCCTTTACAATATGTTTATAACTTAGTCCAGCTTCTTGGAGAATAGCACCGATATTTTTCATCACTTGTTCAGTTTGTTCTTTCACATTATCTGATACAAATTCCATAGTTTCAGGGTCGAGCGGGATCTGTCCGGAAATAAACAACAGGTCTCCTGTTTCCACAGCTTGAGAGTAAGGTCCGATTGCTTCTGGTGCCTGTTTTGTAGATAGTGATTTGAACATAAACATGCAGCTCCTTCATATGTAATACTCTCATCCTACCATGTACGGATTAAATCGAAAAGTTAATCATTTCCCAGGAAATATTGGCCGATCCTGTCGAATGCTACTTAGCGGTTCCATTTACTTAATTTATAATAGTAAAAGGTATTATCAAGGATTATGAAGAAATAGTGCATGAGAGGTGGATGATTATGATTATTAGGCATATTACACCTGCAGATGCGCCTGCTTTCCTGCAGCTGATCAACAAGGTGGAAAAAGAGTCTGAGTATATGTTAATGGAACCAGGTGAGAGAGATTCCAATATTGAAGAAGAAAAAGAAAAAATTAAAAAGATCACCAGTATGCCGAATTCTACGATTATGGTCGCAGAACTGGATGGCAAGCTTAAAGGATATATTATAGCTATTGGAGGCCAAGCCATTCGTAACAAGCATTCCGTTTATTTAGCGGCTGGAGTGGATCAAGGGTATCGGGGACAAGGGATGGGGACAAAACTCTTTAAAGCAATTGAAAAATGGGCAGTGTCAAAAAAAGTTCACGGCTTGAACTGACGACAGCCGTAGATAATAAGCCGGCTGTTCACCTCTATCAAAAAGCAGGCTTTGAAATTGAGGGGGTAAAAAAAGATTCTCTTAAAATCAATCATACCTTTGTAGACGAGTGTTATATGTATAAACTCATAGAAAGCTAGGCCATTTGTTTTCCATATTTCCTAAAAAATGTTCCGCAGAATTCCGTAAATCGACACTTTCTGTAATAGATCATTAAGCATATAATAGAGTAGGCAGTTTTGTTTTAGGGGGGTAAATATGTTAAACGGATATAGCTTTAATGATGACACACAGCGTAAGAAGAAATTTAATATGATTTCTCTCGTATTATTTGCGATTTTTATAGTTATGTTCACACTTATGGTAACTGGGTTCAGTTACTGGGGACTTGGAAAGATTGCGTTTGTTCTTATGCTTGTTTTTCCACTTTCAGGAGGACTAATTGCTTTTAAAGGAACTGGATTTTTAAAGTGGCTTCTAATCTTACTTAATTTCTTCGCGTTTCTTTTAATGGTATATATTTTATTGGCAGCTATTGGGATAGGTGGAATGTAAAAAAAGGGGGGAATGGTTAAACCATTCCCCCTTTTTATTATGGAACCTGTTATGTAACAATCATTTGAAATATGACAGAATTTTCATTAAACTTAAATGTAACCGCTTTTATGGAAGGGGAATTAAGCACATGCATGTGCCATTAGTATTAACCGATTGTTTAGACAGAGCTGTAGAATTATATGGTGAAAAAGACGCTGTTATAGGTGATGACAGAACGTTGACTTACCGTCAGTTAAATGAACGAGTGAACCAGCTTTCAAGAGGCCTGCAGGATCTCCAGGTGAAAAAAGGAGATAAGATCGCTTATTTGGCTCCTAACACTTTGGAAATGCTCGAAGGCTTTTATGGGGTTTTTCAAGTCGGCGGGGTCATGACACCGTTAAATACTAGATTAAAGCCGGCTGATTATAAGTTTATTCTGACTCATAGTGAAAGCAAGGTCTTATTTGTTGATGAGGAACTCTACCCGCTGGTCGAGTCGGTCATACACGAAGTACCCTCTTTGGAAAAAGTAATTATTCATGGGGAAGCTAAGGAAGGATATGAAAGCTATGAACGGTGGAGAGACCAATTTTCTTCTGAACCTGTTGACCGGGTTCCGTTAGAAGAGACAGATATAGCAAGCTTGCTTTATACAAGTGGAACGACAGGAAATCCTAAAGGAGTGTTACTTTCCCACCGTTCTAATTATTTACATGCCTTATCTACGATGCATCATTTAAGAGTGTCAGACCAGGATACTTTGCTCCACGTTCTTCCTATGTTTCACGTGAATGGGTGGGGTTCGCCCTTTTACTATACGATGAACGGATCCACACAAGTAATGCTGCGAAAAACAGATCCAGAAGTCATTTTAAATAAAGTAAAAAATCACAACGTCACCGTCATGCATATGGCCCCGACTGTATTAAATATGATCTTTGAGCAATATGAATCTCAAAAGCCGGAAATCGACCAAGAGGTCCGGGTGGTCATTGCGGGTTCCGCTCCTCCGCCGGCTTTTGTGAGAAAAGTGGAAGAAGACTTGGGCTGGGAGTTTATCCAAGTATATGGAATGACCGAGATTACACCGCTCGTTACAACGACAATCTTACGGTCTTCCGAGCAGGACTTATCTGCGGAGGAAAAGTACCTTCTTAAAGCAAAAACAGGTTACTCTATGATAGGCTCTAAAGTAAAAGTTTTTGATGAGCTTGGAGAACCTGTGCCGCACGATGGGAAAACGATTGGTGAGATCGCCACAAGGTCCAACAACGTAATGGAAGGGTATTATAAAAATCCGGAAGCGACGAATGATACGATCCGCGATGGCTGGCTCTATACAGGGGATATGGCCGTAGTGGATGAACACGGT
This sequence comes from Halobacillus sp. Marseille-Q1614, assembly GCF_902809865.1. NCBI lineage: Bacteria > Bacillati > Bacillota > Bacilli > Caryophanales > Bacillaceae > Halobacillus > Halobacillus sp. Marseille-Q1614. Next base: position 2,373,581 of record NZ_CADDWH010000001.1, on the reverse strand, counting down.
TTTATTGAGATCGTCGATAGAAAAAAGGATGTCATCATCAGCGGCGGAGAAAATATTTCTTCTATTGAAGTAGAAGCGGCACTTTATGATCATCCTTCCATTTTAGAAACAGCCGTGATTGCCGTGCCGCATGAAAAATGGGGAGAAGTTCCTCACGGGGTCATCGTCGTACGTGATGGCCACACGCTTTCAGAAGAAGAATTAACGTTATACTGCAGGGAAAAGCTTGCACATTTTAAAGTGCCGAAAAGCTTTTCGTTTGTGGTGGAATTACCTAAGACGGCCTCTGGAAAAATTCAAAAAGTGAAGCTTAGAAAAGAATTTTGGAAAGACCAGGATAAAATGGTTAAATAATTAAGGAAGCTGTCTCTAAATGGAGACAGCTTTTTAAAACTAATGGAAAAGTTAAATTTTTTAAGAGAAGGGTAAATGTAACCGTATAGGAGGTTTCTAGAAAAATGAAAGAAAAAACAAAACGGCCGGTTATTGCCCTTACCGGGGCAAGTGGATATATAGGAAGTAACCTATTAGATAAAATTACAAAATATGCTGATGTGATTGCTCTTTCGAGAAACGGTGATCAGAAAGAAGACAGCGCTCATGTGACATGGCGTTCCTGTGACTTGTACTCGCTGGATGACGCAGAAAAAGGGTTAGAAGGAGCGGATATTGCGGTTTATCTCGTTCACTCGATGCTGCCATCGGCGAAGCTGACGCAAGGGACTTTTGAAGATATGGATGTCATCCTAGCCGATAACTTTGCCCAAGCTGCCAGGAAAAATGGAATAAAACAAATCGTTTATTTAAGCGGTATCATCCCTAAGGCTAAAAGGCTGTCGCGGCATTTAAGGAGCAGGCTGGAAGTCGAAGAGGTCTTAAGAGCTTATGGCGTTCCGGTTACTACCATCAGAGCCGGGCTGATCGTCGGGCCAAAAGGGTCTTCTTTCCCTATTTTAGCCAAGCTTGTAAAAAGGCTTCCCGTAATGGCGCTGCCAAAATGGACGAGGATTAACACACATCCGATTGCCTTACCAGACGTACTCACTGCCCTTGATAAAAGTATCGATAACGAGAATCTTTCCGGCAAGGCCATTGATGTAGGGGGGCCTGATATTATGACTTACAAAGATATGATGATCCAGACAGCACAAGCCATGGGCAAGAAGCCGAGGCTTTTTGATGTCCCATTTATTACGGTTAAATTATCCCGTCTATGGGTCAGCATAACGACGGGGTCTCCTAAGGAAATGGTTTATCCCCTCATCGAAAGCCTGATTCATCCGATGACAGCAGATACAAGGAACATGGAGGAGGAAGTGAGCTATGGTAAAATGACTTTTAAAGAATCGGCTGAATGGTCTTTAAAAAAGGAAGAAAAGCAATCAGCGTCAAGTAAGAAAAAATCCAAAGCTCCTAAACGACAGCAGGATGTCCGGTCCGTCCAGAGAATTGAGCTTCCTGAAGGAAAAGATGCACAATGGGCTGCCCGGCATTATATCCAGTGGCTGTCGGATAAGTTCTCACCCCTCGTCACAGCTGAAGTTGATGATCAAAGAAACTATAAAATTAAGCTTACCTATCCGAAGGAGCCCCTTTTAAAGCTGTCCTATTCGAAAGAAAGAAGTACAGCAAATAGAGCCTTATACTATCTGACCGGTGGAGTTTTCTTTGATCCGAAGAAGAATAAAAGAGGGCGACTTGAATTCAGACAAATACCCAACACTTCACAATGTATCGTTGCGATACACGACTATCTTCCATCCTTGCCGTGGTTTATTTATAAATACACCCAGGCAAAAGCTCATCTGTTCGTTATGTATTTATATCGCAAACATTTGCAGGCAATGGGTACAACATCCAGCAGCCGGGATATTAGAGAAAAAGAATGGCAGATATCTTAGCACCTAAGCCCGGAAAAAAGCCGGGCTTTCATACTGGGATAAGGAGAAGGATACAAATGAAGCTGCAGGACAAATTTGTGCGAAATGTAAAATCAGCCTGTCCTAAAACTGGAGAGAAGTGGCTGAACGAGCTCCCTGAGCTTTTAAAGTACTGTGAATATCATTGGAACCTTTCGATACATGCTCCTTTCGAGCTCTCCTATAATTATGTGGCACCTGCTGTAAGAAAGGATGGGAAGGAAGTGGTGGTTAAGCTTGGGCTGCCCGAAGACGGACACAGTGATGAGCGAGAAGCACTGCAAATTCTAAACCCTGAGGGAATTGTCCAATTGATCGATGAAGATCCACATAGGCGGATTTTAATTCTTGAGAAAGTAAGCCCTGGCACGATGCTTGCCGAGCTTGAAGATGATGAGGAAGCCACGAGGATAGCAGCCGATGTTATTGAACAATTAACTGTTCCTAAGCCTGCTGGGTGCCGTCTGTATTCCACGAAAAGCAGGGAAGAGAATCTTAGGATTATCTATCAAAATTCCCCGAATGGACTGGGGCCAATCTCAAATGAAACTCTTCAGGAAGCGTTACAGATCTTTACATATTTGAATCAATCGATGAGTCATTTATATGTTTTACATGGCGATTTTCACCACTATAATATACTGCAAAGAGGAGGCAATTGGGCAGCGATAGACCCTAAAGGACTCGTAGGCGAGGTGGAGTATGACCTTGTTCAGTATTTATTGAATTGCATGCCGCCTGATGCTGGAGAATTGAATATTATTAGAAAAAGAATAGATCTGTTCACGGATAAGCTAAACTTAAATAAAGAGCGTTTCCTCATGTGGGGGTTTGCTCATACGGTTCTTGCCACGTCCTGGTCAGTTAATAAACAAACAGAGGAGTACAGCGAGAGCTTCTATAAAGGAATTAATATTTTTCAAAAGCTTTATTACGATAATTTTCATCATTCGATGGCAGAAAAAATTAAATCACTTTGATAGTTTATGAAGAAACGGGAAGGGAACGATAAGATAAAATTCTTAATTAAAAGGAGAAGTTTATGAGACTAGCATTTATTTCAGATATTCACGGCAATGCCCAAGCTTTAGAAGCGGTATTAGCAGATCTTAAAAAAAGAGAAATAGACAGGTTGTTTGTCCTTGGAGACCTTGCTTTTAGAGGATTGGAGCCTGAACGATCTGTTCAAATGGTACGAGAGCTCGATGCTAAGGTTATAAAAGGGAATGCAGATGAGTGGGTCGTACGCGGCGTCCAGCACGGGGAAGTTCCCGATGAAGTTATCGATGACATGAATGAGGAGAAGGAATGGACCACTAATAATATGAGTAGTGAGTCCGTCTATTACTTAGACCAGCTGCCAAGTGAAATCAATGAAGATTATGAAGGTGTTCATATTCACGGGTTTCACGCTGCCCCAGATGACTTATTTGAAGTGGTCCAGCCATCATCAACAAAGGAGACCATGAAAGAAAAGCTTATGAAGAATGATAAAGCAGATATCTATATCTACGGTCATATCCATAAGCCTTATGTCCGTCATATCGATGGGAAAATTATTATAAATACAGGCAGTGTCGGGCTGCCATTTGACGGGCTCGCCCAGCCTTCTTATGCAATGGTTGATATTGAAGAAGAAGGAGTCCAGGTGTCGATTATACGAACAAGCTACGATCTGGAGGAAACAGTGGAAGACGTTAAATCCTCTGATTACCCTCAAAAGAAATTGTTGAGTAATCTGTTAATGAATGCTTCTCCTGCAGGCTGACCATTTTTCAGAAAAAATGGATTTTTTATTGGTATCGTTTACAAAGTTTTACTGAAAAAATGACCGGGTATCTCCGCATATGTATTAATTTTTATATCTATTCAGGAGGTCCTTGTCATGTCAAAAGGAAAAAGTATTCATGCGTTAATCATACTCATGTTTACTCAATTTATATCAGGTGGAGTTACAAATACGAAAGGAATTGTCTTAGATCAAGTAGAAAATGATCTTGGTCTCGATATGGGCGAGTTCGGTTTTATCGTTTTTATCTTCCAGCTCGGGTTTACTTTAGCTAGTGTAATCATCGGCTATTATACCGATAAAAAAGGTTTGCGCACGATGACGATTATTAGTGCGATTGTGATGGCCCTTGGATTTGCAGGTACGGGTGCGGCGCCTAATATTATGTTTTTCTTAGGCTTTTATATGATTATTGGATTTGGTTTAGGGGCGCTTGGTGTAGCTTCTAACGCTATTGTACCGGCTGCTTATCCTGATAAGCAAAGACAAATGTTTAACTACGCGATGGGTGTTTATGGACTTGGGATGGTTCTCTTCCCGCAGATTCTAAACTATATGTTCCAATTTGCTTCATGGCGCGTTTTCTATGTAGGGATTGCAGTGGCAATCGTAGGCATTATTATTTATATTACTTCTGTATCATTTCCAACAGGCAAAGCTGAAAAAGTTGATCTTAAGGCATTCATTCCGATGTTAAAAGACGCACAGTTTGTTTTCCTTATGGTGTTCCTAATGCTTCAGGTATCTGCAGAAGTATCGTTTACCAACTTCTTTCCGAGTTATTTAAAATCACTCGACCTCGGAGGATTATCACAGTCTGCTAAGGAAGACATGGTAGCTGCAATTCTGTCGCTGTTTTCTATATTCTTTATGGTTGGACGGCTGGGAGTCGCTTATCTATCGAATTGGGTAAATGAACGTAAGATCCTAATCACTTTCTCGGCAGGATCGGTTATTATGGTAGGAATCAGCTTCCTATTTGCAAACAGCTTCCCCTATCTTTTTGCGGGAGCCGGCCTGTTCTTCTCAACATTATTCCCGACAGCTACAGCTTTTGGTACACAGCTGTCTAAAACGAGCGGTTCCGCGCTGGGATTAATTTATATTGCTTCAGGAATCGGCGGAGGTATTGCCGGTTATATCGTAGGATTGGCATCTGAAACGTTTGGTCACACAGGCGGATTCGGTGTCGTGCTTATCTTCCTAGCGCTTATGTTAGTGATGTCTCTGTTCCTAAACAGTGAAAAATCCAGTCAACAAGAGCAGGCTCGCTCAGCCTCATAAAAAATACCCTGAAGAATCTTTAGAAGATTCTTCAGGGCTTTTTAATGTGTAAAATAAGCGTTGATAATCATTTGTACTGTCTGTGGCGGCAGGTTTAGATGTTTAACACCTGTACCTTCTATTAACCTTTGAGTGTTTTCATCACGGAAGGACACATTGCCCGCTAAATAAACACTGAAAATATCGACCATGCCATTCAATTGTTTTTCTTCTTCACTGAGCTCATAATCACCCTGGCTGTTTATTAAATCAAGCTGCTCAAATTGAAGAGCTTCTTTGAACATTTTCATGATCTCATAATTAGTCGGAGGATTAGGATTCGTGATGTTGTAAATCGTATGAGGTTCAGCTTTCGTCACAGCTAAACTTAGTATATCCGCTACATAATCAACAGGTACAAAGTTAGAAGTACCCTCTTGATTGGCTATTACCCGATACTTTTCATCTTTGTTGGCATCACTTTTTCTCATCATACGGCGTTTAAAGATATCTAAAGCTCTCATGAAACCATACAGTGTAAATTCAGAATCAGCTTCCCCGGTTTTAGAATCACCGACGATAATCGCCGGACGAAAAATCGAGACATCCATTTGATTACCATAAGAAAAAACAAGGTGCTCTGACTTGACTTTACTTGCTTCATAAGGGTTATGATACTCAGCGTCCAAGGGATAGAGCTCTTCGACACCATGGCTCTTTTTACCAACCGTATAGGCTGTACTGATATAGAAGAACTTCTTCACCGCAAGCTCTTTCGCAAGCTCTAAGGTGTTTAACGTACCTGTATAATTAATCTCGAACAATTCATCGCTGAGCTCTACATCAAACTTCACGAGGGCAGCCGAGTGATAGAAACAATCAATCTTGCCTTTCAGCTGATTAAAAGTTTCTTCAGTTATTCCACAATTCGGAGAAGTAATATCTCCCTCCAAAATGTGAATTCTCTTCTGGTTCTCTTCTGAAAAAGATTCTACGAGCTGTCTGGCTTTTCCTAAATTGCGAACTAAAAGATAGACATGATGATCTGTATCTTTCATTAAGTTTTGAATTAATTTACCACCTAGAAAACCAGTCGAACCTGTTAAAAATATATTCAAATCATTCACTCCTGTTTCGGCTTTTCTAAGAAATCTGTTTGGCCGGCTTCACTTTATGATTCCGATTCCCTTTAAGAAAGTCGAGAGTGATCCGATTAAATTCTTTGTACTTTTCAATGTTACATACGTGGCCGCACTTTTCAATAAGCTTTAAGCTGGCATTTATATCCTGCTTAATGTCTTTCTTAAGATTGTTTAAGAAAAGGTGGTCCTCGCTCCCTGAAACATAAAGTTTAGGAATTTTGTCAGTAAGTTTTGGTACCAGGTCATAACTTTTAGCCACTCGATGAGCGATGTTAAACCATCCAATAAAATCTTCACGCTTCATTTTCTTCGCTTCTTTGATGAACGTATCCCTGGATTGTTTATGATTTGCTTTAGGCATAATGATAAACGCGAAAAGATGATACAGCCATAAATGAGGCGTAATTGACTTGATCATTTTTCCAACAAAAAGAAGAACTTTAGAGATGAAATTAAATTCTGTAATTGCTCCCGTGAGCACAGCACTGATTACTCGGTCAGGGTGGGATTTCATCAAGTAGTGAATCATAACGGATCCGAGGGATACTCCAATGAAATGGGCTCTCTCAATTTTTAAAATATCCAATGTTGCGATGATATCTTCAACTACGGCTTGTTCAGAGAAAGCATTACCGTATTTATCTATTCCAAATGATTTGCCATGACCCGGCAAATGGATCGTAATCACATTGAAGTGGTCCTTATAGAACTTTAATTGTTTCGCAAAAATATTCGAGTTTCCACCTATTCCATGAAGTAAAACGAGGTATTCTTTACTGTTATCTTTGCTGTAAATTTTATAATCTAACACGAGGGGGTCCTCCTGTATTTATTTCTTTCTGTTAACCAGTCTCTTTATGACTAACTTCGACAGATTAATCTGCCTCCCCTCATAGTAAAGCATAGAAGCGCCCTGTGCTAGTATTAATAGGTGAATTCTTTAATTTTTTGTGAACTTTGTGATGAGCTCACAAATATTTTGGATGAGCGTGGTAATTTTGAGTAAAATTTAGGAAGGAAGGGAATGGATCGGAGGGATAGGCAGCTTGTTTTCAATCAGCCGGTTTTTTAGGTGAGCCAGCTGACTGTCGGCTTGAGTGATAGGGTTCGGCATCCCGGCTTCATTGTCATCGAGAATGCGAATCAGCTGATGGTTATCCATATCAATACTTTTTCCTGATTTTTGACTTCTAATATAAATATATACTTATTAGAAACGATGAGGGCATCGATAGTTGTACTAAGAAATCATTCAATAGGGGAAGGCGTACATCGTAGAAAATGTAAAGAAGTTAGATGCTGGAATGTGAGAGAGCCCGTAATGAAGGGATTCTTCTCTATAAGCACCAGCTTTCTGCCGGCCTAATAATTCTGAAATGGCTTCGTGCTTAGGATGGGAGGGGCTTATTCTGTGAAGTAAGGAAGGTGGCTGTTCTTGAAGGGAAGCAGTCAAACGCATCACTCCAATTAACTTTTTGTTTATTATATAGTATTTTCCTATAACTTGCTTTGCGTTCATCTGCTGTGCTATTTTATTAGTAATGCCACCCCATCGCTAAAGCGACTGCGGGAACTTAACCATTCTCTTATGGGGTGGCAGGTTACATAAGGCGGGCGAGACTCAATGCTGAGTCTCGCTTTTTTTGTTAGCGTTACTAATTGTTTCCATTGAAAACGCTTCAAAATATAGAGAAAAAAGAAAAAATATAAAATTTTCAGAAATATGGTTGTTATTGTCGATGGACCGGTATAGAATACTCCTTACATTGATTTTTGAGAGGAGGCTCAGCGATGCTCACATTTGTTGCATCCATTTTATTATTAATCGCAGGTTACATGATCTACGCAAAGGTGGTTGAGCGAATTTTCGGCATTAATGACGAAAATCCTACACCTGCTTATACACACAAAGACGGCTTTGACTATACACCAATAAGCTGGTGGAGAGCGAGTTTAATCCAATTGCTAAATATCGCTGGGCTTGGACCTATTTTCGGAGCAGTTATGGGAGCATTGTATGGTCCTGTAGCGTTTATCTGGATCGTCATCGGCTGTATTTTTGCAGGAGCCGTACACGATTATTTCAGCGGTATGATGTCAGTCAGATATAAAGGGGCCCAGTTCCCGACGATTGTTGGTAAATTTCTTGGGAAAAACGTTCAGGCTTTTATAAATGTTTTCTCTATTGCTTTAATGGTGCTTGTTGCAGCTGCCTTTACGGCAGGTCCAGCTGAACTCGTAACCCAGCTGACACCTTTAAACTTTCTTACCTCATTAGCTATTATCTTTGGTTATTTCTTAATAGCAACGTTACTTCCGGTCCATAAAATCATCGGCCGCATTTATCCGCTTTTGGGAGCTATCCTGATTTTTATGGCGGTATCTATCGGAATCGGGTTATTTTTCTTTGATAATCCTGTGCCTAATTTAGCGTTAAGCAATCTGCATCCTGGAGAGCTGCCTATCTGGCCGCTGATGATGGTGACCATTTCCTGCGGGGCGATTTCCGGATTTCACAGTACGCAAAGTCCGATTCTTGCACGAACGCTGAAAAAGGAAAGTGAAGGACGTAAAGTATTCTATGGAGCGATGATTGGAGAAGGAGTCATTGCACTTATTTGGGCCGCTGCGGGTATGGCCTTCTTCGGCAGTACAGGCGGACTTCAAACAGCTTTAGATGCAGGGGGACCTGCTGGAGTTATTAATGAAATCAGTTCCACTACGCTCGGAACGTTTGGCGGGATTCTCGCTATACTTGGAGTCATTATTCTTCCAATCACTACAGGGGATACAGCTCTTCGCTCTTCACGAATGATGTTAAGCGAACTTCTGCGTAAAAAAGATTCCAATCAATCACCTAGTAAACTTAAAAATGGTCTTCTCGTGCTAGTCGTGGCGACGCCTGCTTTTTATCTATCTACGATTGACTACACGTTCTTATGGAGATATGTGGGGTGGTCCAATCAGGTAGTAGCTACCATCATGCTCTGGACAGCAGCTATTTATCTGCTGGAAAAACAGAAATTCCACTGGATTTGCAGTGTACCGGCTCTGTTTATGACGGGTGTTGTGAGCACTTATATTTTTTATGCTCCTGAAGGTTTCGGGCTTCCATATGATGTATCCATGTGGAGCGGCGCTGTCATTTGGGTAGCCGTTTTAACCTGGTTCATTAAAAAGTTGGTCCAAAATCATTCAGCTAAAAACAAAGAAGCGAAACTGGCTTCAGAAGCCAGTTAATATTTATAAGCTGCCTTTAGATAAGGCAGCTTATTTTTGGTTTTCTTCTTCAATATTAAATTTTTTAACAGCATGCAGAACTTGAATGCGCAGTTCCTGCTCAATATCGTCACGGTCTTCTGACGGGAATGTCGAGCTCAGCTTTTTAATTTTTGGTTCAAAACGCTGAATAAGATCACTCATGGCTTCCTGATGTTCTGCTTTAGCAAGCAAGAGTAAATAATATAAATTATTTTTCATCCTCTTTCTCCTCATTGATTAATTCTGTAACAGCATCCTCCAGCCGATTAATGCTTTTGTCTAATCGATATAAAATAAATGAAGCGACAACGATCGGAAACCCAAAACTTTCAACTGCAGAAACCCATAAGTCTAATCCCATAAAGGATGGCCTCCTTGCGTGTTTTTAAGTTTCATTCGTGCACGCTGGAAAGATTTTGATACAGACTGCTGAGAAACTCCCAGCTGATCGGCAATTTCCTTGAAGGTATACAACTCTACGGCATGCTTGTACATAATAAATTTCTGTCTCTGGGAAAGCTGCTTTAGCGCGTGATATAACTTTTTATTCTCGAACGTTTCAAACAGCGTATCGTAAGTTAATGAATCTTCATGGACAGGTGAGCTGTTATCTATGTGTTCAGCGTTCAATATATGAAGGTCTTTCCATGTCCACACCTTTTTTTGCTGATCCTTCGCCGCCCGCCATAAGGACGTGTTTAAATAGGTCACAAACTTCGCTTCAATCTTATTCTTAGACTCGTTGACATAATTATTGCGCGAAGACGATGGGACCGCTTCGTTTGCTTTGCTGATGGTTTTTTTCCCAACTGAATAGAGCGGGTTAAGGTTTTGTCCTGACTTTGTCATCTTCCAACCCTCCTTACTTAAGAATAAGGGATTTTGTTAAAATTTCACAACCTACTTACGAACTAGTGTTCGCATTTTATTATAAAAAAATACCCCTTTTAGTAAAAAAAGGGGAACAGTGTTATGAATTTTGCAGTTTTTTATACGCCCGACGATAGAGAAATAGCTGGACACAAGTGATTCCAATAAAAAGACCAATCACGACCGGCCATTGGAACGTACTGTTCCGTGCAGTTTGTAAAAGGTAATACAATATTACAGTTAGGAATCCTGTTAAGAAAGGATACGCGTACACTTGCCATTTTTTCATAAAAAACTCCTTTAGTTATGCTATGAATTACCTTACATTAATTGCCCTCCCAGGGCAATGGAGGGAGTCTGTTTGACTAACGAGCACCTAAAAACCCGGCAGTGACTTTTTTTAAAGTCTGCCGGGTTACTAACATTATTCTTGAATGAGACGGCCGTCGAATGCTTCATCTGGGTTAATCGTTTCGCCGCGATCTCTAATGTCTCTTAAGTAGTCTGCAAACAGTTCACGCTGGAAATCAGGATCGGATTCCCATTCTACTTCGCCAAAGGTATAGTAGCCGTCACCTGAACCAGTAGATAAGAAGTTATTTGTAACGACTGAGAAAGTTTCGTCATTTGCCTCGCCTTTCGTGTAAACAGGAGTACCATCCCATAATTCAATTGAAGATACCCGTTCGCCATCAGGCTGAGATGGATCATAAACAACGTTCATGCCAGAGAATTGAATCTGCATAAAGTTCCAATCATCTTCAGCTGGACCTTCTAAAATGTCCTTAATCTGCTCTCCGGTCATTTCGCTGGTCACATTATAGTTATCAAAAGGAAGGACGGAGAATACTTCGCCATATGTGATTTCACCAGAATTGATATTGTTACGGATACCGCCGCTGTTTTGGAAGGCAATATCAGTGCCGGCTCTTTCGCGCATAGCATCGGTAATCATGTTACCGAGCTGGCTGACTCCAAGGTCGCCATATTTGCGGTCGCGAGTGATTGGACCTTCAGTTGTTGCAACCACTTCGCTTTTAATTTCCTCCACTTGATCCTTATAGTAATCGACAATCTCGCGCACGTTTTCAGCTTCGCCAGCAAGGTGAGAATATGTTTCTAGCATGTCGACTTCTGAATGATAGATTTCTTTAGAATCACGATCGACGAACAGCTGAATATGTCCGATGGCTTCAGTATATCTATCTGCTTCTACAACAGGGATACTATTGATATGGCCGGCTACGCGTTCATGCGAATGGCCTCCTACTAGTGCATCAAGACCTCCATTTTCGGAAGCTGCCAAATCAGCCAGTTCACCCATAATTTCGTCCGTTGTTTCTTCATGCCAGCCGGGAAGGTGAGAGGTCACCATGACGATGTCCGCCCCTTTAGCTTTCATTTCTGCTGACAGCTCTTCAGCTATTGGAGCTGGGGTAGGGAATTCCAAGCCTTCCACGTGAGTAGACAATGTAGTTTCAGGTGTTTCGGTTGTAGCAAAGCCGATGATGCCTACTTTGTATCCGCCGATTTCAACTATCGTATAAGGCTGGGCCCAGTCTGGACGCTCGCCTGTTTCTTCTTCAAAAATGTTAGCTCCTAAAATTGGATAATTAGCATCTTCCATACGTTCTTTCAAGACGTCAATGCCCCAGTCGAACTCGTGGTTTCCTATAGAACCGGCGTCATATCCAATGGCATTTAACGTTTCAATTGTAGATAACCCATCAAACGAGTTAGAGATCAATGTTCCCTGCATCGTATCTCCGCCATCAACAACTACGGTTCCTTCTTCATTTACAGAGCGAAAGTCTTCTACAATTCCGCCAACTAAAGCCATTCCGCCTTGTTCATATTCGGGGTTTTCTTCAATGTTTCCATGAACATCATTGGTTGATAGAATATCGATGACATCAAATACAAGTGGTTTAAAAGATTTAGCGACTTCTTCACGTGATAGTGGTTCTGTCGGATTAAAATTTTCTTCAAAGCCAATATCGAAAGCTCCAGCTAAAACAGCGTAAGCGGCATAGGGCTTGGCTTCTTCTGGGATGGAGTCTGTGTCGTTAAAGTTGTTCAGTACTTCTAGATCAACTTCCGGGATCTCCCCATCATTCATCGCAAGCGTAAATACTTTCGCCATATCAATCTTAGTTATCGGCTCCTTTGGGTTAGCCCCTTTACCCTTATTAGAAGAGTCTGTGAAAAAGAGATCTTTAGCGTTTAAACCTTTCATTTCGTCGGCCCGCTGCAGCATCTTTTTAACTTCATTTCTCGTAATCTCTGCATTGTTATGTATGCTGCCGTTTTTCTTCATAATCTTTTGTTCGATCATCAATTCGGTATTGTTCATGTTGACTGTATCAAAGTTCGTATCCGCGCTGGCTGAATCTGCCTGAAATAGGGAAAAAGCGATCACCGGTGCAGCTAATACCGTCAATAACTGTTTCTTTTTCATAGGTTCCTCTCCTTAAAAAGTAATAGTAAACTATTACCAATGTAACAAAATGTTAACAATACAGGTATCAACCAATCTATCTAAATTTTCAGGGTAATTTATGTAGGTTTTTAAAGGAGCCTGTCTAACTATGTCATTAGGACTAGTTAGAGCAATAGTAGAAATGGATACACACTATAATAAATAGCTACGTTAATGGTGCCCTCTATGCACGGTCTTGACCGGTCCGTTTTTGCGCAGGGGTTTAGCAAACCTCCTCGTATCTAAAGGATAACCTCAAAATTATTTTCATTTAACAGAGCCTATAAGAAGAAGGTGGGATGAGGAACGTGAGTGTTAAATCTTCCATTTATAAAATATTAAGAATCTGGAATGATGTAGAGGCAGTAAGAAAGGGAAGAATAGGCCGGCGAATTGGGAGGAGAGCTGCCGGGAAGGTGTCTGGAAGGATCATTCGAACAATATTTAAGTAGAGAAATATATAAATAGTCTAAAGGTAATAGTCTTATAAACTCATGAAGAAAGCCGATTCAAAAAAGAATCGGCTTTCTTCATTTCTTCAGATTATTGAACAAGTTCTTTTTCTACTTCGTGTTCCTTAATGTGGGCTTTAGGGAGTAATGTCTTTTTAAAATCAAACTCTTCCATTTCCATTCCGAATTTAGCTTTGTTTGGAAAATCCGGATTGGCGAGTGCACTTGTACCCAGAGCCGCTAAGTCAGCGTGTTTTTCCTTTAAAAGCTGTTCCGCTTTTTCAGGATTCCCTAATTGGCCATTCGCAATGACAGGAAGCTGGCTGAATTCTTTGGCTGCTTGAGCAAGAGTTTTTGTCCCTGGTCCAAACGAAGATTCTAAGGCATCCTGATCTGTCACATGAATGTAGTCTAATGGAGTGTTGCCCAGGGCAGCAAAGATTTGTTCGGCTTCTTTTTCACCTTTTTCCCACTTATGCGAGCTGTCGGATACTTTAGCTTGAGAAATCCGAATTCCTAAGATGAAGTCTTCGCCAACAGCTTCTCTGACAAGTTCGATCACCTCTATCATGAGTCGCATGCGGTTCTCGACTGTGCCGCCATATTGATCATCACGATTATTTAAATAATCCGTTAAAAATTGATCGAGAAGATAGCCGTTGGCTCCGTGGATTTCCACACCATCGAAACCGGCTTCCATTGCCCGAAGTGCGCCCTCTTTAAAAGCTTTTTTCGTATTTTCAATCTCTTCTATCGACATTTCTCTAGGTTCTGAAAAAGCTCCTTTTCCTCCGTAAAATTCCAGCTGGTTTCCTTTAGGGGCGACTGGAGAGGGAGCTATCGTCTCATCCGTATAACTGTTCCCCTGGCTTTGTCCGCCGGCATGCATGATCTGAGCGATAAAGAGAGCCCCCTGGTTCTTAACCGCTTCTACGACAGGTTTCCACGATTCTGTATGACTGCCGTTAGCTAACCCTGGCTGATTATAGTAGCCCTGACTGTAGTTATCATCAGGATAAATACCTTCAGAAATAACGGCGCTGAACCCGCCTTTGGCATAACGTTCGTAGTATTTTTTCATCGTTATATTGGCTCTGCCGTCATCTTCCGCACTGATTCTTGTCATCGGTGCGACGACCATCCGGTTAGATAATTCTTTTTGATTTAGTTTAGTCTTAGAAAATAAATGGTGATAGTTCATATCTTTTTCCTCCTTAAAAAACGATCCTTTAGATCCATACCCGTCTCACAAAGATTTAAAGATAATGATCGGTTAGAGTAGAGAGTTTTTGTGGAAAAAAGAAGGGAATACACCCTATATCTATCATTGAAAGGAGAAATGAACGTGGCAAAATTAAAAGCTCTGTTCTTAAATGCTTCCTTAAAATCTTCTGAGGAACCATCCAATACAGAAGGCCTTGCTCAAGAGGTTATCGATATCTATACGAAAGAAGGAGTGGAAAGTGAAATCGTAAGGCTTGCCGATTATCATATCCCTTATGGAATTGAAAAGGATATGGGAGAAGGGGATGAATGGCCGCTTATTTTCGAAAAAGTAATTAATTCGGACATAGTTATCCTCTGTTCACCTATATGGCTTGGGGAAAAAAGCAGTCTGGCTATGGCGGCTATCGAAAGGCTGTATGGGAGCAGCAGTGAGACGAACGAAAAGGGGCAGTCTATTTTTTATAATAAAGTAGGAGGAGCAGTAGTTACGGGAAATGAAGATGGGGCGAAAAATGCAGCTTCTTCATTATTATATGGTCTCTCTCATATTGGATTTGTCATACCTCCAAATGTTGATACCTATTGGGTAGGAGAGGCAGGTCCCGGGCCTTCTTATATGGATGAAGGCGGCCAGGAGAATGATTTTACTAAGAAACATGTGGAAATGCTCGCCTGCAATACGATGCATCTAGCTAATATTTTTAAAGAAAATCCTATCCCGGCAAAAGGAAATACGATGGAATAGGAAAAGGACGGCCATTCGACGGCCGCCCTTTTTTAATGGTGCATCAGCTTTTTTTCTACTAAATAAAAATCTTTCTCGTGTCCGGTTAGGAGGGCTAGTTCATGCAGCTGCTCAAGCAGATACCTTCGATCGATGTCATAGATAAAGTTATCTAAAATATGGTCAGCGGTATTGCTGGCAAATTCCCATAAAGTATCCTGCTTATCCTCAGGCATCGACTCTGCCATCATGTTGATTACTGAAATAAGTTCGGTGATCATCGTGTAGTCATTTTCCATATGGTGACGAATCTTCCCAAACCCTTTGTGTAAATAATACTCAAAATCTTCGACTTCCATAATGATTCTTGTCTGCTTCTCACTATCCTGTAAATAAGGAGTGAAGCTTATATCTTCATTAATTGTCAGCAAAAGATCGGCAATGTGATGAATGGTCGTCAGTGCTGTTTCCGGGTCAGAAGCGCCAATGGCTTTTACGGCAACCTCACTTAATTTAGAAATTCCCATCTTCATTTCCTGAATTTCGGTTTTCTTATGACCGAACTCAATCATTTTCAAGTATTTATCCGAAGATACCTTCTCAGCACCCGGTCCCCATATAGCGAATAATCGGTTGTCCTTTAAACTGAAGTCGCCGATTTTTTTATACAGTTTAATCACGACATCATCTTTTTGAGCTTCATCAATCATGTCTTTAAAGTGAATCATTTGAATGTATGCTGATTTCGGAATAGATGCCACTTTTTTTGAAGCAAAATACTCGCTCTTTAAATCGCCGGACTGATATCCTCTATATTCTTCAAGTTCAAATCTAAGCGTTTCTTCAATAATTTGCTTTGAAGTATTTTTCATCGAGTAAGTAAAATTATGAACCTGCATCCAGCTCGACGCATGATTGATGAAAAAAATAAACGTAATCAGTGTTAAAGCTGCAAGAATCACAGCCATAATCGGGATCGCTGAGTAGTATTCGTTCTCATTGTTTGTAAGAAACAAAAAGACAAACAATACATAGATGAAACTTGCATGAAAAATGCCCAGCAGGTGCTGAGTGGTTTTATCAGAGATAAAGTTAAACATCATTCTCGGCGAAAATTGAGCGCTGAAGTTGGTTAATACTATAAGCAGCGAGTTAAGGGTGAACGCACTTAATGTCAGGATCCCGCCGATTAAAGTACTGACTAACGTCTGTGTAGCTTGACCGCTGGCACTAAACCAGTGATGAACATAATTGGACATATTCAGCTGAAGATCCAAAAACAATGTAATTAACACAATGATTATAGTACCTCCAATATAAATAAGAGGCAGCGACCATAATGTCATCTGGAGTTCATACTTTCTCTGGCGGCTGGACATTTGAAGATATTTACGCATATGAACGGGTAAAGAGTTAATTAATTTATCTATCACAAGGCAGCCCTCCGTGTTGGTTGGATCATAATTGAATAAATTCAGTTTATCCGCAAGGCTGCCATTGTAAACTCTAACTTTTTACCAATTGAAACGGCGTTGCGTATAGGTTGATGCACAGGGAGGGAGCATGATTAAGGACACCGATGCCCTGGGGAGTCAATGACTATTGACTCGATAAAATTGGAGCCATATACCAAAAAGCGGTGTGGTCTAATCAAATATTAAATGAAGGTGAATATTATAGCGTCTGTTACAAAAACTAACAGACGTTATAATTTTGAGAAGGCAGGGATTATTTTGACAAGTATACTCGTTAAGATTTTCGCATTACCCAGTGTGCTTATTTTGTCTATGTATTTCTTAGAAACCGTCAATTATGGGCTAATATGGCAGCCGATCGTACTTGCCGTAGTTCTGCTTATAGTGGGAGTAGGGATGGAGTACTTATTATTAAGGCGGGGAAATCTGTGGTCGAGTGTTTTTCTCGATTTTGTCGTGACGCTCTTTATGGTGTGGGGGCTGTCTAATTTGTTTGCTGGTGCTTATGTCACCTTCGCCGGAGCCCTTATCGTTTCAGCTGTGATTGGAGTGTGTGAATACTTCCTTCACCTTCATTTAATCACGAATAGAAAGGTAGCAGGTTCACCTGCCTGAATGCTCAGACACTTGTCTGGGTTTTTTAGCTTAAAAGGGAAGAGCAGCCACTCGTTATCTAAAGCGGCTCTTCCCGCACAAAGTCCAAGCTGCGGAATCTTGCCTATTCCCCCACCTATAGCATTATTTAATAGAGCCTCACTTTAGAAGGGTTCCTATGTATAATCCTATGAGTGCAAATACAATACCGGCAGCATAGCTTAAAACTGTGTAAATCACTAATGTCTTTCTTAGCCGATCCTTTTGTAATTGAATGCTTTCGAGCTTGAAGGTAGAAAAGGTAGTGAAAGCTCCGAGCACCCCTGTGCCGAGAAATAACAAAATTCCACTGCTCACATTTAATCCAGTCAGGAGCCCCAGCCAAAAAGAACCTGTGGTATTTACAAAAAAAGTAGCTGCAGGAAATCTGGATGTACGTTTTTTTTTTGCATATTGACTGATGAAAAAGCGTAAAACGGCTCCAATAAATCCGCCCAGTCCTACGAGTAAAAAGCTGGCTAACATTGTCATGCCGCCCACCTCCTTTTACCCAGAAGACAGCCAAGGTATGAGAGGGAATAACCGCCCGTCATACTTAAGGTGACGTATATTAAGGCTAATAAAAATTCACTGTTTTCAAGCAGGATTACAGTTTCCAGGCTAAATGTTGAAAAGGTAGTAAAAGAACCAAGAAACCCTGTAGCTGCAGCGGTTTTTAATTGAGAAGACATTTGTAATTTAGTGAATGCTGTGTAAGTAAACCAGGCTAGAAAAAAGCTGCCGATGAGATTCACAGACAGAGTTGAAAAAGGGAAATACTGATCAGCTCCATACATCCAGATACTTAAAAGATAACGCAGGGAAGCACCTAAAGCCCCAGCAATTCCAACCCATACATAAATCATAACGATCCTCCTTCTTCCAATGACTTTTATAATACACTAACTGCTGAGCAGACAGCAATTCTATTTAAAGCAAAGCGGAAAACTCGGATTTATATGTTACAATGATCTTAAATATATCTCACCTTAGAGAGGGGATCATCACATGTCAAAAATTTATGTTATCCATGAAAATGAGGAGTGGACTTCTCATCTGACTACATGGTTAGAAGAGTTGAACTTACCATATGAACTCTGGCATTTAGATGAAGGAACCATTGACTTAACAAGTCAGCCGCCAGAAGGTATCTTTTATAATAGAATTAGTGCATCGTCCCACACAAGAGACCATCGGTTTGCTCCGGAGTTTACAGAAGCCGTTCTTGCTTGGCTTGAAAGTCATAACCGAGTTGTAGTAAACGGAAACCGCGCGCTGCGCTTGGAAGTTAGTAAGGTGAATCAATATATGGCTTTAAACAGTGAGGGGATTCGTACACCTAGAACTGTAAGTGCTGTAGGGAAGAATCATATTATAGAAGCAGCCAAACAGCTCAATGAATCATCTTTTATTACAAAACATAACCGTGCCGGCAAGGGACAGGGTGTACAGCTTTTTCATTCCCTTGAGGCTGTAGAGCAATATATAAATGGGGAAGATTATGAGGAGCCGGTCGATGGAATTACGTTGCTCCAGCAATATATTGAAGCGCCAGAACCTTATATTGTCCGTCATGAATTCATCGGCGGTAAATTTGTATATGCTGTTAAGGTGGATACGTCGGAAGGGTTTGAATTATGCCCGGCGGATGCCTGCAAAATAGATGATTCTTACTGTCCGACAGATAAGCCTGATATGGCGAAGGGTGCTAAATTCCAGATATTAGATGGTTATTATAATCCAATTATAAAGAAATATGAGAAATTCCTTAAGGATAATAGAATACAAGTGGCAGGTATTGAAGCGATCCAGGATGCTGAGGGTCATTTGTATACCTATGATGTGAATACCAATACGAATTATAATTCCGATGCAGAACGTGTAGCAGGAGTCTATGGAATGAAAGAATTAGCTCTCTATCTACAGCAAGAGCTTGCTGATTTCAATGAAAAACAAGCGGTTGTCCGATAGATTTCCATTCTATGAAGGTGATAAAATAGAGGTGCAGCTATAATTAACGTGGCGTAAAGGCGGTTGGCCATCTCCCTAAGAGGGGAGGTGGTTGTTTGTCAAACTATGAAGTGCTGATGGTCCTTTTGACTTCAAACTTAGTTTTGATTGGGATCATCAAGATCGTTGTTGCGATTATTAAAGAAACAAAAAAAAAGTAACTGTCCATGCCCCGAGTAAAGGATAGGATGTTACTTTTCAATGAATATTTGGTCAGCCGCTTGTTATGCGGCTTATAGTTGTTTTTAGACTGAGTGCGGTAACACTCAGTCTTTTTTCTTATAATTATTATACATAGGAAAATGAAGAACATTCAAGCGATAAATACACCCCTGTAACCAGGAGTTTTTCTATTAGTGGCGTTTATTAAGCCATAGGACACCTGATTTTGCCAGACGGGGAAGTCGTCCGGTAACCGGCTGCTGCATCATATTTCCAAATCCATCTGATTTACCAAGAGAGCCGAGCGTTCCTTTTAATTTAATCTCTTTAGGTTTACTTGGCTCTTTTCCTTGAAATAATGCTAATAGAACTTCAGCAATCTGCTCTCCCTGCTGCCCGGCTAATTGAGCACTCGGTGAAAAATGAGAAGATGCGCAGTCGCCAACTACATATACATTCGGCTGAGATGGCACCTGATAGAAATCATTGAGAACGACCTTATCCTGTTCGTCTTTCTCAAACGGCAGCTCACGCACTAGATAATTCGGACGAACTCCTGCGGTCCAGATCGTTACATCGTTAAGATAGCATACGCCGTTGTTGCATACGCCGTCTTTTTCTACATAACCGACATTTGCATTATGGAGGACCTCTACCTCATTACTGGCAAACCATTCTTCTACGTAATTTTGAATCTTTTTATCAAAAGCCCGCAGTACGGTCTCGCCTCGATCCAATAAACGAATGTTAAGGTCAGGCCTGCTTTCGCGGATTTCTGAAGCTACTTCTATTCCGCTTAGCCCGGCACCAACTACCGTAACTTTTCCGTAGGCTTTTAAGTTACCGACAGATAGTCCGGTGCTCCTTGCTTTTTGGAAGGTTTGAACACTCTCTGTATATTCTTCTGCGCCATCTATGCCATGATAGTTATCTTCACAGCCGAGGCCGATAACTAAATAATCGTAAGGCACTGTTTCTTTAAAATCCTTTATGAAAATTTGCTCGCTTTCTACGTCAATTTTATTAATCTCTTCAAAAATGCAGCTTACTTGCTCATGCACAGGAAACTCCATACGAACGTTTTTGTCAGCTTCCGTCCCAGCTGCAATTGCATAGAATTCCGTCTTAATGGAGTGATAAGGATTTCGGTCGATTAATGTAATATGTACATCTTTTGGTATTCCTGAATCCAACAGGCTTAACAGCATTTTTACACCGCCGTACCCGCCTCCCAGTATGACTAATCGTTTCATGCCAAACACCATCCTTTATGGGGCTTTAATATATCATGTGAAAATATAAGCAGGCTTATCCATGGAGAACGCTTACTGATGTTTTACCACTAATAGACTACCAAAAAACTTATTATAACACTAGGTAATCCCGAATTTTTTTAACAAATTCAATAGTTTGAATCTTCAATGAAAGGGTAGGACATTAATAAGAATGGTAAATAGGACATATGACATAGGGAGGTATTAATATGAGTGAACGAAATACAGTGATCGAAAACTCATTGACAACTTTGTTAAAAGACGAAAGCTTTTTACCAGACTTAAAAGCTCAGACACGGGAACAGGCTTTTAAGTCATTGGTAGCTTTGCTATCCACACCGAATCATGTACATAAATCATACTTGCGGGTGTCATTAGAAAATGGAACGATCGTAAGAATCCCCTCATTCCGTGTTCAGCACAACGATACACTTGGCCCTTATAAAGGCGGCATTCGTTTTCATGAAAGTGTTAATGAAGGAGAAGTTTCAAATTTAGCACGGCTGATGACTTTAAAAAACGCCCTGCACGAGCTTCCTTTTGGAGGAGGCAAGGGAGGAGTCATCATAAACCCTAGAGAATATACAGTGAAAGAGCTTCATCTCATTTGTAAGAAATATGTGCAGTACTTTAATGATATATTAGGCCCTGATAAAGATATTCCCGCTCCGGATGCAGGTACAGGAGAGCGGGAAATGGATTGGATGATGGCTGAGTATAAAAACATTCATCCTGGGGAGCCTTATCGCGGGAGCTTTACAGGAAAAAGCATCATTAACGGTGGATCTTTAGGGAGAAAACAGGCCACAGGTAAAGGAGTGTATTTTACATTCCGCTATATGATGCACAATTTCTTGAAGGAGCAGGAAAGATGGCTGCAGACGCAGGATAATATTTTTGCTGAAACAGCCCTGAATCATTTGGATAAAAAGCTGAAAGTAGCTGTGCAAGGTTTTGGAAATTTAGGTTCAGTGGCAGCTCTTGAAGCCTTCCAATGCAACTATCTGCAAAACGAAGTGATCGCCGTAAGCGATAGACAAGTGATGCTGTATAACTCGGATGGACTGGATATCCCGGCCCTTCTTAAATTTGCTGAAGAAAATGATGGAGATTTACCGTCAGCCAAAGAAGACTTGTCAGCACATGATATAAAAGCGGAAATCAGGGATAGAGATTCCCTTTTAGAAATTGATGCTGATGTACTTATCATGGCAGCTCTTGAAAACCAAATTCATAAGGACAATATGAAGAAGATAAAAGCACCTCTTATTGTAGAAGGAGCAAATGCTCCGATTACGGAGGAAGCCGATAAATATTTAAGTGATCAGGGTACATTAATTGTTCCGGATATTTTAGCGAATGCGGGCGGGGTTATTGTGTCTTATTTAGAATGGATTCAAGGAAGAGAAACCCAGTTCTATAAAGAAGAGCAAATTTACGAATTGCTCTATGAGAAGATGCAGAACACGATGGACACGATTCTTCCACAATTCTTTGGAGATCCTTTCCCGCTGCGGCAGAATTGCTACATTCATTCTGTTATGAAACTCTCAACCGTATTGTTTAGACAGGGTAAACTTTATTAAGCATATAAGCTTCTTTTAAAAGTCCTCTTCAGAGCCGCTGCTTTTCTTCCCATTACGAGGAAAAAGGTTAATCGAACCCTACTCAGAGGATTCAGCTAACCTTTCACCTGGTACCTTGCATCCTTAAGAGTGTAGCCCCCCGGGAAGAGAACTAATAGAACGAGAGAGAAAAACTTATGAAGATAGATAGGGGCGAAGGGAAACGGGGAGACTCCTGTGGGAGAAAAGAACAGGGTGAGATCCCTAAAAGGCGAAGCCTTAAGGAAGCTCACCGTACGCACAGGGAAAGCGATCCGTTTACCGGAGCCCTTTGCTGTATCCGATCCTTTGAAAGAAAAGTCGGTCGTCCGCTGCATGAGGTTTCTCTGCAAGCTGAGCTCCTTTTTGAAAGGAGCTTTTTTCATTTAAAACGAAATTCTTTCTTTAGCCCAGGATTTCCCGTAAGCTAATAGCAAAACTACAGAAAAAGAGGGTTAATTCATGAAACAAATATACAGTGAAATCCTTCAGTTCCGGGGTTCACATTATGATTTTGGATATAAACAGGGGGAGCTATTAAAGGACTCATTAACTGTAGAGAACCGCCGCCGGCAATGGAAGGTGAGAAAGCCGCGGTTTGTGGTTGAGGAAGGGGAAGCCAAAGATGCCATTACTCAGTTTGCTCCTCAGCTGTGGCATGAATTAGAAGGATTAAGAGATGGCTTAAAGTGGCCGATGGAAAAAGTTCTCATGGAGTTTGGAGGCTACCGTGTTGATTATAAACGATCGGGTTGTTCGATTATGACGGGCAATGGCTATTTTATCAGGAATTATGATTATATGCCTAAAACGTATGAAGGCCGTTATTGTTTGTATCAGCCGGCAGATGGAGGCTATGCGATTGCCGGCCCGACTCAGCGAATTACGGGGCGAATGGATGGGATAAACGAGCATGGTCTGGTCCTCGGGTATAATTTTATGCATCGCAAGAAACCAGGCGATGGATTTATCTGCTGTATGATCGGACGATTAGTCTTAGAATCATGTGCAAACGTAGATGAAGCGGCAGCCATGTTAAAAGAAATCCCTCACCGTCATTCATTTAGCTATATCGTTTTTGACCGCAGCAACCGTACTTACGTAGTAGAGGCATCTCCTCGGGGAGTGGAGACTAGAGAATCTGATGTCTGTACAAACCATTTCGAATTGCAGAAAAAAGAAAACCGCAATCACCTCCTGGACTCAATGAAGCGCATGGAATCGATTAATAACGCCCGCCCACATATTAACGGAGCTTATGATGCATTCCGCCATATGAATGATACGGATAAAGGGGTATTCTCCAAGCAGTACAGCAACTGGGCAGGCACGATTCACACATCTGGTTACTTACCGCAGGATATGAAGGCATGGTTTGCTCTAGGAGGAGACAAGGAACCTGTAGAATTTGATTTTAGCGATTGGTTAATTGGAAAAGACGTTGCATTGTCTAAAATAACCGGAGAAATTGATACAGATATTCCGTTTGTTCATATGGAAAAAGGGGCATATTGGAGCGCTCGAAGGTAGCAGGGAAGGATATCTATTCATAAGGAAGGGAAATCCTTTGTTTTTTATTAATTATCTCCTTCAAACTATAAATTTCTCATAAACTAGCAGCGTTAGTCGTTTCTCCGGTTAAATGGGGCGCTGATTTCTCTATTCTGTAGAAAGCTGTGGAGTGGAAAGGGAAATCCCCCCTCTAAACTGAGAGCTGATTTCTTTATAAATATTAATCTTCTTTTTTTTGGAAAATACGTTTACAAATGAGGTAATTGAGGAACATTCCAAATATATAGGAATTATGAACCTGTTGGTTAATAGTATGGTATGAAGAATACATTGAGGAAAGAAGAGTTTTTGAGAGCAGGAAAGAGCTGACTGGGTGTCAGCTCTTTTCTTGGTGAACCAGCATTAAGGAAAGGAGAGATGAGCTACATGGGAATACCATCCCTCAGTTTTTGAAAGAGTTCCTGAAAAAGAAGTTAAATCCGTCGTTTATCATTATGTTTGGTTCTTATCCTCATGGGTCGGAGCGGGGAGAAAGCGATATTGATTTAGCTTTTTGGGGCGAGCAAAAGCATTCATCTTATAATCTTTTTCTGATATCTCAACAATTAGCTGATTTAATTGAAGTAGAAGTGAATTTAATAGACTTAAGAGATGCCTCATATGTCCTTCAAACCCATATATTTTCAAACGGGACAGTTATCTATTCTGAAAATGAACAGCTGCGTATGAAATTACAGATGGACGCTTGCAGTAGATATGCTTTTGTGAATTGTGAAGAAGGTTCCATCAAGTATTGTTTCGATGAAAGAAGGACTTATGATGAACGATGAACTAATCATAAGCAAGATAAACTCTATGGAGAGAAGTATCCATAGAGTTTACGAAGTTTATGATCAAGAACCGAATCATCTGCTGGATGTAACAAAACAGGATTCCATGGTTTTAAATATCCAGAGAGCGTGTAAAGCAGCAGCAGACCTTGCGATTCACTTAATTGCGGAGTATCATTTTGGTCTCCCGCAGACGTATGAGGAATCGTTTGATTTATTATTTAAGAAGGGCGTTATTGATCAGCTTATGAAGGATAATGTGAAGAGCTTAGAGAAGTTTCGGCACCTCGCCACCGAAGATGCACGCAAGATTAACCTGAATGATTTAAAAAGGACGATCGAATCGGACTTAGAAGAGCTGTCCTCATTTGGAAAACAAATATTGAAATACCAAATATAGAGGCAGTCTCCGAGAAGACTGCCTCTTTTTTAAAAGTTATCCAGTTTTTAATGTTTCCTTCATTTGATCCAAATGCCGAAGTTCATGCCATCCAATAAATTCTACCCATTGTGCGGCACTCAAATCTCCAAACGCAGGGTGTGGGAATGAATATTCCTTCAATGTCTCTTCATCTTTGTTGTGAACGAGAAAAAGCAGGGCTTCTCTGGTTTTCTTAAGAGCTTCTCTAGCTTCATTTAAAGTCTTAAACTGCCCTGCTGGCTTTAATTCTTCAGGGGCTTCCACTTTATATTCTCTGTTGAGCGTGCGGTTAATAGGTTTCTCTTTAGCTGAGTTTGGCTCTTTATTTTCTAAAGTGCGGCTGATTTGGTAAGTAATTGATTTTTCAATTAAATAAAGGTGTTCTAGAATTTCTAATATTGACCATTTGTCAGCTTCAGGTTTTTTATTCGCTTCTTCATTCGTCAGTTCATCGGTAAACGAAAATAATTTTCGGCGTTTTTCTTCTATATCATACATTTAACTGCACCCTTTCTTATATTAAGATAATATTTACCATATATGACTTATATTACATTATGAAATTAAGAACAGCACGTTTTATAATATTCGCAGACTGATAAGTAATAAAATGGATACAATATAGTTTTTTTATCCTATGTTATTTTATTCTTTAGTTTGTTAATTTTATAAAGCACCCTTAACTTATTAGCGCCAGAAGAAATTAATTCGGCTGAATTTTCAGACAGATATTCCATTGTATGATAACATATACAGGGAAAAAAGAAGAAGTACAACGACTTAAGGAGGCAGATACATGAATTTAACAATAAAGATTTTTATTGGTTTAATTTTAGGTGCTGTAATTGGTTTAATTTTAAATTTCACCGCACCGGATTTGTTTACAACATTAGATACTTACTTATTCAGCCCTCTGGGGACAATCTTCTTAAACCTTATTAAGATGCTCGTTGTCCCTATCGTATTCTTTTCCATTACCTTAGGAACCGCTTCACTTGGTGATCCTAAGAAACTGGGCAGAGTCGGCGGTAAGACTATTGCGTTCTTCCTTGTTTCTACCACGGTTGCTATTACTTTGGCTTTAAGTTTAGCGTATATTTTTGAACCGGGTAACGCGAATATTGACCCTTCAGGTGCTAATTATCAACAAGAACAGGAGTCACCTGGGGTAGTTGAGACATTTACAAACATTATTCCTGAGAATCCTATTCAATCAATGGCTGAAGCTAATATGCTTCAAATCATTACATTTTCCGTTTTCCTTGGTTTAGCACTAGCCATGCTTGGCAAGAAAACCTCTGGAATTTACAGCTTATTAGAACAGGGTAATGACATAATGATGTGGCTTGTTACATTGATCATGCGTTTCGCTCCATATGGTGCTTTTGGTTTGCTGGCTTCCGCTGTAGGGGAAATGGGGCTTGATGGCGTGAGAGCGATGGGCGCTTACATGCTTATTGTAATCGCTGCCTTAATTATTCATGGTGCTTTATTTTACGGTTCTATAGTATCTTTCTTTGGAAAAATGAACCCGCTTCATTTCTTCAAGAGCTTCTTCCCAGCTATGACCGTAGCATTTAGTACCTCAAGCAGCAGCTCCACGCTCCCTATTTCTATGAAAACTGCGCAGGAGAAATTAAACGTATCTAAACCTGTCAGCAGCTTTGTTCAGCCGTTAGGTGCTACTATAAATATGGATGGAACCGCAATCATGCAAGGTGTGGCGACTGTATTTATTGCACAGGTTTACGGTGTAGATCTTTCTTTCGGCCAATTAATCATGGTTGTCTTAACCGCTGTGCTTGCGAGTATCGGTACAGCAGGTGTACCGGGTGTAGGGCTCATCATGCTGGCTATGGTTCTTAACCAAGTATCGCTGCCAGTGGAAGGTATTGCTCTAATCCTTGGTATCGACAGGGTGCTTGATATGGCTCGAACAGCTGTTAACATCACTGGCGACGCGGCGTGTGCCGTAGCTGTTGATAAATCTGAAGAGAGATATCGAGAAAAAAGTGAATTAAAACAACAATCTGTATAAATAAAAAGCCCGCTTAAACAGTGGGCTTTTTATTATTGAAAGCTATGGATGTAAAAACGTTATGAAACATTTTGAACAGTAGAATCAACTTTTTCTTTTTCCTGTTGTTTTCGAAAGATGGTGGCAATAATCGGACCAGAAATATTGTGCCATACACTGAAAATAGCACTGGGAACGGCTGCCAGCGGACTGAAATGTACGGAAGCCAGAGAAGCTCCAAGTCCGGAGTTCTGCATCCCTACTTCAATAGAAACAGCCCGCTTTTTAGCTGCCGGCATTTTAAACACTTTGGCCAGGCTATATCCTGCGATGTAACCTAGGATATTATGCATTGCAACTATTGCAAAGATTAGCGGCCCGGATTGAAGTATCTGATCCTTGTTTAATCCGATAACCGCAGCGACAATCGCAACGATGGCGACAACAGAGATCATTGGAACTGACTTAATTCCGGCGTTAATTTTGGACCCAAGTACAGCGCGAACAATTAATCCTAAAATAATAGGAACAAGAACGACGTTTACTATAGAAAGAAACATATCTCCTGCTGATACAGGAAGCCATTGGCTGGCAAATAAAAACATGAGTGCAGGTGTCATGATTGGTGCTAGCAAGGTTGATACAGAGGTTATCGCAACTGACAGGGCGGTATCTCCTTTTGAAAGGTATGTAATAACATTAGAAGCCGTACCGCCAGGACAGCAGCCTACGAGGATAACGCCGACGGCTACTTCTGTAGAAACAGGCAGTATAGTTCCCAGCAAAAAAGCTAAAAGAGGCATCAGCAGGAACTGTGCAAAACCCCCGACCGCCACATCTTTAGGTCTGCGGAATACTTCCTGAAAGTCTTTCTTAGAAAGAGTCAGGCCCATACCAAACATAATAATACCGAGTAATAGCGTAATATAGGGAGCAATCCAAGTGAAGGCACCTGGAGTTACTAGAGATAAAGCTGCAAATAAAACGACCCATACAGCAAATGTACGGCCGACAAAGCCGCTGATGGCGTCTAAGGTTTTCATTTAAGAAACCTCCTTTAAGTTTATAGGTGTAATTTCAGATTATACGTTATTTTCAGAATAATTGTATAGGTTTGTTAAAGAAAAAAATGAAAATAAATCGAGTGAGTATTATTTGTATTTCTATCACAACATGAGAGAATAATTAGTGTGAAAAGAAGGGGGAATAAGATCATGAATGAAAGACAAAAACTGGTTAATGAACGATGGAAAAAGACGAGGGAGATGGGGCAGTTTAAATATATATTGTTTTATGGGATTCTTGGATACGGTTCAGTTTTTATCATTTTCTCTTCTTTGATGGATATCTTCTTTGGGGAAGGAATAACCGGCCCGGTATTAATTGAGAAGTTAATCATAGGGATAGTCGGTGGTTTTATATTTGGATCACTTACGTGGTGGTTAAACGAACGAAGACTAACTAAATATAAGGAGAATCAATAGAGACCGGCCCATGATGCTGGTCTCATTTTTTGTAAAAGAATCGTAATCGAATTTCTCTCCTAACCTGTGATACAGTAAAAATTCTAAGGCTATTTATGACGCACATCCTAGACAAGGAGAGAGACTATGAAATTCCGTTCCTACTCTATCCCACTTATAATTTTTATAGCAAATATTATTCTATTGTTCATGCTGCTATTTGAAATGAGCGGCATACAGCCAGTAAACCATGGGGGACTGGGCTTTTTCGTACCATTCCTGTCTTTTCTTTCTTTTCAGTATATCCGTGCCCAGCAAAGGAAAAGAAATGAAGTCAGCCGGGGATTAAGTATGCTTCAAGTTATCAATGCTTTCACCTTTATATTGCCTTTTGTTATTTTTATTGTTTTTCTAGTCAAATTTCTATAAGCATTAGGTAAGAATGGACTATTCTCTCGTACATATGGGGCTATTAGACCTTTTTTGCCGTCTCATTCTTCATAATTGTCTAAAAAACCCTTTATTCTAAAGGAAGAGTGTAAATATTTCAAAAAAATTGTCGATGAATAATTGTTCAAATTCTAGTGTCTTTATGCTAAGATATTTTTTGTGATTAAATCAGTCATTATGCCTTATATCTCGGCGTGATTACTTAAATAGAGGTGACAAATAAAAGTGAATTATAATGTTTCAGTGGACATGGAAGGTAATGAAGAATTGAGAAGTTATTTGCGGGAAAAGGTCACAGAATGCAAGGATAGTACATATTTTCAAGCAAGAAATAAAGATGCTGCGCAGCCTATCAACATGTTCGTCACCGATGAAAAGCAGAAATGGCTTGGCGGGATCACCAGTGAGTTATACTGGAACTGGCTTGAAATTAATGACTGCTGGGTTTATGAAGAATTCAGGGGACAGGGAATTGAAAAAGAACTGGTGCAAAAAGTAGAGAGAATGGCAAGAAAAAGAGGGGCCGATTATTCGATGCTGACAACATTCGAGCAGGAAACGATGGCTTTTTATAAAAAGAACGGTTACGAAATTGTTGGCAAGATCGAAGACTATGTACCTGGCACGAACTTTTATACATTAAAGAAATCACTATAATACGGTTTAGCAGAAAGGTAGATTCTTTGGGTTATGTTGAGGAGCTTAGAGCATTAGTCGGACACCAGCCGTTAATCCTGACAGGTGCTGTTGCGATTCTGGTAAATGAAAATGGAGAGATTCTGCTGCAGGAACGTACTTCCCCAAAAAGAACCTGGGGACTGCCCGGAGGACTTATGGAGCTTGGTGAATCGACAGAAGAGACCGCCAAGAGAGAAGTATACGAGGAAACCAACTTAAGAATAGAACAATTAAAGCTGATTAATATTTTCTCTGGAGCTGATTATTATACAGTCGCTCCAAATGGAGATCAATTTTACTCAGTTACGACCGCTTATTATACCACTGATTATCAGGGAGAGCTGAGGTCCAATCCTGAGGAAGCCTGCAGATGTGAATTCATTTCTCCTCACCAGCTGCCAGAGAAGATGATTGGCAGCCATAGAAAAATGATAATAGAATATGTTGAAAAGTTTTCTTCAGAAAAATAGAAAACTAAAGGAATTATAAGAGGACAAGTTCTCCTGCACAGGAGAGTTTGTCCTCTTATAATTTTAAACCGCTTCGGCTCTTAAACCTTCTCAGTAAGATATGACTTTCCACTCTTGTTATCCCTTCCAGTGCATACAATTCCTTATTTACAAAAGACTCGAGCTCCGTAAAATCACTGACCAGCACATGCATATGCAGCGTGCTTGGACCGGTCATTTGATAACAGCTGGCCACAAAAGGGTTATTAGCCAGATTTTCTGCAACTTCTACAAGAGCGCGAGGCTCGCAGTCTACCTCAAAAAAAGCAGATACTTCTTTTCCCACCTTCTCGCTGTTTACGACGGCTGTAAATTTCTCAATAATGCCGCAATCAATAAGCTGATTGACTCGGGAACGTACAGCCACTCTAGACATGTCCAGCTTTTTTCCAATATCCGCATATGATAAACGACCATCCTCGATTAACAGCTCGAGGATTTTTTTATCTGTATCATCAATTTTTAATTTCTTCTTTTCCTCCATAAGCACCCGTCCTAACTTTTAGGTTTTAGCCTACTCTTTAGTTTTAAGGCTTTTCTAATAGAGTGTCAAATCAAAACGAAAACAAAACATCAAGAAGAGCATAAATATTCAAGAAAGACTAAAAGAATACATTTTTCTTCTAAAAAGGGGTTTAAATTTTTTGAAAATTCGCTTATAATCATCAGGAACATAAACGTTTGTTAATTAAAATTAACCATTTGGTTAACGTTTGTGGATAGAAAGGGGGTGTTTTAATTAAAAAGTTAAATCAATCTCTTTATTACTGCTGAAAGGAGGGAAATTAATTGCTCAGCTTAATTTTCAACAGGTTATTTCAACTGGTTCTGCTGCTAATAGGTATTTCATTTCTCGTATTTATGAGCATGCATATCGCACCGGGAAACCCAGCAACTATTATAGGGGGACCTACTGCTACGGAATCTGATCTTGCAGCTATCCGGGAAGAACTAGGCTTAAACAAACCAGTACTCGTCCAATACTACGATTACATAATAGGCGTAGTTCAAGGTGATTTAGGATACTCGTTTCAAAACAACCAGGAAGTTTCAAACGCAATCATTGAGCGGTTTCCCCAGACACTTAATCTGGCCATTGCCAGTATGATTGTAGCTGTGGTAATTGGCGTCCCTGCTGGAATAATCTCAGCCATAAGACAAAATTCGTGGTTTGATGTGTCCAGTACTACCATAGCTTTACTTGGTGTTTCCATACCGAATTTCTGGCTGGGGACGATGTTAATCCTTTTGTTTGCAGTAGAGTTGCAGTGGCTTCCAGTGGGAGGACTAAGTGCTCCATTTTGGACTATTGAAGGAATGAAACAGTTAATACTGCCTGCTATTACCTTAGGAACAGCGTCTGCCGCTATGATCGCCCGTATGAGCAGATCCGCAATGCTTGAAGTTATCCGGGCAGATTATATACGAACTGCAAAAGCTAAAGGAGTCAAAACCAGTGTTGTGGTTTGGCTGCATGCTTTGAGAAACGCAATGATACCTGTAGTTACTGTAATTGGTTTAAATTTTGGCTTTTTATTAGGAGGCACCATCATTACGGAACAGGTATTTGCAATAAACGGGGTCGGCCGATTAATGATTGATGCGATTGCTGCCCGGGATTTTCCGGTTGTACAAGGCACCGTATTGCTCGTGGCTACTCTATTTGTAGTAGTAAATCTCTTCGTGGATATTATATATGCATTTATTGATCCAAGAATAAGTTATGAGTAGAAAGGGGGTTATAAGTTGGCTGGTTCAGAAGCAATGTATAGGGATGTGAATGAAAACAAAAAAACCGCTAAAAAGCAAAAACTCATCACAAAGACAGTGAAAAGATTACTAAAAAACAAACTTGCCGTATTTGGTTTAGTTATTATTCTTTTACAGATTATTATGGCTGTGTTTGCCCCTTGGCTGACAGGTTATAACCCTGCGGCGCAGGATTTGGCAAATAGTGAATTAGGAGTTGGATCTCAAGACCACTGGCTGGGAACAGACAATTATGGAAGAGATGTATGGTCACGGCTGGTATTTGGAGCAAGGATATCTTTACTGGTGGGTGTTACTTCCGTTTTCTTAGGACTGGTCGGAGGAGTCTTTCTTGGATTAATCTCAGGGTATTTCAAAAAGTTGGACGGCCCCATTATGAGGTTTGTTGATCTTCTGTTTGCTTTTCCGGGCATTCTGTTGGCTATGCTGATTATCGCTATGCTGGGTACGAGCCTAGTAAACGTGGTAATCGCCATCAGTATCTGGTCAATTCCAACATGTGCAAGGATCGTAAGAGGAAGTGTACTATCGGTTAAAAAACAAGAATACATACTGGCCATGCGCTCGCTTGGCGCGAGTCATAACCGTATTCTTTTAAAACATATCCTTCCCAATTGCACGGCCCCAATTATAGTATTTGCCACGATGAGAATGGCAACTGCCATACTATCAACAGCAGCTTTAAGTTTTTTGGGTCTTGGTGCTCAGCCTCCATCTCCAGAATGGGGAGCCATGATAGCTGCAGGACAAGATTATATGTATTCATCTCCCCACTTAACGATAGTTCCAGGCATAGCAATTATGCTGGTGGTTTTTGCTTTTAACGTAGTAGGAGATGGGCTAAGAGATGCGTTAGATCCAAATATGAATTTAGATACATAAAGAGGAGGAGAAATATGATGAAATTGAGATGGTTAGCGTTCCTAATATTAATTGGTGCATTTCTGACAGGGTGCAGCAGTGAAAGTTCTTCAGATAATTCGAGCGGAGAATCGGCTCAGGAGCTTACTTATGCAACGACATCAGATGTTGTCGGACTTTCACCTATTGATACAAACGATTCGGTTTCAGCTGCAATGATCGGGCAAATGTATGAAACTTTATTCACAAGAAACCCTGAAACAATGGAAATCGAGCCTCTGCTCGCGGAATCTTACGACAACCCTGACGAGAATACTTGGGAAATTAAACTAAAAGAAGATATTACTTTCCATGATGGAACTCCATTTAACGCTGAAGCAGTTAAATATACGTTTGAGGAATTTGTAAATGAGGAGAGGGCGGCACCTCGTGCGTCCTTGCTTGAGCCAATTGAATCGATTGAGGCAAAAGATGAATACACAGTTGTTATCAAAACAAAGGAACCATACGGAGCCTTACTGGCAGCCTTATCTCACACAAACGCTTCTATCGTGAGCCCCGAAGCTGACCAAAACCAGGATATCAACCAAGAACCTGTAGGGACAGGTCCTTTCAAATTTGAAAGCTGGTCCCAAGGTAAAGAAGTTGTTTTAACAAGAAATGAGGAGTATTGGAAGGAAGCTGCTCAATTAGAAAAAGTCACTATGAAAGTCGTACCGGAATACTCCACAGCTGTTTCAATGTTAGAAACTGGTGAAGTACAGTTTATAGATGCTATCCCTACCCAGCATCTATCTCGAATCGAATCTATCGATGGAATTGAAACTTTAGAAAAAGCTGGTACTCCTGTCTATTCCGTAGGATTTAACTTTGACAAAGCACCATATAATGAGTTGGAATTTAGAAAAGCCGTTTCTCATGCAATCAATCGTGAAGCTTATGTGGGGCAGTTAAAGGGATTAGGAATTAAAAATGAAAGCATTATCGGACCTGAAGTGTTTGGTTATAATGAATCCGCCGAAGATGCAGGTTACAGTTATGACCCGGAGAAAGCTAAACAAATTATTGAAGAAAACGGTTATGGGAATGAGGAAATAACTTTACTGACTGCTAATAGAGAAGCTTATACGAGAATGGCTGAAGTCGTGCAGTCTCAGCTTTCTGAGGTTGGTTTAAATGTATCCATCGAGTCTATGGAATGGGGAACGTTTTTAGATACTACACCTAAAGGTGACTTTGACATGACCTTTACAAGCTGGTCAAACAGTACTGCTGACGGCAGTGAACTTCTATATCCGAACCTGCATTCTGATAATATCGATTCTTCCAACTGGGTGAGATATAACAATAGCGAGTTTGACGATTTAGTAGATGCTTCAAGATCCCAAGTGGACCAAGAAGCACGCCAGAAAAATTTAAATGAGGCCAACTTAATAGCCGTTAAAGATGCAGCATGGATACCGATGCACCACGGTGTAGTAACAGCCGCATTTGATGAGAGCGTGAAAGGACTTCAAATGGATCCTACAGGTCAATGGTCATTATACAACGTTCACAGGGAGTAAAAATAAATGACACAACTATTAGAAGTGAAAAATTTAGTCACCTCTTTTCGCACGGCTGAAGGAAAGGTTCAAGCAGTAAGGGATATTTCTTTTTCAGTAGATAAGGAAGAAACGCTTTGCATAGTAGGTGAATCGGGGTGTGGGAAAAGTATCACGAGCCTGTCTTTAATGGGATTGCTTCCTAATAATGGTGAAATCACATCGGGTTCTATTAAATTTAAAGAAGAAGAACTAACTGCGAAAACCGAAGAGCAAATGAGACGTATCAGAGGCAATGAGATATCGATGATCTTTCAGGAACCTATGACGGCTCTTAATCCAGTTTTCACTATAGGATTTCAGCTTATGGAGCCATTAAAAGTGCACACCAGCTTATCGAATGCAGAAGTGAAAGAAAGAGCTGTTGAACTCCTTGATCAAGTAGGCATACCTGATGCAAGGAAGAAACTCTCTCAATATCCGCATGAATTGAGCGGAGGAATGAGGCAGCGGGTTATGATTGCTATGGCACTTGCCTGCAGTCCTTCATTATTAATAGCCGATGAGCCGACGACTGCTCTGGATGTCACAATCCAAGCCCAGATCCTTGAACTAATGGATGATTTAAAAAGAGAATATGGGATGGGCATGATTATGGTTACCCATGATATGGGTGTTGTAGCTGAAGTCGCCGACAGGGTTATGGTTATGTATGCAGGGAAAGTGGTTGAAACCGGAACTGTCGAAGAGATATTTAATGATCCCAGCTACCCCTATACAAGAGGACTGTTAGCTTCTGTTCCAAACATAGACGACTTAAATCGAAAATTAGAAGCTATCCCTGGTTCACCGCCAAGCTTAACTGAAAAAATACCTGGCTGCCGGTTTCATCCAAGGTGTGAGTTTGCTGGTGATAAATGTATCCAAGAAGAGCCGCCAATGTATAATGTTTCATCAAGTCATCATTCAAAATGCTGGTTAGAAGAGAAAAAGGAGGTGCCCGTTGGTAATGGAAACAGAGACACAGCCTCTTATAGAAATATCTAATGTGAAAAAGTATTATCCTATCAAAAGTGGACTTTTAAAGAGAACGAAAGCGAATGTAAAAGCTGTTGAGAATGTTTCCCTTGAGGTGATTGAAGGTGAAACACTTGGTGTGGTCGGAGAATCAGGATGTGGTAAATCTACTTTTGGACGAACCATTCTTGGTCTCGAAGATTTAACAGATGGATCCATTAAATTTCGTGGAGATGAAATCGGCGGGCTCTCAGAACGTAAACTTAAGAAATATAAAAAAGATATGCAAATGATTTTTCAAGACCCTTATGCTTCATTAAATCCCAGGCAGAGAATAGGAGATGCATTAGAAGAAGCATTTATTATTCATACCAGACTTAGTAAAAAGGAAAGAGAAGAACGGGTCAAATCTCTATTAGTTGAAGTAGGTTTAAAGGAAGAACATGTGGATCGATACCCTCATGAATTCAGCGGGGGACAAAGACAGCGGATCGGGATAGCCCGGGCTTTATCTTTAAATCCTTCTTTAATAGTCTGTGATGAGGCTGTGTCTGCCTTAGACGTTTCTGTGCAGGCGCAAATTATTAAGTTGTTGAAGAGTCTGCAAGAATCTTATCAGTTAACTTACGTATTTATCTCACATGACCTCGGCGTTGTACGCCATGTATGTGATAGAGTGGTAGTGATGTACTTAGGTGCTACGGCTGAACTTGCTGCATCAGAAGATTTATACAACAATCCTTTACACCCTTATACAAAAGCATTATTATCGGCTATTCCAAGACCGGTACCTGGGAGAAAGCGAAACAGAGTGAAGCTTGAAGGGGATTTGCCAAACCCGGCAAATTATCCTTCAGGATGTCCGTTTCATACCAGGTGTCCATTAGCACATGAACGCTGTAAGGTGGAAAAACCTCAGTGGAGAGAAGTTGAACCTGGCCATTTTGTTGCTTGTCACGAGGTATAACAGTCAGGAATGAGCACCTTCACCCCACCTGTGATATTTTGTTGAAATCAGGATGGTGGTGAAGGTGTTTTTGTCTAAAATCATTAAAAAGGAGCTTATACATATGAATTCAATTGATTACTTAAACCAGCCTTATTACGCGAAGAGAACAACGGCTGTTGCCAATAAAGGCATGGTTGCTACCTCCCAGCCGCTTGCCTCTCAGGCTGGTCTGGATATTTTAAAAAAAGGCGGGAATGCGATTGATGCAGCGATTGCAACTGCTGCCACGCTGACTGTGGTGGAGCCGACTTCCAATGGAATAGGAAGCGACGCCTTCGCACTTGTGTGGGTGAAGGAACAGCTTTATGGCTTAAATGCCAGCGGTTCATCTCCTGCATCCATTTCAATAGAAGCTGTTAAGGAAAGAGGGCATGAAGAGATTCCAGCTTACGGATTGATCCCTGTGACAGTACCGGGTGCTCCAGGAGCCTGGGCCGAGCTTTCCAGCCGATTCGGGAAGCTTCCTTTAACAGAAGTACTTGCACCAGCTATTGAATATGCTGAAGAAGGATTCCCTGTATCTCCAGTTCTTGGGAAGTTTTGGGAAGCTGGATATAAGAAGTTCAAAGAAAACTTGGAGGGAGAGGAATTTCAGGCATGGTTTGATACTTTTGCTCCTGAAGGAAAAGCTCCAGAAATCGGTGAAGTGTGGAAGTCTCCCGGGCATGCAGATACGTTAAGAAAAATAGCTGAGACGAATGCCGAAGCATTTTACAGCGGGGAAATTGCCGATAAAATTGATGAGTTCTCGAAGAAATATAATGGTTTTATCCGCAAAGAGGATTTAGAGAATTATAAGCCGGAATGGGTAGACCCGATTTCTATTAATTACCGCGGCTATGATGTATGGGAAATCCCCCCCAATGGCCATGGGATCGTAGCACTTTCTGCGTTAAATATAATGAAAGGATTTAAGGTTAATAGTAAAGAAGACACGGACACCTATCATAAGCAGATCGAAGCAATGAAGCTGGCCTACGCCGACGGTCAAAAATACGTTGCGGATCCCAATTACATGGATGTAACTGCGGAACAGCTGTTAAATGACATTTATGCTGAAGAAAGAAGAAAGTTAATTCATGAGGAAGCTCTTACTCCAGAGCCGGGTACCCCTCCTAAAGGCGGCACGGTTTATCTGGCGGCAGCTGATGATGAAGGAAATATGGTTTCTTTTATCCAAAGTAATTATATGGGCTTTGGGTCAGGGGTTGTTGTCCCTGAAACCGGCATCTCTCTGCAAAATAGAGGCCATAACTTTACGATGGAAGAAGGTCACGCGAATTCGCTGCAAGGAAATAAGCGCTCGTATCATACGATCATTCCAGGCTTTTTAACTATAGAAGGAACTGCGGTTGGACCATTTGGAGTGATGGGCGGATTTATGCAGCCTCAGGGACATATGCAGGTGATTATGAATACTGTGGATTTTCATTTAAATCCGCAGGCAGCTTTAGATTCCCCGAGATGGCAATGGATGAAAGATAAGACGGTTTGGGTAGAGCCTGATTTTCCTACACACATTGCAGCAGAGCTTCGACGCAAGGGACACGATGTTCAGGTGCAGCTGGAGACCGGGGCTTTTGGAAGAGGCCAGATCATCTGGCGGGATACGAATGGAACCTTGTACGGAGGCACGGAATCAAGAACGGACGGTACGATTTCTGCCTATTAATTTTTTAGAGAGGAGCGGGAAGCTGTGCAGCAATTGAATCTCTTCCTTGCTTTTTTTAGAGTAGGGATTTTCGGATATGGAGGGGGGCCTTCCTCCATACCTCTCGTTCATAATGAAGTAGTAAAAAAATATAAGTGGATGTCGGATGACGAATTTGCTGACATATTAGCTCTCGGCAATTCGCTTCCTGGGCCGATTGCGACTAAAATGGCCGGCTATATCGGGTATCGGGTTTCAGGGCTGCTGGGCATGATTAACGCTGTTTTAGCCACTATTCTGCCAACGATCGTCCTTATAATCATCTTGCTGACCTTTTTAAATAATTTTCGCGATCTCGCCTGGGTAAATGGCATGACCCAGGCTGTCGTCCCAGTCGTAGGAGTAATGCTTGCAGTGTTAACCTATGACTTTTTGAAAAAATCACAGGGCAGTCTTGGTTACCTGCTGACCATTCTATTAGGATCAGGGTCACTGATTTTAATTGAAGGAATAGGCATACATCCCGGCATCATAATTGCAGCCTTATTGTTGTTCGCCCTTTTAAAACCTATGAAGAAAACAAAAAATGACGTCACTAAGGAACAAAGCAAGGAGTCAACTCTATGATATATTGGCATATCTTTATCGCATTTTTCATACCCGGCATCGTAGGTTACGGCGGCGGGCCGGCTTCCATTCCGCTGGTTGAAAATGAGGTAGTCGGCCGATTTAAGTGGCTGACGGTGAATGAATTCAGTGAAATGCTTGCTATGGCCAACGCATTGCCAGGCCCGATTGCGACTAAAATGGCTGGGTATATAGGCTATCAGCAAGCCGGCATTCTCGGAGCTTCTGTCGGAGTATTTGCTACCGTAGCTCCTTCGTTAATTTTAATGATCGCATTACTAAGCCTGCTCAATAAGTATAAGGGATCACCTCGGGTGAAGTTGATGACTTCCCTGATCCGGCCTGCAATCGCCGTCCTGTTAGGTGTCATGGCCTACCAATTTTTTCAGACATCATATGTATCGACAGGCACCCTGCATACTATACTACTGATTGTATTAAGCTTTGTACTGCTTGAAAAGGTAAAGGTACATCCGGCCTTTGTAATCGCCGGGTCGCTTCTATATGGAGCCGTTTTTCTCGGATAATAAAACCATTATTTGAAACAACTGCACGCCTTGTCTCGTATATACATATATGACGGAGAAGGGAGTTGTTAATTATGAGCAATTATTCAATTGATGAATTTATTCGGCAGACAAAGCAGGATGAAAGTGAAAATGAGTTCTTTGAATTAGAAACACCGCGTATATTAGAAGTAAATCTCTCTGATCAAGTATGGGCCAAATCAGGTTCCATGATCTCTTACAATGGAAACATTAAGTTCGAAAGAGAAGGGATCTTAGAACATGGAGTCGGCCGCATGTTTAAAAAAGCTTTATCAGGTGAAGGCAGTTCACTTATGAAAGCCACAGGCCAGGGAAGACTTTACTTAGCCGATCAGGGAAAAAAGATTACGATCTTTAACCTTGATAATGAAGCGATAACGGTAAACGGCAACGACTTATTAGCATTTGAACCAGGTATTCAATGGGATATCAAATTAATGAAAAAAGTAGCAGGAATGATGGCAGGTGGACTGTTCAATGTTACCTTAGAAGGCAGAGGAAGGGTGGCGGTCACTTCACATTATGAACCTTTAACTTTGCTCGTTAAGCCCGGATCTCCTGTGATTACAGACCCTAATGCTACGGTAGCCTGGTCCGGTCACTTAAAGCCGGAATTTCGCACAGACATCAGCTTGAAAACTTTTGTAGGGCGGGGAAGTGGTGAATCTATTCAAATGGAATTTAACGGAGAAGGTTTTGTCATTGTCCAGCCATTTGAAGAGGTGTATACGTCTGGAAGCAGCTGATTTTTAAAAAATAGTGCTTTCGCCTTTACTTCGACTAAAAAAAATTGTATTATATAGAATAACTAAAAAAATAACGGAAACTTCTTATCCAGAGAGGCGGAGGGACTGGCCCTTTGATGCCCGGCAACCATCGAATCAATCATTAGATTGACGAGAACGGTGCCAATTCCTGTAGAATGGTTGATCCATTCTAGAAGATGAGAGGATCGTACGGAAATGACGACCCCTTTTCTTTATCTCGGATAAGAAAAGGGGTTTTTGATTGTATAAACCGTCAAGCTCTCTTAGGTAGAAGTTGCGTTTAGAGAAAGGGAAGATGATGATGGCAACAGCTATTTTTGCAGCAGGATGTTTTTGGGGAGTTGAAGCATTTTTCGAACGCTTTGAAGGAATTACGAAAACAAGAGTTGGATATACAGGCGGGCATGTACCCCACCCAACTTATGAGCAAGTAAAAACAGGAACTACCGGGCATGCAGAATCCATCCGAATTGAGTATGATCCACAAGTGATCACTTACGGAGGCCTGGTTAATATATTTTTCGAATCACACGATCCTACAACAAAAGATCGCCAGGGTGGAGATGTTGGCCACCAATATCGTTCCGCTATCTTTTATCAGAATGAAGCGGAGAAAGCTATAGCCGAAGAAAAAATTCAACAGTGGACGAATAAAGGCGTTTTTAAGCGACCGATTGTTACGGAAGTTACTCCGGTTGAAACTTTCTATGAAGCTGAAGAATATCATCAGAAATATTCACAAAAGCACAGCTCATTCGCTTGTGGAATCAGCTGACGATTTGGCAAGCACCTTTTCTAAATGGAAAAGGTGCTTTTTTATGTTGTCTAGGAAATTAAAAAATTCCAAGCTGTGGATATGTTTAGAAGAGCGACATCCAGCTCCATCCCCCAGACACTCGGGTCATAAGCAATCCGCCCTGCTAAAAGGGAAGGCCACCTTCCTCCGGCCGTTTTGCTTATGCGTTTCGTGTCTACCAGGCGCTTTAAGCCTTTGTTCTGTGGTTGTGGTACGGCTGAGGAGGGAGAGCGTTGTAGAAGCAGTTATGAACGTTGAAAAGAAATTGAAAAACCGGTGAAAGCACCCGGAAATTCTAAAATCGCCGCGCGCGCTAAAAAAAGCTCCTCTTAAAAGAAGAGGAGCTGCATCCGTCTAGCTTAATGAAGTTTTTAAATCACGGTTTAACTTTTTCATTTTTTCTTTAATTACTGCTGTATCGGCAAACATATCGTGAATACCTTGGTGTTTCTTCGTGAAAATGACGACAAGGTAAGGCAGTCCAATGACCGCCATGCTGATATATCTTCCGATGACTTCTCTAAAAATCACTTGTCCTTTTGATAATGAATCTCCTTGAAGCGATTCTACGGACAAGCCGAGAATCATTTTTCCGAGTGTGGCCCGGAAGAACCAGGTCATTAATGCAAAATACAGAAAGAACACAAGGGATTGAACGATATTCGATGCACTAAACAATTCTATCCATAGTTTTGCATCTGAGAGGTTAGTTAATCTTAACAGCGGTCTTGTGATGATAGAATTCAGACTCCAAATCACTATTAAATCAATAATGTAAGCAAAGAAGCGAGGAGCGAATCCAGCGTAGATGACGCGGTGAAATTCTGTTAAGTTTTCCGTAACGGTCTCGTTTAAGTGGCTGCGGTTCGGCTCTACGGTATCCATTTAATCTCCTCCTTTACTCTGAGTACATATACATCATGCGTGGTCCTTGGCGGTTATCGATCATCTCATTTATCCATTTAATTTCATTGTTTGGTAAAAAACTTTCCACACTAAGCGGAATCCCAAGGAAGCTGTCAGTGTTGGTGTATTCGAAAATTTCTGGGTTACCGCCGATTTCTTCTTTTAAGGAATTCAACGCATCTTCTTCAAACCCGATCTGATCAATCAGGCCGTTGTCCGCAGCTTGCTGTCCTGAATAAATACGGCCATCTGCCAGTTCTCTCACTTTATCTTCGGACATTCCCCGTCCTTCGCTGATTACGTTGACGAACCCTTGGTAAGACTCATCGACTAGGGTTTGAAGGATTTCGCGGTCTTCTTCTGTCATCTCTTTTGTAGGGCTCATGATGTCCTTGAATTGGCCGCTCTTAATCGTATTGAATTTTACACCGTATTCATTAGCAAGCTCTTGATAGTTAATGCTTTGCATAATGACACCTAGTGATCCTGTGAAAGTTTCTTCAGATGCAAAAATTTGATCAGCGGGTGCTGATATGTAATATCCTCCTGATGCGGCCATGCCGCCCATTGAAACATACAATTTCTTATCCTGTTCTTTAATTTCCTGAAGCTTGTCGTGGATTTCTGCGCTTTCAAATACCCCTCCGCCTGGAGAGTTAACGTAGAGCAGAACTCCTTTTACGGTACTGTCATTTTTAATAGCTTCGAGCTGTTTCATGAACTGCTCGTGGTTATATCCTTCGCCTGAAAATGGGTTGGACCCCTCGCCTGAGATAATCGTTCCATCTACGGTAAGGTGGGCAATTCGGTTTGAATTTGATCCATTCTCTACTACTTTCTCTTTGGGACCTTCATCCTCAGTAAACATGTTTCGGGATTCATTAAATGTATCAGACATTAAAAATCCAATGCTTTGAGTAAGAACGCCGATAAGTAATAACCCTGCTGCAATTCCTATGGCTATCAGCCGCTTTTTCTTCATATTCACCTTTCCTTTCATAAAATCTCTGAAACCTAATCGTAGCAAAAAAATACCAAATAATATATAAAAAAGTGGGTGTTCACGAATCGTTTACATTCCATTCACTTTCCAGGATGCTCATCTCCCATAAATTCCAGAATTCATGATCCACCAGTTTGTGATCGAGCAGGCAGCCGTCGATTTGAAAGCCGGCTTTTTTATATGTATGTACGGCCGGCTCGTTAAAATCAAATACGCCAAGGCTGACTTTATGTAATTGCAGTTCATTAAAGGAAACCTCAAGCAGAGCTTCCAACATTTTTAATCCCAACCCTTTACCTCGTTCTTCACTACTTATAAAAATATGGCCGACACGTGCGGAGCGGTTTATGTGATCAATATTTTTTAAAGCTGCGTGGCCTACTGTAAGTCCGCCTTCCACCGCTTTATAAATTTGACAGTTAGCTTTTTGTCTATAAATCTCAAGCTGTTCGGACGTTAGAGGGAAGGTAAAAGACGAGCCCGCCCATTGCACAAGGAGTCTTGGGTCAGAGATCCAGGCTATCAACTGCTGTTCATCTTTTTCTGTAAAGTTTTCTAATCGAAGCACAGATTATTCCTCCTTTTCTGTTACTCTTAATTTACAATAAAAAGAAACAACAGAGAAGAAAAAAGGGGGAGAAGGCATGTGGCTGAATGACGCGATATTAATTATCATTACCATCTTCATGGCAGCGGGTGCGGTGGACTATGCCTTTTTACATAATCGTTTTGGACTTGGTGATAAGTTCCATGAAGCTTTTATGATGATGGGGCCTTTGGCGTTGGCAATGGTGGGGATTATTTCACTGGCTCCTGTTATTTCTGAGCAGCTTGCTCCCTGGGTCGTTCCATTGTATAACCGGATCGGGGCTGATCCGGCCATGTTTGCGTCTATGATCTTAGCCATTGATATGGGGGCATATCCATTAGCTGAGTCGTTAGCGGAAACAAAGCAGGGGGCTGTCTTTTCCTGGGCGTTTCTTGGAACTATGATGGGGCCGACGATCGTATTTACAATTCCGGTCGCCCTGACGATTATTGAAAAAAGCGACCAGCCTTATTTCGCACGTGGGATATTAATAGGCATCATCACGATCCCCTTTGGATGTTTGGCGGGAGGGGCTTTAGCGGGGTACGAAATTCTATGGATGATTAAAAACTTAGTGCCTACAGTCTTTCTAGCATTATTTATAGGACTTGGAATATGGAAATTTACGAGAATTACGACTCGTATGTTCTCGCTGTTTGGAAAAGGGATAGAGTGGGTGATCATTGCCGGCCTGATCGCTATTATTGTCCAGACATTAACTGGAGCTGCTGTTATTCCGGGCCTGGCTCCAATAAATGAGGGAATTCAAATCGTAG
Organism: Halobacillus sp. Marseille-Q1614; assembly: GCF_902809865.1. Lineage (NCBI taxonomy): Bacteria > Bacillati > Bacillota > Bacilli > Caryophanales > Bacillaceae > Halobacillus > Halobacillus sp. Marseille-Q1614. The sequence continues at coordinate 2,329,553 of NZ_CADDWH010000001.1, read as the reverse complement.
GGAGCATAACAATTACTTTAGCGGGGGCTTATCCACTTGTTGCTTTTATTAATCAGGCAGGAAAAAAACTGTGGGAAAAAGCAGGAAAACAGATAGGCATCAACTCGATAGCTGTGACAGGATTAATCGCTTCATTAGCCCACCACCTTCCTATGTTTGCTGTATTAAAAGAAATGAATTCTAAAGGGAAAGTTGTGAATTCAGCCTTTGCAGTCAGCGGGGCATTTGCCTTTGGAAGTCATATCGGGTTTGTGGCAGGGATTGAAAAAGAAGTAATGGCTGCTGTAATGGCGGGTAAGCTGACAGCAGGTATCCTTGCCGTTATTATCGCCTTGTACACGACTTCAGATTAGAAAAGTTTAATTACTATTTTGTGTATTTATTGGCATAACAGCTTGCAGCAATGGAGTCCGGTTTTATTTTAGGTTCAAATCCTAGTGATTCAATTCTTGCAATCATTTCGTTTACGTATGCACGGGTGCGATTTCTTTCACCAGCTCCAATATCAATATGTCCTTCCATCGTAAAAGTCGCATCTTTATAAATATGAGGGAGGATAATATCAATCATTTGATCAATTTTCTCTTTCGTAAATAAAGAAGCAACTTCTTCGGTCAAAGTTGTTTCATAAGAAATTCTTTCATGAAGGGTGTCCATACAGCGGGGGATTTTCACTTTACGAATACACGCCCACGCTCCTTTACCAACTCGGTGAATAACGATGCCTGTAATGAATAAGGTGTGGTCATAATGGACTTGAGAATCAGTTCCCAGCATTAATCTGTAATTTCCAATGGGGTCTTCCTTCATAAAAAAGATAATATTAGTGAATACCTCTTCAAAAGTCATGTGGGGATGACTTATATTTTGAAAGGAAATGGAATCCATGATTACGCCTCTCTCCACTTTTTTTATTATCGTATTCACTTTTTATTATGTACGTGTATTAAATAAAAATTGACGGCATATGCCGTCATTCAGCTTGTAGAGAAACCTCATACTTTTTAGACGACCGGCTTAGATACAGCAAAGGGCTCCGGGAAACGGATCGCTTTCCATGGGCGTACGGTGAGCTTCCTTAAGGTTTCGCCTTTTAGGGATCTCACCCTGTCCTTTTCTCCCATAGGATTCTCACCGTTTCCCTTCGCCTGATACGTTTTCTCTCTCGTTTTATTTGCTCTCTTCCCGGGGTTTAAGCTCTTAAAGGTGTAAGTGACCTAGTGAAAGATCAGCTGATTCCCTTTCTCGCATGAGCAGGATTCCATTCACCTTTACCTCGTAATGGGAAGGAAAGCGAGGTGGTTCCCGATCCCATTTGCCCCCTTTTATGGCTATGGAATCCTACCTCATGGAGTTTATTAAATTGCTCTAGAATATAAATATCCAAACTAATAAGATTGTGATTACAAAAGTAATTGCATAGATAATCGTTAACCTTCGTATACTTGCATCGGCCCCGGTCTTTTCCTCCTTAAGACTGTTTAATTCTGCTTCTCCTGTATTTTCTTCTTTTTCCTTGGCTGTCATATCTTTTGCTACTTTAATTGTTCCAATTAGGGCAATCAGGCAGAGCATAATAGCGGCTACATAATAGACAGGATACATCTGATAGCTCCCCTTTCATAGTTAAAGGTACTAAGATTACTGTAAGTCGATAGGCTTTGCCCTTTTAACGAACAAGGACAGAATAAATCCTAGGGCTGCAATGGAGAAGGCTACAAAATAAACAAGTTCGACACCAGCGGTCGTGGCCTGATTCATTGAGGATAGAGACGCTGGATTCTCCATCGACTGCAGTACACTTTGTTGTTTGGACGTTAAAATACTGATAAAAACAGATACACCGATCGCGCCGGCAACAGGTTGTAATGTATTCATGATCGCTGTCCCGTGTGGATACAGGCGTTTAGGCAGCTGGTTGAGTCCATTCGTCTGAGCCGGCATCATAATAGCTGAAACAGAGATCATCAGCAGAATGTAGCTGATAATGATCACGTAAACAGGGGTTTCCCCGCTGACACGGCTTAAGGAAAACATCGTAGCTGTTAGAACAGCCGCCGCCGGAATAATGAGCTTTCGGGGGCCGAAATTGTCGAATAGCTTTCCCATTATGGGAGATAGTAAGCCGTTTAGAAGCGCGCCGGGCAGAAGTACCAGGCCGGCAGCCGCCGGTGTTAATTCAAGCGGACCCTGCATAAACATCGGAAGTATAATTTCTGATGAAAACATGGACATCATGACGATAATAAACATAACCAGTGCGATAGAGTACATTGGATATTTAAAGACGCGTACGTCAAGGAGCGGATCATCGTTCGTATTTCCTTCCATGTATAATCTCCTTTTTGTAAGTTTCCCCAATAGACATTATATAGGAAAGAACTCAAGTACAGGAGGTTTTTACTTAGAAAAATTATGAAAATCCTTTAACAATCTGATCAACCTTTTTGTGAGGCTGCTGTTTCTCCATATAAAGATCTTCTTCCGCCATCCATTCCTTCCAGAACGAAAGTCCGGAGTCTCCGTCTCTTTGAAGGCCGCGCTTTAATCTCAAGTCTTCTGGTGTCTCCACCCAGATCGTATAATCATAGAATTCTCGCATTTCGTCTCTTGTGCTGTAACAGCCCTCAATAATGACCATTCCTTCAGGCTCGATGGTATGCCACTCAGCCAGGTCGTTCAGCTCCCAGTCGTAACGCTGGTAGCGGCACTTTGTTCCTTTTAAAAGCGGGGTGATGACTTGATCAATCAGACGCTGATAATCAAAGTTTCCTCCGATATCGCGAATTATCTTCCTTTCTGAGGAAGGAAGATAAAAGTCATCCATATGAACAATGGCTGATTTGGAGTATCTTTGAGAAATTCCTTCAGCCAGAGTACTTTTTCCTGCGCCGCCGCAGCCATCTATTCCAACGAGAGTCAGGTTCTTATTAAAGCCAGGTAATTCTGTCATCACGTCATCTCCTATTTACATGGCTTCTGGAGTTTCTATTCCCAGTAATGAAAGCCCCTCTTTTAATATTTGAGAAAAGCTATAGACGAGTGTTAATCGAGCATGTAATTGATCTTCCTGTAATATTTTTGTGACTGTATAGTACTGATTGAAAGATTTCGCCAGATCTAACAAGTATTTAGCTATCTTGCTTGGGTCATATTCTTTCCAGGCTGTTTTGACGACATCCGGGTAGGCACGCAGCTGTTTAATAAGAAGCCATGCATTCTCGTCCAAAAGAGAAGGAGAAGCTTCCTGCAGGTTAAAGCCTCCTTTTGATAAAAGTGAATTTGCACGTACGCAGGAATATTGAAGGTAAGGTGCCGTATGACCTTCAAAGGTAAGCATGTCTTTTAACGAGAATTCTACATCGTTCTGACGGTCATGCTTTAAATCATGAAAAATCACAGCACTGACACCGACTTGTTGAGCCACTTTATCTTTATGCGTGAGTGTGGGGTTCTTTTCTTCTATATTTTTCTTCGCCAGATGAACAGCTTCTTCCAACACTTTTTCTAAAAGCACAGTTTTTCCTCGGCGTGTAGACATTTTTTTTCCTTCTTGAAGCATCATTCCAAATGAAATATGCTTCATATTGTCTGCCCATGGGAACTGGAGCTTCTTTAACACTTGCATCACTTGATGAAAGTGAAGCGACTGTTCATGACCGACTACATAGAGCGCTTCGGAAAAAGAATAGCTTTGATAGCGATCAATTGCAGCTGTCAGGTCGCGCGTGGCATAGGTCGTTGTTTCGTCGCTTTTTTTAATAAGGCAGGGAGGGAGGCTCTCTTCATCCAAATGTACGACTTGCGCTCCGTCCGATTCTTCTAAAAGACTTCGCTCCTTTAAAAGCTGAACGACTGCCTCCATTTTATCATTATAATAAGCTTCCCCACGGGTAAGATCGAATTTGATTCCAAGCAGTTGGTAAACTTTATTAAACTCTTCAAGAGAAGCGTCTTTAAACCACTTCCACAATTTAAGAGCTTCCGGTTCATTTTGCTCAAGCTTTTTAAACCATTGACGGCCTTCGTCCTCCAGGGAAGGGGTTTTTGCTGCTTCTTCGTGAAATTTTACATAAATTTTATTCAGCTCAGCTATTGGATTTTGACGAACTGTTTTTTCATCACCCCAGCGTTGATAAGCAGCTAACAACTTGCCGAATTGAGTGCCATAGTCACCGATATAGTTGATCTTTACTGTCTTATAACCGCAGTGTTCCGCAATCTGGGCCAGGGAATTCCCGATGATTGTTGAACGTAAATGACCCATAGAAAAAGGCTTCGCAATATTAGGTGCGGATAAGTCAATTGCAATGGTTTTCCCAGTGCCAAAATCATGTTTTCCATAGTGTCCAGAGAGAACTTGTTTAAGAGTATGGGCAGCGATAAAATTCTGATCAAGAAAGATATTAATATACCCTTTTATGGGCTCCGCGTCAGCGAAGATATCATGTTTTAACTTAGGAGCCAGCTCTGCTGCAATCTCATTTGGGGATTTGCGAAATTTAGCAGCAAGCTTAAAGCAAGGGAATGCGAGGTCGCCGAGTTTATCCTGCTTGGGTATTTCAATTTGAGAATAGACCCATTCACGCGAAAATTCCTCACCTAGGAGATGGGACAATTGTAAGGCAAGAATATGTTTTTCCATTCTACTTTCCTCCTTATAAATAAGTATAGGCGTCTGCTCCTTTTTAAAGGAAGAACTTTTAAGCCTCCCTCCGAAGGGTGATAACAGTCGATGTGCCGTTAAATTCCCTTCCATTAACAGAACCTAAAAAAACCCCCGTCTCTTGGAAAAAGAGACGAGGGTGTATACTCGCGGTGCCACTCTTATAGCTATAGTAAAATAGCCGCTCAACATTGGTAACGGGGTTCATCCCCGGCCTTTCCTACTAAAAGTATTCAAAAAGGCTTCTCGAAAGTCCGGTTCACTCATCTTTCGCTTCTCAGGCTCCCACCATCCCTGACTCGCTTTAAGCGGCTTCAATGAGCTACTCTCTTTCTCAACGAATGTAAGATATTAAGAGTGATTATAGCTGAGAGCTGTAATTAAAGCAACAGGAGAATAGAAATTTAAAGGAGGTGGCACTATACGAGCGAGGAGGTTATTTATGGATTGGGCTAACCCTCATTCTGAAACAGGACTATTTTCTTCTATATAAATAAATGGAACTGTAAGAAACTTTAGATTCAACCGGCCATATTAAAGAAGGCTTCCATCTTGATAGAGCAAAGGTGTTCGACAATACATGAGAGGTACGAGGATCCAGCTTGTCCTCAAGAAGGTCCATCGCTTTCGGGTATAAATAGGTAAAAATCAGGTCATATTGCCTGAGATCTTCATCCATAAAGTTACGACGCTTTATAATTAAATTACACCGCGGCTGAAACAGCTTTCTAAGATGTAAAAAACACCAGGGGACCCATGCGGTTTCATAAGCGGTCACTGTGGAATCAGGGAAGCGGCCGGCAAATGAAAAAGCCATTGTCCCAAAGCCCGCCCCTAAGTCAGCAATCGTTTGAGGAGCGAGGGATTCCGCAAGTAATAGAGTGGCATCTCGCTCTTTTCGGGTAGAAGGAGTCGGTGTAATTCCGTTTTTGGCTGAATCCAGTAAGAGGAGCAGCACGAGTAATAGTAAAAAGGAAATAAGGAAGACGCTAAACACATTCATTACATTTCACCTCTTCGTTTTATTATAGAGGAATGAGACATTTTGCGGGTAGAAAGAAGCAACAATTGATAGAATTGAAGAGAGGTGATGAAAATGGAACCAGTCCATACTATAGAAGAGGTTCGCACGAAGCTTCAAAAAAGTCCGCTCACTTTACTTTATATATCGCAGCCAGGCTGTACAGTTTGCCATTCACTGCTTCCGCAGGTAGAAGAAATGATGAAAGAGTTCCCGCAGATTAATGCCGTCCATGCAGATGCACAGGAAGTAAAAGAAATTGCGGGAGAATTTGAGGTTTTCACCGTTCCAGTCGTTATATTATTTTCAGAAGGGAAAGAGCTGACTAGAATGGCACGGTTTGTTCCGATGGGAGATCTTCACCATCAGCTCACAAAATATAGGCATTTTCTTTTATAAAAGACGTTCTCCTTCCATTAGATGAGAACGTCTTATTTTTATGAAATGATCGCTTCATAGCAGGATTTTCAAATATTTCCCTTAATATCAATCTCCATATACTCTCCTGAGACGGAATTATTTCCGATGAGACGCAGTCGTGTTGATATATCTCTCTATGAAACCGTTTACGCTCACTAATTGGACAATATAAGCATGACTTGCAAAATACCCCTTGAAGTTAGTTCCCCAAGTGTTATGATAAAAAACGTGTTGTTGAGAGCGAACAAAATGCGAACGGGAGAGATGTTACCCAAATGATGAATCAAACGATTGCTTTTCTAGGTGCAGGATCAATGGCAGAAGCTATGATCTCAGGAATGGTGGAGTCAGGAAAAATTCCTGCAAAGCAAATCATTGTTACAAATAGAAGTAATCAAGCACGACTAACTGAAATTCAAGAAAAATACGGTGTGCGCACAGTTTTAAAAGATGAACTGAATTTCGCAGAAGTTGATCAGTTTATCCTTGCTATGAAGCCAAAAGATATTGATGCCGTATTACAAGATTTAAAATATAAAATTAATCCAAACCAAGTACTCGTTTCTGTACTTGCCGGGATTTCAACCTCATATATGGAAGAACGCTTAAATGACGGACAGCAAGTTATCCGTGTAATGCCGAATACTTCAAGTATGCTGAGAGAATCTGCTACGGCAGTAACTCCAGGAAAGCATGTAGCATTTGATCAGGTTGTATTTACAAAAGAGTTAATGAAGGCCATTGGAGAAGTCTTCATTATTGAAGAAGATAAAATGGATGTTTTCACGGGAATCGCAGGAAGCGGTCCAGCATATTTCTACTATCTAATGGAGCATATCGAAGAAACAGGAAATGCGGAAGGCATGGATCGTGAAACACTTAGAGAAATCGGTGCACAGACTCTGCTTGGAGCAGCGAAGATGATGCTTGAGCGAGAAGAATCTCCAACTGAGTTAAGAGAAAACGTAACATCACCAAACGGTACAACAGCGGCTGGCTTGAATGCACTGCACGAAGCAGGCGGCGGTGAAGCCATCGCAGAAGCCATTAAAGGCGCAGCAAGCCGTTCAAAAGAAATGAGTAAACAATTAGAAAATGTACTAGTTGGTTCTAAATAAATAGATAAGTGAAATAGGAGTGATATATTGGTTAACGGCACGAACAAGAAGCGTGTAGTTATTAAAATTGGAAGTAGTTCATTAACAAGTCTTCACGGTGAAATCAGCCGCAGGAAGCTTGAGAAATTAGTAGATGAGATTGTACGAATTAAAGACGACGGGCATGAAGTATTACTCGTATCATCAGGAGCCGTAGCGGCTGGTTACCGTAAACTAGGCTGCTTGACACGACCGGATTCCTTACCAGAAAAACAGGCAGCAGCGTCCGTTGGCCAAGGATTGCTTATGGAATCATATTCTGATTTATTCCTATCTCACGGCTATATCGGTTCACAAATATTAATAACTCGCAGTGACTTTTCTGATGAAAATCGTTATAATAATGCGAGAAACACAATAAATGTTCTTTTAGAACGTGGAATTATTCCAATTGTAAATGAAAATGACACGATCACGATTGATCGCTTGAAGTTTGGCGACAATGATACTCTATCTGCAAAAGTTGCCGGACTTGTTGACGCGGATGATCTTATCATCCTTTCTGATATCGACGGCTTATATGATGCCGACCCACGTAAAAATAAAGATGCCAAACTGCTTGACACGGTGCATGAAATTACACCGGAAATCGAAGCGGCAGCAGGAGATCCTGGAAGTGATGTAGGAACAGGAGGTATGAAGTCTAAAATTGATGCCTTCAAGATTGCTATGGCTTCGGGAATCTCATCCTTCTTAGGAAAAGCAAGTGAAAAGAGCGTAGTGTATGATGCCGTGTATCGTAAGGCAAAAGGCACTTACTTTGAGCCTGAACCAGACCAGGAAAACTTAAATCAGAAGAAACAGTGGATTGCGTTTAACTCTGGTCCTGAAGGTAAAGTAACAGTTGACCATCAGGCACGTGAAATTATCGTGGAACAGCGAGACAATCTGCTGCCAGTAAACGTTCACCATGTTTCTGGACGTTTCAGCAAAGGTGCAGTTGTAAGAATTCACGACCTTGATGGCGAAGAAATCGGTCTTGGTGTAGTCAATTACTCTTCCGACCAAATGAAGAAAATGATCAGCTTAACGGACAATGAACTTGAATCCTATGATATGGCAGCAATCGAAAGTAAAGATTTAGTTTGTCACTTAGAAGTTAAACTGCCAGTCGGTGTATAAAAGTCTATAAGGAAACGCCCTGCATGCGCAGGGCTGGGATTCCTTTTTAAAGCATATATCCCACTAAAGTGGGCCTAAATACTCAAGGAGGTCTTGGATGACACTAATGAAAAGTAATGTGAACGTTGAGGAACAAGCAAAAGAGGCACAGAAGGCTTCGAAAAAGTTGTTAATTCTTTCCGAGAACGAAAAGAATGAAGCATTAAATCACTTAGCTGGCGTGTTAGAAGAAAATTATGAAACGATCTTACAAGCGAACAAGAAAGACTTGGAGAACGGCGAAGAAAAAGGTTTTTCTGAAGCTTTCATGGACCGCTTGTCTTTATCTAAAGAACGTGTTTATGATTTTGCTAACGGACTACGTGAAGTAGCAAAGCTTGAAGACCCAACAGGGAACATTCTTTCCGATTGGACGTTAGACAATGGCCTTCGAGTCGAAAAAATAACCGTGCCTTTAGGCGTAATCGGCATGATTTATGAAGCTCGCCCTAACGTAACAGTAGATGCTACTGGATTAGCGCTTAAATCTGGAAACGCCATTGTACTAAAAGGCGGATCTTCTGCGATTAACTCCAACAAAGCCATTGTTGAAGTGATGCACAAAGGTCTTCAAGAGACGAAAATTCCAAAAGAAGCGGTTCAATTTATCGCGAGCACGGACCGTGAAGCTACTAATCAGCTGTTTACAATGAAAGAGCATATAGATGTTCTGATCCCTCGCGGAGGCGGTAAGCTCATTCAAGCCGTTGTAGAAAACGCAACAGTACCGGTGCTTGAAACAGGAGTAGGGAACTGCCACATCTATATCGACCGCGAAGCGGATGTAGAAAAAGCGATTAACATTCTAGTGAATGCGAAAACCGATCGTCCAGCAGTTTGTAATGCTGCTGAAACGCTTGTCGTACACGAAGAATGGTTAGAGAAAAACAGTGAGGCCCTTGTAAAAGCTTTCCAACAACACGGCATTAACGTACACGGAGATGAGAAAGCTATTGCTCATATCCCAGGTGCCGTTCCAGCTGGAGAAGAAGACTGGGCAAACGAATACTTGAGCACAGACATCGCTGTGAAAACTGTAAGTGACCTGACCGAAGCAATTGCTCATATTGAAACTTACGGAACGAAGCACTCTGAAGCGATCGTTACAGAAAATAATGAAACAGCTCAGAAATTCCTAAGCCTTGTTGACGCAGCTGCTCTTTACCACAACGCATCTACAAGATTTACAGACGGCGGCGCACTTGGTTTCGGTGCTGAGATCGGAATTTCCACACAGAAACTTCACGCCCGTGGACCAATGGGCTTGCCTGCATTAACAACGATCAAGTTCCTTATGAAGGGCGACGGACAAATTAGATAATATGTTAGCTGGAAGAGAAGCGGAGTGCCGCTTCTCTTTTTTTTTGCTTGGGTGGAGAGTGTGGATTCTCAAATAACCGTGGTAGCTTCTTAAATAAGGGAGTGTGATTCTCAAATAACGCGGATGAATTCTAAAATAGCGGCATGGGTTTCTCAAATAACGCATCATTTTTCTAAAATAAAGGTTTCAGGACATATTTTCTGTCTTTAGTTTTCCCAATAATTTTTACGCTGTTCTCAATAAGAATGGTTTTTGCCTGATAGTCAGAACGAATCCCACTGAATCTTTTGAACTCCGCACTCGTAACTACACTTCCAAACAATATTTGAAAATCACGGAGCACCTCAAGGTGAGCCTCTTTTGATTTTACTCCACAAGTCTTACAACACCAGTGGTCACGCCGCCGCTCCATGGTATAACTGGAGCATTCCCCACATAAAACACCCATCCTAAGATCCTTTATGGAGAGATTGTACTTTTTCAATAAGGAAACATGGTAAGGTATATTTTCAGCCATAAGCCGATCGAATAACCGTGTCATTTCATTCATTGCATAAAATTTTTTTGAATAGCGAGCCCTTAGATTGTAAACAGCAGTGACAAGCCCTTTCGCTCGAACCAGCCTTTCTTTTTTACAAGGCTTGTCTCCTATCGTTTCAATTTTTGTTTTAGGGTTGCGATGGCTACAAAAGAGTAGATCGGAATCTCTCTGAATTTATAAAGGTCTAACCACTGAGCCAGCTGGACCTTCTGGTGTTCTACTTGCAAAAAGGGATCTGGAAAGACATCTAACGTCTCTGATAATCTTCGTAAAAGCTGGGAATTGTCAAAGTCAAAGATCAATTCTCCTTTAAAGTTCTTCACTTCAATAATTAATAAAAAGCTTTCTGAAATCACCAGGAAATCGAGTTGAAAATGGGTATGACCGTCGAATAAGTGAAGGTCCTTTAAAATGAGGTAGTCGGTGGATAAATAGTGAAGGAAGTGATTGACTGTATTTTCACCGTATTGACCGGCTGACTGTTTAAGAAATTCAGACTCGATCTCGCTAAAAAGAGGATGTTCGCACGGTAAACGTTTATATAGAGTGGTTAATTGCATTTGGGGCATTGGTTTCCTCCTAAAAGTTAAGGTAAGATAAGGGAATACAAAAGGGAGGGGATAAAATTGATACAGCATGAAGCAGTAGAAGTGATCACCAATAGTTTGAAAAATGATCCACTTGTAAAAGCAGTTTTCTTAAAAGGGTTGATGGGCCGGGGAGAAGAAGATGAGTTTTCGGATGTGGATTTGTATGTACTGGTAGATGAGGAGGAAGCTTTTCTTCCTAATAGAGTGGCACATGTCAGCTCCTATCGGAAGTTATTGTTCTATGATGATATCTTTATTATCGCACCACAGATTCTCGCCGTCTACATCTAGATTTATTTACGGTTACAGAGAAAACTCTCTTAGAAAAAGATTACATTAAAGTGCTGTACGATCCCGAAAAGAGAATGGGAAAATTTATTCCTGCTCAAAACTTAGAGCTCTCAAATGAGGAATTTATAGATGCGGTAGATGACGCAGCTTTCTTTTTGCTGCAATATAAGAAGGCGTCAGGCCGGGGGAATGATTTGTGGAGTGTGAAAATGCTGCAAAATAGTGTGGAAAATCTAGCAAAGATCCTATTGCATCGATATTTTCCTGAACGAGCCCAGCTTGGATTAAAGACAGCGAATCGTTCTCTGCCTGATGAACTCGTCGCAGAAATCATCTTCATTCAAAACCATGCAACTTCAGCCTCCCATACAAAAGCAGTAAAGAAGATTGCCTGCTTATTAGACGAGGAATACGCCTGGATAGAGCTGCACTTAAAAGACCAGACCGTTTACACCCTCCCCTTTCTAAAAAAGATTCTAAAAGAATTTACATAATAAGCCCATCCTCTTCAAAAGGATGGGCTTATTTTCTTACTCTTTAACAGGGATCCAGTTTGGTACATTCATAATTCTCGTCCACATCGGTTCTGGAATTAAGACATCTTCCTTGTATTCTTTATCCATTTTAGTTCTGACCGTTTCCCCGTTTTCTACTTTACGCACCCAGTCCGGCTCAATTAGAAGTTCACGGCCTAAGGACACGAGAGGGACAGTTTCTAATGCTTTTTCTACTTCTTCCGGTGTATAGAGAGAGCCTACTCCCATGACCGGAATTTTGGAATTTATACGTTCTTGAATCACCCGAATCACGGGCTGAGTCATCGTCTTATCTCTCATAGAGCCTTGGTAAAAGTCACCTAGAGAGAGATGAAGGTAATCCAGATTTTGCTCAGATAATACGTCAATAAACTGCAGAGTATCTTCCATTGTAATCCCTGGTTCTACACGTTCTTCCGGTGATAAGCGGTAGCCGACAATAAACGGCTCCTTCGCATGAGAGGCTGCTGCAGCTAAAACAGACTCCACAACGGCTAATGGGAAGTTCATTCGGTCTCTGATGTTTCCGCCCCACTGATCTTCACGGCGGTTAGAATGGGGGGAGAAGAACTGCTGAAGTAGGTACGTGTTCGCTCCGTGAACTTCTACCCCATCAAATCCAGCTTCGATCGCCCGTCTTGTCGCTTCACCGAAATCGACGATCGTACGCTGCACTTCTTCCTCGGTCATTTCCCGAGGTGTTTTTGCTCCTTCACGAACTGCTGCTACGGCACTGGCACTGACGATATCTTCATTAGGTACTAAATGCGGCGGACACATGCGGCCTCCATGATAGATCTGTAAAATAGCTTTCGATCCTTTTTCGTGAATGCTGGCTGCAAGCTTTCTCAGTCCAGGAATTTGGTCGTCTCGATCGACACCGATTTCTCCGTCAAACCCTTTTCCATGTTTATTAACATTGGCACAGGCTGTAATGACCGCGCCTACACCACCAGAGCGCCGGGCATAGTAGTCGAGTTCATTAAGGGATACAGTTCCATCGTCGTTGGATAAAAAGTTTGTCATAGGGGCCATCAGGACACGGTTTTTAAGCTCAGCTCCTGAGGGCAGAGTGTATTTTTCAAAAAGTTTCATGAGTGGGTGGACCTCCTCTTTCAAGAAATAGTTTATCACCGTTCTTTAAAAAAAGTCCTCTAATCTGCTTTGACGGTGTCTAATGAATAACCATTCATTTACTGCTTGAATTATCAGAATAGTCGGTATAAAATGGAAGATACTTACCGGTTGGTATGTTAGGGGTGATTACATCAGAATTTCTTTGTAATGTGCTTTTGCCTGACGATACATATGGGGATGGTTTATCGAACTTGGAGGACGCCCCATCTTTGTGAGCTGATGCATTCTTTAATGGCTTCGGAAGTGTTTAATTGCAGTGCGACTGAGACAGAAGCCCATGATAAAAGTCGTCGCATCAAATATGGCTTTACGAGTGAGCGATCGGGCGATCCAGGGTCATGGTGCAGCAGGGTAAGCGACGGACTATACATTAGCATCTTAGTGGGCAAATTCGCGGACTTTGCGGCTTGCTGATGGCCGGGCGAAGTTCACGGAACAGCCAAGCTTGAACGATCGAAATACAAGGAGGGATAAAGGAATGCATGTAATGGAGCTGTTCAATTTAAAAGGTAAGACAGCGATTGTGACAGGCGGAGGCCGAGGTTTAGGGGAACAAATTGCAGAAGGATTGGCTGAAGCGGGAGCTGATATTGTTTTGTGTTCGAGGAAAAAGGAAGCCTGTGAAGAAGTGGCTCAGCGACTTCAAGAGCAGAGGGGTGTAAAAACACTGGCTCTTTCTTGTGACATAACAAATGCTCAGGATATTCAAAATGTTGTTAATCACACTGTCCAGGAGTTTGGGAAGATCGATATTTTAGTAAACAACAGTGGAGCCACTTGGGGAGCTCCGGCGCTTGAAATGCCGCTTGAAGCTTTTCAAAAAGTAATGAATGTCAATGTGACGGGCACTTTTCTTATGTCGCAGAAAGTCGGAGAGGTCATGGTCAAACAGCAGTCCGGGAAGATCATTAACATTGCTTCTATAGCAGGTCTTGGAGGAGCAGACCCTCGTTTTATGGATACGGTCGGCTATAACGCCAGTAAAGGGGCTGTGATTACTTTTACAAAAGACTTAGCCGTGAAATGGGGAAGCTCCAATGTTCAAGTAAATGCACTGGCACCTGGATTTTTTCCGACAAAAATGTCGCGGGGCCTTCTTGAACAGGGAGGGGATTTTATATTAGACCGTACACCGCTGGGGCGGTTTGGCAGTGAAAAGGATTTAAAAGGAGCGGCATTGTTCTTGGCTTCTGCTGCTTCTGATTATGTGACGGGAGATGTATTAGTTGTTGATGGCGGAATGCACGCTTCATGCTGATTCATAATTAAGGAGGAAAGGTAATGAATATCCAAAATGTGACGGTCATCGGCGCAGGTTCAATGGGGCATCAAATTGCCATGCTAAGCGCTCTAGCCGGTTTTGATACCAACATTCATGACGTAAATGAGGAAGTGTTAAAGCAGGCGAGGCACAAACTTAACAAAATTATGGATAAGTGGGTAGGGAAAGACAAGATCTCTATGGAAGAGCGGGACCGTGCTTTTGAAAAGCTGTATTTTACGACAGATCTTGAAGAGGCCGCTCGCCATGCCGACCTCGTAATCGAGGCGGTGATCGAAAAGCTGGACGTGAAGCAGGATGTCTTTGAAAAGCTTGATAAGGCAGCACCGGACCACGCGGGGCTTGCGACTAACTCTTCTACCATCGTCAGTTCCCTGATCGCTGATGTTACCAGCAGACCGGATAAGGTGTGCAATATGCACTTTTTCTTTCCGCCGCTAGTTATGGATTGTGTAGAGGTAGTAAAAGGAGAACATACCTCTGAGGAGACGGCCCGGCTGGCTATGGACGTGTGTAAACGGATGAACCGGACGGCGGTCCTTTTGCAAAAGGAGATTTCCGGGTTTATTGCTAATCGGATCCTTTTCGCCATTCAGAAGGAAGCGATGGCGTTATATGAGGACGGCTATGCTGACTTTAAAGATATCGATAAGATTACCCGAAAAGCTTTAAGTCACCCGATTGGTCCTTTTGAGTTAATGGATTTATCAGGAATCGATGTAGGTTATTACGTAATGCTGCAGCAATACGCGGAAACCGGGGATCCAAAAGATAAACCGTCCAAAACGTTAGTCGACAAAGTAGAAGCAGGAGAACTTGGCAAAAAAACAGGCAAAGGATTTTATGATTATCATTCAAGGATCTAGGAGTGAAGCAGATGCATGAAACACAGATTAATGTCCGGTTTTGTGAAACAGATTTACTGGGACACGTAAATAACAACAATTATTTTGTCTATATGGAAGATTCACGGATTAAGTTTTTTGAGGATTTAAACCTTATAGATGATGACTGGAATTTCATTGTGGCTTCAATCAAGTGTGATTTTATAAAACAGGTCTACTACGGACAGGAGCTCATCTTAAAAACAGGTGTGAGTAAGATTGGCACTTCCAGTTTTCACATGGAGCAGGATATGTATATCAAAAGCTCCGGCGATTTAGCGGCTAAAGGAAGTACGGTAGTCGTTCAATTTGATTTTAGTGAGCAGAAAAGCCGTCCTTTAACAGATGAAATGAAAAAAGGGCTGGAAGCCCATCAGCTTGCGGTTAAATAAGGAGGATGTTCATGTGACAAGAGTGAATGATACTCAAAAAGTTCGTAAGGGGGAGGAGCTGCCTCATGACCAGCTTGAAGCCTTCCTTAGAAAAAGATTTCCTGACCTGCCTTCAGATTCTCTTATTATTAACCAGTTTGGCACAGGCCACTCAAACCTTACGTACGAGTTGAAGATTGGAGACTGGGAAGCAGTGCTCCGCAGGCCTCCTATGGGACCCGTTGCACCGAAAGCTCACGATATGGAGCGTGAGTATAATGTATTAAAGGCGCTGCATCCGGTATTCCCATTAGCACCGGAGCCTTTAGTCTTTGATGAGGGCAGTGTACTAGGTAAGCCATTTTTCCTTATGGAGCGAAGACATGGACTTGTGTTAGACACTGAGTTTCCAGAAGGGATAAGTGGAAGTGCTCAAATGGGGCGCAAAATCTCAGAAACTATGGTTGATCGTCTGGTAGAGCTTCACAGGATTGATTATGAAAAAACAGAGCTTCAAAGGATGGTTAAGCCTGACGGGTTTATGGAACGGCAGATTCATGGCTGGATTAAACGGTTTGAAAAAGCAGGAACGGATGATGTCGTCTCAGGAGAACGAATCAAAAAATGGCTGATCGCACATATCCCTCCCCATTCAGAAGCGTCCGTTATTCACTATGATTATAAGCTGAATAATGCCCTTTTCAATGGAAAAGGTGACATGGTTGGTTTGTTTGACTGGGAGATGACAACAGTCGGTGACCCTCTGGCGGATTTAGGTGCTGCTATGAGCTATTGGATTGAAAGCGACGACCCGAAGATTTTGCAGCGGGGGCTTGGTAAAACACCATTAACCGCCCGGGAAGGGTTTTACACTCGTGATGAATTTATAGAGCAGTATGCCGTAAAAAGCGGTCGTAACGTTGAAAAGATGCACATTTACTTAACGTTCGCTTACTTTAAACTGGCAGGCATCATCCAGCAGATTTATTACAGATACAAAAATGGCCAGACGAATGATCCGCGGTTTGCGAATATGAATGTATTCGTCAATAACTTGATACAGCATGCGGAAGAAACGGCAGGTATATAAATGGGGAGCATCCAGCTGATTTTTAAGAAGGAAGATATTCATCCTGAGTTAATGAGGGGAAAAGTAGCAGTCGTATTCGATGTTTTATTTGCTACTTCAACCATAACAGCGGCCTTAGCTGATGGAGCAACATCTGTAATACCCGTTTATGATCAGGCTCAGGCACGTGAGAAGGCAAAGTCATTGGATGAAGCTCATGTACTTGCCGGAGAAGAGCAGGGGCGGACGATCAAAGGCTTCCACCATCCTTTAAGGTCATTCCTCAATCCTATAGTAAAAGGAAAGCATCTGATCCTGTCGACTACGAATGGGACAGTAGCTGTTAACCGTTCCAGCCAGGCGGATCATTTATATACTTCTTCCCTGTTAAATAATCGGGAAATGGCTAAGCATATCGTTGAAAATCATCTTGAGGAAACGATTGTTCTCGTCTGTTCTGGTACCAGTGGTCACTTTACAATGGAGGACTTTTACGGTGCGGGAAGCCTGATTTCCTACCTTGTAGAAATGGGAGAGTTCGATTTAACAGACTCTGCTCAGACCGCTCTTTTGTTTTATAACGGAATTCCAAACTCGCCCTTTGATCTGCTGAGATCCACTAAAATCGGTCAAATCTTGATGGGATTTGGGATGGATGAAAAGGAGATTAAATTTGTCGCCCAGGAAGGGTTGTTTCACGTCATTAGTAAATACGATTCTTCCTCAAGTCAGATAAGGCTGGTTGAATAAGGAATTCTTTTAAAGAAACGAACTAGACCAACCGTTTCATGAAAAGAAAACAGAAAGACCCGAAATAAAAAACACCCATTTGGGAGGAATGAAATTATGAAACTAGGAAATAAACATTTGCTGGCCAGTCTGGAAGGCCCGATTCTTTCTTGTGTACTAAATCAGCCGGAGCGGTTGAATGCTTTTTCAGACGAGATGATCACCGGTTTGCAGGAGGCATTGACAGAAGCTGAACAAAATCCCGAAATCAAGGTAGTTGTGCTTAGTGGCGCCGGACGTGCTTTTTCAGCAGGCGGAGATGTAAAAACGATGGGTGACTCTACGGCTAATCACCTCTATGAGCATGTAGGAGAACTAAACAAGTTAATCCTAAAGATTAAAGATTTATCAAAGCCTGTTATTGCGGTGGTTCATGGATATGCGGCTGGCGCTGGATTTAATTTGGCCCTTGCCTGTGACCAGATTTTAGCAGCAGAAGAGAGTAAGTTTGTGTTAAGTTTTGCACAGGTAGGACTAGTGTCAGATGGGGGCGGCCACTACTTCTTATCCAAACTGATTGGCCCTTACCGTACGAAGGAACTCCTTTTCACAGCTGAACCGATCCCTGTTGAGACGGCCGCACAATGGGGGATTGTCAATCGAGTCATACCATTAGAAAATCTGGAAGCCGACGCCATGGATTATGCTTTAAGGCTGGCTAAAGGACCTGGTCGGGCAATAGGAATGATGAAGAAACTCGTAGATCTATCAGAACGCTCTTCCCTTGAGGATATTCTGGAGCAGGAGCGCTTAACACAGGCAATTATGGTTTCCACAGAAGATCACAAAGAAGGAGTTCAAGCTTTTAAAAACAAACGTAAGCCCGAATTCTTAGGGAGGTAAGAGCTGATGAAGGTTGTTCAATTTAAGGAATTCGGTTCCCCAGATGTTCTCAAATATACGGATATCAACCAGCCGGCAGCAGAGGGTCATGAAGTACTGTTAAAGGTTACAGCGATCGGGGTTAACTATGCTGATACAGCTCGAAGGGAAGGGGCCTATGTAGTTCCGACACCGCTGCCTTTTATCCCGGGCGCTGAAGTAGCTGGAGTCATTGAGGAAGTCGGAGATCATGTGAAAAACTTTTCCGAGGGAGATCGTGTCGTTACTCTGATTTCATCAGGAGGCTATGCAGAGTATGCGGTGGCTGATGCAAACAGCCTTATTCCTATCCCTGAAGGAGTAAGTGACCAATTGGCTGCTGCCCTTCCACTGCAGGGCCTGACCGCTTATCACATTTTAAAAACGATGGGAAGGCTCACTGAGGGGGAGACTGTATTGGTCCATGCTGCAGCAGGTGGAGTTGGATCATTGGCCGTTCAGCTGGCAAAATACTTCAAGGCAGGTAAAGTCATTGCTACAGCAAGTACGGAAGAAAAGCTGTCTCTGGCTGCAGAGCTTGGAGCGGATGAGCTGGTAAATTATACGGAACCGAATTGGCGGGAGAAAGTCTTGGAAGTTACCGGCGGAAAAGGTGTTGATGTAGCTTTAGAGATGGCAGGAGGAGAGATTTTTCACGAAACGATCAAATGCATGCGTTCCTTTGGCAGAGTGGTAGTATATGGGGCAGCCAGCGGAGAACCGCCTGTTATGTACCCTGCAGGACTAATGAACCGAAACTTATCAGTTGTTGGGTTTTTCCTTCCGCAAATTATGAAAAAGCCGGAGCTGTTTCAGCGAAGCCTGAAAGAAATCCTTCAGCTTGTGATGGAAGACAAACTCAAGCTCACGCTCGGAGGAGTATATCCATTAGAAGATGCGGCTTTAGTGCATGAGCTTTTGCAGGGCCGGAGAACGAAAGGCAAAATAATCTTAACACCATAAAAAAACCGTCCATATGGGCGGTTTTTTCATGGACAACTCCTTTCCCTGAAAAATGGAGGAGGCTTATGCCTCCTAACAGTCAGCCTTTTCTCCTTTTCGGTGTTCATCACTTTGTCTTCCTCATCCCGTTGCTTAGATACTGCTGAGCGAGGGCCAACAGGCTGTTTTTGAATGGGTGGATGTGAGCTTTTTCTATTGCAGTGACTAGTTTTGGAGCTCTGTTTTTTGTTGTGACCATAAAAAGAGGGGGAATGTCTAATTAAAAAATTTAATTGGCGGCGAGTCGGTAACCCGCAATGATTTTTATTATGGAAATGTGATTTTAAAGGGACTTTAGAAGGAGGGAAAGGACAAGAAGTCGGAATTGCCTCAGATAACAAATCTTCCTTAATCGATAGATCTACTTTATGTGCAATATTGACACTCCCCAACATTTCTTTATTAGAATCAAATCTCTTTTTTAGGTGATCCATTTTTTTGGCATTAGTAGCTTTCTGATGCTTCATGAATGTCTCCTCCTTAAATATGTTTTGTCGTTTCTTGGTGTCTTGTTATTTTTTTGGTTAGTAACACCATATGCTTGTACCGAAAAAATAATAAGTAAGGAATAAATATTTTAAAAAAGCCACTAAGGTACGGGTGATATTGAAAAATATTTAAACATACGATAAAGAGAATGAACTCTCTTTTTGTGTGTGCAAACTACTATTAGCTGTTTTACATATACAATTTTAAAACAGGAGGAAAACGATGAGAAAAATTGAAGGAAAGGATCGCGAATCGATTGGAAAACAGATTGTCAGGCAAACATTCTTATGCTCTATTTGAGGATGAATTGGGAAAAACACCTGCTGGGAAATAAGGATTCTTATCCGGCAGAAGAGTTGTTATTAAAAATAGATAATGTCTTCGCAGCTAATCAAGAAAACTTCGATGAGGTAATTTCACTTCTTAACTAAAAAGTTTAAAAATAAAATGATGATGTAAAAGACTGAATAAAACACCTGGACCTAAGGTGGTATGGGAGGTAGTATGGATGAAAAGTGATCCTATTCAGCTGCAGCAGAAATTAATTTATTTTAAAGCCGAATTAGACAAATATAAGGAAAAAGTGAAGGACTACCAAGACAATTACCACTATTCCTTATTAGAGAAATTACAGAATGATAATGAACGGCTATTGGATGAAAGAGAAAGCTTAAGTTCCCAAGTGCAGGCAGCGAAAGGAGAACTTGAAAAAAGGCACCGCCTGCTCGAAAAAGAGCTGGCCGAATCAAAAGAGAAATATCAAAAGCTTTCCGAAGAAACATCGGCGCTAAAAGGAAGGAATTCGAGTCTTCTCAGTCAAAAACAAAGCTTAACGAACGAAGTAAGATCGCTGGAAGGAGAACTTAAGAAAAATCGGCAGCGTCTGTCCCAGCAGCAGCACGATATGGCATTATTACAAGCCAGCTACGTGAATTTGCAAAAAGAACATGAAGAAAAGAAAAGAGAGATCCACGCTTTAAAACTGGGAATTACTAAGGCGAAAGATAAAGAGGAAGAGCTTAAAGGTAACCTGCAGGCTTTACAAGAAGAATTAAATACAGCAAAGAGTGAAGCAAGCAAGAAAGAAGAAAGTTTTGCAGCAGAAGCTTCTAAAAACAAAGAAGTAATACATGAATTTGAAGTGGCCATCAAGAGTGCCAAAGACAAAGAAAAAGAACTCGAAAAAAATATTCAGTCTAAACAGAAAGAATTAGTGGAGATAAAGAATAAAGCAAAAGAGACTGAAAATCAATTGGAACAAAAAATCACCTCACTCTCGAAAGAAAATGAAAGCTTGCAAGGTGAAAATACTAATCTGAACAATATGATCAAAGAGCTTGATGAAAAATTAAGTGAACAGGAAGAGGATCATGCCACTTTAGAGCTGGTAGAAGAATTGGAGAGGCAAGTAAAGCAGATTCTTGGCCAGACATTAAAATTTGAAGAGGAGGACGTTGATTCACGACTTTTGTTTATGAGTGCACTTGAAGGGAAATTGGATGAAATCACGGAAGAAATTAATGAGATGGAAAAAGACTTAAAGAAGAATGAACCTTTAGAGGAAGAAGAATAAGCTAAAAAAAACCTGCTTGCTTTGAATTAAAAGCAGCAGGTTTACTAATTGAGATTATTTGTTCATATAATGTTCAAGCTCCCAGCTGCTTACTTGCAGGGAGTACTCCGTCCATTCAGCTTCTTTCTCGTCGATAAACACTTTTGAAGTATGTTCTCCAAGTGCATTAAGAAGAAGTTCATCTTTCCGAAGAGCTTCAAGCGCTTCCTTCAGGTTGGTTGGAAGAGTCGGGATGCTGTCATCTGTAACCTCATACAGGTTACGGGATTCAGCTTCGCCTGGATCAATTTTTTCTTTAATTCCTTCAAGACCGGCCTGAATAAGGACAGCTAAAGCTAAATAAGGGTTAGCTGTCGGGTCCGGATTTCGAACTTCGAAACGGGTGCCCATGCCGCGTGTAGTTGGCACACGGATCATACAGCTGCGGTTAGCGTGAGACCAGGCTACACTTACCGGCGCTTCATAGCCGGGAACTAAACGCTTATATGAGTTAACATTCGGGTTGGTAATAGCAGTAATTCCGCTGGCGTGCTTAAGAATACCGCCCATGAAGTATTTCATAATCTGGGAAATCTCATCATGTGCTCCATTATCATAGAAGGCGCTGTCTCCATCCTCAAACAAGGATAGGTGGCAGTGCATACCAGAGCCATTATCTGTTGACACTGGTTTAGGCATAAATGTCGCGTGGTAATTATGATTAGTAGCGACGTCTTTTACGACGTTTTTAAAGGTTTGAATATTGTCAGCTGTTTTAATCAATTCGTCAAAACGGAAGTTGATTTCGTGCTGCCCTTTGGCAACTTCGTGGTGGGAAGCTTCCATTTCAAAGCCGATTTTTTTCAGCGTGCGGACAATATCACGGCGGACATTATCGCCTTTATCTTTAGGAGAAGCATCAAAATAACCGGCACGGTCGTTCATTTTACGAACTGGATAGCCTTCGTCATTCAGTTTGAAAAGGAAGAATTCAGGCTCCGGCCCTACATTTACGGTATAACCTAAGTCATGAGCTTCTTTCATTGCTCTTTTAAGGATATAACGAGGGTCTCCTTCAAATGGCTCACCATCAGGAGTATAGATATCACAAATAAATCGAGCAATCGGATCTTCGTCCAGTTCTTGGGGCAAGATTAAAAATGTATCTAAATCAGGATATAAATACATATCGCTTTCCTGGATATCAGAGAAACCGGAAATCGATGAGCTGTCGAACATAGCTTCATTTTCTAACACCATTTCAATTTCTTCAATAGGAAGCTCTACGTTTTTCGTATCTCCCATCATATCTGTGAATTCCAAGCGAATGAATTCCACTTTTTTCTCTTTCACAGTTTCTAAGATTGATTGTTTAGTATACGTCATACTTTTCTCCTCACCTTTGTTTTTTTGAGAATAAAGGAAAACCTTAATCTCTGAAAATTGTTATGTTAGAAATACTAACACAATATGTAACGTTTGGCTAATATTTATACTCGAAAAATTATAAAAATATCAAATTGTTGGATTTTTCCGTATTCTGGATGATAAAATTTGTTTAAAGACATTATAAAAGAGGAAAAGAATGAGAAACTTTAAAAAAGGAGCGTGTGTGGTATGCCTTGGGATTCAAATGATTATCCAAGCTCTTTAAAAAACCTCGACACAACCGTCCGTAAGAAAGCCATAGACATTGCTAATGCAATGATTGATGAAGGCTATGATGAAGGGAGAGCTATCCCGATCGCGACTGAACAGGCTAAGGAATGGTACGATAATGCGAGTAAAAGTGAAATTGATCAAGTAAGAAATATGTCTGATAAAAAATTGCGAAGCAGGGATAAAGAGGCCAAAGAGCAGGATTCCAGCCGCCCTGAGCTAATGGATAAAGGTGAGCATGTCGTCAGCCATGAAAAGGGCTGGGCTGTTCAAACAGAAGATGCCAAGCAGCCGTCTAATGTTTATGAGAAAAAACAAGATGCTGTAGAGAGGGCTGAAGAAATTGCCAGGAATAAAGGAACTAAAGTGATTATTCATAAAAAAGACGGAAGCGTTCAAAAACAAAAATCTTTTAAAGAATAATTTTAGATAAAGCACCAGGACGGGTGCTTTTTTTAATGAGTTAATGCTAGAATAATTGGAGGAAGGGGACGTTTTCTTTGAATGGACAAAATAGAAAAGATATAGCACCGGGAGCAGAAGTGGAAATTGTATTAAAGAAAGATCAGCGCAGCGGTGCTTTAACACATGGAATCGTAAAAGATATTTTAACTAATTCACCTTTTCATCCTCATGGCATTAAAGTGAGGTTAGAGGATGGACAGGTTGGACGAGTGAAAAATATTGTGAAATAAAGCGGTGGGCGTGGCCTATCGCTTTATTTTATTTTGATAATTCCCCGATCATTTCCTCTGTTATATCTTTAAGCTCTGAAAAATCTACTAAAAACCGTACATCTTCAGGTATAAGCTTTTGCAGATATGAGGGCATGAAAGATTCCTCCTCATAAAAAGTACGCCAATAAATTGAAAAGCGAGCCAGACTTGTGTCTGACTCGCTCGTAGTTTGTTCGGATTAATGAATAATTCATTTATGTGTTTCGTTTATCAAACAGGTTTTTTTAAAACCTACCTAGCCGCGGTTGTGATTCTACATGGTAGTTTCTATCAACTTAAACGACGCAATCCCTACCTCTATTGCATCCTTACAGCTCCGTAGCTGATCCAGTGTGATTAAGTCGTGATAAAACGTAGCAGAACGCCAGTCTCATTCACATCACTCTTTCTTTCATTGTTCCGAAGTTACCTCCTAGCGAAGGTACTAATATAAAAATATACTATACAACTTATTCATTGTCAATTGTGAAGTGTTTCTGCCTGTTTTAGTACTACCATTATTTAAAGTTTTACTATTACTCGACCGCGGGTGTTTCCTTGAAGAATACTCTGTAATGTATCGGTTACTTCCTCTAGGTTTATTACAGATTTAATCTCTTCAAAAGCATCAGTCGTCTTCAAGTCGTCAGCCAGCCGGTGCCAAATTTTCTTGCGGAGCGGCATTGGACAGTTCACAGAGTCAATGCCTATCAAGCTAATACCCCGTAGAATGAATGGATAAACCTGTGTTGGAATTTTTGTTCCACCTGTTAATCCGCTTACGGCGGCACCGCCCTGATATTTGAGCTGTCCCAGCAGCGAAGCAAGCTGCTCACCGCCTACAGGATCAACGGCCGCTGCCCATCTTTCACTTTGGATAGGCTTTAAATTGCCATCATAGACATCTTCCCGGGAAATGACTTTTTGTGCGCCGAGTCTTTTTAAATAATTTTCATGTTCTTTACTGCCTGTGCTGGCTTCGACATTGTAACCTCTTTTAGCCAGCATTGCGACGGCCATGCTTCCGACGCCGCCAGAAGCTCCGGTTACAAGGATTGGTCCGTCTTCAGGTGTGAGGCCGTTTGCTTCAAGACGATGAACCGAGAGGGCTGCAGTAAAACCAGCCGTTCCATAGATCATTGATTCTTCAAGTGAAATCCCATCAGGCAGCGGGACCACCCATTCAGAAGGAATACTGGCATATTCGCTGTAACCGCCAGGATGATTGACTCCAATCTCATAGCTGGTGGCGATGACTTGGTCTCCTTCTTTAAATTTAGGATCATCAGACTCTTCGACGACCCCTGCCAGGTCAATTCCTGGAATAATTGGATAATTCTTAACGAGTGGATTATCAGGTGTGGATACCATCCCATCCTTATAATTAACACTTGAGTAATGAACTTTAATAAGAACATCGCCTTGAGGGAGATCTTTCTTATTTAAGTTTTCAATCTGTGCATTTATTTCTCCGTTATCATTACGGCTGATCTGAAAGGCCTGAAAGGTTGTCACTTAATCATCACCTTCCTTGTGGTTGTTTTCTTTGTTTTTTAAGTCCTCGTCATACTTTTCTTCAGTTGAGGAGTTGTCTTTCGTTTTCTCGCCTTTTTTAATCTCTTGTTCTTCTTGTCTTACATCCTCTGTAGGGATCGGGTCTTCTGTGAACCGATCTTTTTCAAATTCTTTCTCAATTTCTTTTTGGGTAGGTTTATTTTTATTATGGTCAGATTTATTACTCATGGGCTCACCTCCACTTAAAATGTTCCTTTTTTAAAAAAGGTTTAAACAACATACATGGAAGTATTTGAAAAATGTGAATTTGAGATTAAAAAAACGCTGATTTGCTATAATCAGCGTTTTTAAGATTCCTTTTTATAAGGCTGCTCTTGCTTGCTTTGGCCTTTCCATTTTCTTCTTAATATTTTTGCAAAAGAACTATTCCAGACATAATCAATCACGGTGCTTATAATCAGTCCGTGTAATATGACGCCAAGAATAGTTAACACTACAATAATGATCTGGCCGCCGGCTGTCTCTGGTTCAAAACCTGTTCTTCCAAAAAAGGTAAGAGCAGTGAGTGAACTGATAAAAGCTCCAGCGTAGCTTTCAAGAGGAGGTTCCATAATTTTAAGGGGAATAATAAGAATAAAAATGATGACCAGAGTGAGTCCGGCTACATAAGATAGGTGCTGCTTCCTAAGGAAGCGAATAAAAGGAGCTGTGTAATACTTAGTAATTGATTTTAAGCGCAGAAGGTGGAGAATCCGGGCGAATCTGGCAAATTGAAATACCGCGTCCAGAGGAATGGCTGCGATAACAATAAACGGATGCTGCTTTATGAAGTCCCATTTATTCGGACTTTTCAATAATCTATAAATGAAATCTATAAAAAAGATCCCCCACGTCCCCCATACAATGTAACTGTCATAATCCGATTGCTGCCACAAAGTAGCGACAGAAAGGGCAGCGAGAACGATCATCAGGATTTCATAAATGGTTTTTGTTTTTTGTCTGCCTGTTTCCATAATGGCCTCCTGATCGAAAAAGTCGTTAGGACTATTATATCATGAGGGCCAAGTGTCGATAAATGTAGAGCCAGGAGGGATGTGATAGAATAGGTGAAAAGTTTTGTGAAGAAAGGAACGAGCATATTTGAGAGCAGGTTTTAACCGAATGGTCTGGTTTGTGTTCCTTGCTTTCGCTGGAGGTTTATTTTTTTATTCACTTATTGAAACGCAGGATCAGCGTTCGAACATATACGAAGTGGAGGAAGGGAATTTGCCTTCACAGCTCCATCCAACCGTTGAGAAAAAGAAGGATGAATTGATTGAGCGGGCTGCAGAAAAAAATATTGATGTAGTCATTACAGACGGCTTGCGCACGATCGAGGAACAGGAAGAAATATATGAAAGGGGACGCTCAGCTAAAGGGAACGTTGTTTCCTATGCTAAAGGAGGAGAATCCTATCATAATTACGGACTGGCGATCGACTTTGCTTTAAGAACTGATGCAGGTGACATCGTCTGGGATTTAGAACGAGATGATAATGAAAATGGAAAAGCAGACTGGATGGAAGTTGCAGATACTGCGAAGGAATTAGGCTTTGAATGGGGAGGAGATTGGAGTTCCTTCAAAGACTATCCCCACTTGCAGATGGATTTTGGTTTGAGCATCCGGCAGCTGCAAAACGGAAAAAGGCCGCGGGTGGACCCTATAGAAAATTAAAGAGGGGCTGAGTTTTAATGGAAGACCTGCGAGATTAGGCGTATATGAAGAATTATCCTCTAATTAGCAAATGAGCTATGAGAAGGAGAGTTTATTTCATTTTCGTGCAAGGCGGAGGGATTGAATAACGAGAGACTCCTGCTTAAAAAAACAGGCGATCCGAGATCCTGGAGCGTGGGTTTTTCGCGAAGAGGGTTTGGCGTTCGTCCGCGGAAAGCGCAGTGGTCTTCGAGCCCGGATTCAATAGTAAAAAAAGGAAGATCCTCTAATTGAGGATCTTCCTTTTTTATTCCTGATAAGCTTCAAACGGTTTAATCATCGCATGGATAGTTTGCGTGTAAGGCATAGGTACATTATGATCGGCAGCTAGTCTTAAGGCCCCTCCGTGAAGGTGCTCTACTTCAAGCGGGAGCCCTTTGCGGCGATCCTGGTGCATCGAAGAAGTCATATCGTGATCAAAACCTTTAAGATTGTCAAAAGCTTTATTTACATGTTCTTCAGTTAAATGAATATCATGTGCATTCGCTAAATCCTTCATTTCTTCAAGAAGTCTTTTTGCAATAATAAATGTCTGCGGAAAGCTTCTTATTTCACCGATAGGAAGGTTGGTCGCTGTAGTTATTCCTGAAAAAGCAGAGATAAACATGTATTTGTTCCAAATATCTTCTAAAATATTTGAACTTTGGCTGCCATTCATATTGGCTTGATTACAAGCCAGGTTTAACTCCTCGCAGATTTGCTGCTGAGATGGGTGGAGAGGGCCGAAGACGACATCGTGAAAAGGGCTCGTATGTACGACGTGGCCGTTTTCATCGAGAGTTGCAATGATATAAGCCAGCCCGCCGATGACTGCTTCCTCTCCAAGCTCTTTTTGAAGAATCGGTAAGTGTTCCACTCCATTAAGAACAGGAAGAACCTTAGCTCCTTTTTGAACAAGGGATTTCAGCCAATGGACCGTTCCGTGAAGGTGATAGCCTTTTACGGAAAGAAAAATGAGGTCAGCTTCTTCGATTTCGTCCGGGCTTTCCGCAATGTTAACCTCTGGAACTTCGTAATCACCCATCGTGCTGTGGAGCTTTAGTCCTTTTTCCCGCAGCTGCTGGGCCCGTCCTTCTCTTACCAGGTTAATAACTTCATGGCCGGCCTCCTGCCACCTTGCTCCGTAGTATGCGCCAAGAGCTCCTGCTCCTAATATAACAATTTTCATTCTCCGTCTCCTCCCCTAAGCTGAATGAAACTTCGAGCTTATCGTTTTTTCCATTTCGACTAGATCTTCCATATAGCTGCTTAAGTATTGAATAATGTCATCGTTTCCTGTATCTTTCATCACTTCATAATAGTGTTCTTCACTATTAAATACGCTTTGTCCCATGATGAGTTCTTCGCCTTCGTCCAGTTCGAAAAGGTTCAGCAGCCCCATGGATCCTTGCTGTCCGGTTAATTCACTAGAGCAGTACAGCTTGTGATCTATAGCTCCATGTGACATAAGTAAATTCCCTGTTTTCTTTGCTGTTTTTAAAAAAAGGTCCAAGTTTTCTTCTTTAACTCGAAAGAAGCAGATGATTGTATACATAAGAAATCACCCTTTCATTTTTTTGTTTCGACAGCCGCATCAATTAAAAGCACAATCGCCGTAATGGTATGCATCACCCAGCCGACAAACGGAATAGCTCCCAAAAAGCTTGTGATCATGCCTAAGATGCTGCCCGAGCTAAAACG
This sequence comes from Halobacillus sp. Marseille-Q1614, assembly GCF_902809865.1. Classification (NCBI taxonomy): domain Bacteria; kingdom Bacillati; phylum Bacillota; class Bacilli; order Caryophanales; family Bacillaceae; genus Halobacillus; species Halobacillus sp. Marseille-Q1614. Next base: position 2,301,091 of record NZ_CADDWH010000001.1, on the reverse strand, counting down.
GGCATCTTTAATTGATATAATGAGAGTAATCGTATGAAGGACAAACATAAACAGTAAAGGGGTCCATGTCATACTTACTATAAATGTACCTCCTGCTATGGGAATAGCTAAAAGGCCTTCACAGATTCCTGTGATCCACTTTAAAATTGTCGTTCGATTCATTTTGGTGCTCCTTTAATATTAGGTTCTTTATACTAGTTATTCGCTATTATTATAATTAATACCTCTTTATTCTACATAAAAAACAAAGAGACCTCTAATTGATGAGATCTCTTTGCTGTGAAATTGCTTATTTAGCTGCTTTTTGCAGCTTCTGGATCATTTTTAGTGAACGGCCCGTACCAATGGCAACGGATTCTAATGGGCTTGGTGCCATGTGGACAGGAACAATTATTTCATTGGAAAGCCATTCCTGCATTCCTTTCAGCAGGGAACCGCCGCCTGAAAGAATAATGCCGTGATCAACGATATCACCGCTGAGTTCAGGCGGGCAGTCTTCTAAAGTAGCACGGATTGTTTCTAATAACTGTTCTAATGATTCTTTAAGAGCAGACTGAATTTCGTGGGAAGATAATTCGATCGTTTTTGGCAGCCCTGTGACCATATCTCTTCCACGGACATCCATTTTCAGTTCATCGTGATCCACTAAAGCATATCCAATTTCCATTTTAATATTTTCAGCAGTACGTTCACCGATGAGGATGTTATAAGCTTTTCGGACATATTGAATGATTTCCTCATCCATTACGTCGCCTCCCATACGGATGGATCGGCAGGAAACAACTCCTCCAAAGGAGATAATAGCTACTTCGCTGGTACCTCCGCCTATATCTACGATTACGTTAGCAACAGGTTCATCAACTGGAAGGTCTGCGCCAATAGCCGCAGCAATCGGCTCTTCAATCAGGTGTACTTGCTTAGCTCCATAGCTTTTAACAGCGTTGTGAATTGCTCGGCGCTCTACCGAAGTAGACCCAGATGGCGTACAGATGACTACTGTCGGCTTACGCATAGAAACACCTGACTTGCGGCTTACCTTTTTCATTAATTCCTTAAGCATTTGAGCCGTCATATCATAATCGGCTATTACTCCGTCACGAAGCGGGCGCACCGGGATGATGTTTCGGGGAGTCTTCCCCACCATCTCCTTAGCTTCTTTACCTACAGCGACTACATTTCTAGTTTCCGTGTTATAGGCTACAACGGATGGTTCATTTAAAAGGATCCCTTTAGACTTTGAATATATTAAAATATTAGCCGTACCTAAATCTATTCCAATTTCTGCAGTTGAAAACATTTACGCGTACCTCCAAATGATGACAGATTCTTGTATAATTCTTCTCTAATGGTAAATTTTTTATGGGGGTCGTTTCAAGAGGAATTAAATGAGTGGTTCGATGTCTAGGATTTTAGCCCCTTCCCCATGTATAATAGATTATAGCAGGATTAAAGGGGTTTTTGTATGCAGAAATTTTTAAAACATCAAGAAATTATCGATAAATCTAAAACAATAAATGAACATTATGAACTAGATGCCCGGGTTTTTGATGAAGTGGTAGATCAGCTGCTTGACAGTGATTTGAACACAGAAGAGGTCATTATACGTGGTTTTCAGCGTCTGCTGTCAGAAGTCGACAATGAAATTGAGCGTATGGAGTCCTTTGCAGACATGAAACCGAGCTGTTTTAAAGGGTGTGCCTTTTGCTGTTACTTTCCGATTATCACAAGCAGAATGGAAGCGAAAATCATGTTTCGCTCGATTGAAAAATTCCCGGAAGGTCGTAAGAAAAAAATTTATGATCATTGGGAACGCTACTATAAAGAGCATGAGGATAAGCTCCAGCAAGCGATGTCGATGGATCATACTGAAGAAGGTACAAAATTTGAGTACAAAAAACTTAATCTGCCTTGTCCGATGCTCGATCCAGAGACTCAGGCATGTATGGCCTATGAAGTCCGTCCTATCCCGTGCCGTACCTATTTAAATTATAGTGACCCGCAAGTCTGCGCTGAAAATCATCTTCCTAAAGAACCGTTCAGCTATGAGTTCTTATATGATTTTTACTTCGGTGCTTTGAATGAACTGATTCAGGCACTATATGAAAACGGCGAGGACTTGAATGTGGATTACCCAAGTGATGCCTGGAGCTACGATTACCTGCCGGGGTGGATTGAAAAATACCGAGAGGGGACATGGAATGAATTTTAAGCTGCTTTCTTTAAACGTAGGGCGTCCTGAGCGTTACCAGACGAATAAAGGTGAAATAAAAAGTGCCTATCGTAAAAAGCCGGTAGAAGAACCTGTGTTTTTGGGGTCTCTAAATTTCTCCGGAGATGAACAGGCGGATAAAAAGAATCACGGAGGAGCCGATCAAGCCGTTTGTCTTTATCCTGCCCAGCATTATCGCCACTTTGAACAAGAGTACGAGAAGAACTTTTCCTATCCGGCGTTTGGAGAAAATATGACAGTTGATGGAATTGATGAACGTAAGACAAATATAGGGGATATTTTTACGATTGGTGAAGCGGAAGTACAGGTAACGAAGCCGAGAAAGCCCTGCTATATTATCGCCAGGACACATGGAATTGATGATTTCCCAAAGAGGGTGCAGCAGAGCGGTTTTACAGGATTTTATCTTCGTGTATTAAAAGAAGGTTATGTACAGGCAGGGGATGAGATGAAGCTGAAAGCCTCTGACCCGCAGGGAGTAACTGTAGCGGACGTAAATGATGTCATTTTTCAGGATCCCCATAACATATTGAAAATTAAGCGTATATTGGAAGTGGAGGCCTATCCAAAGAAAGATAAAGAAGCACTGAAAAAACGGCTATAACTCAGAAAGGGGTTATGCTTTATGGATTTTGGTCATCTTATTGAAGAAAAGATAAAGAAGTCCATCGAACAGGGGGATTTCGACAACCTCCCTGGAAAAGGAAAACCATTGCCAAAAGACGACCTATCATATGTGCCAAGTGAATTAAGAAACAGCTACCGTGTATTAAAAAATGCGAACATTCTTCCGGAAGAAATGCAGCTTAAGAAAGAAATTGTCCAGCTCGAAGAATTATTAGAGCAGCAGAACAACCCTGCTCCTGAAAAACGTAAGTCTTTAAGTGAAAAGAAAATCCGCTATAATATGCTGATGGAAAAAAGGAAGATGCAGTCTTCTGCCGCTTACAGTCAATATGGCGGAGGGATCAGCAAAAAGCTCGGGTTTTAGAAAGAGCTCTGTTGCTGATAGAAAGCTAGCGGATTTCCTATCTTAAAAGTTGGGGCTGTAATAAGTTAGGGGTTCTAAGAGATTTAAAAAAGGAGGCAGGCTTATGTGCGGAAGATTCACGCTGACAGCTCCTAAAGAAGATATTCTTCGTTACTTTAATATCGATGATTTACCCGTTGACTTTGTTCCTAGGTTTAATATAGCCCCGGGGCAGAAAATATGGGCCATTATTCATGACGGGGAAAATAAAAGAGCGGGACAGCTTGATTGGGGTCTGATCCCGCCGTGGGCCAAGGATCCTAAGATTGGATATAAAATGATTAATGCCCGGAGTGAAACGGCTCATGAAAAGCCGTCTTTTAAAGGTTCGATGAGCAAAAAGCGCTGCTTAATTATTGCCGACAGCTTTTATGAATGGAAAAAGGAAGAGGGCAAAAAACAGCCTGTGCGAATTCTCCCTCAAAAGAGAAAGCTGTTTGCCTTCGCAGGCTTATGGGAGAAATGGAAGTCGGGTGAAGAGGAACGTTTTACCTGTACGATTCTTACTAAAGAAGCGGATGAATTCATGAGCAGCATCCATGACCGTATGCCGGTCATTCTGCCTAAATCACTGGAAGATGAATGGATAAAACCTGTGAAATGGGCAGCGGGTGAGGCGCATCAATTTATCGAGCAGCTGTCCATAGACGATTTGGAGGCTTATCCTGTGAGTACGGTCGTCAACTCTGCGAAAAATGAGACAGAAGAATGTATAAAGCGTCTGGCGTGAAATGGAGTGAATTTGCTTCATTTTTTTTGCGTGTTTGTAGGGGGATTCCTGTAAAAGTGTGTCTATAAAGAAGGTACGGAATAGAAAGGAGGGGGGCTTTGATTCCAGAAGAACGATTAATTAAAAAAGTATTGGCAGGAAACGTTCAGGCAACGAGGATGCTGATTGAACGTTATAAGCATCATGTGTTTAAAGTTTCAATGAGCGTGATGAGAGATGAGAAACTTGCAGAGGATGTAGCGCAGGAAACATTCCTGAAAATGCTGGCTGCCCTCCCTTCTTACCAGGGGCCTGGTTTTAGAACATGGATCAGCCGAATTGCCTACCGTAAAGCTTTAGATGAGAAAAGGAAGATGAAGCGCCGGCCGGAGGAGCCGGTTGAATGGGACTTTGACCGGGAATCAAGCGGGCAAATTAGTCCCGAAAGCCAGTTATTTAAGAAGGAATCAAAAGAATCCATCTATCAGGCGATTAATCAGCTGCCTGAGAATTACCGTGAAGTTGTGGAGGCTTACTACATAGATGAGCTGAGTTACAAAGAAATGGGAAAGAAGTTAGGGCTGGCCGAGAAGACAGTCGAAATGAAATTGTACAGAGCTCGAAAATGGATGAAAAAACATTGGAAGGAGGACGATTTTATATGATCCATGTGACTGAGGAAAAAATGTTTGCTTATATTGAAGATGAGCTGCCGGAAGATGACCGGCTTCTGGTAGAGGGTCACATCGACAAGTGTTCTCAATGCTTTGATTCTTACTTGGATGCGGTGGACCGTTTAAATACGTCTTATGAACTATCTCCTTCCTTTACTGACGACATCATTGACGTAATCAAAGAACATACACCTAAAAAAGCAGGAAAAGCCAGGGGGACTTTGTTCAATTATGCGATTGCTTCATCAATGACTCTCTTGTTAATGGGAAGCGGGGTCTTTCAATATGTTTTTTCAACTTTTGATGATCAGCAATTTCAGGAACAACCTTCCATTACAGAGAAATTATTAAATGAAACAGATCGTTGGAGAAATGATGATCAAAGAGGAGGGGTATGGCATGAATAAGTCACCTATATTAGCTTTTTTCCTGGCCTTCATTCCAGGTTTTGGACATATGTATCTGGGGCGTGCTGTCAGAGGGATCTTATACCCATTGGTATTCTTCGGTATTTTAGCGGCCGCTTTTTTTACTGTTTTAATGAATTCAGTGAATGGAAGAATTCTTGCTGTCTTTCTTATCGCGGCTTTATTCATCTGGGCGGTCAATATGTTAGACATGGTTATTACGCTGCTGTTAAGAAATAAAAACTCTTCTGTAAAAGGGGAAGCCACCTCGCTGACAGCTGCGGTTCAATTAGAAAGTGAAAAACAGAATGAACGCTTTTTTACGATTTTACTTTCCTTTGTTCCGGGAGTAGGCCATTTTCAAATGGGCTTAAAACAAAGAGGCTTAACATTTCTTGCGATTTTCCTTGGATCGGGAACAATGATTATTTTTGTAACATTATTAACTTCACAGTCAGGTTTTCTCGTCTTTCTGCCTGCTCTGCTTGTGATTTGGGTATACAGCCTGTTTGATGCTATTCAGGCACTCAATAAAAAACAGGCAGGTGAGCCGATTGAAGACCGGCCGTTAATGGAAGATCTTAATGAATTAAGAATAAGAGGGGAAAAGAGCGGGATGCTCGCTACAGTACTGGCTATCTTTCCGGGAGCGGGGCATATGTACTTAGGGCTGCAGAAACGCGGACTTCAGCTTATGCTCGGATTTCTTGCAGCTATCTATGTATTAGATGTTCTAAGGTTATCGTTGTTCTTGTTTCTCATCCCGGTCATTTGGTTTTACAGTTTCTTCGATGCGCTTCAGCAGACCAGTAATGTGAAGCAGGGAAGAGCGGAAGATCGGCCGATTATAAAAAATCTCCATATACGTAAAGGCCTGATAGGCGGTGCACTTATTGTATTAGGTATTTATTATCTTATAGATACCGTTCTCTTTCCTTTATTAGCGGATGATCTGCGGAGGGTCTTTCATATCGATATTTGGTATTACTACCAGCGCTATTTCCAGGTGGTGCTTGTATCCGCCATCCTAATAGGAAGTGGTCTTTATTTACTGAAAAAGAACAGTAATAGAGAAGTTAGGGAAACCGAATAACAAAAATCCCCTTTAAGCTCAAAGGCTTTAAGGGGATTTTAGCTTGTATAGAATCATTTTGTTTTTAACCCCCGCGAGAGGGCATACCATTTAGCTGGTGGATCTAGCTCGTTTCTCTTCTAGTCGTTCCTGTCTGGCCACATTTAGGAATTTATTTGTTTCAGATGCAACTACACCAGAAAGGAGAAGAAGTCCGATCAAGTTAGGAACAGCCATCAGACCATTCATTACGTCGGCAAACAGCCATACAGTATCCAGCTGAGCCACAGCTCCCACTAGAACAAAAATAACGAACAGAGACTTATATAGCGTAATTCCGCGGTCGCCTGTCAAATAACCGAAACATTTTTCTCCATAATAGGACCAGCCCACAATGGTTGAAAAGGCAAAGAAAATAACTCCAATTGTAACAATGTACATTCCGATATCACCTAAGAAATATTGGAAGGAAGTTGTCGTTAGGTCTGCACCATTTACCTCTTCATTGGCGTACTGACCAGCCATTACAATCGTGATACCAGTCATGGAACATACGATAATCGTATCGATGAACACCTGAGTCATAGAAACCAAGGCCTGACGTCCAGGGTAATCCGTACGCGCCGCAGCAGCAGCGATCGGTGCAGAACCAAGACCTGCTTCGTTGGAGAATACCCCGCGTGCCACACCGAAACGGATAACAGTACCTAAAATACCGCCTCCAACAGCACTTCCGGTAAAGGCGTCATTAAAAATCACGCCGAATGCTCCCGGCACAGCATCTAAATTTAAGAAAATAATAATAAGTGCACCTATTATATAAAAGAGAGCCATGATTGGGACGAAAAACGCTGTAACACGACCAATTCCTTTAATTCCACCGATAAGTACAAGTGCAGCAAATACCGTCAGAAGAATACCTGTAATCCAAGGGTTGATGTTAAAAGTGGATTCTACTACGTCGGAAACAGTATTTGACTGCACCATATTTCCAATTCCAAAAGCAGCCACTGCTCCAAAGATGGCAAAAAGTACTCCGAGCCATTTTTGTTTCAATCCTCTTTCTAAGTAATACATAGGACCGCCCGACATTTTACCGTTTCTATCAGTAACACGGTATTTAACAGCTAAAATGGCTTCTGCGTATTTAGTAGCCATTCCAAATATAGCGGTAATCCACATCCAGAACACTGCTCCAGGTCCCCCAAGAATAACTGCGGTAGCAACACCGGCAATATTCCCTGTTCCTATTGTAGCGGCTAGAGCTGTGGTCAGAGCTTCATAGTGGGAAATATCCCCTTCTTCTTTCTTTTGAGTCTTGCCTGGTTTAAAAACGAGTTTTAGTGCATAAGGTAAAGTTTTAAATTGTAAAAACCCTAACCTCAGGGTTAAATAAATACCTGTACCAACGATTAAAATCAATAATACAGGACCCCAAACAAATGCACTTGCTTGTGATAAAAAATTGTGAATAGCACCTAAATGGCCCATTCGACTCCCCCCCTTTATTAAATGTGAAAAAATGTCTATATATAAAATATTCCGAAAATTTAACGTAAAAGTCAAGTTTATTTATGAATAGGTAATCAATGAGGAGGGTTTAATAACTGCAAGTTAGGGATAAGAAGAAGTATAGTGATTGCGCTCTTTAAAGGGGAGTTAGAAGCTTTTCATGATATAATTAAATGAAAATGGAGATGATGGGGGACGCTAATAAATGATAAAAGTTTTATTTGTTTGCCTTGGCAATATTTGCCGGTCACCGATGGCAGAAGCTATATTGAAAAATCTTCTTGAAAAAGAAGAGCTCTCAAAAGAAGTTATTGTAGACTCGGCAGGAATAGGCCATTGGCACATTGGAAAGCAGCCTCATGAGGGGACTAAAAATATTTTAGATCAAAATAAGATTACTTATGAAGGAATTTCAGCTCGTCAGGTACAAGACAGCGATTGGGATCGTTTTGATTACATTATTGCCATGGATACTCAGAATATGGAGGATTTACGGGCGATACGTGAAAAAAATGATGTCAAAGTCAGGTTGTTTATGGATTATGTAGAAGGTGAAGAATCAAATGACGTTCCTGACCCTTATTTTACAGGTAATTTTGATTATGTATATGATTTAGTAACTGAGGGCTGTAAGGGTTTACTAAAAGAAATAAAAGAACAAAACCAATTGAAGGAGGAAAAATAATGATGGATAATAACAAGTTAATAAAAGGGATGGCAGCAGGCGCATTATTAGGAGGTGCCATTATGATGCTGGATAAAGAAACCCGACAGTATGTAATAGGAAAATCGAAAACGGCGGCATGCTCCTGCAGAAATGCTGCTCAGCATCCTTCTGAAGCGATTCATACTTTACGAACCAATTACGAGTCATTCTCCGAAAGGTTAAACAATGGAATTGACCAAGCTATTGAACTTCTAAACAAGATCGAAGCTGCATTAAATAAAATAGGCGAGGTAGATGAAGCTGTGAATAATCAGTTAGGATCAGCAGATAATTCTAAAGAAGCTTCGTAACGACATCATTGGAAGGAGACGGGGGATATGCGTTTTATTCAGGAGCTGCTTAGCAAAATTGGTAAACACGAAGTGCCAGGAATGGCAGCTCAGCTTTCATATTTTTTCCTGCTGTCTCTATTTCCGCTTTTGATTGTTTTAATAACCTTGCTTGGCTATGTAAATATAGATGAACAAAGGGTGCTTGTCATTATCAGCACTTATGCCCCCCCTAGTACTTATGAATTGATTTCTGAAAATGTCATGACTCTCTTAGGTGAACGAAACAGCGGGCTTCTCTCAATAGGTATCCTTGGTACCCTTTGGGCGGCGTCTAACGGGGTAACGGCTCTTATTCGCTCATTTAACCGCGCTTATGAAGTACGTGAGAGAAGATCTTTTATAGTCACTAGGCTTGTGGCACTGCTTCTGACAGTTTCCATGGTGCTCGTGATTGCGGTTGCCTTTTTGCTTCCTGTCCTTGGAAACGCTATAGGTATTTTTGTTGCATCTATTTTTGGATTGTCTGATGGGTTCAGGGAGTTATGGGATACATTAAGATGGGTAATCTCTTCCTTTATCTTCTTTGTTGTACTTTCCTTCTTGTATTTTATGGCGCCTGATCAGCATTTAAAGGTGAAAGAGGTTTTTTACGGGGCATTATTCGCAACTTTAGGGTGGCAGCTGGTTTCGTTGCTGTTTTCTTTCTATGTAGCTAATTTAAGCAATTATTCTGCTACTTATGGAAGCCTTGGAGGGGTGATCGTCCTTATGATCTGGTTTTATATTTCCGGGGTAATTATTTTGCTGGGCGGCGAAATTAATGCCTTGGTCCATAAAAGCCAAGTTCATCACCAGTGATGAACAATATAGTGACTGTTAAAAGAGCGTTTGCGAGGAAGTTAAAAAGACTATCCTTCACCTGGCTAGGGTCAGCTAGGTAAAGGATAGTCTTTTTTTAGTGTCGTGACATTTAGCAGGTACGAATATCCCGACACTCCTGCTTAAAAAACGGGCGATCCGAGACCCCGAGCATGGGTTTCGCGAGGAGTCTCGGGCGTTCGTCCGCGAAAAAGGGAGGGAGTTTTGCTCCTGCGGGAAACCTGGGGGTTACTCTACAAGCTGAGACTGCTTATAAAGCAGACTCTTATTTTAATAACCTCAACCCGTTTAATATAACGAGGATCGTACTGCCTTCATGGCCGATGACGCCTAAAGGCAAATCAAGTAACTGTAAAAAGTTACTGGCGATTAATAATGTAATGACTGAAATCGAAAAAATAACATTTTGTTTAATAACTCGATTCATTCTTTTGGAAAGGTGAATGGCTTCCTCCAGCCGGTTCAGGTTATTTTTCATTAACACTAAGTCGGCTGTTTCTAATGCCACGTCTGTTCCTTCTCCCATAGCAATTCCCAGGTTTGCTGAGGCTAATGCCGGCGCGTCGTTAATACCGTCTCCGATCATAGCGACGTGTCTGAAGTGCTGCTTCAATACCTTAAGTTCACGGACTTTGTCTTCAGGCATGCACTCAGCGATATAACTTTGAACACCTGCTTCTTTGGCAATGGCTTCAGCTGTAATAGGGTTATCCCCCGTTAGCATGACTGTATAAATTCCTTGCTTTTTTAAGCTTTCAATTGCTTGTTTGGCTTCTTTTCGAACCGTATCTTTAAGAGCAAATAAAGCCAGTATTTCATTATTTTTTGAAATGAAAACAATCGTTTTTCCTTCAGAAGCCAAGTGTTCGGCTAAACCATATTTGAAAGAAAGTGCTTCCTCTTTACCTGCGAATTCTGCATTTCCTACTTTCCAGGTTTCACCTTTATATTGCGCTTCTACTCCCTGGCCGCTGACATTCTCGACATGGTCCATAGAAGGGAGAGAGAGCTCATATTGAGAAAGGGCATAAACTATGGCTTTCGCCAGAGGATGATTGGATTCTTGTTCAATAGCCATAGTGACAGCGAAAATTTCTTCTTTTAAAGATTCATCCTTAAGCACAATGTCCGTGACTTTCGGATTTCCGTTAGTAAGTGTTCCTGTCTTATCAAAAGCGATGGCTTCTATATGGGATAAGTTCTCTACGTGAACGCCGCCTTTAAAAAGCAGTCCCTGGCGCGCGCTTTTAGAAATAGCAGATAAAGTTGCCGGCATAATGGATGCCACTAAAGCACATGGGGATGCGACCACAAGCAGTATCATTGCCCGGTAAATCGTATCTGTCCAGGACCATCCGAAAAGATAATGAGGAAGAAAAAGCATTATGGCCACTGTAATAAGGACGGCTTTTACATATATATTTTCAAATCGTTCGATAAACAGCTGGGAGGGAGACTTCTCACTTTGAGCCTGCTGGACCATATGAATAATCCGCTGAAAAAGAGTATCTTCTGCTCGTTTTGTAATTTCGCAAGTGATGCTTCCGGTTAAATTCACGGTGCCTGCAAAGACTTCGGTTTGTTTTTCCTTATAAACGGGCAGTGACTCTCCTGTGATGGCACTCTCATCAATTGAAGTGCTTCCTTTTACAATCACTCCGTCTGCTGGGAGCCTTTCTCCGGCTTTAACAAGGATACGATCGCCGATATTTAAATCCTCGGCAGGGACCAGCTGATACCCCGTTTCGGTTACTTTTAAAGCTTCATCAGGCTGTATGTCCATTAATGCCGAGATTTCCCGGTTGCTTTTATTCAATGTATAGGTTTCAAGTGCCCCGCTGAGCGCGAAGATAAAGATGAGAATAGCCCCTTCTGTCCAATAGCCGATCGAAGCACTGCCGATGGCTGCTAAAATCATCAGCAGTTCAACATTCATTTCTTTTTCCTGGAGCGTTTCCATAATGCCTTCTTTTGCTTTCGCATATCCGCCTATTACAAAGGCCAGAATGTGCAGGGCTGTGAAGCTCGCTGAAGACGGTTCGGAAGCGATCCATGCAAATAAAAGAAGAGCCCCGCTCGTTAAGGCTGCGATTAGTTCAACGTGCGGTTTTACTTTTGCCAAGAAAGCAGGGGACGGCCGGGATAACATTGATTTACGCAAGGCAGAAGACAGAATGGACATTAAATCAGCCCCTTTTTATAAGTATTCAAAACATAAGGTGAACAGATTAAAATGATTTTAATTTTATATTAATTATTATCATAGCATAACTAAGGGATAGTGCAATATAGGATTACGAAATATCCATTAAAAGTAAAGAGAGCAGAGAGGTTGATATTCCCGTCAACATGTTGCAATATTGTATAGGTATGAAATTTTTACAGGAAGGTGAAATATAATGCGAAAAGGTATTTTAACTATACTTATCCTCTTATTCTCAGTTGTACTTATCGCTTGTGGTACAGAAGGAAGCGAAGAATCCAATGAGAGCAGTGAGTCTTCATCTTCAAAATGGGATGAAATTAAGGAAGATGGTAAGCTTGTTGTAGGTACATCCGGAACCTTGTACCCTGCTTCTTTTTACCCTGAAGGATCCAATGAATTAACAGGGTATGATGTTGAAGTTATGAAAGAAATTGCCAATCGTCTCGATTTAGAACTATCTTTTGAAGAATACGGAGTAGATGGCTTGCTGTCTGCCATTGAAAGCGGCCGCGTAGATATGGTCATTAACGATATGGAGATCACGGAAAGCCGGAAGGAAAGCTTTAACTTTAGTGAGCCTTACAAATATTCCTATTCTACTATGATTGTCCGAGAAGACGATTTATCTGGAATTGAAACGCTTGAAGATATAGAAGGAAAGAGACACGGTGGGGGAGCAACTACTGTATTTGCTCAAATTGCTGAGCATTACGGTGCGGAAATTGTCTCTTACGGCAATGTTGCGAATGATGTGTATTTGAGAGATGTTGAAAACGGTAATACTGATTTAATTATTAATGATTACTATTTACAGACACTTGCTTTAAAAGCTCTGCCTGATATAGATGTAACTCTTCATCCAGATCTTAAATTCCATCCAACCGAATCTGCTATTGTCATGCCAAATGGTGAAGAAGAGCTGAAAACTAAGATCGATGAAACTCTTCAGAAAATGCGTAAAGACGGAACATTGACTGAACTGTCTAAAGAATTCTTTGGCGGTAAAGATGCTTCTGTGGAGCCGGAAGAAGAAGTGAAAGAGATTGAAGGACTGGATCTGTAAGGTGAGGAGTTCTTATGTTTTCAGTTGACGTTCGAGAAATCAACTTAGAAAAGTTCTTTGTTCCCGAGCGGGCTTGGGAGAATCTGCCCTTTATTTTAGAAGGGGTCCCGTACACTTTACTAGTTGCGGTCATAGGTATGGGAATTGGACTAATCCTCGGATTTTTCCTTGCTCTGGCAAGAAGCTCGGGTAACCGGCTGCTGCGGTGGCCGGCCCGGCTTTATATTTCTTTTATGCGGGGAACTCCTGTTTTAGTATATTTATTTGTTCTTTACTTTGGGCTGCCTATTCTGGGTATCACACTGTCTGCAGTGATGTCTGCCATAATTGGTTTTGGGACAAACAGTGCAGCCTATATTGCTGAAATCAACAGATCATCCCTAGGAAGTGTTGCTAAAGGCCAGTGGGAATCAGCCAGGGCTTTAGGACTCTCCTATTGGCAGACGATGAGAAGAATCATCGTTCCACAGGCTACCAGGATTGCGATTCCGCCGCTTAGCAACGTATTCTTAGATTTATTAAAAGCCACTTCCCTGGCGGCTATGATTTCAGTACCTGAAATATTAAATCAAGCTCAAATTGTTGCAGGGCGGACTAATGATTCAATGACGATGTATGTATTAGCGGCTCTTGTCTACTGGCCGTTAACTATGGTTTTTTCCTTTTTACAGGACCGCCTTGAGAAAAGATACAGTAAATATTTATAAAAACCCTTCACACCAGTGAGTTCACTGAAAAAGTCCTTTCTCTAAAAGAGCTGTTAAAGTTTGTTGTTCCGAACCGCTTCTCGGTGGATGCTTGCCGCGGGCACGGCCTCAGCTAACTTGGTCAAGAAGATCACTTGACCAAGTGGATCTTCGACTCGCGCTGGTCCCGCAGGCGTCACCACCGAACGCTCATCGTGGAATCAACAGAGGCCAATCTAAAAAGAGTGATTTTCTTTGATTTATAAAAGAAAGTCACTCTTTTTTCTTGTTGTCTAGTAAATTATAAAACACAACGAGCAGGATAAAGGGGATGGCCTCAAGCACGATGCTTAGAAAGATTGTGTTTACATCCAGCAGGGAAGGGGCGATTGATGCAATGACGGAAGTAGGGAAAAGGTCTCCATAGATAAAAGCCGCAAAAAATAAAAAAAGTAATAGATATCCCCACTTATTGGAAGGTTGATTTACTTGATCCAATGGTTGTCCTCCTTTAAAGTGTAAATCGTAACTATTACATTTACCATTCACTATTCTGCCTTAAAAATAGTTTTTGTCAATTAAAAATTCACTGCCATTTACTTCAATATATGAACGTATTATAATTTAATTCGTAATGATTATTATTTTGAGAGGGATTATCTATGAATGCTAATAAAATTATAGAAATGAACCAGGTGTCTTTTAAATACGACAGGGAATGGGTCGTTAAGGATGTCAATCTTTCTATTGAACAAGGCCAATTTCTAGGGTTGGTTGGACCGAATGGTTCAGGCAAATCCACTTTGATCAAACTGATGCTGGGGCTTCAAAAAGCAGACAGAGGATCCGTAAAGTTGTTCGGCCAGCCCCTAAAGCAGTTCAATCAGTGGCAGGAGATTGGGTTTGTCTCGCAGAAAGCCAACAGTTTTAATTCCGGGTTCCCTGCAACCGTAATTGAGGTGGTTAAAACAGGATTGGTTTCAAGGATAGGTGCTTTTCGCTTTTTTAATAAGAATCATAAGCAAAAAGCAATGGAAGCTCTGCGGACAGTTGAGATGGAAGACTATGCAGATGTAAGTATCGGAGAATTATCCGGTGGTCAGCAGCAGCGGGTTTTTATTGCTAGAGCTTTAGTCAGCGACCCTGCACTATTAATTCTTGATGAACCAACTGTGGGTGTCGATGCTGAGCATGTGACGGCATTTTACAATCTGCTTGGAAAATTAAATAAAGAAAAAGGCATCTCGCTGCTGATGATCACCCATGATATCGGGACGATTACAGAGCATGCAACGCACGTGGTTTGTATGAACAAGACAATCCACTTCCATGGAGCCTCGGAGGAATATAAAGAGTTTGATGAGGAAGACCTTAACCGTCTCTATGGTCATTCGGTTCAGCAGCTCACCCACAATCATGAGGTGAGTCATTCATGATCAGCGGCTTTCTGGAATATGAATTCTTACAAAATGCCGCAGTGACCGGCTTATTAATCGGAATCGTAGCACCATTGCTGGGCGTATTTATAGTAGTCAGGCGTCTCTCGCTAATCGCAGATGCCCTTTCACACATCACCCTGACCGGAATAGCGGCCAGCCTGTTATTAGAGAAAAGGGTGTCTAGTATCAACGAGCTTAACCCAGTTTACATGGGAATGGTGTTCTCTGTGGGCGGGGCCATTCTAATTGAAAAACTGAGGAAAGTATATAAGCATTATGAAGAGCTTGCGATCCCTATCATTTTATCTGGAGGTATTGGGGTAGGAGTGATCTTAATTTCCCTGGCTGAGGGTTTTAATACAGACTTATTCAGCTATCTGTTTGGAAGTGTAACCGCCGTAAGCCGGTCAAGTATGTGGACGGTAGTGTTTATTACACTTGCAGTTGTTGCTATTGTTATCATGTTTTACAAAGAGCTTTTTATCCTTTCTTTTGATGAAGAACATGCTGCCATCTCAGGAGTGAACGGCCGCTGGATCCACTTAATGTTTATCGTTATGGTGGCACTGGTTATTGCTTCATCAATGCAGGTGGTTGGAATTTTGCTTGTTTCAGCGCTGATGACACTTCCTGTTGCGGCTGCCTTAAGGATTGCGTCCAGCTTTAAACAGACGATTGGTCTGTCGATATTCTTTGGAGAGTTCTCTGTGATACTTGGTTTAATTTCTTCTTATCATTTAAGCGTGCCTCCAGGTGGAACGATTGTAGTAATTGCCATACTCGTTCTCATTATGGCTATCTTATTTAAAAAAGTTAGAAATCAGTTACACGTAAAGGGTGAAACCGCATGAAACTAGAATCGGCTTTACAAAAGTTAAAAAGCAGCGGATATAAGAAAACAAGGCAAAGGGAAAGAATATTAGAGATTTTTATTGAGCATGATCAATATATTGCAGCGAAATCAATATTAAAAAAGATTCAGAAGGATTTCCCGGGAGTCAGTTATGATACGGTTTACCGTAATTTATATCTGCTCACAGAGGAAGAAATCCTTGAATCTACAGAGCTTAATGGGGAAAAACATTTTCGTATGGGCTGCGATACAAAAGGTCACCATCATCACTTTATCTGCACCGATTGCGGAAAGACCAAGTCCATTAATTTTTGTCCGATGGAGAGTATTAACGAGAACCTCCAAGGCTATGATGTTGAAAATCATAAATTCGAAATCTACGGTAAGTGTCCTTTTTGCAGTTGATTCTTTATAAAAGATCTTTCTTAGCTTGAAGAGAAACCTTAGGTTTTCTTCAAGCTTTTTTAGCCTGCCGCCTTTAGCTGCCGTAGCTTAGAGACTTTCTCAACCGCCTTAGAAAGGTCTCTTTTCGAGGTTAGAAGTAATGATTACTATTTACAGAACGTAATCATTACTATATACTGTTGAAGTGTGATTAGATCAAGGAGGATTACAATTGATGAGACGTGCAATAATTAGTGTTTTTATACTTATAGGAATTTTATTACTTGGAGCGTGCAGTAATCAATCATCTGAAGAAGAAAAGAAGACGTTAAAAATCAATACAACTGTTTATCCTCTCCAGTATTTTACGGAACGCATAGCAGGGGAGAAGGCAGAGGTGAATTCTATCCTGCCGGCTGGATCTGATGCCCATTCGTATGAACCATCGACGAAAGAAATGGTGAAATTGGCAGAGGCTGAAGCATTTATTTATAATGGTGCAGGACTTGAGTCATATGCTGAGAAAATCTCAGACGCAATTGAGTCAGAGGATGTAGCCATTCTAGAAGCCGCAAATGGTCTGGATCTTGAAAAGAGCGGCCACTCGCATGATGAGGAAGAAAATCATGACGACGATCACGTCTATGAAGAAGAGAGTCATAGCGATGAAAATAGTCACGAAGAGGGTAATGGGGAACAGGACTCCCATGATGAGAAGGAAAGCCATGAAGGACATGACCATGGAGAAAATGACCCGCACATCTGGCTGGATCCGGTGCGTTCCATTCAGCTAGCAGAAAATATTAAGGAAATGCTGGTAGAGCTGCAGCCGGAATCCGAGGAACAGTTTAATGAGAATTTTGAAGCGTTAAAAGCTGAATTGGAAGAACTGGATAAAAAATTCCATGATGAAGTAGCAGGACAGGATAAAAAAGAAATTATAGTTTCTCATGCGGCTTATGGATACTGGGAGCAGGCTTACGGCATAGAACAGATTGCAGTTTCCGGCCTTAGTCCGACAAACGAACCTTCTCAGAAAGAATTGGAAAACATTATTAAGACAGCCGAAGAGAATGATTTGAATTACGTACTATTTGAACAGAATATCACGCCGAAGGTTTCTGAAGTCGTCCAGAAGGAAATTGGAGCAGAGCCTCTTCGTGTTCACAATTTATCCGTACTTACGGAAGAAGATATCGAAGCTGAGGAAGACTATTTCAGCTTAATGAATAAGAACATTAATGTGCTGAATCAGGCGTTAACAGAATAAAGCAAAAAGCTGCCCTTCTCATGCGGAAGAGGCAGCTTTTTGTGGTGCCGGTTTTAGTGCAACACCGAGAAAAACAATAACTAACGTAACGACTATGAGATAAAAGAAAGAGATCCCTTCAAATACGTCAATAAAAATCCCTGTAATCGACGGTCCTCCAATACTTCCGATACTAAAGGACATGCCGCAGAGAATATTACCCGCTGGAAGGAGCTCTTTTGGCAGGAGATCAGTCATATAGGTAATTCCGAGCGAAAACAGTGAACCGACAAAGAAACCGCCGATTGCAAATGTAATAAACAGTCCAGCTGTTGAGCTTTCAAAAATGCCGGCTAACGTAAAGGCAGCAATTCCACCGGCTATTACTGTAGTAATGACAATTTTTCTTCCATATCGGTCGCTCAGCGATCCTAAAGGAATCTGAGACAGCAGGCTGGCAGCCGCAAACGATGGAATGATAAGCGACAGCGTATTAACGTCGTGCCCGATCCTTAATCCATAGATCGGAAAAGTAGCATGCAGCGTTGCTTCCAGAAACCCGTAGGTTAATGGAGGCAGGAAGGCAGCCCATCCAAGCTTGATCGCCAGGCCGAACCTTTTGATAGAACTCGTGCCATAAGCAGTTTGATGCTCCTGTGGCGGCATCTGATTGCGTACAAACCACATTGTCATCCAGACAGCTAAGCTGATGACAGCTGAAATAATAAACGGCAGGTAAATACTAATCGATAAAAGGTTGGTCATCAGCGGCCCTAATGTAAAGCCAACGCTAAAGAAAAGCCCGTAGTAAGCGATGCTTTTGCCGCGTGATTTTTCATGGGCGGTAGCCGTTATCCATGTCTGGGTTCCGAAATGCAGAATCTGGTCGCCAATCCCGATCGTCATGCGGAGAATGAACCAGAACCACAGGGACTGCCAAACTGGAAAAAGTGCCAAGGAAACAATCACTAATATGCCTCCAAACATAATGACGGGTTTATAGCCGAACTTTTGCAGAGGTTTTTCCATAAATGGCGATGAAATTAAAATACCTATGTATAAAGCAGCGGCATGAAGTCCGTTTACCGATGATGAAACACCGTTCTGCTCTAAAATAACAGCAAGCAAAGGAAGCAGCATCCCCTGGGAGAATCCTGAGATCGTAACAAGACCGATAAGTATCCAAAAACGCGTTCTATTTGATACTATTAAAAACACCCCCCTGAAAAGACATCATACTTTTTAATCCTATACGATTTCCTTTTTAAAGGGCAACTACATTTTATCGATACGTGAAATTAGGTTACTATACTAATATGGGACTAAGAAAAAGGAGGAGGATTATAAATGGACTTTTACCTGAAAGAAGGCGGAATCCGTACATCCTTTGAATATGGAGAATTAGAAATTTCCGGAGATGAGACATATGGCTTCAGACCTTTTCAGCTGATGGTTGCCTCAGTCGCCGGCTGCAGCCTGGGGGTTTATCGGAAAATCCTGGACAAGCAGAGAATTAATTATGAAGACATTAAGGTGTCCGCTGATATTGAGAGAAATCCGGAAGAAGCGAACCGGATCACTCGAATCAACCTTCATTTCGTTGTTAAAGGTTATCGCCTGAATCAAGACAAGCTGCTTAAAAACCTGGAGATTTCTAAGAAAAACTGTTCCATGGTTCAATCGGTACTCTATAGTATAAAAGTAGAAGAAACCCTTGAGTCTATCGAATTATCGAAGTAAAATAAAAAGAGCCTCGTCCTGGAATCAGGAGAGCGCTCTTTTTTTTGTTCGCTATGTAAACGTTATATTTAATCCAAACGACTAGTCGCAAAAGTGAGTTCCGTTAACGAAGAATAAGGAATTACTTTTTTTATAAACCTTTAACATTCTCACTTAAGAATAAACAGAAGAGAAGGTGCACAATTGAAAAAATGGTTCATTAGAGGTTCGTTTTATATCATTGGCCTTATTATCATTTCATTAGGAATTACTTTAACCATCAATGCCGATTTGGGCGCCGGTGCATGGGATGCCTTGAATGTCGGCTTGACGGAGAAAATCGGCTTGACCATAGGTAACTGGGTCATCATTATTGGTGGAATGCTCATTGTATCCAATGCGTTTATAGCAAAAGAAAAACCGGACTTACTCGCCGTTATCACAATAGTAATTGTTGGTAAAATGGTCGACTTCTGGATGATGATCGCTTTAGCTGATATGGAGATTATTGGCTGGTTTTACCAGGGTTTCATACTATTGCTTGGTATTTGTGTAATTGCCATCGGTGTAGCTTTGTATCTACAGCCTGAATTTTCCTTAAATCCTATCGATAATTTCATGGTAGCTTTGCAGAAAAGATTCGGCTTAAGCCTTACCGTATCTAAAACTTTGACAGAATCGTTTGCTTTAATTATTGCGCTTTTAATGGGCGGACCTATAGGAATCGGTACAATCATTATTCTTCTTTTTATTGGTCCATTTATACAATTTTTCAATCCGAAAGCCGAACGAGTGATGAATCGTCTCATTTCATCTTAACGAATAGGCGGGGGTCATTTTTCACATGATAAAAGAAAAAAGAAAGGTGGTCCCCGCCATGAGAATAAAATATTTAGGACTTATTGTACTTATTGGTTTTATCTCTCTTTCTCTGCCTTTTCAAATTGGGGCTAAAGAGAAAGAAGGCCAATCTGAGATACCGAGCCACGTGTTGAATATCTCAAAAGACAATACGTACCCTAATTCAACAGACCAACAGGAAATTCTTGAAGCCGAAGAACTTACGGGGGAACTCATCAATAAATCAGAGGTTCCTGTCGTAAATCCTGAGCTTATTGAAATGTTAAATGAAACAACGATTAAACCTTCACCGCTTGCTATCGGTTATCGAGGTGAAATCTTTCTTGGCCGCTGGCCTCTATCCTATGAGTCCAAAGAAAGCAACGTCAACTGGGAATATCAGCAGATTAATACGAATGAGCTCAATAACCAAGGTGGACAGAAAACCGAAGAGATGAGTTATGAGCAGAAGGAAGAAAAGACCGTCAATGGTGGTCTTACCACAAAGGCTGAAGAAAGTGAGCAGATGATGAGGCTTATCTTACTCGAAGCCCAAAGTCATTCCAACCTTCCCCTTTCTTATGAAGCCGTGATTGGAAGAGGAACTACCCAGCAGAATAAATACTCGGTTCCAGTTAATAAAATCGGTCATCTGAAAGCATACGCTCCGGCCCTTAATGAAAAGGGAGAGGTAGCTTTTGGAGATGTTTACATCAAACTTAAAGGTTCGAAGAAAATGCTTGAGATTAAAAATGTAACAAGGCAGAACGTGGGAGCCTGGATTCCTGTTCAGGATCATGTCAGCTTCTCCTATGAATTAAATTAAGAAAAGGCGCTATTGAATTTGAGCGGTAAGCCCGAATTCTTCCGCGCTTTTTTAATGTTTCAATACCCTTAGGGGAACCGCGGTTTAAAACGTGGCGGCACGGGGAGCGAATACCGCGAGAATTCTGCATAATAAACGGGCGGACCCGAGACCCGGCAGCTAAAGTTTCTCGAGTAAGCTCGTGCAAAAAGCGAAAAAGTATTCGCTCCCCGTACCCTTCTATTTGGTAATTAGTGGAGAACGCGTTCAGTGGTGGACAGAACAGGAGACATGTACTATGATAGGCAAGGTGCAATCAATTGAAAAAGGAGTTTGCCTGTGTCACAAGATGAAAAAATGACTGAACTGAAGCTGAGATTGACGGATTTTATGAGCAGAATTGAAGAAATGGATCCTGAACAAACCTCCCTTGAGGATATAGATGCATTAATTAGAATGCTGGAAGATCTAGAGAAGAAGCTATAAAAAGCTGCTCTCATTTCTATATGAGGGTTGCATTTTTTACCCTCGTCCTTTATTATGGTAAATCGCTAATGAAGAAAAGAAACTAGAAAGGAGATCGTGTCATGGCACTAGCTGTTATAGTGTCAGTCCTTGTGCTGACTGTTTTAAGTTTATTGCGTGTAAATGTCATTATTGCTATATTAGCTGCTGGTTTAACAGCAGGCGTGATGAGCGGAGAATCCCTTATTGGTTCTTTACAGCTGATCGTTGACGGTATGGGAAACCAGGCGAGTGTAGCGTTAAGTTATATTTTGCTTGGAGCCTTCGCTGTGGCTATTACGTATTCAGGAATTACGAGTATATTAGTCGGGAGACTGCTAAAAGTATTTAAAGATAAACGCACATTCACAGTATTAGTAATCGCCGGGGTAGCCAGTTTATCTCAAAACGTGGTACCCGTTCATATTGCTTTTATCCCAATATTAATTCCTCCGTTATTGCATTTATTTGATCGAATGAAGCTTGACCGCAGAGCTGTAGCGACTGCTTTAACTTTTGGCTTGAAAGCGCCCTATGTAATGATCCCTGCAGGTTTTGGGCTTATCTTTCATCAAACAATCCAAGAGGCAATGGAAGCGAATGGTGTATCTTTGGGAATCAGTCAGATTGCCCAGTCTCTGCTTATTCCGGGTTCTGGAATGATTGTCGGGCTGTTAATTGCTGTTTTTATCACATATAAAAAGAAAAAAGACCCTAATGAAGCTCAGGCTTCACACGAATTAGATTTCCAACTAAGGTCTGAAGATCTTCAATCAATTAAATTCACAAAAAAACATGTCTTTACGATTCTTGCTATTATCGTTACTTTATTTATCCAGGCATTTTACGAAGAATTGGTTCTTGCGGCTTTAGCCGGACTGATCATAATGTTTGCGTTTAGAATTGTCCCTTTTAAACAAGGCGATAAAGTAGTCAGTGATGGTATTGCGATGATGGGAACGATTGCGTTCGTTATGCTGATTGCAAGTGGATATGCGAATGTGCTGACGGCAACGGAATCAGTTTCTTCTTTAGTAGATGTAAGTTCTCAGTTCCTTGGAGATAATCAGATGCTGATCGCCTTTGTACTGCTGTTAGTTGGACTGATCGTTACTATGGGGATTGGATCTTCATTTGCCACAATTCCTATTATCGCAGCATTATTTGTTCCGATTTGTATCGGTGCAGGCTTCTCTCCATTAGCCACAGCTGCTTTAATTGGAACGGCCGGAGCGCTTGGTGATGCCGGTTCTCCTGCTTCTGATAGTACGTTAGGGCCGACATCCGGATTGAATGCCGATGGAAGACACAATCACATTTGGGATACGTGTGTACCGACATTTATCCATTTTAATATTCCGCTATTTATCTTTGGATGGGCAGCAGCTCTCATACTTTAATTAAAAAGGCGAATGGGTATTATTCCCGTTCGTCTTTTATAATAGTAAGAAATCAACCCACACATACTAAAGAAAAAGTGGGTGACCTACATGAAAAAATTACTGGCCCTCATCCTTTTAGCGGCAATGCTCGCTGCGCCATCAGCCGTACATGCAGAAGGATGGGGATTTTCAAAAAATAAAGAAGGTAAACTTCCTGACGTAGGACGCTATGGTCCTATGGTGGAAGAATATGACGGATTTTATGCAGACCGTTCCGGAGATAAAATGGTGTATTTTACATTTGATAATGGTTATGAGCAGGGGTATACCGGAAAGGTGCTTGATGTTTTAAAGGAACAGCAGGTACCGGCGACTTTTTTCGTAACTGGGCATTATATTAACAGTGCCCCTGAGTTAGTAAAAAGAATGAACAAGGAAGGCCATTTAATTGGGAATCATTCATGGTCTCACCCTGACTTCACCAAGATACCTAAAGAAGAGATGAAAAAAGAACTCGATCAAGTAAATGAAGCGGTTCAAGAATTAACCGACCAGGAAGCGATGACTTACGTCCGTCCGCCAAGAGGTACTTTCAACTCGCAGTCCTTAAAATGGGCGAAAGAATTTGGGTATACTCATGCCTTTTGGTCGATTGCCTTTAAAGACTGGGAGACAGATAACCAAAAGGGGTGGGAATACGCTTATAATAACGTTCTTGAGCAAATTCACCCTGGGGCTGTAATTTTAATGCACACTGTGTCAGAGGATAATGCTGAAGCGTTGGAACAGATGATTGTGGAGCTGCGTAAACGCGGGTATCAATTCGGAAGTCTTAATGATTTAATGTCTAAAGAATTACTGCCTTATCCTGTTTTCCGCCTTTAAGTTTGATAAAATAGAGATCTGGCTATTGTATAAAATAGCCAGATCTTTTTTATTGAATGAGGTGAACTTATGTGGAAAGAAGAAATAGCGTCCGTTCGTGAATATGATTTCGATTATACGCTGCTGCGATGGTCGCTGGATCCTTTAACGCGGTTAAATCGTGAAGAGCGCTGGGTGGATGTTCCCGTGAAGCTTAATGATGAGCATCATATTGTACGGGTGAAAGCCCTAGGCACGACATCACACCCCTGCTTTGAAGTAAGCAGCTCAAGTAATGAGAACAGAGACATTCTTCTTCAACACATTTTTGAGCTTTTCCAATGGGGGAGAGACTTAGAAGAAGTTTATCAGCATTTTCAAAAAACCAACCTTGCTAAATTATTTCACAATCATTATGGGACACCAATTGTTAAAGATTTTCATTTGTATGACTGCTTAATGAAAGTTATTATTCATCAGCAGTTAAATATGAAATTTGCCTATACGTTAAGCACAAGGTTTGTTCAGAAGTTCGGTTCAGAAATAAATGGCGTCTGGTTTTATCCTTCTCCTGAAAAAGCCGCCAGCCTTGATTACGACCAGCTGCGCGAGCTTCAATTTAGTCAAAGGAAAGCAGAGTATGTCATTGACACATCTAAACTTATAGCAGAAGGTGAAGTTGATTTGAACCACCTGGCGGAACAGCCGGATGAAGAAGTGATTAAACAGCTCGTAAAGATTAGAGGGATCGGTCCGTGGACAGCTGAAAACTGGCTCATGTTTGGAGTAGGAAGAGAAAATTTATTTCCAAAAGCCGACATAGGAATTCAAAATGCAATGAAGCAATATTTTCGGCTTGATAAGAAGCCAAACTATGAAGAAATGGTAAAGTTAAGTGGGGAATGGGACCCATTTAGGAGCTATGCGTCACTGACATTGTGGAGGAGCATTGAAGGGGCTTAACAAGGAGTTATATCTTTCTACAGAATTCCTTTTTAATACTACTGTTGTTTCTACAATTATTTTATTTGTATAATGGTAATATAATATTCAAAATTTTGCTTTTATGGTTTATAATAAAAACCGTGTTGGAAAATATTGAGTACTAAAGGAAAGAGGTCATACTATTGGTGATAAAAGAGAGGTATTCAGACCACGTTTATAGCGATGAAATGCTTTACATCCTAGGTGTAAGCGGAACTCCAGCGTGTCTTCTAGATGTACATCACCAGACCGTTACGCTTAATAACGTACTGAAAAATGAACTTTTACTCGATGAATCAAACCTTCACATGTCAAGATGGCTCTCTCTGTTTCAAATGCTGGAACGGGGCGAAATTTACCGTATGATCCACCACTCTTCGGAATGGAGCGAAAAAGAATTAAGCGTTTCTGTAAAGACCGCCGATATCACGAAGCGTTACTATTGCAAGATGCTTCATCTTTCTAATGACAATATTGCCTTTATTTTTTCCTCACAATATAAAAAACCCTACCTGCCCGTTTTTAAGCATAAACATAAAGAAAATTATGACCAGATAAATCCTTTGCCTCATGGGACGGTTCTGCATCAGACAGAGGTGCTTGCTACACACCCAAAAGCCATCCGTACGTCCCAGGTGAAAGAGCGGCTTGTACAAGCTTCTGATTATTTTCCACACGGCATTGCCATGCTTAATCGAAATTGGGAAATAATTTATGCGAATACGACGATGGAAAAAATGGTTAATTTACAGATCTCCCAATATTACCGTAAAAAGTTATGGGACCTCTTTCCAATTGATGACTATTACGACTTTTTTCAACACTATTTAAGAGCGATGGAAACACAGGAAACGGTGAACTTTATCGGGGAGGTTTACAACCCGCACATTTTAATGGGAGTTACTGTCGTTCCAAGTGAGCAGGGCATCACGATTATAGCTCAGGATGTAACGAGTTCCACCCAGCAGCTGAGAGATTTGGAAGAGGTTAGAGAGCGGTTTACACTGCTGTCTGAAAACATTAAAGAAGCCTGCTGGATCTGCTATCCTCAGGAAAACCGGCTGCTTTATATCAGTCAGGCTTTCAATGACATCTACGGTTTAGATAAGGAAGAAGTTATGAAAGAACCTTCCTTGATTTTTAGTTTAATCGACGATGAATTTCTTCCTGAGGTACACGAAGCTGCTAAGCTGATGATGGAGCAGAATCATGAAGTCGAGTTTTCAATTACCACTCCGGCTGGTGATAAAAAATGGGTCCGCATGCGTGGATTCCCTATTAAAGAAAACGGACAGACGTTCGTAATCGGTATGGATGAAGATATTACGAAGTTCAAAGAGATGACCGAGCTGCAGGAAAAATCGCAGCAGCTTTCTACAATTACACAGATGGCAGCAGGCGTGGCCCACGAGATTAAGAACCCGCTCACAGCCATTAAAGGCTTTCTTCAGATTGGTGCGGCCAATCCTGATCTCAGGGACAGCTATCATGATATTATTCTGGACGAAGTCAATCGGATTGAATCCATTGTTCAGGACTTTATGATGTTGTCGAAGCCGAAATCATCTGTTCAACTGGAAACGGTGAATTTAGAATCAATCATCACTTATGTCAGCCGGCTTCTGGATCCGGACTCCGCAAACAAAAATATAAAGCTGTATCATACGTGTGATCCAGAACTAAGTCCTTTTTACAGTGAACCGAAAAGGCTCAAGCAGATTTTAATCAACTTATTGAGTAATGCCATCGATGCTCTTGGGGAAAAGGGCGAAGTTCAAGTAGAAGCCCTTTTAAATGCCAATGAGCTTGTTTTATCTATAATTGATAATGGACATGGGTTAAGTGATTACGAGCTCACTAAACTGGGAGAGCCTTTTTATACGACAAAAGAAAAGGGAACCGGTTTAGGGATTATGGTTACGAAAAAGATGATCGATGACCTCGATGGAAAAATCTTATATGAAAGCACAGTCGGCGAAGGTACTCGTGTTACAGTCCGGCTTCCTTATAAAACCGAAGGCTGATTTTAGTCTTCGGTTTTTTATTCGTATTTCCTGGGAAATTATAAGAGAAAGTGTCAAAAAAACGGCAATGGAAAAGGATAATTTTTGCAATACTTTTACTACAATCGCTTACAAAAACTTAATAAAACTTTTTCTTGCATAATGGTTTACAAGCGCCAGAAAGCCTTCTATAATCCCGTATGTAACGTTAACTGCAGCGGAATAAATTCCGAAGAAGGAGGCTTTCAAATGACAAAGAAATTGCTATCATTTTTACTCATAAATCTAGGTGCTTTTGCAGTAGCTGTAAACGTCCATTTCTTTCTTTCACCTAATGACTTAGCTACTGGAGGAGTCAGTGGTTTATCTATCGTTTTAAATAAAGTCTTTCCTGATTTAACCTTAGGTACAATTATGATCCTGCTAAACATTGTCTTATTTATTATCGGCTTTATCTTCCTAGGTTTTCAGTTTGGAACGAAAACAATTTACGCAAGTTTCGCACTTTCGTTTATGGTATGGGGGCTTGAAACATTTTTCCCTATTCAGCAGCCGTTAAGTAATGATTTATTAATTCAGCTGATCATCGGGCAGATTATTGCTGCATCCGGAATGGCACTGGTATTTCACCAGGGTGCCTCAACGGGAGGTACCGATATTATCGCGATGATTCTAAATAAATATTTCTCTGTTGAAGTAGGAAAAGGCGTTCTATTCTCTGATATTGCAATAGCTTTATCTTCTGCGTTCATTTTTGGGCCTGCTATTGGAATGTATGCCTTCTTCGGTGTTATTTTAAACGGACTAGTGATTGACTATGCTCTTCAACAGTTCGATGATAATAAAGAAATCGTCATTATCAGCCGTAGAAGTGATGAAGTACGTGAATTCATCGTTCAACATCTGGGAAGAGGTGCTACGATTCATTATGCTCGCGGCGCCTTTAATCAAGAGGATAAAGAAGTTATCACTTCCATTATGAATAGAAGAGATTACTCCAAACTAAAAAAATATATGCTGGCAGTTGATGAAAGTGCGTTTATCACTGTTCATTCAATGAACGAAATCCTCGGGCAGAACTTCAAGCGTTTAGCCTGAAAATTCGCAGATTGCACGGAGTCTCACGGTCTTCTCTCTGGCTAGCGTAAAGAGGCATGCAAGAAGACAGTGTAACTACAATCAACTTGTCTATTTCCTATAAACATTCATTTCATTAAAGTTAGTCGATTTTCTCAACAGTCTGTAAGAGCGGCAAGACAGCCGCTCTTTTTTTATTGTCTAGGAAATTATAAAATTCCAAGCTGTGGAGATATATGTTTAAAAGAGCGACATCCAGCTCCAGCGCCCAGACACTCGCGTCATAAGCCATCCGCCCTGCGGAAGGGAAGGCCACCTTCCTCCGGCCGTTTTGCTTATGCGTTTCGTGTCTACCAGGGCGCTTTAAGCCTTTGTTCTTAGTTGATTTTTAATAATTTTGAATTTTTGATATAATAAAGACGTTGCTATCAATGGATCTTAAGGAGGAAATGAAGAATGAATCGTGAAGAACTGATCGCTCCGGAAAATTATAATCTGGTACAGGAATTCGAAAAGCATGCTAGTGACCCATCAAGGAAAGCTATCCTGTGGGAAAATGAGCAAGGCGAAAAAGATGAGATTACATATGAAACTTTAATAAAAAATGCGAACAAGATTGGAAATACTTTTCTAAATGCAGGTCTGAAAAAGGGAGATAAAGTGTTAGTAATGATCCCTCGACTTATTTCAGCCTATGAGGTGTATATAGCAGCTTTAAAAACGGGTCTGGTCATCATCCCGAGTTCTGAAATGCTGAGACCTAAAGATATTTCATATCGCTTATCCCACGGGGAAGCCAATGCGGTCGTCTGTTATGCCCCGTTTACTGACCAATTTAAAGATGTCCCAGAACTTAAAAATGTAACCGCTTTCTCGGCTGGGGGACAGACGGAAGGGTGGCTGAGCTTAGACGACCTAAAAGAAGATGAAACAAGTGATCTGCCAATTGCTCAAACGAACCGGGAGGATATGGCTTTTCTCTCCTATACCTCCGGAACGACGGGCAACCCTAAAGGAGTGGTCCACACACACGGCTGGGGATTTGCTCATTTAAAAACCGCTGCGTATCAATGGCTTTCGATTAAGGAAGGGGACACTGTTTGGGCGACTGCTGGTCCTGGATGGCAGAAATGGGTATGGAGCCCGTTTTTATCCGTTCTTGGAGCAGGAGCAACAGGATTAGTCTATAACGGAAAGTTTAATCCTAAGACTTATCTAAACCTGTTGGATGAACATAAAGTAAATGTCTTATGCTGTACGCCGACTGAGTACCGCCTTATGGCCAAGGTTGATAATTTGCCTGATTACAAGCTTGAGAATCTGCACAGCGCCGTATCGGCCGGTGAGCCGTTAAACAGGGAAGTGATTGAGACTTTCCAGAAACATTTTAACGTAACAGTCAGGGATGGTTACGGGCAGACTGAAAATACACTCCTTGTAGGGATTATGAAGGATATGGAAGTACGTCCAGGCTCCATGGGGCAGCCTACACCGGGGAATACAGTAGAAATCATTGATGATTTGGGAGAACCCGTGGGACCCGGAGAAGTAGGAGATATTGCCGTACACTTAGAAACGCCGGCATTATTTCGTGAATACTATAAAGACCCTGAGCGAACGAAAATGGCTCAGCGTGGTCAATACTATATTACAGGAGACCAGGCCTCTAAAGATGCTGATGGATATTTCTGGTTTGAAGGCAGAAGTGATGACATTATTATCAGTTCCGGGTATACGATTGGACCTTTTGAAGTGGAGGATGCTCTTGTTAAGCATGCTGCGGTTCAGGAATGTGCGGTTGTCGCCAGTCCAGATGAAGTGAGAGGAAACGTCGTGAAAGCTTTCATCGTTTTACAGGAAGGATATAAGGGAGACGATGAATTGATTAAAAATCTTCAAGAACATGTGAAGGAATTAACCGCTCCATATAAATATCCAAGGAAGATCGAATTCATTGAAACTCTTCCGAAGACTACTTCCGGCAAGATCCGCCGCGTGGAATTAAGGAGACAAGAACAACGTCAGATATGAAACCAATAGGGTATGTTCGAACAGCTGAAATTGCGGATGCGAAGGATATGGCCCGCCTTATGTCCTTCTTAGGATATCCGGCTGCTCTTGAAGAAATGGAGGATCGGCTTCCTTTAATTTTGAATGATCCGATTTACCATACCTGCGTATATGAAGCAAAAGGACAGTTAATCGGGATGATTGGTATGATGTACAGCCGCGCGTACCATACGGATGACTCCCATATCCGCGTCATTGCATTTGTTGTCCATCCTGATTATCAAGGCAATGGAGTGGGAAGAGCCCTAATGAATGAAGCTGAAAAATGGGGGCGTGATAAAGAAGCGACACGCCTGACGTTAAACAGCGGTAATCGGGATGAACGTAAGCAGGCGCATTCCATTTACGAACAATTAGGATTTGAAGGAAAAGCGACTGGTTTCTATAAAAAATTATAGTGAAAGCCCTAGATTCTTCGAGATAAGGATTTAGGGCTTTTTTGTCATTTTACGGAATTTTTATGAAACGAATGTAGGAGTCTATCGTATGAATAGGTAGGAAAGTGAAAGTAATCAGGGGTGATGGAATGAAGAAAAAGTCAGTAATCTGTCTAGCAATTGTAGTGTTGGTTTCTTCAAGTTTACTTTACATAAATTACCAATACTTCTATAATCCACTATCTTTTGAAAAAGATAAAGTAACTCCACATAATTGGAGTGCATACGAGCGTCCATTAACGATTAAGCTATATACATTAGAGGAGCAGCGCGAAACGAAAATTGTTTATGGAGAAGTGGAGATTAGAAAAGTACTTCGTGAATTAAAAGCAAGTCCTGCTGAAGACGAAGCTAATCATGCCAGTGATGTAAGAGGCGGCTTGACACTCACTTCAGATGGAGAGACGCTCTTAGAAGTTTTATTTTACAGCGATCACTGGAGAATTCTAAAAAGGAATGGGTCGTCATTTCAGATCACAAATTCACTCCAGAAGGCCGTTAATGAATTGTAGCCAAAAGGCGGCTTATGTTTTCTGCTATGAACAAGATTCTGCTATACTGAATGAAGGTTAAAGTTCTAAATGGAGTGATGGAAACATGAGCAAGTTTTTTACCCATACATTTAATATCGCTGTTGGACTTCTTTTATTAGTCGAAGGCGGTGTCTATATTTTTACTAATAATAAAGATGGCGACTTTCACTTGCGAAGCATTATAATGACAGTCCTGCTTTTCATCGCTTGGGGGATGTCCTACCGCAAGCAGCTGACGAGTGATAACCCGAGTGCGTGGCTGATCTTTACTATAATCATAATGATTCCAATGATCCTGCCATTCCTGTTCTTTATTTAAGTATTTTGA
The DNA here is from genome assembly GCF_902809865.1 of Halobacillus sp. Marseille-Q1614. Taxonomy (NCBI): domain Bacteria; kingdom Bacillati; phylum Bacillota; class Bacilli; order Caryophanales; family Bacillaceae; genus Halobacillus; species Halobacillus sp. Marseille-Q1614. The sequence goes on along the minus strand of NZ_CADDWH010000001.1, from coordinate 2,270,153 downwards.
AATGTAAAAACGAAAATTGGATTAAAATAACCAGCGAATAAGACCGATAACCGCCATGGTGAGAGCCAGCATCATATATAAACCGCCTAACAACTGTGGTTTTAGTTCTTCATCGCTGATCTCAACAGCACCGGAAAAGGTTAAAAACCCTATGAGCAATAAATAAAGACTAAGATATGTACTCGTCCATGGAGGATTAGAGAAGATCAGCCATATGCCCGCTGGAACAGCTGTAAACAAAGGAAAATATAACGGATTTAATTTATACCATAGCTCTTTAAGCCTTTTAAACATGGCCGTTCTCCTTTCTAAGAAAACATAGTTGATAAAGCGCAGCTCTAATAAGGGGCTGCGTTTTTGTTTGTTCAGCCTTCTTTGATCATAACGAAAGTAAAGCGTGAATTCTACAAAAAGCTTGATCGTGAATGGATTGGTATAAATCATCAAAGAATATAGTGTAACCATCTGTGTTTGTCGTGAAATGTCGAAAAAAGCTTTATTTTTGTCGAATGAAGGGTATAAAATAATAGTTATATATCCTGACTTTATGAATGTTAGCAGGAAATCGTTATTAATTTAGGTGGCAAAGGCATCTTAATGAAAGGAGAAGGGTTTAATGGATACTAAATTAATTGATTGGAGTACGTTTATCGGGGCCCTTGTTTTACTGCTCGGGGTCACCATTCCTTTAATACTATTTCCTGACGCAGGTAAAGAGGTAGTCAACCAGGCGAATGGATTTGTCAGCGGTAATTTTGGCGTTCTTTATATGATGATGGGATTAATAATCTTTGCTTTTTTATTATTTGTCGCTTTTAGTAAAAATGGACAAGTTAAACTGGGTGATGAAGGGGAAAAGCCGGAATTTAATACTTTCTCCTGGGCAGCCATGTTATTTGCTGCTGGTATCGGATCAAGTATCCTATACTGGGCGGTTATTGAGTGGGCTTACTATTATGAAGCACCTCCTTTTGGTGTAGAAGGCGGTACACAAGAAGCCATCCAATGGTCTACAGCCTATGGTATTTTTCATTGGGGGCCTATTGCCTGGGCGATTTATACACTGCCGGCACTGCCCATTGCCTATTTTTATTATGTAAGGAAAAAACCTGTCCTTAAAGTGAGTGAAGCAGTCCGTCCAGTCTTAGGGAAACTGGTGGACGGACCGGTAGGAACAATCATTGATGTGTTCTTTATGTTTGGACTGATGGGAGGAGCAGGTACTACTTTAGCACTTGGAACCCCAATGATTGCAGAGGGGATCAGTGACATAACCGGTTTAGAAGTAACTTTAGGGATGCAGGCTGTAATTATGCTTATTTGTACGACGATTTTTGCGATCAGCGCCTATTCGGGTCTGCGCAGAGGAATTAAAGTACTAAGTGATATAAATTTGTGGCTTGCGATATTTTTGTTAGGATATATCTTTATATTTGGTCCTACCCGGTTTATTAGTGAAACGACTTTTAATTCTCTTGGTATCATTCTAGATAATTTCTTTAAGATGGCCACATGGGTAGAACCATTTGGTAACCTGGCCGAGTTTGAAGAAACTGCTTTTCCTGAATCATGGACCGTTTTCTACTGGGCATGGTGGCTCGTTTACGCTCCATTTGTTGGTTTGTTTGTAGCGCGTATTTCGAGAGGACGAACGATCCGTCAGATGATTTTAGGAACGATGCTGTATGGAACACTCGGGTGTATCTTATTCTTTGGAATTATGGGGAACTTCGGCCTTTACATGCAGCTGACAGGACAATTTAATGTTATTGAGTTTTTAAATACAAATGGTGCGCCTGCCACGATTATTGAAATAATCAACCAGCTGCCGCTTGCTAAATTTTTAGTCCTTATATTTACGGTGCTGGCCATTATCTTCTTAGCCACCACTTTCGATTCTTCTTCATATATTCTGGCTGCTGTTGTTCAGAAGCGGGTTGAAGACGAGCCAATTCGCTGGAACCGTTTGTTCTGGGCGTTTTCGCTCTGTATCATGCCTTTAACCTTAATGTTCCTCGGCGGACTTGAGACATTGCAGACAGCAAGTATTGTAGGCGGCTTCCCGCTGATATTTATTATATTCCTGCTGGCCTGGTCATTTATGAGAGCTTCTAACTCTGATATTCAGGCCTCTGATGATTATGAATCCCCGACGATTTATATAAAACGCTGGAAGGATAAAGGGAAGAAAAAGAGAAAGCGCTCGGCGCTTGAAGTATTGGAAGATAAAAAAAGAGAAGATGATGAATAAAGAAAGGGATCGCTTATGCGGTCCCTTTTATTGCGGAATAAACTTGAGGCTTGGGATTAATTCAAAATCCTGACTTTCTTTTAGAAATTGGCTCAAGAGATGGACATGATCTCCGCCGATTAAAACTAGCACCCGGTCTTCCGGCTCAGTGATACGGGCGATATTCGCCGCAATTGCCAAATCACGTTCATGCCACTGTTTTATCCATTTAACGCCAACTTGGTGCTGGCGGTCACCAACACGTGTGAGCTTCATATAAACACGCTGAAGCTCCTTGAGGTAGGAGGGATCATTAATTGTTTTTAGAGTGGAAAGGAAGGTTTGGTCATCTTCCATTTCTTTTAACCGCTGCTGCACCAATAAAATGTCCTGGAAAAGGCGGGGCTGGTGCTCTTTTGCCCACTCAAAAACTTGATTTAATGCCGGGTTTGACATATCGACAATTTCATCCACTGGGAAGAGAGCAGAGTGTTCAAAGTGGTGAGCCAAAGGGAAGGCAATCTGCTCCACTTCATCATAGGCTGGAATTAATTGCCCTGAACAGTATTCATGATATTTTCTTTGTAACTCTTCTTCAATAAGAAAGGGTTTTTCGACAGCGACTTTAGTCGGCTGGAACTCTTTTAATGCTTCCACGACTGCGCTGATATTATCTTTTTGGTGATTAACGATGTCAGGATCCATAGCAAAATGAGAAATGCCTAGTATTAGTATTTGGGGTTTTGGTAAAGAGTTCACTGCTGTTTCCTCCTGTTACTGAAAATGTGGAATGACTTCATTTCCAATTTCTTTGATTATTTCTTCTACAGGTCTTGTGCTTTGGGAAAGGCCGAACATAATATGATTTACACCGATCAGCCTATACTGTTCGATCAGCTTAATTAAACCTAATCGTCCGGTCCGATATCCCGCTGGAATTTTTTCCACCGGAGCATGACGGTCTTTCAATAGGTCGATTGGCAAGGGCATAACAAATGGGCGAAAAACATCCCCATGGTACATGTTTACTTTTTCGTGGTAGAGGTCGATCGTCTGTTTCTGCTGTGTGGGTCTTTGCGGATAGAACATCCAGCCATCGCCATTTTCGGCTACCCAGTCGATCGTTTGCTGGCAGTAACCTGTGAGCAGCATTGGAATGCGCTGGGAAGGTTTTGGCACGAGGTTTGCTTTTTCCATCTTTCCAAATCGTGATTGATAGTGAGGGAATTCTTCATAGAGAGCTCTCTGTATATCTTTGTAAGTCTCTCTGAATCTTTCCCCCCGCTCCATAATGGGTATCCCTAATCCTTCAAAATCTTTTCGGCGGTCTCCTGAGGAAACTCCCAATATGAAGCGGCCGGGAAAAAGACGGTCAATGCTTGCGGCTTCTTTGGCAATTCGTAAAGGATGACGTAATGGAAGGACAGTAGCCGCTGTTCCTATTAAGATGGAAGACGTATGTGATGCTAAATAGACTGTGTAAATGAAGCTGTCATAAATCTGGCCTGTGGCTGGATCTTCAAACGTAGGATCCTCTAACAGAACGTCTTGAAGCCAAAGCGTGTGAAAGTTTATTTTTTCTGCGAGCTGGGCAAGTGAGATTTGATGTTTCATTACAGGTGTATCCCTGCCGTAGTTTTCGAGAGGTATCGTCAGCCCGAAGCTGATTTTACCAGTCTGAAAAGCGGAAGAATAGCCTTTATGTACAGTCATCATGTATCACCTCTTGCCCCAAGTATAGGTGAGAAAAGTACAAAACGAAAGAAATTAGCGCATAAAAAAGCCCGGCCTTTTTTAAAAGGAACGGGCTTATATAATGTATGAATGCAGAAATTTAAATGACATAAATAAGTACATATAAGAATCCAGTTAGAATAGCCGAACCACCTAAACCATAGATAAAATCAGTTGAATCATACTCAGCTTTGTGTCTCATTAAAAAAGCTCCTTTCTATGGAAGAATTGTAATATAACTAATAAGAATAATTTCTTAAAGGACTTTTCCCATTAGTTCATCGCCTTAAACTAAATGTTTTCTTTTTCTAAGGTGTTAAATCGACATATTGTTACAAAAAACTTTCTTATGTAACAGTAATATTTCATTTATGTTACAAACATAGTGTAACATAATTTGGATATAAAGCAACCATATTAGGATAATTTTTGAAAAATTAAAAAACCTTGAAAATACAAGGTTTAGAAGGATTTTTGAATGGGAATAGCAGCTGCCGCTGCTTAAATATCTTTTATTTTTCTGCTTTATTCAGAGATTTAAGCATTTGAATTATTTCTTCCCGGGGTCATCCAGCAGCCGAAGTCCGTAATGAGATTTAGTTCGCCATGGTTTTCCCCAGACTATTTCTGCCTTACATAGAAAGGGATGGTTATGTATAAGAGTAGTTTCAATCAGGAGCTGAATGTTTTGATGGATAGGCAATTTCAGGTTAGTGGAGAGAAGCATTCCATTTGGGCTTATATTTAAAAGTGATCCCCTTCCCATGGTGGAAGCCAGCTCGAAATCTTCGGCATCCAGAACAGTAAAAGAAGTAGAACAAACCGTTAAAAAGGGGGAGGGAATAACTGAATTAACAGACAGCTGGAAAATCTCTGATATAATAAAATAAAGCGATTACATAATATTTTAGCGGCCGAAAGGAGCTTATTCTATGGAAGAATACAAGCTGACATGGGATTTAAATAGTATCTTCAGCGGAGGCAGTCATTCAAAAGAACTGGAGGATTATGTGAAAAACCTGCAGGAAAGAATGGAGCAGTTAAGAGGATTGGTTGATAGGTTTACCTATCCTATGAATCCAGAGCAGACAAAAGATTTGATGGAAATCATCGATCACTCGCAGGATGTTATAAAAAGGCTTCGGGAGTTTGGAGCTTTTTCAAGTTGTCTTTCAGCTCAGGACGTTGAAGACAAACAGGCACAGAAGTGGGTCACAAGACGAAGTGAAATGGCTGCACGTTATCAAAACATTCAGCTTGAGCTTGATCAGAAGCTTCTTCAGACAGACGATAATATTTGGAAATCTCTAATCAGTGAACCAGAAATCAGGGAAGTAGCGTTTATCCTTGATGAACGCCGCGAGAAAGCCAAGGAAAAATTGGCGATCGAAATTGAGTCCATTATCAATAACTTGGCGGTCGACGGCTACCACGGCTGGGGTCAGATGTATGATGCCATTGTCGGTAAAATGACGTTGACCTTAGATGGAAAGGAATTGTCGATGGGCCAGGCTTCTAACAGGATGACTGATGGAAATCGTGAGGTAAGACAGGAAGTTTTTAAAAAGTGGCAGGAGGTGTGGAGTACTCAAGCGGACTTATTTACAGAAACGCTTAATCACTTAGCCGGATTCCGCCTCCACACGTACAAACACCGTGGCTGGGAGAACCCATTGAAAGAGCCTCTTTCTTATAACCGAATGAGTGAAGATACATTAAACGCGATGTGGACGGCGATCAATAAATATAAATCCGATTATTTAGAGTACTTTGATGAAAAAGCAAAATGGCTTGGAGTGGAAAAGCTAAGCATTTTTGATGTCAATGCCCCTATTGGCAAAACGGAAAAAAAGATGGATTATCAGACAGGGGCTCAATTTATCATTGATCATTTCCGCACGATTAGTCCTTTACTAGCCGACTTTACAGAAATGGCCTTTGAAAAAAGCTGGATTGAAGCAGAAGACCGGCCAGGGAAGAGGCCTGGAGGGTTTTGTACAAGTTTTCCACATAGTCAAGAAACGAGAATTTTCATGACGTATTCAGGAACACTTTCCAATGTGGCCACTTTAGCTCATGAACTGGGGCACGCGTATCATCAGCACGTAATGAATGAAATGCCTATATTCAATCAGGGTTATGCGATGAACGTGGCTGAAACAGCTTCAACTTTTGCCGAAATGATCGTCTCTGATGCTGCAGTGAATAATGCTTCTGACGATAGGGAAAGGCTCATATTGCTTGAAGATAAAATCCAGCGTAGTGTTGCCTTTTTCATGAATATCCACTCACGCTTCCTGTTTGAGACAAGCTTTTATGAAGAAAGAAAACATGGTGCGGTTTCTACTGAGCGGCTGAATGAATTGATGGTCGAGGCCCAGCGTGAAGCTTACAAAAATTCCTTGGAGGAATACGATCCGACCTTCTGGGCTTCCAAGCTGCATTTTCATATTACTGGTGTTCCTTTTTACAACTTTCCTTACACGTTTGGTTACCTGTTCAGTTTAGGAATATATGCGATAGCTGTTAAAGAGGGAACCAGCTTTGAATCGAGATATATTTCCCTGCTTCAGGATACAGGGCGAATGACGGTGGAAGAGCTTGCGGAAAAACACCTTGGGGCCGACTTGGAAAAAACAGAATTCTGGGAAGAAGCGCTTAAGTTATGCATGAAGGATGTCACGGAGTTCATGGAATTAAGTAGACGACTACGAACAGAGGAGGGTGTATAATGGAAAAGAGAATTCCTGTGGAAGAAAAACAGAGTCGTGTAGATGAACTGAATGGCTGGAAGCTCGAGGACGATAAATTTATCGTGAAGAGGTATCGGTTTAAAGAGTTTTTAACAGGCATTGATTTTGTAAACAAAATTGCTTCTTACTCTGAAGAGATTCAGCATCATCCTTTTATAAGCATTGATTATAAAATGGTTACTCTAAAGCTTACTTCTTGGAATGCAAAAGGGCTGACGTATTTAGATTTAGAATGTGCCGATCATTATGATGAATTGTACCAAGAGTATAAGTAGGAACTGCCGGTCTTTACTCACGCTGTCTTTTGGCGAGTCGAAACAGGTTCAAAGAATAAACCCTCAGAGAAATGAAATTCTCAGAGGGTTTTCTATTTTAAGTGCTCTTACTGAAAAAATTGGAGCAATCTAAATGATAGATCAACAATAGTCCTTTAAAGTCATTCAAGCAAGCGTACATGCTCCGGCTTGAAGATGGAGGACGTATCGGAAGGCATGGCGAGGCATTCAATTGTCTCCTCTGTAAATGGATGGACAAAAGCCATTTTGGCAGCATGCAGCGCCTGATGTCCGCTAAAGTTTCTTTTGCCTCCATACAGTTCATCACCTAACAGCGGATAACCAATATGGCTCATATGAACTCTAATCTGGTGGGTCCGTCCGCTTTTCAGCTGAAGCTTAATCAGGCTGGCTTTTTGATCAGCCTCATACCGAAGCAATTCATAAGATGTTTCAGCTTCCTGACCGCCTTTAGAAACTCTTCGTCTTACAGCGTGATGCCGGTCTTTGCCAATCGGCTCATTGATGTTTCCTTTGGCAGGCTTTATTTTTCCTTCCACCCAGGCAATGTAAGTTCTTTGAATATCGCGTTTCTTTAACTGTTCCCCAAGCATGGCAATCGCTAAATCGTGCTTCGCAAACAAGACGGCCCCTGAAGTATCACGGTCGAGTCTATGAACATATTTAGGTGTTGCTTCAATTCCGTTTATTTGAAAATAAAAGGCAGCAGCGTTTACTAACGTATCGGTCTGATTCGGCTGGCTGGGATGTGTATACTGTCCGGCTGGTTTATTGATTACGAGTAAATGATCATCTTCATAAACGACATCGATATCGATAAATGCTGGCGTGACTTCAAGCTCTTGCGGTTCAAAGACTCTCACCCGAAAAGCATCCCCCTGCTTCACGGTTGACTGCTTCCAATGTTTCGATTCTCCATTGAGTGTGACCCCGCGCTCTGTTCGAAACTTATGGAGAAGTTTGCGGGGAACTTTCCATTCTTTTTTCATAATCCGTTCAATTGTAAAACCGTCCCATTTTTCTGGTATGGTGACTTCGAGCCATTCTCCCAGCCTTCTTGTTTTCATGAAAATCTTCCTTTCCCTATTGCCGTGCGTAAACACAAGTGATTCTATTGTACAAGGATTCCCTTGTTTGCGAAAGAATACAGCCGTTTTTATTTAAAGATTTTCGCGGGGAATGTGTAAAATAAGCCATATATGTGTACTCTAGCTATTGACAATAGCTGAAGTATGTTATACTAGGTAAGTTGAATAATTGCAATTTGAAAGAGGTGTGTGCTTCATGCAACACAGAAATGATATTCGAAATATCGCGATCATCGCACACGTTGACCACGGGAAAACAACATTAGTTGACCAGATGCTTCACTATTCTGGAACTTTCCGTGATAACGAGCAAGTCGATGAGCGAGCCATGGACTCTAATGATTTGGAAAAAGAACGTGGTATTACGATCTTAGCGAAAAATACTGCGATCAATTATAATGATGCGCGAATCAACATTCTGGATACACCGGGTCACGCGGACTTCGGCGGGGAAGTAGAACGTATCCTTAAAATGGTGGATGGTGTACTTCTAGTAGTCGATGCTTATGAAGGATGTATGCCGCAGACTCGTTTCGTTCTTAAGAAAGCTCTTGAGCAGAAACTGACTCCTGTAGTTGTGTTAAATAAAATTGATCGCCCGAACGCTCGTCCAGAAGAAGTAGTGGATGAAGTTCTTGACCTGTTTATCGAGTTAGGTGCTGACGATGAGCAGCTCGATTTCCCAGTTGTCTATGCTTCTGCTCTTAATGGTACGTCTGGTGATGAACCAGATGAGCAGGCAGACACTATGGATCCAATCTTTAAGCTGATCATGAACAACATTCCTGCACCAGTTGATACAAAAGATGAGCCATTGCAATTCCAGGTAACTTTGCTGGACTATAATGATTATCTTGGCCGTATCGGAGTAGGACGTGTGTTCCGCGGCAGTATTAAAGTAGGACAGCAGGTCTCACTCATGAAAAAAGACGGATCGGTGAAGAACTTCCGTGTTTCTAAGCTGTTTGGCTTTATCGGCCTTAAGCGTATTGAGATTGAAGAAGCGCAGGCTGGGGATATCATTGCCCTTGCTGGTATGGAAGACATTAACGTTGGTGAAACGGTTTGTCCGACAGACCACCAGGAAGCTATGGAAATCCCGCGTATTGATGAGCCTACTCTTCAAATGACATTCCTTGTAAACAACAGTCCTTTCGCAGGCCGCGAAGGTAAATATGTAACGTCTCGTCAGATTGAAGAACGCCTGTTAACTCAATTGGAAACAGACGTAAGCTTACGTGTAGATCCTACTGATTCACCTGATGCCTTTACAGTATCCGGCCGTGGGGAGCTTCACTTATCTATTCTTGTAGAGAACATGCGTCGTGAAGGCTTTGAGCTTCAGCTTTCCAAGCCGAAAGTTATTCTTAAGGAGATTGACGGCGTGACTTGTGAGCCTGTTGAGCGCGTTCAAATCGATACACCTGAAGAGTACCAGGGTGCTGTTATGGAATCCATCGGTATTCGTAAAGGTGAAATGCAGGATATGGTTAATGATGGTAACGGTCAAGTGCGGCTTGAATTCCTAGTGCCATCTCGTGGATTAATCGGTTACTCTACAGAGTTCATGACACAGACACGTGGTTATGGAATCTTAAACCATACGTTTGACGGTTACGCACCTTTAGCACAAGGCCAAGTGGGCGGACGTCGTCAAGGTGTGCTTGTTTCTCTAGATAAAGGGAAAGCATCCACTTATGGAATTATGAACCTTGAAGATCGTGGTACGATTTTCGTTGATCCTGGTACAGAAGTATACGAAGGAATGATCGTAGGAGAGCACAATCGTGATAACGACCTAACGGTTAACATTACGAAAGAGAAGCACTTAACAAACGTGCGCTCTGCAACGAAAGATTCTACGTCAACAATTAAGAAGACTCGTAAGCTTACTCTTGAAGAAGCGATCGAGTATCTTGATGACGATGAGTACTGCGAAGTAACACCTGAAGCGGTCCGACTTCGTAAGAAACATCTTAATAAAAATGAACGTGAAAAAGCAGCGAAGAAGAAAAAACTTCAAAACGCTGAGTTATAGAAAAAAACGAGCCGATTACTGAGGCCACTGAAAAACTGAAGAAGATCTGTGAAAGGTAGAATTTTAAAAAGCGGTCTGTGTGGAATTTAATTTCCAAACAGACCGTTTTTCTTCTAATTTTAAGAGATTTATTCCCTCTATGCTTTCATAAGTTTAACTATACGTTTCACATTAGCTGTAAAATCGCCATCGCACCTTGAATTGTTTATGACCCGAGTGTCTGGGCGCTGGAGCTGGATGTCGCACTTTTAAACATATATATCCACAGCTTGGAATTTTATAATTTCCTAGACAACAAGAGAAAAGAGTGACTTTCTTTTATAAATTAAAGAAAATCACTCTTTTTAAATTGGCCTCTGTTGATTCCACGATGAGCGTTCGGTGGTGACGCCTGCGGGAACAGCGCGAGCCGAAGATCCACTTGGTCAAGTGATCTTCTTGACCAAGTTAGCTGAGGCCGTGCCCGCTGGCAAGCACCCACCGACAAGCGGTTCTAAACAACAAACGTTAACAACTCCTTTAGATTAGTAAGGACTTTTTCAGTGACCTCCGATTACCGGCTCTTTTTTTTATGGGGTGGAAGTCAGGGGGCGAGTCTTCTAAGTCAGCACGTTAGCACGTGATTAAACTGATCCATAAAAACTGAACACAATCTAAAGTCAGCTTTTACTTAATTTACTTGGACATTTATTTCCTTATGGCCATGGATATCTTCGTCTTGTTTAACGTAATGAACATTTATCAGGTACTCCCCGGCGGATGGGAACTTATACTGGGCGGAATACTCTCCATTCTCCTGTTCCTGAGCTGCAATAAACTCATGCTTGTTTAATTGTTCAGAACTGATTTCAAAGGAAACTTCAGCACCTTCAAAATTCTCACCCTGTTTCTCAATATGTGTGAGAAGCTCAGACTTCTTTCCGCTCGTAAACTCATTCGAATTTAAAGTAACGCTGTATTTTCCTCCACCATGATCATGATGTCCATCCGTTTCTTCATCATGGGAGTGGGAATCATCATGAGTATCGGATGCTTCGCTTTTCTCTCCCGCCTGTACTTCTACCTGAGGCATTGTATGAATGTTTCGTGCTTGAGTATGCGCGATCACTTGATAAGTACCTGCCTCTTCAAATGTGTAGACAGCTTCGTACACGCCTTCACCTTTGTGTTCAGTCTCTATCGTTTCTGAAGAATCCTGCCCCTTCGCGTCATTCCAGATTTCAAATTCAACATAATCTGCGTCTTCTACAGGGGTATTATTAGAAGTAACAACAGCTTGAATGGCAGTATCTTCACTAAGTGGCAGCGGTTCTTCCTCAAATTTTACCTCAACTTCAGGGTTAAAAAGCTCTTCTTCGGCGACCGTGTTCTTTTCCTCTTCTTTAGATGAGCCGCATGCTGCTAAGATAGCAGATAAAATTATTAAAGCCATAAGTAATGTCAATTTTCTCATATCAAAAGACTCCTTTGATCTATTCCTAACAATAGATTACCACGAATCCAATACCCAATCCTATGGCTCAACCCTGATGATTTTGTCGATTCAGTGAAAAAAAGCTGGTCAATTAGACCAGCTCATCAAAGTTGTACGTATAAAATCGTTCGTTCGTTACCCATTTCATTGCTTCAGGGTCGTTATTTTTAATGCCTTCATCGAGCATCTCAAGCATTCGGGCGGTTTGGGAAATATGGGCCCGCATCGTATTGAGCTTTTCTGTCTGAACATGGCGAATGTCATGAACAACGTCCGGCTCTCCTAAATCTTCTTCCGTATTATTAGCAAACGCCACCGCGTGAAGCTTTGGACGGCGGGGCGGATCGATTTCTTTTAGGGCTGCTACGACAGCCCGGGCCGTTGCTTCATGGTCGGGATGTACGGCGTAACCTGGAAAAAAGCTGATAATAAGAGACGGATTTAATTCCTCTATTAAATCGGACACCAGCTGCTTCATTTTGTCATCGTCTTCAAACTCTAAGGTTTTATCACGAAGCCCCATCATCCTTAAATCCTCAAGCCCCATAGCCTCCGCGGCTTTTAAAAGCTCTTTGCGGCGGATCTCAGGCAGGCTTTCTCTTGTCGCAAAAGGCGGCATGCCGAGATTTCGGCCCATCTCGCCAAGTGTAAGACAAGCATAGGTGACAGGTGTTCCGGCTTTTATATAAGAAGTGATCGTTCCAGAGACTCCGAAGGCTTCATCATCGGGGTGTGGAAAGATAACGAGCACATGACCTTCTTGTTCAATCATTTTATTTCCTCCTTGACCAGTCGATCTTATCTTTCATTATCACGTATATTTAAATCTATGAAAAGTCATTTGATTACGTTTCAGTTATTGCTGCACTGCTTAAAATGTTTATTGGGAGAATTTTTCAGGAACATATAAATCAGAACATATAAATGCGTAAAAAAAAGAGAGGGGTATTATTATGGAGAAACGAGTGAATTACTTAGTATCCTGGCTTCAGGATAAAATAAAAGATGCTGGAGCAAACGGAGCACTTGTAGGAATAAGCGGTGGTATTGATTCAGCGGTAGTCGCTTATTTAATTAAAAAAGCATTTCCGGATAATTCCTTAGGTGTACTGCTTCCTATAAATAAACCTGTTGAAGAGCAGGATGATGCTTTAGCGGTCGTGGAAGGAGCCGGCCTTGACTATGTCTGCATTGAACTGACAAATGGGTATCAGGCGACGTATGACTCCATCAAGCAGAAGCTTGAAGAAAAGGGAGACTGGAACGAAGAAACCGCACAGTTAAGAAGCGCCAATCTGCAGGCACGTATGAGAATGAGTACGTTATATGCCGTTGCCCAAAATTATAATTACTTAGTCATAGGCACAGATAACGCAGCGGAAGATTATACTGGTTACTTTACAAAATTCGGCGATGGAGGGGTAGACCTCGTACCGCTTATTAATATGAGAAAAGAAGAAGTAAGAGAAATGGCACAGTATTTAGGAATAACTGAAAGTGTGATTACGAAGAAGCCGAGTGCTGAACTATGGGAAGGGCAGTCGGATGAAGAAGAAATGGGCATCACTTATGCAGCGATCGATGCTTATTTAAGAGGAGAATCCATTGACCCTGAAGATGAGAAGACCTTACAGAATCTTCATGAGAAAAGTGCACACAAACGCCAGATTCCAGCAGGGCCCCCGAAGTTTAGTGAGGAGTGATGAGGAATGGCCAATAATACGGCCTTACTAGTTATAGATATGATCAATAAAATGGATTTTGACGGAGGAGAGGACCTATTAAAGCATACGAGAGAAATTACAGGTTCTATTAATCATTTAAGAAAAGAAGCAAATGAAAAAGAAATGCCGGTAATCTATGTTAATGACAACTTCGGATTATGGCAGGATAATGCAGATGAGCTTATTGAAGAATGTAAAAAAGGCCCTGGTAAAGAGATTGTCGAGGAAATACTTCCGGAAGAAGACGATTACTTTATCATTAAACCGAAGCATTCCGGTTTCTTCGGTACTCAGTTGAGCATACTTCTTGAACAATTAGAAGTGGAGAATCTGATCTTAACAGGAGTAGCCGGCGATATTTGTATTCTCTTTACCGCAAACGATGCTTATATGAGGGATTACAACCTTTGGGTTCCTAGAGACTGCATTGCTTCTGAACAATCAGAAGATAATGAGAACGCGCTAAAGATTATTAAGCGATCAGTATTTGCAAATATTAAAGGAACGAGTGAAGTCTCGATAGAAGAAGCATTTTAGGTGAATGCCTATTGACTTTGTTATTTGGAATGGCTATTCTGTAGAGGAGGGATTTCTTTCCTCCTCCGTCATTTTAAATTTAAGGAGAATTTTTATGAGTGTGGTTGTTCTTAACTAAGACCGTTAATTTTATACGGATTTCTAAAGAAGCTTCGAAAAACTTGCGCGCTTTGCATGTTTATTTAAATATGGCTTTTTTAGGAACAGTTAAGAACAAGCATAACCATAGCAGACTTTTCAAGATATTCTGAGCTATGACGTGATGTCATGGCTTTTTTTATATCTTGGATTAAAAAATGGCGAAGAGGAAAGAGTCTCTTTGATTTCCCATGGGCTGCAGCGGGCTTTAGCTTGCTGCAGCTTTTTTTATGGGCATAATTGGAGGAAAATGAAATTGAATCAACAAACATTTGAAAACGTGAACTTTATAGATATTTTAAATGAAGTGAGCACTTATGCTCTAACTGAACAAGGAAAGAAGGCGATCCATGCCTTAACTCCATCTCGTGATAAGAAACGAATCGATCATTTACACCGGGAGATTGAGGAGGCCAAAGCGATTCTGCATGTGAACAGCCATGTGCCGATTCATTCTTTAAATGAAATTCATCAGATGGTCGAGCAGGGGAAAAAGGGAATGTATATCCGTCCCTCCCAGTTCACACATTTACTTTCATTTTTGGAACACTGTACGAAGCTCAAAAGGTTTATGAAGGATAAACAAATCATCGCACCTATGGTCAGCTCGTATGCTTATTCCATCGGCGAGCTTGACCAGCTTGAAGAAGAAATTGCCCGCTCGATTCGTCACGGGCAAGTGGATGACTATGCGACACCTTCTTTAGCGAAGCTTAGAAAACAAATGCAGCACAAGAGAGAAAAGATTAAAGAAAAAATCCAGCAGATGACGAAGTCCCCGAAGGTTGTCACTCACCTTCAAGAAAAACGGGTGATAGAGAAAAATGGGAAGCTGACGTTGCCGATTAAGCGGGAGAGCAGAAATAAACTGAAGGGAACCATCGTTGATCAGTCTGCTTCTGGTGCTACTCTTTTTATTGAGCCGTCAGAAATCACTTCACAGCAGGAAGATCTGCACCTTCTTAAAATGCAGGAAGAGCAGGAAATAGAACAGATCCTCTATTCCTTAACGAGCCAGGTATTATCCTACGAACAGGATCTCTCGATTGCTGTAGAAACGATGCTCGTTTATGACGTTATTTTTGCCAAGGCGAAGTACAGCCGAATGATCAAAGGCGAATCACCCATTATAAATAATGAAGACATTATCGACTTAAAAAATGCCTGCCACCCATTGCTGGGAGAATCGGCGGTACCACTGACGATCCTTTTAGATAAAAGCCCTCAAGGGCTTCTCATTACGGGACCGAACACTGGAGGGAAGACTGTTACATTAAAAACAGTCGGATTGTTATCGTTAATGGCTCAGACAGGGCTCTCGATTCCTGCAGATAAAGGAAGCTCACTGCCGATCTTTCAGCATATTCTCGTAGATATTGGCGACGGGCAGAGTATCCAGGAAAACTTGAGTACGTTTAGTTCACGGCTCGTCAATATTATTGGAGTGCTGCAGCAGACCAATGACCAATCGTTAGTGCTGTTAGATGAAATCGGGTCCGGAACAGATCCAGGAGAAGGAATGGGACTTGCGATTGCGATTTTAGATCAGCTCGCCTATAAAGGAGCCAAAATTCTGGCAACCACTCACTACAGTGAAATGAAGGATTATGCTCAGGATAAAGAAGGGTTCGTAAATGCGGCGATGGAATTTGATTTAGAAAGTCTGCAGCCCACGTACAAACTGATTCAAGGGTCAGAAGGAAAGAGCCAGGCGTTTGATATTGCTCAGAAGCTGGGTCTTCATCCGCAAATTTTAGAAAAAGCGTATGAGATCACCTATAAATCAAAAAAGAATTTTACAATTAACAGTGAGGAATTAGCCGGAGATAATTATACAAAACAAATGGCAGCCAATCGTTACAGAAAAAAATCCAAAGAAAAGACGTTGATGCAAGAGGCGGTTACCCTTTATAAACAGGGGGATAACGTAAAGATTCTCGCCACAGGAGAGACAGCGATCGTTTATAAAGGTCCTGATGAAAAAGGGGACTATGTCGTTCAACAGAAAGGAGAGAAATTTTCCCTGAATCATAAGCGGATCCGTATCCATATTCCGGCGGAAGAACTCTATCCAGAAGACTATGATTTTGATATAGTTTTTAAATCGAAGGAATACCGTAAGAAGAAGCGGGAAATGGATCGAAAGTACGTTGAAGGCGAATGGCTTAACAGCGAAGAATAAAATATAAAGAGCCGCTCTCCCACAGTGGGGAGAGCGGCTCTTTTTTTACTAAAACTGAAGATCTGAATTTTCTTGTTCAGAAGTTTCAGGAGGTGTGGGATTAGAATCCAAGTCTGTGTAGCCTATAAAGCTAAAGGATAAGACAATTAAAAGCAATACTCCAAGTAAAAATCTTCTCATTGAAAAAGCCCTCCATAAGATGGTGATCATTATATAATATAGACGAAAGATCTATTATATACCCCTACAAAACTATTAGAATTAATTTTTTAGTATCGAAAATTGTCGAAAATTAAGGAATTTACACTATTTATTTTACTTTCTAACTAGATACATTGCAATGCGAGTTTGGGAGTTTTATCGAAAAATCAGGACACAAGTTTTAGGCCGACTACCCCAGAAATAATGCATCCAATAAAGAAGATTCTTCTAAAGCTTGCTTCCTCTTTAAAAATGAGCATCCCTAGTAAAACGGTCCCTGCAGATCCAATTCCTGTCCAGATTCCATAAGCTGTTCCTATCGGAAGTTCCTTTAAAGATAAGGAAAGAAAATAGAAACTTGTGATTCCGGAAACTAAGGCTGCGATCGCAGGTTTCCCTTTGCGAAAACCATCCGAAAGCTTTAAGAAAAACATCCCTGACATTTCACCTAGACCAGCAATTAATAGAAAGATCCAAGCCATTATAATTCCTCCTGAACCTGGGCAGTTTCTTTATGGGAATCTGCCATTTTTAAACCAATGACTCCAAAAATTAAAAGCACAATAAAAAAGACCTTTCCCGCGCCTGTTCCATCGCCAAGAAATGTCATTCCAATTACAGCTGTACCCGCAGCACCTAAGCCAGTAAAAATCGCATAGCCAGTTCCGATATCGATGAGTCGTAAAGCTTTCGTAAAGAAATAGAAGCTAATAAAAATAAATAGAACGGTGAGTGTAGAAATGACGGGCCTTGAGAATCCGTCAGATAACTTCAACCCAACGGCCCATCCAATCTCGAACACGGCACCGATTAATATATATACCCAAGCCACTTTTATTCCTCCTTTGCCTGTATCCCGAGCCAAAATATTTTAAAACTTGCTTTCTGCCGGTCAGTAAGCGTTTCTCGGTCGTAGAAATTTTCCTCTAAAAACAGACCATCAATAATCGTGTAGAAAGTAGAGGTCAGTTCTGAAATTTCGAGCGGACGGATTTCCCCCTCGGTTATACCTCTCTGGAAGATCGGCCGAAGGATTTTGACTACCTGCTCTTCCGTTTGTAAAAATACCTGCTGAATTTCACGGGCGAACTCTTCTGGAGGGAAAAACGTAAACCGCTTAAAAAAAGCCCCTTCCGTAGAGTAGGCCATGTGATCCACGTATAAGAGAAAAACTTCATGAATTTGTTCTTTTACCGAACGATCTTTCGTATATTCCGCAAATCCTTGTAAATGCTCTAATTCCTTATTCGCTACTTCTTCAAGCACCCTTAGGAAAATCGCTTCTTTACTGGAAAAATGATTATAAAGCGAAGGCTTCTTAATCCCGACCTTATCCGCGATTTCCGCAAGGCTCGTATTCTGATAACCCGACTGAGCAAAGCACTCAAGACCGGCATCAATAATTTTTTGTTCTGTCATCGAAGCCCTCCTTTGTTAAACTAACTAACGGTTGTTAGTATCTAATTTATCACCATTTTATTTTGTTGTCCAGAGAAAAATGTTTAATCTCCTCAGAGGAGGGAACTGTCTTACTACAGCGTAAATTGTCGGAAAATTGCGTATTCCAATAAATATAAGGAAACTATAAGGAGTAGATATATATGAATACCTACACACTGGATCGCTACGAAAAAGACTACGCCATTCTGGTACAGCAAAGCCTGGCCAAGAATGAGATTATGGTCTTAAAAGAAAGGCTTATCGCATTCGCGCAGCCTGGAGATATTTTGTCCATCGATTTTGATCAGATGGGTAATTTAAGACAAGTGGAAGTCATCGTTAAATATGAAGAAAATCGAATGAATGATTTAGAAGGAGTATAGTATGCACCTGAGGCGCTCAGGTGCTTTTTAATTTATTCGATGTTGAAGAAGCGTGGACCGCCGGACCTAAAAAATCCAAGAGAATATCTCTTGGATTTTTCCTAAATGGAGTTGACCATTTCTAAAGCTTCCTCAAGCCTTTTTTCATCATCGCCGCTTGTGTACTGAAACTGATAGATGACGTTGTCTTCACTATCGTACCACTCAAAAATAACGGAGGCGTCCCCTCGTTTTATACCGGCTACAGAACCGGAGTCTAACGTGACTTGTTCTTCCGCGGTTTTAATATTATTCTCCGGGTTAAACTTCGTGAGGACAAGGACTTCTTTTTCACTGTCAGAAGAGTAGGTCACTTCGGTTTCTTGTTCCTGCGAAGCTGCTTTTACTTCTTCAGGTGTAAAGGCAAGTTCAGAGGGAAGGCCGAGTGCCTCCTGCTCTGATTCAGATAAAGTATCTTCGACAGGTTTTCCGAAGTTATCTGGATAGGTTTCTTTTAGTGCTTCCAAGGTTAAGTTTTTATCTGATGAGCAGCCGCTTATAAATAAGACGGCGGTCATGAAGATGACGGCTGATAATTTTTTCAACTGATTCACTCCTACTTAAAAATCCTCGCATCACATTTTAGCATATATTTCCGTAAATCTAATGTTTTTTGAAACGAAATGAGCGCTGGTTCGTTTATATATTAGTGCAGCAAGAATTGATTGATAAAGGGGATTGGTGGAAATGAAGAAACTTGTGATTCGTTCTTTTCAGGAAAGGGATATTGACGCAATCCTGGAGCTTAACAGGAAAGAAGGCTGGGAAGGGCTTGTGAGCAAAGAGGATACGTTACATGCCTGGATTAATTCAGAACCGGCCCTGGTAGCCGTTGTCAATCAGGAAATTGTGGGGTATTTAAGGGGGATCACTGATGCAGCAGTGACCTTGTATATAAGTGAAATTCTAGTCAGGGAAGAAGATAGAGGGAAAGGCGTATCACTGCGTCTGATTCAAGAAGCGCACAGCTGTTATCCGAGTACAAGGATGGAGATGCTTGCGACAGGGAAGTCGGAAGAATATTATAAAAAACAAGGTTTTCGTCCATTTTACGGGTTTAGAAAAGCGGCCGAAGAGTTCAAGCGTGCGTAAAAAGATAACCTCAAATGCTCTAGAGCATTTGAGGCTTTTTTTATTTGTCCATATAATGAGCTACTTTAGCAGCTGCCGAACGGGACATGAATTTTGTAGCGATCGCCATCGAGCGATTCATCTTTCCAGGGATCACAACACGTTTTCCTTTTATAAACCCAACGAACCCTTCGTTGGCCACTTGTTTAGGAGACATCATACGATCGGTTAATTTTGTGTCCTGGGCATTGGCGGTTTCGAAAAATTTCGTTTCCGTTGCGCCTGGGCAAAGAGTGGTAACAGTGACTCCTGTTCCTTTAAGTTCTTCCACTAATGCTTCGGAGAAGGACAGGACATATGCTTTTGATGCGTAATAGACAGCCATTCTCGGACCTGGCTGAAACGCTGCGACGCTTGAAACGTTAAGCACGCCTCGAGGAACTCCATTCATGCGGGTGTTTTTCATATCTGGAAGGAAATAATGGGTGAGTTCAGTCAGTGTCTGAATATTTACCTGCATCATCGCCTGCTGATCTCTAAGCAGAATTTCATCGAACAGGCCGTTTAAGCCAAATCCTGCATTATTTACAAGAACCTCTACAGTGCGTCCCTGTTCTCGTACCTTATTGTACAGTGCTTCGGCAGCGCCTGGTTTAGAAAGGTCCTGCACAATAATAGTAACCGAGTGCCCTTTTAGTTCTTCTTTCAGCTGCTGCAGTTTGTCCTCTGATCGTGCGACTACAATCAACGCGTAACCTGATTTTGCAAAAAGCTTCGCTAGTTCATACCCTATTCCGCCGGAAGCTCCAGTGATTAGTGCTGTTGGTTTCACAAAGTATCTCTCCTTTTCTGGTAGTTCTACCCCATCCTTACCCTTTTCATGTATTCATCAATCTTTAGGCCATTTCTTTATGTTTTAATGTGAAGCTCGCTGCAGTAAGCAATATGGCAATCAGCACAACGATAGTAATTGCAGTTCCCCATAGCTCACTCGATATTTCTCCAGTCTGCAGCACCTCTGGCAGGTGGCTTGTTGTGAGCGAAGGCGTCCATTTAATGACATGGTCGAATATACCGCCTATGATTTGCATGAGGATCAATATAAAAATGGTCAAGAACGCAACCACGCCGGGTACCTTCACTAACGTATTCATGAACAGGGTAAGAGCCATGATGAAAAGGATCCATAAGCTGTAAAAAGCAGCCGTGATCAATAGATGAGTAAATGGGATTTTTTCAAATAAAATTGAGACATAATACCAGCTAGAAAGCATGCCTGCAAACACCGAGGCTGCTGCTAATAGCGAATAGCCCGCCCATTTGGCTGTTACATACGCAGAGAGTCTAACAGGCTTAACGAGTATAAGTTCGGCAACACCGCTTTTTCGCTCACCGGCAATTGTATTCATGGCAATCAGCACAATAACAGCAATTCCTATCATATTAAACTGGCCGACACTCATCATAAATACGTCCACAGCAGGAGGAGTAGGAATGTCTATGACTGCACCTTCAGGAAGCCCTCCGACTGCATCGAGAATCTGCGGCATGTAATAAGCCGTGAGCGGATCCATCAGGCCTAACAGGATGAAGACCAGAGGTACCCAAATCCATTTATAATTTCGCGACAGTTCGAGCATTTCTTTATTAAACACGGTCAGCCATTGCATCCTGGCTCACCACCTTCATAAATAGTTCTTCAAGAGACATGCTGCCGGCTTCAAAATATTGAACAGGCAGATCATGCTCGGAGAAATATTGAATTAATTTTTTACGGCCCAATTTCATATCTTCCATATAAATATGAATTTCCTTATTTTTCTCTTCCACCCGGTCCACGTAGGGGAGGTTCTGCAGATCACTAATAGAAGTAAGTGAATCATCTAATTTAAGGACAACCTTATTTAACGCATGACGCTGTCTCACCTCAGCAAATGAACCCGATTCAATAATCTTACCGTGGTTCATTAGAAGTAAGTGGTCACTGGCTTCCTCGGCGTCATTTAAAATGTGAGTGGAAAACAGAAGGGTCGTTTCCTCCTTCAGTTCTTCCATTAAATTAAGGACATCCCGCCTGCCGATCGGATCAAGGGCGGAAACAGGCTCATCCAGCATGAGGAGCTTTGGCTTATGTATCATCGCCTGGGCTATTCCTAAGCGCTGTTTCATGCCTCCCGAGTATTTTCCAATCCGCTTGCGGCCCGCATCACTTATTCCGACACGTTCAAGTAATTGATCGGCACGAGCCGCGGCTTCTTTTTTAGATAAAAAGGCGAGCCTGCCGACGTAGACGAGAAATTCCCTGCCGCTCATCCATGAATGAAACTGTGGATGCTGCGGCAAATAGCCAATCTGCTGGCGGATATCTTTTACAGGCTTCTCTGAAAGCTGAATACTCCCATGGGTTTGATGAATAAGTCCGGCCATCATTCGAAGTGTTGTTGTTTTCCCTGCTCCATTTGGTCCTAAGAGGGCGGTGCAAGTTCTAGGCTCAAGTGTAAAGCTGATATTGTTTACAGCTTCCTGCCTATTGAACGTTTTGGTCAGATTCTCTACTTTAATCATGACGGTTAGTCCCTTCTTCCAAAAATGAAGTACGCAATCGGTCCGAGGATATTAATAAATAAAATGATAAGTGCCCACACCCATTTCGGCCCGTTCGTATACTCTGCTTTAATAAGACTTACTATGGCAATAACCATGAGTATTAATTGAATAGCAATAACAGGAGCCAGCAATGCGAGATTCTGGTGTATAAATTCGGTGATCGTTTGATCCATTAACAAGAGAGTCACTCCTTTCCTATAATTAAGTTTACGAAAATTTTTGATGAAAAGTTTCTTTTTTTAAAATTCCTTGGCAATTTTATGCAGCAACTAAAGATATAAAAGGAACCTTTTTCTCTGCCTGATTGATGAGGAAGAATACATTCTACCGTTGAAACGTATATATCAAGGCGCTGGTGGGTTGGAAAGCCGGAAGACTCCTGCTTAAAAAACAGGTGGGTCAAGGCCCTGCTCACTTGTGCATGACATCTGGTTATTAACCCGGTTATGTTTAACAAACTGCACAGTTGACATTATTATCAGAATTTTATACACTGTTTGAAAGTGTTGAGTAGAGAATGAGATGAGAAGAGTTGAGGAAGTTAAGGATGAGCAGAGCGAGCTTTAGGGATCGACGGACGAAGGAGCTGTCAGATAGCCTGAGCCTATTTTGACCTACAATTTTTCATCCGCTTCTATATAAATCCCCTCAACGTCTCATTTTCCATAATCAATTATGGAGAGGTGAGCACACAATGACTATAACTACAAAGGAATCATTCCTTGCTGATGCGAAGGAATACCGCACGATTCCAGTTTCCCAATCTTTTTATACAGATACATTAACACCTATTCACATGTTTCATGCGTTAAGAGATGAAGCCGTATATATGCTCGAAAGCCAGGACCCTGAATCACCATGGTCTAATTTCTCATTCATTGGTTTAGATCCGATGATTGATATCAGCCAGCAGAAGAACGGCACATTTATGATCGAAGATTTTCAGGAACATCAAACGAGAACAGCGGAGAGCTTTAAAGAAGCATTTGAGCAGACCGTTGACCGCCTTAAGGTAAAGCAGGCGAATGTTTCTCTTCCTTTTAAAGGCGGAGCGGTCGGCTATATTGCCTACGATGCGATCTCTGATTATGAACCGGTACCTAGAGCGCTGCCAGATGATATCGACGTTTCAAACTACCATTTATTATTTTGCCAGACACTTGTTGCCTACCATCATCGGACGAAGGAAACGACGATTTTAACGTTTGCCCGAATTGAGGAAGGTAATGAAGAAGAGCAATATGAGCAGGCTGTCCAGCGTGTGAAGAACGTCAGCCGCCGGTTAAAAGAGAACAGCTTTTTACCGGATCTGATGCTCAGTGATGAATCGACTTCTCACAGCATTGAACTTCACAGCAACTATAAGAAAGAAGATTTTAAACGCGATGTTGAAAAAATAAAAGACTATATCGTAGCAGGTGATATCTTTCAGGCTGTCCTGTCCCAGCGGTTTCATACAAAAACTGAACGAAGCGGATTTGAGCTTTATCGGATTCTTAGAAAGGTAAATCCATCGCCGTATATGTTTTATTTAAAGTTTAACGATGTCGAAGTGATGGGAAGTTCACCTGAAAGGCTGCTTGAAGTTCAGGACGGTCAGCTGGAAATTCACCCGATTGCCGGGACGAGAAAACGAGGCCTGACACAGGAAGAAGACGATGCACTGGCAGCCGAGCTGCTGGCTGATGAAAAGGAGCAGGCTGAGCACCGCATGCTCGTAGACTTAGCCCGAAATGATATGGGCCGGGTTGCTGAATTTGGCAGTGTAAAAGTATTTGATTATATGACGATCGGCCGATTTTCGAAGGTCATGCATATTATCAGTAAAGTGACCGGAAAACTGAAAGAAAATGTATCTCCGATCGATGCATTAATTTCTGCCTACCCGGCAGGAACCCTATCTGGAGCACCAAAAATAAGAGCAATGCAGATTCTAAGAGAATTAGAGCCAACTCCCCGGCATTTATATGGTGGAGGCGTTGTTTATCTAGGCTTTGACGGGAATATTGATTCCTGCATTACGATTCGAACGATGACAAAAGTAAAAGATCAAGTATATGTACAGGCGGGGGCCGGCGTTGTAGCCGATTCCGATCCTGAAGCCGAGTATCAAGAGACGATTAACAAAGCCAGTGCTTTAAAACGCACGATAGAAATAGCAGAGCAGGCATTTGAGAAGAGCAGAGAAGGAGTCGAGACGAAATGAAAGAAATATTAAGCCAGATTGTAGAAGGTAAAACGTTATCCGAAGAAACGGCTTACGAAGCGATGAACGAGATCATGCAGGGTAATGTTACAACAGGCCAGCTGATGAGCATGTTATCCGTTATTCGCCACCGCGGGGAAACCGTTGAAGAAATGACTGGATTCGTTCGTGCGATGCGGGCGAATATGACGAAACTCGCGATTAAAGATGATAGTATTGTAGATACATGTGGAACGGGGGGAGACGGAAGCTCTACTTTTAACATTTCAACGGCTGTATCTATTATTCTGGCAGCCATGGGTGTAAAAGTAGCCAAGCACGGCAACCGTAAAGTTTCTTCTAAAAGCGGAAGTGCTGACGTCTTAGAAAAGCTCGGTATTCCGATTGATACAACACCAGAACAGGGAGCTAGAGCTCTTAATGAAAAAGGGATGACATTTATGTTCGCCCCGAATTACCACCAGGCGATGAAGCATGCCGGGCCTGCCCGTCAGGAACTAGGCTTCCGTACCGTGTTTAACCTATTAGGCCCTATGTCGAATCCAGCAAACGCCAAGCGTCAGCTGATCGGCATTTATGATACGGCTTATGCAGAAAAGATGGCCGAAACGCTGTCCAAACTTGGTTCCAAGCACGTACTGCTTGCAACCGGACGGGATGGACTCGATGAAATCACGATGACGGGCGTAACCGACATTGTTGAGTTAAAAGACGGACAAATTACACGATTTACGTTAACACCAGAAGATGTGGGACTGCCTTCTGGTTCCTTAGAAGATATTCAAATCCGCACATCTGAAGATAGTGCGGAAATCATCCAGCAGGTTATCAAAGGTGAGGCTAACCAGAGTGCGATGACTATCGTAATAATGAACGCTGCCGCTGGATTATATATATCAGGAAAAGCGAATGACTTAAAAGAAGGCGTATCCCTTGTTCAGGAAGCGATTCACAACGGATCCGTCCAGCAATACTTCACATCTATTCAGGAAATTAAGGAGCGACGTCAGTATGCTTGATACCATTCTTGCTATTAAACATCAGGAGATCGAAAAACTATATTTACCCGAACGCGCAGAGGTAGAGCGTATCTCATTTGCTTCCTCACTAAAAAATACAAATTATCCAGCCGGACTGATCGCTGAGGTGAAAAAAGCCTCTCCGTCTAAAGGGATTATTCGTGAAGATTTCAATCATGTCATGATTGGCAAGCAATATAACGATGCAGGTGTTCAGGCGATTTCTGTCCTGACAGACCAGCATTTCTTTCAGGGGCACCGTGACTTTTTAACTGATATTAAGAAGTTCGTCGATGTGCCGGTGATGCGCAAGGATTTCATTATAGAGCCTGTCCAAGTGGAAGAAAGTAAGCTGATCGGTGCCGATGCTATTCTATTAATTGGTGAAGCACTGGAGCCGAAGAAGCTTCACGAGCTATATTTACAGGCTTACGAAAGCGGCCTTGAAGTATTAGTTGAAGTGCACAGTGAAGATACTTTAGAAGGTGTTCTAAAGGAATTCACGCCAGAGGTGCTTGGCATCAACAACCGTAACCTCCACACTTTTGAAACGAAGCTTGAGCAGACTGAAAAAATGGCTGAGATGGCCCCGTCAGAATGTCTATTAGTTTCTGAAAGCGGGATTTTCACTTATCAGGATATTGAGCAGGTGGTCGGTTATGGTGCTAAAGGCGTGTTAGTTGGTGAATCTCTGATGCGCCAGAAGAATATTAAGAAAGCCGTCACCGAATTAATGAGCGGGGTGAGCGTATGATTCACGTACCGGTCGTTAAGCTGTGCGGCAACCGTTCAGCAGCCGACGTCGAGAAAAGCGCCTCTTCAAATGCCAGTCATCTAGGTTTTATATTTGTAAGAGGGACGAAGCGCTACGTGAGGCCGGAGAGGGTCAGACAGTGGATCCGTACAACACGTCCAAAGCAGAAGCTTGTCGGTGTATTTGTAAATCCATCTGTAGAATTATTGGAAGAGGTATTATCCTTCATTTCATTAGATGTCATCCAGCTTCATGGCAGTGAGACTGTATCTGAAATCTTACAAATTAAAGCTTCATTTAACCTGCCAGTCTGGAAGGTAATTAAGCACCATGGTGATGCTTTTAAAGAGATGGAAGTCTTTAAAGGGGTGGCCGATGGCTATGTTGTTGATTCAAAAGTCCGCGGTGCCCATGGAGGAACAGGAGTCAGCTTTGACTGGAGCACGGTTGAAGAATACAGCCGGATTGCGAACGAACAGAACGTGCCCTGCCTGATTGCCGGCGGGATTACTCCAGAAAATGTGGGAGAACTGCTCGAGCATGAACCAGAAGGCATCGATATCTCAAGCGGCATTGAAACAAATGAACAGAAAGACATTTATAAAATCCAATCTATTTTAAAAGAGGTGAACCAGCATGTTGCAAACATTTCCTGATATAAAAGGACGTTACGGAGATTTCGGCGGGAAATATGTTCCGGAAACTCTAATGGGTCCACTGCAAGAATTAGAAGAAGCACTGGATGAAGCGATGAATGA
Organism: Halobacillus sp. Marseille-Q1614; assembly: GCF_902809865.1. Lineage (NCBI taxonomy): Bacteria > Bacillati > Bacillota > Bacilli > Caryophanales > Bacillaceae > Halobacillus > Halobacillus sp. Marseille-Q1614. The sequence continues at coordinate 2,243,481 of NZ_CADDWH010000001.1, read as the reverse complement.
TCAAGCTTTTCTTGATGAATACCATCATGTCCTTAAAGAGTATGCTGGACGCCCGACGTCTTTAAGCTATGCCGACCAGCTGACGGAACATTTAGGCGGAGCAAAAATCTATTTAAAACGTGAAGATTTAAACCATACAGGGGCTCATAAACTGAATAATGCAATCGGCCAGGGTCTCCTTGCGAAAAGAATGGGTAAAAAGAAAATTATCGCAGAAACCGGAGCCGGCCAGCACGGTGTAGCATCAGCGACTGTAGCGGCAAAATTCGGCCTTGAATGTAAAGTGTTTATGGGCGAAGAAGATATTCGCAGGCAGGAGCTTAACGTCTTTAGAATGAAACTCTTAGGAGCAGAAGTGGTTTCTGTTTCAAGCGGAAACGGCACGTTAAAGGATGCAACAAATGAAGCCATCCGTTACTGGGTGGCCAATTGTGAAGACCACTTTTATTTAATTGGATCTGTCGTAGGCCCTCACCCGTATCCGCGCATGGTCCGTGACTTTCAGCGTGTGATCGGTGATGAGTCGAAAAAGCAGTTCCTGGAAGTGGAAGACGAGCTTCCTAATCGCATTTATGCCTGCGTAGGCGGCGGCAGTAATGCTATGGGGATTTTCTATCCATTCTTAAGTGATTCACCTGAGCTGATTGGTGTAGAAGCAGCAGGTAAAGGGATTGATACACCAATGCATGCAGCCACGTTAACAAAAGGGACACCTGGAGTCATTCACGGTTCTATGACCTATCTGATGCAGGACATTAATGGTCAGATCACCGAGCCGTATTCGATTTCTGCCGGGTTAGACTACCCAGGTATCGGGCCGGAGCATGCCCACCTTTTTCAGACAAAGCAGGTGCGCTATGAGTCGATTACTGACCAGGAAGCCCTTGATGCTTTAAAACTGTTAACTCAGCAGGAAGGAATCATACCCGCGATTGAGAGTGCCCATGCGTTAGCACAGGCCTTTAAAGAGGTAAAAGACATGCCGAAGGACCAGACGATTTTAATCAATCTTTCCGGACGCGGTGATAAAGATATGGCGACACTTATGGAACACTTTCAGGAGGGAGAATAATATGCTGACACAGACATCATTTCAAGGCAAACTGACAAAAACTAAAGATCTCTTCATCCCGTTTGTGGTAGCCGGCGATCCCACGCCTGAACTAACGATCCAATTTGCACTAAAGCTTCAAAAAGCCGGTGCGGATATCTTAGAGCTGGGTGTTCCTTACTCTGATCCGCTCGCAGACGGTCCAACCATTCAAAGAGCCGCTCAGCGTTCCTTAAAAAACGGCATGTCCTTAACCGCAGCTATTGAATTAGTACCTAAGCTTCGTGAAGCTGGGGTTGAAATTCCGGTCGTTATTTTTACGTATTATAACCCTGTACTGCAGCTCGGTTATGACCGCTTTTTTGAAATGCTTGAGGAAAATGGGGCAGAGGGTGTATTAATCCCTGACCTGCCTTATGAAGAAAGTGAAGAAATCCGCCAGCTGGCAGACGAGAAAGGTGTAGAATTTATTTCACTTGTCGCTCCTAACTCAGATGCACGCATTAAACAGATCGCTGAGCATGCGAAGGGTTTTGTGTATTGCGTATCTTCGTTAGGTGTAACAGGGGAACGAAATGATATGTCTGCAGAAGCTTTATCTTTTATTAAAAAGGTAAAAGAACACAGCCAGGTTCCCGTTGCTGTCGGGTTTGGCATCTCAAAGAACGAGCACGTGAAGCTTGTTCGCGAGCATTCAGACGGTGTGATTATCGGAAGTAAGATTATCCGCTTGATTGAGGATAATCTGGAAGACTTAGAAAAAGGAAATCAAGAAGAGGCACTTGAACGTTTTTATCAAGAGATTCATGAACTTGTGAAGTAAGTGCAGAGTGAGAGGAGCTGAGCCGAGTTGATTTATATGATTGATCATTATGACTCGTTTACCTATAACCTCGTTCAGTACCTGGGTGAACTGGGTGAAGAGGTTGTCGTAAGGCGGAACGATGAAGTGACATTTGCAGAGATAGATGAGCTGAAGCCGGATTTATTGTTTCTTTCCCCGGGTCCTTGCTCGCCGGATGAGACCGGGATTACACTGGAAGTCATCGACCATTACAAAACATCGATTCCTATCTTTGGGGTCTGCCTGGGGCACCAGTCAATCGCACAGGTATTTGGCGGAAAAGTCGTACGAGCCGACAGATTGATGCACGGAAAGAGTTCTGAAATTCACCATGACGGCCGTTCTATTTTCAAAGGTTTAAATAACCCGATGGAAGCGATGCGCTACCATTCCTTGATTGTCGATGTCAAAGACGTGCCGGAATGCTTTGAAATTACCGCTGCGACCGTTGAAGGTGAAATCATGGGGATCCGTCACCTGGATTACCCAATCGAAGGTGTCCAATTTCACCCGGAATCCATTGGAACGAGTGATGGCATGCAGCTGTTAAAGAACTTAATTGAGCAGAAAATAAAAGCTCCGGCATAAATTAAAAAGTCCCTCAGATATTCTCTGGGGGACTTCTGTACTTATAGAATTTAAAATTTTACAGCGTCTTCGTTTCTCACGACCAGCAGGGACTTTCCTTTGTTGAGCTCTTTTTCAATACGCTGTGCCTTTGCCTGGTCAAAGCCGATCTTCTTCATTTTGGAGACCAGCTTATCACTTTTGTTTCTAAATATGTTCTTCGTAGCGGTACCAACTCCAGTAACCCGGACACCAATCTTATTAGCGTCTGTTCTCCGCTTCGTGCGTCTTAAGTGAGAGTTATCGTAGGCAAGAACATAAATATCTTTTTCACTTACTCCGCCTGATTTCAGGGTCTCGATTGATTCACTGAGTGCTTCATCATCATGAAAAATTTTATATTTTGGTTCCATTCGAACATCCTCCTTTATAGTCTGACGGATACCCGATGTAAAAAGGGCTTAAACGAAAAGGAGCCCATCTTGACCATAACCCTACGAAACACCCAGTCACATTAAGGAAATTAGTCATGTAAAAAAGTATTGAAACTTAATGGAAAAGACGCTATAATAATCCTTGTCGGTTCACATATGGGGCATTAGCTCAGCTGGGAGAGCGCTACACTGGCAGTGTAGAGGTCAGCGGTTCGAGCCCGCTATGCTCCACTCTCAAAACCCTTGCCCTGCAAGGGTTTTTCTTATGTGTATACATAGCGGTAAACCATTCAATTTAGTGACTTGTTGACGAATGTAGCAGGAAGCCGCATCTGCATTTATTCATATTCTTTCATTGATGATTGGATAGCTTCTACATATATTTTGAACTCTTCCGTTTGATTGGAGGAGTTGTTGCGAGAGGAAAAGCTGATATCTCCGTTTTTAAAAAATGCTTTTCTCTGTGCTCTTGTAATCTCCAGCTGCACGCCTCGTTCTGTTTTTGTTTTGTTTGTGAAATTGTCAGGGTGATCGCCGTTAAGGTGCTCAGGAGTTACAGCTACTTCAAACCCATTTTCCTCTAAATGCCGACTCACGATTTCCTTCATATCTTTGTCCAGCCCACCGATCATTGTTTTTGGCTCATCTCCGGCTGAACCGTGAATGGAAATATGATATTCAGCATTAGCAACCATCTCTAGAGCCTCCGGTTCATCGAAACGGGTGGATGTGATGTGTAAGTTGCTGAAATTATTCGACTTTAACCTTCCTTTAAATGAGTAAAAGGGATAAGAGGATCCGGCAATTGCCTCGGCTAGTGTAGAGGTCGCTTCTTCAATCCCGCCGCCATGGATCGCACTCACGAGCCATCGTTCATTACCGGCGCTGCTTTTCTCAATCTCCCAATCTTCCCCTTCCTCATATACTTCTCTCAGCTCGTAAAAAGAGCAAAAACGGTTTCCAGAGCAATCGTCCGTGATCGCAGCTGTTATTTCCTCATATAGAGATAAAATCACAAGAACTGAAGCCACTACTGCGACCGCCGTAGACAGTATGAATTTCAAATTCATGATAAAACCTCCTCCTATTAATAGTATCGGCTTGATTTTTAAATAAATGAGTTCATGCAAGAAAAATGGATATAAAGGAGGCCCTTCTCATAATATGGTTCATTCATACAGGTACTGATTGTAATTCATGTAGTGAGCAGTTTTATCGTTCTAGTAAACTGGCATTTAATTATAAACGATCCAAATTAATTCTTCCTTCGTTCAAAAACTGCTGTCTTGCTTTTTGACGTTTTTTCTTCTTCATATCACGACAAGACTGGCAATTTAAAAAGTCTTGTCCTTTACCTATAAAGTGATAAGATGACTTTTTCTTTCTACATGTAGAACATATTTTATCCCTATGGTAATTCAATGTATCCCTTCTTTATTATGGAAGTTTTGTTCATTATAATAGTCTTTATCTCCTTTGTAAAACGGTTAAATATTTTTCGATTTTAATGATGTAATTTAAATGGCTCTATTACTGTCGGTTCAGGGGGCTGAATTCTTTTTCTTTTGTGTTAACAAAAAGTCCTGACAAAAAAATGTCTGGTTTACATTATGTTCGTGTTCGTCTACAATAAGGTTAATTTAATAGCACCAAACAGGTCCTAAAAGGGAAGCTTTTAAGGTAAAAGGGGGAAGTTGGTGAAAGTCCAACAGGGTCCCGCCACTGTAAGCATTCTAAGGTTTTAGAATGTAAGTCAGGATGCCTGCCTGTTTGCTGAGAAAGTTCACCCTTCGAGGAAAGGGGCTTTTAAGTACGTGGAATACCTGTGGTTTATATTCTGCCTATTTAGATAAACACCTTTCCTTTTAGGAAGGTGTTTTTTTATGTTTATATATCGTTATGGATACAGGAGGAGATTCTATGAAAAAGAAACAGGGATTGACACTCGTTTTTACCGGAAATGGTAAAGGAAAGACGACAGCTGCGACGGGGCTTGCTGTCCGCGCATTAGGACATGATCAAACGGTGAAAATGCTGCAATTCATCAAATCACCGAGGCGTCCATATGGGGAAAGAAAATCCCTGCAGAAGCTGGGGGCTGAAATTGTGCAGCTTGGCGAAGGGTTCACCTGGACGAAAACACCGGAAATCCACCGGGCAGCCTTAAAGAAGGCCTGGGCTGTCGCCAAAGAAACGGTCATGTCCGGGGACTATGATGTGGTCATCCTCGATGAACTAAACAATGCCCTTGCGATTGATTCTTTTCCAGTCGATGATGTGCTGCCGCTTGATGAAGTGATTGAACTGATCAACAATAGGCCGGAGCATGTCCATCTTGTGATCACTGGAAGGAACGCTGCGGAAGAGGTGAAGGAAGCGGCTGATCTGGTCTCTGTCATTAATGTTGAAAAGCATTATTATGATGAAGGAATTCCAGCCGTGCGTGGTGTTGAGTTTTGACTTCCCGCCGTCTCGTTCTTGCAGGAGTATCCAGTGGTGTCGGCAAGACAAGCATTACGATCGGCTTGATGGCGGCCTTCATGAAAAAAGGGTTCACGGTCCAGGGCTTCAAATGCGGTCCCGACTACATTGATCCCTCTTATCATACTGCTGTAACCAACCGGCCTTCACGCAACCTGGATAGCTGGATGCTTCCTAAAGAAGTCGTAAAAGAAGTTTATGTCAAGGGCAGTGAGGGGGCGGACATTTCCATTATCGAGGGTGTCATGGGCTTTTATGATGGAAAGTCGCCGACTTCCAATCAAGGATCGACAGCAGAGCTGAGTGTCGTTTTGGATGCACCGACGTTTCTGATTGTCGACTGCTCTGCAATGGCACGAAGCGCTGCTGCCATCGTCAAAGGATTCCAGGTGCTGGATCCTGAGGTTAACATTGCCGGTGTTATCGCTAATAAAGTCGGAAGCAAAGGACATTACGAGCTGATTAAGGAAGCCGTGGAACAGGAATGCGGCATACCAGTCTGTGGCTATCTGTTAAAAAACAAAAACATCGAGATGCCTGAGCGGCACCTCGGGCTGGTGCCTTCGATCGAGCGAGGGGAACTGGATGAGCAGCTGGCGCAGCTGGGGGATGCGGTGGCGGAGACCATCGACGTTGAACGAATTTATCAAATCAGTAAGCGTCCTCCATTGAATGCTGAGCCGTCCTTGTTCCAACGAAAGGCATCGATTGACGTTAAGGTAGCGGTAGCCCGTGATGAAGCCTTTAATTTCTATTACCCGGAAAATCTTGAGCTAATCGAGGCTTATGGAGCAGAAATTCTATACTTCTCTCCCGTAAAGGGAGAAGTGCTTCCTTCTGAAGCAGATGGATTGTATTTGGGCGGCGGCTTTCCGGAACAGTTTGCTGAAAAGCTGGCGGAAAATAATGAGGTGAAGCATTCAATTGCAGAACGAATAGAAAAAGGGATGCCGGTTTTAGCGGAATGCGGCGGACTGATGTATTTATCCGAATCTATCACTACCATCGATGGAAATACTTACCCGATGGCAGGAGTGCTTAAGGGGAAAACGGAGATGCAGGCGAAACTTGCAGCGCTGGGCTACCGGGAGATTTCTGGTCTTGAGAACAACTATTTGTTTAATGATGGAATGGAAGTCCGCGGGCATGAGTTCCATTATTCCACCTTCAAGCCGGCTGTAGAACTGCCTGGTGCATATCGTGTGAGCAGCCGGTTTGGAACAGGAGAAGAAGGGTTTCTTTATAAAAATGTCATTGCTGGTTATACGCATATCCATTTTGCTTCTAACCCACTTGTATTGAAGAACTTTTTGCAGAAATGCAAGGAGGAACAGCGTAATGGTTGATAAAAAGGCAGTTCCCCTCATGGTCCAAGGTACCCATTCCGATGCAGGCAAAAGCATTCTCGTCACCGCTTTGTGCCGGATATTTACCGAGGATGGCTATCAGACGGCACCCTATAAGTCTCAGAATATGGCCTTGAATTCCTACATAACCGTAGACGGAAAAGAGATCGGACGTGCCCAGGGGGTTCAGGTCGAAGCAGCCGGGATTCCGGCTGTTACCGACATGAATCCGATCTTGATCAAGCCGAACCGTGACCTTGATGCCCAGATCGTCATCCATGGAAAACCGGTGTCGAACATGAAAGCCAGTACCTACCGTTCTGATTTTTATGAAACAGCCAAAAGAGTGATCACAGAGTCTTACTTCCGTCTTGCTGGAACTTATGATCGGATTGTTATCGAAGGGGCCGGCAGTCCGGCTGAGGTTAACCTGAACGACCGCGAGCTCGTTAATATGAGCGTAGCCCAAATGGCAGATGCGCCTGTCATCCTGGTCGGGGACATTGATAAAGGCGGGGTGTTCGCCAGTCTGGTAGGGACGCTCCAGCTGCTCGCGGAAGAAGACCGCCCTCGTGTAATTGGTGTGATCATCAATAAATTCCGCGGTGACAAAACGCTTCTTGATCCCGGGCTGGAATGGTTTGAGGAATACACGGGAAAACCGGTGCTCGGGGTCATTCCGTACATAAACGACCTCCATATCGACGCTGAAGATTCTCTAAGCCTGAATCAATATACACGGAATCAGAACAATGACAAATCGATCGACATTGCCGTCATCGAATATCCGAAGATTTCTAATTTCACCGATATCGACCCGTTCCTTATCGAGCCTGATTGTCATATCCGATTTGTCAGGGATGGTGAGGATCTTAGGCAGCCGGATGTGATCATTTTACCTGGCAGTAAAAATACGATCGAGGATCTCATTTTTCTAAAAGAAAGAGGACTGGATCAAGCGATTGCTGCGGCTCAAAAGCAAGGAGCATCCGTGTTCGGGATTTGCGGCGGCTATCAAATGTCAGGCATGCGGGTGAAGGATCCGCACCAGGTCGAAACCAGCTTGGAAGAAGTTCAGGGGCTGGGACTGCTCCCGATCGAAACAAGGCTTGCAAGGAATAAAACAACGGTCCGTTCAAGCGGTACAGTCGCAATGAATGGCCGCATTCTCCCTGTAACTGGCTATGAAATCCATATGGGCACAACGATTGCCACGGAGGATGCAGAAGTTTTTATAAGCATGGACGGGCAGACCGATGGAACTAAAAAAGGAAATGTGATGGGAACTTATTTTCATGGAATTTTTCATAATGATGAGTTCCGGACCGAATTCTTGAACTTGGTGCGAAAGAAAAAGGGGCTCGCTCCACTCCCGGTGGCAGCTTCGTTCCGGGAGCATCAGGAGCAGGAATTTGATCGGCTGGCCGAGCATGTACGAAAAGCTGTGGATATCCCGAAGCTTTATGAGCAAATCAATAAATTCATGACAGCCGGAGGAATGAGATGAATAGACAAATACAGAAGCTGATTCAATCGATTGAACCGATCCACCAGGAGCGAATGGGAGAAACAGAAGCCTATTTGGATACGTTGACTAAGCCGCCGGGAAGCTTAGGGAGGCTTGAGGACATTGCGGTGAGATTATCAGGAATCACAGGCCAGGAGGCACCGCCGGTTTCCCCGCCTGGAATTCTTGTGTTTGCCGGGGATCACGGAATTGTAGAAGAAGGTGTATCTGCTTTTCCACAGGAAGTGACCGTACAAATGATCCGGAATTTTCTAGAAGGCGGGGCGGCGATCAATGTGTTTGCCCGGAAGATTGGTGCCGAGCTTCAAGTGGTCGATGTAGGCGCAGTGAGTGAGATACAGAATGAACGGTTAGTTTCCAGGAAAATAGCTGCCGGAACACGGAATTTTTTAAAAACAGATGCGATGACAAAGCAGCAGGCGCACGCAGCTTTACTCGCGGGAATCGAATCTGCGGAAGAGATGATTGCCCGGGGAATAAAATGCCTCATCTTAGGCGAAATGGGTATCGGAAACACCACCCCTGCAAGTGCCATAGTTTCGGTGCTGACTGGATGCAGTGTCGAGAAGGCAGTCGGCTATGGCACCGGGATATCTGATGATAAGAAGCTCCATAAAAAGTCAGTTATAGAAGAAGCGGTAAGGCTTCGTGACCCTGACCGTACGGATCCTATCGACGTGCTCAAAAAACTGGGCGGATTTGAAATTGCTGCCATTTCAGGGGCGATTCTGGCAGCAGGAAAAGCAAGAATTCCTGTCATCATCGATGGTCTTATCTGTACATCAGGTGCGATGGTCGCCTGCCGGCTGAATGCCAATATCAAAGATTATCTGATGGCAGGACACGTATCTCTAGAGCCTGGCCACCGAATTGCTCTTGAGGACATAGGTCTTGAACCGCTGTTAGATCTTGAGCTGAAGCTTGGGGAAGGAACCGGGGCAGCACTTGCATTTCCCCTTCTTGAGGCAGCGGTCAGAATGCGGAATGAAATGGCTACTTTTGATTCTGCCAGAGTCACGAATAAGGGACGGCCCATTCAGTGAATTTCACAGGATATAACCATACAAAAAAACTAAATAGTTTAAACAGCAGGTTCTTGGACATGTAAACGGGAAGGAAAAGCTCTTACGGTGATACGAAAAAGCCGGGAGACCTGCCTGCTGTTCTTAAGAAAGTCGGATTCTTCGGGGAAAAGGTTAAGCTTTAGGTACCGTCTTCATACATATACCGTACCGTTCTTATTGCTTAATTTTCCTTTTCCCCAGGAGCAGGCGTGTGTTTTGTTGCTAATAAAGAGGAGAGTGTTTTAAAGATGACGGTAAGTAAATCAAAAGGGTTATTATTATCTGTCCTTCTGGCAGTTATGATGGCTGTAATGCTTGGCTGCGGAGCAGCGGAAGAAGGAAGCGAAAACCAGGAAAGTGCAAATGAAACGGAAAACGAAAGCGGAGAAAAACAAGGGGAAGAATCAGGTAGAGCCTTCCCTGTCACTATTGAGGATGGCTCGGGAGAGAAGGTTGAGATAGAATCTGAACCGGAAAGTATCGTATCGGTGCTTGCAAGCAATACCGAGATCGCCTTTGCCCTTGGTCACGGAGATAAAGTGATTGGTGTATCCGATTCCTGTAATTATCCTAAAGAGACAAAATCGATCGAAAAGGTCGGAGGCCAGGAAATGAATGCAGAAAAGATTCTGTCGATGATGCCTGACATGGTACTTGTATCCCCATACCACCACGAAAACCACGCTGACATCCTGAATCAATTCAAGCAAGCAGGCATCGATGTCGTAGTCGTGGATGATGCGAATTCGTTCGAGGCTGTGTATGACAATATCCGTCTTGTAGGAAAAGCAACAGGCAGTTCCGAAAAAGCGGAGGAACTAGTGAAAGACATGGAAACACGTTTAGCTGAAGTAAAAGACAAAGGAAAACAAGTGGAAGAAAAGAAAGAGGTCTGGGTAGAAGTGGCCCCTGCTCCTGACATTTTCACCACAGGTACAGACACTTTTATGAATGAAATGCTCGAAGCCATCAATGCGAGTAACGCAGCCGCGGATGAACAGGGATGGGTCAAATTCACGGAAGAAGAAGCGGTGACCCTGGACCCTGAAGTCATCATCACTACGTACGGTTATTATGTGGAAAATCCAGAAGAAGAGGTTTTGAACCGCGACGGGTGGAGCGAAGTGCCTGCTGTCAAAAATGAGCAAGTATACGATGTAGACAATGATACCGTTACTAGACCGGGACCGCGCTTAATTGATGGAGTTGAGAGACTTGGAGAACTCATTTATCCGGAAGTTTTTAGTGAATAAAACAGTTTGGCTGTACTTAGTCAGTGGAGGGTTTGTACTTAGTACAGCCCTTCTTGGTTTATTTGTCAGCAGTGTTGCTTTTCCACTGTCTGCAATCCTTGATGTGCTTTCTGTAAAAATGTTCGGTACAGCTATCTTCGGCGGGGAAGCCGTTGATAATATCGAAGTTATCATCTGGGAAATACGTTTGCCGCGTGTATTGTTAGCGTTATTCGTCGGTGCATCTTTATCGGTAGCGGGAGCTTCTTTTCAGGGTCTCCTCAGGAACCCTCTGGCCGATCCATATACAATTGGTGTTTCCTCTGGGGCGGCACTTGGAGCAGTGGCCGTCCTTTACTTTCAAATAACCATCGCTTTTTTGGGCAGTTATACGCTGCCGGTCATTGCCATCCTCGGCGGTTTCATCACGATGATGGGCGTTTTTATTATCACCAGGCTGGCAAGCCGTGACTTAAATATCGAGACGATCATTCTGGCTGGAATTATAATCAGTGCGTTCATCGGCGCGGTTATTTCCCTGATTATCGCGCTCAGCGATCGGGAAGATATGCGCCAGATCCTCTACTGGTTGATGGGGAACATCGGCATGAGAGGCTGGGAACATGTACAGCTGATCGTTCCATTCTTCATCGTTGGTGTTCTCCTCCTGTTATCACGAGCCTCTGATCTCAATGCTTTTGCACTTGGTGAGGAATCTGCGGGGCACTTAGGTGTGAATGTCCAGGGAGGGAAAGTGATGATTTTAGTCGGGGCATCATTACTGACAGGTGCATCTGTGGCCGTTTCCGGATCTATAGGTTTCGTCGGCCTCGTTATTCCTCATTTCGTCCGGCTCATTACTGGTCCGGACCACAAGCATGTCCTGCCATTATCGATCCTGACAGGTGGAGGTTTTCTTGTTCTCGCCGATTTGATTTCGAGGACGCTCATCGCACCGAAGGAACTGCCAATCGGGGTTATCACTGCACTGATTGGCGCACCGATTTTTGCTTTATTATTGATTCGTGAACGTATGAGGAGGGGGTGAACAAATGATTGAAGTGCGGGGCATATCAGGCGGATACCAGAACAAAGATATTCTTAAAGGCATAGACCTTACAATTGAAGAAGGTGACTTTTTCGCCTTGATCGGACCAAATGGGAGTGGAAAGACGACACTTCTGAGGCTGATGACTGGAGCTTTAGAACCTTCAAGGGGAACAGTCCAGGTTTTAGGGAAGTCTATCCAATCGTATTCTTCGAGAAAAAAAGCAGAAACAATGGCTGTGCTCGCCCAGACCTCCCATGTGGAATTTGATTTTTCGGTAGAAGAAATTGTGATGCTTGGCCGCTATCCCCACCAGAAGGGTCTGATCAAGCATATCTCCCGGAGGGATAAGGAAATCGTCTCAGAAGTCATGAGGCAGACGGAAGTCTACCAATATCGCAGGAAACCCTTCAAGTGGCTGAGCGGAGGTGAAAAGCAGCGAGTGCTATTGGCGAAAGCTCTTGCCCAGGAACCGAAGATCCTGTTTTTAGACGAGCCGACCAATCATCTGGACGTCAAGCATACCGTCGAGATGCTGCAGCATTTAAAGGAGCACCAGGCCAACCGCCGGATGACGATCATCTCCATTTTGCATGATTTGAACACGGCAGCCTTATTCGCAAATAAATTTGGCGCCCTCCATAAAGGACGGCTTGTGAAAAAGGGTGACCTTTCCGTATTGAAAAATGAATCCTTACTGCAAAAGGTGTATGAAGTGGATATTAAACATCACAGCCATCCTACCCTCGCGAAACCGCAGCTGCTTGTCGCTCCACAGGAAATGAAACATAACAATCCTCATTCACTGGAGGCAGCAATCGACGAAAATGATCACCGTATCCATATTACGTTTCCACGGCCGCTCCGGGTTCTTTCCAATGCTGTTGTAGGAGAAGGATTTCAGTGGCTCAGCCATTTTTGTAATTTTCATGTACCCAAAAATTACAACTGTTCACACCCGGCAGACGATATTCTTAAGTGGCTGAAGGAAGAGGACATTTCTGCGGGTGAAACACTGGGGATGATGACCGCGGTGAAGCTCACCGATAAAGCGTTCGTTAAGGAAAAAATCCAGGATACTGATATTTTCACTGTCGTAACAGCAGGGGTTTCCAACGCGTTGGATATTTCGAAAGATCATTCACTAAATGAAGCATGGCAGATCGGCACCGTAAATATCATGGTTTTCCTCGATGCTCATTTGACAGACGGAGCCTTCGTCAATGCGGTACAGTCCGCAACAGAGGCGAAAACCAAGGCATTTGCTGACCTGGAGGTGATCGATCCGGCTGCAGATAGTATAGCGACCGGTACATCGACAGACAGCATCGCAATTGCCGCTGCTCAGAACGGCAAGCCCACTCCGTATGCAGGCTCGGGAACCCGGGTCGGCAAGGCAATTGGACAAAGTGTTTATCGCGCTGTTACGGAAGCAATAGAAAATTACTGGAAGAGAACGGGCAAATAAATGGGCTGTTTTGAATCTCATCTATTTCTCATTATGGCAGCGATAATTCTGGACCTGCTGATCGGAGACCCGAAATTTTTCCCCCACCCTGTCGTGTTGATCGGTAAAATCATTTCATTCTTGGATGAAAAGTGGAATAAAGGGGCCCGGCTGAGGGCAAAGGGATTCTTGCTGCTGACTGTCATAATTGCTATGACTACCTTGATTACAGCAGCGGCTGTCTATCTGGCGGGGCAATTGTCTTTCTGGGCAGCAGCTGTGCTTGAAGTCTACTTTATATCATCGACAATAGCTATCAAAGGCCTGCAGCAAGCGGGAGAAGAAGTAGAGAAGCCTTTACGTGACGGGGATATGGAGACAGCGCGTGAGAAGCTTAGCTATATCGTCGGGCGTGATACAAAACACCTGCCTGAATCAGAAGTCGTCCGCGGCACCGTAGAGACAGTCGCAGAGAATACGGTCGATGGCATCATCGCTCCGTTGTTTTGGGCATTGATCGGAGGTGCCCCTCTGACAATGGCCTACCGGGCCGTGAACACACTTGATTCGATGGTCGGTTATAAAAATGACAGGTACGAAAACTTTGGATTTGCTTCCGCCCGGTTTGATGATTTTCTAAACTGGATACCCGCTAGAATTACCGCCATTTGTATGTGGCTTGCTGCCTGGCTGCGGCCGGGGTTCAATAAAACGGCTGCTTATCGGATTACGCTTCGTGATGCCAGCAAGCACCCAAGTCCGAACAGCGGCTGGCCGGAGGCAATGACAGCTGGATTGCTTGGTGTCCAGCTCGGCGGTGTTAATACATATAAAGGGGTAGTATCCAACCGTAGTAAAATCGGCAATACGTTAACAGCACTGAAAGCGGAGCATATCCACCAGTCGATCGTGATCATGCACGGCGGATGGGGTGTGTTTGTATTAATTTCTATGTTATTGCTATGGCTAATATAAGGAGGAGAAAAGAATGGTACTGCCAGCCCATGGGGGTCAGCCCCGACGCATCATTGCTTCTTTTAATATAGAGGAGAAAGGGAGAGTCTATGATTTCAGCGCTAATATAAATCCCCTGGGACCGCCTGCCTGGCTGTCCGCGCGCCTTCCTCAGCTTATGGAAGAGGTGGAGCATTATCCCGACCCCTCCTATTTGGAAGCAAATTCCTCCCTTGCACGACAAGAAGGTGTGGATAAGGAACAGGTCCTTTTGACGAATGGCGGAGCAGAAGCGATTTTTCTAACGGCACAGCTTTTCCAAGGCCGAACAGCGTTGATCATTGATCCGACGTTTTCGGAGTACGAGCGGGCATGTCAGGCATTTGACGTTACGGTTACACGTCTCACACTTGATGATAGGTTTTATTTTCCAGTCGATGAGATGGTCCAAGTATTGCCTGAGGTGGATGTGGTGTTTCTATGCCGGCCGAATAATCCCACGGGAAGTGTTCTGCCGATCAACGATGTGGAGTATCTGTTGAAGCTTGGTTTAAAGACCGGCACGACAATCGTGGTTGATGAAGCGTTCGTGCATTTCTTAATGGATGAGGAGGCCTCGGTTCAATGGCTGCTTGCTGCCTATTCAAACTTGATCATCCTTCGGTCATTGACGAAGATATTTGCACTGCCAGGCCTTCGGGCTGGCTATGTGATGGCATCAGAAAACTGTATAAAGAAGCTGCAGTCAAAGCAGCCTACATGGAGTGTCAATGGAATCACGGCGGCTTTACTGCCTGCGCTGCTGACAGATGAAGAGTATATGAAGGAAACGAAAAAATGGCTGGACGGGGAACTGGGGAAGCTGGCTGAAAAGCTGACGTCACTTGATTTTACACATACTATCTCGAGCATCAACTTTTATTTGCTGAGGGATGAAGCCCGCCCTCAGGATATGGACGAGCTGTTTCGGTTTTTAGTTGAACATCATATCATTCCCCGGCATACCGATAATTTTCTCGGATTGAACGGTCAATATCTGAGGCTCGCTGTCCGGTCTTCTGAGGAAAATGATCACCTCCTCCACGTGCTTAGAAAATGGAGGGAACAGAAGTGCTGACGTTTATCTCAGGCGGGGCCCGTTGTGGAAAGAGCAGTTTTGCAGAAAAGCAGGCACTGGCAAGCTGTCACAGCCAAAAGAATGGAAAGCTGTATTATGTAGCTACTTCCATGACCTCAGATGAAGAAATGGAAGCTCGCATTTCTCGTCACCGATTGGAAAGAGGAGAAGAGTGGCAGACTATCGAGGCGCCTGCCGAGGTGCAGGCCGCATTAGAAAAAATAGAACAAGGAAGTACGGTGTTGATCGATTGCCTGACGGTATGGCTCAGTAATAAGCTTTTCATTAACCAGTCTGGATGGAAAGAAATATTCCAGGAAGTCAGCAGCTGGACAGCGATAGCCAGGCAGCAGCAATTGCACCTCTATATTGTTTCCAATGATCTCAATGAAGGGATCCCTTCGGACATGGATAGTGTTAAATCCTATGTCTATATGCTGGAACAGCTGCACCAGTGTGTAATCACAGCAGCAGATGAAGTTTATCAAGTGATTGCAGGAATTCCTGAGAAGTGGAAGGGTGGTTGAATGAAAGGATTTGGTTATGGACTTGTGCTGGCCTTGCAGTTTCTGACACGGCTCCCGATGCCGGTCACGGTACCGTGGGAAAAATCTGTATTAAAGGGGGCATTGAAGTCTTTTTGTTTAATAGGTTTTTTAATAGGTTTTCTTGTTATAGCTGTTTTCTCCCTTGTGGATACGTGGCTGCCGGGATGGTTTGCAGCACTTGTCCTGCTGTCGATCTGGGTGGTTTTAACAGGGGGACTGCACCTTGATGGTTTGATGGATGTAGCGGATGCCGCCGGTTCTCATGCTCCCTTAGAAAAGAAGTGGGAGATCATGAAGGATCCCCACATCGGCAGTTTCGCTATGCTTACTCTTATCTTTCATCTCTTATGGAAACTGGCCCTGATTTATGGGGTGCTGATCGATACAGCGTTTGATTTTCAGCTGGCAGCTGGCCTGTTTCTGCTGATTCCCGCATGCAGCAGGTTTGTTGCCATATTACTGTTACGAACCACAAGGACGGCTAAGCAGGAAGGGCTGGCATTTACATGGCAGCAGCACTTGACCACTGGAGATATAGTTGTCGGATTTCTTCCTATCTTCGTTTTCGTTGGATTTTTGCCGGCAGCCTGGTTCCTCCTGGTCGGGTATGCGATTTTTTTTATTTTTATCAGAAGGTGGTACCTTAATAAATTCAAGGGACTCAATGGTGATATGCTTGGGGCGGCAATTGAAGGAGGAGAGCTATGGGGACTCTTGATTCTGTACATATATACTTTGTCCGCCACGGGATGACGAAGTGGAACAAGGAAAAACGCTACCTCGGTCATACGGACCAGCAGCTCATGACTGACAAGCCCACGGACCTGTTTCCTTTAAAACAGTATTTATCTGAGATATCGATTGATCGGATTTTTACGAGCGACCTGTGCCGCTGCTTGGAAACTTCCGCATATCTTTTGCCCGATCAGCAGGCATGTGCCGAGCCGAGGCTGCGTGAAATGGATTTCGGCGACTGGGAGGGAAAGACGCATCACGAACTCCAGAATGATCCTTCCTATAAGTGCTGGATCAATCAGTGGCAGACGTCAGCACCGCCAAATGGGGAACACTATCAATCTTTCAGAAGCCGGGTCAGATCAGCCTTAGATGAATTGCTGGAGACTAATGAGAGGAAAAATGTTTTAATGGTGACCCATGGTGGAGTGATACGGGAAATTATGAACAGGTATATACAGGGTCTGTCATTTAAAGATACAAAAATTACCCATGGACAAGGTGCGCGATTGATATTCAACCAGGATGGAGGTGACTGGAGATGCAGCTCGTGGTCGGTGGTGCCTATGCTGGGAAAAGAAAATGGGTGAGGGAGAAGTTCTATGACGCTCAATGGTTTTCAGCGTATGATAATCAACCATTAGCGCAATGGGAACAAATATATGAAAACAGCAGTTCTTCGATTGTCATTGAAGGATGGGAAGTCTGGGTCAGACAGGAATGGGAAAAAGTCAAAGAGCTGGAACCTGTCAGAAAGCACTTTGAATCTATCATTGCCGATATGAAAATTATTGAAAAACAGAGAAAGCAGCCAATCGTATTGATCATGCTGGAAGTCGGGCGTGGCATTGTACCGGTCGACAAGGATGAACGGGCATGGCGTGATTTATGCGGCTGGGTTCTCCAAAATGCCGCTGCTTTATCGGAAGAAGTCCATTATTGCTGGCACGGTCTTTCAAGGCAGTTGAAATAAGATGGAGATTTGTTTTGTCAGGCATGGAGAAACAGACTGGAATGTGGAAGGCAGACTGCAGGGGCATACGCCGACATCCCTCAACGAGACAGGGATTTGTCAATCCAGGCAGTGTGCGGAACGGTTAGCCGGGGAAGCCTGGGACTTGATTGTCAGCAGTCCGTTACAAAGATCGAAGGAATCGGCTGATATCCTTTCCTCTTATTTAGCTGTCCCCTGGATCGTCTCCAATGGCTTTTCAGAGATTGATTATGGGAGTTGGAATGGAGAAAAGCGGCAGAATTTAATGGGGAATTCCTCGTTTTCAAAATGGTACAGCGTAGAAATTAGAAAGATAGAGAAACGCATATGGGGAGATCTGGATAATCTCTCAAATACCTTTAAAAATAAGCGCGTCATTGTGGTCACTCATGGACTAGTCATTCAACGGATAGAAAAAAGGTTCAGCAAAAATTCCCTGACGAACCAGGGTATTATCTCTAACGGCAGTTTTATAAACATCAAGCTATAACATCTATCTCTATTCTTCTGATCCACTCATACAGTCAGAAAAATCCTTGGAAGCCTACAAGCAAGAGGTTCAATCCAATTTTACAATCTGCCAAAAAATTCTAAATATACAACTTGAGAATCACTATTGGAAGCTCAGAAAAGTTAGTCGATTTTTTGACGGTTAGGTGTAAATCATTTATAAAAGAAGGGGTAGAGAATATAATGGGGTCAAGCCTATTGGGCTGACATCTTACAGGTGGAAAGTAGGGAGAAGAGAATTAAATTACGAAATTTCGTGGAACATTCACTGTTTTCACAGATCATTTTAGCTATTATTTTAATTAATGCCGTTCTCATTGGCCTATCAACCAATGCATCGATTTATGAAAGCTATCAACCGACCTTTGAGTTACTGGATATTTTCATTTTATCTATCTTTACCGTAGAAATCGTTTTGAAGATAATCGTTTACCGTAAGGACTTCTTTAAAGATGGATGGAATATCTTTGATTTCACGATTGTGTTTGGAAGCTTAGTATTGTATAACACTCATTTTGTTGGGGTTTTGCGGATATTACGAGTGTTGCGTGTACTCCGCACGATCTCCGTCGTCCCTTCCTTAAGACGGTTAACCACTGCTTTGTTTATGGCGATACCAGCAATCGGTTCTGTTATCGTACTTATGGGAATCATTTTTTATGTCTATGCGATCATTGGTACGAATTTTTTTGGGCAGATTACACCGGAATATTTCGGTAATGTTGGATTAAGTGCTTTAACCTTATTCCAGGTTTTTACCCTTGAAAGCTGGGCGAGTGGCGTATTTCGTCCGATATTTAGCGAAGCATCCTGGTCATGGCTGTACTTTGTATCTTTTATAGTTGTATCAACCTTTATTATCTTAAATTTAATTGTCGGGGAAATCGTTAATAATGCCCAGCAGCTCTCAGAACATTCAAAGGAAGAGAGCGAATCTATGGAAAAGATCATGAAAGAGCTGGATGAACTCAAGCTTATGATTAGAGAACAGGATACGAAACGAGAAAAAGAAAGCAATTCACGTTAGGCTTATGTATGCAGAAAGAAGCTTATTTTATATAAGCTCTCAGGCTGTCGAGAAAGTTCTCGACAGCCTGTTTTTTCCTAATTCCAAGGAGCGAGGACCCTTCCACTCCTGCGGAAGAACGAGTGAACCGAGATCGCCGAGCGTGGGTTTTGCGAGGAAGCTCGGGCGCTCGTCCGCGGAAAGGGAAGGGTACCTTCGTTCCTGGCGGCAAGAAAAGAGTTTATATAAAATAAGCTCTTTTCTAAGGCTTCATGTAAATAACGATGGAGACTTAAGTATTTTTGGGAAGTTTTAGAAAAAACGGAGACGGGAACTCTCTTAACACGCTATGATTTTAAGGGAGGAAGAATATATGAGCAAAACGATTTTTATTACCGGTGCAGGAAGCGGATTAGGCAAAGGAACAGCGATTGGTTTAGCTAAAAAAGGCCACCGCGTGATTGCGGCGGTTGAAATAATTTCACAGATTACAAGTTTACGTGAAGCAGCTTCAGAAGCGGGCGTTGAGCTCGAAGTCATTAAATTAGATATAAGGAGCGAGCGTGACCAGCAGTTAATTGCTGAGTATGACTATGATGTTTTTGTAGCCAATGCAGCTATCGGCGAAGGCGGTCCGATTGCCGAAATTCCAGTAGAC
Organism: Halobacillus sp. Marseille-Q1614; assembly: GCF_902809865.1. NCBI lineage: Bacteria > Bacillati > Bacillota > Bacilli > Caryophanales > Bacillaceae > Halobacillus > Halobacillus sp. Marseille-Q1614. The sequence goes on along the minus strand of NZ_CADDWH010000001.1, from coordinate 2,223,917 downwards.
CGTGTTCGGGACGTATATGAAACCAACGTATTTAGTACGCTCGAAAATGCTCAGATTGCGGCGAAGAAGTTCGTGGACAAGAAACAGGGCAAAATTATTTTTCTAAGCTCCATAGTCGGCATTGTCGGTATGCCTTACCTTGGAGCATATGTATCCTCTAAGCATGCGGTCGAAGCGATTGCGAAGACGATGAAAGCCGAGCTTGAAGAATTCGGTGTACAGGTGGCTACGATTAATCCAGGACCATTTGAAACTGGTTTTAATGACCGTATGTTTGAAGAGAAGCACAAATGGTATGACGAAGATAAGAACTTCACGCCAAGAGAATCGATTGCTGAAACCGAGAAAATTCTCGACCAACAGTATGATCCACAGGATATGATTGATAAGATGGTGGAAGTTATCGAAGCTGATCATCACGCTTACCGCACGGCGTATCCACAGGAAGCAGAGGATATGATGAAAGAGGAAGAGAAGAAAAACTGGGAAGCGAAAGTATAGATTAATACAGGAAAAGGCCCCAGCTAAAGGAAAAACTTCCTTTAGCTGGGGTTTTTTATTTTATAACCACTCTGCCTGCTTTAGTCCCCGTGCGATTCGCCGGTAAAGTTTCTTTATCCCGCCATGTACTACATTGAGCATGCTCCATAAATTCCGTCTTGATATGTTGAAGCTGGGGGTTCCTAGTAGATGAAACAGATCCAACGGCAACAGAAAAAGCTGTTGAGCACTTAATGTTTAACGATATTAACGTATCTGAGGCTAAGAAAGGCTTCACATATGATGGAGTATCCTACCCTGAAGGAACTTATATCGTCGACATGAGCCAGGCAAAAGCAGGACTTGCGAATACGATGCTGTGGGATGGCGAAGACATTACGAACATAACCCCGGCCATGTACGACATTTCTGCGTGGAACTTACCTGAGCTGTGGGGCTTTGAAGCCTTAGAGATAGATGCTGAGAGTTCGTTTAACGTAAAAACACAAGACGTGAAGAACGTAACAGCTGCCGGTGAATTAGTCGGCGACGGTCCTTATGTGGTTCCGAACTCCTCTGTAAAATCTGTTAATCTAGTAAATACGTTGGTAGAGCGTGGATTTGAAGTAAAAAGAGATGAAGGTCAATTTTATTTAGAAACGAGCAAAACTCCTGAGCTGAGAAAGCTTGTGGAAGAGTCAGGTATTACTGTCGAAACAGTAGAAAGTATTAGTGGTGACACAGTCACAGCCCAAAAAGTAACGATCCTTAAAGATGGCGGCATGAATAAAGGACAGTCTCACGCAGGCACTCTTTTAGCTCTTGAGCGCTTAGGATTTGATGTGAAAGAAATAACACCAAGACAGCTTGCTGAAGAAGGTCTTGGAGATACAGATGTTTTCTTTTACAGCGGCACTTCACGCCTGATTTCTTATAATAATTCACAAGCAAACGCCGAGTTTGGACTTGAAAATGAAAGTCAATATGACGCCTTTAAGGAAAACGTCCATTCCTTTGTTAAGAGCGGCGGCAAGTATATTGCCGTTGGCGCCGGTGCTTCCGATGCTGCCAAACAGCTTGAATTAACTAATGTGAAGGTTAATAAAGGGTACTCCAACAGTAATGGCATCGTAAGGGTTGACTATGGTTCCACTCCATTAACTTCCGGTTACGAAGCTGTAGATTATGGGTTTGTTTTTCAGCCTGTCTGGTATAGTGAGGTTGAAGGAGCAGACGTACACGCATCCTTTATAAACAGTGATGATTTCTTTGTGGCAGGTCACTGGGAAAACCGTTCAGATGCACAAGGTCAGCCAGTGATTGTAAAAGAACAGGACGAGGATGTTACAATGATTGGTCTAGAAGCTGGTTTCCGTGATCACACCGACTATTTATTCCGTTTGTTCTCTAATGCTATATACACTAAATAAATTGAATAGACCATGCTTTTTACATTTAATTCCGGCGAAGCGAGTGGTATTCGCTCCGAGGAAGATAAAAAATAAAACCCTTACCTTTAAGGCAAGGGTTTTATTTTATTTCAACCATACGTAATAAATAATTGGCAAAAGACTCGGCGATTTCATCACCTGATTGCGGCCCTTCATCATTGTACCATTGCAGGATCCAATTCAAGGCTCCTAAGATGATGAAACGAACCATACGTATATCAATGTTTTCGTCGAAATCTCCTTTTTCTATGCCCTCTTTTAAAATCTCATCGAAATAGTGAGCATACTTTTTTCTTTGCTGTAAAGCACTTTCCAAGTGGCCGCCGGTAAAGTTCTGGTTAGGCTTATCCATCATCATGAACATAGACTTCTCGCTGGTTGCCAGTAAAACATGGGATTTAACAGCTTTTTTCAGTTTTTCGCTAGGATTCAAATCACTATGTACCGCATCCTCTATTTTTTCTATACTCATTCCCATGATCATTTGATGACATTGGTAAAGGAGGTCATCTTTATTTTTAAAATAATAATACATCGACCCTTTGGTCATAAGCAGATTGGCCGCAACGTCTTCCATCGTAGTGCCGTGAAAGCCCTTGTCGGCAAGGACGACAGCTGCTGACCTCAATATTTCTTCCTTTTTCTTCGCAGCTTTTTTCTCTCGTAAAGACATGCAGGTTCCTCCTAAGGATAGATGTTCAAATTTTGAACATCTCTTTATTTTTATACTAGTTGTTTAAATATTAGGTTAAATATTCTGAAAAATCAACTGTAGTTCTTCAGTTCAAGTATAAAATTTAAACAATTATTCAAAAAATAAATATATTGTATAAAAATCTGAAAATTGATATTATTGGACATGGAAGCGCTGTCAATAATTAGCAGTCTGGAAAGGAGAGGTATGCTGTGTCCTTGCCTCTTGATGGTATTCGTATTTTAGATTTAACTAGATTATTGCCCGGGCCATATTGTTCTTTATTGCTGGCCGACTTTGGAGCAGATGTTATCAAGGTTGAAGCTCCTGATGTGGGGGACTATGCGAGGTGGAACGATCCTAAGATAGGGGATCAGAGCGCGTTGTTTCTTTCGTTAAACCGAAACAAACGAAGTGTCACCCTTAATCTTAAAGACAAAAAAGATCAGGGAATATTTATCGAATTAGTGAAGACGGCGGATGTGCTGATTGAATCTTTTCGACCCGGCGTGATGGAACGTCTCGATCTCGGTTACGATGTATTGAAAAAAAGTAATCCACAATTAATTTATTGTGCGATCACAGGATATGGGCAGACAGGACCGTATGCTTATGAACCGGGCCATGATTTGAATTTTCTCAGCTATTCCGGTCTTTTGCATCTGCAAGGGCAGCCAAACGGCAAGCCACTGATTCCCTCCGTTCAAATTGGAGATATAGGCGGAGGATCACTGATGGCTGCGGTCGGTATTTTACTATCGATTATTGATGGTCAAAAGTCAGGGAAGGGCCAATTTGTTGATATCTCGATGTTAGATGGAGCGGTTTCTTGGATGCAGACCATTCTCCCAGATAGTTGGGCAGATCCTGATCAAACTCCAGGTCGCGGGGAGCTGACATTAAACGGTGGAAAAGCCTGTTATGAAGTATATCGCACAAAAGACCACCGGTATCTTTCGGTAGGCGCATTGGAATTCAAGTTTTGGAAGAACTTCTGTGAAGTGATCGGGAAGAAAGAACTTATTGAAAAGCTTGAGGTGCCAGTTGAACAGCAGCGTTCGATGAAAATTGAAATAGAGGAAATCATCGGGCAGAAAACTTTGAAAGAATGGATGATTCTCTTTGAAGGGATTGATGCCTGTGTTTCTCCTGTACTCACCCCCAAAGAAGTGATGGACCATGAACAAATTAAAGAGCGAAATATGATTGAAGAGGTTACCCATCCTAAGCTGGGTCCGATGAAACAGATCAATAATCCGATCAAGCTGACAGGTAAGAAGCTAAGCCTGAGGCGCCAGCCGCCTGGCCTTGGCGAACATAATGAAGAAATCTTTGAGGAACTAGGCTATGTGAAACATGATGAACACAAATAGCAGTACGAAAGGAGTAAATATATGAAAATTCAAGAATCAATTGCTGTTGTTACTGGAGGAGCCTCTGGACTAGGAGAAGGTACTGTCAGAAATATTGTAAGCAGAGAAGGGAAAGCGGCCATTCTGGATTTGTCTGAAGAGAAGGGCCGGCAGCTAGAGGAAGAGCTGGGGAAGAATGTCGTCTTTATTAAAACAGATGTAACCAGTGAAGAGGAAGTGAAAAAGGCATTGGATGGAGCCGTTGAAAGATTTGGCAGCTTCAATACATTGGTGAACTGTGCCGGGATAGGTTTAGGTGAAAAAACAGTCAGCCGGGGAGAACCGCATGACTATGATACCTTTAAAAAAGTTATTCAGGTTAATCTCTTAGGCACGTTCAATGTTATTCGTCTAGCCGCAGTGAGATTAGTCGATCTGCCAGCTAATGAAGAAGGTGAAAGAGGAGTCATTATTAATACGGCTTCCGTTGCAGCTTACGAAGGTCAAATTGGCCAGGCTGCCTATAGTGCTTCCAAAGGCGGTGTCGTTGGTATGACACTTCCGATTGCCCGGGACTTGGCCAAAAGTGGAATTCGCGTCGTCACCATCGCTCCAGGACTCATTGAAACACCTCTGTTCGGTAGTCTTTCAGAAAAAGCCAGAACAGCCTTGGAAGCACAAATACCGTTCCCTTCCCGATTAGGACGTCCTTCTGAATATGCTCAATTGGCCCAGTCTATTATTGAAAATGTCATGTTGAATGGGGAAACCATTCGTTTAGATGGTGCGATTCGCATGTCTCCTAAATAAGTCGATGGTTTACCTTTGTTTTATAAGTAATAAGGAAGTGAAACGATGATTGAATTCCAGAGATCTAAACAGCTGCAAAAAGCCCCGGCATGTGGAGTTCGTTGCAGAATTACCGCGCAACGCAGCAGGGAAGATTTTGAAAACAGAATTAAGAAGGATGTTCATTCTTAGAAGGGAGATAGAACTATGAAAACTCGAATAACTGAATTGTTAGGAATAAAGTATCCGATTATTTGCGGAGGGATGTTTCAAGTTGGGCGAGCGGAACTGGCTGCCGCCGTTTCTGAGGCCGGCGGTTTAGGAACGATTACTTCGAAAACTCAAGGAACGCCAGAAAACTTACGAAAAGAAATCCGGAAAATAAAAGAACTGACAGATAAACCTTTTGCCGTTAACTTGAATCTTTTCCCCAGCCAATCAGCGACTCCTAATGAGGAGTTCATTGAAATTTTGATTGAAGAAGACGTTAAAATTGTAGAAACAAGCGGCCGCAGTCCTAAAGACATTATGCCATTGCTTAAGGAAAATGGATTTATAGTTCTTCATAAAGTCCCCGGTGTTAAATATGCGGTCTCTGCAGAAAAGATGGGGGTGGATGCGGTGATCATTGTCGGGAATGAAACGGGGGGACATCCTGGTATGAGTGATGTAGGGACATTGGTTATGCTGCCAAGAGTAGTTGATTCTGTTAATATTCCTGTTATCGCCGGGGGTGGATTTTCCGATGGAAGAGGTTTAGTGAGTGCCTTGAGTCTTGGAGCAGAAGGCATATTGATGGGTACGCGTTTTATGGCTACGAAAGAAGCCCCTGTGCATGACAATGTGAAGCAGTGGATGGTGTCAGCCGATGAAACGAATACGATGGTTGTGCAGCGCAATATCGGCAGCCCCTCTCGAGTGGCGCTGAATGAAGTCAGTAAGGAAGTTGACCGGCTGGAGAAGGATGGCGCGACTTTAGAAGATTTGCTTCCATTGATTACAGGAAAACGAGCCAAACGTGTCTATTTTGACGGGGAACTTGATGGAGGGATCTGGTCTTGTGGTCAGGCGGTTGGGCTAGTTAAAGAAGTGTTGTCTATTAAGGAGCTCTTTGCGCAAATGGAAGAAGAGGCCTATCAATCGCTTAAGCATATCCAGCAGCGATTGTCTTCCAATATCTCAGTTTAAATCTTATTAAAAGATCTGGGTAATGCGCTGATGCGATAGAATCGATACATAAAGATATGGCGGGAGCGTGTGGTTGAATGGATAGACCATTTTTAACTGAGATTCATGAAATCTTTCGGAAGTCATTAAGAAAATACTTAGAAAAAGAAGTCATCCCTAATTTCGAAAAATGGGAAGAGAACCGTCAGCTTCCTCATTCTTTTTGGAAACAGCTTGGTGAACTCGGATTTCTATGTCCTTGGCTGGAAGAAAAATACGGAGGCATGGATGCCGACTTCGGTTATTCCGTCGTGTTAGGAGAAGAATTAGAAAAAGTGGGTACGGGCTTAAGTGGACCAGGCATCCACAATGATATTGTCATGCCGTATATCGCCTCTTTTGGTTCAGAAGAACAAAAACAGAAATGGCTGCCAAGAAGCACGACAGGAGATATCATTTCTTCGATCGCGATGACGGAACCAGGGACAGGATCGGATTTGGCAGCTATTAAAACGACAGCTTTAAAAGATGGCGGCGATTATATTATCAACGGTGAGAAAACGTTCGTATCCAACGGTTATACAACTAACTTTGTCGTCGTCGTTTGTAAAACAGATCCAACAGCCGAACCAGCACGTAATGGCATCAGTCTTCTCATTGTAGATGCGGTTGATGAAAAGGTTCCCGGTTTCAAGAAAGGGAAAAAGCTGAGAAAGGTAGGACAGCATGCGGGGGATACCTCAGAGTTAATTTTCGAAGATTGCCGTGTGCCGGCAGAGAACTTGTTAGGGGAAGAAGGCAAAGGATTTTATTATTTGATGGATAAATTGCAGCAAGAGAGATTAACAGTTGCAATTGCGGCCATGACCTCGGCGGAACGGATGCTCGAACTAACGATGGATTATGTAAAACAGCGGGAAGCCTTCGGTAAACCGATTAGTAAATTCCAGAATACCCAGTTTAAAATGGCTGAAATGGCGACAGAAATCCAGATCGGGCGCACCTTTGTCGATCAACTGATCGTCAAGCACATCGCAGGGAAGGACATCGTAAATGAAGTTTCGATGGCCAAATGGTGGACGACAGATTTGGCTAAAAAGGTTGCAGGAGAATGTATGCAGCTGCACGGAGGTTATGGGTATATGGAAGAGTACGAGATTGCCAGAAGGTATCGGGACATCCCGATTACGTCTGTATATGCGGGAACGAATGAGATTATGAAGATCATAATCGCTAAGAGCATGGGGCTGTAACGATTGGAAAAGGGAACGATGTATATTTGCAAATCGGTTTCTATAAGAAAAAAACACTGGTACGTAAAACTTCTGTATCAGTAGTACATGATCTAGAAAATGCTAGAAACTGCCGAAGCCGATCAACCCTAATGTACGTTATTGTTCATCCACTTTAGGTTATCTGAACGAGAGATGGCATAAAGTGGATTTTAGTTTAAATTTATATTACTTCTATAAGGAATCCGTTTGAAACGGAACCTTCCGTGGAAAGTGTAGGTATACAAAACAAGAAGGAGGGATGACCATGAGACTGATTCGTTCATTAATCCATACTATCGTCGATATCCTTCTATTTATTCCACGTGCGATTGGAAGATTAATCAAGAGAATTGTATAACGTCTTTATAAGATATCAGTAGAAAGCCCCTGGATTCCAGGGGCTTTTTTTGTGGGTCGCTGTTTCTCAGCAGGGCCTTTAGTGCAAAGATTGTTATATAGACATTTTCCTTAAAAATGGTAGAATTTAAATAGAGTACATACCGAGGGAGCCAATTCTATGAATCTTTGGATGAGAAAAGTATTCGTCGTCTTAGTGACAATTATGACGTTAGGACTGTACATTCCACCTGCTTATGTAGAGATGGAGGCAGCCGATAAGAAGGAAGTTACAGAAAGAGAAGATTCTGTCTCTCTTGAGGATGCTGAACCCGCTGAGCTAGAAATGGAAACATCAGCTGTACCTGATGATTATTTACATACGATCACCGAACAGGCGAAGGTCCAGATGATAACGAAAATGGGACCTAGAATAGCTGACAAAGTAGAAGATGATGTAGAAAAAGAGATTCTTCCTAAAATGGAGAAAGTTATTAAAGCGATCGTGACTGAACGTGGCGAAAAGGGCGAAGAGGAAGTTCCTTATTACGAAATTACCGAGGAGCTTAACCGTGGTTATGGGGAGAAGATTTTTACAATCCTTGATGGCCGTACAAAAGAAGAAATCGCACGCTTTGATGTGAGACGCGATAACCGCCCCGGCGAAGGCTACTGGTTTAATTTTCACTATCATTTAAGTGAGGATGAGTTTGAAGAGCATCACGTGCTTGGAGAAGTGTATTGGGATAAAAACACACCGCCAAAATGGATGTCTTAATGAATGGAAACACCTTTCTTCAGTTAGAAAGGTGTTTTTTATTTTCAAACTCTAATAGTTTCTAATTTTAAACCTGATAGAAAATTTCTTAATGAAAACTTAATATTTTTCTTTTATTCATCCTCCTGAGCGGGTAGAGGGTAAGACAACCTTAAACAGAGAGAATAGAGGAGGATTCGATGAATAGAAAGAAATTAATTGATTACAAAATATTTATTCCATCCTTATTAATTATTATTGGAATTAGTATTCCGTTCGCTCTATATGAAGCAGAGTCATTGGAATTATTGAATTCTGTTTTTGATTATATCGTAGAAGTGTTTACGTGGGGTTATTTATGGTATGGAATTGTTTTAGTTGTTGCGGGTTTATATTTATCTTTTTCAAAATATGGCCAAGTCGTACTGGGAAATCCAAAAGAAAAACCCCGTTTTAATCTCTTTGAATATGCGTCCATTCTAATCGCCATGGGTGTAGGTTCAACGATTATGAGAACAGGGATGCTGCAGTGGACATCTGTTGCAAATGATCCACCGGCGGGAGTGGAGCCTGGCTCAGCTGAAGCTCTTCTTTGGGGGAATGCCTACAGCATGTTCTTATGGGGGCTGCAGGTTTTCGCTATATTCGTCATGATTGCACCGGCTATGGGGTATATCCTGCACGTAAAAAAACGCCCGCTCATGAGAATCTCTGAAGCCTGCCGGGATATTTTTGGCGATAAGTTTACTGATGGAATCGGCGGAAAAATCTTTGATATTCTATTTCTTATCAGTATTTTATCTGGTGCCGCCGTTACTTTAGGTCTTGGAGCACCGATTATCACCCATAACTTGTCCCACCTTACAGGTTTTGAAGTTACATTTACTATGACCATTATCGTCACAATCGTGTGGGTATGTTTATTTTCACTAAGTGCGTACTTAGGTATAGAAAAAGGGATAAAGCGTCTGAGTACATGGAACATGTATCTGGCTGGGATTTTCGTTATATTCATACTAATAGGCGGACCGGGCGTATTTATATTAAACTATTTCTCAGATAGTGTACCGTTTTTATTATCTAACTACCTTAACTTCTCCTTAGATACTCAATCTGTTCACGGAGAAAGCTCCCATATTCAAAGCAATACCGTCTTCTGGTTTGCCTACAGCGCCACATGGGCTATGCTTCACAGTGTGTTCGCTGCCAAGATTTCTAGAGGAAGAACGATCAAAGAAATGATTCTCACGTACTTCCTGGCACCTACCTTGATCTCCTGGATTGCGACAGGGGTACTAGGCGGGTTGGGCGTCCACCGTTATCTGAATGGAGATCTTGCCGTGCTTGACCTTGTAGAGAATGAAGCAAGAATGGCTGCTATTCCAGAGATATTATCCACATTGCCATTTGGAGAAGTTTCCATCATTATCTTTATGATTGTTGCCCTTATCTTCTTAACAACCACTCTTGATTCAACAACGTATACGGTGGCTGCCTATACGAGCACAAGGGATATGAGTAAGTTTGAACCGCCAAAAACTCTGCGTATTATTATTGCTGCGATCATTACGGCGCTTGCTCTTGTCCTGATGAGAATCGGGGGTCTTGCTCCATTAGAGGTGATTTCCGGTCTTATGGGGCTGCCAATCATCGTTATTCAATTTATTCTCATCTATGCGGCGAAGCGGATGATTGATAAAGACAAGGCTTGGAAACATAATGTAAGACAGACCCAGTTGAAAAGAAGCTCTTGAAAATAAGGGCTTCTTTTCCTTTTTAAGGGAAATGTTCTTATTTTTTCTGATAAACTGATATAATTAATTAACCAACTCTTTTAATCAAGGCCATATTCTATTGCCAGCCTTTCCATATGAACCGCTTTTCAGATCGTTAAACTCGTACTTATTCCAAATAATAAATACTTAAAATTAAATCCTCCACATTAGAACGAGGACCAACCACCTTCATTTGTTCCCTCTTTTAATTGAATGCCAGTACAATTATAGTTTAAATACACTTGTGCTGATGGTGCTCCTGCTGCCACTAAGAAACAAAATGAATCCAACCTGTTATAAAAATAACTATTCGCGAGGAGTTGTTTTTGTTAATGGAAAAAGCCGAAGCCAAAACCAAAACCGAAGCCAAAACCAAAACCGAAGCGAAAGCTGAAACCAAAGTCAAAAGTGAACACAAAAAGCTGAGTAAAACGATGATTCTGAAAAGAGGATTGTTTATTTTTTTAGGTGCCATCCTTATGGGGGCAGGAATTGAAATTTTTCTTGTACCTAACGGCATTATGGATGGAGGGATAGTGGGTATTTCCATTATCCTCTCCTACCTGTCAGATATTCCGATTGGACTTTTCCTCTTCTTTTTAAATATTCCATTCCTTTTTATGGGATATAAAATTTTAGGTAAAACTTTTTCATTCTCCACATTATTTGGTATTTCTGTCCTTTCAGTTACCACCTATTTATTGCATTCTGTACCTCCGTTTACAGAGGATGTATTGCTGGCTACTGTTTTTGGCGGTATCACGATTGGTGTCGGCATAGGTTTTGTGATCAGGTATGGTGGTGCCCTGGACGGTACAGAGGTATTAGCGATTTTATTTAACCGCAAGCTAGTCTTCTCTGTCGGTGAAATTATTATGTTTATTAACTTTTTTATTTTTACAGTAGGAGGATTCGTACTCGGTTGGAATAACGCTATGTATTCGGTATTAGCTTATTTCATTGCTTTTAAAACGATTGATATTGTAATCGACGGTCTTGATGAATCGAAATCGGCTACAATCATTAGTGATCATTGGGAAGAAATCGGCCGAGCTATTATTGACCGTCTTGGCAGGGGAGTCACCTATTTTCACGGGGAAGGCGCCTATACAGGCGACGATAAAAAAATTGTGTATTGTGTCGTGACCCGGCTCGAAGAAGCGAAGCTGAAGGCTATTGTAGATGATATTGATCCTGGAGCTTTTTTAGCCGTGGCTGATGTAGATGAAGTACGCGGCGGGCGATTCAAGAAGCATAATATTCATTAGGGTGCGAAGCAAAAAAGAATAAATACAAAAGAGAGCCCTAAAAGAAATTAAGGGCTCTCTTTTCAATTAGGTTCATTCGTTTTCACTGGCGGTCAAGTGCTGCTTTGTCTGCTCTTAAAGCTTTAAACAGTGAATAGACCATCAGCAGCATAATGAATGAGAACGGAAAGGCTGCTGAAATTAATGCATTTTGCAGTGCCTGTAAGCCGCCGGTGTACAGAAGAACAGCGGCAGTAGCAGATTGGGCAATCCCCCATGCAAACTTAACAGCTTTTGGAGGATTTAACGAACCGTTGGTGGTCTGCATCCCTAATACGAAGGTTGCAGAGTCAGCTGATGTAATAAAGAATGTAGCGATGAGCATCATCGCAATAATCGATAACAGCAAGCTTAAAGGGTATTGGTCAAATACACCAAACAGCATTTGCTCAGGTGCTAAACTAGCAAGGTCGGCACCGGCATTCTGCTTTTCTATTGCAGAACTTCCAAATGTAGAGAACCATAAGAAGCTGACAAGAGATGGAACAAGTAACACACCGGACAAAAATTCCCGGATGGTTCGACCTTTGGAAACACGGGCGATAAAAATACCGACAAATGGAGACCAGGCGATCCACCATGCCCAGAAAAACACAGTCCAGTTATTAATCCACTGTTGTTGATCTTCGTTATTGGGAGCTACGCGCAGGCTTTCCCGCGGCAGGTTTTGAAGATAAGCTCCAAGTGAATCAACCATCATATTCATAATATAAAGGGTAGGTCCGATAATGATCATGATTAGAAATAAAATAACGGCTAATCCCATGTTGGCATTACTTAAATATTTAATGCCTTTACTTATTCCTGTATAAGCGGAAATCATAAATAATACCGTTACAATTACAATAATGAGAAGTTGTATCCCAAAACCTTCTCCTATCCCAGTTAAATAAGTAACTCCTCCATTAATTTGTGCGGCACCGAATCCAAGCGTAGTTGCCACACCTACCACTGTAGCGAATACAGCTACCACATCGACAAGTTTTCCCCACGGACCTTTCATTTTCTCTCCAAATAAAGGTTCGAGTGTGGCACTTACTAACCCCGGAGCCCCACGACGGAATTTAAAGTAAGCTAATACAAGGGCAACAATTGCATAAATCCCCCAGGCGTGAACACCATAATGGAAAAAAGTTATAGGCATTGCATTGGCGAGTGCTTCTTCTGATCCGGGTTCACCATAAGGAGGGTTAGTCATATACTGCTGAATCGGTGCAGCAGCACCAAAAAAAACAAGCCCGATTCCCATCCCGGCACTGAATAACATGGCAAACCAGGTAGGATAGCTGTAATCAGGCTTATCGTCAGGCTTCCCTAATTTCATTTTGCCATAAGGACTTACAATCATGTATAAGCAGAAAACAACGAAGAATGTAACAATTAATAAATAATACCAGCCAAAATGAGTAGAAATATAAGCTTGAATATTTCCTGTAATCGTTTCTAAATTTTTTGGAGCTAGTGAGCCCCATAGAACTGAAAATAAGGTAATCGCAAGAGCGATCCAAAAAACTGAAGTTACCTTTTTCATAGAGATCTCCTTTCAAATAATTTTGGTAAAAAATGGGTCATTAGATGGAGGGTGAAGGCAGGGGTTAGTTCTCCATACCCACTTAGTGATTTCCTAAACAAGAAGTAATATTCAAACTTTTCATACAAATGTTGTGTTATCCCATTGACTTTTGGAAGATATATAAATACACTATAAATAACAACGTTGTTACATTCCCTCATTTCCCCTGAGTATAATATTTTTTTCATTAAAAATAACAACGTTGTTATTTTTAATATAGGAGGTAAATCCTTCATGATCACACTTAATAAAGATAATATCTCAAAGCTGTCTCATATTTCAGCTACTGATAAAGAGTTAATCCAAAAAGAGCTGCCAGAGAAAGTGATTCAATTTGGTGAAGGAAATTTTCTTCGGGCTTATATCAATTGGATGATTCAGCAAATGAATAAACAAGATCTTTTTAATGGCCGAACCGTGGCGATTCAGCCAACCCCTCATGGGAAGGTAGTTCCTAAGCTGAAAAAACAGGATAATCTCTATACAACTATCCTTCAAGGAATTGAAGACGGAAAAGAAAAACAGGAGATTGAAATCAACTCTTCAATTTCAAGAAGTATTAATCCTTATGATGAGTGGGAAGCTTTTCTCTCTCTTGCGGAAAAAGATTCAATCGAGTTTATTTTCTCGAATACGACAGAAGCCGGTGTTGTGTATATGGAAGAGGATTATCCTGTAAAAGAATCTCCGTTATCCTTTCCAGCAAAGCTGACCGCCTTGATGCACCGACGCTTCATTTATGCTAAAGGTGATCCTGAAGCAGGTTTTGTCATTATTCCATGTGAACTTATAGAAGAAAACGGGTCACTGCTTCAGTCGATTGTTATCCGGTTAGCGAAAGAATGGGACTTAGACGAGGAATTTATCCAATGGGTTGAAAAGCATAATATATTTTGTAATACACTAGTCGATCGAATTGTTCCAGGATTTCCGAGGGAAAATCTTGACGAATGGGAGCAAAAGCTGGGTTACCAGGATATTTTAATGGCTGTGGGTGAACCTTTTCATCTGTTTGTGATTGAGTCAGATAAAGAGCTGAAGAATAAGCTTCCATTTCTAGAGGCGGGGCTAAACGTAAAGTGGGGCGAAGTTCAGCCTTTTAGAGAAATGAAGGTGAGTCTTCTCAATGCTCCTCATACGTTATTATTTTCTGTCGGATTTTTATCAGGATTAAAGACTGTTAGAGAAGTGATGGAAAATCCGGTGAGCAGCTCTTATGTTAAACGGGTGATTTTCAAGGATATCTTACCGCTGCTTTCTTTTGAACAAGAAGAAAAGAAAGCGTTTGCTGACTCCGTTATGGAACGATTTCAAAATCCATTCGTTAAACACCAGTTGTCAGATTTAGGGTTAAACGCCGTTCAGAAAATGAAAAGCCGCGTATTTCCTTTATTAAATAAACATATCGAGCTTCATCAGAGAGTGCCGGATGCATTCAGCTTCTCGATCGCTGCGTTATTCCATTACTACCGACCGACAACGATTCATGATGGCCACTTTTTAAGTGTAAAAGACGGAGTGGAGTATAAGGTGAGAGATGATGAAGTCGTTCTGCAGACGTTTATGCAATTTTGGCAGACGGAAGGTTCGATCACCATTCAAGAAGTATTAAGTAATGAAAAGGTATGGGGAAGGGACCTGAATCAGCTGCCTGGTATGACGAGAGCTGTCGTTCATTTCTTTGAAGCTATCGAGGAAAATGGAGCAAAGGTTGCGATGAAGGAAATGCTTAACAGCGCAAAGCCTGTATAAAAACGCAAAGGTGGGATCCCATTGAAAAATTTTATGGATGAGAAGTTTTTATTAAACAGCAAAACAGCTGAACACTTATATAACAATTATGCAAAAGACATGCCGATCATCGATTATCATTGTCATTTAAGTCCAAAGGAAATCTATGAAAACAAATCCTATAAGACAATTACTGATATCTGGCTCGACGGTGATCATTACAAATGGAGGCTGATGAGGGCTAACGGCATTGAAGAAAAGTATATTACTGGAGATGCCTCCTCTTACGAAAAGTTTCTGGCCTGGGCCAAGACGGTTCCAAAATCAATCGGAAATCCTGTTTACACCTGGACTCATTTAGAACTGCAGCGTTATTTTAATATTTATGTTGCTTTAAATGAAGATACAGCGGATGAAGTATGGGAGAGCGTGAACCATCAGTTAAATAAAAACGACTTTGGTGTGCGGGATTTAATCAAAACTTCCAATGTAAAAGTCATATGCACAACAGATGACCCTGCAGATACTCTGGAATATCATCAGCAATTGAAGGAAAGTGATTTTGAAACAACCGTACTTCCTAGTTACCGGCCTGATAAAGGCTTAGAGTTAAATCGGGAAGGGTTTACTGACTGGGTGGAAAAGCTTGAACAATCAGCGGACATTTCCATTCAAAATTATGAAGACTTTTTAGCAGCGCTTGACGCTCGGGCTCAATTTTTCCACGAGGTTGGCGGCCGGGTATCGGACCATGCCTTAGATGAAATTCTGTACGAAGAAGCAACTCTGGAAGAGGTCAGCCAAATCTTCGCCAAAGCAAAGAATGGCAGCAAAGTCAGCCGTTCAGAAGAAGCGAAGTATAAAACATACACGCTTAATTTCTTAGGTAAAATTTATGCTAAATTAGGCTGGGTGATGCAGTACCACATTAGTGCTTTAAGAAACAACAACTCAAAAATGTTCGACAGGCTGGGACCGGATACTGGTTTTGACAGCATGAATGATGGACAGATCGCAGAACCATTGACTAAACTTCTAAATTCTCTAGAAAAAGAAGATGCTCTTCCAAAAACAGTCTTGTATTCACTAAACCCTAAAGACAACCCGGTACTGGCATCAATCACTGGAAGCTTCCAGGGGGAAGGGATTCCTGGGAAAATTCAGTTTGGTACGGCCTGGTGGTTTAACGACACAAAAGAAGGCATGCTGTCACAAATGAAAACGCTTGCTGACATGGGGCTGCTCAGCCAGTTCATTGGAATGCTGACAGATTCAAGAAGCTTCCTCTCCTATACAAGGCATGAATATTTCCGCCGCATCCTATGTGACCTGTTAGCATCATGGGTAGAAAATGGCGAAGTTCCAAATGATGATGAATTGCTTGGACCAATTATTCAGGATATTTCTTATAGAAATGCTGAACAATATTTAGGTTTTCAGAAGAAGACTCAGAATCTCACAGTATCGTGAGGAAGAGGTGAACAACAGTGGAAGAGTTTCTAAGAATTAATGACAAAGATAATGTTGTGATCGCTTTAAAAGAGTTGAAAAAAGGAACCTCTATTCACTTGGAAGGGCAGAACCTTGAGCTGAAAAGCGATATCCCAAGAGGTCACAAAATCGCTCTTGCTGATATGGAGGAAGGAAGCGATATTCTTAAATACGGTTTCCCGATTGGTCATACAAAGACGGCAGTGCAAGCGGGAGATTGGGTGCACACGCACAATACGAAGACGAACTTAGACGGTGTCCAAGATTATCATTATGAGCCGAAGTTCGTAGATAACCCTTATTCTTTGGAAGAACGCACATTCAAGGGATTCAGAAGAAAAGACGGCAATGTCGGTATCCGCAATGAGCTGTGGATCGTTCCAACGGTAGGATGCGTTAACGGCATCGCTGAGCAGATTATTAAAATTTTTCAATCAGAAGTTGGCGATATTGCTCCGTTTGATAATATTCAAGTGCTCAACCATAACTATGGCTGTTCACAGCTGGGAGACGACCACGTAAATACGCGTACGATTCTGGGGAATGCTGTAAAACACCCCAATGCTGGCGGCGTCCTAGTTCTCGGGTTAGGCTGTGAGAATAATAGTGTCAATGAATTTAGAGAATCACTAGGAGATTTTGACGAAGAGAGAATCAAATTCCTTACCTCTCAAGATGTATCAAACGAAATGGAAGAAGGCGTCAAACTTCTTCATGAAATCTATCAGAGTGCGAAGGATGACCATAGAGAAGAAGTGCCTTTATCTGAATTGAAAATTGGATTAAAGTGCGGCGGTTCGGATGGATTTTCAGGAATTACAGCGAACCCGCTGCTCGGGCGATTATCAGATTATCTCGCAGCTCAAAACGGCACAACTGTTTTAACAGAGGTACCAGAAATGTTCGGGGCAGAGACCCTCTTAATGGAACGTGCCCAAAATAAAGAAGTGTTCCATAAGACGGTAGAGTTGATTAACGACTTTAAACAGTATTTTATCGAGCATAAACAGCCTATCTATGAAAACCCTTCTCCCGGGAACAAAGATGGCGGGATTACAACCCTTGAGGATAAATCTTTAGGGTGTACCCAGAAAGCGGGAACATCTATAGTGACAGACGTTTTGAAATACGGCGAACGTTTAACGACAAAAGGGCTGAATTTGCTGAGTTCACCGGGAAACGACCTCGTCGCATCGACAGCACTGGGAGCTGCAGGATGCCAAATGGTTTTGTTTACAACAGGAAGAGGTACACCATTTGGTTCTTTCGTTCCTACGATGAAAATTTCTACCAACTCTCAACTTTATGAAAATAAAAAGCACTGGATCGACTTTAATGCAGGAGGCTTAGTAGAAGGCCAGCCGGCAGAAGAATTACTCGAAAACTTCATCGAGTACATTATACAAGTCGCAAATGGCGAGTGGTTAAATCATGAGAAAAACAATTTCCGTGAGATTGCGATCTTTAAGTCAGGTGTCACACTGTAGTTGAATTAGAATGAAAGCCTTACTTCAGCTTTTCGCTGAATTGAGGCTTTTTTTACGAAGGAGGAGCTTATGATGACAGTTGGAGTTCTCGCACATTTATTTGGAAAAATGTCTTATAAAGAGATTGCTTATAAAACAGGGGCAAAAAATTTCAAGCATGTTCAGCTCGCTTTATGGAAGGCATTTAATGATTATGATTTTACGAAGCCTGGGGTGCTGAGCCCTGGCTTAGCTTTAGATATTGCTGAAGAGTTTGATAAGCATAAGGTTTCGATTTCGGTATTAGCTTGTTATTTGCACTTTTTTCACGAGGATGAAGCTGTAAGGCGTGAGAATCTGGAAAGGTTTAAGGAATTAATCCGCCATGCCAGGTTCTTTGGAGCGCCTATGGTAGCGTGCGAAGTGGGAAAAGTTACAAATAAAGCAACAGGAGAGGAGTGGAGCATTCTTCGAGAGGGGTTAGAGGAGCTTGTGGAAGAAGCAGAAAAGTGGGGGGTGTATATCGGAATAGAACCAGCGAATGAGCACTTGATCGGCACGGCGGAATCATTGAGCCAAATGCTTGAAGAAGTCCCATCTCCAAACATTGGAGTGGTCTTAGACCCGGGTAACTTAGTCCATACGAACAACTTCTCACAGCAGGATGAAGTGATCAGGCAAGCTTTTGACCTATTAGGCGAGCGTATTATTGCCTGCCATGCCAAGGATCGAATCATTAGAGAAGACGGGGAGATTCAAACCGTCGTTCCCGGAAAAGGTGACATAAACTACGAGCTGTACATGGAGCTTCTGGAGCAATATAAACCGCAGGTGCAAATCATTATGGAGGCCGCTAAGGAACATCAAATGCTTGAAGCGAGAAGCTATATCGAAGGAATTCGTGAAAAGGCACGCTGGAAGACTTCTGTATCAGACAACATACTTAAATGAGGAGAGATGTGAATGAGGAAACGCTGGGAGAGAAGCTGGGCCATTTTATTAATAGTTGTGATGGCGTTCTCAACGGTTTATACACCTTTAGGAGCGAAAACCGTAAAAGCACAGGAAGGCTGGGAATTTGCTGCTTTTGGTTCAAATACGGGTGAAGAGAAGAATCCCCCTCCGGAAATTTCAGAGGATGGATCAGTAACGATCGAAGCGGCGGGAGGGAAAATTGCCAGCAGCGAAGTAGGTCTGTCTTATTATTACCTGCCGCTTGACAGCGAGACTAATTTTGAAATTACGACAGAAGCTTATGTTGACAGCTATAGCCCGGACAGCCAGAGGGCTTTTGGTTTGATGGTCAGCGATGGAGTGGGGGAGAATGGTGACAGTTCGAAAGCTGACGCAAACTATGCCGCTGTAGGTGCGCTTGATGATGCAGTACGCGGTTTTTACAGCCAAGGCGGGCTTGATAAATTAGACGTATTCTCTGACAGCGGCTTGCCGACAACTGGTGAAACGTATGAGCTAAGTATCAAGAAATCCGGTGATACCTTTGTCTTAACGTCAAACGGGCAAAGTGAAACGGTAACATTGGAAGACGCTTTTACCGATGATCTTTACGTTGGTTTATTTGTAGCTAGAGACGGTAAAGTTACTTTTAAAAATACCGAAGTCGAGCAGCTTGAGGATAATGTAGAAGAACTTGTGGTCGACACGGATAATATGAAGACTGAATATCTAATCGATGAGGCTCTTGATCTTGAAGGTCTTGAAGTAACAGCTGTTTTAAACGATGGAAGTGAACATACGTTAACAGCTGACGATTATTTCGTCACAGGGTTTGATAGTTCAGAAGCAGGGACCAACAGTATAACCGTCCATTATAATGGAGCTGCTGCAGGTATAGATTTAACCATCAGGGAGCTGCAGCTGACCGATATGACGATTAAATATTACCCGGCTAAAACCGACTATTATCTTCTCGATACATTTGATCCAGAAGGGCTTGTAGTTATCGGGGAATATGAAAATGGTTACCAGGAAGAGGAGTTAACCGAAGAACAGTATCAGCTGCTGTTAGATGGAGAAGAGTTAGGAGAAGAGCCGCTTGACCAGGCGGGTACCCAAACCGTAACCGTCCAATCGACACAGTCTGATGTAAGTACGTCCTTTGATATCGATGTAAAAGATGAATCCGTAACTAAGCTTGAAGTCACTCAGCTTCCGCAAAAAACACAGTATTTCATTGGTGATGAGCTGTCGCTTGATGGTCTTTCCGTTACAGCTACATATAGTGATGGAGAAACCGAAAGATTGACGAAGGGTCAGCTTGAAGTATATGGATTCGACTCCAGCACAGAGGGAGACCAGGAAGTCAGCCTTTCCTTTAAAGGGGAAACGACTTCTTTTACAGTCAATGTGAAAGAAAAAGAAGTGGAAGGAATCCAAGTCACCAATTATCCGCAGACAACCTATCAAGTTGGAGATGAGCTTGATCTTTCCCAGATGGAAGTATCTACGGTTTATGATAATGGGGAAAAAGATCTGCTAAGTGAAGATCAATATACGATTGATGATTCGGCATTTGATGCCAGTCAGCCAGGCGTTTATCCTCTTACGATCTCCCCTGTTGATGATTTTCTTGAAGCGATTGAGCTAGAAGTAACCGTAAGAGAAGCTTATGAGCCTGAATGGAAAACCATTCAATTTGGCCAATCGACTGGTGATGACACAAACTATATTGAAGAAAATGATGGAACGATTCGAATTGTAGCTGAGCCGGGTGCCGGAAAAATTACAGGCGACCACGACGGCATTACGTATTACTACACAGAAATTAACGCTGAACAGGACAACTTTAAATTATCTGCTGACATTAAAGTCAATGAATATGCGAAAAGTCCCAACCACGATGGTCAGGAGTCATTTGGTATTATGGCACGCGACGTAATTGGTGAAAATGATAATTCCAGCGTATTTGCTTCAAATATCGCTGCCATTGGAGGCTACAGCGGCGGAACCCAGGAACAGAACGGTACGCAGCTGTTCATCCGTACAGGAGTGGAATCTCCAGATGGTGCCGGAAGTCAAGGGGTTCAGAAAATCATGCTTCAAGACGAGAAGCCTGGCCCTGACAACACTTATCCGGAACAAGACTATCGCCTAACGCTCTCGAAAACGAACAGTGGATACACTGGACAACTAAATGATGGGTCTGAGGAAATATTCTTTGAGCCAGATATTTTAAATGTCCAGGATTCTAAGATTTATGTTGGTTTTTACACAGCACGCTTAGCAGACATTGAAGTGAGTAACATAGACTTTAATATCTCTGATCAGGCAACCGACGCTCCTAAAGTAGATCCGCCGCAGGAACCGGTGAGCCCAGAGTTTTCCGTAGAATCCCGCAGCCAGACATCTGAAGCGGATTATGATTTGCTGATCAAATCAAATGTTGATGGTATGGCAGCGGTTAAGCAGGGAAGTGAAATAATTGCAGATGATCTATCTGTGAAAAAAGGTGAATTAACTTCCCTTGAAACACAGCTGGAAAGCGGCGCAAATAACTTCAGTTTAACCTTCTATCCAGATGATACTCAGTACTTAACCTCTTATGATAAGCAGGTTAAAAACTTTACTGTAAACTTAAAAGCTTATGCAGAAGGCGGAAATATCCATGTATCACCTTCTGGAACGAGTGATGGTGATGGAACGAAAGATCAGCCGCTTGATTTAGATACGGCGATTGAGTACGTCCTTCCGGGACAAAAAATTGTGCTGGCTGAAGGCGATTATGTACGCAGTTCCAGTCTAGCCATAGACAAATATAACGATGGTTATGAAGATCAATACAAGTATTTAGTAGCCGAAGACGGATCGCGTCCAGTCATTGATTTTGATAAAAAGTCTGAAGGAGTCGTGCTCAGCGGAGATTACTGGCACATTAAAGGAATCGATTTTGCACGCTCAGCTGGAAATACAAAAGGCTTTACGATTGGCGGAGACCATAACATTGTAGAGTTGAGCCGTTTCTATGAAAATGGTGACACAGGCCTGCAGATCAGCCGGACTGATGCTGAGGAACCAAAAGAGGATTGGCCGTCGCATAACCTGATCTTAAACAGTGAGTCTTTCGATAACCGCGATCCATCCGATAACAACGCGGACGGATTTGCTGCTAAACTGACGTCAGGAGAAGGAAATATCTTCCGCGGCTGTATCGCTCACCATAATATTGATGACGGCTGGGACCTATATACGAAAGCGGGGACTGGTGCCATTGGACCTGTCCTGATTGAAGATAGCATCGCTTATGAAAATGGAAGTTTAACAGATGGAACAGTTGGTGATGGAGATAAGAATGGATTTAAGCTTGGAGGAGAAGGCATTCATGTCCCTCACGTGCTGAAAAACAGTCTTGCTTTTTATAACGGGGCTGATGGAATTACAAGCAACAGTAATCCTGGCGTTATAGCAGAGAACAACACCGCTTATAATAATGAGGGAAGAAACGTGTCTTTAACCACTTACTCCAACATAGAAGAAGACTTTACAGTTGATGGTTTAATCTCTTATCAAACGGCCGCCGATTCACCAGATCAGTATCCAGAAGAAAATGAGTCAGAAGACAACTTTTTCTTTAATGGTACAGATAGTGTGAATAAGTCAGGAACGAAGCTTACGGAAGAAAACTTTGTAAGTCTAGACCCGGACTTGCCTTTTGAAAGAGATGAGGAAGGCAATATTATCACAGGAGATTTCCTTCAATTACAAGTAACGGCAGATGTTGAAGTAACTCCTGAGACCCTTAAGAAAAAGAATTATAAAAAGAATGGCCCTAAAGTAAAAGCATATGTAACTCTTCAGGATGGATACTCTGTTGAAGATATTGATGGAGACACCATTCGTCTAAATCATTCAGTTGAGGCGCTTTCTTCAGCAGTCGACGACTACGATGAGGATGGGGAGCTAGAATATCTTGTAGAATTTTCTCGTCATGAGGTAGTCGAGCAGCTGGAAAAAGGAGAACAGCAAGTAAGCTTAAGCGGTCAACTAAAATCAGGATTTCCATTTAAAGCAACAACAACAGTACAGGTGAAGTAAAGTTAGAAGAGGGATAACATCCCTCTTCTTATTTTTAAATCATTTATTTACAATTTTTTGAAAGAAGGAATAATTGTGAAGGATTCCAAATTGTCATACAAGCAGCTTAATGCTTTTTTTATTCCTCTTGGTTTTTCAGCGAGTTTAACAGCTATAACTCACGTTATTATTAATGGCACTTTAAGCAGGGGAGACAATGCCGCGTTTATTATTGCCTGCTATGCTGTAGCGTTTGCGATCTTTGGAATTATTGAAAGACCGGTGATCGTATTTAGGCAGACTTGCTCAGCCCTGGTGAAAGACATTCGTTCCTTTAAAACGCTGTCTAAGTTTATGATTTGGCCGATGGCTTTTATTATGGGTATTTGTCTCTTGATGATTTACAGTCCATTTGGAGATTGGGTTTATGTCCATTTGTTTAATGCCAGTGAGAATATGGTGCATACTATCTCTGAAACATTTAAAGTCATTCTCTTCGTTATTATTTTCTCGGGAATCCGCGGTCTATATCAGGGAGTGATCATTAACCAACTGGAAACTAAATGGCTTACGATTATGGTAATTATACGGTTAGCGGCTATGTTCATAGCTGCCTATTTATTTGTAGTATTTGATTATGTGACAAGTGCTACGGGGGCGATTTTATTTCTAACGGGTATGCTGATTGAATGCCTGATCAGCATTTGGAAAGGGCAGAAAATATTAAATACAAGCTATCAACAACAGAAGACTACAAATTTAAGGAAAAAAGAAATATCTAAATTTTACTTTCCGCTTGTTTTTTACTTTGTCATTCAGACGATTCTTGTGCCGGTTATTTATGTTTTTTTAGCACAAGCCAGCGATATAGAAATGGGAATTGCCTCCTTCGCTCTTGCTTTTAGTATTACACAAATGCTGCTTAGCTTTTTTATGTACACTCATCAGCTCGTGCTACAGCTTTATGAGGTAAGTAAACAGAAGGTTCTACGTTATGTCATTTTTATTAGTCTGATTCCCACTTTGTTTCTTGCGTTATTATGCTACTCCCCGCTTGGACTCTGGTTTATGAACTCCATTATGGGAGCAGAAGAAGAACTGGCACTTGCTACGTTAGGGGTGCTTAAGTTTTTTATAATAAAAACGCTCGTCTTTCCATGGGTTGATTTTCTAAATGGTTATTTAATGCTCAACAGGGAGACCCATCGAATGATTGCAGCTCAAATTGTAAATCTGGCCACAGTGGTCGTCACGCTTTTTCTTCTCGTTCGTTTCTTTCCGTCGTGGAACGGGGTTAGCGGATCGATTGCTGCGTCTTTAGGAGAGCTTGCGTGCTTAATTCTCGTTTTATCGATTGTTTATCGTATGGGTGAAAGAGAAAAAAGAGAAGCACAATCTGCATAACTTAAACCATACCCATTATTTAACATTTAGTAAACATAAGAATATGATATAATTTTCTTAAAAAAGCAAGAGGGGGGAGGGAGAATGAAATACAAGCCATTTTACAGCAATTTTTCGATTAGAAATAAGATTTTTTCTATGTCCCTCTTACTATTGATGATATTTGGAGCAATGGGGTTAGTTACTTATCATTACTTCACTAACCTTTACGAAAAAAGGATCTATGAAGAGTCAGCCGATATGCTTCAGCTATCTTCCTCTGTACTGGATAAAGAGCTTAATATTGTAGAAAATTTATCGTTTCAGGTAAGTACCGATTTTGTGATTCAAAACTATTTAAACATTATAAATGAGCAAAGCCTCAATATTGAAACATATCAAACGAGAACAAGACTGCTAGAGAGGCTGCTGGCTTATGCTTCGACAAGAAAGTATATCTCTTCTATGCAGATTATTGATCGAAATGGAGAGAAGTATACTACAGGCTATAATACCGAAATTGAAAGCAATTATGGAAAGATTAAAAGACTCTTAGATGATGCTCAAGGTGCGAATATATGGACAACAATTGAGGGGCGTAATGGAATTTCCTCGGCAAGACTTATTCGGAAAACCCAGAATCTCAGTCTTCAGGAAATGGGTTCTTTAATTATCTCCATTGATATGGATGCATTTATTAAAGAAACATTGAACTTTTCTCCCAATAACGACTTTGTCATTACGAGCAATAATGAAATCTTTTATCAAAGTAATCAGGAAAATCGATGGCAAATTGAAGATTTTTCATCGGAAGGAAATGGAAACGGTTACAATGTTGCGGAGATAGACGGGAATGAATATCTGTTATCTTACTCTCACTCGGATTTCTCTCAGCTCACCTATCATCACTTATTGCCATATGACAATATAACATCGCAGACGCGAACGATTAAAAATATTATGATACTCTGCTTTTTGCTGATGCTCTCCTTATCGATCATTCTCAGCCGAAGGGCTGCTCATAATATTTCTAAACCTCTTGAGGACTTATCAGTGCGAATGAAGAAAGTGCAGAGTGGTGACTTCGAAGAACCGCTTCCAACAAAGTATTACAATGATGAAGTGGGAGATCTGCATGATAATTTCCGCTTAATGATTAACCGGATTAACGAGCTTATCAAAGAAAATTACACGAAGCAGCTGATGATTAAGGAAACAGAATATAAAGCTCTGCAGGCACAGATCAATCCGCACTTTTTATACAATACGTTAGATTCCATTAATTGGATGGCAAAAGTAAACAAGCAGGAGAAAATTTCTGTCATGGCGGCGGCCTTAGGAAATATGATGAGAAATATTATTAGTAAAAAAGCGCCGATGATTACGATTAGAGAAGAGCTTGAGATTGTCCGAAATTATATTACGATTCAAAAATACCGCTATGATCAACGACTTGACTTTACTCTCGACGTCTCCCCTGAATTGGAAGAGAGCCTAATTCCTAAGCTTTCCATTCAGCCGATCGTAGAGAATGCGATTCAGCATGGACTCGAGGAAATGGTATCGTCCTGTCGAATTATTGTAACTATCTCTGAAGCAGAAGATAACCTTGAAATTATAGTCTCTGATAATGGGCCAGGCATTGAAGAGGATAAGCTGGAATCCATCTACCGCGGCTTGATTAAGTCGAAAAGCTCAGGCATAGGGATAAACAATATCAACGAGCGGATTAAGATGATGTATGGGGAAGATTACGGCATAACGATTAAGAGTGAAGCAGGGAAAGGTACAGAAGTGGTTATAAAAGTCCCTTTCACAAATGAGATGGGGTGATAAAATGTACAAAGTTCTGTTAGTCGATGATGAAATAAATATCCTTGAAGGTATTGCGGCCATCGTGGATTGGAGGGGCTGCGGAACCGAATTAGCAGCTAAAGCACACCATGGTCAAATGGCGTACGAAATGATTGAAAAGAACCCGCCTGATATTGTAATTACGGACATAAAAATGCCCGGATTAAACGGAGTTGAGCTGATCCAGAAGGTGTACAGGACCTATCCTAAGGTGAAATTTATTGTCCTTTCGGGTCACGATGAATTTGAATTTGCGAAAACCGCAATGGAATGTAATGTTCAGCATTATCTGTTAAAGCCAAGTAATGAGAAGAAAATAGAAGAAGCGTTGTCAAAAGTCGTACAGGATCTCGACGAAAAAAATTCTAAGGAATTGTTTCTTGAAAAAATGCGGCACAATCTGCAAAACGTAATGCCAAAAGCAAAAGAACAATTTTTAAAGGAATTTATTACGACAAAGAAATACGGAGTAAAGGACTGGGAGTATTACAGCAGTGTATTTGAGATCGACTCCTCAGCGGAAGAATATCGTCTTATATTACTAAAGGTTGATGGCGAGTCAGAATATGAACAAGTGCTCGCGTTAAAAGAGCTGGTCGTTGAGCAGATGAGCGACACGTATATTCCGCTGGAAACAACGATTGGAGATAAAATTGTCATTCTAATTGAAAACACATCACTATCCGACCTTGTTTCGAACTTGCAGGAAATAAAGGAGACCTTTTTTAACTATTATGAGCACGAATTCTCCGCAGCCATTAGCGATATAGGAAACACCCAGCAATTACGTCAATTGTATAAGGGAGCCCTGCATTGTCTCACTCAGCAGTTTTATGTGGCAGGGGGCAGTATCATTACTGTTCAGGATGTAAAAAAACAATCTTCTCCTACGGAAGAGCTGCAGTATGACCATGAAGATTTAATTTTCGCGATGCGGAGTGGTGATACGAAAACAGTTTTAAATTATTTAAATGATTTCTTTGAAGAAATAAAACAGGAAAAATATGAAGCCAGCATCGTACAAACCCACTGCCTTGAATTATTTTTGTCGATGATAAGACAAGCGAGCAAAGAAGGAATGGACGGTTACTTTAAGCAGATACTTATCTTCCAGCAATATGATAAATTTCATGAAATCAAGGAATTTATGGAAAACACAGCCGCTGAAATCACTAAATATCATTATGAGCGGACGAAACAGACACAAAGCCATATTATTGACCGTGTGATTCAGTATGTTGAAGAAAACTTGGGAGATCAAGAGCTGTCACTTTCCAGTATTGCTGCGGAAGTACTTTATATGAACTCCGATTATTTAGGGAAGCTTTTTAAAAAAGAGAAGGGGGAAAGATTTTCGAATTTCCTGATTAACCGCAGGATTGAAAAAGCGATCGAGATGATTGAACAGTCGGATCAAGTTAAAATCTTTGAAGTAGCAGAAGCAGTCGGGTTTGGAAATAACCCTCGTTACTTCGGCCAGGTCTTTAAGAAATATACGGGTGTCACTCCGACAAATTATATGAGTAAGAAGCTGGAAAGCTAACTTATAGAGGATCTCTCTATAAGTTTTTTATTGTATTTTTGTTAAAAAATAGATAATGATGACGTTTTACAGAGAAGTCTGTTTTTTATACATAGATGTCTGAAAATTTTATTTATTAAAAAAACGATAGCCTCTATGATAAAGACATGAAGCAGAAAGCGCTTTCAATAAATGAAGGGGGAGTAAAGCAATATGAACAGTAAGTTATGGTTAAGTTTTTTGATGACGTTAATGGCTGTCTTAGTTCTTGCAGCTTGTTCAGGTTCTGACGAAGCAGAAGGAAATAGTGATGAAGGTGGAGATAGTGAGGTAACAGAACTCAGCATGTCTTGGTGGGGCTCACAAAGCCGACATGACCAAACACAGGAAATTATAAAGGCTTTTGAAGAAGAAAACCCAGACATTAAGATTAACGCCGAGTTCACTGGATTTGATGGATATTTTGAAAAAATGGCAGCCTCTGCTTCAGGGAATAACCTGCCAGACATTATGCAGCAGAACTTTGGAGAATACTTAAACCAATATGCTGACAAGGAATTATTAGCAGATATTACTCCATTTGTGGAAGATGGAACAATTAATTTAGATGGCGTAAGCGAAACTGTAATGGAATCAGGTAAGAAGGATGGCAAATTGCTAGGTGTTCCAACTGGAACAAATGCCCTCACAGCTTTCTATAACAAGGACATGCTTGATGAAGCAGGTGTTGATGTTTCAGATGGAGAATGGACTTGGGAAGACTACGATGAATACGTAACAAGTATTAATGAAACTACAGGCGAATATGGTGCTCGTTTAATGGAGCCGAAAAACCTTTTTGAGTACTTCTTAAGAGAAAAAGGAGAAACGCTCTTTAGCGAAGATGGTACAGCTTTAGGATACGATGATGATCAGCTGCTAGTTGACTACTTTACCCGTAACAAAGAATTACAAGAAAAAGGTGCTGTTCCTGGATACGATACGATTCAGCAGATCAAAGGGGTAGAGGATGAATTAATTGTACGTGGAGAAGCAGCATTTGACTTCAGATGGTCTAACCAGGCGACAGCTTTAAATAGCTCAGCAGGAGATAAAAATATTGAAATGACACTACTGCCAGGAGAGAACAACGACCAAGGAATGTACCTGAAGCCAGCCATGCTGTGGTCAATCAGCGAGAATTCCGAGCATAAAGAAGAAGCTGCACGATTTATCGATTTCTTTGTGAACAACATTGAAGTATATGAAATCGGCGGTTCTGACCGTGGTGTCCCTCTTAAAGAAGAAATTAGAAGTGAATTGATGGCTGATTTAAGTGAAACTGATAAGAAAGTATTTGAGTATATCGAAAAAGTAACAGAGCATAGTTCTCCAATCGATTCAAACTTCCCGCCACAGGCTTCGGAAGTACTAGCCTCCTTACAGAAAGTAGATGAACTTGTTATCTACGGAGAGATTTCTCCTGAAGAAGGCGCCAAGCAGTTTAGAGAAGAAGCAGAAGCTATTTTAGCCAGATAATTGTTAAAAAATGGTCCTGAGGCCATAGTAATCAGGACCATTTTTCTTTCATAAAACCGCTTAGAGTTAAACCGAAAGAGGTGAACACATTGATTCCAGAAAAAGAAACTGAGGAATCAGTAAAGATTCCTGAGACAAAACAGAAGAAAAAAAAGCAAGTGAAAGTCGTGCCGCCTAACAAAAAAATAAAGTCAGGTAATAAAAATTTCACGGGGTATATGTTCATTTCTCCTTTTATTATCGGATTTCTTTCGTTAACCCTATTTCCAATTCTTTACTCATTATATTTGTCTTTTACCGACTTCGATTTAATGGGGACACCGAATTGGATTGGGCTTGGAAACTATGAACGTATGTTTACAGCAGATCCGACTTTTTGGAAGGCAATGAAAGTTACCTTTTTCTACGCAGGAATTGCCGTGCCTTTCCGACTAGTTTTTGCGTTACTTGTAGCCCTCGCCTTAAATAAAATTGTTGAAATGGTTGGTCTGTATCGAACGCTGCTTTATCTGCCTTCTGTTGTAGGAGGAAGTATTGCGGTATCAATCATGTGGCGTCAACTATTTGGTAGTGATGGAGCTTTTAACTCGATCCTGGCTCTTCTTGGAATACCGACTCACTCTTGGTTAGGAGATCCAGATACGGCAATCTGGACGCTGATTTTACTTTACGGATGGCAGTTTGGATCATCAATGCTGATTTTCCTGGCTGGACTGCGTAATATTCCAAAAACTTTCTACGAAGCATCCAGCGTAGATGGAGCAGGACCGCTGCGTCAATTCTTTATTATTACAATTCCGCTTCTGACACCTGTTATTCTATTTAACACAATCATGCAGGTAATCCAAGGTTTTATGGCATTTACACCAAGTTTCGTAGTAACAAATGGCGGACCTGTAAACAGTACCCTGCTATATGTACTTTATATGTACCGCCGAGCTTTTGAATACTTTGACATGGGCTATGCTTCAGCTATGGCATGGGTAATGCTTGTCATCATTGCAATCTTTACCGCCTTGATCTTCAAGAGTTCTGAGCACTGGGTTCACTACGAATCAGATGCCAAGTAGAAAGGAGGAAGCACATTGAAGAAAAACAAAGTAAGCAAAAAGATTATTCAGCATGGTTTCATGGCTACATTCGCAGCCATTATGATTTATCCGCTAGTATGGATGGTGAGCAGTTCGTTAAAAGAGAGCTCCAGCGTATTTGTTGATTCACACTCTCTTATCCCTAAAGGCTTTCATATTGAGAACTATATCGAAGGCTGGAACGGTTTTGCCGGGATAACCTTTACAACCTTTTTTACTAACTCTTTGATCATTACGGTCATTGCCACAGTCGGAAGCATTGCTTCATCAACTCTGATTGCCTATGGATTTGCCCGTATTAAATTTGCCGGTAAGAAATTCTGGTTCGTCAGCATGATGCTGACCATGATGCTTCCTTTTGAAATGGTCATGATTCCGCAGTACATCATGTTTAATGGGTTTGGCTGGATCGACACCTATTTACCATTGATTTTACCGACATTCTTCGGGATTCCGTTTTTTATTTTCTTGATCATGCAGTTTATTCGAACCATTCCAATGGAACTTGATGAAGCTGCTAAAATCGATGGCTGTAACAGCTGGGATATTTTCTTTCGAATTATCGTACCGCTGATTATTCCAGCGATGATGACATCAGCCATTTTCTCTTTCTACTGGAGATGGGACGATTTTATGGGACCGCTAATCTATCTATCTACTCCTGAGAAATACCCTGTGTCCCTGGCTCTTAAACTATTTTCAGATCCAAACTCAGTGACAAACTGGGGAGCCATGTTTGCGATGTCCACATTAAGTATTTTACCGATTTTCGTGATTTTCTTTGTTTTCCAGCGTTACATTGTGGACGGTATCAGTTCTACAGGTATGAAAGCTTAATTTTTTCTAAGGGAGAGATATAGATGGACGCACAAGTAAAAGAAAAATTACAAACACCGCTGGATTGGGGGAAAGCGGCCTGTGATTCTTTAATGAACACATTTGAGCCTTCAGAACTGCCGCCTGATGGCCGGTGGCATTATCACCAGGGGGTTTTCCTGGAAAGTATGCGCCAGCTTAAGGAAATTACAGGCGGGGATGACTATTATAACTATATAAAAGCCTATGTAGACCACAACATTGATGAAAACGGGAACTTCCTATGGAACCGTAAAGAACTTGATGCGATTCAAGCCGGGCTGCTTTTATTTGAACTTGATGAAACAACAGACGATGACCGTTACAGAATCGCGGCGAAAAAGCTTCGCAGTATGTTTCCTACATTAAACCGTACATCTGACGGGGGATACTGGCATAAAGACCATTATCCTTACCAAATGTGGTTGGACGGGCTTTATATGGGCGGCGTCTTCTCGATGAATTATGCGAAAGCTTACAATGAACCAGAGCTGCTCGATATGGTACTTGAGCAGGAAAGACTGATGAGAAAGCATACACTTTGTGAAAAGACAGGCCTTTATCATCATGCCTGGGATGAAAGCAGACAGCAGGAATGGGCCGACCCTGAAACAGGTAAATCACCGGAATTCTGGGGTCGTGCGATCGGCTGGTACGGAATTACCTATAACGAAATTCTTGACTTTCTGCCGGAGAAACATCCTTCTACGGCAGAATTATCAGGAGCATTAAGTGATCTAGTGAAAAGTCTTGTACGCTATCAGGATGCAGAAACAGGTATGTGGTATCAAGTTGTAGATAAGCCGCAGGAAAAAAACAACTGGGCCGAGACATCTTGTACTGCTCTATTTGTCTATACGATTGCCCGCGCAATTCGCGGAGGACATGTTGATGAAAGCTATAAAGAACAAGCGATTAAAGGTTACCGCGGTCTTCTAGAGCGCATGAAGTTTAATGAGAAAGGACATTTCATCATGCCGGAAATCTGTATCGGCACAGGCGTTGGAGATTACGAGCACTATGTGAACCGTCCGAAAACAGATAATGACCTTCATGGTGTAGGATCTTTTGTTTTAGCCAGCTTAGAGATGCAGCATCTACTGCCTGAACTGTAACTTCCAACGTCTCGCGCTGAGATATTTAAAGAAAACGGAGTTGTAATTATGAGGAAATATGCTGTGTGCGGTGTAAGTAAACGTGCCAACGATATGTTTATTCGACCGATGATTGAAACCTTTGGGGGAACAAGCCGGCTGGTGGCACTGCTTGATAAAGATCCAAAACGGTTTGCGGTATGTAAATCGACTTTTCCAAAAGTAAAAGAAGTACCAGAATATAGTGAAGAAGAATTTGAAAACATGATCCTCGAAACAAAGCCGGATGTGGTCATCGTGGCAAGCCGCGATGATACACATGTGGATTATATATTAAAGGCGTTATCTCATGACCTTGATGTTATTACAGAAAAGCCGATGACAACGACAGCCCGGGACAGCCGGAGGGTAATGGAGGCTGAAAAGAGCAGCAAAGGAAAAGTGACCGTCACTTTTAACTATCGCTACAGCCCATACCATATGAAGATAAAAGAACTCATCCTTTCCGGAAAAGTCGGGAGGGTCACTTCGGTGGACCTTAACTGGTATATAGATACGTACCACGGCTCCAGCTACTTTCAACGCTGGAACCGGATGAGAGATTTCTCTGGGGGATTATCGATTCATAAAAGTTCCCACCATTTTGATTTAGTGAATTGGTGGCTCGATCAGAAGCCTGTTGAAGTGTTCGCTTTTGGGGCGCTGAATTATTACGGACCTGAGAGTGAACACAATCCTTTAAAAGAAGATGGCCGTCACTGTCAAACCTGCCATGTGAAACATGACTGTTCCTATTACACGAGGTGGAACTCGAGAAGCAACAGTGCAACGGTGCAAGATGATCATATTGATTCAGATGCTAAGAGAAAAGATGGATATACAAACTACCGGCCTGATCAATGTATCTTTGATTCTGAAATCGAAATTGAAGATACGTATACAGCAACCGTCCGCTATAACAAAGGGGCGCTGCTCAGCTATTCGATTAACTTTTCTCTCCCTTACGAGGGGTACCGATTAACGATCAACGGGACGAAGGGGCGGATTGAAACTACTGAATATCACGCCCCATCACGTGTTCCTTTTCCTGTACCTGAGCAGACGATAGATTATTTCCCGCTGTTTGGTTCAAAAGAGACCATCCATGTTGTGAAGCAGGAAGGCGGCCACGGCGGAGGCGACCCTGTCATTCAGGAGGATATTTTTCTTGGAGAAGAACCAAACCGCGGCTATCCGGTCCTTTCAGGAAGCGAAGATGGAGCCTATGCGGTGACCACAGGAGAAGCTGTCTGGCGATCGGTGAAAGAGAAAAAATCTATAAATATTGAAGAACTGCTCAGTCTAGAAGCAGATCATTTATCAAGGTTGTAACGATGCAGGATCGGTAAATTTAAAGGAGGTTTTAGAAAATGTTAGGTGGACGTTTGTTAACAGGAGTCCTTGCTTTTTGTAACTGGGTCACTCATTTTGCGCTGCTCAATCTTTTGTGGATCGTAGGCACCCTGATGGGCGGGATTGTACTGGGACTTGCTCCAAGTACTGTTGCGATGTACACAGTATCAAGAAAGCAGGCGAGGGGAGAAGAAAATGTCCGATTAGCTAAAACCTTCTTTTCAACCTACCGAAAAGAATTTTTTCGTGCGAATGGTCTGGCTTTGATTCTTACCGTAGCAGGATGGCTTTGCTTCTACGACCTGCAATTCTTCCAACAGATGGAAGGGCCACTTTATACGTTTCTGACATATGTAGCGATGGCGGCATGTTTAACTTTTATAATATTACTGGTTTATATACTGCCCGTGTATGTTCATTATGATCTCAAGCTTATGCAAATGATGAAGCAAGCACTTTTTATTGGATTTTTAAAACCAAGTAATCTAATATTAATGATTATTACCAGTTTATCTACCTATTATTTCTTTATTTCGTTCCCAGGATTTATCCCGCTATTTGGGTTTACAATATTTGCTCATTTGAACATGTGGATGGGGCTGAAATGTTTTGAAACAATAGAAGAGATTAAGCTGGAAAGTGATAGTGAAGCAGCTTAACAGAGCAGCGGTCCTAGCCTGGACCGCTTTTTTCTAATAGACAGGCAGGGGATGGAACAGGCAGGGGTGTTGGGTAATGGAAATCATTTTTATCTTTTTGAATATAATTGTTCCCGTTTTTATCTTAATCGGGCTAGGCGCCTGGATGCATATTAAGTTCAGGCTGGATTTATATACGTTAGCCAAACTTAATATCTATTTTTTAAGTCCGGGATTTGTCCTCGTGAACTTATATGAATCTTCCTTTTCATTAGATTTACTGGGGCAGATCTTTCTTTTCTTCAGTATATTTATCGTGAGTTTGTATGTCCTAGTCCAAATCGTCGGGAAAATCGGAAGGTATAAGAAAAGCGTCAGAGGGGTTTTTACAAACAGTGTGCTTCTTTATAATTCAGGCAACTATGGGGTGCCTGTTAATGATTTAGCTTTTAAACAGGATCCGTTTGCCGCGACTGTACAAGTCATCATTATGACATTTCAAAATGTACTCTCTTATACTTTTGGAGTTTTTTCACTGAGAGCTGTGGAGGAAGGAAAATTAAAAGCCCTCACAGGGTTGTTAAGGATGCCGGCCATTTATGCGATGGCAGCCGGCGTGCTTTTAAATGTGTCAAACGTACAGCTCCCCGAGTTTGTTATTAAACCCGGGGAGTACATTGCCAATGCCATGATTGGTATTGCGCTGCTGACACTGGGAGCTCAAGTGGCACAGCTGAAATTTAAGCTGAAGCTGCTTGTCGTCTATTTAAGCTTAATGATTCGGCTGTTGCTCGGTCCTGTGATTGCCTTTTTCATTATTGTACTGCTCGGCTATGACGGATTACTCGCGCAAGCCCTGTTGATTTCATCAGGAATGCCAAGCTCTGTAAACAGTGCTATTATCTCACAGGAGTATAACAACGAGCCTGAACTCGCTGCTCAAATCGTTTTATCATCCACAATATTCAGTATGATTACCGTAACACTAACGATTTTTGCAGCTCAGCAGTTATTTTAGGACTTCTTTATTTATGTAGTGGGCTAATGGAAAAGAGAAATTGGAGATCTCTTCTGCCGCCAATCTGGCAACCGCTTTTGCTCCCTCTTCGTTTAAATGGGTATCATCCTGTACTCCATCAGGAAAGTTTGTTGATTGGCCTGGAGCAAGCCACATGAAGAAGGATTTAGACGATTCGAATCCCAGGGATTTAAGGTAATCATCTGTAATCTTTGTTAAATCAATAAGCGGAACATCTAATTCTTCTGCTAATTGTCTCATCGCATCTGGATATTTCCCGTGAGTTTGTAGAATCTGGCCGTTTGAGTTAAAGCGCCGTCTTTGGATTGGTGTCAGTAAAAGGGGGTGAGCACCTTTTTGTTCTGCTGCTTTAATGTATTGGTTTAAATATTCCTGATAGGTTGAGAAAGGCTTTGTTCGTCTGGATTCTTCCGGTTTGCTGTCATTGTGGCCGAATTGAACCAATAAATAGTCGTTTTTCGCTATCTGTTTTTTTATGTCATCCAGTCTTCCTTCTTCAATGAAGCTTTTGGAACTTCGTCCGTTGGCTGCTTTATTGTGTACAACAGCTTCACTTTTTAGAAAAAGAGGAAGCAGTTGCCCCCATCCTGTTTGCGGAGACTCGGCAGCAGGATAATCAGCCATCGTTGAATCACCCGCTAAAAATATATTAATCTTTTTCATCGCTCAGTCTCCTTTGATATTGGCCGACAGGAGGAAGTAATGTTTAACTCAGGATCTAAATAAATAGCTTCCTCGATATTCTCTTCTTGAATAACGGAAATAAGGGTATCTGTTAATATTTTTGTAATTGTATTAATTGGAACTCCAACCGTAGAGAGCGGGACTTCTAATGTTTCGGTGGAGGGAATATTATCATAGCTGATGACAGAAAAGTCTTCAGGAACTGAAAATCCGTGTTCCTGAATCGCACGTAAACAGCCTCGTGATAAATCATGACTTCCGTTGATGATGGCTGTAGGACGGTTTGGCTGGTCAAAAAAGTTCCTCATTGCCACATACCCGTTATACTGCTCAAGGTCAGAAACAGAAATAACCGGACAAGCAGATGGATCTTGTGTATGGTGATTAATCGCTTCGGTAAAGCCGTCCACTTTTTCCTTCTGCAGGTGGTCTTCCTCCATCGCTCCGATATAGCCGATCTTTTGGTGGCCGATGGATGCGAGGTAGTCAACCGCCTTCATGATCGCCTGTTTCCGATTAACGTCCACAGTGGGGCAGGAAGAATGGCTGGCTATTCCATAAGTAACAATCGGCACCGTTGACTCCACAGGTTCCCTGGAATTTTTATCATCAAACGCTACGATCGCGTCCACTTGATACCTGTTGAAAGTATCAATCGCTGATTGCATATCATTGATTGAAATTAACGTTGTGTAAGAATGCTTTTCAAGCTGCTTATTCAGACCGGTAATTAAAGCAGAATGAGTGACCCTTTCGATTGTCGGCCATACTACTCCAATCGTATGTGAGCGTTTGGAAACGAGACTGCGGGCTGCTGCGTTTGGGCGGTACCCGAGTTGATTGGCAATTTCTATAATTCGCTTCTTTGTAGGCTCTTTTACGAGCGGGCTGTCTCTTAATGCTTTTGAAACAGTGGAGTAGCTTACTCCAGCTGTCTTGGCTATATCTTTAATCGTGACTCCCATTTCGGCCAGCCCCCTTTTAAATAGTATTATAATTCACGCTGGGTCGGGATACAATGTCTGAACATCTGGTGCAATTGACAAAGTAAACCTTTACATTTACAATAATAACAACGTTGTTATTATTGTGCAAATCGAACTTTTCTAAACTCAAAGGAATAATTTTATAACGACTAGAGGAGGCGTTTAGTAAATGAATTCATTATTCTCATTAAACGGCAAGGCAGCTCTTGTAACAGGGGCGAGCAGAGGGTTAGGACAAGGAATTGCAGTGGGTCTTGCTAAAGCCGGTGCGACAGTTATTGGTGTTGGGACCCGTGATTTACAGGCAACGAAAAAGGAAGTGGAAGCAGTTGGCGGCACCTTTCATGAAATCATCACAGACCTTTCCAAACGAGGAGCCGCAGCGCAGCTGGCTGCCGATGCTGTGGCAAAAACAGGACGAATCGATATTTTAGTGAACAATGCGGGAATTATCCGCCGGTCGGAAGCCGAGAATTTTTCTGACGAAGACTGGTACAGTGTCATTGATGTCAATCAGCACGCCGTCTTTCAGCTGACACGTGAAATCGGTAAACATATGCTTGAAAATGGTTCGGGAAAGATTATTAATATCGCCTCAATGCTTTCCTATCAGGGAGGATTAAAAGTTCCTGCTTATACAGCTAGTAAGCATGCGGTAGCGGGCTTGACGAAATCCTTTGCTAATGAATGGTCAAGCCGGGGAGTGAGCGTCAATGCGATTGCCCCAGGTTATATGGCTACAGATAACACGGCTCCTATCCGTGAAGACGAAGATCGCAACGCTTATATCACATCACGAATTCCTCAAGGAAGATGGGGGACGCCGGAAGATTTACAAGGTGCCGCCGTTTTTCTTGCCTCAGACGCCTCAAATTACGTAAATGGTCATATCTTAAATGTAGACGGCGGGTGGATGAGCTCATAATATAATTACAGTCATGAAAAAGTCCGGTTTAACGCTAAAGTTAAGCGGGACTTTTTTTATAGGAAGGAGGTCAGCTATGGGCAATAACACCGATGATTATCTTGAGGGATTATATAGTGAAGCTGTTGGACAGAGAAAAGGATCCAGGGAAGACATGAAAAGATCACTGGCTTCTTTACTGGGTAAATTTGAGGAAACGTCACTTCAAGTGAGGAAAGCGGAACGGGAGACTGAAACCTACGTAGATTACAAAAGAGAGAGGCACTATTTAAATACAACCGCCGGGCTTGAAATGCCTATCTATGTATTTACGCCAAAAGAAAAAACAGGCGGTAGTGTTCTTGCGATTCATGGTCATGGCTATGGAAGTAGGGAACTTGCAGGATTGTCTAAAGAAGGGAAGCTTTGCTCCTTAGATAACGGCCTGCATAAACACTTTGCAGTCTCGCTCGTCCGTAGGGGTCTTACGGTATATGTCCCGGAGATGATAGGATTTGGTGAACGAAGGCTTCAAAAGGATAAAGAAAAGGAGAACGTGAACTCCTGCTATCGTTTGGCCGTTCATCTCCTAATGAATAGCAAAACCTTGGCCGGACTGAGAGTTTTTGAAATGAAGGGAGCGCTGGACATAATCAGGCAAGAGGAGAGAGGAAAAATTGGAGTGATGGGTTTTTCTGGAGGAGGATGGATTGCTGCACTTTTAGCTGTTTTAGATTCACGTATTGATGCTGCGGTATTAAGCGGGTTTGCCGGAACCTTTAAAGGGAGTATCTTAGCTTCTGACCACTGTTTAGATAACTATATCCCCGGATTGCTTCAAGTGGGCGAGCTGCCGGAAATATTGGAGTTAATCGCCCCGCGTCCACTTTTTATCGAAACAGGAAGAGAAGACACGACTTTTCCATCCGTTGAAGCGGAGAAAGCCTATCATATTTTAAAAGGGATTTATGGTGACGCGGGTGCATCTGATTGTCTGGCTATTGATGTATTTGAAGGAGGTCATAAAGTAAGCGGCAGAAAATCACTGGACTGGCTGAAGGAAATGCTAAAATGATCGGTACCTTGTTCGCGGCTAAAAGCTGATTTTCGCGGGCAAATCCTGATAACCGCGGTAAAATCATAGAAATCACAAAATTTAAATAGTTTGGACCTTATTTAAAAAGAGATCTGAACGATAAGCTCAGATCTCTTTTTTTAACTTTTTATTAAGCTGGGCTGACCCTTAATAGGCGTTTTATCTTCAATATCATCATTATAAAGGTGGCAGGCCGCAAAGTGTCCATTTTCGATTTCCTGCCACATCGGTTTTATCTCTGCGCAGGCTTTCATGACAAACGGACAGCGTGTTCTAAACACACAGCCGCTTGGCGGATCGATGGGGCTTGGAAGCTCACCTTCGATAATCACCTGTTCCCGGCTGTCTTCCACATCAGGATCAGGAATAGGGATGGCCGATAGCAAAGCCTGCGTATAAGGATGCAGCGGCTTGTCGTAAAGCTGCTCACTTGTTGTCAGCTCGACCATATGCCCTAAATACATAACGCCGATGCGGTCTGAAATATGCTGAACCATCGACAGGTCATGGGCGATAAATAAATAGGTCAGGCCTTTTTCCTCCTGAATTCTTTCGAGAAGATTAACAACCTGGGCCTGGACCGAAACGTCGAGTGCGGAAATCGGTTCATCGGCAATAATAAGATCTGGGTCAAGCGCCAGCGCCCGTGCAATTCCTATCCGCTGACGCTGTCCTCCGCTGAATTCATGCGGGTACCTGTTCGCATGGTCGCGATTCAGCCCGACTTCTTCTAATAATTCATAGACACGGCTTAACCGCTCTTTTTCTGTCTTGTACAGTTTATGAACTATCATCGGCTCTGAAATAATATCTGCGACCGTAGACCGTGGATTTAAGGAAGCGTAGGGATCCTGAAAAATCATTTGCATCTGTCTCTTTAATTTAAAACTGTCTACTGTATCAAGGGAGTGGACATCACGGGAGTTGAAAAGCACCTGCCCGTCTGTCCGTTTGTACAAGTTCATAATTGTTCTTCCCGCTGTAGACTTCCCGCATCCCGATTCACCGACAAGGCCGAATGTTTCCCCTTTATATATATCAAAGCTAACACCATCTACGGCTTTCAGGGTTTTCCCTTTACCTAGATGGAAGTGCTTTTTCAGGTTACGGACCTGGAGTGTTTTTTCTTCTTTCATCAACGATCCTCCGATTCTTTCCAATATCTTCTGGCTGAGCATAGTTCGTTTTCATAGATTGTCCCTTTTAAAGGGATAATTTCGATGGTTTTTCCTGTCTTAGGGGAGTGAATCATTTGTCCATCACCATAATAGATGCCAACGTGGTGGATGTTTCCCTTGCCATTTTCATAGGCGAAAAATAAAAGATCCCCAGGCTGAACTTCATCGAGTTTAATCTCTTCACCGCTGGCCGCCTGGTCGGTCGCATCCCGTGGAATTACATATCCATTGGCTTTATGCATGTTATAAGCAAAGCCTGAACAATCATATCCATAAGAACTCATGCCGCCCCAGAAATAGGGAAGGTCAAGGAATGTTTTTCCAGCTTTTAATATAGCTTCTCCGTTCCCTTTAGGGATATGTTCTCTTGAAGGGTAAATAGAAATATCCTGTGCAGGCACCAGACCGATGCCGTGCGGAGTTATTACTTTAATAAACTCGCCTTCTTCTGATATCGCAGGAAGGGAGGTCAGATAACTGATTTCAAACATCGGCTCGCCTTTATCATCAATTAAAAGTGTGGTGTTTTTAATCACCACAGCAATTCCGTTTCCTGTCCATTCTTCTTCTGGAATTTCTTTGAGTTGTCGTACGGGAACATAACCTGGATAGCCTCGCTCGTCTTTTTTCGAAGGCTGGGTGGGAATTACAACACTGGCCCACTCACCTTCAATATTATCAACAATTACTTCTTCCCCATAAAGCAGCTGGGACTGTACGAGGTTATCGTCACTGAGTGCCAGGCTTGTTTCATAGGTTAATTGATCCAGCCATTCCTTAATTTTTGATGGATTCGAAACCCCCGGTAAATCTATCGATCGGGCGGATTCCGAAGAGGTCCATACTGTGGCCACAGGTACTTGGACCACCCATGTCGTGCGAGTGGCTTCTGCTTGAGTCATCAGGTTCCCTCCTCTTTCAATTTTTTTCTAGACGTGAATGCGTTCAAGCTCCATAGATTGTATTCCTAATCCATGATCGGCTGGCAAGGTGATAAAGTTTTTGTTATAAACCACACCGCCGCCGACGGGGTCAAAGGAAAGCATAAGCGGAGCATCAAAATCAAAGTGAATAATATTTTTTTGGCTGGCCGCAAGATGAGCAGCGGCTGTAATCCCAAGCTTCGTTTCTATCATACTGCCGACCATGCAAGGAATTCCATAGGCTTCTGCCAGCTGATTAATCTTTAGTGCCTGATAAATACCTCCGGCTTTCATCAGCTTAATATTGATCATGTCAGCACTTTTCGTTTCAAGGACTCTTTTGGCATCGTGAATGGAAAACACACTTTCGTCAGCCATAATAGGGATAAATGTGTGATCTGACACTTGTTTTAAACCATCAATGTCGTGGGCGGGCACTGGTTGTTCGACAAGTTCAATTCCCAGGTCAAGATTCTCCATGCGGCGTATTGCATAAATAGCTTCCTTCACTGTCCAGCCCTGGTTGGCATCAAGGCGAATGACAGAGGAAGGGCCGATCGTGTCACGGACTGCCTTAATTCGCCGGATGTCTTTTTCGATTTCATCTTTGCCTACTTTAATTTTTAAAATGTTAAATCCATCGGCAATATACTGCTTAGCATCAGATGCCATTTCGTCCGGCTCATTAACACTGACAGTGTAATCCGTTTCCAACTGGTTTTGATAACCTCCTAAAAGCTGATAGAGAGGGAGCTGGCAATGCTGGGCAAGACAGTCATGAAGGGCCATATCGACGGCTGCTTTCGCACTTGGATTTCCTATTAAACTATGATGAAGAGTTTGGAAAAGCTCTTCTCTATTTAAGAGTGTTTTCCCTAAAATGGCAGGTTTTAAAATACTTTGTACCGCGTATTCAATGCTGGATAGGCTTTCTCCTGTAATCACGTGGGTAGGAGGTGCTTCTCCAAAGCCGGTTATTTTATTGTCGCAAATTACTTTTACATAGATGGACTCTGCTACAGTGACCGTTCTTAAGGCAGTTTTAAACGGCTTTTTTAATGGAACGGCAATTCGGTAGGTTTCTATCGATTGAATGATCATAAATCCGCACGCTTTCTCTTCACCAGACCACACCGGGCTGGATGGTTAATGTTTTAGTCTTACTGGACAATTCAGCTTTTGGACCAAGCGGTACTGCATAGTGGGGAAGACAGTGGCCGATCTTAAAACCGGATAATACCGGACCGTCCAAGCCGGAGAAATAGTGATCGAACACTTCTTCTAAACTTAAAGAATCTTCTCTTTTCTTTGGTTCGGCATCTTTGAAATCTCCTACTACGATCCCTGCGGCTTCTGCTAATTTACCAGAAAGCTTAAGCTGGCTTAAAAACGAGTCAATGCGGTAAGGTTCTTCCCCTACATCTTCGATCAGCAGCAGTTTTCCTTTTGTAT
The DNA here is from genome assembly GCF_902809865.1 of Halobacillus sp. Marseille-Q1614. NCBI lineage: Bacteria > Bacillati > Bacillota > Bacilli > Caryophanales > Bacillaceae > Halobacillus > Halobacillus sp. Marseille-Q1614. The sequence continues at coordinate 2,181,637 of NZ_CADDWH010000001.1, read as the reverse complement.
TAATTTCATAAGGAGTGCCGATCGAATTGACGATTAAAGACAGATTTCCGCCGACTAACTCTCCCGATGCTTCGCCTTCTGAAAGAGTATGTAAGGAATTAACAGCTTCAGTGTATGTAAGCTCGGTGGGGTGAAACAATTGATTAAACATTAAGGTAGAAAAAGGGTCAAAATCATCTTTGCCAATATCCGAGCTGAGCATCGGTCCATGAAATGTAACGAGCCCGGCTTTTTGGCGGATGGCTGTATGTAAAAAAGTAATATCGCTGTATCCCCAGAAAATTTTAGGGTTTTGTTTAATTAACTTATAATCGATCTGATCAGCTATACGGCTCGTGCCATAACCTCCGCCTGCACAAAAAACAGCATCAACTGTGCGATCGGAAAACATGAGATGAAGGTCATACAGCCGTTCTTCATCGGTTCCTGAAAGGTAGCCATATTTACTGGAAACATGCGGAGCGATTTTTACATGTAAACCTAAGCTGTTAAAGAAAGGAATCGCCTTGTGCAGATTCGCTAGATTGGGAGGACTTGCTGGAGCTATAACACCTATCGTTTGACCGGGCTTTAATCGTTTAGGATGGATCATCGTCTAGCCTCCTATTTTGTGAAAAAGCAGGGGAGAACCCATACAGATGTATGGGTCCTCAAATTGGTTTCTTTATTTTTTTGCAGCCCATTTCAACTCCATGTAACCTACAGGGTGACGGACAATGCCATCTACGTTCTCTTTTTGCAGGTGTACTTGGTTATAGAAGTGGATAGGGAAGATCGGCATTTCTTCAAATAAAATTTTCTCTGCTTCATACATGTATTCGAAACGCTGTTGTTCATCAGTTTCTTCTTTCGCTTTGGCAATCAGCTCATCATACTCTTCATTAGACCATCCGGTACGGTTCATAGAAGAATCGGTGATAAAGCTTTCCAGGAAGTTGATTGGATCCGCATAATCAGCAAGGAAAGAGCTTCTCGAAAGCTGATGATTTAAAGCCTTCTGATCCTCTAGGAATACGTTCCACTCTGTGTTTTCCAAGGTGACATCGATGCCCAGGTTTTCACTGTACATTTCCTGAATGGTTTCAGCAATGCTCTTGTTCGTTTCATCTGTATTGTAAGTAAGGGTGATTTCAGGCAGTTCATCATAGCCTTCTTCTTCCATACCTTCTTCAAGGAGTTTCTTAGCTTCTTCCGGGTGGAATTCAACAAGCTGACCGTTTTGTTCACGGAAATCGTTGCCGTCAGCGTCGTTGAAGCCAGGAGAAACAAATCCATAAGCAGGCTCTTCGCCCATTTTCGTAACGTAGTTGACGATATCCTCACGATTAACCGCCATAGCTAAAGCTTTACGTATTTTTTCATTTTGAAAAGGCTCTTCATTTACATTAAAACGATAGAACTGGTTTCCAGCCTGGTCTTGAATCGTAACATCTTCACTGTCGAGGAGTTGGTCAGCAAGGTCAGCAGGGATTTCGGAGTTATCAAGATCTCCACTTTCGTACATTTGATATTCCGTATTAGGGTCATTTACCATTGCAAATTTAACCTGTTCTAATTGTACGGTATCTGCATCCCAATATTCCTCATTTTTCTCTAATACCATTTCTTTATCATGTTCCCACTCAGCAAGAGTAAAAGGACCGTTGCCGACAAAAGTATCGGCTTCTGTAAACCATTCTTCATTCTCTTCAGCTGCCGACTTATTAATCGGGAAGAAAGCAGGGTTTGAAATAATGTTTAAAAAGTAATTCGTAGGAGCGGTAAGCGTTACTTTAAGCTCTTTATCCCCAGTTGCTTCAACCATTACATCATCTACTGAACCATCCCCAGTGTTAAACTCTTCGCCGCCTTCAATAAAATAACCGAGAAAAGCAGCAGGAGAAGCCGTTTCTGGATCTAATAAACGTTTCCATGCAAATTCGAAATCTTCTGCCGTTACATCGTCACCATTTGACCATTTAGCATCTTCACGAATAGTGAATGTATATTCTGTGCCGTCATCAGAAACTTCAATTGACTCGGCTGTTGCTTCTTCAGGTTCATGATCTTGATTTAAGCGGGTCATACCTTCCATTAAATTGTTCAACACGTTCCAGGAAGCTGCGTCAAATCCAATCGGAGGATCAAGCGACGTTGGTTCAGTTCCATTGTTCAGCAGAAGGGTGGAAGTGTCGCTGCTGCTGGATTCTTCTCCGCCCTCACTGTTGTTGTCTTCACCTGCACTTTCATCAGCTGTACAGGCGGCAAGCATGACTACAAACAATAAGCCTAGTAAAACGGTCAACCATTTCTTCATACTCATTTTCCCCTTTCAAATAAAAGATTTTCCTAACTAGATGAAGCTATATATTTTTTAGCCCTTTCATCCTGAAGCCAGCAGTCTACCGTATGTGTATCGCTGAGTTCTGAGTGAAAAGGGTAAACCCTTGAACAAACTTCCATCGCTTTTGGACACCGTGCAGTAAATGGACATCCCTCTGGCGGAGAAAAAAGGTCGGGAGGAGTGCCGTCTATCGGAACCAGTTTTTCTCCTTTTTGGTCAAGGCGAGGAACTGAATTAAGCAGCCCTTGGGTGTAAGGATGTTTCGGCCGGTAGAAGATGTCCCTTCTCGTACCGGTTTCCACGACTTTTCCTGCATACATAACTGCAACGCGGTCGGCAATTTTAGCTACTACTCCGAGGTCATGGGTAATTAAAATAATGGAGACCCCGGTTTCCCGCTGAATTTTTTGAAACAGCTGTAAAATTTGGGCCTGAATCGTGACATCAAGAGCGGTAGTTGGTTCATCAGCAATTAACAATTCAGGTTCACAGATTAGAGCCATTGCGATGACAATCCGCTGTCGCATGCCGCCGCTGAATTGGTGGGGGTACTGCTTCATTCTTTCTTCAGGATTAGGAATTCCGACGAGTTTCAGCATGTCGATCGCCTGATGGTTCGCTTGTTTTGAAGAAATTTTTCGATGCTGCTTAACTCCTTCGGTCAACTGATTACCAATGGTTAGCGTCGGATTTAGTGCTGTCATTGGATCCTGGAAAATCATAGAAATATCGACCCCGCGCACCTTTCGAATTGCTTTATTCGACATTTTGGTAATGTCCTTGCCTTTAAAAGTGATCGATCCTTGTTTGATCCTGCCGGCAGGAGAAGGGATGAGCTTCATAATGCTGTTGGCTGTTACGCTCTTGCCGCAGCCTGATTCTCCAACAATGGCTAGTGTTTCTCCTTTATTGAGTTCTAAATTTACTCCACGCACAGCTTGGACTTCACCGCCATAAGTTTGAAAGGCCACGTGGAGGTCTTGAATGTCGAGTATTTTCTTCATAGAAGCTACCTCCTCAATTTAGGGTCCAGTGCGTCCTGTAATCCGTCTCCTAATACGTTAAACGCGAACATGGTGGCGGAAATGAAAAAGGCCGGGAAGAATAATCGCCACCAGTGGCCAGATAGAATCGTTCCAAGAGCATCGTTTGCCATAACGCCCCAGCTGGCAAACGGAGATTGAATGCCTAGCCCGAGAAAGCTTAGGAAAGCTTCAGCGAAAATAGCTGTCGGCACAGTCAGTGTCATTTGAACAATAATCGGTCCCATGGTATTTGGCAGCAGATTTTTGCGAATAATCCGTTTTGTCTTCGCTCCAAAAGATTGGGAGGCAAGGACGAACTCATTGTGCTTAATCTGCAGTACCTGTCCCCGGACAATACGGGCCATCCCGACCCATCCGGTTACAGTTAACGCTATGATGATCGTCATAAGGCTTGGCCCTATTACAACGAGCAGCAAAATAACAACGAGCAGATAAGGCAGTCCATATAAAATTTCAATAATCCGCATCATAATGCTGTCCGTCCGGCCTCCCTTATAGCCGGAAATCCCTCCATATGTAACACCTATAAAAAAGTCAATCATTGCTGCCATTAAGCCGACAAATAGTGAGATTCTAGCACCGTACCACGTCCTTGTGAAAACATCACGGCCAAGGTCGTCTGTTCCAAACCAATGGGCTAAGGAAGGCGCCTGATTCTGGTTCGCCAGCACCTGGTGGGAAACTGAGTGAGGCGAAAAGATCGGTCCGAAGATCGCCATGATGCCAAGGAAGATTAAGAAAAATAATCCGGACATAGCAAGCTTATTTTTCCTGAGCCTGTGCCAGGCATCCTGCCAGTAAGATAGGGAAGGGCGCACGACGGATTCAGCTTCCTTCTCATCCTTCTCCTTTGGACGAAACCATTCATCCGGGATCTCGGAATAATTGGGCTTTTGCTCTTTAGTAACAGGAAGCATATCAGCCACCACCTTCATCGTGTAACTTGATTCTAGGGTCTAAAAGTCCATAAGCAATATCCACTAAGAAAAGCATGAAGACAAGGAAAGCACTGTAAAAAACGGTGGTTCCCATAATGACGGGGTAATCTCGCTGATTTATACCTTCGACGAAATATTTGCCCATCCCTGGGATTGCGAAAATCTTTTCTATAACGAACGTCCCTGTTAAAATTCCGGCCATCAATGTGCCAAGTATAGTCACAACTGGCATGAGGGCATTTTTTAGTGCGTGTTTGACGACGACTTTAAAAGGTGAAAGTCCCTTAGCTCTGGCCGTTTTAATGTAATCCTGGGTTAATGTTTCCAGCATGCTTGAACGAGTCAAGCGGGCAATGATAGCCATAGGCCCTGTAGCCAGTGCCAATATCGGAAGCACCATATGGGCTGGCGAGCTCCATGTTGCTGCGGGGAACAGATTTCGGTTTACGGCCAATTCCTGAATTAACATGGTTGCTAATACAAAGTTAGGAATCGATATCCCAAGAACGGCAAGCGTCATAGCAAGGTAGTCGATAATTCCATTGTGTTTTAAGGCTGCCACTACTCCGAGTGTAATACCGGAAACCAGGGCAACTAGAATCGTCCATATTCCCAGCTCAGCTGAAATAGGAAATCCTCGATTCAACAAGGAATTCACAGTTTCTGTCGGCTGCTTAATCGATGGACCAAAGTCCAGTGTTGCAATGGATTTTAAATATAAAACGTATTGCACGATGAGAGGTTCATCGAGATTAAAGTGGGCTTCCAGATTCTGCTGAACGGTTTCGTTTGTTGAACGTTCTTCATTTAGTGGAGAACCAGGAAGCAGATTCATTAAGAAAAAAGTTAAAGTAGCTATGATTAATACTGTAACCAGCATAAGAATAAATCGTTTAAATATGTATTTTCCCATTCCTGCTCCTCCTAGTTAAAAGTCGTCCGCATCGCTAGCTCTGTCATAACGAGCATAGCCTGATATGCTTCTAATATGTCTTTAGCTTGATAGGAGACAGTAGTAGTATTGGGATCTATTTTTGTACCTGGCATAAGGTTTGCCCATTCGGCTTGTCCATAATTAGCAAATTCAATTCTAAGCAGCGGCCTCTCAGGCGGTGTTAACGGCCGAATGTCTTTCAAGTTATGTATAGCTTCTGCCGTTTTTTTCTGCAAAAGCGTTCCCGCTTTTACTGGAGTTAACGTTTTTACGGCTGATCTTGAGATTGAATGCTTCACAGTAGCGGTGATCACATTTGGGATCAGTTGTTTCGCTTCTTCAGCTACCCTGTCATCTCCTGAGACCATAATCAGGGGGACACCATAATAGCCAGCTACATAGGCATTAAACCCAAGCTCCCCAACAGCGACATCGTTTATATAAAAATTGCGGACTCCAAAGGTCATGGAGTGCGACATTACACCTGGCTGATCAGCCCTTGAATGATACCCGATAAATAATGCTCCGTTATATGTTTCATCCAGCCCCTGTACCATTGAATAAGGCTTTACATCCCCTGTAATTAAATGAGCCTCCGGGTGGATATGTTCAATAAGTAAATTGTTCATTTTGGAATGACTGTCATTGACCGTCACTTCGTTGACATTTTGACTTAAAGCTGAAGAGATAACGTAGTTCGCTTCCTCTGTCATGATTTTTTGAGCCCTTGAGTAATTCGGCTTCATTGAATCAACAAAGGTAGCGTCCGGTAATCCAGTGATTCCTTCCATGTCAACGGAAAGGTAAAGCTTCATTTATGTACCCCCTTGCGATGTGTATAAAATTAGTAATTTTCTAATAATTTTATCAATATTTCCTTTAAAAGGCAATCTGCTTTAAAAAAATATTACGTTTTAATTACATTAATTTTGAAAAAGTATTTTACTTATTGCTTGAGTTTTCGACACTTCAGTGATGTTGAAAACGCCGAAAGGGAGAGGGAAACCGCTGAAAGAGCGTGAAGGAATGCCAAAAGTGAAAAGAGATTCGCTAAAAAAGAACCTGGACATCCTTTAGATAACACACTCGTTTGATCGTAAGACAATAGGGGAATAGGATTCTATCGCATCGTTCAACCTAAGGAGGATGACCGTGTTATTTTCTGAAACTAAGGTTTCGGATCTCTCCAAAACCTCCATATTTACTATTATCATAGGCCTCCTGGCAGTCGGAAGCGGCGGAGTTTTATTTATAGAACTGGCTGATGATGTATTAGAAAACGAAAAGTTTGCCATTGATATCGTGGCCGCAGATATTGTAAGTAAAAGTCCTGCCTGGATCATAGAAGCAATGGGATGGATTACGGAGGGCGGGTCTGTTACTTTAATTACGATCTTATCGATTATTTTGTTTGTCGGCTTAATCTTTTTTATCCCAGTCAGTAAGTGGGTGGCCGCATACTTAGCTATTAGTATGATAGGGATTTCCGTACTAACAAAAGGTTTGAAAATTTTGTTTGCGAGGGATCGGCCGGAATTACTCGACCAGTATGATGGAACGGGATATAGTTTTCCGAGCGGACATACGACAGGATCATCCGTATTTTATGGATTTATGATTTACCTTATTGTTATCAGTCCATTAAAAAAGCCGGCTAAATGGTCCATTAATATTGGCATAGGCCTTTTGATACTCTTAATAGCTTTAAGCCGGGTCTTCTTAAACGTCCACTATTTTACGGATATTCTGGGAGGGTTGACGATCGGAATTTCCTGGCTGCTGATCTGTATTACAGCTTTGGAACTGATGTTGTGGAGGCAAAGGAAACGTCAATTAAGAAAACAATAAAAGGAGTTTTTAAGCATGCTTTATATTTTAGCTATCTTTTTACCGCCGGTAGCCGTATTATTTACAGGACAGATTGGAAAAGCATTACTGAATTTGCTGTTAACGGCCCTGTTTTTTGTTCCGGGAGCGATTCATGCAGCAGTTATAATAAAAGGCCATTATGATAAGGAAAAAGCCCGGTAGCATTTTACAGCTACCGGGCTTTTTTTATACACCGCGCTTATTACCCCATAACAATGCATGCACTTGAGGGAGAACTCTTACGTGATTTAATGAAGCTGACTCCATCACCTGATCTATCAGCCATTCATATTTAGTGAGCAGGTCTGAAGCTAGGCGCACCGGCTCTTCTTCCTCGAGGTCATCGTTTCCTACCTGCAGGAAGAACGGCACATCCGGGTACCGTTCGTGTACTTTTTCCGCGTAGTAGAGATCTTCCTCATCAAAAATCACTACTTTAAGGCTCGTGTGGGACAGCCGGCTGTTTTCTTTTTGTTTATCGATAATATCATCAAGCACTTCCCAGTTGGTCTCCATTTTGGAGCTGGGGGGCTTTGGAGATATAGTCAAATCATCAATCGTTAAAAACCAATCCTGCCATCGGCTTCCCTGGGTTTCAAGGGCGACTTCCACCTGCTGTGCGTGAAGCAGGCCGATGACTTCATGCAGATTTTTTAAAAGGGCCGGGTTGCCTCCTGAAACGGTCACATGATCAAACTTGTTACCGCCCGTCTCTCTAAGTTCCCGTACGATTTCTTCCGCCGTCATGCGGCGAACTTCTTCTTTGGCGCTTCCATCCCATGTAAAGGCTGAATCGCACCAGGCACAGCTATAGTCACAGCCCGCCGTCCGGACAAACATTGTCTTTCGGCCGACGACCATTCCTTCTCCTTGAATCGTTGGGCCGAATATTTCTAAGACCGGGAATTTGTTAGCCATCGATCATCCACTCCCGTCTGACTTCTGCGTAGCTTGTCGGCGTTTCATAAAGCTTCACAAACTCGACGTGATAATCCTCGCGTTCGCCTGTAAGAGCTTCCTGCATTTTTTCATAAATCCAGACGACCATATTTTCGGCTGTAGTATTCATCTTAGGCAGCGTATCGTTTAAGTAACGGTGGTCTAAGTGAACTTCAATTTGGTCTTTCCAAATTTTTTTAATATCTCCAAAGTCGATTACTAAGCCAATACCATCTGTGTAACCGCTGATTCCAAAAACGACTCGATACGTATGGCCGTGAAGGTTCTTACACTTGCCTTCATAACAATGAAGGTGATGGGCTGCGTCAAACGTAAACTCTTTGCTGACAAGAACACGCTTGGTATGGTATCTAAGTTCGTGTTTTTGAATATCTTTGTCCATCTTTTGGAGATTCTCTACGATCGTAAAGCCGAACATGTTATTGCACCTCTGCTTTTCTATTAAGGTAAGTTTCTAATCCATTTTGACGAAGCTTACAAGCCGGGCATTCTCCGCAGCCTTCACCGCGTACTCCGTTGTAGCAAGTAAGCGTATTTTCACGGACATAGTCAAAAGCATCTAACTGATCAGCAAGCTCCCATGTTTCTGCCTTATCAAGCCACATAAGAGGTGTATGAACAACAAACTCATCATCCATGGATAAATTTAACGTTACATTCAGAGATTTAATAAAAACATCCCGGCAATCCGGGTAGCCGCTAAAATCGGTTTCGCAGACTCCGGTAATGACATGTTTAGCGCCAATCTGCTTGGCAAGGATCGCTGCGAAGGATAAGAAAAGATGATTGCGTCCCGGTACAAAAGTGGTTGGGAGCTCTCCGTTCTCACCATCCTTCACTTCAATATCCTCACGCGTCAAAGCGTTAGGAGCGAGTTGGCCCAGCAAGGACATATCTAACACATGATGCTTTACACTGAGGTCACTCGCAATTTCTTTCGCCACTTCGATCTCGTCGTTATGGCGCTGGTTATAATCAAATGTTACGGCTTCTACTTCATCATATTTTTTCAGGGCCCAGAACAAGCAGGTCGTACTGTCCTGTCCGCCGCTAAAAACAACAACTGCTTTATTATTTTTCATAAAAAAATTCCCCTTTCATAAGAAAAAGAGAATTCTACTAACCCAAAAAACATAAAAAAACCGCACCTAAGGCAGGTACAGTTCCATCCTTAGTTTTTTATAGAGGGTGTAGCTAGAACCTCTCCTGCTTGATCCGCAGACTTTTATAATAATTTATCCTATTGCTTATTATAACATAAATCTTGGGGATTGAAATGATGGTTTGCTTGTAATTAAGGTTCGGGAGTATTTCTTGATTTTCGCTAATAAGCCGCGCGCCCCTCCTTAAACATCCATAATAAAGGAAAGTCTAATTTAGATGAAATTTTCATATATAAGTCTGTGGTCTTATAAAAGATAGGTCTCAGGCTCATTAGCATTACTCGAAAACGCAAGTATGATAAAAGTAACAAACGTGAACAAGATTTTCATTCAACAGGAGGGGGTGGCAGGTCATAGTATTTATATAATTGTAAAATTGTAGAACTAAAGTGATCATTTGGGATGAGGAGGGGCTTTGTGAATTTATTAAGGTTTATAGTTCAACGAAAGATTTTAGTGGGTCTAATGGTTGTGCTGGTACTTATGGTGGGAGGTTATTCATTACTTAAGCTGGATAAAGAGCTTTTGCCTTCGGTAACCATGGATGGAGGTTACATAGAGGTGCTTGCAGGAGATACAGCAGCCATCGAAGTGGAGCGATCGATAACCGATCCTTTAGAACAACAGCTCCAAGGAATTGAAGGGGTGGAGGAAATCACCTCAACGACCAACATGGGAAGAAGCTCGTTCCAGTTAACGTTCAAAGAGGGGGAAGGGGACGAGGTTTATAAGGAAGTAGAATCCTTAGTAAACGCGGCAGCCTTAGAGAACTCAGCCATTAAAGAGGTGGAAGCCGGACAATACGGAACGACGACAGGGTACGAATTTTTCATGGATGTATCTGGAGAGGACATGAAGCAGGTTACCACTTTTGCAGAAGATGTACTAAAGCCGAGACTGGAAGGTTTATCTGAAGTCCGCGATGTTTCACTTTCGGGTGCTGCTGAAAACGAATTAACGATTGAGTTTAACCGTGATGAAGCAGCTAAAAACAGCCTGAATCTTCAACAGATCGTTGGGGCGATTGAGGAATCTAACCAGGAATTAACCTTAGGCGAGTTAAGTGAGGAAGAAGAATCTCCCACACTCCGCTGGAATACCCAGCTTGAGAGTGTGGAGGAAGTAGAAAACATTCAAATTCCTATTGAAACCGGATCTGTCGAACTAAGTGAGCTGGCAAAAGTCTCCCTTCAGCCAGTAAAGAATGCTTCTTTCGTTTATAAGAATGGATCAAGCGATTTCATTTTTTTACAAATCGGCCGTACCTCTGATTTCACACAGATTGAAATGACAGAAGCAGTGCGGGCAGAAGTCCAAGAAATGAAAGACGAAGGATTAGTCAAAGGCTTGGAAGTAAATGAAATTGTTGCCCAGGCGGATTATGTAGAAGAATCTCTGGATGGCGTGACTTCTAATATTCTCATAGGTGGAATTTTAGCGATCATTATTCTTTTGCTGTTCCTTAGAAATATTCGAGCAACCTTTATAATTGGACTCACGATTCCCACATCGATTCTATTGACTTTTGCTTCGATGTGGCTGCTTGACTACAGTTTTAACATGCTTACATTGATTGCCCTAGGGTTAGGGGTAGGGATGATGGTTGACTCTTCGATCGTTATTCTTGAATCCATCTATAGGAAAAAGGAACAAGGGTTACAGAATATCCAAGCGGTTCTAGAAGGAACAAAGGAAGTTGGAACAGCTGTATTAGCATCCATGCTTACCACGATAGTGGTATTTGTGCCGATAGGATTGCTTGGCGGAGAGATGGGTACTTTTATGATTATGCTGTCTGTCGTCGTGGCCATTACCCTCATTAGTTCAGTTATCGTTTCCTTTACTGTGATCCCTTCTCTTTCCGAGAAATATTTAAGGCTTCCTCAATCAAAAGGAGTACAGCGAGAAGGTAAATTGATAAACGGATATGGCCGAATGGTTTCATGGGTAGTAAAAAAGAAAAGGTACAGCTTTGCCGTCATCTCTATCTTTACGATCATGTTTGCAGGTTCGCTTACGCTTGTCACTAAAATACCAATGACGATTATGCCTGATGTATTTAATCGCTATACGGAGCTGATGGTCGATCTAGACATGGGACTTACCAATCAAGACAAAGAAAAAATTGCTCAGGAAATAAATAGGGAATTGTCGAATGTAAAGGACGTTGAAACAAACTATTTAATTGATAGCGGAGGTATGTTTTACTCCATCATTAATATGACAAAAGGAAACGACATTACGGTTGAACAAGAAAAAGTAAATGAGAATATTTTAAGTTCCCTAAGGGAGTTAGAAGACTCCTTACCAATTAACTCTGTTCAAAGTGCTATGTCTGGAGGCTCTGCTTACCCCGTCCAAGTTAATATTAAAGGGGAAGAGTTTGCAGAACTGCAGACGATAAGTGAAGATTTTATGAAAGACTTAGAGAGTATTGAAGGAATCGTAGGAGTATCCAGTTCTAATGAAAGGACCTCCATTGAACAGGAAATTGTTTTAAAAGAAGCAGCTATTGCAGGCGCTGGACTTACGAACGGCCAAGTCAGGCAGTATATTGAACAGTCCATGGCTCAGATGCCGGCTGGCGAAATGAGTATAGAAGAAGAGAATATCCCGATTGTAGTGAAATGGGAAGAGAACACTGCTTCTCAATCAGAACTTTTGGATATGGAAGTAATTACTTCAGAAGGGGAAAAGAATCTTTCCACTTTTATAGAATTAAGGGAAGTTGAAGCACCAAATGAAATTAAGCATTTGGATAGTGAAAGGTTTGTCACTGTCTCAGCTGATATAGAAAATACAGATCTAGGTACCGTTAATCGCGAAGTCCAGAATTTAATTGATGATTATGAAGCACCAGCAGGGTACACTCTATCGGTTACTGGAGATTTAGAACAGCAGCAAGAGCTCATTCAGGAAATGATCATAATACTTGGAATTGCCATATTCCTTGTTTACTTAGTTATGGCGGTCCAATTTAACCACTTAGCTCATCCGCTTATCGTGATGTCTGTTATACCAATGACCATCGTAGGAGTGATCCTCGGTCTAGTCGTTACCCAAAGAGAACTGAGCATCATGTCCGGAATGGGTGTTATCATGTTAATAGGAATCGTCTTAAACAATGCAATTCTTTATATTGACCGGACAAATCAGCTTCGCACCCAAGGGCTTCCAGTGGAAGAGGCCCTCGTTGAAGCAGGAAAAAATAGAATCCGTCCTATCTTTATGACAACATTAACTACCGCAGCCGGGATGTTTCCTCTTGCGATAGCCACTGGATCAGCAGGAAACTATCAAGCACCAATGGCGACGGTAATTATTTCCGGTCTGATGTTCGCCACGGTTATTACTTTATTACTTATTCCGGCGGTCTATCGCTTGTTTAGTAACATTCGTTTTCGTTTTTGGAAAAGGAGAAAAACTAAAGAACCGGTTATTAAAGAGACCGAATCAGCCAGTTAACTAAAAAAGCGAAAGTGCATATTCTGCATTTTCGCTTTTTCCAAGTTTGTGAAACATTTAAAGCTGTAGACACATTATTATGTAGTCAGAAGCACGGGCAGTCAGCCTGATAAAAATCAGGTAGGGGATGATTTGCCGGATGTCTTTAAAAAGAAATACATATAAGCAAATTGAAATTATATTTGATTTTCTAAGGGATCCCAATAAGATTCCATTAGTTGATTAGAAAAAGTATATCGTGATTAATTAACCAATTATTAAGTCCTTATTTTTTGTAAAAAAATATCAAATATAGAAGAAATATGTTTAGTAATAACTAGAAAGGGAACAAAGGAATTAGTAAAATGAATGGAAGATGCGGCCTTCCAGTCAGCAAGTCACTACATAGTTGTACGTTATCACTCTATTTGTTTTGCAATAAAAATAACAGGAGTGTTTAAATGTTTAAGAGATTAACCTCAATTGCTTTTGCTGCAGTCTTATTGTTAGCAGCACCAGCTCATTTTTCCGCAGCGGAAATGGGTGCGACGGAAGTTTTGCAGAAGTCAAATGAAGCTATGGCCCAGCTTGAAAGTTATTCTACTCAAATGCAGATGGAGCAGACGATGAATATGAGCGGTGAAACCGTTACTTTATCCTCACAGTCAGATGCTGATATTACTGTCAATCCTCTTGCCATGCATCAAGTGGTTACTACTACTATTCCTGACCAGGGCGAAGTCAGCGTAGAGTCCTATTTTACAGAGAAAGGTTTCTTCCAGGAGGATCCTGTGGAAGGCTGGATCAAACTGCCGGATGAATTAAGCAATTCATTAAGCGAAATGGCAGGAATGGGAATGGTCGACCAGCAGATGGACCAGGCGGAAGCGCTGGGTAAGGAGATGAGTGTTGAAGATCAGGGGGGCACTTATCTGTTAACATATGAAGGTGATGGGGAAGTTATTATGGAGGCTTCCCAGCAGATGCTTGGTTCGATGATGCCAGAAGGTGAGTCTTCCGCTATGATGAGTGAGCTTATGAACCAAATGACGATTAACAATATCAATTACGAAGTGACGATAAATAAAGAAAATTATTATATGACTGAGCTTATGATGGATATGGACATGGAGATGAATATGGAAGGCGAGACCACAAATACTGTACTGAATATGCATATGACGATGGATAATTTCAATGGAGTCGGTAAAATTACTGTACCTGAAGAAGTAATTTCTTCAGCTGTACCTATGGATGACATGATTCCTGAGGAAATGGAGAGCGGCGCTATGGAAGGGGGAGAACTTCCGAATACAGCCACACCATATCCGACTCTTGCACTTACCGGTCTTGCTTTGATGCTTGGGGGAGCATTTGTCTTCTTTTTAAAAAGCAGAAAGCCGAGTGTCTCTTAAGTCATAATTAATTTTATAAGAAAAAAGCCGCATAAGGGTATGCGGCTTTTTCCTATTTATTGTAAGATAAAAGGAAGTGAGGTGAACGAATGTGAAAAAGGTATCTCTTATCATAATAGCCCTTGGTGTTTTCATGGTCAGTTATTATGGGTTTCAGTGGTGGAAGAGCAGTCAGGCGGTGGAATCTGTCCCTGAAGAAGAGCTCCAAGAGTGGCAAGAGTCCTCTGAAAAAACAAGTGAAGAACCGATAAAAAAAAGAGAAGGTCCAGATAAAGCAGAAGGTACAACGGCGCCTCAAGTTCCCAGTAAGATGAGTGATGAAATTGATCGTTTAACTAAGGGGGAACAGGTTGGAAGACTGGTTATTCCAAAGCTTGAAAAGGGTTATAGAACGTACTGGGGTGCTGACGATGATACGTTACAACAGGGTGTAGGAATGTATGTCAGCGAATGGACGACGACTCCGGAAGAAGAGAGGCATACCGTATTGAGCGGGCATAGGGATACGGTTTTCTCCGAGTTGAAAAACGTAGCTGAAGGAGACACTTTATTTCTCGAGTTTGAAGGAAAGAGATATGAATATGAAATTCAGAAAATATGGATTACTGATGCTGATGACCGCTCTGTTGTCGTTGATAAAGAAGAACCTACTCTTACTTTAACAACCTGTTATCCATTTGAGTTTTTAGGGAATGCACCGGATCGCTATATTATTGAGTCTGAATTAGTTAAGACATCAGAAATGTAGCGGAACAATGAAGGGAGAGAGACTATGTTAAAAGGAAAGAAAGTTTATATTAGACCGCTCGAGGTGGAAGACTCAAAAGATATGGCCGTATTTCAGCGTGACAATCGTGCTTTTTTTGAAAAGTTTTCCATGGAGCGGGGAGATGAGTTTTACTCTGAGGATACACAAAGAAGCCGGATTAAGGACTTTCATGAAGAAATGCTGAAGGACGATGGCTATTATTTCGGTATCTTTAAGCAGGAGGATGACCAATTAGCAGGGACGATCAACCTCTTTCAAGTTCTGCGGGGATCTCTTCAGGGAGCCTTTGTCGGATATTTTATCGACCAAAAACATAATGGCCACGGATTTGCGACTGAAGCAGTAGAGCTAATTGTGGAGTACGCTTTTAAAGAATTGCAGTTACATAGAATTGAAGCAGGAGTTATGCCCCGGAATATTGCGTCCATCCGAGTCTTAGAAAAAGCAGGTTTTCATAAAGAAGGGATTGCCAGGAAAAATGTGAAAATTAACGGCAAGTGGGAAGACCACCAAATGCTTGCGTTAATAAACCCAGAAGACGAGTAAGGAGATAAATAAATGGATTCAATACTTCTTGATTTCCCAGATCATTTTGAAACAGAGAGGCTGCTGATTCGGATGCCCAAGCCAGGGGATGGCAGGGCTGTATACGAGTCCATTCAAGCTTCCAGAAATGAATTAAAGCCTTGGCTTCCTTTTGCCCACCATGAACAAACAGAAGAAGAGACAGAAGCCAATATTAGGCATGCCCATATCCGGTTTTTAAAGCGTGAAGACTTAAGGTTCCTTGTTTTCTTAAAAGATACAGGTCAGCTTGTCTGCTCTTCCGGTCTTCACCGGATGGATTGGCAAGTCCGGAAATTTGAAATTGGATATTGGGGAGATTCACGGTTTAGCGGGAAAGGATATGTAACAGAGGCGGTTACCGGAATCACGGACTTCGCTATTAGTGAGCTCGATGCTAAGCGGGTGGAAATCCGCTGTGATGCCAAAAATTCAAAAAGCCGAGCTGTGCCTGAACGGCTGGGGTTTGTATTAGAAGGAGTTCTTCAAAATGACGATCTATCTTTGGATGGAGAAGAGCTAAGAGATACTTGTATTTATTCAAAGATTATAAAGGGTTAATCATAAAAAAACTGTCTTAACTGATCGATAAAGGTAAAGTAAAAGAAGGAAATCCCAGCACGATTCCAGAAATTTATTAATATATGTAAGAGGGGATATATTCTACATATGAGAGCGAGGGAAAGCATGGGAGAGTCACTATATAAAATTGCCAATCTGCCTGGCTATCGAGGTATCGGGCTAAGGTGGGAAGGCCCTTATACTGAAATACATTCATTAAAAAAAGTAATCTCTTCTATGAATAAGCGGGTCAATGAACTGCCATTATCTGTCGATCCAGAAGTGCAATTAGGCCTTTCTTATCATATAAGACCAGATGGATTTGTTCATTACTCGGTCTTCGAGGTAGAAGGTAAGCAGCAAATACCTGAAGATATGGTTGAAATAGTTGTTCCTGCGCTGACTTATTTATTGACTTCACATAAAAAAGGTCAAAACATTGGTAGTACCTATGAACGTATTTACGAATGGCTGCAAAAAAGTGATTATGTTCCGTATGCAGAGCCGGAAGTTGAATATTATGACAAATTGCCAATTAAATATGAAAGATATCCCGCTAATCGTGATCTCGAGGACCCACATTTTGATATTTTGATCCCGATAATGAAATCGGCTGAAAAATAATACAGTGAGTTTAAAGCTTTGTAAATATCATATGACAATTTAAGAAGCTGGGATATATAATGAATATGTATTCTAGTTTCTTTTTTGCTGATTTTCTAATTAAAAACAGTCCTTCCTAAAGTCAAAATTAAATATAAATGTAAAAAGGAGGGAGACTTATGGACCCTTTAGACGTTGTTGGAAATTTACATAAAGTTAAACCGGCTTATCAGCCGATTATCAGCGCTATTAAGTATGATGTGATCGGGTATGAAGTGCTCGGCCGATATCATGATAAAAATGAATCTCAAAGCTTAGGAACTTTTTTTCAGGATGATGAAGTACCTGAGGAATTTAAAGTGGAAGTGGATCAGCACATATTACAGTTAGCGATAACCGATATGCTCGAGGAAGAAAAAGCAGGTTATTTATTTATAAATCGTACGGCGAAGCAGCTGATGGTGAATGATGGGGAAGACTTATTGGAAATGCTGCTGATGTTTGAGCAAAAAGGTTTTGCCATGAATCGGGTGATTATTGAAGTGACCGAGCATGATTTTGACCAGGAATTCAAGACACTCAGTCATCTGCTTCTCTATTACAAAACTTACGGGATACAGGTCGCAATTGATCATGTGGGAGCCAAAAGCTCTAATATTGACCGAATACGGCAGCTCGAGCCCCACATTTTAAAAATAGACACTAAGCATATCCGGACCCATAATTCAGAAGGCTTTCAAGATATTATGTATTCTTTATCAATGTTAGCGCACCGTATAGGGGCTGCTCTCCTATTTGAAAATATAGAAGATGATTTCCAGCTTCATTTTGCCTGGAAAAATGGAGGGCGGTATTATCAAGGCCATTACCTAGCACGACCGGATTTCAATCTCCTCAGTAAAGATTCTCTTTCCTTGAATATTAGCGAAAAGGTAGCCGCTTATATTCAGCGTGAAAAGATGTTAATAGAGCAGCGTTTATCGATTCTCACTACCTGGGAACAAAAAGTAAAAGGACTTCTCTCTAAATGGGAAGGACCCAAAAAGGTCGATGGATTTATTGATTTAGTTACTCATCAATTCGATAAAGAAAGCTTTCGGATGTTTATTTGTGACAGTAATGGGCTCCAGGTTTCCTCGAACTTTCGAAAACGTGAAAAAGAGTGGGAGCTTGAGCCGCATAAGAAAGGGTCTAATTGGGCGTTTCGTCCATACTTTTTAGAAAATGTCATGCAGATGAAAATTTCAAACAAAGGCATCATATCAGATATTTATTCAGATATTGAAACGAAGGAAATGGTCCGTACCTTCAGCTTTCCATTGAATGACCAGCATTTCTTATTTATAGATATCCGCTATTCGTTTATCTATGAAAATGAATGTCTGCTCATCTAAAGAATGTATTGCTTTCCTCCCTTTGTAAAATAATCTATAGTAGGTACTAACTCTCGCTAAAGTTTTGAATGTTTTAAGGAGGAAATGTACTGTGATCATCGCGATCATTTTATTAATTTTTGTTTCTCTGTTTTTCTCAGGAAGCGAAACTGCTCTGACGGCAGCTAACAAAATGAAATTGAAAACGAAAGCAGATAATAAGGATAGGAAAGCTGAAAAATTACTGGACTTAGTGTCTAAGCCTGGTGAATTTATCACGACGATTCTAATTGGAAATAATATCGCAAACATATTGCTGCCTACGTTTGTAACTGCCTTAGCGATCGAGTATGGCTTTAATATAGGAATTGCTTCCGCTATATTAACTATTGTGATCATCCTTTTTGCTGAGGTACTGCCAAAATCGGTGGCCGCTGCTTTTCCAGATAGAATTGCATTCCTCGTATATCCGGTCATCCGTTTTTTCGTAATTATCTTTAAGCCAATTACGATTGTCTTGAATAAATTGACTGGAATGGTAACACGGGCACTTTCCAAAGGACAGCCGGAGGATGTTTCCATCTCCAAAGAAGAACTGCGGACAATGGTAGATATCGCCGATTCAGAAGGAACCTTTAATGAAAACGAGTCCTTCCGTATAAAAGGAGTTTTAGATTTTTATAACCTGAATGTTAAAGATGTCATGAAAACACCGAGGGTTGAGATTGAGGCACTGCCTAAAACAGCGACATTTGAAGAAGTTCGTGATACTGTCATTGCCCACCCGTATACGAGGTATCCAGTATTTGATGAAGATATTGACGATATCATAGCTGTATTCCACTCGAAATATTTACTTGCCTGGTCCATTGATCAGGAGAGGCCCTTTGAAGCATTTTGTGATAACGACCCAGTGATTGTGTATGAGTTCCAGTCCATTGAATGGGTGTTCCGTAAAATGACAAAAGAGAAAAAACATATGGCCATTGTACTCGACGAATATGGCGGTACAGAAGGCCTGCTTACGCACGAAGACATCATTGAATCCATGATCGGACTAGAAATCGAAGATGAGCTTGACCGTGAGGATGGGCCTCTGGTAGAAAAACTGACAGATACAGAGATTATCTGTGATGGTAAAATTACACTTCGCCGTCTGAATTCCGTTTTTGATACGGAGATCCCTGAAGACGAAGATGTCCTTGCAGGGTACCTTTTAAAAGAATGCAACGAAATCCCTGAGCAGGGAGAAGTATTAGAACGGGAGAACCTTACATTTAAAGTTCTTGAAATTGAAGGTCATATGATTCGAAAAGTACAAATCGTAAAATAACTAGGAGAAGCCTCAGCTGATCAGAACAGCTGAGGTTTTTTATTTTGATCAGCCTATTGGAAAGTTTATGTAAATAGGAGAACGGTAACAGTAGCCTGTGAGTCACATATAAACTTTTGCTAGGAGGATAAATAGTGTCTAATCTTAAAGATAAAGTGGTTATTATCACAGGAGCCTCAAGCGGGATCGGCGAAGAGACCGCGAAGGAATTATCTTCTAAAGGGGCGAAGCTGGTATTAGCAGCCAGAAGAGAAGAGCGATTAAAAGAAATAGCAGATGATCTTAACAATAATGAAGGCGATGCCGTTTATAAGCCAACTGATGTTACTTCTTCTGAAGAAATGGAAGAGCTGGCGAAATTCGCCCATGAGAAATACGGGCAAATTGATGCGATTATTAATAACGCCGGCCTGATGCCGCTCTCTTATTTAAATAAAAAGAAGATTAAAGAATGGGATCAGATGATTGATGTTAATATTAAAGGAGTATTATATGGAATCTCCGCTGTTCTGCCGTATATGCGGGAGAAAAAACGGGGTCATATAATCAACCTGTCTTCTGTAGCAGGACATGTCGTTTTCCCTGGCAGTGCGGTTTACAGCGGAACTAAATTCGCGGTGCGCGCTATTACGGACGGCCTGAGAATGGAAGAGTCTCAGGATTCTAAAATTAAAGCAACGATCATATCGCCTGGTGCCGTATCCACTGAACTGACATCTACGATCACAGATGATGATATCAAATCCGGAGTGGACGACCTTTATCAAATGGCGATTAAGCCCGATAGTATTGCAAGAACAATTCGTTTTGCACTAGAAGAGCCGGCGGAAGTAGCCGTTAATGAAATTGTCGTTCGACCTACCGACCAAACTTTATAAAAAAAGGAAAAGCAGCCCTTCGCCTGAAGGGCTGCTTTTTTATTTTCTAGGAAATTATAAAACTCCAAGCTGTGTATATATATGTTTAAAAGAGCGACATCCAGCTCCAGCACCCAGACACTCGCGTCATAAGCAATCCACCCTGCTAAAAGGGAAGGCCACCTTCCTCCGGCCGATTTGCTTATGCGTTTCGTGTCTACCAGGGCGCTTTAAGCCTTTGTTCTTTTTATCGAAGTAACTGAGAAACGACGATAGGGCGGGAAGAATCGTCAAAAAAACCGAATAGGAGAGAACCCCCTTCCTTCTCTGGAGAGATAAATTCATATATACAGTAAGGCTTGTACTTAATCACAGCTTGTCTTTCATAGGATAGGTTGTAGGAGAAAAAGGGATCAAAGAAACAGGAGGTTAAAAACTTGAGCGAAACAAAAACATACTTAAATTTTATTAATGGAGAATGGTTGCCATCCTCTTCTAAAGAATTAGTGGCCAGCTATAATCCCGCCAGTCCATCAGAAATTGTTGGAAGTGTTCAAAACTCAACAGAGCAGGATTTAGAAAAGGCTGTTTCTGCTGCTAAACAATCTCAGAAGTTATGGAGAAAGCTGTCAGGACCAGAAAGAGGAGAATATCTTTACAAAGCGGCTGATTTATTTGAACAAAATATAGACAGTATTGCTGAAACTTTGACGAGAGAAATGGGGAAAACTCTCGTGGAAGCCAAAGGAGAAACAAAGCGGGGAGCAGCTATCCTAAGGTACTACGCAGGTGAAGGTATGAGAAAAGAAGGCGATTTAATTCCTTCGGCTGACCGCTCGGCCCTCATGTTCAGTAAGCGGGTGCCCCTTGGTGTAGCAGGGATGATTACTCCGTGGAATTTCCCTGTGGCGATTCCTGTTTGGAAGATGGCGCCGGCTTTGATTTATGGGAATACCGTGATTCTTAAACCAGCTACAGAAGCGTCCGTTACAGCTGCAAAAGTCATTGAATGCTTCGATCAGGCCGGGTTTCCAAAAGGCGTCATCAATTTTATTACAGGAAGGGGCTCTGTGATTGGGCAGGGCCTTGCGGAAAACAAAGACGTTTCGGCTGTTAGCTTTACAGGATCCAATAGTACGGGCAGACAAATAGAAAAGGCGGTTGCTGAAAGAGGAGGGAAGTATCAGTTAGAAATGGGAGGGAAAAACCCTCTGATCGTAGCGGAAGATGCTGATATCGACTTAGCAGTGGAAGCGGCATTAAATGGCGGACTGAGATCGACCGGGCAGAAGTGTACATGCAGCAGCCGGGTGATCGTGCAGGAAGGAATTTATCAAGATTTTAAAGAAAAACTGTTAAGTAAAGCAGAGAAAATTACAGTAGGGGACGGCCTTAAAGAAGATACGTGGATGGGGCCGTGTGCTACGAAAGATCAGTTTGAAAATGTGAAAAAATATATTGATACAGGACAAAAGGAGGGAGCAAATCTGATATTTGGCGGCTCTCCGGTCTCACACGAAAAGGGAGGGTATTTCTTACAGCCTGCCATTTTTGAAAATGTCACATCCGTGATGACAATTGCCCGGGAGGAAATTTTCGGCCCGGTACTTGCTCTCATGAAAGTGACCTCAATAGAAGAGGCCATTGAACTGGCGAATAATGTAGAGTACGGCTTAAGTGCATCCATATTCTCGAAAAATATCAATCATATTTTAACGTTTATCGATGATATAGAAGCCGGACTTGTCAGGATTAATTCGGAAACCGCAGGGGTAGAGCTCCAGGCTCCGTTTGGCGGTATGAAAGCATCCAGCTCGTTCTCAAGGGAGCAGGGTGAAGCTGCGAAAGAGTTTTATACAACTCAGAAGACGATATTTATTAAAGGCTGACAAAAGCGGAGTCTAATGGCTCCGCTTATTTTTAAAGATAATCCTATCTTACATAAAAGATAATATGGTTTACAAAGATCCATAACCCATTTATAATTATAAATCGTAATTATTACTATTTAACTCATGGTTATTTTTTATTATCAAAGTAGTGAAAGAGAAAAAAAGGCAGGAACTCGTGGAGAAATATGCTTATTTAAGAAAAGAGTTAAAAGAAAAAGGAGACTATGAGGCTCTTAGAAAACTGCCAAAAGATTCTTCGCCAACTCGTCTGAACAATCGTTGTGAGGTAACCGGACGTCCTAGAGGCTATATGCGTAAATTCAAAATGTCCCGGATTGCTTTTCGGGAATTCGCTCATAAAGGACAGCTGCCAGGAGTAAAAAAATCCAGCTGGTAAACGAATGAAGAAGGAGGACTAAACGTGTATCAATGGGTGATCATAGGTGGAGGGATTCACGGCTGTACGATCGCCGCTCACCTCCTGCATAGCAGTAAGGTAAAGACAAAGGATTTACTGATCATCGATCCTTTCCATAAACCTATTGAGAAATGGAAGAGGATGACTGGTAGAGTTGGGATGGAGTATTTACGTTCACCCTCTGTTCACCATCTTCATCCAGATCCGTATAGTTTGAAGAGCTTTGCCCAATCCCATGACTACGCAGGAGGATTTAAAGGTTATTACAAACGTCCTAGACTGGATATGTTTAATGATCATTGCGATCAACTATTTAAGGGTGTTGAACTTAGTGACTGCTGGGAGAACGACAGGGCAGTATCGTTAACGAGACAAGGGGAGCAATGGAAAATTTCTACTGCTTCCCATCGTGAGATCGTTAGTAAGCAGGTAGTGCTTGCTCTTGGAGTAAATGACCAGCCCCATTATCCTGACTGGGCCAAGCCTTTACATAAAAAGGCTCCACATTTAATAGGTCACATTTTTAGTGAACAGGATATGAAAGCATTCGATGCCTCAAAACCACCGGCCATTGTTGGGGCTGGTATAACAGCTGTACATTTGGCCATTAAATGTTCTCTAGAGAGTTCTTCTCCTGTTTCTATCATCAAGCGCCATCCTTTTCGGATTGAAGATTTTGATAGTGATCCAGGGTGGCTTGGCCCTAAATATTTAAGTAGTTTTAATAGAGTCAGCAGTTATGAAAAGAGAAGAACTATCATCCAAAAGGCAAGAAATCGGGGCTCTGTGACACAAAGTATTTATAGTCTTTTAAAACGTCTTGAAGCTCAAGAAAAGATTAAAATAATCACAGCTGACATTGAATCGGCTCGTGTATGTAACGAGAAGATTAATCTCAAACTCGAAAAAAAAGGTGAGCTGCTGGCAGAATCCCTATTACTGGCTACAGGAGCGGCGTCCTGCCTGCCAGGGAAAGAATTATTGGAACAAACAATACAAGAACATCGGCTTCCATGTGCACCCTGCGGCTTTCCTATAATAAATAAGCAATTAGAATGGACCGCCGGCCTGTTTACAGCAGGAGCTTTAGCGGAACTAGAAATCGGACCTGCAGCCAGAAATATAGCTGGAGCCCGTAAAGCAGCACAGCGCATTGTGCAGGCAATATAGGATGGAGGAGAAATGATGAAGAAGAAAATACCAGTTACCGTTCTCAGCGGATATTTAGGATCGGGAAAAACGACCCTATTAAACCATCTTTTAAACAATAAAGAAAACAAGAAAATTGCTGTGATCGTCAATGATATGAGCGAGGTAAATATTGATGCCGGCATGATAAAACAGGGCGGGTTCAGCCGGACAGAAGAAAAGCTGGTCGAGCTGCAAAATGGCTGTATCTGCTGCACGTTAAGAGAGGACTTAATTAAAGAAGTTAAAAAACTGGCTTCTCTCGGTATTGATTATATCGTCATAGAGTCTACAGGTATTTCTGAGCCAATCCCTGTCGCGCAAAGCTTCAGTTATATGGATGAGCATCTCGGAATAAATTTAATGGAAAGCTGCAGACTCGATACGATGGTAACAGTCGTTGATGGCCATCGATTTTGGAATGATTATGGAGCCGGTGAAAGTCTTCGTGATCGAAACCAAGCGGCTGATGTAGATGATACGAGAGAAGTGATCGATCTGCTCATCGATCAAATTGAGTTTGCTGATCTTCTGATACTTAACAAAATAGATTTAATAAATAGTCAGGAAAAGCTTGAGCTTAAAGCACTTTTGAAACAGCTAAATCCAAGTGCACACATTATCGAAACATCTTTTGGACAGGTGCCGGCTGACAAATTGTTAAACACTCGGCTGTTTAATTTTGAAAAGGTAAGCCAAGGAGCTGGTTGGATTAAAGAATTAAATGAAGAACATGTGCCTGAAAGTGAGGAATATGGAATTGCATCGTTTGTCTATCGGCGCAGAAAACCATTTCACCCAGAGAGATTTATGGAATGGCTTGAAGGAAGCTGGCCGGAGGAAGTGGTACGGGCTAAGGGCTTCTTTTGGTTAGCGACAAGGAATGATGTGGCCGGCTTGCTGTCCCAGGCGGGTACGTCTCTTATGATAGAGGGGGCAGGTCAGTGGATAGCTGCTTATTCTAGCGAGGAACAGGAGGAAATCTTTAGAGAAGATCCTGAGTTAAAAGAAGATTTGGACCTTGAACATGGAGACCGAAAGACAGAGCTTGTATTTATTGGAATTGATATGAATAAAGAAGAAATCGAAAGCCAGTTAGATGCCTGTCTGTTAACGGATGAAGAAATGAAGGAATCTTGGGAAACCTTTAAAGATCCCCTTCCCGACTTTCACGTGCATGCTCATTAAAAAACAGCCCCTGAACATGGGTCAGGGGCTTATTTTATTAAAGTTCAACAAAAAGGTGGTCTAAGCCTCGAAGTAAGAATACAGTCCGCCATTTAGGCTCCTTGTACATACGCATGTCTGGAAAAGTCTCCAGCAGTTTTTCAATTCCGATCTACCTTCTAACCGCGCCAATGGTGCACCAAGGCAGAAGTGAATGCCATAACCGAAAGCTACATGAGCATTAGACCTTCTCGTAATATCAAACTGATCAGCTTGCTCAAATTTTTCTTCATCCCGATTAGCGGAACTTAAAGATGCTAATACCGTATCGCCTCGTTTAATGGTTTGTCCTTTAAAGGTTAAATCATCTTCGGCCCAGCGCGCTGTTGAGAAGTCTATGGGACTATAGTATCACAGCCCTTCTTCTATAGCTGATGGAACGAGGGAAGGGTCAGTCTTAAGCTTCTTAAGTTCGTCAGGGTTTTCAAATAGGTCGAGCCATCGTATTCGTGATAAGATTTACTGTCGTTTCATGGCCGGCAATAATCAGAAGAATCATCATAGAGTAGAGTTCGTTTCGGCTCAGCTGTTCCCCTTCTTCCTCGGCTTGAAGAAGGTTTGAAATCAGATCATTCCCAGGTGCGCTTCTGCGTTCATCAAACAGCTCTTTTAAATAGGCAAGAAAGGCTTCTACATCCTCGATAAAATCTTCTTCAAACTCATCGGCTGCCGCGATAATCGTATTGGACCATTTCCTGAAATTGTTGCGGTCTTCCGCAGGGACGCCTAGCAATTCGCTGATTACAATAATTGGAAGGGTGAGCGAAATCATCAACAAGATCAACAGGTCCTTTTTTTCTTTTCCAAACAATAGATGGAAAGGAATGTTTTTATTTTTTATGGAAGAATTTGTTTTTAGTGAAGGCTGCGAGCTCAATTTCTTCAATCGTTTTACAATAGACCTCTTGAATATTTTCATTCAATACTTTAATAGGTTTCTTAATATGATGAAGCATCTTCTTATTTGTACACCAGTCTCCAGCTTCAGGAGGCCGGTGAATCCAGTCTTCCCAAACGTCCGTAAGCTTCGGGCTGTAAATTCTGGCGGCCGGCTCCGTCATAGAACAGGGACTGCCCTTTAATTCATGGACCTGGCCGGGCGCGCTTTCTTTTACATCGTTAAAAAGCATCGGCCAGAAGTCCTTGCGCGATCCTGTATGAGGATGAGTCTCGGCCCAGGTGATGATCTGCTGCAGCCTGCTCTGGATAGAGAAAAGTAGATCATACAGCCCCTTGCCAAATATAATCCTGTCTTCCACAGATGAAAAATGATGAACAGTCCCGCCGACTAGCTTTGTTTTCTTCTGAAGAGGTGTCGTGTAAGGGAACAAAATATGGTTAAAGTCGAAGATGTTCTGCAGTTTAAACAGCGCAGTGTCTAAAACAGTTTGTTTATATTGGTTATCCTGGACAACACGCCCTTCGATGTACTGCTGTTCATTAATGATTAAGGCAAATGTAAGCTCTCTACTCGAAGGCTGTTTCCAAAAGCTCTCCCAGAAGGGCCTCACAAATTTTGAAACTTGAAACTGGGAAAGCAGATGAAACAAGGGACGCTTTTGTTTTTTACTCTCTTCATAAAGCAGCAGCTGCGGATAGGCATCCTGGAAAATTAGCCAGTTTCCTCTTTCAAGAAAGGCGAAAAAATCTACTTGTTCTTTATGCGTAAGCAGCTTTGGCAGGTACTCGCCTTTAATGTCGGTCATATTCCAGCCTGCATTTCTGGACACAAGGTGGGCGAGCAGCGCCCAATGGATTTCAGGATGCTTTTGATAAAAGTCAAAATAGGCCTTCGTTCTCGTAATATTGTTTTGATTATTATTTGAGGTATCGACTCTTATTTGTTTGATTAGCTTTTCATCTTCTTTGCTTATATCTGTTAAAGGGGGGGCATGTTTAAGCTGTCTGCCCAAGTCCCTCATATGCTTTCTGGTCGGTTTAAACATGCTGTTCTCTGCCCCCTTTATTGTTACACCACTCTTATAGAAAGTGTATTATGCGGATGAGTGAATGATGTGAAATGGAAAATAATTGCATTACTAGTATTTACGCCTGACTGCATCTTATGCAGGTAGGTAAATGAACTCAATCTTCTGGATTCTCTAAGTTAATTATCCTTAATGGAACCTTTGGATTATCAAAAAGATAGAATGCCTTCCTTCCTAGAAAATGTGAGAGATGATCACAATAAAACCGCGGAATACTTAATGGAAATGGTAGAATTCCTAAAAGAATATTTGTCCTGTTATCCGCATGAATTAAGCGGGGGTCAAAAACAGTGGGTCGTTATTTCCCGGGCTATAAGCACAGAGCCCGCTGTGATTATATTTGATATTTGACACATGTAAGACGCATCTCTTACAAGGAGGTGCCTTTTCCGTTATCCCTCACTATTTGATATGATCAATAATAAATAAATTAAGGGCAGGGAATCTAATGGATATCAGGCATTTAAAATATTTCATTGAAGTAGCCAGGTCGAGCAGCTTTACAAGAGCCGCAGAAAACTTGTTTGTAACACAGCCGACAATTAGTAAAATGATTAAGAATTTAGAAGCTGAACTGGGTGTGGAATTATTTGAGCGATCAAGGAAGCAGCTCATTTTAACGGATGCCGGGCGTGTGATATTAGATCAGGCCCAAACAATAGATAAGGCATTTTCCAACCTGGAGACAGAACTGGATGATTTACTGGGACTCCAAAAAGGCCACATTCGTATCGGACTGCCGCCGATTATGGATGGGGAAGAAATTATTCAAATCCTCGGTGACTTTCATCAACTGTACCCTAATATTACGTTTCAGCTTTTAGAAAATGGAACCAAAAAGATTGAAGAGGACATTAGTGCAGACCATTTAGATGTAGGAATTACTGTGCTTCCAACAGAAGTAGAGAACTTTCACTATTTTTCTTTTATGCGTGAGGAATTAAAAGTAGTTATGCCGCCGAACCATCCCCTGTCTAATCGAAAGCAGTTAAAGCTTGAGGAGCTAAAAGATGAATGGTTTATTTTGTTTAATAAAGATTTTGCATTAAATGACCGGATACGTGAAGCCTGCAAGAAAGCCGGCTTTCTTCCAAAAGTCATTTCTGAGAGTTCCCAATGGGATTTTATTGGAAAAATGATCGCAGCTAATTTAGGGATCTCCATTCTGCCTTATAGTGTTTCCATGTTATTAAAAGAAGAAGTACATACCGTAAAGGTAATTAAACCTATGATTGAATGGGACTTAGCCGTCATCTGGAAAAAGAATCATTACTTATCTTATGCGACTAAGGAATGGCTGAAATTTATGCAGGATCGGTTAACTTTGAAAAATTCCTCTCTTTAGAGGAGTTTTTTTGGCTGATTTTAGAAAGTTCATTCTATCATTACATGGGTGAAAGCATTTGCATTGATTTTATCTATGCTGGCAATGAGAAATAACTATTTCACTTCCTGGAAATTGGGTCTTACACTTAAGTGGAACTAAATTTTGAAACGGAGATGAAATGGCTTATGACAGAAACAAAGAGTCCGAAAGAAAGCCTTATAGTCAATACAGACCAAGTGATGATTAATGATTTAAATAATTATAATACCCTGTTTGGCGGAGTCCTGATGAAGAAGCTGGATAATAACGCAACATTATCTGCCCGCAGACATGCCCGGGTTAAAGAATGTGTCACAGCTTCAACAGATTCAATTGATTTTCTGTACCCTATCCACCAAACTGATTCCGTTTGTGTAGAGTCATTTGTATCGTATACAGGAAATAAATCGATGGAGATCTTTTGCAAAGTAATCGCGGAAGATATGATATCCGGTGAACGCAAAATGGCAGCTACAGCGTTCTTAACCTTTGTTGCGCTAGATGATAATAAGCATCCAATAAAGGTACCTGAAATTGTGCCGGAAACCGAAGAGGAAAAATTCCTGTATGAATCAGGAAAAGAAAGAGCTCAAACAAGAAGAGTTAGAAGAAAGCACAGTAAAGAATTAACCGAAATCATTGGCTTAGAAAAGCCTTGGGAAAAAGGAGTGTATGTTTAATGGCACAAGTAATGGCGGGATTAAACGATATTCGTAGAGCAAAAGATGATATCGAAGTATTAAAAAGAAACTATGATGACATTTATGAGCAGTTGACTCACGTCGTCAGCTTAACGAGGCAAATGCAGCTCAAATACGGATATATGGGAGCGCTGCTAATGGATAATGAACTGCCTGAGTTTAAACCAAAGTTTGTTAGGGACTCTATTCTAACGTTGTACCAAAAAGAAGTTCAAAAGCTTAAAGGTCATCAGGACATTGCTCAGGTTAAAGCTCTGCTTCAGAGAAACAGCAAAGTAGGAGAGCCTAAAATTTTTCTGTTAATTCTTGGAGCCAAACCAGAGTTAATTCAAGGTTCTACCTTCATTAAATAATGTAGTGGGCTGTCTCTTAAGGGACAGTCTTTTTTTGCTTCTGCTTTTCTCTTCTCACACATTTGGGCACATATACATATGTTGTCAGAAGAGGTGGTGAAAAATGGACCATTTACAGAGTCACGACCCAGTGGTGGTCGAAAAAGAAGAATGGAAAAAAAGGCAGCTAAAAGGCCGTTTAAAGCAAGTACTTACGATATCCTCTCCCATATTTATTCTCATGCTCTGGGAATTTTTATCCCGCACTGGACTAGTGGATGCCCGCTTTTTTCCACCCCCGACAGATATTATTCAAACATTTTTAGTAATGGGGACAAGTGGTGAATTATTTAACCATATTGGAATATCCTTATTTCGTATTTTCGCCGGATTCTTACTGGGAGTTATTCCTGCTATTGCCCTCGGGCTTGTAATGGGGCTCTACTCTCCTATGCGGCATTTCTTCTCGCCATTAATTATGGCTTTAATGCCTATACCTACGCTCGCTCTTTTGCCGATCATATTGATCCTTTTTGGTGTGGGAGAGGTTTCAAAAATCGTAACCATCGCTGGCAGTGTATTTTTTCCTGTCGTCATTAATACCGTTGCCGGGGTTATCAACATTGATCGGATTTACCTGGATGTTGCGAAAAACTATGGAGCGAACTCGAAGAACTTTTTCTTCAAAATTGCTCTGCCGGGATCACTCCCCGTCATGCTTGAAGGAATCCAGATGGGGCAGGCAATTGCTCTTTTAACAATCGTAGCTGCGGAAATGATGGGGGCTACTTCAGGGATCGGCTACTTGATCTGGACTTCTTACAAAGCCTTCCTGCTGCAGGAGATGTACGTAGGGCTTGTACTGATATCGTTCTTTGGCTACTTGTTTTCGCTTATCCTTCGAGGCTTCCAGAAAAAGCTGGTTCCTTGGCGCTAGCAGCAATAAAGGGGGGAGTTTATGGAAGCAAAGATTTCAATTAACCATTTGACTAAAGTCTTTTATAAAAAAGGGAACAGTGTCACTGCATTACAGGACATTTCCCTAAATATTAAAGACGGTGAATTCGTCTGCTTAGTGGGGCCGAGTGGATGCGGAAAAACGACTCTGCTCCGTATCCTGGCTGATCTTGAAACACCGAGTACGGGAGATTTCACAATAGCCAGAGGCAAGCAGGACCGCCCGCTGCAATCAATGGTCTTTCAAGAGAGAGGGGTTATCCCCTGGCTTACAGTTGAGGAAAATGTGGCGTTTGGATTAAAGATGAGGCATTTACCTAGAAAAGTAATAAAAGAGCGTACGGACTATTATTTAGAAAAAGTCGGACTCGGCAGATTTGCTAAACTGTATCCGAAAGAACTCTCAGGCGGTATGAAACAAAGAGTGAGCATAGCGAGAGCTTTTGCGAATGATCCGGAAATATTGCTGATGGATGAACCGTTTGCCGCTTTAGATGAGCAAAACAAGTTCATTCTTCAGGAAGAGCTGCTCAACATTTGGTCAGAAACCAAAAAGACGGTCTTATTTATCACCCACAGTATTGATGAAGCATTGCTGCTGAGCGACAGGGTCCTTCTTATGAGCTCACAGCCCGGCCGGATTGTGGATGAAAAAACCATTCATATGCCGAGACCGCGAACTATGGAACAGGTGCGGGCTGATCCTGTGATGGCTGAGCACTTCGTGGAAATTTGGAAACACCTGCAGGATGAAGTTCAAGGATCTAGAGTGTAAGAAAGGTGATGGACGTGAAAAAGTTCACGAAACTATTTTTTATTCCAATGGTTTTGTTTATCATGCTTATAAGTGGATGTTCTAATGGAGAAGAGAAAGTTGACGATAGTATGAGTGATGAAAATCCATCTGGCGACTTGGCCCCTTTAAGCAAGGAAGTTAAAGTCTTAATTGCGGAAGACGGCGCTGCTTCTGGAGCCGGGTTTTATATTGCAAAAGAGAAAGGGTATTTTGACGATTATAATATCAACGTAGAATTCACACAGTTTGCGAACAGTGATGATATGCTGCCGGCCTTAGCGGCAGGGGAAGTTGATATCGCTGGAGGAGTTTCGACCTCTTCCTTCTTTAATGCCATTGCACAGGGAATTGATGTAAAGATTATTGCTGATAAAGGTCATTACGTTGATGGAAATTCTTACTTTTCCTTTGTGATCCGAAACGACCTGGAAGATGAAATCAAAGATTATTCTGATTTAAAGGGTAAGAAAATTGCTGTCTCCTCACAGAACGCTGTTGACGATTATATCTATCACGAAATGCTTAAACATGCCGGACTGACAGAAGATGACGTCGAGTTCGTCTTAATGTCTGACTTTGGAAATATGCTGGCAGCTATGGGGAATGGCACGATAGATGCGGCTCTTCAGATCGAACCGTTAATCACACAAGGTGTCGAGCAGGGGATTCACACCCGGTTTGGCGATGCAACGGACTTCGCGCCAGATGCCCAAATTGCGATGGTTCTGGCTTCACCTGTATTCTTAAATGAGGAAGAAGACGTTTCCTTAAGATTTATGGCAGCTTATCTTAAAGGAGTACGCGATTATAATGATGCTTTCATCAAAGGGGAAGGCAAAGATGAAATTATCGATATCATGACCAAACACACGGCGTTAAAAGACCCTGCGTTATGGGAAAAAGTTGCTGTAACTGGTCTGGATCCAAATGGAGAAATGTTTATTGATGACATTAAAAAGCAGTATGATATGTATGAGAAGAATGGGGCGACCCGTGGAGAGTTTGATTTCGATAAATCCATTGATACGTCAGTTACTGAAAAAGCTGTAGAGGTTATTGGCAAGTATGAAGAGGAAGAATAGTTAAGGAAAAGCCGCTGCTACTGCAGCGGCCTTTAACATTGGTAAAACTTCTTCGTGTTTTCCAAAAGAATGTCATATACTTTGTCCAGCTTTATGCTTTTGATTTCGCTGATCATTTTTACAGAATCATGAATCATACGAGGGTGGGTAAGCTCATCTTTAAACTTGCCTTTAAACGGCCAAGGGCCATCTGTCTCAACCATCATTAATTCAATCGGGAAGGTGGAAATGATATGCTGAATTTCCTTTTCATAAAGACAATCGGGAGTAATGGATATATAAAAACCCGTCCTTTTTATCTGCTCCAGTGTGTTATCTGATCCCTTGAACCAGTGAAAATGAGCTTTTTCAATAGAATAATTTTTTAACAAATCCAATACGATGTCTGCATCTTCATAAATAGCATGTAAAACGATAGGCTTATTAAGATGTTTAGCCGTCTGTATAAATGCTGCTAATACTTTGATATAGTCGTCCAGTTCTACATGCTCATCTTTTTTTCGTAAATAATATGGAAGTCCGACTTCTCCAATCGCGGTTATACCCTCTTTATTTTCTCGGGCCAGCTTTAAAATTTGGTCGAGTTCTTTTTTAGAAGGAAGTGGCTGCTCAGGGTGATAACCTATAGCGGTCTTTATTTTGCGGTGATTTTTTTGCAGCTGTAAATTCCGTAAAGCTGACCTATAATCACTTGATACAGTAATTAATGCTGCAATCTTATTCTTGAAAAGGCTGCTAAGTATTTTATTTCGTGAATTCTCTTCGTACATATCTAAGTGAATATGGGCATCAATCACCGGCCGTTTCATAATAAATCCCTCCCTATCTTGGATTGCTTTTTTTGAGCATGACATACCAAAATTTAGAATTCAACATAGAACATATTTTCTTTTTAAATAGCTAAGCTACCTAGTAAAGGAGGGGGAATTTTAATGGGAAAGAAAGCTAAAAATAAAAGCAAAGAAGATATTAATGCTTTAAAAAGACAAAAAGGCGAGCAGGGCAAACGCACTAAATAATTGGTTCTGTTTTAAAACGAACTGATTTCTCATGATATAAGGGGTTCTGCGAGACTCCTGCTTAAAAAGTGGGAGGTCGAGACCCCGCAGAGAGAGGTCACAAACTAGGGGGCTTGACCGTTCGTCCGCGGAAAGCGAGCAGGTTCCCCTTTTCATGAAGTTGATAAATAATAAAAAAGTAACTATCCAAGGTGATAGTTACTTTTCTCATTTAATACGTAATTGGAGATCCCGGTCCAAGATCGATTCCTAAGAGCATCCATACGATTAGGAATAGAGACCATGTAACAAAGAATAATATGGAATATGGGAACATAACCGAAATCATTGTCCCAATTCCCATTTTTTTATCATACTTCTGTGCAAAAGCAATAATGATGGCAAAATACGTCATTAACGGTGTAATGATATTGGTTGAGGAATCAGCAATACGATAAGCCATTTGAGTCAGTTCTGGGGAATAGCCAAGCTGCATCATAATCGGTACAAAGACTGGTGCCATCATAGCCCATTTAGCGGAAGCACTTCCGATAAATAAGTTAATGAATCCCGCAACCAGCATAAATCCGATAATTAGAGGAATACCTGACAGATTAATAGATTCCAGGAACTGTGCTCCAAGCACACCTAAAACAATTCCCATGTTGGACTCGGTAAAATAAGCAACGAACTGACCGGCGGTAAAGGCAAGAACGATGAACATTCCCATCGATGCCATCGTATCAGAAAGCTGGTCCGCTACATCTTTATCATTTCGGATCGTTTTTGTAACCTTTCCATATACGAGACCAGGAATGAAGAATAGAATTGCAATAATTGGTACGAGTGAGCTCATGAATGGTGATTGGACAATCTTTCCGCCTTCTCCGCGCATGATCGCATCAGGAGGAAGGATAAGTAGTGAAAATGCAGCTGAGGCAGCAAGCAGTGAAACACCTGCCCATATCAATCCTTTTTTCTCAATTGGTTCCAGTCCATTAAGATCTTCTGTGTAGTCACCTTTGTATTTACCCAGACGAGGTTCAACGATTTTTTCAGTAACCAAAGCTCCTACGATGGTCAGCAGAAATACAGAAGCGGCAATGAAATAATAGTTCATCGCAACGTTCATGCCTTCTGCGTACGCAGGGTCTACAACAGCTGCTGCATCAATCGTTAATTCTCCAAGCATTGGGTCAGTAGCCGATAGGAAAAGGTTAGCACTAAACCCGGCAGATACTCCGGCAAAAGCAGCGGCCAAACCAGCCAGCGGATGTCTTCCAAGAGCCGCAAAGATTACTGCACCAAGCGGTGGAAGAACAACATAACCCGCATCTGATGCAATACTGGACATAATACCAGCAAATACTAAACCAAG
This sequence comes from Halobacillus sp. Marseille-Q1614, assembly GCF_902809865.1. Classification (NCBI taxonomy): domain Bacteria; kingdom Bacillati; phylum Bacillota; class Bacilli; order Caryophanales; family Bacillaceae; genus Halobacillus; species Halobacillus sp. Marseille-Q1614. The sequence goes on along the minus strand of NZ_CADDWH010000001.1, from coordinate 2,147,162 downwards.
AGTAACCAGACTTCTTGGCACGGATAATACAAAACCTCTTAGGCACGCACTGATTAAACCGGTTCGCTCAGCAATACCAATCCCTAACATAGTTGCCAGAACAACACCTAAAGGCGCAAAGCCAATAAAGTTGTCGACCATGCTTTCAAAAATATACTGAATGCCTTCAGCACTTAATAGGTTTTTAACCTCTACCGTTCCGCCATCTTCTCCCGGGTGTTCAACGCTAACCCCAGTGGCAGATACAATAGCGGAAATTAATATAACAGCCAATGCTAATATAGCAAATAGCGTAACAGGGTGGGGAAGCTTATTTCCTAGAAATTCAACCCCGTCAAGAAAACGCTGGAACAGTCCGCGACGCTTTTTTTCCATTGTTTTCGAACTCCTTTCATTCCTCAGAAACAGTGTTAATAATTTAAGATTTCTGAAAATTTATTACAAAATTTACTATGTAAATTCCATGTAAAACATTATAAAAGAATATGAAATAATTGAAATAGATTAGGAAAAAGTAGAATAAATAAAAATATTTTGTCATTTTTTGTCGAGGTGGTATATTGGGGTTTCTAATGGAAACGCCAATATAACGTTTCCAGGAAACAGCCAGCCTCTTTAATAAGGCTGGCTGTTTTTTTAAGATGAAGTATTCTTTTCTGTCTTGTTTATAATGGAAGTACCTACCAGGTCCCCTGTTACATTAAGTGCCGTACATCCCATCCCTACAAGAACATCAACTGCTGTTAATAAGGCAACAGCTTCCATAGGCAGGCCGATTTGCGCAAAAACAGTAGCGATCATAATTATACCTGCGCCGGGCACTCCAGCCGTTCCTACAGAAGCAAGGGTGCCTATAATTACAATTTGGACGATAGCGGCAAATGATAATGGCTCGTTAATTACGTTAGCCGCAAACACAGCAGATACAGCAATTCTTATAGCTGCCCCGTCCATATTTATCGTCGCACCTAATGGAAGGCTGAAGCCGTATAAGCTTTTATTTAAGCCTAAGTTACGTGCAGCGTTTAATGTAAGAGGCAGGGTGCCTGAACTGCTTTGTGTCACAAATGCCGTCGTTAATGGTGTTCTTGCTTCCTTAAAGAAAGAGTCAGGGCGGACCTTTGCCAGCAGCAGGGCTATAATGTATAAGCCGAGCTGCACGAGTAGAGCTACATATAAAACGATGATAAAATTACCGAGTGAAAATAGAGTGTCAGCCCCCTGACTGCCGACTACATCTGCAATAATTGCAAAAATTCCAATCGGTACATATTGAAGAATTCCCTTCATTACCGTTAAAGTCGCTTCATTTAAAGCATCGATTAATCGATACAGACGGTCTCCCAAGTCCTTTTGTTCGGAAGATGCTCTCAAGTAAGCGATACCGACACCAAACGCCAAGGCTGTAAAGATAATACCGAGTAGATTTAATTCAGAAAATGCTGTAACGATATTATTAGGAACAATATTTAGTAAAACTTGCACAACTCCTGGATTTTCAGGTGTTTCAAAACTTTCATTTCCCGTCAGGCTCGTTCCAGTGCCCGGATTAAAAATGCTGGCTGTTGTTATCCCGACAACAATGGCAATGGCAGAAGTCGCTAAATAATAGATAAATACTTTTCCGCCCATCCGTCCCAGACTTTGAAGATTAGTCTGATTCACACCAATAATTAATGTGAAAAGGATTAAAGGTAAAATGATGAACTGCAGAAGACGAAGCAGCAAGTCACCTAAAGGTGATAACACTGCCGCGTTTTCCCCTAATAGAAGCCCAGTGAGAATACCAATAATTAGAGCGAAAGTGATTTTCTTAATAAGGGATGTTTCTATATATTTTTTTGCTAACTTTTTCATTAAAAAACCTCCTTTTATATATAATTCCTATCTTTTTACTAAGTTTTAACCTTCCTCACAATAAACAATTATATTTAGTGTGTCAAAATGAACGCTTTCTACCCGGGAGGAAAAGTTAATAGGAATAAAAGTAAAATTATAGTAACCTAAAGGTAATAGTCAGAAAGGGGTTTTCGTTATGTATGAAGGGATTCACCATGTATCTTTGCTGGTCACTGATATTGAACGAGCGAAACACTTTTATGGAGAGAAATTAGGTTTTCAGGAAAGCGACGACCGACCGGACTTTGGTTTTCCTGGCGCATGGTATCAGATAGGAAACACGCAATTGCACCTTATCGTGTATGAAGAAGGAAAAACATTAAGAGGGACGACCGCTATCGAAAGCCGTGACGGTCATTTTGCCATTCGGGCGGCCGATATTCATAAATTGATTGAAAGACTTGAGGAGCAGGAGATTAAGTTTGTGAATAAGCCGGACAATAAAACAGAGTGGCACCAGGTTTTTGTCACTGATCCAGACGGCAATGTTATTGAGTTTAACCAATAAAATAGGGGGACCCATGGATGTGGAAAAATAGTGTGTTTACCAGTATGGCTGGTATTGATTATCCGATCGTCCAAGCAGGTATGGCAGGCGGTGTAACGACTCCGGAATTAGTAGCAGCCGTTTCTTCAGCCGGAGGGCTCGGTACTTTAGGAGCCGGATATATGAATGCGGAATCGATGGAGAAGAGCATCCAGAAGATTAAAAGCTTAACTTCCGCAACGTTTGGGGTGAATTTATTTATCCCTGAGTATCCGGAAATAGATCAAGAGGAATTGCAGAAAGCTTCCAAAAAGCTTAACTCTTATCGTGAAGAATTAGGAATAGAAAGAAGTGAACTGCCTTCCAATACCACTTCCTCGTTTAAAAGTCAGCTGGAGCTTGTATTAAAATACCGTGTGCCGGTTTGCAGCTTTACTTTTGGTGTGCCTGATAAAGAGGTAGTGCAGGAATTAAAAAGAGAAGACATATTAGTGATAGGAACAGCGACCACCGTACAGGAAGCTGTAGTTAATGAAGAAAACGGAGTTGACGTCATCGTAGCCCAGGGAAGTGAAGCTGGCGGACACCGCGGTTCCTTTTTAAGTGCTTTTGATAAAGCGATGATTGGAACCATTTCCTTAGTTCCCCAGGTTGTTGATGAAGTCAATGTTCCGGTTATAGCCGCAGGCGGAATTATGGATGGCAGAGGACTGCTGGCAGCATGCGCATTAGGAGCCCAGGGCGTTCAAATGGGGACTGCTTTTGTAACAAGCCTTGAAAGCGGAGCAAAAGAACCTCATAAACAGGCGATCTTACATACAACAGAAGAGAAGACGGTGATCACTTCAGCCTTTAGCGGAAAGCCCGCTAGAGGAATTGAAAATCAGTTTATCCGTAATATGAAATCATATGAAGGTGACCTGCCTGCTTATCCACTTCAGAATTCATTAACGAAAGACATCCGAAAAGAAGCAGCGAATCAAAACAAGCCCGAATATATGTCGTTATGGTCGGGACAAAGTCCGCGTTTAAGCCAGCAGCTTTCAGCATCCGCTATAGTAGAAAAGGCTGTGGCTGAGGCGGAGCAGTTAATGAAACGATTATCTTGAAACAAACTTATTTCCTGCGACCGAGAACCTCCAAGGGTAATCACGGGCCTCACCAGAATTGTCGATCCCGATCCGCTTGCCTTGGGAGATTTCGTGAGGCTGATATCCGTTTTTTATATAAAGAGGAGGAACATTTAACGCATGGCCGTAGTCTTCCTGGGAGATGCCAAGAGCTTTTGTCAGTTTGCCCGGCCCGTTCGTTAAATCCTTCTCCTTTTTATCTCCTCTTCTTTCATACATTAAATCAATGCCTTTCACCGGTTCAACCGCTCGAATAAGAACAGCCTCCGGTTTACCAACAGGACCGCTAACCACATTGACTAAGCAATGAGTGTGCATAACATACGTATAGGCATTTCCGGCTGGCCCAAACATGACTTCCGTCCGCTTCGTTCTAAGATTGTTAAAGCTGTGAGCCGCTTGATCTTCTGGACCCATATAGGCTTCAGTTTCAACGATAAAACCGGAAGCTGGACCTTCCTCTGTTTCTTTAACAAGTTCACACCCCAATAAAGCCCGGGCCAGCTCCAGCGTCGGCTGCTCGTAAAAATCTTTAGGCAAAATACTCATAGAGGTACCTCCTGTAAAAATACTTGCCTCAAAGTATATCATTGGAGCAGCGATGCAGGAAACGAAGTAACTTTTTTAATTAATGATTATGGAAGAATCGTTTACAATAGGAGGAGGAAGGAGGTAAAGGTATGGAACCCTTTATCAGAAACGACCAATTTAATTTTATTAAAGATCAGATCAATCATCTTATAAATGCGCACACCACCGTTAACGACACAGGTGTGATCAGCGCTATGAAATCTTTGACAGCAGAAAAAGTCGGAGAAGTTTTTGAAGAGCTTTCAGAGCAGCAGTCCGACATGTTAAATAAAAGCAGGGACATTGAAGACCAGGCTGATGCCGTCCTCTTTTTATCACAGCTTCGCGCCTTTGTTATTCCTTTTCCTAAGATTAATGAACAGAAACTGAACAAGCTGTTTCCGAAAGTGAAAAAATTTAAAGCTCCTTCATTTCAAGATATAGATCGAAGAGACCTAAGCTACATCGGATGGAACGATTACGGAGCTGGCCGTAAATTTTTAGTCACTCATGTAGATGGAAAGTGGCACGGCTTGGAGGGAAGTTTTACAAGAGCCCAGCAAAAAAATATCTGTACAATTTGCAATGGACATGAAAAGGTCGGCCTGTTTACAGCTAAGGTAAAAGAATCAGGTGATTATATGCTCAAGAGAGGAAACTATATTTGTCAGGACAGTTTGGTCTGCAATCGAAACTTAATGAAGCTGGAGGAATTGCATCGATTTGTTCAGCAGATGAAGGAAGCGTCTTCTTAAAGGAAGACGCTTATTTTTAAAAGGTAATGTTAAACAATGTTGGTATTTGAAAAGGATCTGCGAGAGTTCTGCTTAAAAAACGGACTGGCAAGGCCCACCGTGAGGGGTGAGTGAGCAGGATTGACGGTTCGTCCGCTTAAAAGGGAGCGGTTTGCATCCATTTTATCAAAAGGAGTCTTTTAAAAATCTGTTCTGAACGAGCAGAAAAAGACAGGATGGATCTGAAGGTTACTGCTAGCATGTTAAATAAGGAGTGGGTCATATGACTATGGTCGAATCATTGCAAAAAGCAATCAATTATATGGAAAATAACCTCACCGAAAACATCTCCATGGAGAACATTGCCAAAGAGGCAAATATGTCGCTTTATCATTTTCAGCGGACGTTTTCTGTATTAACAGACATTTCCGCAGGGGATTACTTAAGGCGCAGGCGGTTAACTTTAGCCGCTCAGGAGCTCTCAAGGACCCATCACAAAGTAATTGATATCGCCTATAAGTATGGCTATGAAACTCCTGAATCATTTTCCAAAGCTTTTCGAAAACAGCACGGCGTTTCTCCAAAAGAAGCCCGCACTTTTTCCGGAAAGCTCACTTCTTATAACCGCCTGATCATTCAGGTGAACTTGAAAGGAGCAGAACCTATGCAGTATCGGATTATTGAGAAAGAAGGGTTCCATATTGTCGGAGTAAAAGAAAAGTTTTCCTTAGAGAATGGGGAGAATGAAGAGGGTATAACTAAAATGTGGAAGAGGGCAAACTCTGATGGTACAAGTGAGAACATTATCAAATTCAGCAATCATATGATCAATGGATGGCTCGGGGTTTGTGTGGGCGAACCTGAAGGCAAACATATGGACTACTGGATTGCCGTTACATCAGATGAAGAAGTTCCCGAAGGTTTTCAGACAAGAGAAATACCAGCAGCCAAATGGGCGGTTTTTGGAGTTCATGGTGCCATGCCGCACGCTATCCAAAGCGCGTGGAAGCAAATTTTCTCGGAATGGTTCCCATCAAGCGGATACGAGCATGCCCCATCACCTGAGCTGGAAGTTTATGGTGAAGGAGATCCATACAGCGAAGATTATTATTCAGAAATATGGATTCCGGTGAAATAGAGACGCTTGCTGGGGATTCTTTCCACAGTTGTTTTTGGATATACAGGAGACAATCCAATATTTAAAGAGACTTTCGATAAAGAAAGTCTCTTTTTTCTGCAAAACCATCCATTTTTTATCAAAAAGGTATCGAAACCTCCGAAGAGAGAAAAGATAATAGAAACTAAGCGGGAGGTCAATTACATGACATATGATTGCATAATTGTTGGCGGTGGAATCGCGGGTCTGCAAGCTTCTATTTTATTTGGTCGATACAAGAGGTCTGTGCTTGTAATAGACTCCAGTGACGGTCGCTCTAATCGATGCAGAAAATATAACAACATCCTTGGTTTTGATAATGGAGTAAGCGGCAAACAATTAAGAGAGACAGGACGTAAGCAGGCGGAAAGCTATGGTATCCATTTCCTAGAAGGAAAAGTAACACACGTACATAAAGATACAAAACAATTTACCGTGCACACGCAGCGGGGAGAAAGTTTTTCAGCAAAGACAATGCTTCTATCCACAGGAGTTAAGGACAACATTCCTCCATTTCCAGGGCTTGAACCTTGTTTAGGGCTTTCTGTATATATTTGCCCTGATTGTGATGGATATGAAATTAAAGATAAGAAAACGATCGTAATGGGGTCCGGAGATAAGGGGGCTTCTATGGCATTGGCCCTGCTTTATTGGAGTTCGGATATTCTTCTTATAAACCACGACGGCAGAAGGATTTCCAGAAAGCTGAGAAAGAAATTAAAGCTGGCTGATGTAAAAGTAGAAAAGAAAAAGGTCAGGCAGATTATCCAGGAAAAAGGAATTTTTCAAGGAGTAGAGCTGACGGATGGACAAAGGATTGAAGGAGAAAAGGGGTTTGCGGCCTTTGGCGGAAATGCTGTTCATTCAGAGTTGGCCAAATCACTTGGCGCGAAGTCTTTAAAGAACAACCATTTAGTGGTCGATCCGCATACGAAAATGACTACGGTCAATAACCTGTGGGCCGCAGGAGATGTAGTTGCTCATTCGGAACTTGTCAGTGTGGCGATGGGTGAAGGAGCCCAGGCAGCTATTTTTATCCATAAACAGCTTTTTCATTTATAATAAAATGAAAAGGAGATGCTGCAATGGAGGAAAAATTAATACGAGTAGGCACCACTTATCTTCCTGTGAGAGATGTGGAGGAGTCTGTCGATTGGTATGTAAGGAATTTAGGGGCAGCGCTCAGCTATCAGGATAAACAGAAAGCAATTATTAATTTGGCGGATCAGAGCTTCTTTCTCGTTAAATCTCAACAAGGTCAAACAGCTAATTTTCATGATGAAAATGGAGACATCCAAGCTTCCTTAACTTTTGAAGTAGATGGCGTGGAGGCCCTCACTGAGTTACATAGTGAATTAATAGAAAAAGGCATTAAAACGGGTGAAATTGAGGATAGAGGACATCCGGGCAGAAATTTCATTTTTAATGACGTAAACGGCAATATGTTTGATGTATGGAGTGAGCTAAGTCAGCATTTTAGGAAAAAATAAAAGAGAAGCCTTCTAATAGCAGCCTCTCTCTTTTATAATTCTCCGCTGAACAAAGAAAAGTATCCAAAATGTATAGAAATTACTACCAAGACTCCTAGTATGCTGAAATGCCGGCATGATTAGTTCCCTGCCTAAGATGATAGATGTACAAGCTGAATCTTGTGCTCCTTATAGCTCAGGCGTTTATCCATAAACATCCCGTATATCCTGGGGGGCACTCAGGCAGAAGCCATAGCGAACGCTTATCCAGTAAGAGGGAACAGATTTCAAAAGCAATAATAACCACGAATGGAAATGTGATTAAAGATCCGGAAGAAGGAATTGAAAAAGCGAGAGAAGCTCTCGGAAGAAAAGGTTTCTATGTAGAGACTACAGCAGATGCTTAGGCGGTTTATTAAAATACCAGTCAGAGGTTTTACAGGAGAAAACTATTGTAATGTCCTTGTGTGGGTCAGGGGAAAAAGTAAACGATTGTGCAGAATGACTGAATATGAGGTTTGATGTAGAAAAAAGAAAAGAAGGCACAAAAAAAGACGGCTGCACCGTCAAGACACACCTAAGCATGGTCATTATTTACCAATACTTTCCTATCAATTTTCAGAAAAATGGAAATAATTACACATACTATAATGAACTTGTGATATACTCTAAGCGCAGGGCCTGTATCAGAATGAGTAAGACCTCATACAGGGAGGTGATCGCCCGTGAGTCCGTTTGAAGCAATAAGCGTAATGTTAAGCTTTGGGATGCTGATAGCGGTTTTAATTCACAATAAACAATAGAATATTAGGCTCATTCTGAATTTTTTAATCCAAGGTGTTGGGGCACCTTGGTTTTTTTCATTAACAATTATATACTTATTTCTACATGATATCAAGTAGCCGACGACCCACTTCTTAAAATACATTGATCTGTTTTGACCTATAAACAGGACAATTGGTCTATTTACTCGCCATTTTTTAGAGTGGAATCGAATAAATTCACCATTGTTCCCAGCTTTTCAACATGTTTCTATCAGTCAAAAATGTCTCATAAGTGAATATCTCATAGTTAAAGTTATGCTCACTATAACCGTTTTATGATCAAGTTAAACCTATAAATTGGCTAAAGGAAGCACAAAAATGAAACCTTTATTTCTTCTTGGAGCGGAGGCAAAGATAATGCTCTCTATAAATGTATGCTGGATAAAAATTATGATGTAAAAGGTTTGTTCTCAACAACTTGTTAAAAAGCTTAACTGATAACCCTCAGTGATCTAGGATTCCCGACCGTTTGCTATTATATATGAATTTTTAAATTTTTAAATCTAGGAACGAAAGCGTTGGAGAAACTTAATATTAAAAAGAAAAATCTTTTTGGACAGATGCTGTACTTTCTTTTTCGGATCTGATCATTTATGGGCTGCGAGCCCTCTTTAAATCCTGCTGGACCGTAATCAAATTTTGGATTTACAGAGGATGAAATCTGCCTCCCTCTTCATACTAATCAGGAAGGGAGGGATGAAGGATGGGAAGAGACCGACAAGAGAAAAAGCTAAGAGAATCTGGAAGGGTTGAATCTGATCGTGATCAGAGTCTGGAATATCCAGGAGCTACCAAGCTTGAGGGGCCGGAGGAGGCTCGAAAAAGAAACCAGTAAAAGAGACCTCATCTGCTTATGAGCAGATGAGGTTTTTTATTTTGTATAGGACAAACTGGGGTCTGGAAAAGCTAAGTGACAAGGGGGATTTCATATGATGAATGTGTTTGAGGCTTTGTCACTTATGATTAACTTTAGTATGCTGGTGATCGTTGTTTTGAAATTCCATGATCGTGATGAAGAATAAATCTTAGAATTTAATTTCCTGCAGATTCTTAATATGGTTTTTATGAAATAGTGAATCGGGCTTTTCACAGATAATGCTTATAGCGTTTCCATCTGGATCGTAAACATCGAAACTTGTCATCGTGTCTCCATCTTTAATTTCTGTAGTCTCTGCTTTGTTACGCTTAAAACTTTGATGGGCCCGTGAGATATCGTCTACCGTTAAATTAAAGTACACATTTTTATTTTCTTCTGTTACTACAAATTCAGAAGGCTGATAACTATTGACTTCGATTAAAGCAATGCCTGTTGTACCTGAAGGAAAAACGTAACCAGCTCCGCCGCTCCAATCGTCCACAAGAATAAGACCTAAGTTTTCTTCGTACCAAGGTTTTGACTTCTCTAAATTAGTCACGGGAATGAAAATACTTCCTACTTGAAACACGCAAATCACTCCTTTTCTTAATTGATTCGTCATTAGTGGAGAAAATCCTTTTATCCAGTATATCAATGTTTAAGAAAGACCTCTTTAATAAAGAGAGGTCTTTAGCTTGGAGAGAATCCCGTGATTTTTCAAGAAGCTTTTATATCGCTTTTTAGCGGACGAATACCCGAGCCTCCTCGAAGAAACCCCACACTATTCAAAAAGAAACTTACTCGATCCAGCTGATGGCAGCTAAGTCAGGGGAGTGTTTCCTTTTTAGAAAAGACAGTAAGTCTGACCCTCTATTCTTTTGGGGGATGCGAGTGGGGGATGCGAGCTCTATTCCATAAGAAAAGGGCTGTCGAGAAAGATTCGACAGCCCTTTTAGCATTTACTTATTTGTCATCTTCAATCAGTGGATATACGCCGTTTTCATCGTGTGTTTCCTGACCAGTGATTGGCGGGTTGAACACACAAACCATGCGCATATCTGTGTTAGCACGAAGCAGATGCTCGTCATACTCATCCAGTGCGTAAATTTCATTGGCTTTGATCGGCCATATTTTACCGTCTTTCAATGTTTCTACTTCACCGTCACCTTCGATGCAGTATACAGCTTCCAGGTGGTTTTGATACCAGATGTGAGTTTCAGTTCCTGCTTTAATGGTTGTATCGTGTACGGAATACCCCATGCCATCTTTCTTAAGAAGCAGACGGCGGGACGTCCAGTTATCACCTTTTACTTCATTTTCTGTACCGATTACATCTTCTAGTTTAACTACTTTCATGTTTGAATCCTCCAATTAGTGTTGTATGGTTTGATTTATTTATTGGATGGGGAGGGAAGCTGTGTGAGTTCATTCCCTCCAATCCGAAAGTAACTGTAGAATTAGGAAGTGACTAGGTCGTTTTCTTTAGCGACAGATCGAACGGATTCTTCAATAATCTTGAAGCCTTCTTCCAGTGCCTCATCGTCAATGTTAATCGGCGGGAAGAGTTTAAATACTTCATCGTCAGCCCCGGCTGTTTCCATGATTAGTCCTTGTTCAAAGGCACGGGCAGCCACTTTTTCAGAGAAGCCTTCTACACTAGAAGAGATCCCCTGCATTATGCCCCGGCCTTTACGGTATCCTTTCATTTCAGGATATTTCTCCACAAGTCCTTCAAGGAAATCAGTGATCTTCTTAGCTTTATCCTGAATGCTTTGTTCGAAGGCTGGGTCATCCCAGTAGTTGAGAGCTTCTGTAGCTGTTACAAAAGCCATATTATTTCCACGGAATGTTCCATTATGCTCTCCTGGAGCCCATACATCATGCTCAGGTTTAATAAGTGTAATCGCAAATGGAAGACCATAACCGCCGATTGATTTAGACAGGCAGACAACGTCAGGCTTAATTCCCGCAGGTTCAAAGCTGAAGAATGTACCTGTACGTCCGACTCCAGCCTGCACATCATCAATGATCAGGAAGATGTCCCAGCGCTTACAGATGCTTTCAAGCTTCTTCAGCCATTCAAAGCTTGCCGTATTCAGTCCGCCTTCACCTTGAACGGTTTCTAAAATAACGGCAGCAGGGATTTCTACACCGCTTCCTCCATCTTCAAGATAACGTTCCAGGTAATCAAGTGAATCAGAACCTTCATCCATATAGTTGTCATATGGCATCGTTACCGTATTATGGAGCGGAATTCCAGCTCCTTTACGCTTAAAGGAGTTACCTGTAACGGAAAGCGCTCCAATCGTCATTCCGTGGAAGCCGTTAGTGAAGCTAATCACTTCTGTGCGGCCTGTTACTTTACGCGCCAGTTTTAGAGCGCTTTCCACAGTGTTCGTACCTGTTGGTCCAGGGAACATTACTTTATATTCTAAATCTCGTGGTTTTAAGATTACTTCGTTCAATTTAGTTAAGAAGTCTTTTTTAGCAGTAGATGCCATGTCAAGACTGTGAGTAATTCCATCATTAGAAATATAATCAATCAGTTTCTTTTTCATATTCGGATCGTTGTGGCCGTAGTTAAGTGCCCCGGCTCCACTAAAGAAGTCGAGATATTCTTTTCCTTCTACGTCCCACATTTTATAGCCCTGTGCTTTCGTGAAAATCGTTGGAAAGCTGCGGCAGTAAGAGCGTACCTCTGATTCTAATTGATCAAATACACTAAGATCGTTATTCATTTCCTAAAATCCTCCTTGGTTGGGTATCAAAAAATTAGCTTCTTATTTATTAATTGGTCCGACTCTATACGTAAGTTCTTCCTCATGGTCGTCTCCAGGGAAAAGTTCTTCTCCGAAACAATCTGATACTTTACATTTCGTATCATTGTCTCGGGCAAGGCGTTTAAACAGGGATTGGGAAGCTTTATTGGATGGTGTAACCGTTGCTTCCACATATTTCACATCTTTGCAGCTTTCTCGCTCCAACAGCCCGTTTAAGAGTCTTGAGGCTACCCCTTTGCCTCGCTGGGATTTATCGGTTCCTACCTGCCAGATAAATAAGACATCTTCCTTTTCCGGCGGAATAAACGCTGTCACAAATCCAACGAGTTTGTCATCCTGTTTTGCTACAATACAAGTCTCCGAAAAGAATTCACACATCATTATATATTTATAGGGTGAATTTTGATCGAGGGTTGAATTGTTGACCAGTTCCCACATTGCGGAACCGTCTTCAAGAGTGGGTTTTTCGAAGGTTAAGCTATCAGTCTTTTGAATAGTTGCGGTTGTTCCCGTCTCCATGGTCTTAATGATAACGTCCTCCTTTGATTTTTTATTCCCATTGGCAGGGGTCAATCTTTACTAATACATTCCCTTTTTTCAAAAAATCAACCCTTTAGATATATTTGGGAATAATCAATATTTTTATAATAGAGGGGCTTTGGGATATTATCAAACCAGCTTAATGTCGATTAAGCGTGATTAAACGTAAAGAACGATGATGGCACACACTAAGTGGGGCCGTTGTTTAGTTTGCTTATGTATAGTAGTGATTACAGAAGATTTTAAGCAATTTGGAAATTTCATTCTTTTTTAAAACCTTGTTTATCCCTTGTGTATCAAGGGGTTTGAGGGAATGGACATTAGACGTGAAAAAAAGCACATTAAATCGGCTGAAAATAGCGTCAGGAGCACATTCAAAGTGAATTTTGGCAACATGTCGTGTGTCAAACATACATTTAGATTATATTGAAGCATCTGGTGTAACCGCTTTAAAATAAGATTACAGAAAGATACACGAACAAAATTTTAGACGAGGAGTGGTTAACTTGGCTGAACAAAGTCAAAAGACAGGAATTAGAGCAAGAGTGCAAAAGTTCGGCAGCTTCTTAAGTGGAATGATTATGCCGAATATTGCCGCTTTCATCGCTTGGGGTATTATAACTGCATTATTTATAGAGACAGGGTGGATGCCCAATGCAGACTTAGCCGAGATGGTTGGACCTATTTTAACCTATCTTTTACCTATTTTAATCGCCTTTACAGGTGGTAGGTTAGTTCATGGATTGCGAGGCGGGGTAGTCGGGGCCATAGCTGTAATGGGTGTTATTGTTTCAGCAGATGTACCAATGTTCTTAGGAGCAATGGTAATGGGACCATTTGGCGGATATGCGATAAAACAAGTGGACAAGCTGTTGGAAGGACGCGTACGTCAAGGTTTCGAAATGCTTGTGAATAACTTCTCGGCAGGGATTCTCGGTTCTATCCTTACTATTATTTCTTATTACATTGCAGGGCCGGTTATTTCCGGGCTGACGAAAGCACTGGCAGCTGGTGTTGAATTCTTAATTAATGCTGGACTTCTTCCATTAGTTAATATATTTATTGAACCGGCTAAAGTACTTTTCTTAAACAATGCAATTAACCACGGGATCTTAAACCCGATTGGAGCAAGTCAGCAGCAGGAGCTTGGTCAGTCAATCCTGTTTATGTTGGAATCAAACCCTGGACCAGGTCTAGGAATCTTACTTGCGTTTATGGTTTTTGGTAAGGGCGTTTCTAGACAGACAGCACCTGGTGCAGCAATTATTCACTTCTTTGGCGGTATTCATGAGATTTACTTTCCATACGTTTTATCTAAGCCGGCATTAATTTTAGCAGCTATTGCCGGTGGTGTAAGCGGGACGGCAACATTTGCAGCATTTGGTGTAGGATTAAGTGCGACTCCTTCCCCTGGCAGTATCTTTGCTTACTTGGCTTTAACACCGCGCGGCAACTTTGTTGGAGTTCTATTAGGTGTATTAATTGCGACAATCGTTTCCTTCGCGGTAGCATCATTGATCCTGAGGATGAGCAAACAGGAAGAAGAAGAAGATTTAACAGAAGCTACAGCTAAGATGGAAAGCATGAAAGGTAAGAAGAGCAGTGTTTCCGGCAACCTTTCTGTAGAGAAGAATGAAGCTCAGCCAACACAGGCTTCAACTGATGAAGTTCCTTCGTTAAACAGGGAAAATGTAGAGAAAATTATCTTTGCCTGTGATGCGGGGATGGGCTCCAGTGCAATGGGCTCCTCATTATTGAAAAATAAATTTAAGAAAGCGGGAATTGATATTAACGTCACAAATATGGCGATTAATGATCTTCCAGCCGATGTAGATGTAGTTATTACTCACAAAGATTTAACAGAGCGCGCGATTCAAAGAGTACCTAACGCGTACCACATTTCTGTGGATAATTTCTTAAACAGCCCTAAATATGACGAATTAGTAGCAGAATTAAAAACAGATCAATAAATAAGTAAAAGAGCCTGAATCATCTTCAGGCTCTTTATACTTTGGAGATTCTAATCGCTCTTCATGCCATTCTCTCCCACGCGGGGTGATCTGCAAACAGCAATTTGATTAAAACTCTTTTTCTTTACGGTATCCTCTATTAAAAGTTGTCACCAGTCAGATTGAAAGAATTAGTTTTTCTTTTCATTGTGATCATGCGGATAAGGACATATGATGAAGGTGCAAACTATTTAAATAAAACTTGAGAGGAGGTGGAAGCTGGATGTATATGACAGCAAGAGAACGTAAAATCATCGATCAGCTGCTCGAGGCGGACCATAGTGTAACGGTCAAGGAGATTGCCGCTCAACTTGATGTGAGTAAGAGAACGATTCATCGGGATTTAAAAGGTGTAGAGGACATTTTTTCTTCTTATCAACTTCATCTTGAAAAGAAGGCAGGAAGCGGTCTTGAAGTTCTAGGTTCAGATGAAAAGAAAAAGCAGCTTCAGGAAGAGATTAGTCAGCAGACACCTTCGGATTATACGCCTGAAGAAAGACATGTCATTATTCTCTCTCGACTGCTTGAAGCCAAGGATCCGATCAAGCTGATGTCTCTCGCCAATGAACTTGGAGTTACGGTAGCAACCGTAAGTAATGATCTGGATAAAATCGAAGAAGACTTATTCGGCTTCCACCTTACTCTTCTTCGAAAACGCGGATACGGGGTTGAAATCCAAGGAGAAGAAAGCAAGATTCGTGAAGCTATCGGATTTCTGATCATGCGTCATATGGATGAGCTGGATTTTATTAATATCTTAAGGGAAAACTTAGGGAATTCTTCGGCACGAACCGTGGATAGTGTGTCTGACCAGCTGCTGGGGCTGGTGGATAAAGAAAAACTGATGCTGATTGAACGAAGTGTTGACGAAATACGTGCATCTTTGACGTATGACTTAGCAGACAGTGCATACATTGGCCTGGTCATTCACCTCGCTTTGGCTATCGAGAGAATTCAGCAAGGGGAAATCATTGAAATCGATGAGAACTATTTATCGGAGTTAAGGGAAACGAAGGAGTTTTCACTTGCCAGTCGTTTAATCAGACAGCTGGAAGCAACCTTTCAACTGAAGATCCCCGAGGCGGAAATGGGCTATATTACGATGCACCTGATGGGGGCAAAGGTTCGCTATAACCAGGACTCCTTCTTAGAATCAACGAGTCTCAGCGTAGCCTTTAAAGCCAAGCAGCTGATCGATTTTGTTTCAAAAGAAATTGGGGTAAACTTACATGCCTCGTCGCATTTATTGAACGACTTAGTCGTTCATTTAAAACCGAGCATCTATCGCATTGAGCAGAAGATGGATATTCAAAACCCTTTAATGGATCAGATCGAATCTGATTACAAAGAGCTGTTTCGAATAGTAGAGAACGCCGCGGCTCACGTTTTCCCTGAATTTCATTTTCCAAAAGAAGAGACCGCATACCTCGTCATGCACTTTGCGTCAGCGCTGTTAAATGATGAAAAGATTCAAGGGGTGCGCGTATTGGTTGTCTGTTCGAGCGGAATTGGAACAGCAAAGATTCTTGCCGCTAAACTAAACCAGGAATTCAAGGAAATCGAAAAGGTTGAGCACGTATCCCTGTTTGATTTAAATGATATGGACCGCTACGAATTTGATTTAGTCGTCTCGACCGTCGGGCTTTTAGACTTTAAAGATTATATCCAGGTCAGTCCAATGCTTCCTTCAGGGGATGTGCAAAAGATTGAACACGCGATTCGCCGCCTTAAAGTGACGAAGCAGACGCGTATCAAAAATGAAAGCTTTCCTGAGATGCCTGCTGAAGATGAGACGGTCAAAACCATTCAAGCCTCAGTGCAGTCGGTTCAGCGCTATGCGACGGCCGTTCACCAGCTGCTGGACTCCTTATCTATTACACAAGGACAGGAAACTGCGAGTGATGAAGCAGTTAATCAAGCTGTTTCCAGACTTCGAAGCAGTGGAATTGCAAAAGATGCAAGCCTCGTAAAAAAAGCGCTCACAGAACGTGAAAAGCTCGGAGGCCTCGGCATTCCAGGGACAGGACTTGCGTTGTATCATACACGCACAGATGAAATAAAGCAGCCATCATTTACGGTTCACATTTTAGAAGATCCAATTAAAATTATGGGAATGGATCAGCAGGAAACTGAGATGACAACCATGCTGTTAATGCTCGCGCCAAAAGATTTTCATCAGGAAGGTCTTGAATTACTCAGTTTCCTCAGCTCATTAATTGTAGAAGATTCAAATGCCATAGAAACTTTAGAATCAAAAGATAAGGATAAGATTCTCCATTACTTATCCAATCAGCTTCATCATTTTCTTAGAAAAAAATTAAACACAAAGGGAGATTGATTAATAATGACAACAAATATTTTGACAGCAAAAAATGTAAAGCTAAATGCCAGCTTCAGTGAGAAGGAAGAAGCGATCCGCTATGTTGGTGCTGTGTTAAAAGACCAGGGATATGTAAAAGAAGACTATATCGATGAAATGCTTAAGCGTGAAGAGCTTACGTCCACTTTTATGGGGAATTTCGTCGCGATCCCGCACGGTACAGAAGATGCTAAAAAATCTGTTCTGGAAACAGGAATTGCTGTAGTGACTGTGCCGGACGGCGTTGATTTCGGTGACGGCAACATCGTTAAGCTCATGATTGGAATCGCAGGTAAAGGAGACGACCATTTAGAAGTCCTATCCCAAATTGCAATCGTATGCTCTGAAGAAGAGAATATCGATAAAATCCTTTCTGCACAGACAGAAGAAGAAGTCCTTGCCATCTTCAGTGAGGTGAACTAATATGCTTGCTGTTCACTTTGGAGCAGGAAACATCGGCCGCGGTTTTATCGGTACTTTATTAGACCAGGCAGGCTATGAAACCATTTTTGTTGATGTGAATGATCAAATAATTAATGCCCTAAACGATAAGCAGGCGTACGAAGTCATCCTTGCGGGTGGAGGACAGACTATCCAGGTGAAGAACGTTTCCGGGCTTAACAGCATGACACAGGAAGTTCAGGTTATAGAAGCTATTGAAAAAGCAGACCTTATAACAACAGCTATCGGTCCGCACATTCTGCCGAAAATTGCCCCGCTTCTTGCGAAGGCGTTGAAAAAACGCTTTAAAACAAATGAAGCTCCTATTAATGTTATTGCCTGTGAAAATATGATAGGCGGAAGCTCCCTATTGAAAAAGCATGTAGAAGAGCTGATGTCCGAAACAGAAGAGCTGAACCGGCTGGCAGGTTTTCCAAATGCCGGAGTAGACCGTATCGTGCCGATTCAGAATCATGACGATCCACTGACTGTGGAAGTCGAACCTTTTTATGAATGGGTAGTGGAAACTTCTGAAATCAAAGGGGAACCTCCTGCTATTGAAGGTGTTACCTATGTTGAGGACTTGACTCCTTTTATTGAGAGAAAGCTGTTTACCGTTAATACAGGCCACGCCGCTGCAGCGTATATCGGCCGAAAGTATGGCTATGAGACGATTCAGCAGGCAATGCAGGATGAGAAAGTCGTAGAGAAAGTACGCGGGGCCCTTCAGGAAACGGGAGCAGTACTCGCCGCGAAATATAACTTTAACAAAGAGGAGCACCAGGCTTACATCACAAAGATCCTGGATCGTTTCACTAACCCGAGTATGACAGATGAAGTTACTCGTGTCGGAAGAGGACCGATTCGCAAGCTTGGCTCACAGGACCGTTTAATCCGCCCGGCTTTGGACTATCTGGAATGGATTGGAGAAGCCCCTGTCTATCTTCCGGAAGTAATCGCAGCTGCACTGGCGTTTGATGACTCAAACGATGAAGAAGCGCGTGAATTACAGAATCGAATTAATGAAAATGGAGCTATTGAGACATTAAAAGAAGTTTCTCAATTAGCCGATGAACATCTGCTTGTACAATTAGTGGAAAAGCATATTGAAAGTTAACTTTAAACGGCAGGCTGTTGAGATTTTTCTCAACAGCCTGCTTTTTTCAATGGAAGTCTTTGAACAAGCAGGAGTTGAGATTATCGAAAGGAGAGGCTTTTTTATGTGCAAGGACCCGATACTTTTTAGACAGGAATGCTCCTGCTAAAAAAACGGACGACCCGAGAGCGTGGGTTTCGTGAGGAGGCTTTGACCTTCGTCTGTTGGAAAGCGCAGTGGTGTTCGCTCTAATGTGGGGCACTGCTAGTTTTTAATGGATTCTAAGTTTTAACTATAGGATAGTATTCATTCTTATGAGACTATAGAAATATAATAAGGAAAATAAGGTGGAATAATTTTGACTAAAATTGCTGTGATC
The DNA here is from genome assembly GCF_902809865.1 of Halobacillus sp. Marseille-Q1614. Taxonomy (NCBI): domain Bacteria; kingdom Bacillati; phylum Bacillota; class Bacilli; order Caryophanales; family Bacillaceae; genus Halobacillus; species Halobacillus sp. Marseille-Q1614. The sequence goes on along the minus strand of NZ_CADDWH010000001.1, from coordinate 2,128,433 downwards.
TCAGATATCCATGGAAACGAAACAGCACTTCAGGAAGTGCTCAATGATGTCCATTCCCGCGGGATAAAGCGAATTTTCTGTTTAGGAGATTTAATTGGGAAAGGACCTCAAGGTTCAGAGTGCATTCAGCTGATACGACAGAACTGCGAGAAAGTCATTCGGGGCAACTGGGATGTTTTTATCCAAAATCCTTCGCCCAATTCATTTATCCAATGGTTTCAGGACCGTTTAACCGAGGATGATTTCTTATATCTGAACTCATTGCCGTTTCACATTGATCTAGAGTTGAACGGCAAGCTGCTTCGATTTTTTCATGCGTCCCCAAGAAGTGAATTTGAACGAATCCTGCCCCATCATTCATTGGAAAAAAGGTTATCAATGTTTGAAAACAGTCCGCATACAGGGGATACAGCTCAGCCTGATGCTGTTTTTTATGGCGATATACATACAACCCTTCTGCAGACCTATAATCAGGGGATTTTATGTAACGTAGGAAGTGTCGGAAATTCTCTCGATTTGACGTCAGCCTCTTACGCTATTGTGGACGCTGAACAGCCAAATATCGCTATCCAATTTATACGTGTCCCTTACGACCGAAGAGCAGAGCTGGAAATATCACGTAAAGCGGGCCTGCCGGAATTAGAGAAATATGAACAGGAAATTATAAGTGCAAAGTACCGAAATGCATAGATGTACATTTAGAAACTTAGGGTGAATCGCTGTGGCGGTAAGCCTGGGAGAGGAGTAATTATGAAGTTTGCTATTAACTATTCTCCAGAAGCAAAAAAGCTGGTAGATGACCAGCAAATTGAAGTTGATCTTTTTAAATGTCCCGATTTTGACAGGAAGCTTATTGAAGATGCAAAAAATTCAAGGCCTCCTTACATCCATTTTGATTTAAACGCCGGCGCCAATTCTCTTTCGTCTGTTAACTGGAAAATGGTTGATGAGCTTTTAAAAGATACATCAACGCCCTATATCAATTTACATCTCGTTGCCTATTCCAGTCACTTTCCTAACTTGGCGATTGATACTTTTAAAGAAGATGAGTTAGATCAGATTATTGAACCGATCCTTCTGGACATTAATAGGATGGCCAAGAAGTATGGGGAAGATCGGATCATTTTAGAAAATGTCGTCTACCGGGATGAAAAAAGTGATATGCAGCGTGCGATTATTGACCCTCGGGTGATTTCGCGCATTGTCGAAGAAACCGGGTGCGGGCTGCTGCTTGATATTGCCCATGCACAAATGACCTGTTTCTATACGGGAGAAGATGTGTATCAATATTTGAGTAAATTCCCGGTAAACCACCTGAAAGAACTTCATATAACCGGGATTCAGAAAAAAGAAGGGAAGTACCGGGACAGTATGCCGATGAGCGAAAAAGACTGGAAGTTGGCAGCATGGGTTCTTGAGAATATTAAAAAAGGATTATGGCAGGAGCCATGGGCGGCTTCTTTTGAGTATGGAGGAGTGGGTCCGATTTTTGAGTGGCGGACAAATTCAGATGTGATAAAAGAGCAGACACCAAGGCTCTATCAATTAGTAAAAGGCTGATATTTTTACCGTAAATTAACAGATATGCAGATTTGTCTTTATATCATTGGGGTACCCTTATTACGAATCATTAGAAGAGGAGGAAGTTAGCTTGAAAAATTGGATTCTAAAATTGGGTACCATAATGTTTGCTTTAGCCATTCTGGGAGCCTGCGGTGGAGAGGAAGAGCCACAGGAGAACGAAGACCAGGAAATGAATGATGATATGAGTGAGGAACAACACGACGGAGACGACTCGCAAACTGGCGATGGGGAAGATGGCTCTGATGATAACAATGATGCGAATGAAGAAAATGATGATATGAATGAAAGCGAAGAAGATGACGATCAGGACGAACAATAATAAAAAGCACTTAAGGGAAAGGCTCAGCCATTCCTCTTAAGTGCTTCTTTTTGTTCCTGCTTTTCAAGCTGTGATTCATCCCATTCTTCATCCGTAGGCGGATAGGTCCTTTTTACAAAAATTGATAAGACTAACGCCATAAATGAAAGAGCAGTTACAACTAAAAATGCGACATTGACGCCGTGAATTTCAGGGTTAGGAATAGAGGCGCTCTGATCAGCTGTCTGGGCTGTCGTCGTCATCACAGTAACTAGGATAGCCGTTCCAACGGAAGCCGCAATTTGACGCATTGTATTGCTCATGGCCGCTCCGTGCGGAATTAATTTCGGCGGCAGCTGATTAAGTCCCGCTGTCGTCACAGGCATCATGACCATGGCAAATCCAAACATTCGAATTGCATACATAATGGTAAGAAACATAATCGAAGTATCGGTTGATAGAAAGGCAAACCCTAAAGAAGCGGCCGTCATAATCGTTAAACCAACGATCGAGAGAAGCCTTGCACCGATTCGATCAAAAATCCTGCCTGTAATCGGAGACATAAAACCGGAGATCAATGCCCCCGGCAGTAAAACAATTCCTGACTCTAAGGCAGTAAAATCTCTCATATTCTGCATGTATAGCGGGATCAAGGTTTCTGCTCCGATTAATCCCATAAACCCTACCATTCCAATAATAGTGGTAATCGTAAAGGTACCAAGCTTAAATACTCTGAACTCGAGCATAGGATGTTCCATCCGAAGCTGGCGAATAATGAAAATAACGAGAGTGATGGCTGCAAAAATAAGTACACCGATCGTTATCATGCTGTCCCATCCGTTATTACCGGCACTGGTAAATCCATAAAGCAGACTTCCAAATCCGAGAGAAGAAAGAATAATGGAGATCGGATCCACTTTAGGATTTTTAAGTTCCGTTACATTTCTTAATATATAGTAAGCGACAACAATCATAATGATAGCCAGAGGGAAGATAAACCAAAATAGAAACCGCCAGCTGTAGTTGGCTGTTACCCACCCTGACATAGCAGGACCGATTGCAGGGGCAAAAGAAATAACAAGGCCGATATACCCCATGGCTGCGCCGCGTTTTTCTACAGGGAAAATGAGCAGGAAAACGGTCTGCATTAAAGGAAGCATGACGCCTGCTCCTGCCGACTGAATAACTCTTCCGGCCAGAAGAATCTCAAAGTTAGGAGCAATCCCTCCTACCACTGTACCAAAGGCAAAAATACCCATCGCCGTAATAAAAAGCTGTCTCGTCGTAAAGCGTTCGATCAAGAAAGCACTGACCGGAATCATAATACCGTTAACGAGCATAAACACCGTCGTCAGCCACTGTCCGGTGTTAGCCGATATATTCATTTCCTCCATAATAGGAGGGATGGCCGTAATCATGAGCGTTTGGTTTAAAATGGTAATAAACGATCCAGCAATCAGCAGTGCAGCAATTAAAATCTTATTATAATTTTGTGGCATCGAGGGCCTCCTCTTCTACACACGACCAAATCTATGAATATGGCATTTGTGTTCAATGACTAATGCAAAATTATACTCCTAGAAAGGATTGCAGACAACTAAGATGACCTGAAAAAAGAGAATTTTTTACTGGGAAAAAGAGGAGGTGTTATTAGCGGACAGAAGAGGTTTTTTAGGGTGGGACAGGCGTCAGTTCTCCTATAATAAAAAAATCGCCGGAAGCATCTCCGGCGAATAGAGTTTATTTAAAAAGGGGGGATAAGCGTGAGGGAATGATATAGAAGAAAATTAGCGGAATATTTTTGAGGAAGATGATCTTATAGAAAACTAAGTATCATTAAAAAGTAGATTTTTATAGGATTATGTTTGTAGGATATAGTAAAATCATCTTCCGCTGCCCATTTCCTTAAAAGTGATAAGCGACGACATCCCTTCTCATAGGATTAATAGTTTATTTGGCTTCTAACAGCTGAGGATAATGACTAATTTTGCGAAGGATATAAAGCTGTTCCTGCTTAGAAAGCATTCTCCAGTTACCTGCTTTAATTTTCATTAAAATCTCCTCCATAATTAATATTTGGTTTTCATATTCTACTTAATACCGTCATTTGACTTTATTTAAACAACAAAAATATCTACAAAATTCGCATAAAACGGCATGTAACACCGTGGATAAGAAGAAATAACGCGTGTCGGTGTCTGTTTTTTTATACATTATTTTTTATAAAAATTCTTTTTCTAGTAATAGGGGGTTTAAGAAATCCTTCTATAGGTTAGTACTCTAATATAATACTTTTACCTGGGAGGGTTTTTTAATGCCACACTTAGAGTATCAATCCACCATTGAAAAATTACATGAATGTATGGAGGCCTGCAACCATTGTTATAATGCCTGCCTTCAGGAGGAAGATGTGAAAATGATGGCAGGGTGTATTCGTACCGACCGCGAATGTGCCGATATTTGCGGATTCTTCGAACAGGCGCTTACAAGAGGGACTCCTTTTGTCTCAGAATTAGCAGAAGCCTGTGCGAAAATCTGTGAAGCTTGCGGAGAAGAGTGTAATAAGCATGATCACGATCACTGCAAGAAATGCGCCGAAGCATGCTTTGCTTGTGCAGAGGAATGCAGAAAGCTTGTTTCATAAATGTATAGAAAAAAAAGGGCACCCGTTCATACGGGTGTTTTTTTATGCTTTTTTTTGCACTCCATATCCATTTTCTTGGAGCTTAAAACGGGGTCTGACAGGCACTCTCTGATTCTAGAAAAAAATTTACACACAACCGTTGACTTCTTTTCATATCCATGTATAATTATAAACAATTAATAATAAAAATACAGAAACGATAAATTGATTCTACGATGAAGAGAGTAGATATGTTGAGAAGTACAGCGAACCGGGGGAGGTGGGAGCCTGGTGTTTGAGACATATCGAAACGCACTTCTGAGAAGTTCGGGTGAACACAGTAGCCTGGGCCGGGGACTCCCGTTATCAGTTTTTAAGGTGGTCTATGAAAATAGGCAATTAGAGTGGTACCGCGGACTATAAACCAAGTCCGTCTCTTTTATACAAAAGAGGCGGACTTTTTGATGGACAATATTAAGGAGGCATTTATGATGGCGAAACCTAAAGTAGTATTAGCATATTCAGGCGGATTGGACACATCTATTTCAGTAAAGTGGATTCAGGAAAAGTATGGTTATGATGTCATTGCACTAGGATTAGATGTGGGCGAAGGAAAAGATTTGGAAGCTATTCGCCAAAAAGCACTGGATGTTGGTGCTATTAAGGCGATCATGGTAGATGCAAAGGAAATGCTTGCAAATGAATATCTAATGCCTGCATTAAAAGCAAATGCATTATATGAAGGGAAGTATCCATTATCTTCAGCACTTTCCCGTCCGCTTATTTCTAAGCTGCTCGTTGAGGTAGCTGAGCAGGAAGGGGCTGTAGCGGTTGCTCATGGCTGTACAGGGAAAGGAAATGACCAGGTAAGATTCGAAGTTTCCATTCAGGCCTTAAATCCTGATTTAGAAATCATTGCTCCCGTAAGAGAATGGGGCATGACCCGTGATGAGCAAATTAAATATGCCGAAGAAAAAGGAATCCCGGTTCCTGTTAATCTGGATAATCCATTTTCAATTGATGCCAACATCTGGGGGCGTGCCTGTGAAGCAGGAGTACTTGAAGATCCTTGGATGGAAGCTCCAGAAGCTGCCTATGCTTGGACGAATCCGATCGAAAAAACTCCGGATACACCTGATACGATTGAAATTGATTTTAAAGAAGGGGTGCCTGTTGCTATAGACGGCCAGCCGATGGATATCGTCCCGCTGATTGAGAAGCTGAACGATCTTGGCGGCCTGCATGGAGTAGGTCGTATCGATCACACAGAAAACCGTCTTGTCGGTATTAAATCAAGAGAGGTTTATGAAAATCCGGCAGCAATGATTTTAATTAATGCTCATAAAGAACTTGAGTTCCTGACGTTAACGAGAGAAGTTTCCCAATATAAAGTGAATGTAGAACAGCAAATGGCGAAAATGATTTATGACGGCCTTTGGTATTCACCGCTTCAGCCGGCGCTGCAGGCATTTATCGAAGAGACTCAAAATGTTGTAACAGGAACGGTTAAAGTGAAGCTGTTTAAAGGACATTACAATGTAACAGGTAAAAAATCACCTGTCAGCCTTTATAATGAAGAGCTTTCCACTTATTCCAAGGATGACGCATTTGATCATAATGCAGCTGTAGGATTCATCAAGCTTTGGGGTCTGCCGACAAAAGTGAATGCGGATGTGCATAAGAAGCCAAAAGTAATCGAAGCGAAGAAAGTGCCGGTGAGTATGAATGAGTAAGCTTTGGGGCGGAAGATTTACAAAACCAACTGATAAGCTGGTCGAGGAGTATACCTCTTCGATCGGCTTTGACGTTAAATTGGCTTTACAAGATATTCAGGGCAGCTTAGCCCATGTCGATATGCTTGGCAAATGCGGCATCATTAAAGAAGAAGAAGCCGATCAAATCACAGAAGGGCTGCAAATTATTGAGAAAAAAATTGAACAGGGCGATGTAGAATTTTCTGTTGCGCACGAAGACATTCATATGAACATCGAAAAAATGCTTATTGATGAAATAGGCCCTGTAGGAGGTAAGCTTCATACCGGAAGAAGCCGTAACGATCAGGTAGCTACAGACATGCATCTTTATTTAAAGGAAAAAACGAATCACTTAATTCAGCTTGTGGAAGCTGTCCAAAAATCACTGACAGACCAGGCTGAGCAGCATGTGGACACGATTATTCCCGGCTATACCCATCTTCAGCGCGCACAGCCGGTTTCTTTTGCTCACCATCTATTGGCTTACTTCTGGATGTTTGAGCGGGATAAAGAACGCCTTAAAGACAGTTTAAAGCGGATTGACTGGTCACCTTTAGGGGCTGCAGCGCTTGCCGGCACGCCTTATCCTGTCGACAGAAAGCTGGCAGCTGAGACGCTTGGATTTGAGAACGTTTATCCAAACTCATTGGACGCTGTCAGCGACCGCGATTTTATTCTTGAATTCTTGTCGATCTCATCCATTTTAATTACTCATATTTCAAGATTATCTGAAGAGCTGATTCTGTGGAGCAGCCAGGAGTTTGATTTTGTCGAACTCGACGATGCTTTCTGCACGGGTTCAAGCATTATGCCGCAGAAGAAAAATCCTGATGTTCCCGAACTGCTGCGCGGAAAGACGGGTCGTATCTACGGGAACCTAATGGGACTGCTGACACTGCTTAAAGGCCTTCCGCTTGCCTACAATAAAGATATGCAGGAGGACAAGGAGGGCATGTTCGATACGGTTGAGACGCTAGATGGGGCTCTTTCTTTATTAGCTCCGATGCTTGCTTCTATGGAAGTGAAAAGTGAGAATATGCGTCAGGCAGTTAATGAAGATTACTCCAATGCGACCGATATTGCCGATTATTTAGCAGTGAAAGGGCTGCCTTTCCGCGATGCGCATGCGGTGATCGGCCAGGTTGTGTTATATGCAATCCAGCAGGGGAAGTATCTGCTTGATTTAACCTTAGAAGAGTATCAGCAGTTCTCCGAGCTTTTTGAAGAGGATATTTATGAAAAATTAGCCCCGGATCATGTGGTGGCTGCTCGGGCGAGCGAAGGCGGGACTGGTTTTGAACAGGTGAGAGAACAGCTTTCTCTTGCTAAGGAGCATCTTTCTTAATTAGGTATATCAGCGGAATTTTCTAAATATTGTTGACTTTGCCATGGTTTATTTGTAGTATGGCAATTAACTTCATAGCGGTAGACACTTTCTTATCTAGAGCAGGCTGAGGGATTTGGCCCTTTGACGCCCGGCAACCGGTCTTTAAGGCACGGTGCTCCTTCCAACGGATGCATTATCCGAAAGATGAGAGGTCAGAACTAGTATCTTCTGCCTCTTTCATTTTGGGAAGAGGCTTTTTCTGTGGATTTATACAAATTACCGATGAAGGTCAACATCCTTGACTACTAAGGAGGCATGTCAACATGACAGCTGTAATTTTAGAAGGTGTCCGCACACCTTTTGGAAAGTGGAAAGGCGGCTTTACGAAGTTAAATGCAAAGGACTTAGGTGTTCAAGCCACTCAAGAGCTTCTAAAGCGTGTTCCGGAAGCTAAAGAGGCAAACGGAGTCATTCTTGCTCAAGTCATTCAGGCAGGACAGGGACAGAACCCTGCGAGAAGTGTAGCCGTACAATCAGGTATCTCTCTTGAAGTGCCTGCCATTACGGTAAACAATGTTTGTTTAGCTGGAGTCGCTTCTGTGATTGATGCGACGAGAAGAGTCCGGCTTGAAGAGGGGAATTTATACGTTGTTGGCGGGTTTGATTCGATGACGAACGCTCCACATGTCGCTTCACTTAGAAATGGTTCAGGAGCGGGACCGCTTGAACTGACAGATTCTCTTATACAGGATGGGCTCTGGTGTTCACTTAGTGACCAGTCGATGGGCATATTAACCGACAAGCAGAATGAACGGTTTTCAATCACCCGCGAAGAGCAGGACGAATTTGCTGTACAGTCCCAGTTAAAAGCAGCAAAAGCGCAGGAAGAAGGATGGCTGGCTGAGGAAATCGTTTCGGTTTCAACACAGAAAGGAGAGGTCAAAGATGATGAAGGTATTCGTTTCAATTCTACTCTGGAGAAGTTAAGGACGTTAAAACCAGCTTTTCGAGATGAGGGAACCATCACAGCAGGCAATGCATCACAAATGTCAGATGGAGCCAGCGTCGGGCTAGTGGCAACTGAGGAGTATGCTCAACAGGTTGGAAAAATGCCTCTGGCTCGAGTGATCGGCTGGTCAGAAACTGCCGGACCAGATACAAGCCTTCATACGAAGCCGGCCGATGCGATTTCAAAAGTACTGAGGAGACATGGCCTTAATAAAGAAGATATCGATTTATATGAAATTAATGAAGCATTTGCAAGTGTAGCCATCGCAACTATCAATGAATTAGGGTTAGATCCTGATAAAGTTAACGTTAACGGCGGCGCAATTGCAATTGGCCATCCGCTTGGAGGCACAGGCTTTCGGTTAATTCTCACCCTTATCCATGAATTGAAGCGGCGTGGAGGCGGAAGAGGCATCGCGTCCTTATGCGGAGGCGGCGGACAGGGATTCGCTATTTTAGTGGAAGTTCCAGCTGAATGGGCATAGCTCTTACCTATCCGGTGTAAAGGGTTGTGTAAAATGAGTGCACTCTAAGGAAAGGGCCTGGGGAAACAGCTCGATTTTCCTGCCCTCTTTCCGCTGGTACAGTATTTAATCGGGCTTCCCATTTTATATGCCGTTAACAACCCACAGCATTCATATATATAACCCTGTTATAGTTGAGGTCGTTTGGGGAATAGTGAAAATAAGACACACTATTCTTTAAAGGAGGGAACTCAATGAAGAAGCATGTTGAAGCTTTTTTTAAAAATGAAAATGATGCCGAGGGGGCACGCGCGGCCCTGCAAAAGGTTGCTATTGAAAATGACACCATAGAAGCTATACCTGAACAGAAAAATGTAAAAGGGGTTGTTCCTGTTCTCAATCAGAGCGGGACATCTGCCGTTACAGGAGTAGCTGGTTTTACAGATTTTCTTAACCCTAAGAAAGATACTCAAAGGGCGGAAGAGGATGAAGAAGCGGGTCACTTAACGCAGCTTCTGCAATTTGATGTGAAGGAAGAAGATTATCAAGAAGCTCTATCGATTCTTGAAGAAAATAAAGCGCATATGGATCAGGATAAGATTTAAAGGACTTTGCAAAGAACCTGAGAGACTCCTGCTTTAAAAACGGATGCCTGCAACCCACGTTCGAGAAGGTGACCGGTCGCCCCTGGATAACGATCGGGTTCCCGGAAAATCAACAGCAAAAGTTAACAGAAAAAAAGCGATGGCTCTTATAAAGAGCCATCGCTTTTTACATATACATACTGGCAAGAAAAATACCGAGCGTCTTCTGGTAGATTTCATCGAATTGGCTTATCGGCAGAGGATTTATTCCTTGACCGAGCTCTACGGTGAAACCAGGCTGCCTGAAATCCTGGATAAACCAGTCTTTATATCCGGCAAAGCTGTCGACATAGCGGATAGGCTCATATCCGCTTACTCTTGAAAACTCGTTGACAATAACGCGCGAGCGTGGAGGTTCCAACCCTTCAAACCCCCAAAAAATGACTTCGCCCTGCGTGTGAAAAGCTAGCATCTTTTCAAATTTTAAATCACCGGCTAATTCAGCCATAGCGATAGCTTCGGGCTCTGTCAGCGGCTCAAAGCCAGGAAAATCCCTCGGAGCCGGCTCTTTCGGCTTTCGTTCGGCTTCTACTTCCCACTTTGCCGGGTATTGATTATTAAGATCCACCCCGCGAATATTAGCTTTCCAGCCGCTGAAATCCGTGCTCCCGCCATTTATTCTTAATGCTTCCTCGCCAAAGCTTCCAGAAGGGGCGCCGTTTAGCACGAGGTCTACGCCATCTGGATCGACCATCGGAACAATGGATAAGGTAACCTGGTCATAGAACGGAAACATCGCGCGGCCTCGGATCACCTCATTATTCGTTAAAGCTGCTAAGTATTCGTTCACAAATTGCATGATGACAGGTGTCGTAATCCATTCATTGGCATGAAAAGCTCCGTTCCAGTGGACAATTTTTTCACCATTGCCAATTTGAACTTCAATCAGCTCTTTTCCCATCACGCTGTTGCCAATCGAACGGCGCCTCATGAAAGGATAAAGCTGTCCTAATGCTTCGAGGTCAGCGGCCAGGACTTGAGAGTCGTAATTTTGCCGCGGATTGATAATTGTTTTCGTTACCCGCGATGGAATATCAATAGTTTGGCCGATTTGTAAGGCATTAGGATTTACGTTTGGATTTGCCAGCAGCAAGCTGTCGATCGATATTCGATCTTGTGTGGCAATTTTATAAAAGGTATCTCCAGCTTTTACGGTATGTTCACGCACACGATATCCAGGAATTTGAACAGCCTGCCCGATCGACAGGGCGTTAGGATTTAAGGTAGGATTAGAATTAATGATCAGCGGTAGCGGAACATTAAAAGTGCGGGCATAAGACCATAAGGAATCTCCCGGTCGCACTCGGATTTCCATAGAATATCTGCCTCCTTATAGTCGTTTTATCTCTACTATATGGCTGGGTGGAATTAAAAATGTTACCTCCGTTCAATTCTTAAGGAAAGTAGGAAATAAACAAATGACAAGTTTTAACGATCTCGGGGTCGCCCCTTTTTTAATGGATAAATTATCACAGCAAAGAATTTCTGCTCCAACACCTATACAGGAGGAAGCTGTACCTGCTTTACTAGATGGAATAGATGTCATCGCTCAGGCGCAGACGGGTACAGGGAAAACACTGGCTTTTCTCATCCCTCTATTGCAAAAATTAAATAAGGAGAAGTCCTATGTTCAGGGACTGATTATTACTCCAACCCGGGAACTCGCTTTACAAATTACAAGTGAACTGGAAAAGCTGGTTTCTGGAGATATTCGGGTGCTTTCGGTTTATGGAGGTCAGGAAGTCAGTCAGCAAGTTAAAAAGCTGCAAGGCCTCCCTCATATCATTATTGCTACCCCAGGCAGACTACTTGATCACCTGCATAGAGAGACCGTGGATTTATCTCAAGTGGATCATGTGATTTTAGATGAAGCGGACCAAATGTTAGAGATCGGCTTTTTGCCTGAAGTAGAAAGGATTCTTTCCTATACTCCAACGGACCGCCAGACGAGCGCATTTTCCGCAACGATTTCTCCAAAAGTAAACAAGCTTGCTAAGAAATATTTGAAAAATCCGATGCGGATCCAGGTAAAATCGGAAGCAGTCACCTTATCAGAAATTAAGCAGCTGCTCTACGAAACAACTGATCGAGCGAAGCAGGACACGCTAATCCAAATTATGAAAGAACACCGGCCGTTTCTTGCAGTGATTTTTTGCCGTACGAAAAGAAGGGTTAGCAAGCTGTATGGGGCATTAAAAAGTGAGGGCTTTAATGTAGACGAGCTACATGGCGATCTTTCTCAGGCGAAGCGGGAAAAAGTGATGAAAAGATTTCGGGAAGCTGATATCCAGTATTTGGTGGCGACAGATGTAGCCGCAAGAGGACTCGATGTTGAAGGAGTCACGCATGTCTTTAATTACGATATTCCACAGGATCCGGAAAGCTACATCCACCGAATTGGGCGAACCGGGCGTGCCGGTGGAAAAGGATTGGCAATTACGTTTGCTGCACCGAAAGATAAACAGGCTTTGGCGATGATTGAAAAAAGTATTGACGATAAGCTGCAGCGCAGGTCTTTACAATCATTATCGCCGGGAAAAAGAGAGGCTGAACCCGTCAGTCGTGAGACGAGAAAACCAAAAACAAAACGGAAAAGAAGGTAATCAGGTTGTCGAGACTTTTCTCGACAGCCTGTTTTTTTATCTTTTACTTCGGGGAGATATCCCTTGCTTTTTAGCAGACGAACGACCAAGCCTCCACGCGAAACCGATGCTGCGCAAGTTTTTCTGCAGTATTTTTGGGGATTCCCTCTGCGGGAGTAAAATACTCTTTCCAGCTGACGAATAAAGGGGAGGAAAGATTTTCTATCTTTTAAGCTGCAAAGTCGCCCTCAATTTTAAAAAAACAAGAACGTTGAGGAAATAATTCTTATATGATAAAGTAAAGATGTAATTCCTAGTATACATATAGGAATTATAAATAATAAGGGGATGAAAAAGATGGGAATCGAATTTGTGGATCTTTTTAATCAGTGGGCGAGCTCATATGATGAAACTGTGGGCGGAAGCGATCCAGAATATCAGGAAGTGTTCGCTGGATATGATGAAATGCTTCAAGAATTAGCGAACATGGCAAGTTCCCCAGTCCTCGAATTTGGAGTAGGCACGGCTAATTTAACGAAGAAAATAACAGCTCAAAATAAAGTAGTCATCGGTGTGGAGCCATCAGAAGAAATGAGGAAGATCGCCAACGTAAAATGTCCGGAGGCCGCCATTTATAGCGGAGATTTTATTAATTTTCCGCCACTTGAAATGCCGATTCGGTCAATCGTCAGTTCCTTTGCTTTTCACCATCTAAAAGATCAGGAGAAACGATTAGCTCTGAAGCAATATTATGATAAACTGGAAGCAGATGGAGAAGTTATTTTTATAGATACACTGTTCAAAGACGAAGCCTATAAGCAGCAATTGATTCAGGATGCGGTGCAAAAAGGACATTTAAATTTAGCTCAGGATTTGCAGGAAGAGTTCTATCCGTTCCTCGAAGACTTGGAGCAGATGTTTTTGCAGTTAGGCTATGAAGTATCTTTCAAGCAGTTGAACAAATTTGCTTGGTTAATTCACGCTAAAAAAGGAGAATGATGTATGCCAAAAATGAACGTAGAAAGCTTTAACCTGGACCATACCAAAGTCAAAGCGCCTTATGTACGCCTTGTAGGTGTTACAGAAGGAGAACACGGAGATAAAATTTACAAATATGACATTCGTCTAAAACAGCCAAACAAAGAGCATATGGAAATGCCGTCTCTTCACTCATTAGAGCACTTGATGGCCGAGAAGAGCCGTGACCATCACGATCGAATTATTGATATTGGTCCGATGGGCTGCCAGACAGGTTTTTACTTGGCTGTGCTGAATGATGACAGCTATGAGAATGTTTTAGATGTTTTGGAAAACACTTTAAAAGACGTCCTTGAAGCTGATGAAGTACCGGCTTGTAATGAAGTACAGTGTGGATTTGCTGCCAGCCACAGTCTTGAAGGGGCCAAAGAACTGGCTCGCGAGCTGCTTGATAAACGCAGCGAATGGACGGAAGTTTTCTAATAGCAGAAGGTGAGGAAATCACGATGGGATACGTGAAGAGTGTTCAATCCTTAATTGGAAGGACGCCGATGATTGAGATCAGTCATATAGCGATTCCAAATCAGGCCAGGATTTTTGCGAAGCTTGAATTTATGAACCCAGGCGGGAGTATTAAGGACCGTCTGGGTTTAAAACTGATTGAGGATGCTGAAAGTAAAGGTTTATTAAAGCCTGGAGGAACGATCATTGAACCAACGGCCGGCAATACGGGGATTGGTCTAGCGTTAGCCGCTGTTGGTAAAGGGTATAAAGTGATCTTTGTCGTTCCCCAAAAGTTCAGCCAGGAAAAACAGACATTGATGAAGGCGCTTGGCGCGCAAATCGTAAATACGGAAACGTCCCGCGGAATGAAAGGGGCAATTGAAAAAGCTAAGGAATTACACAAAGAGATTAGTAACTCTTACAGCCCCCAGCAATTTGGGAACCCCGCAAACCCTGCCGCTTATTATGAAACCCTCGGACCAGAAATTTACCAGGATATGAATGGCCAAGTGGATGTCTTTATCGCCGGAGCTGGCACAGGCGGAACTTTTATGGGTACGTCCCAATATTTAAAAGAGAAAAAAAAGGATGTTAAGACCGTGATCGTGGAACCTGAAGGATCAATACTCAATGGAGGAGATCCAGGACCGCATCGAACCGAAGGCATAGGTATGGAATTTTTACCGGAATATATGGATGAACAGTACTTTGACGCGATTCATACAATTACAGATGAAATCGCTTTCTTAAGGCTGAGGGAGCTGGCTGTTTACGAAGGACTGCTTGTCGCAAGCTCATCAGGCGCAGCGTTTGAAGCAGCTATGCGTGAAGCGGAATCAGCAGAAAAAGGCACAAAGATCGTTACGATTTTTCCAGACAGCAGTGAACGTTATATCAGTCAAGGTATTTATGAGGAGGGAATTAAATGAGGAAAAAAACACAGCTTATTCACGGAGGAATTACAGGAGATGAACGCACGGGAGCCGTTTCTGTCCCAATTTATCAAGTAAGTACGTATAAACAGGAAGGTGTAGGAAAGCATTCGGGCTATGAATATTCCCGGACAGGAAACCCTACGCGCTTTGCTTTAGAAGAGTTAATCAAAGAGCTTGAGGGCGGCCATGCTGGCTTTGCCTTCGGTTCAGGCATGGCGGCAATAACCGCTGTGCTAATGACCTTTAACCAGGGTGACCATATAATTTTTACTGATGATGTTTACGGCGGAAGCTACCGCTTAGTTTCTAAAGTAATGAACCGCTTCGGCATTGAAGCCAGCTTTGTAGATACGAGTAGTATAGAAAACATTGAAGCAGCAATCATAGATCGCACGAAAGCCATTTACGTAGAGACGCCGACAAATCCGTTATTAAAAGTAACAGATATGAAAAAAGTCTCTAAACTGGCTAAATCTAAAGGACTGACTTTTATCGTGGATAACACGTTCAGCACACCTTACTGGCAGAATCCAATGGAAGATGGGGCGGATATCGTTCTTCATAGTGCCACGAAGTACCTTGGAGGTCACAGCGATGTCGTCGCCGGTTTAGTCGTTGTAAACTCTCAGCAGCTGGCAGAAGACGTACATTTTGTTTTAAATTCTTCCGGTGGAGTGTTAGGTCCTCATGATTCCTGGCTTTTAATGCGAGGCATTAAAACTCTTGGCGTGCGTATGGAAGAAATTGAAAGCAATACGAAGGAGTTCGTCGAATTCCTGCAAGGACTGCCTGAGATCACAAACATTTATTATCCTGGCTTAGAATCACATCCTGGTCATGAGGTTCATAAGCAGCAGGCGAGAGGAAATGGTGGTATGATTTCCTTTGATGTAGGAAGCGGAAAAAAGGCGGACCAAGTTCTGCGCAATGTTAAATATTTTACACTTGCTGAGAGCCTTGGGGCTGTGGAAAGCTTAATATCTGTGCCTGCCATGATGACTCATGCTTCCATTCCGGCAGACCGAAGAACAGAGCTTGGCATTACGGATGGTCTTGTACGTGTTTCGATCGGATTAGAAGATATTGAAGACTTAAAAGAAGATTTCCTGGAAGCTTTACGTAAATAAAGCCAGCCGGCTACATGCTTTTTGATATGTGGCTGCGGGAGCGAATACCGCTTCGCTTACCACGGACGAACGCCCAAGCCTCTCCGTGAAAAACCACGCTGTGGGTTCTCGGCTCGTCCGTTTTTTAAGCAGGAGTCTCGCGGCATTAGCTCCCTCTGCTTCTAAGGTATTGAATATGGATAAGACTTTCCTTCACCAGTTAGGTGGCGGAGAGTCTTTTTTAGTTTTTATAGACCGCTGTCAACTGCCTCTGCTCCAGAGAAAACTTCTAACTGTCGTGAATTTTTATTATTAATTGGCTGTGCATACAAAGAGGCGGTCAAGCCAAACTAATGATAGTACGAAAAAGGAGGGATAGGATTGGACTATTCTCATATGAAGGCGCAATTAGAAGAGAGAAAGCGGGAAATCGAACAACGACTGATTAATAATAAACAGTTCGGGCTCGAACGCGGCTTTGCCAGTGATACTAGATCCGGCGAGTTATCTCAATATGATAATCATCCAGCAGACTCTGGTACCGAACTATTTGAAAGAGAAAAGGATATGGCTTTGCTCGATCATCTGGAGGAAGAACTGGAAGAAGTGAAATATTCTCTAGACCAAATAGAAAAAGGAACGTACGGCACTTGTGAAGTGACGGGGCAGCAGATTCCATATGAACGGCTGGAGGCTTATCCGACCGCCCGCACCGTCATTGAACATGCAGAACAAAGCGTACCTAAAGACCGCAGCGTGGAAGAAGCTGTTTTAAAGGAGATCGATCAAGACGATAATCGTGATACCAATCCTTATCAGCAGGCTGCCTCATTTAATGAATCAAGTATGACTTACGATGACTCTTCAATTATGGAAGAAGATGAAGCTTCCGGCTATAGCGAGGAATTTGAACCATTCGTTTCTACAGATATCCATGGCTACACAGGACAGGATAACATTCACCTTGAACATAATCTTCATTATGATAAATATAAAGAAGCGTATGATGACGCAGAGCAGGAAGAGCAGGAATAGAGAAAAGTCTGTTGAGATAAAGATCCCAACAGACTTTTTTTAGTAGCCTACTTCTACAGCAGCATTTACAAGATACATTTGATCGTTTTTGTCCCCTTTGTCTTTTAGCTCAATACCGCTCGATGTCATCATTCCGCCTTGTACTTTTTCAACAGTCACTTTTCCATAAGGAATTGCTTTTTTTACTTCATCTTCATCCAGATTATCAAGGTCTGTCGGAATCGCGAGTTTAACATGAACCTTCATATTATCAAGATCGCCATCAGGCAGAGATTCCTGAATACCAGGCATAGAGTTGCTGTTAATCGCATTTTTAATTGCTCTTACAGATGCATGCGTCACGTTCTGTCCGTGGACATCAATTCCCATTCCGGTTTGTACAAAGATCATTTTATCCATAACGTTATTCCTCCTTTAAAAGTGGACTTTAAGTACCTGTTTCCCCGTTCTGATTCTTTTTAAAAGTAAAATTATAAATAGAAAAACTGCCTTTTATAAAGGCAGTTTTCTATAAGTTTATTATTGCTTACTCCGGAAGAGAATTTTCCCCATTCCGGAACATCACAGAAAAATGTTCTCGAAAGCTTAAAATTCTAGAAAGACACTATTTTAAATGGAAGCCGGTTGTTCGGTTGCTTCGTAAATATGCATGATCCACTTTCCGATATCTTCAAAGCCAAGTCGCTTATAAATTTCTCCGGCTTTAGGATTGTCATAAAACAAGCAGAGAAGCTTTCCTTCATCTAAAAGATCTTCACACAATTGCTTCATGCAGGCACTTGCATACCCTTTATGCTGATAGGCAGGGTGGGTGCAGACGCCTACAATCATTGCGGACATTGTATTTTCCGCTGTTGTGGAAGCACTTGAAACAAATAAAGAATCTTTTTCAATAAAATAGGTGCGGGCTGAGCCGGATTCAAATCCTTTTCGCATGCCTTCTTCGCGATTGGAATCCTGTTCGAACTCGGAAATGGAACTTTGCAATTTTACAATTTTACTGATGTCCTCGACGTTCGCTAATTGGACTTGAGAAGTATCAATACTTTGATTCAGCATATCCTTGTGGTCACACTTCGCATAAAAAAGTGAGCGCGTTTTTTTAGGATTTCTTTCGATGTATGGAAGGATTTCCTGAGTGATCGATTCTAACCCTGACAGTTGTGTGAAGTCAGGATCCTTGTTTATAACCTCAGCGAACCCCCTGCTGTCAAATGGTCCAGAAGCATAGGTGATATAGTTATTTCTGTATTTCAGCAGGATTCCTCTAAGCTCATCACCATCAAAGTCACCCCATAATTTCTGAAAGTCCTGTTCGAAGCCGAAATTTTCGATATCCCCAATAATAAACAGGTTTTCGGCTGGTTTCTCTGATAATAAACGCTGACATTTTGGATTATCTTCCTCGGTAAGTCTCCTGATCACTTGTTATCCCTCCAGACTTTTATAAATTGAGATAATTTTACCAAATAATGAAAATAATGCAATCCTTTTTTGTTTTTGCTCGGTCGAGCTTACAAAGGGTTATCTATCCATAAGGTTACAGTAAAAAGTAACAGAGCTTTCTTGCGATAATAATTACTAAATGTGGCCAAACTAACGGCAAAGACTCTAAGGAGGAATACGTGGTGAAGAAATGGTTGATCATCCTCACCCTATGCTTGCTGTTTATGAATGCGGTGACTGTCCAAGCGGCAAACTTATATAGCGTAAAACATAAGGACCAAGTAAATTCGGATTATGAAATCCATGTCGACTACCCGTTGTTTAATGGTTTGAGAAATAAAAACCTTCAAGAAGATGTAAACGAGAAGGTGAAGGGGAAAATTGATGAAGTGGTCAGAGAATTAAAGCGGATGGAAAAACAATCCACCGGCTTTCCGGTGCTTTATTATGAAGAATTCACGGTTGCTGAAAATAAAGGCCTGTGCTCAATTGTTATGACGTCTAACATATCACAAGGGAATAAACATGACTCAACAGTTAGATCGATAAATTTTGAAAACGATGAAAATGGAATATTTTTAGAACTGAAAGATGTTGTAGATATTCACAAACTCAATATCGAAGTTAAGAAAATCATCTCCAGCGAGCCGAAGGCATTTAATGTTCAGGCTTTTACAGGAATCAGGGAAGATACGGCCTTCTATATCAAGGATGGTGAGCTGTTTCTAATCTTTAATAAATATGAGGTTGCTGCAGGTGTATACGGGACACCAGAACTTAGTATTCCTTATAAAAAAGTAAAAAAGGATATCCCCCAGCATAAGAAAAGTATCCCCGTCCCTAAAGAGGTATAAGAATTCCTCAATCAAAGGCTATATTAGCTATAAAATAGAGTTCTCTAATAAAAATGGAGAAAGGTCTCCGGGAAGCGATTGATTTTCCAGTCCTATCTTCATTTTTATATAAAATGTCCGTTCAAAAAAATCCCCTCAGCCTTTTACAAACCCGAGGCAGAGGGGATCTTTCTTTATGAAATATTAGGCTTCCAATACTTCTTCTTCCTGCTGGCCGCCATAGTAGTGGAACAGGTACTGCTCTTTTGAAATCATATAGAGATCATACACATTTTGTTCACGGTTTATCCAGTCGTAGACTTCCGGATACTGCTCATTGGCTTTTGTTACATATGGCATTTTTAAAGCTGCTTTTAACGATCGGATGTTGGAGCGGCGGATCTTCATAAATATCCCTTCGATGTCCAGCATGAAGAACAGCTCTTGAAAAAAAGCTTCTTTCGCTGGCTGATTATAACCTTTACCAAAGTAAGGCTGACCGATCCATGTCGCTAAAAACCCTTTATTATCTTGAATATCGAATAAGTTAATTGTTCCAATTGGCTGTCCCCACTCATCAAGGATCGTCCGGGATATTAACTCACCGCGTTCTTCAGCTTCTAACGTTTGTTTAGTGAGGAAGTAAAACTCATCACTTGTCGATGCCTTTTGGCGAACGTATGGGAAAACTTCTGGGTGAATCATCAAATCAAACAAAACTGGAACATCGTGTAAGTCACGCTTTTTCAGCATAAAAAATCCCTCCTTATGGGTAGAGGAGGGTAGTCTGAACCTTAGGGAAAAGTGCAGACTTAGCTGGCTCAAACCACCCTCGAATTTTTATCAATAGCTCACAAAAATTCGGGGTGGGAATCGAACCCACTAGAACCAGCACTATTACTGGTGGCGCACCATTTGCCTTCCCTAAAACAACATATTTGGTAAATTCATTTTAATCGATTTTTTTCTAAAAGGGAATAGGCTTTTAGAAAAAATATTTTGGTAAATTTTCTCCTTATCTTATGCATTTTTCAGCTCACAGGTGTAGACAATTTTCCCATCAATCATCGTCCAAATTGGTGTGGACATAAACTCAAAAGGGTGTCCGTTCCAAAGTACTAAATCGGCATCCTTGCCTTTCTCAATCGAACCGACTCGATCCTCAATCCCGAGGTTTTTTGCAGGGTTGATCGTAATGCCTCTGAGCGCATCCTCTAACGGGAGTCCTTCGCGGGCGGCCAAAGCTGCACAAAGATTTAAATATTGAATCGGTGTATAAGGATGGTCGGTCATAATGGATACTTTTACTCCGTGCTCATGAAGCACCTTATACGTCTGCCATGTTTTATTTCTTAATTCTATCTTCGACATTCTTGTAAAAGTCGGACCTACGGATACCTGCAGGTTCCGACCAGCAAGCTCGTCTACAATGAGATGACCTTCCGTGCAATGTTCAATTCTTAAATCGAGATTAAATTCATCAGCCAGTCTTAAAGCAGTCACTATGTCGTCTGCCCGGTGAGCATGGATGCGGACAGGAATCTCTCGGTGAAGGGCTTTAAGGAGCGGCTGCACCCGTAAGTTTTCAGGATCATGGCTTTTTATCGCCGAATAGAACGCTTCCCTTAATGTCCCCATTATGCCAAGTCGTGTAATCGATGCGTTTCTTGACGGAGAGTGGACCCGCTTTGGATTTTCTCCTAGAGCCATTTTTAACCCGGCGATATCCTTTAAAAGCATTTGATTTATCGAATGTCCGACCGTCTTAATAACAGCTGTCATCCCGCCGATAATATTCGCACTTCCCGGCATAATATGAGCCGATGTAACGCCGGCTTTCCTCGCGTGAAAAAATGCCGGATCCATTGGGTGCGCCCCGTCAATAGCTCTTAAGTGGGGGGTAGTCGCTTCAATTGTTTCATTGGCGTCACTCCCGGCCCAGCCTGTACCTTCATCATAAAGTCCAATATGTGTGTGGACATCAATAAATCCTGGGAAAAGCATTTGACTCTTTCCGTCAATCACTTCTGCCTGCTTAGGAAGTTCTATATCTGAACCGAAATCCATGATCTTGCCATCACGAATATGGACGAAACCCTTTTGAATCGGTGGTGAAGTGATAGGATAGAGGCTTACATTTTTTATCACCGTCTCCATCGCCAAGCCCCCTTAATATAGTCTTTTTTCTTATTATACTTCGAAAAAGGGATTTCAAGGCATAAAAAAGCAAAGCTATATGCTTTGCTTAATAAATTATTTTAAAATAGATTGTAAGGCCGGCTCTAATTCGGGGTATTTAAAAGTATAGCCTAATTCCATTGCTTTTTTAGGAAGGACTGATTGACCTTCTAATAAAAGAGAACTCATATCGCCCAGAGCAGCTTTTAATGCAAAACCGGGAGCAGGCATCCAGTGAGGCCGGTTCAGCACCTCTCCAATTGTCTTTCCGAAATCTTTATTTCGTTTCGGGTGGGGAGCGGTACCGTTTAAAGGGCCTTGGACCTTATCATTTTTAATAGCGAATTCAATAAGACCGACGACGTCATCGACGTGAATCCAGGAAACCCATTGCTCGCCTGATCCTACACTTCCTCCAATCATCAGCCTATAGGGAATGATCATCTTCTGAAGAGCGCCTTCTTCACCTAAAATAATGCCAAAGCGGATGAAGGTCGTACGGACTCCCAAGTCCCGTGCTTTTGCGGCTCTATTTTCCCATTCAACAACCACATCAGCTAGAAAGCCGCGGCCGGGTTCATTCGATTCTTCGGTAAACGTCTTTGTTTTTGAAGTACCGTAAAAACCTACAGCCGACGCATTGACTAATACTTCAGGAGTTTTCTTCAGATTGCGGATAATCTCAAGGATTGCTTCTGTTGCATCTATCCGGCTGTTCATGATTGATTCTTTTTTTTCTTCAGTCCAGCGGCCGCTGTTTAACGATTCACCTGCCAGGTTGACGATGGCGTCTACATCAGGAAGCTCCTCCCACGGTGCGAACTTGTCCTTCAGCCAGCCGACATGTGTCGTTTTGTCGGTATCATGGTGTTTATCAGGACTTCTTGTAAGTATGTAAACATGGTGGCCCTGCTGAACGAGAGATTGTGTTAATTTTGATCCTGCAAATCCGGTTCCGCCGGAAACAACGATATTCATATAATGAGATCCTCCTTTGTGCTGCTTACGATTCTTAATCGTGACCGAGTGATGGAAAACCATGATACAATTAAGGGAAAGGGGTGAAATTAAGATGGTAAAAATCACTCGGATCACGACACAGAAGAAGAATAAGAATCGGTACAATATCTTTTTGGACCGAGGCCAAGGGGAGTCCTACGGTTTCAGCGTAGACGAAGACATCTTGGTTAAGTACAGACTCCAGAAATCCATGGAGTTGGAAGAGTCAACAATCAATGCTTTAATCCAGCAAGATACAATACATAAGTCATATACCCTTGCTATTAACTTTTTAAGCTATAGAATGCGTTCTGAGCAAGAAATTCGTGAGTATCTGGAGAGAAAAGAAGTGGATGAGGAACATGCAGAGGAAGTAGTGCGTCTTCTTTATAAAGAGAGGCTGCTCGATGACCAGGAATTTGCTAATTCTTTCGTGCGCACAAAGGTTAACACGGCCAGCAAAGGTCCGCTTTTAATCAAAAAAGACCTCATTCAAAAAGGGGTAAGTGCTTTGACTGCCGATGAAGCACTAAACTATTTTTCCTTTGACAAACAAGTAGAAAAAGCGAAGAAATTTGCCGAGAAAAAGATGAACAGCGACCGGAAAAAATCACAGCGCCAGCAGATTCAAAATGTCCAGCAGACTTTGATGCAAAAAGGGTTTACTGGTGATGTCATTCAAGAAGTAATCAGCCAGCTTCCTAAAGAAAATAATGGGAAGGAAGAATGGGAGGCTGTCGTCTTTCAAGGAGAAAAGCTGCTCAGGAAATACGAGAGAAAATCAGAAGGATATGAGCTGAAACAGAAGCTTAAAACAGGTTTATATCGGAAAGGCTTTGCATTTGACAACATTGAACGGTTTATTGACGAGTATGTGAAAACGGAATGATCATGTAAAAATATGGGCGTTTGTAAGGGGAAGTATATCATTTAGCTAAATTAAAGAAGACCTCCTTGTTTTGGAGGTCTTCAGCTTGTAGAGAATCCTCATGATTTCGAACGACCGACTTTTCTTTCAAAGTATAGGATAAAGTAAAGGGCTCCGGGAAACGGGTCGCTTTTAAGCGGGCGTACAGTGAGCTTCCTTAAGGCTTTCGCCTTGCGGGGTCTCACCCTGTACGTACCTCCCACAGGAGGCTCCTGGTATTCTCTTTCCACTGAATTTCATGAAGCCCCGTTGTCGAGAGACTAATTCGCTGCTCTAATCTCTGTTCTCCTCTCCTTTCATGCGGAACTCGAAAGGGGTCTTGTTTTAGATTAATTCTTTTACTATTAAATCTTCGATCGCTTCATATACATGGTCAACGACATAAGCGGCTTTTGACTGGACATCAGGGTGGGCACTAGACATAGCATAACTGTGCGGAGTGACTGCAAACATTGGCAGGTCATTAAATGAATCTCCAATACAGGCTGCTTCTTCCGGTTTGATTTGAAGTTCTTGCAATAGTGATTGAATTCCGTTTCCTTTGTTAATCTGCTTCGGCATAATATCAACACAAGATTCATGAGAAATGAAAATATCTAATTCGGCACCAAAATGTTTTTTTAGCCGCGAATGGGCCAAAATAACATCATCTTCTTTTCCGTGCAGCGTAATTTTAGCCGGTGTAATTTTCTTACCAAACTGGGAGGTTAGTTTAGGTTCAATGATTACATCCTGAAACAGCTGTTTAGAGATGATCTCTACCCATTCGTTGTGTTCGCTCGTATAAATATGATCTTTAGTAGAGACGGTCTTTACCATCGGCTCTTTTTCAATGAAATCCATTATCCTTTTGGCTGGTTCCGTATCAAAAGCGGCAGAATATATCTTTTTTTCCTTAAAGTCTTGTACAAAAGCGCCGTTTTGGCTGACACGATGGCCGTTTACTTCTATTTTTTTTAATACTTCAGCTATATCAAGGTCCATGCGGCCGGAAGCTACGACGAAGCCGATATCTTTTTTTGACATTTTTTTAATAGCTTGAATATCTTTATCTTTTATATAGTGATCCATTCCTAACAGCGTACCGTCAAGGTCACTGATAAACAGTTTAATCATTAGAAATATCCCCTTTTCGTTTCTTGGCTCACCTCATTGATCTTACAGGTTTTCGCAGTTTTGGACAAAAGAAACACATACAAATTCCTGCGTCAAAGGTTGTCAAAATCAATTGTCAATTATACGATAGAAGTTACTGACGAGATGTAACCGTTTTTAGTGCCACATTTTGCGGAGGAAACCATTATGAGTGAACAAATAACGATCGATAAAATTTTAAATAATAATGTTTTAATAGCCAAGCACCCGTCTTATCGAGAAGTTGTTCTCATAGGAAAAGGGATAGGATTTGGAAAGAAGCGTGGAGAGTCTGTTTCATTTAACAAAGCGGATAAAACCTTTCTGTTAAAAAATGAAACCGAAAAAGAGCAGTACATGAACTTGCTTCCGCACATTGAAGAAGGTTTTATCGATTTTATGAACGATATCCTTTATCATATTGAAAAAAGGATGGGACAGGAGTTAAATGAACATATCCACGTTGCGTTAACGGATCATCTGGCGTTCGCGATTAAACGTACACAAAAGAATATGCAGTTCACCAATCCCTTCCTCCCGGAAATAGAATCACTTTATCCAAAGGAATACCAAATCGCAATGGAAGTTGTCACGATGGTGTACGACAAAACGGGAGTTGAGTTCCCTGAGGGCGAGGTTGGGTTCATCGCTTTGCATATTCATAGTGCCGTAACGGATAAAACGTTACGAGAGCTGAATCGGCATAATCAGCTGATTACCAAGCTTGTTGATATTATAGAAGAGACGATGAACGTAAAAATTGACCGCCACAGTGTGGACTACCACCGTTTAGTCCAGCATCTGCACCGGGCAATCGATCGTGTCTACCAGGACGAGAACATCGGGGATGAAATTCGTTTAGCAAAGATGTTGAAAGAAGAATATCCTGTATGTTATAATTTAGCATGGAAGTTGATCAAAGTGATGCAAAAACAACTGAATAAACCCGTGGATGAGTCTGAGGCGATTTACTTAACGATTCATCTGCAGCGTTTAACTAATAAATCTTAAAGGTACGTGTTACTGATACGATCAGGCATGAGTATCGAAGGATCAAAAGGTTACGAAGAGGCTACGTATATCTTCTCGTAATATTTGACCCTTTGTACTCATGCCTTTTTTACTTTCTTTATATTCTTTTTGCTTCAGGCGGGAATCCTCGACTTTTCGTGGTGTCTAGTTTCGAGGGGCAGACCTTCGCGTCATAAGCAATCTGCCTATGTGAAGAACAGCGCTTCACTTCGGCATTTTGCTTATGCGTGTCAGGTCTTCCAGCCCCTCTCCACTTTTCATTGTGTCCAGCTTGGGTGCCTAGCTGCTCGAGGGCATAAGACAATCTCTTTCGTGAAGATAAATCGCTTCACTGCAGATCTTGTCTTATGCTTGACGCAGCTGATCAAGGCACTGCCGCTTTTCGTGTAACCGTTTTATTTTTCTGATAATTGTTGTTTTTGTATCACATAATATAAAAAATGGGAGGAAATACTTATGTTTAAGAATGCTTTTGGTACTTTGCAAAAGATCGGTAAAGCTTTAATGACGCCGGTTGCATTGCTTCCAGCCGCTGGTATTTTACTGGCATTCGGTACAAGCTTCGCTCAGGATGACTTTGTGGACAGGGTTCCATTCTTCGGGACTCCATGGGTACAAACGTTTCTTGAAGTTATGGCATCCGCTGGTAATGTTGTATTTGCCAACTTGCCTTTACTCTTTGCTGTAGGTGTGGCCATAGGGCTCGCTAAGGGCGATGGAGTAGCAGGTTTAGCCGCGATTATCGGTTATTTAATTATGAATGTTGTTATGGGGGTTCTTGGGAATGTAGACGCAGATATGGCGGCCAGTGATCCTGCCTATGCAGATGTCCTGGGGATACCGACCCTGCAAACGGGTGTTTTCGGCGGTATCATCGTTGGTGTGTTAGCAGCTTTTTTGTATAATCGATACTTTAATATTGAGCTTCCGCAATTCTTAGGGTTCTTTGCTGGTAAACGATTTGTTCCGATTATCACCGCTTTTTCATCATTATTTCTAGGTATGATTATGTTATGGTTGTGGCCTTTTGCTCAAAATGGACTGAACGCTTTATCCCACCTGATGCTTGAAGGGAACCAGACAATTTCTGCTTTCTTCTTTGGTGTTATCGAACGTTCACTCATTCCATTTGGTCTCCACCACATCTTCTACTCACCGTTCTGGTTTGAGTTTGGATCATATACAACTGAAGCCGGTAACATTGTACGTGGTGACCAAAGTATTTTCTTTGCTCAGTTAAGAGATGGTGTTGAGTTTACAGCTGGTACCTTCATGGTTGGTAAATTCCCATTCATGATGTTTGGTCTGCCGGCAGCAGCGTTAGCGATTTATCATACAGCCAAGCCTGAAAGAAAGAAAGTTGTCGGAGGTATTATGCTTTCTGCCGCATTAACATCTTTCTTAACAGGTATTACTGAGCCAATTGAATTTTCTTTCTTATTTGTTGCACCATTATTGTTTGGTATTCACGCCATTTTTGCGGGTCTGTCGTTTATGACTATGGAACTGCTTAATGTCAAAATTGGTCAGACGTTCTCTGGAGGGCTTATTGACTTTATCCTCTTTGGAATTCTACCTAACCGTACCGACTGGTGGTGGGTCATCATCGTTGGTCTGATCTTCTCTGTCATTTACTACTTCGGTTTCCGCTGGGCTATTCTTAAATTTAACTTGGCGACTCCAGGACGTGAAGATGAATCAGCAGACAGTGATGTAGGTGGGGGATCCACTGACGATAAGCCATTTGAAATTCTTGAAGCTATGGGCGGAGAGAAGAACATCAGCTATCTTGACGCTTGTATTACACGTTTAAGAGTTTCAGTACATGACAAGGGAAATGTTAATAAAGACCGCTTGAAGCAGTTAGGGGCTTCCGGAGTTATGGAAGTTGGAAATAACATTCAAGCAATCTTCGGGCCTGTTTCTGATACACTAAGAGGTCAAATGCAGGATATTATTGATGGGAAATCACCGAGAGCCCGTGAAGAGTCAGTTAAGGACAGCACGGCAGAAGCAGGGGCAGCAGCTCCAGTTTCCGGTGGAGAATTAGATTTTGTAAGTCCGATGAAAGGTAAAGTTTTACCAATTGAAGAGGTGCCTGACCAAGTATTTTCAGGTAAGATGATGGGAGATGGCTTTGCAATTGAGCCGATTGATGGTAAAATTATTTCGCCTATCAATGGTAAAGTACTGAATGTCTTCCCAACCAAGCATGCGATCGGTTTACAGGCAGAAAACGGTATGGAAATTTTAATTCATATTGGAATTGACACCGTGAAGCTTAAAGGTGAAGGGTTCACTTCTAAAGTAGAAGAGGGCGATACAGTAACAAAAGGACAACCTCTCATGGATGTTGACCTTGACTATATAAGTGAGCATGCTGCGTCGATCGTAACACCAATTGTGTTTACCAACCTTGAAGAAGGGCAAAAGGTAGAAATAACAGCAGCTGGTGAAGTTGACAAGACAGAAAATATCATTACCATTACTAAATCTTAGGAGGAATTATTATGGCAGAACAAACAATGAAAATCACTGCAGCTGATGGAGTGCACGCTCGTCCAGCTACAGCACTTGTACAGGTGGCAGGCCAGTACGAAGCAGACGTAAACATCGAGTACAAAGGAAAGTCAGTAAACATGAAATCCATTATGGGTGTTATGTCTCTTGGTATTCCTAACGGTGCGGAAATTAAGTACACAGCGGAAGGTTCTGACGCTGAGGAAGCAGTAGAAGCACTTGTGAAGAAAACAAAAGAAGAAGGCTTAGGCGAATAATAAAAAGGATCCGGTGTAAAAACCGGATCCTTTTTTGTTTGCCTATTAACGATCAACGATGATCTCGGCGCGCCCGTCGTCTTCCTTGAAGATTTGGTCTGCTACTACTTCAGGTCCTTTTAGCTGAGAAGGGTCTTTTACGTGTTCACTCTCGTCCCAAAAAGGTGTGTTCATTCCGCCCATATAGACTGCTGTAGCAGTGATCGGCTCGTTTTCCCATTCTTTATGAAGGCTTTCGGTAAAACCTCGTACAGCAAACTTGGAAGCGCAGTATATCGTTTCGTTATTTTTGCCGCGCAGACCGGCTGTTGAAATAATGTTTAATACACGCCCGTTTGCCTGCTTAAGAAGGGAGGCCGCCCGCTGGGTCATTAAAATCGTTCCTTTAACATTTGTATCGAAAAGGCAGTCGATGTCTTTTTCCTTGTACTCATCCAGCGGGCCAAATATGCCAAGCCCTGCATTGTTAATAAGAACATTTAAATGATCAAGCTGTTTAAAAACTTCTTCTACAGAAGCCGGCTCTCTTACGTCACATACAATAACTTCAGCTGATCCGCCGTTTTCCTGAATTTCTTTCTGTACCATCAGGAGATTGAGATCCGTTCTTCCTGTTAAAATAACGTGATAATCATTTTGAGAATACTTCAGGGCGAGAGCTCGGCCAAGCCCCGTCCCTCCACCTGTAATTAAGACATTTTTCATTCTGCGTTTCCTCCCCTTGATGTATAGGTTCCTCATTTCTATTGTGACAAAAGACTGATAAAATGAAAACAGGATACTTTAAAGGAGCGAGTTAAATGGAAAAAAGATATAGTGACTACACGCAAACAGAGCTAAGAGAGGAAATAGCACAGCTTAAAGAAAAAGCGCTTAAAGCAGAACAGCTTGGAATTGTAAATGAGTTCGCCGTATACGAACGTAAGATTATTATGGCTAAGTCGTATATGCTTGACCCCGGGGAGTTTCAGCCGGAGACTTATTATGAAATAGAGGGAGATCCAGCCCACAATTTTTATATTGAGTATATGAACGGGGTATTCGCCTGGGGATATCGCGTGAAGGGTTCCGGGGAAAAAGCAGGAGAAGAGGAAGAAGCTCTGCCTATCTCAATGTTGGGCAGCCAAGTAAGGGTATAAGCGGGGAAAACGCAGCCTGAGGGAAGGCTGCGTTTATAGAATTAGCGTGTTTTACGCATTTGTGTTTCAATAATTTGCTGAGACTGTGTCTGTTCGGTTTCGCCGTTTACCCGGTGGCTGAGATGCTTTGTCCCTCTATGGAGGGTACGTGAAGAGATAGATTTTTTTCGCTTTTCCATCAGTACCTTCCTCCTTTGTTAACATCGCGTTCTCTCGAATGCATGGCTCTTTCTTGAGGGTTTGAATTAATGGTGCCATTTGGACGCAGCGCCAAAAATTCGCTTTGATCATCAGGTGCTGAAGTCATTTTTTTATTGGGAAATCCTTTTGCTTTATTTCGCATCAGTTCTCCTCCTAATAGGCCACAGTTGTGGCAAGCTTAGTATGTGCAGTACAGCAGGCGTTATGTGGTAAAATGGATTGTAATCATTGCCAGAGTTGAGGTGAAATGCTATGGAAGATATCTTTAAAAGGCTTGCAGAAGATCTGTATAATCGTAATGATCATTTAACGATTGAACAGGCAAGAACCTGGGTGGAATTGCTCTGGGAAGACTTTGAAGCGACGAGAGCGAAATCAGGTCATGAGTATCAGGGCAAACAGATGACTGAACAAATTGTTTCTCAATGGATCTCATTTTACGGACCAAAGCTTCATGAGTATGCGGCGACTAATCCAAAGTATAAAGAGATGCTGAAAAAAAGAGGATATTTACAATAAAAAATGAAGGATCCTAAGCCTGCTTAGGATCCTTCATTCTGGTTCTGCGGCCACTGTTAATTTGTCCTGTAATTTTTCTTCGGTAAATACCCATCCCGTATAGGAATTGAGAATTTTTAGCTGATCGCCATGTTCATCGTCAATCTGAGCAACCGCAACAAATGGGTAGCGTCCTTTTGAACGGTAGCGCAAATCTATAAACCGGACTTCTGTGTACTCATCGTGATAACTGAGCTCGTAACGGTAAACCGGAGAGAATGAAAGGAATGCCCTTATATTAGGATCACTTAAGGCTTTCTTTACAATCGGGTCTTCATCGTCAATTTCTTTGTATTCAAATTCATCAAGGATTTTAATGTGCCCGTCTACTGCTCTGCCTACATAGTAATGGGTGTCCGTCTCGATCGCAATTCTCCACACATTCTGCTTCATCGTAGGTGATGTGGCGATTTGAACGATATTAGAGAAATTCTTGGAAATGATCTTAACGAGTTCACGTTTATCAAAATATCGTTTAACATAGTACAAGGCAATTACAAAATATATAATCAGCCAGACATATCCGGGATTAGCTCCGAGATTCCATGCGACGATACCGGCTAAATGCATAATAAATATATAGGGGTCAAAGGTGTTGATAAAACCATAAGCGACCCATCTTTTCGTGAACGGGCGGTAGGCCTGTGTTCCATAAGCATTAAATACATCAACAAAAACGTGCAGTATGACAGCCAGAAACGTCCAAAGCCAAAGATGCAGAAAATTGACTTCAGGCGCGAATAAGTAAATGGTTGTGGCAATTCCTATTCCCCATAATATCACAGCCGGAATAGAGTGGGTGATGCCACGGTGGTGTCTAATATACACGGCATTGTTTTTGAGTTTTAATATTGTGTCAGAATCGGGGGCTTGGGAGCCGACGAGTGTTCCGACAAGCACCGCGTTAAATAGTGTGGGGTCAGCATGTACAACCGGGTCTAACGTAGCCAAACCGCCAAGAGCCACCCCCATAACTACGTGAGTGCCTGTATCCATAAAGCTTCCTCCTTTGGCCGACATTCATATTAACAAGTGTACCACGAAGGGTGATTTGATGAACAAACAAGATAAAGTATCGATTATTTTAGAGAATTTTGATCGCCAAGCCTTTAGAGATCTTTTAATTGACTGGTTTAAAAGAGAACAGCGTGAACTCCCCTGGAGAGAAAATCAGGACCCATATCGGGTATGGGTATCAGAAATTATGCTTCAGCAGACAAGAGTTGATACTGTCATCCCTTATTTTAATAACTTTTTGACTCAATTTCCGACTCCTAAAGCCTTGGCAGAGGCCGAAGAGCAGGCTGTCCTCAAAGCCTGGGAAGGGTTAGGATACTATTCCCGTGCCCGCAATCTGCAAAACGCGGTGAGAGAAGTTGTTGAACAATATGATGGGAAAGTGCCGGATGATAAGGAAAATCTAGGCCGGCTAAAAGGAGTGGGCCCCTATACAAAAGGCGCCATCTTAAGTATCGCTTATGATCTGCCGGAACCAGCGGTTGATGGAAATGTCATGAGAGTTTTATCAAGAATATTAGATGTAGATGACGATATTGCTAAAGCTAAAACGCGAAATTTATTTGAAGCTTTAGTGGAAGAGCTAATTTCAAAAGAAGATCCTTCTTCTTTCAACCAGGGCCTGATGGAATTAGGTGCGATTGTATGCACGCCTAAATCTCCTTCCTGTCTTCTTTGTCCTGTACAAACGGAATGCCGCGCCTTTCATAAGGGAATAGAAACAGAACGCCCTGTAAAGTCATCTAAGAAAAAACAGAAGAAGCAGCCTTTTGCCGCTATATTTATTGAAAACGAGGCAGGAGAGGTATTAATTGAAAAACGGCCTGACAGCGGCCTGCTCGCTTCGTTATGGCAGTATCCAATGGTTCCCTTAACGGATGTCGATAAATCTGATATCCCCTCATGGTTTTTCGGAGAATATGGACTGGAAATTGAGCTAGGTCCGACAATCGACAGAGTCCGCCACGTTTTCTCCCACCTCATTTGGGATATGGAAGTCATTCATGCCAAAGTAATCAATGGAGAACTGGATCGCGAAAATGCCAGGTTCACATCTCCTTCGTTGGTGACTTCTTATCCATTTCCTGTGTCCCATCAAAAGGTGCATAAACACCTCGAACTTTAGTCTGTATTGTTACAAAAATTCTTCCGTTGAAGCTTCGCAAGTGGATAATCCACCGCGGAGCTTTATTTCTTTGTTAATTTCCCGCAACAAAGTGACCCCTTCCTGATTCAAATAAGGAGCTATTTGCGATAACGCATAGTGATAATAACCTAATTCATTATTCATCCAATCATTTTTCGACATCATGGTCAGTTCCGCCATATCCCGTTGTTTATCCATTAATCAAGCCTCCTTTTCCTTGTTATTATTGGTTTTATAACAAAAAATATGTAGGAAATAGTGAGGAGGAAAACCACAAAAAATGGTTTTGTAACGGAACTGTAAACTAACTGTAACGAAAGATGGTGAAGCTTGTCGTATCAAGGGGTTTCATAGATTCATAGGCAAAATGTCAGGTTCAGGTGTGTAGACAACCCTTAGGAAAATATGAATAATAGGTAACAGAGTTAAAAAACACCAATTATTCGACACAGTTTACTACATAACAAATTATTCGTTTTTTAAATAGAGAGTTATACAAAAAAAGAAAATTATTAAAGAGAGGGTTACAAAATATGAATAAAAAGCAAATGGCTACTACTATTTTTGGGACGATTGTTGGAGCATCACTTTGGGGAACTACGGTTATGGCCGATGAGGCTCATAACGTTAAATCAGGGGACACACTTTGGGAATTAAGCCAGAAGTATAATACATCTGTTGCTAATTTAAAATCATGGAATAGCTTGGACAGCCACTGGATCTATGTAGGACAATCCTTAGTTGTAAATAAAGACAGCTCTTCTAATTCAAACGCTGGCAGCACAAATGCAAGTACATATACAATTAAAAGCGGAGATACACTCTCTGAAATTGCTTACAAACATAACGTATCAGTTAGTAAGCTGATGGACTGGAACAACTTGAGCTCTTCCTTAATTTATACAGGGAATACCCTTAAAATTAATGGGACAAGCAGTTCTAGCTCTAGTTCTTCAAGTTCATCATCAAGTTCTTCCAGCTCTTCAAGTTCAAATGCGAATGCGACTTCTTACACTGTAAAAGCTGGTGACACTCTTTCTGAAATTGGCAGCAACTACGGAGTCAGCGTTTCTAACCTGAAAAGCTGGAATGATATCTCCGGCCACATTATCCATGTCGGTCAAGAATTAACACTAAAAGGAACTTCTAATAATAGTTCCTCAAATAACTCAAGTTCAAACACGGAATCTGAAAAATCTTATGAGAAAGTATCCAAAGCTCCAAGCAGCTCAAGCTCTGATCTGATTTCAATTGCTAAGCAGCACATTGGTACTCCATACGTATGGGGCGGAACTTCACCATCTGGATTCGACTGCAGCGGTTTCTTACAGTATGTATTCAGTAAAGCAGGTACAGATCTCCCTCGTACGGTTGCATCGATGTATGCTGACAGCCGCGGAGCTTCTGTAAGTAAATCTAACCTTCAAGTGGGAGACCTTGTATTCTTCGAGACATACAAGCCCGGTGCATCTCATGCTGGAATTTATGTGGGAGATAACCAATTCATCCACGCTGGATCTTCCCGTGGAGTAGAAATCAGCTCATTTTCTAACTCTTATTGGAACCCGCGTTATGTTGGAGCAAAACGCTTCTAATACATTTGAAAATATTAGGACAAGGCATTTCCTTTCTAAAGGGAAATGCCTTTTTATTTTTTTTAGCCGGAAAAAATATTACATAAAAAACGAATGAAATGTGTAAACCTGCGCACAATAATTTTTGCGGAGGTGATATTAATGGCTAAACAACCGAAACAAAACCAAAAACAGCAAACTCAAGCTGGTACAGATGCAAACCGTGTGAAACAACAAAACCAACAAGCTCAACAAGGTCAGAACCAATATGGTACTGAATTTGCTTCTGAGCAGCAGACTGACGCTCAAAAAGTACGTCAGCAAAACCAACAATCTCAGGCTAGAAAAAACAAATAGTCTTTGATTTATCTGTACAGGCAGTTTTTTAGCCTGAATCAAACTCCCGGAAGCCGTCCAGATTTGGACGGCTTCTTACATATATAGATACTCTTTATTTTCATTCGGGAGAGTTAGCCGTTATAATGGATAAAGATGAAGAAGCAGTTATGAACAGGGAAGGGGAGATGGAATATGCCCGGCCCAGAATCTGGAATTCGAACTGAAATTCAGAGCTATAAGCATAATGGGAAATTGCATCGTGTTTGGGAAAGCACTACCGTTTTAAAAGGTACAAAGAATGTAATTATCGGTGCAAATGACAGGACAAGAGTTCATGAAAGCGATGGACGATCCTGGGTCACCAGAGAGCCGGCCATCTGTTATTTTCATTCAAAGCATTGGTTTAACGTCATAGGAATGCTGAGGACCGATGGGGTTTATTATTATTGCAATATCAGCTCCCCATTTATTTATGAAGACAAAATCATAAAATACATCGATTATGATCTAGATGTAAAAGTTTTTCCGGATATGACGTACAAGCTCTTAGACGAAGACGAGTATCAGCTGCATAAACGCCAAATGAACTATCCCCATGTGCTTGATCGTATTTTGTATAACAACGTAGAAACGCTCGTACGCTGGGTAAGGCAGAGAAAGGGCCCTTTTTCGCCAGAGTTCATTGATCAATGGTACGAACGATATTTAACGTATAGGTAATGTGTAAATGCGCACTGCTCATAGTGCGCATACTTCTTTTTATAGGAGAGAGGTGGAGTATTTGGACAGTATAAAAAGGTATCTCAAGTTTGTTAAACCTTACAAAGGCAAAATTATTATTACCATAATTATAGGTCTTGTGAAATTTTCTATTCCTTTATTAATGCCTTTAATCATAAAATACGTAATTGACGATATTATTGGGGCGGAAGGGATGGCTGATTCTGAAAAAATCAATCAGCTGCTTCTTTTAATGGGAGGTGCGTTTTTCCTATTCCTGATACTCCGGCCGCCGATTGAATATGTGCGCCAATATTTAGCCCAATGGATCGGAAGTAAAATTCTTTATGACGTCCGAGGGAAGCTGTTTGATCATATTCAAAGGCTGAGTCTAGGATTTTATTCAAGGACGAAAACAGGAGAAATCATTTCAAGAGTCATTCATGATGTGGAACAGACAAAAACGTTTGTTATCACTGGACTTATGAACATTTGGCTCGATATGTTTACGATCGTGATCGCAGTAATTATTATGCTGACGATGGATCCGTGGCTTACGCTTGTTTCTATCGCTCTATTCCCATTATACGGTTTTGCGGTTAAGTATTTCTATGCCCGTTTGAGAAGCTTGACGAGAGATCGTTCTCAAGCTTTAGCAGAAGTACAGGGCCACTTGCATGAACGAGTTCAGGGGGTACCGGTTACGAGGAGCTTCGCTCTAGAGGATTATGAGCAAGAGCAGTTTGACACGAGAAACTCTAATTTTCTCGATAAAGCCTTAAAGCATACAAACTGGAACGCTTATACGTACTCTGTCACTAATACCATAACGGATTTAGCACCACTGCTTGTCGTACTTTTTGCCGGATATCAAGTAATCGGCGGGGCAATGACAATCGGTACGATGGTGGCTTTCACCGGATACATGGACCGTGTGTACAGCCCGCTGCGCCGTTTGGTGAACTCCGCTACGGTGTTAACACAGTCGATTGCATCCATGGACCGTGTCTTTGAATTTATGGATGAAGATTATGACATTGTTGATAAAAAGGGGGCCCCCCCTCTAAAACAAGTGCACGGCCACGTTTCCTTTAAGGACGTTTCCTTTCGATATGAAGACGGTGACCCTGAAGTTCTTAAACACGTTAATTTGGAAGTGGAAAAAGGAGAAACTATCGCGTTTGTCGGGATGAGCGGTGGAGGGAAATCCACCCTGGTCAGCTTGATTCCAAGGTTTTATGATGTCACAAGCGGCCAGATCTCGATCGACGGCCAGGACATTAAAGACGTTCAGGCCCGGACGCTCAGAGATCAAATCGGCATGGTGCTGCAGGATAATATTTTATTTAGTGATTCGATTGAAATGAACATTCGAATGGGGAATCCTGAAGCCAGCGATGAAGAAGTTATCGAAGCAGCCAAAGCGGCAAACGCCCACGATTTTATTATGGAGCTTCCTAATGGATATGACACCCTTGTCGGTGAGCGTGGAGTGAAGCTTTCTGGAGGACAGAAGCAAAGAATCGCGATTGCCCGCGTCTTTCTGAAAAATCCGCCGCTGTTAATCTTAGATGAAGCGACTTCTGCTTTAGATCTCGAAAGTGAAAGCTTAATTCAAAATGCTTTAGAACGATTGGCGTCTGATCGTACGACGTTCATCGTTGCTCACCGTTTGGCGACGATCACTCATGCCAGCCGCATCGTTCATATTGAAAATGGGGAAATCGTGGAAGTGGGGACACACGAGGAACTCATTCAGCAAAAAGGACATTATTATGACCTTTATCAAGTACAGCAGTTGGATGATACACCAACGGAATATATGGGAACGTAAAAAAGAGGCCAAAAGATGGCCTCTTTTTTTACGTTATTGAACAAAGTGTTTTTTTGATTTACCTATAAAGTAAAAAGAAGAGCCATTGATCATATCTGTCCGAAAAAGCTGCCAGAAAGAGTCTGGATGACTCCATTTTATTTCTCTGCTGTTTGAATGTAAGTGCCGGGATGGTACTTTTGATAGCTTTTTAACAGCCGCTTTAATTTCTCGAGCTGTTCGTAATATTCCATAAGCTGGGAAGCCAGTGGAAGAAAAATCAGCTTATCTGTGCTGTTGCTTTCTTCATACACTTTCATCAGCTGGTCAACAACGAGCGTAATGTCAGGCTCTTCAATCTGCCGTAACGACTGTCTGTGCGTTTGTTTAATTCGGCCTTTTAGGCTGAGAAGAAGCTTTTCGTGAGCGTTGATCAGTTTATCAAGCTCTTTAACTAACGTATCCTGAAAGTCAAGGGGGATTTGTTCGATCTTATGCTCAAGCCGGTGAAAAGCTTTTAGCACATCGAACGATTTCTTTGTTGTAGTAATCAGCTGGCGGAAAAGTACGAGCTTCCGGCCTTTTGAAAAGCGTGCTCCTTTAAAATAAGTCCGCTCCTCTGAATAAAGCAGGTACGTATGGTCCAGCCAACGGATATTATCCTGAATCCGTGTAATTTCATATTTTAATGCAGGCTCATCAGATAGCTGACGCGTCGTTACTCTTAACCACTGCAGGATATCATTTGTGGCACTGTCTACTTTTGAAAACAACCTCGTTTCATAACGCGGCGGCAGAAATACTAAATTAACAATAAAGGCAGCAAGTATCCCTAAAAGCAGTGAGCTCAAACGGGAAGCTGCAAAGTAAATAAAAGTCTGGTCTGTCGAGTCCATCAGGGCAATAACGGCGACCGCTGCCAGGGAGATAGTGTTTTCGTTCATTTTCAGGTTCATCGTAACACCGATAACGATAATGATGGCAAATGCGACGATAAACGGGTCATTCCCTAAAGTGAAAACGGCAATAACCGCGATGACGGCTCCAATAATGTTCCCTTGAATCTGCTCAACGATCGATTGGTAGGATCGATAAATGGAAGGCTGAATTGAAAAGACAGCGGCAATAGCTGCAAGTAACGGGCTGAAAAATCCGAACAGGCTCGCTATGTAAAGAGCGACGGCTGCCGCTAATCCCGTTTTCATCATCCGGGCTCCAAGTTTCATGGCATATCATCCTTTTTGACAAAAGTTCTTTTCTATTATATAAAATCATATCAGGCTATAGGTTAACCTTTTACCCCGATTACTTCTTAAAAGTCCTCAGCTTAGCGGTTAAGCTGAGGACATAGTGAATTACCCTTCTTCACTCATTTGCTTGAAGGATTGGTCTACTGCTTCTAATGTCTGTTTAATATCTTCTTCCTTATGGGCAGTGGTAAGGAACCACGCTTCATATTTAGAAGGAGCCAGGTTGATGCCCTGGTTCAGCATGAGCTTAAAGAAGCGGGCGAATTGTTCACCATTTGTATTCTCGGCCTGCTCATAGTTTTCAACCTTCTCTTCGGTAAAGTACACGGTTAACGCCCCTTTTAGGCGGTTAACTGTGACAGTGATCTTATGTTTTTCTGCAGATTTTAAAATTCCTTTTTCTAACATGGCGCCTAACCGGTCCATTTTTTCGTATACGCCCTCTTCTCTAAGGACTTCAAGGCACGCAATACCTGCAGACATAGAAGCTGGGTTTCCGGCCATCGTTCCGGCTTGATAAGCGGGACCAAGCGGTGCCACCTGTTCCATGATGTCTGTTCTGCCGCCATAAGCACCGATCGGAAGGCCGCCACCGATGATTTTGCCCATCGCTGTCATGTCGGGTTCGATGCCGAGCAGCTGCTGTGCACTTCCATAAGTGAAACGGAAAGCAGTGATGACTTCATCATAAATGACTAAGGCACCGGCTTCGTGAGCCAAGTCGTTTACTTGTTGTAAGAAATGCTCTTTCGGTTCAACAATCCCGAAGTTACCAACAATTGGTTCCACTAATATACCGGCAATTTCATCACCATAGCGGCGCAGTGCTTCTTTAAAAGGTTCAATATCGTTAAAAGGGACAGTAATAACGTCCTGAGCGATGGAAGCAGGAACGCCCGCCGAGTCAGGTGTGCCTAATGTAGAAGGTCCGGATCCTGCCGCAACGAGTACTAAATCAGAGTGGCCGTGGTAGCAGCCGGCAAACTTTATAATTTTATTTCTTCCTGTATACGCTCGTGCCACTCGGATTGTGGTCATCACAGCTTCGGTGCCTGAATTGACAAACCTCACTTTATCGAGTGAAGGAATGGCGTCTTTTAACATTTTGGCAAAACGGTTTTCAAGAACTGTCGGAGTTCCGTAAAGAACCCCGTTTTGTGCCGCCTTAGTAATGGCTTCTGTAATATGCGGATGGGCATGGCCGGTAATAATCGGACCGTAAGCTCCTAAGTAATCGATGTATTTCTGGCCGTCGACGTCATAAAAGTAAGCTCCTTCGCCACGCTCCATATAAACAGGCGTTCCACCGCCGACTCCTTTGTATGCCCGTGAAGGAGAGTTCACTCCACCTACGATATGTTTTTGTGCTTCATCATATAATAATTCTGATTGCGTAAAATTCAACTCAAATTCCTCCCAAAATTGCATTCATTTCCTATTGTAGCATTTTGAGGTTTTTCAGTACCAGGTACCTTCAATCTCTTTTTCGGTACCAGGTACAGAGAGAAAAAAGAAAAAAAGTTTTCGGTACCAGGTACGCTGATTGAGGACAAGCATAAATAACGATGTTTCCGCATAAAAAAGGAATAAGCCTGTCTACTTTTTGAAAAGGGCGTGCTTAAATATGTTAAGTTTAACGGTAACTTTTCTCAGCTTAGTTTTAATAATAGGCAGTATTAGACAGTTGTTTACTTCTTTAGAAATAGACCATCACATGTTTTCATATCAAATCTTTATGACGCTCGTCCTTCTCTATACAATTGTGACGATAGGTTTTGGACTTATTTATGCGACGCTTTCGATGCAGGGAGTCGAAGTGTTTGCCAGATCGCTTTATCACTACTCATATTCCTGGGTAAATGAAGTGGAGAAAGGGATTTATTTCAGCGGGGTGACACTCTTTACTGTCGGCTATGGAGATATGATGCCAATAGGGGTGGGACGCTGGATTGCACTTTGTGAAGCGGTGATTGGCTACACGATTCCTGCCGCTTTAGTCGCGAAGGTGTGGCAGAGCTCTAAATAGCTGACATTGGAAGTTTCCTTTTAGATAAGGTAGTCTAGTCATAGATACTTTTCTAGGAGGGATT
Organism: Halobacillus sp. Marseille-Q1614; assembly: GCF_902809865.1. NCBI lineage: Bacteria > Bacillati > Bacillota > Bacilli > Caryophanales > Bacillaceae > Halobacillus > Halobacillus sp. Marseille-Q1614. Next base: position 2,088,416 of record NZ_CADDWH010000001.1, on the reverse strand, counting down.
TTAGCATGACAGTTGAAGTAGGACAGAAAGCACCAGGTTTTGAACTTAAAGCTAACAATGGAGAAACCGTAAAGCTTTCCGATTATCAAGGGAAGAACGTAGTCCTTTATTTTTATCCAAAAGATATGACACCGGGATGCACAACAGAAGCGTGTGATTTCCGTGATCATCATGAAAGCTTTGAAGATGTAGATGCTGTCATTCTTGGGGTCAGCCCGGATCCGGTGGAAAGCCATGAAAAATTCATTGATAAACACGATCTTCCATTTCTGCTGCTGGCCGATGAGGACCATAAGGTGGCTGAAGAATTTGGCGTATGGAAGCTGAAGAAGAACTTTGGCAAGGAATATTACGGCATTGAGCGTTCCACTTTCATTATTGATAAAGAAGGAAATCTCGCCGAAGAATATCGTAAAGTCAAAGTAAAAGGCCACGTGGAAGCAGCCTTGGAATACATTCGTGAAAACTTATCCTAAATGAAAAACCGTGGTAAAGGGAACTTTGCCGCGGTTTTTAGTTTATTTTTTTTGGGGATTGGAAATCAGGGATTCTCTCTTGCCATTTCGAGAAGGTTCCGCCCATAATAAAGGAAAGGAAATAAAGGGGGGAACATCATGTATATACTTTCCGCTATCAAGCGAGTGCCGGAAGAAATTAAACAGAGTTTTCTGGAGAAATTTGGAGACGTTGAATTTGCTTTCTGTCATGGAATTGAAGAAGCAGAACAGCACCTGCCTAAAGCTGATGTGTTTCTTACATATGGGGAAGATTTAACTAATGAACGCATCGAAAAAGCAGAAAACCTCCGCTGGATCATGGTCCTCTCAGCTGGAATGGACCGGATGCCTTTTAAAAAGATCGAAGAACAAAACATCCTTGTAACCAATGTAAGAGGCATCCACGCTAAGCCGATGGCGGAATACGCCATTTCTATGCTGCTTCAGGTTTCACGAAATGCAAAAACTCTCTGGCAGCGGGAGCGGGATCATAAGTGGGATCGGCGCGTGCCGATGACCGAGCTCAATCACCAGACGTTAGTGTGTTTAGGAACAGGAGCCATTGCCCAGGAAACAGCGAGGCTGGCGAAGGCCTTTCAAATGAAAACCATTGGGGTGTCCAGGTCGGGAAGTGATCAGCCGCATTTTGATGAGGTTTATACAGTAGAAGAATTTGATCGCGCCCTGTCGCACGCTGACTATTGTGTGGCTGTGCTGCCTAGTACACCTGAAACGAGCTATATGCTGCAGAAACAGCATTTTAAGATGATGGCTGAGCATGCTGTATTTTTAAATATGGGGAGAGGAGACCTCGTGAAGTCAAAAGCTGTGCTTGAAGCTGTCAGGGAAGGATTCATTGCCCACGCGGTACTCGATGTCTTTGAAGAAGAGCCGCTTCCTGAAGATCACCCGTTCTGGGAGGAAGAAAACGTCACCGTTACGCCTCACCTGTCAGGGATTTCTCCGCAATATTTGCCAAGGGCGTTTGAAGTTTTTGAAAGAAACTTGACTGCATATTTATCTAATGAAGCTATGGAAAACGTTATTGATCCAAAAAGGGGGTATTAGTAAGATGCGAATCTACACTAGATCTGGAGATAAAGGCGAAACATCATTAATCTATGGAGCGAGAGTCCCTAAGAATGATAAACGGGTAGAAGCGTATGGTACATGTGATGAGGCAAATTCTTCTATTGGAGTAGCTTTAAGTCATTTGTTGAAAGAAGACTGGGAAGGAAAAGAGGCTTTTCTATCAGCAATGCAAAAAATCCAGACGATCTTATTTCATGTGGGAGCGGAATTGGCTACTCCGAAAGGAAAAGATGTGACCTGGCAGCTTAAGAAAGAACATATCGATGAATTAGAAAACTTTATCGACCAATGGGATGAGCACTTGACTCCGTTGAAAAATTTTATCCTGCCATCAGGGCATGAAGCTTCTGCCGGCTTTCATATGGCAAGAACCATTGTTAGAAGAGCCGAACGCTGTGCGGTAGCTCTTGAGGATGAAGTTAACCCTCTAGTCGTTTCTTATTTAAACCGTCTTTCTGACCTGCTCTTTGTAGCGGCGCGGTATGTCAACCAGCAGCTCGGTGGACAGGAGTGGCCGCTGCACCCGGATGTATAAGCCGCTTGAGACTTTGATTGACAATTTCTTTAATAAGAGGTTAAACTAATTATAAGGATTCTAATTTAATAATACTCTAAATCAACGATTAGTTTATAGGAAAGCGAGGTGCATGGCGGTGTCAGATCATCGACTTCAAGAAGCCATTGATACGTTAAAAGATTCTGGGGTTCGAATTACACCACAACGTCATGCGGTGCTTGAATACCTACTAAATGCTATGACTCACCCGACAGCTGATGATATTTATAAGGCGCTGGAAAGTAAGTTTCCTAATATGAGCGTAGCAACGGTGTACAACAACCTGCGCGTATTTAAAGAAATTGGTCTAGTCAGAGAACTCACTTATGGTGATTCATCCAGCCGTTTCGATTGCAATACTTCTGATCATTATCATGCGATTTGTGAATCATGCGGCAAGATTGTAGATTTTCACTATCCAAGCTTAAATGAAGTGGAATCATTAGCTGAACAGGTGACTGGATTTACAGTTAGTCATCATCGCATGGAAGTGTACGGGACATGTTCAGAATGTAAGACAAAAGCTGCTCATTAAACAGAAAGCATAAAGCTTTCTGTTTTTTTATTTTATATGAGGCCGCTTAAAAGCGAGCAGGCTCTCCTATTTCATGAATCAACGCTGACATTTAGTCTTTACATAAAAAAAGGCCTGCTGATTATATTCAGCCAGGGCCTTTTTAAGTTCTTTGTTTTGCTTCTTGTTTCTGATAGCGTTTTGTATTATATTTTTCGTCAAACTCTTCGCCTTCAAGCTTCTTGTCCATCGTTAAAGGCTGTTTGCAGTGCATACAAGCATCCACACGGCCGAGCATTTTGGTCGGTTTCTCACAAGTGGGGCAGATAATCTGAATGGTTTTCGTTGATAACATTCCAATCCAGAAATAAACGACGGTACTTAACCCGACAAAGCCCATTCCAAGAATCATGAATAAGGCCATAGCCCAAGGGGTTTCTTTAAATAGAAGACCGATGTACATGACACCGATTCCAAGAAAAATCAGCCAGAATGCAAAGGAACGAATTTTGTTAATCTTACTTTTATACTGTAGTTCCAATCGTATTCCCTCCTACGAAGCTTACACACGTAGTATAGCATCTTTTGTTTGAAAAATATATTTCAAAAAAGGATTTTGGCTGGCTATATCGAATTACAGTAGTGAAGCGAATAACACGATGGGGGAACGACAATGGAAGATCTACTAAGGCCCATTTACCAGGAACGGGCCAGTCAGGCGGATACGCTGGGGATTCTGTTAATAGAGAAAACGAAACCGATAAGCCCTGTTACAGACAATTTTGACGTCATTTTATTCATTATTGTTAAGCAGGCAGACGATCCGTGGTTTGTGAAGCATTATGAATTTGAAAACAAGTCGGCGGCCATGCATGTCGTCTCTGAAGAGAAACTGCAGCATTGGATTGAGACGAGTTCTTATCGAAGAGCAGTCGAATGGGTCATCAATGGCTCTATCGTTTTTGAGCGAAATGAATACGTAAGCGATCTTAAGGAAGAATTGAGATCGTTTCCTACGCCTACCCGTGATTTAAAGAAGGCGATTGAGTTTGCCAAACTGATCCGCAGCTATACAGAATCCAAAGATTTATTTGAAGCGGGTCAGCATTTGGATGCATTCAGCCGAATGGTTCATTCTCTTCATTATTTGGCACGACTCGCCATTATCGAAAAAGGATTTCACCCAGAAGTTACAGTATGGAATCAAGTGAAGAAAATCGAGCCTGAAATTTATAAATTCTACGAAGAGCTGATAATGAGTAAAGAAACGACCGAAAAGAGAGTTCAGCTTATGACTCTGGCTGTTGAGCATGCGATTAGTATCCGTGCCTCAACAAGCGCCAAGCATCTGCTGAATCTAATGGGAGAAAGAAGGGAGCCTTGGTCGTTTGGAGAGTTAAAAACCCATCCGGAAATCAAGGAGTATGCTCTTGATTTATCTTCTATGATTGAATATTTAGTAGAGAAGGAATTAGTTGAAGTTATACTCCAGGATACAAAAGGTGTATTTATTTATCATCGTATGTATAAACTATCGAATGTATAGAAATGATAGGATTGACCAGTCCCTTTCTTCGTTTTTAAAAAGAAAGGGATTTTTATTTGAAAAACCTATTGACTATTGTTTTTAGACCGTGGTATATTATTAAACGTCGCATCGAGAGCGGCACAGCAAACGATAAAAACTCAATTATAAAAACGAAAAAAGTTGTTGACTTAAACAAGTTATCGTGGTATATTAATTGAGTCGCTGTTTTAAAGCGAAACGACATTTTGATCTTTGAAAACTGAACGAACCAACCAGTACGTCAATTTATTCTTTCTATTATATAGAGAGAATTCAAACAAGCACATTCGGTGTGCAAATGAGCAAGTCAAACTACTTTTATGGAGAGTTTGATCCTGGCTCAGGACGAACGCTGGCGGCGTGCCTAATACATGCAAGTCGAGCGCAGGAAGTTAACTGATCCCCTTCGGGGGTGACGTTAGTGGAATGAGCGGCGGACGGGTGAGTAACACGTGGGCAACCTGCCTGTAAGACCGGAATAACCCCGGGAAACCGGGGCTAATGCCGGGTAATCTCCTCCCTCGCATGAGGGAAGAGTAAAAGATGGCTTTCTGAGCTATCGCTTACAGATGGGCCCGCGGCGCATTAGCTAGTTGGTGAGGTAACGGCTCACCAAGGCGACGATGCGTAGCCGACCTGAGAGGGTGATCGGCCACACTGGGACTGAGACACGGCCCAGACTCCTACGGGAGGCAGCAGTAGGGAATCTTCCGCAATGGACGAAAGTCTGACGGAGCAACGCCGCGTGAACGATGAAGGTCTTCGGATCGTAAAGTTCTGTTGCGAGGGAAGAACAAGTACCGTGCGAATAGAGCGGTACCTTGACGGTACCTCGCGAGAAAGCCCCGGCTAACTACGTGCCAGCAGCCGCGGTAATACGTAGGGGGCAAGCGTTGTCCGGAATTATTGGGCGTAAAGCGCGCGCAGGCGGTTCCTTAAGTCTGATGTGAAAGCCCACGGCTCAACCGTGGAGGGTCATTGGAAACTGGGGAACTTGAGGACAGAAGAGGAGAGTGGAATTCCACGTGTAGCGGTGAAATGCGTAGATATGTGGAGGAACACCAGTGGCGAAGGCGACTCTCTGGTCTGTTTCTGACGCTGAGGTGCGAAAGCGTGGGTAGCAAACAGGATTAGATACCCTGGTAGTCCACGCCGTAAACGATGAGTGCTAGGTGTTAGGGGGCTTCCACCCCTTAGTGCTGAAGTTAACGCATTAAGCACTCCGCCTGGGGAGTACGGCCGCAAGGCTGAAACTCAAAGGAATTGACGGGGGCCCGCACAAGCGGTGGAGCATGTGGTTTAATTCGAAGCAACGCGAAGAACCTTACCAGGTCTTGACATCCTTGGACCACCCTAGAGATAGGGTCTTCCCTTCGGGGACCAAGTGACAGGTGGTGCATGGTTGTCGTCAGCTCGTGTCGTGAGATGTTGGGTTAAGTCCCGCAACGAGCGCAACCCCTAATCTTAGTTGCCAGCATTGAGTTGGGCACTCTAAGGTGACTGCCGGTGACAAACCGGAGGAAGGCGGGGATGACGTCAAATCATCATGCCCCTTATGACCTGGGCTACACACGTGCTACAATGGATGGTACAAAGGGCAGCGAAGCCGCGAGGTGTAGCAAATCCCATAAAACCATTCTCAGTTCGGATTGCAGGCTGCAACTCGCCTGCATGAAGCCGGAATCGCTAGTAATCGCGGATCAGAATGCCGCGGTGAATACGTTCCCGGGCCTTGTACACACCGCCCGTCACACCACGAGAGTTGGCAACACCCGAAGTCGGTGAGGTAACCTTTATGGAGCCAGCCGCCGAAGGTGGGGCCAATGATTGGGGTGAAGTCGTAACAAGGTAGCCGTATCGGAAGGTGCGGCTGGATCACCTCCTTTCTAAGGATAAAAGGAACGGCTTTTTAGCCGTCTCCTTCGGAGGACGTACATGGTTGGTTGTTCAGTTTTGAGAGATCAAAGGATCTTCTCAATGTGAACCTTGAAAACTGGATAAGATTTGACAAGACATCAAACCAAAGTAAGAAACGTCTTTTCACGACGATTTAAAAGTTAAGTGAATAAGGGCGCACGGTGGATGCCTTGGCACTAGGAGCCGATGAAGGACGGGACTAACACCGAAATGCCTGGGGGAGCTGTAAGTAAGCTTTGATCCCAGGATCTCCGAATGGGGAAACCCGCTGTTCGTAATGGAACAGTATCCATAACTGAATACATAGGTTATGGAAGGCAGACCCGGGGAACTGAAACATCTCATTACCCGGAGGAAGAGAAAGCAAACGCGATTTCCCAAGTAGCGGCGAGCGAAACGGAATCAGCCCAAACCAGAAAGCTTGCTTTCTGGGGTTGTAGGACACTCCTTTGGAGTTACCAAGAGAGAGGATAGACGAAGTGATCTGGAAAGATCCGCCATAGAGGGTAACAGCCCTGTACTCGACATCCTTTCTCCTCCGGAGTGTATCCTGAGTACGGCGGAACACGAGGAATTCCGTCGGAATCCGGGAGGACCATCTCCCAAGGCTAAATACTCCCTAGTGACCGATAGCGAACCAGTACCGTGAGGGAAAGGTGAAAAGCACCCCGGAAGGGGAGTGAAAGAGAACCTGAAACCGTGTGCCTACAAGTAGTCGGAGCCCATTCATGGGTGACGGCGTGCCTTTTGTAGAATGAACCGGCGAGTTACGACCGTATGCAAGGTTAAGCTGATGAGAAGCGGAGCCGCAGCGAAAGCGAGTCTGAATAGGGCGATTTGAGTATGCGGTCGTAGACCCGAAACCGTGTGATCTACCCATGTCCAGGGTGAAGGTCAGGTAACACTGACTGGAGGCCCGAACCCACGCAAGTTGAAAATTGCGGGGATGAGGTGTGGGTAGGGGTGAAATGCCAATCGAACACGGAGATAGCTGGTTCTCTCCGAAATAGCTTTAGGGCTAGCCTCAGAATAGAAAGTCTTGGAGGTAGAGCACTGATTGGACGAGGGGCCCCTACCGGGTTACCGAATTCAGTCAAACTCCGAATGCCAATGACTTTGTTCTGGGAGTCAGACCATGGGTGATAAGGTTCATGGTCGAGAGGGGAACAGCCCAGACCGCCAGCTAAGGTCCCTAAGTGTGTGTTAAGTGGAAAAGGATGTGGAGTTGCTTAGACAACCAGGATGTTGGCTTAGAAGCAGCCATCATTGAAAGAGTGCGTAATAGCTCACTGGTCGAGTGACTCCGCGCCGAAAATATACCGGGGCTAAACACACCACCGAAGCTGCGGATTGATCCTGATGGATCAGTGGTAGGAGAGCGTTCTAAGGGCGGCGAAGTCAGACCGTAAGGACTGGTGGAGCGCTTAGAAGTGAGAATGCCGGTATGAGTAGCGAAAAAAGAGTGAGAATCTCTTTCACCGAAAGCCTAAGGTTTCCTGAGGAAGGCTCGTCCTCTCAGGGTTAGTCGGGACCTAAGCCGAGGCCGAAAGGCGTAGGCGATGGACAACAGGTGGATATTCCTGTACCGCCTCCTTTCCGTTTGAACGACGGGGGGACGCAGGAGGATAAGGAGTGCGCACGATTGGAAGAGTGCGTCCAAGCAGCAAGACGGTCGGATAGGCAAATCCGTCCGGCAACGTCAAGCTGTGATGGGGAGGGAAATAAAGTACCGAAGCTCCGGACTTCACACTGCCAAGAAAATCCTCTAGTGAGGAAAGAGGCGCCCGTACCGCAAACCAACACAGGTAGGCGAGGAGAGAATCCTAAGGTGAGCGGGAGAACTCTCGTTAAGGAACTCGGCAAAATGACCCCGTAACTTCGGGAGAAGGGGTGCTCCTCTGCCGAGGAGCCGCAGTGAAAAGGCCCAAGCGACTGTTTACCAAAAACACAGGTCTCTGCGAAGCCGTAAGGCGAAGTATAGGGGCTGACACCTGCCCGGTGCTGGAAGGTTAAGGGGATGCGTTAGCTTTTAGCGAAGCGTTGAACCGAAGCCCCAGTAAACGGCGGCCGTAACTATAACGGTCCTAAGGTAGCGAAATTCCTTGTCGGGTAAGTTCCGACCCGCACGAAAGGTGCAACGACTTGGGCACTGTCTCAACGAGAGACCCGGTGAAATTATACTATGCGTGAAGATGCGCATTACCCGCGACAGGACGGAAAGACCCCGTGGAGCTTTACTGTAGCCTGATATTGAATGTTGGTACAGCTTGTACAGGATAGGTGGGAGCCTGAGAAGCCGGAGCGCTAGCTTCGGTGGAGGCGCTGGTGGGATACCACCCTGGCTGTACGGACATTCTAACCCAGGACCGTGATCCGGTCCGGAGACAGTGTCAGGTGGGCAGTTTGACTGGGGCGGTCGCCTCCCAAAGAGTAACGGAGGCGCCCAAAGGTTCCCTCAGAATGGTTGGAAATCATTCGCAGAGTGTAAAGGCACAAGGGAGCTTGACTGCGAGACCTACAAGTCGAGCAGGGACGAAAGTCGGGCTTAGTGATCCGGCGGTACCGTATGGAAGGGCCGTCGCTCAACGGATAAAAGCTACCCCGGGGATAACAGGCTTATCTCCCCCAAGAGTCCACATCGACGGGGAGGTTTGGCACCTCGATGTCGGCTCATCGCATCCTGGGGCTGTAGTCGGTCCCAAGGGTTGGGCTGTTCGCCCATTAAAGCGGTACGCGAGCTGGGTTCAGAACGTCGTGAGACAGTTCGGTCCCTATCCGTCGTGGGCGTTGGAAATCTGAAAGGAGCTGTCCTTAGTACGAGAGGACCGGGATGGACACACCGCTGGTGTACCAGTTGTTCCGCCAGGAGCATCGCTGGGTAGCTACGTGTGGACGGGATAAGTGCTGAAAGCATCTAAGCATGAAGCCCCCCTTGAGATGAGATTTCCCCTAACAATAAGTTAGTAAGATTCCTCAGAGACGATGAGGTCGATAGGTCCGAGGTGGACGCGTGGTGACACGTGGAGCTGACGGATACTAATCAATCGATGACTTAACTTTAAAAGAAAAGCGAAAACGCTTAGGCGTTGCCGCTAGACATTCCTTGGTTTGATTCCATCAGTCTTATCCAGTTTTGAGGGTTTACTAAAAAGTTTTAAAATAACCCTTGATATTTTCTCAAAAGGACAATATAATATATCTTGTCCCTAAAAAAGAAACAGATCAATAGATCTGGTGACGATAGCGAAGAGGTCACACCTGTTCCCATGCCGAACACAGTAGTTAAGCTCTTCAGCGCCGATGGTAGTCGGGTATACCCCCGTGAGAGTAGGACGTCGCCAGGTTGATATTATTCCACAGTAGCTCAGTGGTAGAGCAATCGGCTGTTAACCGATCGGTCGTAGGTTCGAATCCTACCTGTGGAGCCATTACGGAGAGCTGTCCGAGCTGGCCGAAGGAGCACGATTGGAATTCGTGTAAACCGTTCACGCGGTTTCGAGGGTTCGAATCCCTCGCTCTCCGCCATTAACATCATAACGTTTGGCCCGTTGGTCAAGTGGTTAAGACACCGCCCTTTCACGGCGGTAACACGGGTTCGAATCCCGTACGGGTCACCACTTCCTGGAGGATTAGCTCAGCTGGGAGAGCACTTGCCTTACAAGCAAGGGGTCGCAGGTTCGAGCCCTGCATCCTCCACCATTGAAAATCTAATGGGAATATAATTTCCCACAATATCGCGGGGTAGAGCAGTTCGGTAGCTCGTCGGGCTCATAACCCGGAGGTCGCAGGTTCAAATCCTGCCCCCGCAACCAAATTATTTATATTGGTCCGGTAGTTCAGTTGGTTAGAATGCCTGCCTGTCACGCAGGAGGTCGCGGGTTCGAGTCCCGTCCGGACCGCCACTGATTACATTATTATACATAAGCTAGTTCAATATTTGAAAATGATAAACTATCATTTGTCTGGCTCGGTAGCTCAGTCGGTAGAGCAACGGACTGAAAATCCGTGTGTCGGCGGTTCGATTCCGTCCCGAGCCACCATTTTTTGACTAGCCGGCCTAGCTCAATTGGTAGAGCAACTGACTTGTAATCAGTAGGTTGGGGGTTCAAGTCCTCTGGCCGGCACCACTTTTAACGTGGAGGGATAGCGAAGTTGGCCAAACGCGGCGGACTGTAAATCCGCTCCCATCGGGTTCGTAGGTTCGAGTCCTACTCCCTCCACCATTTTAATTTTATTATTCAAATAGGGGTATAGTTTAATGGTAAAACTACGGTCTCCAAAACCGTCAATGTGGGTTCGATTCCTACTACCCCTGCTTTCATTATGGCGGTTGTGGCGAAGTGGTTAACGCACCGGATTGTGGTTCCGGCATTCGTGGGTTCGATTCCCATCAGCCGCCCCATTTTTTTATCTAAAAATGTTGGGCCATAGCCAAGCGGTAAGGCAACGGTTTTTGGTACCGTCATGCGCTGGTTCGAATCCAGCTGGCCCAGCCATTATGCGAGAGTAGTTCAGTGGTAGAACACCACCTTGCCAAGGTGGGGGTCGCGGGTTCGAATCCCGTCTCTCGCTCTTGAAAAGCTTCATAATTGCTACATCGAAGAATATAATATATTATTCAATTAGTGGCGGCATAGCCAAGCGGTAAGGCAGAGGACTGCAACTCCTTTATCACCGGTTCGATTCCGGTTGCCGCCTCCAATATGCCGGTGTGGCGGAATTGGCAGACGCGCACGACTCAAAATCGTGTTCCTCACGGAGTGTCGGTTCGACCCCGACCACCGGTACTTAAACGAAAATTATAATAAAAAAACCTAGACGTTTCTATTTTGTAGAAGCGTCTTTTTGTTTTATAAAATAATCATCAAGAGTCCAAAGCGCTCACTGTTACTTTGTATTACCACCTTTATTCGTAAAAGCTTTAAAGCACTACAAATACAACTAAGGGCGCAGGTCATATTAGTTTAATTCTCGACAATTTCCTTCTTGATACTAGTGGTATGTAATCATTTTTTATAAAAAGAAAGATAATCAGTTTTACCTGAGGTTTCAAGGGAAAACAATTTACGGCTGGCAAGTGAGTTAACTTTTGAGAGCGCTTACAAAAATGAGGAGGATACCAAATGAAATTAAAGTCTCTTGTTGCAGCCCTGGTGATTGCTTTAGTAAGTACGTTTGTTCTTGCCCCTGTTAACACGATGGCTGCCTCTCCATCTACCACAGGATCAAAGCTGCTTAAGAACATGAAGGTCACAGGTGATCTTGAAGATGGCAGAACTTTTAAAGGAATGGTTACCGTTGATAACCTTTCTTATGATGAAGAAGAAGGGTTATTAATGAGCGGAGTTGTTAAAGGTGAGGCTGTCTCAGCAGATGGTACCACCACTGATGTAAAAGAAACCTTCGAAAGCGTACCTGCCACTTTAACTGAAGATATGAGCGGTGATACTATGCAAGCTGCTGCTCTAGCACAAGAAGAATGTGACCTCTTAAATCTTGATCTGGGCCCTATTTTCCTCGATTTACTTGGCCTGCAACTTGACCTGTCAGAAATCAATCTAGACCTTACAGCTGTTCCGGGGCCTGGGAACCTTCTTGGAAACCTGTTATGTGCCGTTGCTGGTCTTCTTGATGGTAATGGTTTTCTAACCGGTCTTTTTGATGAAGTATCCGGGCTGTTAAATTCATTATTAGATCAGATTAATTCATTGTTAGGATAAGTGTTTGCCCTGCCAGCCAAGCTGTTTAAAGTCTTTGTTAAAAGCTCAACTAAACCTATTTAAGCTCCACTATACCTTAGAGGTATCTCATTCTAATTCCACTGATTTCAGAGTTGTATCCACTATAAATTTTTAGTAAATTGATCTATTTTCAGCTGTGTATAACAATATTGGTGAACGATTACTTAAAGCTTTCAACGCGATGTTGAAGGCTTTTTGTATTAGTAATTTACTGGTAATCCTCTATTATATGGTAAGCGCTTAAGTAAGTGGTAATAGCCTATCTTTCCTGCTTATGATTATCAGCCTATTAAAGGTTGAAGAGCTTTTCCTGTTATGATAATCTAAGCACTGGTTAGTATTTTTCAGAATAATCTAACAAATTTCCAAGGAGTGGAAAAATGGAGTTTTTAATGGAATTACTGGGGCAGATTAACAGTTATCTCTCCACATACTTAACAGTCCCTATTTTACTGGGAGCAGGGCTGTTCTTTACGATTTTTTCCCGGTTTGTGCAGTTTAGGTATTTAAAAGAAACAATACGCGTTTTATTCGAAAAAACGCCAGGAGATAATGGCAAGGAGATTTCAGCTTTTAAATCCTTCTGTATCGGATCAGCAACTCGAATAGGAACAGGTAACCTTGCTGGTGTAGCTGTAGCCATTACTTTAGGTGGTCCTGGCGCTGTGTTCTGGATGTGGATTGTAGCGCTCGTTGGAGGAGCTACAGCGTTTATGGAAAGTACACTGGCGCAGGTTTATAAAGTACGCGATGGTAAGGATGCTTTTCGCGGCGGCCCAGCCTACTATATGGAAAAAGGCTTAAAGCAGCGCAAAGTTGGAATTGCTTTTGCAATCCTCATTGCTTTTACATTTGGACTTATTTTTAATTCAGTACAGAGTAATACAATCGCTGCTTCTATTAATTCAACGTTTGACGTCCCAACTTCAGTAGTGGGGATCGGTCTTGTCGTGTTATCAGCTATCGTTATCTTTGGCGGCGTACACCGTATTGCGAACTTTACAAGTATTGTCGTACCAATTATGGCCGCAATCTACATTGTCATTGCTTTAATCGTAGTAGGGATGAATTTAAGCGCTCTTCCTGAAGTGTTTAGTTTGATTATAACCAGTGCCCTTGGATTTGAGCAGGTAATTGGAGGCGGTATTGGTGCTGTCATTATGAATGGTGTAAACCGTGGTTTATTCTCGAATGAAGCTGGTATGGGGAGTGCCCCTAATGCCGCAGCGTCTTCACATGTTTCCCACCCTGTAAAACAAGGTTTCATTCAAGCGGCAGGCGTTTTTCTTGATACGCTCGTTGTTTGTACGGCTACGGCGTTCATCATTTTAAGTGCCGGGCAGGCGGAGTTTGGGACGGAAGCAGGTATTACATTACTACAGGACTCTCTTGCTTCTCAGATTGGAGGATGGGCGAATCTCTTTGTATCTTTAGCCATTTTCTTATTCGCCTTTAGTTCAATTGCCGGAAGCTATTATTATGGGGAAAAGAATATTGAATTTATTAAAGACAGCCCAAAGGCTATTTTAATTTACCGTTTTGGTACTTTGGCTATGGTTATGTTTGGAGCCGTAGCAACTCTTGATGTTGTCTGGTCTTTAGCAGACGTATTCATGGGTATTATGACCATCCTTAATATCTATGCGGTTTTACGATTAAGCAAAGTTTCTTTCACCGTTTTAAGCGATTATATGGAACAGAGAAAAGAAAACAAAGAGCCTGTCTTTGAACCAAGCAAACTGGGAATTGACGGAACCGAAACTTGGGAAAGGCTTGATTTTGAAGAAGAGAAGAAGAAAAATGTAGTGTAAACATAAAAACCGTGCTTCGTAATTAGAAGTACGGTTTTATTTATTTTAGTAGTGTCAAAAAAAGTGGACGTACATATGATAATGAAAACAAAAGAATGGGAACCGCTTATCGATGAATTTTTTGTAGAAAATCCTCAAATTTTGGTTGTCAGCACAAGAGAGGGTTGTTATAATAAAAAATGTGCTTCCGAGAGTACGATACATCGTTATGCGGGTGTAGTTTAATGGTAAAACCTCAGCCACGAGCTGGGCTTCTGCCGAATAAACTGCGAGTTGCTTCGACGGATCCTACTTCCTTGAATGACGTGTAGAGGAAGAAGCATGTTAAAACATAGCTAATGAAGCCTTGTAAATGCGGGTGTAGTTTAATGGTAAAACCTCAGCCTTCCAAGCTGATGACGAGGGTTCGATTCCCTTCACCCGCTCCATTCAATTGTTTTTATACCTTACTACGTGAACCAACGCAGTGTTTCGTTTTATAATAAACGAAGCATTGCGTTTTTTAATATGAGTACAGTTACTATAAATAGAAGGAAGGGAGAAGTAATCCATGAAAAAGCTAAAGCTATTACTGAAGCAAATCGACGGAAAAAGCTACAAAGGATATAAACAAATTCAGGGGAGTTATTCCTTCTCTTCTTATCAGTTGAAAATTGAATATGTTCAGGGAGATCCCTTTGCGGCTCCTTCAAAAATCCGTATCCAGGTGCCAAATAAAATAAAACCGATTCTTCCGGAGTGGAAGGAGACGAAGAAACGCAAGGTTTATACAGAGGACGTGATCGCGCGTAAGGTGGCAGATGTGTTAAATCACACTCGTCCTAACGTGCGGGGATCGGGTAAAAGCGGGATAGTATCTATTGACCGGCCGCAGCAGGAAATTTTAGAGCGAACGGCAGTAAGTATTGACGGCGATCATACAACGGTTTGTTTGACAGTAGGTTTGCCTGCTAATGGCCGCCGGATTAACGGAAAAGAAGCAGACAAGCTTTTTTTTACTGTTTTGCCAAACGTAATTAAAGAATCTGTCTTATCCATTAAGGACGATGAAATTTGGGAATTTGTTCATTTAGCGGATCAGCATGATGCTATTTTGGCAAAGATGAAAGAAGAGAACTTCATTTCCTTTATTGCAGATGACTCGATTTTACCGCGTGCGAGCGGGATAAGTGACCGTCCGATGAAAGGTGCGGTCCCTTTTCAAAGTCCTGAGGAGAATCGAATCACCATTGACGTTCCGCATAGGGACGAGCCGCTGACAGGCATGGGCATTCATAAAGGAATTGTCTTAATTGCAGGCGGAGGCTATCATGGAAAAAGTACCCTGTTGAATGCGATTGAACGCGGCGTGTATCCTCATATTAAAGGAGATGGACGCGAATATGTCCTAACGGATCCTACGGCTGTTAAAGTAAGAGCAGAAGATGGCCGTCAGGTAACGAATGTAGACATTTCTCCTTTTATAAAAAATCTTCCAGGCGGAGCAGACACGGCGAAGTTTTCAACAGAGAACGCCAGTGGCAGTACGTCTCAAGCAGCTAATGTCATTGAAGCTTTAGAAGCCGGTGCAGAAACACTGCTTATTGACGAAGATACAAGCGCCACGAATTTCATGATTCGTGATGAACGCATGCAGGAGCTTGTCGTGCAGGAAAAAGAACCGATTACTCCGTTTATTGATAAAATAAGAAGCTTGCGTGGTGAGCTTGATGTTTCTACGATCCTCGTTATGGGAGGCTCCGGTGATTACTTTACAGAAGCTGATGATGTCATCATGATGGATCAATATGTTCCTTACAACGTGACGGAAAGAGCGAAGGAAATTGCAGAGCGATATCCCAGCCAGCGCCAGAAGTTAAGCGCATCTTTTGGAGATCTGCCTTCCAGGCATTATAAGCATGCTTCGATCCAGCCGCGTAAAGGTAAAAAAGAAAAGGTACAGGCTAAAGGCAAAACATCGATTTTAATGGGTGCATCTGAAATCACACTGGATGGGGTGGAACAGCTCGTTGACGCATCTCAGACAAGAGTTATTGCAGATTTGCTTATGCATTTATATAAAAAGGGAGCTTTGAAAAAGCAGCAGTCTCTTTCTCAGCTTCTTGACGAAATAGAAAGACAGTTTGACCAAGACGGCCTCGCTTCAATAGCTCCATTTAAGGATCAGCATCCAGGAGAATTAGCGAGACCGCGCAGATTTGAAATTGCGGCCGCCTTAAACCGGATCCGGACAGCGAAGGTGGAAGATATCCGGTAAATGAAAGGAGGTAGTCAAGGTGGATTACCATCAACTTAAAGAAGAAGTCATCACCTATAGTAAAGAAATCGGCATCGATAAGATCGGCTTTGCTTCAGCTGATGTATTTGGCGAATTAAAGGCGAGGCTTCAGCAGCAGCAGGACCTTGGCTATCAATCTGGTTTTGAAAAAGGAAGTGTGGAAGAGCGGACCGAGCCTTCACGCTTATTGCCGGAAGCTCAATCGATTATTTCGATTGCTCTTGCGTATCCCTCTAAGTTGAAGGACGCTCCCAAAAATAAAAGAGGGGACCGCCGCGGAGTTTTTGCGCGGGCTTCCTGGGGACAGGATTATCACGACGTCCTTAGAGAAAAGCTGCATTTGCTCGGAGCTTTTCTAAAGGAAAAAATGCCTGAAGTTGAACTTAAGTCAATGGTGGATACAGGGGAGCTTTCGGATCGGGCAGTTGCTGAGAGGGCAGGTATTGGATTTAGTGGCAAAAATAGTGCCATTATTACCCCTGAATTTGGCTCCTACGTGTATTTAGGGGAACTGGTGACGAACATTCCATTTGCACCTGATGAGCCGGTAGACGACAGCTGCGGAGATTGTAACCTCTGTGTCGATACGTGCCCTACAGATGCCCTTGTACAGGGCGGGCAGCTTAACGCCCAGCGCTGTATTGCTTTTTTAACTCAAACGAAGGATTTCCTGCCTGAAGAGTTCCGAACGAAAATTGGAAACCGGTTATATGGATGTGATACGTGCCAGACCGTCTGCCCGAAAAATAAAGGCATGGATTTTCATAACCACGAAGCATTTGAGCCGGATCCGGAAATTGTTAAGCCGCGATTAATCCCATTGCTGTCACTCTCTAACCGGGAGTTCAAAGAAACGTTTGGACCGATGTCTGGTTCCTGGCGGGGGAAAAAGCCGATTCAGCGTAACGCGATCCTGGCACTTGGTCACTATAAAGAAATAGCGGCAGTAGACGAATTGATCCGGCTGATGAAGCACGACCCTCGTCCTGTGATCAGGGGAACAGCGGCTTATTCATTAGGAAAAATCGGCACGGATGAATGTTATGATGCGATCCGAAAAGCTTATGAGAAGGAAGAAGATAAAGAGGTGCTTGCTGAGATGGACAAAGGATTGAATTTTCAGGAAGCATAATCAAAATAAGCTTTTCAGAATATACTAGATTTTGTATAATAGAAAAAACAGTTAAGAAGGGATTTTATATGAGCTACCAAACAACGCTCTACTACGATGTTGTGGATACTCCTGTCGGCCAGCTTACGATTTTGGCCAATGATGAAGGGGTTCTGCGAGTAGATTACGGATCCATTGAAGAACATCTTGCTTTTTACCAAAACTGGACAAAAAAGCACTTGATGAAAAGCTCATTTAAACACCAGGCCGATCACTGTATCATTCAGCAGACGACAAGAGAGCTTCGCGAATACTTTAAACAAGAGCGTGACTCCTTTTCAGTCCCGCTTATTTGTTATGGGACTCCTTTTCAGAAAAGGGTGTGGCGGGCATTGTTACAGCTCATCCCGATTGGGGAAACGAGGTCGTATAAAGATATTGCGATAGCCCTCCAGGCTGAGAAGTCCGTCCGGGCTGTTGGCGGGGCCGTCAACAGCAATCCCTTTATGATTCTTGTTCCTTGTCACCGGGTGATTGGAAGTAATGGCAAGCTGGTCGGTTATGCGGGCGGCTTGGAAAGAAAGCAGAAACTTTTACAGCACGAATCAAAACATGAGTTAATCAAAGCCAATATGTAACTCCCTCTCTTGAAGAGGGAGTTTTTTATTTGTTCGGTGTTTTTGTTTGTTATTAGAAAAGGTGATTCTTTATTTCAATCCAGGAAAAGACGACATAATGAAATGAAAATGGTGAGACTGATTGCCCTCCATCTTCCAAAGGTGAGCACGATGGAAGAAGGTCCAGAGAGAATACCGCGAGCCCCGTGCACCACAAGCGGGCGATCCAAGACACTAAAGCGCGGGTTTCGCTAGGAGGCTTTTTAATAAATGAAGTTCGGTTAATTTCGGCACATCATTTACCAACATCGAACGACCCCGCGTCATGTGGGGCCGCTAAAAAGCGGATGTCTTCGCTCCTGAAGCAAAAAAACGGATTTTCTCTGCACACTGAACTCCTTTGGTATAGAGGAGTTTTTTGTATGGATTGTTTTCCTCTTTCATATAGTGGAAGAGAGGAGGAGACGACATGGATATAATTAAATCGTACTGGAATGAAATCCTAAATAACTTACCTGAGCAGCAGGAAGAACAGTGGCTTGCCCGAAAGATAGAAGGAATGAGAGAGAGGGGAAGCCGCGTGAGTCAGGCTACCTTTCATATCATCCCTTATCATAGAGTTACATATGAAGCGGTAGATGAAAGGAGCTACTTATTAGCCATTCGTCTTTACGTGAAAGACGGCGCACGTTCTTATGTAGAAGAAGGCATTTACTCCTGCCGCGGCCGAATTGAACATAATCAGCTGATTGAAAATATGACCATTACCGAAAAAAATATTAGTGATAGAAGTATAGAGGCCCTGCCTTTTTTTGAAGAAGCAGGGAATGAAGTTTCTCGTTTTAATTATGACCGCAGAGAGGCTGTCCGGTATGCGGAGCAGTGGTGGGACAGCTATAATCCGGCTTACATGAATTTTGAAAATAACTGTACGAACTACATTTCCCAATGCTTACGAGCCGGCGGGGCACCTGTGTGGGGGCATCCGCACCGAGGCAAAGGCTGGTGGTATGGAGGCAAGACATGGAGTTACAGCTGGACAGTGGCCAATGCGATGCGCTGGTATTTAAGCGGTGCAAGAAAAGGATTAGTGGCAATTGAAGTGCAGTCAGCCGATGAGCTGTCGCCTGGAGATGTCATCTGCTATGATTTTGAAGGGGATGGGCGCTATGACCATACCACTATTGTCGTAAGTAAAGACAGCGAAGGGGAACCCCTGGTGAACGCTCATACTACAAACAGCCGGCAGCGTTACTGGAAGTATGAAGATTCAACGGCCTACACACCGAATATCAAGTATAAATTTTTTAAAATTGGCGGTTGATAAGTATGGTATAATAGTCTAGTTGACTAAGTGTAATTGAGGTGAAGAACATGGCAAATCATATTGTCTTATTTCAGCCTGAAATTCCTGCAAACACCGGAAATATCGCACGAACGTGTTTAGCGACCAACGCAGAACTGCATCTCATTCGTCCTTTAGGGTTTTCCACTGATGATAAGATGCTTAGGCGCGCAGGTTTGGATTATTGGCATGATGTGACCATTCATTATTATGATTCCATCGAGGAGCTGTACGAAAAGTATCCTGATGGAGAATTCTTTTATATTGAGAATTTCGGAACTAAATCCTATGCTGATTTTGATTTCAGCGATACGGAGAAGTCGTGGTTCTTTGTATTTGGAAGAGAAACGGACGGTATTCCTAAGAGTCTTCTTACGGGCCTTGAGGACCGTTGTCTTCGCATTCCAATGACTGATAAGGTCAGGTCTCTGAACTTATCGAATACGGCTTCCATCATCATCTTTGACGTTCTCAAGCAGCAAGGCTTTCCTAATATGATCAAATAAAAAATCGCATCTCTTATAAAGAGGTGCGATTTTGCTTTTATTATTTTCTTGGACGTCCCGGTTTCGTATCATAACCTGCAGAGAAAATGGAAACTAAGTATGCGACGCACACAAAGATAATTAACGTTAATTTCATGGAATTTCAGCCTCCTTTATGTAATCCATACAGACAAGCATTGATGGTAATTATTATACCTTATTTACTTAACAATGTGAATGCGCTTTTCTAAAATTAAACAGGGACAGGGTTTTCGCCCATACATTAAGTACGGATTACACATATGTTGAAATGTAGGTAAATACCCCATGTCTTTTTAACGGAGGGAACCCAATGCTACCTGACCACTACCAATACGGTCCTTATGCTGAGTTTGATGAACGCACGGCAGATCCGTATTACTATGAGGAAGAAGATCGATTCTTCGGAGGGTTCTTCGGAGGCCCATTTGTCGGTGGACTTCTCGGCGGTTTCATAGGAAGCGCTCTTCCACCCCTATTATATGGAGGAGGGTATGGCGGTTATCCCCCGCCTTACTATGGCCAGCCAGGACCCCCTTATAACCCGTACGGATATTACTGGTAAAAAGAAAAGACCGCTTCATGCGGTCTTTTCCTTATGGGAATTATGGTATAATGATTCCAACTTACATATTCCAGCATATTTTTACATAAACCGGTTAAAAGGAGAGTCGTTAGAATGAGGGGCATTTTTCCTGTGATGTTATTATTTTTGACAGGTTTCCTGCTGGCTGCATGCGGCGGCAAAAGCAGTGAAGCGGCCGGTACAGAACCGATCAAAATTACGATACAGCAGCTGGGCGAAGCTGAGATCGATGACGAAGAAGGACCGGAGATCATCACTAATAAAGAAATAGAAGGGGAAATACCGGAGAATAACTTCGTGCATGTCGAGAAGGTATTAGCCGAAGCGAAGGAAGAAGATCAGCATCAAGAAGAGGAATTGGCAGAAGAAGAAGCTCTTAAGCAGGATTATTTTATGGAGCAGCCTGCTGAAAGTGAGAGAGAAAGCAGTTATACATACACTCCACCGGCTTCAAGCTCTTCATCCCCTTCATTATCGAGAAGTTCCGGCTCCTCTGGTACAGGCAGTACGTCTACGTCTGGTGATAAACCAGCCAATGAAGAGAAAGCTTCCGAAAAGCAAAAAGAAAATCCTCCAAAAGCTGAGACTGACCAAGAAACGGATAAGGAAGAAGAATCAAGAAAAGATAAAGAGCCAGACGAGGAAATAGAACCAAAAGAAGAAAAGAAAGAAGACCAGGGTTCAGATTCTGGTGAAGATGAATCTGATGAAGAAGGAAATGAAGAGAATATAGATAAACAAGAAACGGAATCTGCTGTTGAAGAGTAAAAAAAGCCGCCTTTTAAGGCGGCTTTTTCTATGGACTAAAAAGTAACGTTGTCTTCTAATTTATCCCCTTGAGACTCATAACCCTGCATGTACTTAATGCGTCGCTGGGCAGAGGTTTCATTTACCTGCTCATCAGCATGATAAGAAGAGCGTACCATTGGACCGGCTTCACAGTGCCTGAAGCCTTTTTCCATGGCAATTTTCCTAAGTTCTTCAAATTCATCCGGGTGGTAATAGCGCTCGACGTTTAAGTGCTTCTTCGTTGGCTGTAAATATTGTCCGATTGTCATGATATCTACATTGTGGGCTAAAAGGTCATCCATAGCCTGAATGATTTCTTCTTTGGTTTCACCAAGACCGACCATAATGCTTGATTTTGTCGGTGTATTTGGACGGATTTCCTTCACTCGGCGCAGAAGCTCTAAGGAGCGGTCATACATAGCACGGGCCCGGACTTTTTTCGTTAAGCGTCTGACCGTCTCAATGTTGTGGTTGAAAATGTCAGGCTCACCTGACATCAGCGTATGAAGGCTTTCGTAATCTCCCTTCATATCAGACGGCAGGATTTCTACCGTACAGCCTGGTACACGGCGGCGGATGGCTTTCACTGTTTCTGCGAAAACAGCGGCTCCTCCGTCTTTTAAGTCATCGCGGGCTACAGCCGTAACAACCACGTGTTTAAGACCCATAATCTCGACGGACTCGGCGACTCGTTCCGGCTCGCCCCAATCCAGTTCGTTTGGCAGACCTGTTTTAACTGCGCAGAAGCGGCATCCACGCGTGCAAGTATCCCCAAGGATCATGAAAGTCGCTGTTTTACGTTCACTCCAGCATTCGTGAATGTTGGGACAGCGTGCTTCCTCACATACGGTATTCAGTTTCTTTTCGCGCATTAATTTTTTTAAACCTGTGTAGGATTTATTCGTATTGATTTTAATTTTGAGCCAATCCGGTTTTCTTATGTACTCGTCTTTTTTAGCCAATTCGCTCACTCCTTTTTTTATCTGGAAAAGTTCCACTCATCAGTCGCATATTTATTCTGTGCCAAACCTTCTACTTCAGCCCACTGCTCGTCTGTTAATTGAAAAGGTTTAAGTTCAATATTGAGGCCTTTTTCAAATCCGTTTTTAAACGCGGCTTTTGTATCTTCAAAACTGACAGGAGTCTCTAAAATATGGTTAATGGAAACGGCCTTGTCGCCAAAAGCTTCACGGGCCCGCTGCTTAATACGTTCATTCTTATATATAAACATATCAAAAAGCTTCGATTCGTCAACATTGATCGGGATCGAACCGTGCTGGAGGATAACCCCTTTTTTCCTTGTCTGTGCGCTTCCAGCCGCTTTTTTTTCATCGACAATTAATTCATACCAGGAAGGTTCCTCAAAACAGACGGCTGAACCGGTTGTCCCTAACTTTTCTTCAGGGATCGCAAAGTCTGCAGGGATATTCAATTCTTTAAAGCCTTCTAGCAAGCCCTGGGAGATGACGAGGTATGCTTCTTTAACGGAGGCAGGCATATCAGGGTGGGATTCGGAAACGATGACGCTGTAGGTTAATTCATCGTCATGCAGTACAGCTCTTCCTCCTGTCTGCCTTCTTACGAGCTGATATCCATTTCGATTTACTGCTTCAAGGTCAATTTTTCCCTTCACTTTTTGAAAATAGCCGACGGAAAGTCCAGCGGGTTTCCATCCATAGAAACGCAGGACAGGGGGGATCTTTCCTTCACTGTGCCAATTCATAAGAGCTTCATCTAAAGCCATGTTCAAAGCAGGTGTCAGATGCCCTGAATCGACAAAGTACCATCTTTCCATTATTTTGACCTTCTTTCCATTTGTAATCCTTTATCGAATTAAAATTCAAGACAATTCTAACAAGGGATATACCCCCTGTCAAAGCGAGTTCTATACATTTTTCGGAGATCTATCCATTTCTTGCGCTAATTTGCGCGATGCCGCAAAAATAGCTGGAAGAGTCAGTACCGGGTACCGGGAGAAGAAAAAGAGCCAGAACCACCGATTTATCTCCCTGTACCTGGTACCGAAACAGTGGGAATGATTTTAAATTTGTCCGCATAGGATTTATTAAACTTGCGAGTTACGACGGGGAGGTCGTTGAGTGGATATTATTAGAAGAATTCAAGACTACCGAGTACAAGAAGAGGAACTGAAGTGGGAAGGAACATTTAGGGATTATTTAGATTTGTTGAAAGAGAAACCGTACTTGGCCCAGTCTGCTCACTCTCGTGTTTATAATATGATCACGGAAGCTGGAGTAAAAGAGGGCTCTCATCATAAGAAGTATTCATTTTTTGATGAGGATATTTATGGATTAGATGAGGCGATGGAGCGCTTAGTGGAAGAGTATTTTCATCCGGCTGCCCGCCGATTAGATGTAAGAAAAAGAATCTTGCTCCTGATGGGTCCTGTCAGCGGCGGTAAATCAACACTCGTAAATCTGCTTAAACGTGGACTTGAGAAATATTCGCTGACGGATAAGGGTGCCGTTTTTGCGATCAAAGGTTGTCCGATGCATGAGGATCCGCTTCACATGATTCCACATCACCTGCGCGATGAGTTTCAGGAAGAGTATGGCATCCGTATAGAAGGAAGTCTATCACCTCTGAACACAATGAGGCTGGAACAGGATTATGGCGGGCGAATTGAAGATGTTCTTGTAGAACGAGTATTTTTCTCAGAAGATAAGCGGACAGGTATTGGAACATTTAGTCCTTCGGATCCTAAGTCTCAAGATATTGCTGATTTAACTGGTTCTATCGACTTCTCGACTATTGCTCAGTTCGGTTCAGAGTCTGACCCAAGAGCATATCGTTTTGATGGGGAACTGAATAAAGCTAACCGAGGGATAATGGAGTTTCAGGAGATTTTAAAATGTGATGAGAAGTTCCTCTGGCATTTATTGAGTTTAACGCAGGAAGGTAACTTTAAAGCTGGACGATTTGCTTTGATTTCAGCCGATGAATTGATTATTGCCCATACAAACGAAGCGGAGTACCGCTCCTTTATTGCTAATAAAAAGAATGAAGCCCTGCACTCCCGGATGATTGTCATGCCAATTCCATACAACTTAAAAGTAACAGAAGAAGAGAAAATCTATGAAAAAATGATTCGTGAGAGTGATATCCGTGATGTGCACATCGCACCTCATACCTTGAGAGTCGCTGCTATGTTTACGATTTTAACCCGTTTAAAAGAGTCGAAGAAAGCTTCTATTGATATTTTGAAGAAGATGTATTTATATGATGGGCAGGAGGTTGAAGGTTTTAGTGATGTGGATGTAGAGGAACTTCGCAAAGAGTTCTCGGATGAGGGAATGAGCGGCATTGACCCTCGTTATGTGATTAACCGAATTTCTTCTACAATAATTAAAAAAGAAATGAGTTCGATTAACGCTTTAGATGTTCTACGTTCATTAAAAGATGGGCTGGATAGTCACGCTTCAATTTCAAAAGAAGATAAGGAGCGATACTTGGAGTTTATTTCAGTAGCACGGAAACAATATGATGATTTAGCGAAGAAGGAAGTTCAGAAAGCATTTGTTTATTCCTATGAAGAGTCTGCACGCACGCTTATGGATAATTATCTTGATAACGTTGAGGCATATTGCAATAAGACGAAGCTTCGCGATCCATTAACGGGAGAGGAAATGAATCCAGATGAGCGCCTCATGCGTTCGATTGAAGAGCAGATCGGCGTTTCTGAAAATGCGAAGAAGGCGTTCCGCGAGGAGATTCTCATCAGGATTTCAGCGTATGCACGCAAAGGCAAGAAGTTCGACTATCAATCCCATGAGCGCTTAAGAGAAGCTATCCAGAAGAAACTGTTTGCTGATCTTAAGGATATCGTGAAAATTACCACTTCCACGAAGACGCCGGATGAACAGCAGCTTAAGAAGATTAATGAAGTCGTCGCTACATTAGTTGATGAGCATGGATACAATTCTACTTCCGCGAATGAGCTTTTGAAATATGTAGGAAGCCTTTTAAATCGATAATCAACTGTGGAGTGTCAGCCAAAGTGGCTGGCACTCCATTTATGGTATACTGGGCAAAAAAAAGGGTAGGTGAATCTAATGAGTAAACGTTATTATGCGATTATCGATATAGGTTCAAATACGATGCGGCTTGTGATCTATTTAAGAGATAAGGGAGGCCGTTTGCGTGAAGTTGAAAATGTAAAAGCTGTGGCCCGGTTGAGTACATACTTACAAGAGGACCGAACGCTCTCTGAGCAGGGTGTGGCAAAAATGCTTACTATTTTAACGAGCTTTCAGCATGTTCTGGATACATATCAATTGGAAGAGACCATCTGTGTAGCTACCGCAGCTATCAGACAGGCTGAAAATCAAGAAGAAATTATAAAAGAAGTGTTCGTACAGACTGATTTTGATATGAGAATTCTATCGGAAGAGGAGGAAGCGTATTATGGCTATTTAGCTGTTGTAAATTCTACGTCCCTCGAAGAAGGAGTAACTGTTGATATTGGCGGTGGAAGTACAGAAGTTACCTATTTTAAAGACCGCCGTCTCATTCATTCTCATAGCTTTCCTTTCGGTGCAATTACGCTTAAACAGCGTTTCTTTACAGATGAACTGCCTACGGAAAAAGAGTATGAAGAGCTGCGTCAGTATTTAAAAGAGGCGTTTATGTCGCTTGAGTGGCTAAACAAGAAAAAAGTCCCTCTAATTGGGATTGGAGGCGGCGCGAGAAATGTCGCACAGATTGATCAGAATATGAAAGAGTATCCATTAGCTGGTCTTCATCAGTATAAAATGACAGATAGTGACTTAGCATTTATTAAAAATTATTTGTTCACTCTTCCGATCGATAAGCTGCAAAAGGTCGAAGGGTTATCGAAAGACCGCTCTGATATTATATTGCCGGCGATTGAGGTGTTCCATTCCCTGTATGAAACTGTTCATGCTGACGGGTTTATCCTTAGCCGTAAAGGCTTACGAGACGGCGTCTTTTATGAGCAATTGACACGTGGGATGGGAACACACTTATTTCCTAATGTTTTAGAAGAAAGTGTGCAGGAACTTGTCAAAGATTATGACCTCAACACAAAACAGATTTCTCATGTCCACCATTTAGCCTACAAGTTATTTAATCAGCTTTATGATAAAGGAATCGGTGATTTTTCAAAATCTGATTGGAAAGATATTAAAAGAGCCAGCTATGTCTACAACTTAGGCCAATATATCGATGATGAATCGAGTGCTCAGCATACCTTTTATTTATTAGCCAATCGAACGATTGACGGTCTTATGCATATTGACCGTTTGAAGCTGGCATTAATGGCTTCGTTTAAAAATAAAACAATTTTCAAGCAGTTCCTCCGCCCTTATAAAGACTGGTGGGTAAAAAGCGAACAGAAAAAAATCCGGTTGTTTGGCGCCTTTATTAAATTTTGCTATAGCCTTGACAGTACGAGGAGAAGTGCTGTTAAAGATATAAGAATTGAAACAGACGATGATACCCTGTATATGGAGCTGATCTGTTCTAAAGACTATCTGCCTGAAGAATACCAAAGTGAAAAACAGAAAAAGCATCTGGAAAAAACCCTGAAAAAGAGGATAGAACTCTCTTTTTCAAATGTCGAAAATTAACGAAAAATCAACAAAAGAAGTATAGACTCTTAATATGGAAGTAGTAAGTTGGAGATAGCCATCCCTGTCAAAAAGGAAGTGTGTCATGACAAATGTAGAAGGTATTTCTAATTTAGATGACCCTGAATTTTTTATTAACCGAGAGTTAAGCTGGCTTGCCTTTAATGAACGAGTATTGGAGGAAGCGAAGGATCTAAACACACCCTTATTAGAAAGGTTTAAATTTTTAGCGATCTTTTCTTCCAATCTCGATGAATTTTTTATGGTTCGTGTGGCAGGACTGAAGGATCAGGTGAAAGCCGGATACAATAAGCCGGAAAATAAATCTGGCCTTACACCGAAGCAGCAGCTGCACCACATAGCAAAAAACAATCATGAGTTGGTGCATAGACAATATGAGACGTATCAGGAAATGAAGCCCCTGTTAGAAAATGAAAATATTTCGATTATCTCCATCGCTCAATTATCTGAGGAACAGTTATTTGAGCTGGAGGAGTACTTTATTAACGAAGTTTTTCCTGTATTAACGCCTTTGGCGGTGGATACTCACAGGCCTTTTCCCATTTTGTTAAGTAAAACTATTAATCTGGCAGTTGTTTTAGCACACAGCGATCCTCAGAACATGCTGGAAAGAACGGCTATAGTCCAAGTACCATCTGTTCTTCCTCGCTTTGTTCAAGTCTCTCATCCTATTATCCATTGTTATATCCTCTTAGAAGAAATTATCAGTTATTTTATCGATAAATTATTTAGAGGCTACAGAGTGAAGTCAATTACAGAATTTAGAATTACCCGCAATGCGGATATGACCATCGATGAAGAAGATGCACGTGATTTATTAAAAGCAATCGAGAAAGAATTAAAAAAACGAAAGTGGGGGGCCGCCGTCCGTTTAGAGGTGAGAAATAGAAATTGCGATGAGAAAATGGTGCAATTTCTATTAAAAGAGCTTGAGATTTATGAAGATGATATCTATAGGACAGACGGACCTTTAGATTTAACCTGTCTATTTAATTTTTATGAAAAATTAGCAGAGCGGAAAGAAGAACTGAGTTATGAACAATTAATCCCCCAGCCCCTGCAGGACGTTGAAGAAGGTGAGGATATCTTTGAAGCCGCCTTAAAAAAGGATATTTTCCTTCATCATCCTTATGAATCCTTTGAGCCGGTTGTAGAATTTATTACAGAAGCGGCTGCAGATCCGAACGTATTGGCTATTAAACAAACGCTTTATCGGGTAAGCGGGGGATCCCCGATTATGGCAGGACTCAAATTAGCAGCGGAGAACGGGAAGCAAGTTACCGTTTTAGTGGAATTAAAGGCTCGGTTTGATGAAGAAAATAACCTCCAATGGGCCAGGGAATTAGAAAAGGCTGGCTGTCATGTGATTTATGGGATCCCTCACTTAAAGACACACAGCAAGATTACTTTAATTGTAAGAAAAAAGGGAAATTATATTGAGCGTTTCGTTCATCTAGGAACAGGGAACTATAACGACCAGACAGCTAAGCAGTATACAGATATGGGGATCATTACTACTCATGAGGAATTTGGAGTGGACGCTACGAACTTCTTCAATGCACTAAGCGGGTATACCGAACAGCCGGAATATTATCACTTATCTATGGCTCCTTCTGATTTGAGAAACGATTATATTCTTAAAATAGAAGAAGAGATTGCTTTTCATAAGCAGGAAGGTAACGGAAGAATTGTAGCCAAGATGAATTCCCTGACGGACAAATCCATCATTAAGAAGTTCTATGAAGCTTCAAAAGCCGGCGTCCGAATCGAATTGATTGTCCGGGGAATCTGCTGTTTAAAACCGGGAATTAAAGGAGTAAGTGAGAATATTCGTGTTACTAGTATAGTAGGGAGGTTTCTGGAACACAGCCGTATTTTTTATTTTTATCATAATGGAACGGAGAAACTCTATTTATCATCTGCTGACCTAATGACTAGAAACATGGTCAAACGGGTGGAATTGTTATTTCCAGTCCTTGATCAGAGAATAAAAAAGAGAATACTAGGTATATTAAACATTATGCTGGATGATAATGTTAAAGCCAGAGCACTCAGCCAAGAAGGGGTCTATTCATATATTGAAAGAAATTCTGACGAGGAAGTAATAGACAGCCAAATGAAATTGTTTGATCAAGCTTACAAAGTTCTTGAGGATGACGAATAAATTTAGAAAATTGCAAAAGGCGTACCATCTGGTGCGTCTTTCTTGTTATAATTAAAAAGAATTAGAGCTTAAGAAAAAAAGGGATAAATGTTGAATTAAGGAGCGTAACAACTCTATAATAGTAAGTGTGTTTGCAAACGTTTACGTTCCAGCATTAGACAAACAACTACTTGGAGGTATTTCACGTGGCTAATCAAGGTGCCAACGAAAGATTTTGGGAAGAGTTTCACGGCCCTAATATGGGTTACATTGAAGAACAGTACGAATTATACGTAAAAGATCCAGAGTCCGTCGATGCTACTTTAAAAGAGGTGTTCGACCAGCATGGAGCTCCTGAATGGATGAGTGCGTCTGCTTCAGCTTCCGTAAATGGAGAAGCACAAGCTGCATCTGTAGATATAGTGAAAGTCACCTCAGCATTAAAACTTGTTGAGGCTATTCGTCGTCACGGTCATCTAGACGCTAAAATTTATGCAGTCGGAAGTAATGAAAGAGGTCCGACAAATATGCTGGAAATCTCCAGATACGGCTTAACAGAAAGCGATCTGGAAAAAATCCCGGCCGAATGGGTATGGGATAATAAAAAACTGAATTTCAAAAATGCTCTTCAGGTCGTCCGCTACTTAAAGGAAACTTATGCGGGAACGATCTCATTTGAATATGATCACGTAAGCCATGAGAATGAAAGACAATGGCTTCAAAATAGAATAGACACAGCCGAATTTCAGGTTGAATTAAGTAATGACCAAAAGAAACAATTACTTAGAAGACTAGTAGATGTAGAAGGGTTTGAAAACTTTTTAGCTAAAACCTTTGTCGGACAAAAGCGTTTCTCTATTGAAGGATTGGACGTTATGGTGCCAATGCTTGACCATATCGTGCAGGAAGCTTCAGGAGATCGAATTGGCCACATAATGATGGGCATGGCCCACAGGGGAAGATTGAATGTGCTGGCCCACGTGCTCGGCAAGCCCTATGACCGGATTTTCTCTGAGTTCCACCATGCACCGGACAAAGAGCTTGTTCCTTCTGAAGGTTCTACCGGGATTAACTATGGCTGGACCGGAGACGTAAAGTATCACTTCGGTGCCCGCAGAGAGATCGGCAATGGTGAAGAACAGTCTACGAAAATTACATTGAGCCATAACCCATCTCACCTTGAGTTCGTTAACCCTGTTGTCCAGGGCTTCACAAGAGCCGCTCAGGATGACCGCTCAGAGCCAGGTTATTCCCAACTAGATGAGGAAAAAGCGTTCGGTATTTTAGTTCATGGAGACGCTGCGTTCATCGGTGAAGGAGTTGTAGCTGAATCCCTTAATATGAAAGACCTTCCAGGATATCGTACAGGCGGAACAATTCATATCATCGCTAATAACTTGGTTGGTTTTACTACAAACCGTAAAGACGGACGATCGACCCGTTATGCAAGTGACCTTGCGAAAGGGTATGAAATTCCGATTATCCATGTCAATGCAGATGACCCGATTGCCTGCTTATCAGCGATATCTTTTGCTTATCAGTATAGAAAGAAATTCAAAAAAGATTTCGTTATCGACCTCGTTGGTTACCGTCGTTTTGGACATAACGAAATGGACGAGCCTCGTGCAACCCAGCCTAAGCTTTACAAAGAAATCGATGAGCATGAAACAGCTCCTTACGTCTTTGAAAAGCGGCTGATTGAGCAGAATGTGATCAAAGAGGGAACTCTTAAAGATATGTTTAAAGAGGTAGAATCCAACCTTCGAGATATATATAACAATATGAATGAAAATGAAGCAATAGAGGCGGAAGTGAAAGACCGCCCTGGCGCCGTTGAGCGTCCGCTCGATGAAATTGTTACTGCAATTGATTTAGAGCGTTTGAGAAAGCTGAACAAGGAGCTTTTAAAGCGCCCTGAAGGCTTCAACGGATTTAAAAAGCTCGAGCGAATTTTACAGAAACGAAGCAGCATGCTCGAGGACGGTAATAAAGTAGACTGGGCGACAGCGGAAGCCCTGGCTTTTGCATCCATCATTGAAGAGGGGAGGCCTATTCGTATTACCGGACAGGACACTGAGCGGGGTACTTTCGCCCACCGTCACTTAGTTTTGCATGATGTTGAGACTGGTGAAACATATTGCCCATTACATGGTATCGAACAGGCCAATGCCTCGTTTGATATTTACAACAGTCCGCTATCTGAAGCAGGTGTGCTTGGTTTTGAATACGGATACAGCGTACAGGCTCCGGACTCCTTGGTCATCTGGGAAGCTCAGTTTGGGGATTTCGCCAATGCAGGACAGGTTATCTTCGACCAGTTCGTTGCAGCTGGGAGAGCCAAATGGGGAGAGAAATCGAATATTGTATTCCTTCTTCCTCACGGCTATGAAGGACAAGGACCTGAGCACTCCAGTGCACGCCTTGAACGATTCCTGCAGATGGGTGCAGAAAATAACTGGACCGTTGCAAATGTCACATCATCTGCCCAATACTTTCATCTTCTAAGACGGCAAGCGGCGATCAGCAACCAAGAAGAAGCGAGACCGCTTGTATTGATGACACCTAAGAGCCTCTTAAGAAATCAAAGAGTAGCTTCAGAAGGCGATAAATTTAGTGAATTGAACTTCCAGCCGATCTTAAGACAGCTCGGCTTAACGAAGACAAAGAAAAAAGATAAAGAGAAAGTAACCTCCTTATTACTAGGTACAGGGAAAATTATGGTAGAGATTGAAGATGTGGTAGAAAAAGCGAAAGATCAATCTTTTGAAACCATTGATGCAGTACGTATTGAACAAATTTATCCGTTCCCTACACAGAGCTTAAAAGAAATCTTAAAAGAATACCCTAACCTGGAGGAGCTTGTCTGGGTACAGGAAGAACCTCAAAATATGGGAAGCTGGTACTTTGTTGAGGGAATTCTTCACAAGCTGTTAGAAAAAGGACAAATTCACCGTTATGTTGGCAGACCGCATCGTGCCTCTCCTTCAGTTGGTGAACCAAACATCCACAAAACCGAGCAGAAACGAATCATTAACGAAGCGCTACAGTTGTCTAAAGGAGGAAATCAATAATGAAGGAAATTAAGGTCCCTGAATTAGCGGAATCCATCACAGAAGGTACGATTGCCGAATGGCTTGTTAAAAAAGGTGATCAAGTAGAAAAGGGTGACCCAATCCTTGAGCTTGAAACAGATAAAGTAAATGTTGAAGTAAATGCGGATGCCAGCGGCGTTCTTGCGGAAATTTTAAAAGAAGCCGGTGACGATGTAGAAGTAGGCGACGTCATCGCTAAAGTAGATGAAAATGGTGAAGCCGGCGGATCTTCTGATGAAGAAGAAAGCAAGGAAGAAGAGAAAACGGAAGAAAAATCCGCTGAAAAAGCAGAAGAAAAGCAGGCAGATACAACAGAAGAAACGAAAGAAGAGAAAAGCTCTTCTTCACAAAAAGAGAACAAAGGCGATGTGATCGCAACACCTGCGGCCCGCAAGCGCGCCCGTGAGCTTGGAATCGATCTTAGTGAAATCTCAGCGAGAGATCCGCTCGGCCGTATTCGTCCAGAAGACGTAGAATCAGCTGCTAAAGGCGGAGGCCAGAAAGAAGAGAATAAGGAAGCTCCAAAACAAGAGAAGAAGGCGAGCAAACAGGAATCTTCAGAAAAAGTTGAGTTTGACAAGCCGGTAGAACGAATTAAGATGTCCCGTCGCCGTCAGACAATCGCTAAACGCTTAGTGGAAGCTCAGCAAAACTCTGCGATGCTGACTACTTTTAATGAAGTAGATATGACAAATGTGATGAAGCTTAGAAGCGAACGTAAAGAAGCTTTCCAGAAGAAGCATGAGGTGAAGCTTGGCTTTATGTCCTTCTTTACGAAAGCAGCTGTAGGAGCCTTAAAAGAGTTTCCTCTCATCAATGCAGAGATTCAAGGAAACGAAATTATTAAGAAGAAATTCTATGACATTGGTATGGCTGTGTCTACGGATGAAGGACTTGTGGTGCCAGTCGTCCGCGATGCCGACCGTTTAGACTTTGCGGGAATTGAAAAAGTAATCATGGATGTTGCACAAAAAGCACGTAACAAAGAGCTTTCCTTAGAGGATCTGCAAGGTGGATCGTTCACCATTACAAATGGCGGAATTTTTGGATCTATGCTGTCTACACCGATCTTAAATTCTCCGCAAGTCGGTATTCTTGGACTGCATAACATTGAGAAGCGTGCGAAAGTTATGCCGGATGATACGATCCAGGCTCGTCCAATGATGTATATTGCTTTATCTTACGACCACAGAATTGTTGATGGAAAAGAAGCCGTCCAATTCCTGCGCCGTATTAAAGAAATGATTGAAGACCCGTATGATCTTCTTTTAGAAGGATAATTGATTTAGCCCCTGCTTTTACAGCAGGGGCTTTTGTTTGCAGATAAATCTCTTTACGAAAGCTGCTGATAAAGTAGTCGTTTTTCTTTTTGTACTGCTAAATTTGGCTTTCTTGTTTGTGAGGGTAAAGAGAGAAGTTTATAAAGAGGAGAACGCGCGCGCCAGAGCTCCACTTACCATAGTTTTCACTTATTACAAGTGAATAGTCAAATAATTCTTAATAAAATACAAGTCATATTCCATTTAGCCTCATCCATTAGCCTTGTCCTGCATATGATAGAGTAATCCACAAGCAGGAGGGGGAAATTGTGATGAATGAAAAGAAGAACTTTGTCATTGCTGAAGACGACTGGTCCCTCCATCGAAAAGGCTATGATGATCAGAGGCGACATCAGGAAAAAGTAAAAGACGCCATGAATAAACAGCTTCCTGACTTGATTACTGAAGAGAACATTGTCATGTCAAATGGAAAACGTGTTGTAAAGATACCTATTCGGTCACTTGATGAATATAAGATCAGGTATAATTATGAGAAAAACAAACATGCCGGCCAAGGCGATGGAGACAGTCAGGTGGGGGATGTCGTCGGTCAGTCTCAGGAAGCCCAGAAGAAACCTGGGCAGGGAGAAGGAGCCGGGGACCAGGCAGGAGAAGATTATTACGAAGCAGAGGTTTCACTAGCTGAATTGGAAGAGGCCCTCTTTAAAGAGCTTACACTTCCTAATCTTGCAGAAAAAGAAAAAGATACAATCATTCACGAAGACATAGAGTTTACAGACATTCGCAAAACAGGACTTGTTGGCAATATTGATAAGAAGAGAACGATGCTGGAAGCTTTCAAACGAAATGCATTAGCAGGAGAATCATCTTTCTCTCCGATCTATCCAGAGGATATCCGATTTAAAGCATGGACAGATCGAGTGAAGCCGGAATCTAAAGCAGTTGTTATCGCAATGATGGATACGAGTGGATCAATGGGACAATGGGAAAAATATATGGCCCGCAGTTTCTTCTTTTGGATGAATCGTTTTCTTCAAAAGAATTATGAAACCGTAGAAATTGAGTTTGTAGCACACCATACGCAGGCAAAAGTAGTTTCAGAGCATGACTTTTTCTCGAAAGGGGAGAGCGGCGGAACGATTTGTTCTTCAGCCTATAAAAAAGCAATTGATCTGATTGAAGCGAAGTATTCGCCCGACCGCTATAATATTTACCCATTCCACTTCTCAGATGGAGATAACTTAACGTCTGACAATAAAAGATGTGTCTCCTTAATTCATCAGCTTATGGAAGTATCGCAGATGTTCGGGTATGGCGAAGTGAACCAATATAATCGATCCTCAAGTCTAATGCAGGCTTATAAATCGATTGATCATCCGAAATTCAGATACCATGTATTAAGGAAAAAAGCAGACGTATTTTTTGCAATGAAACACTTCTTTAGCGAAGAAACTGAAAATCAGCTCGTCTGACAAAGATAAACCAAGGGATCTTCCTTGGTTTATTTTTGTATTTAGAAATCTTAAGCTTAATTTCTTTTAGGGGAGGGAAGATAACCTAAGTAATTGCCAAAAAGTACATATAAAGGAGTTTCATATATGATTCACGAGATTCTTGAGTCGAATCAGTTTATTACGCTCATCGCTCTGCTGTTAATTATGAGTGTAATTGTAACTAAATTTTCTTCAAGACTAGGAGTTCCTTCGCTTTCCCTATTTATTGGTGTGGGGATGCTGGTAGGGAGTGATGGTCTTAACTTTCTTTCATTCAATAACGCGGAAGTTGCCCAAATGGTAGGTATTTTAGCTCTAATTGTTATTTTATTTGAGGGTGGTATGCAGACAAAATGGTCGGCCATTCGGCCTGTTGCAGCACCGTCCGTTACGCTTGCCACGCTCGGAGTGGTACTGACCAGCGGGATCGTCGGGATAGCAGCAAAGTTTATACTGGATCTGCCGTGGGTTGAAGCCTTTCTATTGGGCTCTATTGTTGGGTCTACCGACGCTGCCGCTGTCTTTGCTGTATTAAAGGGCAAAAACATCCGCAACAAACTCGAAGCCACTCTGGAAGCTGAATCAGGATCCAACGATCCAATGGCAGTATTTTTAACGATCAGCTTTATTCAAGTCATAACGGCTGATGAGACAAATATATGGGGTATGATCGGTTCCTTCTTTTGGCAAATGGGAGGAGGGCTTGTGATCGGGCTGCTCCTCGGCTATGGAGCCAGCTTTGCACTAAACAGAATCAACCTGGACTCCAGCGGGTTATATCCGATTTTTGCGCTTGGGTTTGCCTTTTTAACCTATGGGGCAAGCTCGCTTATTCAGGCCAGCGGGCTGCTCGCTGTCTATGTGGCTGCTGTACTGATAGGAAATGCCGAACTGGCTTACCGTTATTCCATATTACGATTCCACGAAGGGTTTGGCTGGATGGCGCAAATCTTAATGTTCATATTATTAGGTTTATTTGTCTATCCTTCTGAAGTGTTCGCCCTGCCGGTAATCATGGATGGACTTTTAATTTCGTTTGTATTAATCGTCATTGCGCGGCCGGTCGCAACGTTTTTGAGTCTCTTATTCTTTAAATTTGACTGGAAAGAAAAAACATTCCTGTCCTGGGCTGGTCTGCGTGGGGCTGTGCCGATTGTGCTCGCTATTTTTCCTTTACTCGCTGGAATAGAGCAAAGCCCCTTAATCTTTAATATCGTATTTTTTATTGTCCTTGTCTCTACAGTGGTACAGGGCTCCACTATTACCAGGGTAGCTGAACGCTTTAACCTTGTATCCGAGAAAAGCACAAACCCTATTCATTCACTGGAATTAATTTCGATGGGGAAAACCAATGTAGAAATGATGGAATATGAAATAACTGAAAGAAATTATGTCGTCGGACAATCACTGGAACATCTTGAATTGCCGGATAAGGCGTTGATCAGTGCGATCATTCGCGGGGGAGATGTCATTACTCCCTATGGTCAGTCAACGATTCAAGCGGGAGATACGCTTTATATTATGGTTTCCAAGCGTGTGAAAAAAGAAGTAATAGAGTTATTAGAGGCAGGAACGGAGTATAACAAGGTGGAAAAGACAGCTGAAAATGAAAAAAACCGAGCTTGAAGCAGCTCGGCTTTTTTCATAGCAGCTATGATATTTGTGGTCAATCGTTATGATATGAAGAATACACTATTAATTATAGAATAATCTCTCGCCATTTGTAAAGGCTTTATCCGGAAAATATGTATTTTTTACTAGTAACTGGCCCACTTTTGAAAAGGTTTACCAGCCTTGCATTGTCGTTCCCATCAATATCATATACAATTAGATACACACAAGAAAGGGGCTGGGTCAGGTGAAGAGGAAAATAGGGTTTATAGGATGCGGCCAAATGGGCCAGGCCATGATACATGGCATGATACAATCGGAAGTTCTTAAGGCGGATCAAATCTCGGCAACGGCGTTAACCGATGAGACGATTGATTACGTTGCGGAAGAGTATGGAATAGAGATCACAAATGATAATAAAAAAGTAGCAGCGGAAAGTGATATTTTATTTCTCGCTGTTAAGCCATATATTTATCAAGGGGTAGTTTCAGAAATAAAGTCAGCTGTACGGGAAGAAACGATTGTCGTAACGGTAGCTGCCGGCATTACGCTCGAAACGATGAAAAACGCTTTTGGATTTAATGTAAAAGTGATACGGTCTATGCCAAATACTCCTGCTCTTGTAGGGGCAGGCATGAGCGTGCTGAGCCCTAATGAATATGTTACAGCAGATGACTTAGCAATTGTTAGGGAATTGTTCGAGAGCTTTGGCGAAACAGAAGTAGTGGCAGAGGGATTAATGGATGCTGTTCCAGCCGTAAGCGGTTCGGCGCCTGCTTTTGTCTACATGTTTATTGAAGCGATGGCTGATGGGGCCGTCCAGCAGGGCATGCCTCGCGATAAGGCGTATAAACTGGCAGCTCAGACCGTCCATGGAGCGGCTAAAATGGTTCTTGAAACCGGAAGGCATCCAGGTGAATTAAAGGACGCGGTTTGTACACCGGCCGGGACAACCATCGCAGGGGTGACGATGCTGGAGCAGACGGGAATGCGAAGCTCCATTATTCAGGCGATGAATGCCAGTACGCAGAGGGCAAAAGATCTTTCGAGCGGTAAAAAATAGGGGGGGACGTTTGAAGAATGCAAGCACCTACACAGAGAATTTCAGTACGGGCCCGCTCCCTATGGAGAGTCTATGGCATTATTTCAACGATTGTCATAGCCATTTTTGCTATAGGTATCGGAGTGCTTACATATATCTTCAACTGGACGTTATGGCCTGTCATTATTATTTCCACCCTGCTTTTACTAGAAGGTATTGTAAACATTGGAATCCTACCTTCTATCCGGTGGAAAAGGTGGAGGTATGAAGTAAGAGACCAGGAAATCGAGCTTCAGCACGGATTGTTTATTATTAAAAGGACACTGGTCCCAATGGTCCGAGTCCAGCATGTAGATACGGAGCATGGTCCTCTGCTGAGAAAATACCGGCTGGCCACAATCAGCATATCTACAGCGGCCACCACCCATAAGGTGCCGGCGCTGGATGAACAGGAAGCGGAAGAATTAAGACTCTCGATTTCTTCTTTAGCAAGGGTGGCAGAAGAAGATGTTTGAGCCGAAACGTCTCCATCCTGTTTCTGCGTTCATCCATTTTATTAAAGGATTAAAAGATGCAATTCTTCCATTAGCGGCACTGTTGTTTCTTAACCGCAGCCCGGAGGAAGGATTTTTGGGCATGCTTCCATTTATTATTGGCGGTACGCTGCTGCTGTTTATTTTAATATCGGGGATTTTCCGCTGGCTGAGGTTTACTTATCGGATTGAAGAAGGAGAACTGCGGATCGAGCATGGGTTGTTTTTAAAAAAGAAACGGTACATACCTATTGAACGTATTCAGAGTCTGGATTTTTCCGAGAGTGTTTTTCACAGGCCGTTTAAATTAGTGAAAGTGACGGTAGAAACAGCCGGTTCATCGGATCCCCAAAAGTCAGAAGCTGAGCTGACAGCTATAGAGGTAACAGAAGCAAGGAATCTTGAACTGTTGATCGAGCAGCATAAGCGCGGCGAAGAAGAGGGCGAGACTTCTCCTGCTTCCGAGCGAAAGCTTGTCTACCAAATGAGCATGCGTGACATTGTCGTTATGGCTCTTACTTCAGGAGGAGCCGGCGTCGTAATCTCCGGGGTGCTCGTTTTTCTTTCGCAGGGACTTGAGTTCATTCCTGTTGGTGCGATCTATGAAGAAGTCATTGACTGGCTGCAGTTCGGGTTTCTAATAATTGCTGTCGGAATTCTTCTCGTATTGCTTGTTGCTTACGGTATATCGGTTGTCCTGACGATTTTGCGCTATGCTGATTTTTCAGTTTACTTAGAGAATGGAGATCTAATTATTACGAGAGGTTTATTGGAAAAGAGGCAAGTGACAATCCCTTTAAATCGGATTCAAGGATTAAGGATTGACGAAAACATAATCCGTGAGCCGTTCGGCTTTGCTACAGTGACGATCATCAGCGCGGGAGGTTCCCTTCAAGGGGGTCAAGAGCATTCGATGCGTGTCCTTCCTCTAATCAAGCGCTCAAAAGTCGATCAGGCTGTCAGGTCGATCATTCCTGAATATGAAGTGGATATTCCTATACACCACCCGCCGAAACGTTCAATCATCCGATATATATTAAGGTTTACGTGGTTCTTTACAGCTGTATCGATTCCTGTGAGTATTCTGTTTTATCCTCTTGGTTTGCTTTCGCTAGTGGTTATCTTTATCTTCGCCATTCTTGGGTATAATTCTTATCGTCATGCCGGATGGAGCTTAGGCGATCATCAGCTTCTGCTCGTAACAAGGTTTATCGTCAAGCAGACCTACGTCATGAAAAAACACCGGATTCAATCGATGACAAAGGACCAGACGATTTTTCAAAAGAAAGCAGATTTAGCTTCCATAGATGCAACGATGAAATCAGGAGTCGGAGGAGCCAGTGCCCGTGTCTTCTATCTAAAAGAGGAAGATACAAACCAAATCTATAACTGGTACAGTCATTCCAGAGAAAAATGATCCTTTTGTATAAAAAAGGATCATTTTTTTAGGGTTAAATATAAAATCCGAACATTTTAATTAAACTATTGAAATTTGTTCGTGAAAATAATATTATAGTAAATGTTGGTTAAATCAATCGGAAAGACAGGTGTTTCTTTTGTTAAAAAGATTTCGGCTCAGTGAAAATAATACAAGTGTTCGAACAGAACTCATTGCAGGGTTAACGACATTTTTAACGATGGTATATATTGTAGTTGTAAACCCGGCCATCCTTTCCGAAGCGGGACTGCCATTTGAACAGGTTTTCATGGCGACGGTACTCGCTGCTATTATTGGAACATTAATTATGGCTCTGGCAGCTAACTATCCTATTGCAATTGCTCCTGGGATGGGGATGAACGCCTATTTTGTTACAGAAGTTATACAGCAGGATGTCAGTTATTCGGTAATCCTCGGTACTGTATTTATTGCAGGTATATTATTTGTGATACTAAGCTTAACGAGCTTGCGTGAAATATTGATTACGGCTATCCCTCCTTCTTTGAAATATGGAATAACCGCTGGAATAGGCTTGTTTATTGCTTTTCTTGGTCTTCGAATGTCAGGGATTATTGTGGGTAGTGAAGCTACCTTGGTCACACTGGGTGATTTAACGGCACCAGGTACCTTCTTAACTATTATCGGTTTGTTTGTGACATTAATTTTAATTGCAAGAAGAGTGACAGGTGCCTTGTTTATAGGGATGATGGTCACAGCAGTAATTGGCATGTTTACCGGACAGCTTTCCTTTGATAATGGTGTTGTGTCTACACCGCCTGCCCCGGTATTCTGGGATATTGATATCGCTGGTGTCTTCAGCAATGGACTTTATACGGTTATATTTGCATTTTTACTTGTAACGATTTTTGATACAACGGGTACGATGATTGGCGTAGCCGAGCAGGCTGGCTTTATCCGAAAGGATGGAAGCCTTCCGAGAGCCCGCGCCGCACTAATGGCAGATGCTACAGCAACGACTGCCGGTGCTATGTTCGGTACAAGTCCGTCCTCGGCTTATATTGAGTCTTCCTCCGGAGTTGCTGCAGGAGGAAGAACAGGATTGACTACTGTTGTGGTGGCTGGATTGTTCATTTTATCTATTTTCTTTTCACCGCTTGTAGGTGCTGTATCAGGGCTTCCTGCCATCACAGCTCCGGTCCTGATGATCGTAGGCTGTTTTATGATGGAAGGACT
The DNA here is from genome assembly GCF_902809865.1 of Halobacillus sp. Marseille-Q1614. NCBI lineage: Bacteria > Bacillati > Bacillota > Bacilli > Caryophanales > Bacillaceae > Halobacillus > Halobacillus sp. Marseille-Q1614. The sequence continues at coordinate 2,048,015 of NZ_CADDWH010000001.1, read as the reverse complement.
TGCGAAGGTGAATTGGAAAACATTTGATGATGCGTTTCCTGCTTTTATTATTATTTTGACAATGCCCCTGACTTCAAGTATTGCAACTGGAATAGCGCTTGGGTTCATTACGTATCCTCTTATGAAGCTGTTCAGCGGAAAAGGAAAAGATGTTCACTGGATTCTTTACTTATTTGGAGCTATCTTTATCATTCAAATGATTTTCTTCCCAGGGCATTAAATACAAAGCCGCCGAGTTCCTGTCAGCGGCTGAGGCTGTCGAGTTATCTCGGCAGCTTTTTTTTGTTTCTTTGTTTTACTAGTAAAGGGCAGCACTTGCTAAATGGGGAAGAGGAATTTTCGGTTACAGGCAATTCCTTGGAAACGAATTCCGCAGAAGGCTTTAACAAAAAGAAGGAGGAAGTTCGATTATACGGATTAACTTCGGCACGTCGTGTGCGAACATCGACCGATCCCGCATCCGCGTATAAGCGAGGGAGAATCACGCCAAGTGAGCTTAACTTCTTATAATCCTTTTATAAGGAATTTCTTCTAAATGAATAAAATACCAAAATTAACTCACTCTAAGTATGGGTGATAACAATGGGATTCTTTAAAGATTTATTCCAAACTAAAAAAAGCCAGGACCGTCAAACAGTAGAAAGTGCAGAAGAGCCTCAGACACCGGCCTCAAGAAAGATGTCGGCTAACATTGACTATATACTTAACAGCTTTAAGAGAACACAGGATTTAAAGGTCCGTGTCTTAAATAAAGGCGAAGCCGCTTTAATGTTCATTGAAACATTAACGGATCAGGGAAAAATTCAAGAAATGATATTTACCCCTTTAGAAACTGGTAAATTCGATTCCATAAATGAAATACCTAACTCGAAAATAACTACGAATATAGATGAAGCAATAAACAGCCTTTTGAAAGGCCATGCGATTTTTTTGGAAGATGGCAGTGATGAGATTTCTCTGTTTAATGTTACGTCCGTCTTTAATCGTTCGGTACGAGAACCTGAAAATGAAAAGGTTGTCCGAGGATCTCACGATGGTTTTGTAGAGAATGTAATGATTAACGTCAACCTTGTGAGAAAGCGAATCGAACATAAGGATTTAGTCGTGAAGTTTTACAAAGTAGGTAAAAAAACCAATACGAATATGGCTGTTATGTATATGGATGGGATTGCTGATCCTGTAATTGTTCAGAAAATGGAAGAGAGAATAAGAGCTGTTAAAGTAGATAAAATTCAAAGTCCCGGGTATATGGAAGAGTTTATTGAAGACTCGCCCATCTCTCCGTTCCCGCAAATGCTGAACACTGAACGGCCTGATAAGGTAGTAGCCAATCTAATGGAAGGAAGAATTGCGCTTATGTCCGAGGGCAGTCCGACGGCTCTGATTGCTCCTTCTACCTTTTTTATGTTTTACCAGTCGCCGGATGATTACAACATGCGCTGGTATAACGGTACTTTTGTTCGGTTGATTCGTTTTTCCAGCTTTTTGATTGCTGTTGGACTTCCTGCTTTATATATTGCGATCGTCAGTTTTCACTTTGAAGTTATCCCTGATGATCTCATAACACCAGTAAAATCATCGATCAATGAAATCGCATATCCCCCGATAGTTGAGGCGCTTGTCATGGTTGTCATTATTGAGTTAATCAGGGAGGCGGGGATTCGGCTGCCTTCCCCTGTCGGCCAGACGATTGGTATTGTAGGTGGTCTCGTTATTGGAGATGCGGTTGTGCGGGCAGGATTAGTATCTAACATCATGATCATTGTTGTAGCATTAACTGCTATTTCTTCATTTGTAGTTCCCTCTAATGAGTTGAGCACGACCTTAAGGCTGTTAACCTTTCCATTAATATTGTTATCGGGAACGCTCGGATTTGTTGGCTTAGTTCTAGGGTTTATGTTTATTGCCATTCATTTAGCAAAGCTGGAGTCCTTTGGGGTGCCTTATTTTTCTCCTGTTTCTCCGCTTTCATTTAGAGATTTAAAAGATACATTTATCAGATTTCCTGTGTTTCTAATGAAAAAGAGGCCAAAAGATGCTCATCCGATGACAGAAACTGCTGTTGAGAGTGGGAGGGAGTGGAAGAAGGATGGAAAATCAGACCAATAGAATATCCAGGCGTCAGTTCTTCTTCATCATCATCCAGACGCAAATTGGAGTGGGTGTCCTCACCATGCCGTTTGAGCTTCATACAGCAGCCAAGCAGGATGGCTGGATGTCTTTGCTGGCAGCAGGGATCATTATTCAAATCATCTTGATCCTTTTTTGGCTGCTGGCCAAAAGACATTCTGAACTTGATTACTTTCAAATTCAGGAAACCGTGCTTTCAAAGTGGATAGGTAAGTTTTTCTCTGTTTTTTATATTATCTATTTTATTGGAGTCGGTGTGTTAATTCTTATTATGTATGGCCGAATGATCAGTTTGTGGGTATTGCCAAATACCCCTTTTTGGGTTTTATCCGGAATGATGGTGTTTGTAAGTCTATATATCGTCTGCTGCCGATTTATCGTACTGGCCAGAGTTTATACAATGTTTTCATTTTTATTAATTTTCATGATTTTCTTTATCTTTTACACTGTAAAAGATATTCAGTACATCTATCTGTTCCCCATGGGGCAGACCGGCTTTAAAAAGATATTGATGGGTATCGACCACGGGATTATAGCCTTGCTTGGGTTTATTGTTTCACTCATGATTTATTCCCAAGTAGAGGGAAAAGCTAAAGATAAGCTGAAAACGATTATTTACGCGCATTGGGCAGTTACGCTATTTTATCTAGCCGTCGTTCTTGTTACTTTTACTGTCTTTAGTACAGCAGAAATGGCACTTGTGTCTGAACCTGTTCTTTATATGTTAAAGTCCTATCAGTTTCCCGTTCTGGCACGTGTTGATTTGTTTTTTATTGCGTTATGGATGGTATTTGTAGCGACCTCTTACTCCTCCTACTTATATATGTCAACTTTAGGAATGAGACGGCTTATCAATAAAAACAAACCAAAGCTGTATATGTTTATTATCGCAATTTTAACATTTATCACCTCACTTTCTATCGGCTATGATGTGACAAAACTGAACGTTTTCAGTACCTATGTGGCGAAATCCGGTTATGTTTTCTCGGTGGGTCTGCCAATCCTAGTATTAATCGTCAGCTTGCTGCGTAAAAAGACTAAGAAGGAGGGAGCAGCGTGAAGAAAGTATTCTTAATTATGGTAAGTTCTTTGCTCCTCCTGACAGGCTGCTGGGATCAGCGCCAGTTTAAAAATGTAAAGCTCGTGTTGTCAGCAGGCTTTGACGCTGGAGAGGACGGGCAGATTATTCAAACCGTTTCTATTCCTACCGTAAGAGGGGGAGAATCTGGCACCCATATGGAAGCGATTCAAACTTTAACTACACAAGCGCCAACACCGTTAGCAGCATCTGACAAAATGGACCGTATGGTAGAGAATACATTAAACCCGGCTAAAATTCAGGTTTACCTTTTAGGTGAAGAGCTGGCAAAGCAGAGCATGTATCCGGTACTTGACGCTGTTTATCGAAACCCAAGCAGTAACTTAAATGCCCATCTTGTAGTCGTAGAAGGCGAAGCGAAAGAGGCTGTTGAATTTAAATCAACAGGAATTACAAAAATCAGCGAATATATCAGCGGGATTATAAGTGCTTCTGCTTATGTTACACATTCCTCCGGAGAAAACTTACAAATGCTATGTGCAGAATTAGTAGAGCCGGGTCAGGATTTTCTCGTACCTTTAATTAAAGTAGATTCAGAGAATGGAGTCGTTAAGTTTAGTGGTTTAGGCCTCATGTATGACGATCGTTATACAGGAGAAAAAATAGAGGCAGATAATGCGACAATGCTCATGCTGCTGCTTGGAAATAAAGGAAATGTAGCACGTATGACAAAAAAAGTCGGGGAATATGAAAAGGAACCGATTCTGGATTACGTTACATTTAATGTGATAAATATGGACCGTAAGATGAAAGTTCGTCCAAAAGGGGAGCAGATCGACGTTGATGTAAATTTGAAATTAGATGTAAGAGTAACGGAATACCCTCATGATCACCTCGTTGATGAGAAGGTTATAGACGAATTAAGCAAAAAGCTTTCGAAAGCACTTACGAAGGACTCCGAGGAGATTATGGCCAAGCTTCAAGAATCCAATAGTGATGTCTTTGGAATAGGAAGAAGAATCAAGGCTTTTCATCCAGATCTTTGGGGAAAATTAGATTGGACCGAAAAATACAAAGAGGTTAATTTCAATCCAAATGTTGAAGTCACGATCCAGCAGCATGGAATCGTTAACTAATAAAAAATTGCTAAAAGATGAAACCTTTTGTTGGGGTGAATCGTCTAAAATGTAGGAGTGCTTTAAAGCGTTAGAGAATGTCATTTTTCTGACGCTTTAGAAGGCTCTCATGAGAAAGCTGGCAACCCTGAAATGGGCTGCGTTTTTCAAACGATATACCTCCCCTTAGGTATAGAGCACCCTTCGTCTGACCACCGAAGGGTGTATTTTTTTGGGAGGAATGCGTCTTGAAATCAAGACATTTCTTTTATTATAATAGTTTGTGAGCCTTTGTTGCTAAATTGACTGATTTAAAAGAATATTCATTCTTTCGTAATTATATTGCAAGACGTCTGACAACCTGTTAAAATCCGTAGTAGCAAGACATAATGAAAGCATTTTCACAAAAATGGTTTCAAGACGACTTTTAACTTTTTAGAGGGGGAGAAGAAACGTGGATATATTGTTAGGCCTTTTGGCGGTTGTTGTTATCCTCGGTATCGCGTTTGTCATGTCTAATGACAGAAAGAACATTAATTATTTCGGTATTGGTGTTATGTTGTTAGCTCAGCTTGTCACAACGTTTATTATGTTTAAAACACAGATTGGCGCCACGATCATTAATGCTATTTCATGGGGATTTAATAAACTGATCGAATATGGTTCAGAAGGGGTTTCCTTTGTTTTAGGCGGCTTTGTTTTTGAAGAAGGCGGAGCTGGAGTTTTCTTCTTTAATGTTCTTTTGTTAATTATTTTCTTTGCAACGATTTTATCTGTTCTTACTTATCTTAAAATATTACCTTTTATCATCAAATATGTTGGACTAGGTCTTTCCTATATTACAAGGCTTCCAAAAGTCGAATCGTTTAACGCAGTTAACAGTATCTTTTTCGGACAGTCCGAAGCGATTATCGCGATTAAGTCCCAGTTCAAACAATTAAATAATAACCGTTTATATATTGTCAGTGCTTCGGCTATGGGGTCCGTATCTGCTTCAATTGTAGGAGCATATATTGGAATCCTTCCAGCTGATTATGTATTAGTAGCTCTTCCATTAAATATGTTTAGTGCTCTTATTGTTGCGTCTCTTATCGCGCCGGTACGAGTACCTAAAGAAGAAGACCATGTTGATATTCAAGATGTTTCTAATGCAAAAAGCTTTTTTGAAGCGATGGGGAACGGGGCTCTTGACGGTGGTAAAATCGCCCTGATTGTAGCCGCTATGCTTATTGCTTTTATCGCTTCCTTAGAATTAGTAAATGCTGCTTTCGCCGGCTTGTTTAACGGGCTGACCCTTCAGCAGACACTTGGTTATATTATTTCTCCAATTGCTATTCTAATGGGGATCCCGGCTGCAGAAGTTATTGATGCCGGAGCAATTATGGGTACGAAGATTGTAACGAACGAATTTGTCGCTATGCTTGAATTTCAGGGCATGCTGGATTCCGTTTCAGAGAAAACAGTTGGTATTGTTACAGTATTCTTAACAAGCTTTGCTAACTTCTCTTCTATTGGTATTATTGCAGGTACAGTTCAGGGAATTGATTCAGAAAAAGGTGCAAAAGTATCCGGATTCGGTATGAAGCTTCTAATTGGTGCTACACTTGCTTCCATGCTTTCCGGTACTATGGCTGGACTTTTCTTATAAAAATAAGCGTCTGAGGAATTTTCCTCAGGCGTTTTTTGTATTGTCTAAAATTCCAAGCTGTGGATATATATGTTTAAAAGAGAGACATCCAGCTCCAGCACCCAGACACTCGCGTCATAAGCAATCCGCCCTGCTAAAAGGGAAGGACACCTTCCTCCGGTCGTTTTGCTTATGCGTTTCGTGTCTGCCAGGGCGCTTTTAGCTTTTGTTATATTCAAATTTTTGGAAATCTCAACAGGGAGAATAATTTAAATAATTAGGGAGATTTAGGACATTCTATCGAGAGAAGAACTAAATGAGGTGTAAGAATGTGAACGAGACTTCCGAAAATAAAGTCAGCCGCTGGTGTTTGATCAGTATGGCTTCAATTCCGCTTGTCATGACACTGGGAAATTCAATGTTAATTCCTGTCCTCCCGATCTTTGAGAAAAAAGTCGGAATTACTTCTTTTCAATCAAGTATGATTATTACCAGCTACTCGCTGGCTGCCATCTTTCTTATTCCGGTAGCCGGATACTTATCGGATCGGTTTGGAAGAAAGATTGTCATCCTTCCGAGTTTAATCCTTGCATTAATTGGAGGACTGATTGCCGGCTATGCCTCGTGGAAACTATCCTCTCCGTTTAACTGGATCATGATTGGCCGAGTGCTGCAAGGCGTTGGAGCTGCGGGAGCTACCCCGATCATCCTTCCTTTAGTTGGCGATCTATATAAAGATGATGATGAAAAAACAAGCTCGTGTTTAGGGATAATTGAAACATCGAATACGTTTGGAAAAGTCCTCAGCCCGATTCTAGGAGCTGCTTTTGCTGCGTTTTTATGGTTTCTCCCGTTTTTTTCGATTTCATTTTTCAGTTTAATATCCATTATTCTGGTGTTCTTTTTTATAAAAGCTCCCAAGCAGAAAGAAGAACCGCAAAAGTTTAAAGCCTTTGTCCAGAAAACGAAGAAGATTTTTAAAAACGAAGGAAAATGGCTTTATACGGTGTTTATTCTTGGAGTTTATTTAATGCTAATCTTATTTGGAGTGCTTTTTTTCTTATCGGATATTTTGGAGAAGACGCACAACCTGCTTGGGGTTAAAAAAGGATTTATATTAGCGATTCCGCTTTTTGCGTTATGCACGGCTTCCTTTATCACCGGAAAATTGATAAAAGGGAATTTGAAGACGATGAAGAGACTTACAGTCATCAGTCTGCTTCTGATCGCAGGGAGTATTGTCTTTACCGGTTATTTAAAAGAACAGCTGTGGCTGCTCTTAGCGGTTACGAGTGTAACAGGGGTGGGTATCGGCATCGTTCTGCCTATTTTAGATGCAATGATTACAGAAGGTATAGAAAAGGAAGAGCGCGGCACGATCAGTTCTTTTTACAGCTCTTCAAGGTTCATTGGTGTTGCTTTAGGGCCGCCTGCCATGTCGCTCGTTATGAAAAACTATTTAAACATCAGTTATATTGCAGCAGGGATTGTTTCTATTCTTTTACTGATTCTTGTCATAATGCTCATTCACCCTGAAACGAAGGAAACAAAAGCCAAAGCTGAGGAAAGTCCGGCGTAAGGTTCGCCGGGTTTAAGTCTCCTTATTTAAGGCAATAAACTTTGTAGACTTAAAGTAAAGGAGATGTCGATATGGCAAGCGATTATCCACTATATATTGACGGTGAATGGGTAAAGACAGACGAGACACTGGAAGTATTAAATAAATACACACAAGAGACTTATGTAAACGTTTCAAAAGCATCGGAAAACGATGTAGACCAGGCCATTGCTGCGGCTGAAAGTGCGTATAAAAATGATGCATTGTCCCCTTACGACCGCTATGAAATTTTAAAAAGAGTAAGCGAACTTTTGATGGAAAGAAAAGAAGAAATAGCGGATATCATTACAATTGAAGCCGGCAAGCCTTTAAAACAGGCCCGTAATGAGGTGGACCGTGCGGCGCAGACGATCGAAATCTCAGCAGAAGAAGCAAAAAGGATTTCTGGGGAAGGGATTCCTGTAGAGGCTGCTCCTGGATCTGAAAATCGTATGGCTTTTACAATCCGCGTCCCAGTTGGAGTCGTCGGGGCAATTAGTCCTTTTAACTTCCCAATAAACTTAGTGACACACAAAGTTGGTCCTGCGATTGCATCAGGGAATGCGGTTGTGTTGAAACCTGCGAGCAACACTCCCGTATCTTCTCTGAAACTGGCAGAGCTTTTTCACGAAGCCGGGCTTCCTAAAGGACTTCTGAATGTCGTTGTCGGATCCGGCTCTACCGTCGGTAATCAAATGATGCAGGATTCAAGGATCCGGCTGTACACGTTTACCGGCAGTACAGAAATCGGTTTAAAACTAAAGCAGGATACGGGATTAAATAAGCTGATTCTCGAACTAGGCAACAACTCGCCGGTCATTATCGACGAGGAGGCGGACATTAAAGCAGCTGCTAAAAATACGGCGGCAAAAAGTTTCGCATTTGCCGGACAGACATGTATTTCCGTGCAGCGTATTTATGTACATGAAGCCGTCCAGCAGGAGTTCCAGGATTATTTCATTCAGGCGGTCAAAGAACTAAAAGTCGGGGACCCGGCTGACCCGCAAACAGATGTTGGACCAATGATAAGTGAAGAAGAAGCCAAGCGGGCGGAAAGCTGGATACAGGAAGCGAAGGATTCCGGGGCGGAAGTGATTTATGGAGGGACAAGAAAAGGTTCTGTGCTGGAGCCGACGGTCCTTACTGGTGCTACAGAAGAAATGAAAGTTGTATGTGAAGAAGTTTTCGCACCTATTGTTACCCTCCTGCCTTTCTCTGATATCAAGCAGTGTATTGATGAAGTTAACGCTTCTCCATACGGGCTGCAGGGAGGTATCTTCACCCAGAATATAGATACCGCCTTTTACGCGGCCAAAAAAGTTGAAGTAGGAGGATTTATGGTCAATGATGCTTCCCAGTACCGTGTGGATTTAATGCCATATGGCGGAGTGAAAAACAGCGGATGGGGTAAAGAAGGACCGAAGTACTCCATTGAGGAAATGACAGAAGAACGATTAATCGTCATGAATTTAAACAAATAATAATCCTTGCTTAAGCGTGTAGAGAATCTACACGTTTTTTCTTTACACTTGGACGCGAATACCAGTTTCCACACCCCCGCATCGTGTGGGGGCGTTCCACCAGAAATACTTCGTTGATTTACATCGTAGAAAAAGACATGGTGTGCCGAACTTAAGTTAAACTTCCGCCTTTTTACGAGACGCATTGGCGAAACCTGTGCTTTGGGGTCTTGGATCGTCCGTTTGTCTTGCAGGAGCCTTGCAGTATTCGCTTTAGGACATCACAGGCAGCCCAACAACTCTTTTCTAGCACGCTATTTCTAGCTTAGTGAAGAAGCAAGGACATTTAAGCCCTTGCTTTTTCCTGTGCTGTTATTTGGTTTTTCTGAAGCAAAACCATCCGGATTAACAGAGTAATAGCTCCGGCGGTCAGGCCGATAATTAAACTCATCCAGTAGCCGTATGGTCCAAGACTTGTATAATTTGCTAACAGGTAGCCGCTTGGAAGCCCGATCACCCAGTAAGAAACAAAAGCCATGAGAAGGGTTATATTTACATCTTTATAACCTCTTAAAATGCCTTGCAGCGGAGCTCCAAACCCATCAGAGAGCTGGAAGAAGATCGCAAAATAGATAAAGCTTGTTGTCAGTTCAATGACCCGCTCGTTAGAACTGTATAAACGGGCCACGGACTCATCAAAGATAAATAAGGTCAATCCGGCAGCCACAGAGGCTCCTGCAGCAAGGAGAATGCCCATATAAGAATAAGTTCTGGCATCCCTATATCTTCTGCCGCCAACTTCAAAACCCACGACAATCGTTAACGTAAAAGCGATGCTTAAGGGGACCATATAAAGCAGTGAAGCGAAGTTTATCGCTGCCTGGTGGGCAGCGAGCGTATAGGTATCGTACGCAGTCATAAAGAAAGTCACGGCAGAGAAAATGCTTGTCTCAAAAAAAATTGCAAAACCGATCGGAATCCCGATTTTTAATTGCTCCGCCCAGCTTTTTAAGGAAGGAGTTATCCAATTTGAGAAAATTCTGTAGTGACGAAGCGGATAGAGCTTATGAATAACGAAAACTGTAATTCCACAGGCCACCCAGTATGTAAGAGCTGTCGCTAATCCTGCTCCAATACCGCCTAATGCAGGAAATCCCCATTTTCCGAAAATCAACACATAATTAAATAAAATATTGGTAGGCAGCGTCAGCAGAATAATAATCATTGATATTTTAGTTTGGCCAAGATCATCAATAAACGAACGCAGCAGATTAAAGATGAAAAGTGGAATGATCCCAAGACCCAGGCTCACTAAATAATATTTAGCAACGAAGCGCACGCGTTCCTCAAGAGAAAACAGATTCAGTACAGGGTCAAGCAGAAAATATCCAATCATACCGATGATGACTGCTATGATAACGGATAAGTAAACTCCCTGTTTGACGCTTTTGGAAATGTCTTTTTCGTTCTTGGCTCCTTTAAGCTGTGAGACAATCGGTGAAATTGCCATCATTATTCCATTTAGTCCCGTGAATACAGGAAGCCATATGTTTGAGCCGATCGCTGCACCAGCCAGTTCATCGGGACCTGCTTGTCCAGACATAATGGTATCGAAAAAGTTCATTGCATACATTCCGATTTGTGTAATTAAGATAGGAATTAAGATAATCATAAATAATTTAATTTTTTCTCGTAATGTATGTGTTTCGTACATAAACGTGCTCCTTTTTGATACAATTCCTTTAGGACATACACGACTTGTTCTAATTTTATTACCGGAACTGGATTTTAAAAATGTGAAAGCTCGCGTCCTGTCCTGTGGACAGACGCATATGAGAAAGGACGTTGAAAATTGAGTAATAAACGAATTTTATTTACAGGAGGCGGAACGGCAGGACACGTAATAGTCAATCTCGCCTTAATTCCTGAATTTCAAAAACAAGGGTATGAAATAGATTATATTGGTTCTTACGAAGGAATTGAAAGAAATTTGATCGAGCAGCTGGACGGAGTGAACTATCACGGGATCTCCACAGGTAAGCTGAGGCGGTATATGTCTAAGGAAAATTTTAAAGATCCTTTTAAGGTGCTGAAGGGACTTTATCAGTCCTTAAATATTATCCGCAAAAGAAAGCCTCAGGTGATTTTTTCAAAAGGAGGGTTCGTTTCCGTGCCGGTCGTGGCAGCGGCTAAGCTGAAAAAAGTGCCGGCTATTATTCACGAATCCGATTATACTCCTGGACTGGCGAACAAGCTATCCTTTCCTTTTGCGCAAAAAGTGCTGGCGACATTTCCGGAGACGATGCAGCATCTTCCGGAATCTAAGGGAAAGTATATCGGCGCAATCGTTCGTGAGGAACTTTTTGAAGGGAATCGCTTAAAGGGACTTGAACTGTGCAAATTTAATCATACTAAGCCTGTTATCCTCGTCATGGGAGGCAGCACGGGGTCTAAAAAGGTGAATGATGCTGTTCGGGATAATTTAGATGCCCTGTTACAAGAAGTACAGATCATTCATATCTGTGGAAAAGGGCATAAGGATCCATCGGTCAGCCGCCCTGGGTATGTACAGTTCGAATACGTCAGTGATGAATTAAAAGATCTCCTGGCTGCAAGCAACTACGTTATCTCACGCGCGGGTTCAAATGCGATTTTTGAGTTTTTAGCGTTAAGAAAACCGATGCTTCTTATCCCGCTGTCAAAGCAAGTGAGCCGCGGGGACCAAATTCTGAATGCCAACTCGTTTGTTAAGCAAGGGTTCGCCCATAAGCTTGAAGAGGAAGAGCTGAATTCAGAGAGTTTATTAAGGGAAGTCCGCCGCTTAATGGATCAGCGTGAGGAACTGTTAAACAACATGCAGAAATATGAAAATAAAAAAACAAAAGAAGAAGTCATTCAGATCATTCAGCAAGCGGAAAAATAAAGAGAAGTCCTGCGATTAATTTTGCAGGACTTCTCTTTATTTACCGGAGAGTTGTTCATCAGCCTTTATCATTCGAAATAAAGAAAGAATGCGATATAATAATTGTATCTTTACTAATTTAAGACAGGGGCTGTGTTATGAAAACTAAAATGTGCCGGTATTGTTATAAACCGATACGTGACCGGGATGAGCTTGTTACCGCGTCCAGCTGGTTTCGTATTCGTCCCTTTCACTATCGCTGCTTTGAACTAGTGGAACAGGATATGCGGACGATCGCCGGGACGTGGACACCGGTAAATGGACGTGCCGGGATGGGAACGGTGATCGTAATGGTGTTATTATCTATATGGATGCTTACAACCACTACTTTAGGAGCTATCGGTGATTTAATTGGCGTATTGGCCTTATACCCAGTGTTACTCCGTGTGGTTTCATTTCTAATATTCGAACGGCCGCTTCCTAAATATATAGAAAATAAAAGAAACGACCATTATTAAACATTTGGTGATGCTGTTTCAGCCAATTAATAAAAACGAGAGGAAGGATACCTTTGACTGAAATACCTTCAATAGAATTACATAATGGAGTAAAAATCCCTCAGCTGGGATTAGGCGTTTATAAAGTTGAAAAAGGTGCAGAAACTTACCAAACCGTTTCTTCCGCTTTAGAAGCAGGATATCGCCATATTGATACTGCTTCTTTCTACGATAATGAAAAAGAAGTTGGAGAGGCAATTAAGGACAGCGGCATCCGCAGGGAAGACCTGTTTGTAACGACTAAAGTCTGGAATGACGAGCAGGGGTATAAAGCAACATTAGAAGCATTTGAGCGCAGTCTACATAAGCTTCAGCTCAATTATGTCGATCTTTATTTGATTCACTGGCCCGTTCCCGGGTTTCAGGAGACGTGGAAGGCTCTTGAGAAGCTTTATAAAGAAGGCCGGGTAAGAGCGATAGGCGTGAGTAACTTTATGCAGCGCCATCTGGAAACTTTATTAGAGAATGCCTCTATAATTCCTATGGTCAACCAGGTCGAGTTTCATCCGGAGTTATATCTTAGTGAACTGCTACATTACTGTAATGATAAACAGATTCAGCTGCAAGCCTGGTCACCGTTAGCCCGCGGATCCTATCTCGATCACGAAACTTTAGCGTCTATAGGAAATAAATATGGAAAAACCCCGGCTCAGGTGATCCTTCGCTGGGACATTCAGCACGGAATCGTCACGATTCCAAAATCAACCCATAAAGACAGACAAATCGAGAATAAGAGGATATTTGATTTTGAGCTGACGCAGGAAGATATGGAGAGGATTAACCGTATGAATAAAAACAACCGCGTCGGTTCAGACCCTAACAAACTCTATTAAGTGTAAATGGCGTCCAGTCTAATGACTGGGCTTTTTTTTAATCTTTTTGAGAAGGGCGGGATGCATTCCTTTCCTCCTCTTTCAAAATTAAAATAAAAGGCAGGAAAACGACCACTATGATAAAGGCAAATAAAATTAATTTGGCTAGAGCATTAAATAAGAAAAAGATAGACAAAAAAAAGAAAAGCAGTAGAAGTAATGGAACTATATAGGCATACAGCATTATTCAGCCTCCTTTATCTTTAGGGTTTCCAAATCGAATAAAATTTATGGGATAGTGAAGAATAATAACCGAATCTTATTGGAAATGCTGACCGGCTGAGGAGATCTCATAATGTGGAAGAAGAAAAAAACACAGAAACGTGAGGAATATATTAAGCAAGAAGAATCAAGAGCTGAAGAGAATCTTCAAGAGCTTTTCTTTGCCATGAAAAAATCAAGTGATTTTAAAACGTATAAAGTTGGATCATCTAATTATCAAATTTCTTATATTAATACCCTGATAGACCATCAACTTCTTAACCACTCCATTTTACCTATCCTTAAATCTAATAAACTGTTCACTTTGGAAGAAGCAAAAGATTATATTCCCGTGCAGCAGCTGAGCATTACAGATGATGTAAAAGAAATAAGAAGAAAAATTATGACAGGACATATAGTTGTTCAGACTGATGAATCCAATGAACAAGTGCTGGTAATTTTCGCGGGAAGAACCGAAGGAAGAGATGTGTCCATACCTGAAGTAGAATTCAGTGTCGTTGGTCCAAAAGAAGCGTTCGTTGAATCTATTGACCAAAACACTCGTTTAATTAGAAAAAGGCTTCCCCTGCCTCAGCTTACCCTTAAAGAATTAAAAGTGGGAAAGATGACGCAGACAAGAATAGGCATTATTTTTTTGGAAGAAATTGCGAGTCAAGAGAATGTGGATACTGTAATTCAGAGAATCGAGGATATTCAATATGACCAAATAATAGACAGTTCTTTTATTACACAGATTATCTCCGACAACTCTCATTCTCCTTTTCCGCAGCTTCTTGATACAGAGAGGCCGGACAGGGTAGTGGAAGGTCTGGTGGAGGGTAAAATTGGGATAATTGTGGATGGATCTCCACACGTCCTTACTTGCCCGACGACGATTGTAGAATTTTTCTCTGCATCGGACGATTATTTCCTTCCATGGCATTTAGCTACAGTATTTCGCTTGATTCGATTGTTTGCCGTCCTATTCTCAGTTTTAAGCACTCCTTTATATGTAGCAATTCTCACCTATCATCATGAAATGATACCGGAAGAGCTGATGACAACAATTGTAGCCTCTAGAGCAGATATTCCTTTTCCGCCTATTCTTGAAGTAATTATATTAGAGATTGCCATAGAACTATTAAGGGAAGCCGGAGCCCGTCTGCCGACAAAAATTGGTCAGACCATAGGTATTGTAGGTGGTATTGTAATTGGAACTGCTGCTGTGGATGCCGGCCTAACAAGTAATGTTCTTCTCATAATCGTAGCACTAGCGGCATTAGCTTCCTTTACCACTCCAGTTTATCAAATTGGTAATACGATTCGGTTAATTCGTTTTCCATTTTTACTGGGGGCTCAATTATGGGGGTTAGTGGGCATAGCAATGGTTATGGCTTTTTACATTGGGCATTTAATCAAACTGAAGTCAATCGGACGTCCATTCTTTGCGCCGATCTATCCTTTAAGATTTCGTGACTTAAGAGATGCATTTATTCGGTTACCCTTTAGCAGGCAGTCTGAAAGGCCCGTTCAAACCCGCCCTCAGAAGTTCAAGCGTTTTAATCAATCCCAGTCTGTAGAGAAGAGGGATATCGATGAATAAAATTGCTAGAACAAAGGCGAAGCTGCCTGTTTCTGAAAATTTTCTCATCACCCCGATGTTTGTATTCTTTATTATCCATGCTATGCAAGTCGGTGTGGGTATACTTGGTTTTGAATCTTATATCGCCCGGTTTTCAGGGTTTGATTCTTGGATCTCGATATTAATTGCAGGAGGGTTCACCCAGATCCTGCTATGGATGATTTATCAGCTTTTACAGGATAGTGAGGGGGACATTGTTTCTATTCACCGAATAGTCTTCGGTAAATATGTTGGCTCTTTTCTTAGTTTATTTTTTAGTCTTTACTTTTTGCTGCTTGGTTTAACTGTATTAAGAACATTTATAGAAGTGATTCAAGTATGGGTGTTTCCCAGCCTTCGAATAGAAATTTTTGCTTTAATATTTATCCTGCTCGTCTATTATTTAGTAGTTGGCGGGTTTCGATTGGTAACAGGTATGTGTTTAATCAGCACAATATTGACGCTTCCTTTACTCTTGCTGAAGTTTTTTCCTATCGAAGTGGGAGTTACTGATTATCTTTTTCCTGTTATTGATCACAGTATTTTAGATTTACTAAAATCGGCGAAAGCGTCTGTATTAGGGTTTTTGGGGATAGAACTGCTTTTAATTTTTTATCCATTCATTAAAAAACCAGAGGAATCCAAGAAATGGGCCCATTTTGCTGTTTTTTATACAGTGCTCATATATTTAGCAACAGCACTCGTCTCTTTTCTTTATTACAGTGAGGAGCAGTTAAAGCATATCACATGGGGAACGATTTCTTTATGGAAAATTGTCCATTTTCCATTTATAGAACGTTTCGAGTATATAGGTATTGCATTATGGGTTTATGTCATTGTTCCTAATATTTGTCTTGCTTTATGGGGGGCCAGCCGCATACCTAAGAGAATGTTTGCGACAAGTCAGAAAGCGTTTATTTTGGCTTTTTGTTTTCTCCTATATATGTCCACCTTGTATATTGATAACCGGGAGGGTGTTGAGAAATTAAACGACATCGCAAATGCAGTTGGTTTTTATGTGCTTCTTTATATTCCTGTGCTATTTCTGCTTATGAAAACCGTTGGGAAATGGAGGAAGAGGAGAAATGCATAAGCTGTCTATCGTTCTAGCGGCAATTGGAATCCTGTTTCTAATGGCAGGCTGTACGGACGTCCAAAGTATAGAAGATCGCGCTATTGTACAAATATCTGGCTATGATTATAAAGATGAAGAGAACATCGTGGGTACAGTGGCGATCCCTCAGTATGGAATGGAGGAAAGCCGAAATCTTGAAGAGCTTACGCTGTCTGTAGAAGCTGGTTCTTTAAATGAGTTTGATTCTAAAATAGAAAGGGAGTCATCTAAACCTCTTTCTATGGGGAAGTTGACGGTTACTTTATTTAATAAAGAATTAACTGCTAAAAACACTATGAAAGATTTTATGGATGTTTTAAGCAGAGATCCAAGAATCGGAAGGAATATATATTTGGCCATAGCAGAAGACAGTGCTAAAGAAATGATAGAAGGGAAGTACAGTCAAAATGTAACAACAGCCAGATACATTAAAGGATTAATTGAGAACAATGCAAAGCGTAATTTCCCAGAGACAAATTTGCACCATTATCTTTATGCTTATTATGGGGAAGGTCTTGATGGGTTTCTCCCTGTTCTCTCTAGGGAAAATGGTCATATCCTTTATTCAGGCATCGCTGTACTTAAAAAAGGAAAGCTTGTTCAAATTATACCGGAATCTGAGGCTTTAACCTTTAAGATTTTAAGAGAAAAGGTTAGAGAAGGCCGGGAAAATATTGAATATAAAAATGGTAAAGTAGGAATTCAAGTTACTAATTCAGATGTTAAATATAAATTAGAAGGCAGTTCCGCAGATCCCCAGTTTACCGTTAATGTTAATATGGACGCATTTATAAATGAAATGAAAAAGCTTGACATTGACAGTAATAAAACCCCCAAATTAGTACACGATGTAGAAAAGAAATTTGAAGAACACTTTGAAGAAAAAATGAACAAGCTTATATTGGAATTTAAAGAAAATAGGACAGACCCCTTAGGGCTCGGATCGATTTATCAAAACCGTACAAGAAAAGCGAACATGGAAAAATGGAATGAAAATTACGCAAGCGTGCCTGTTAAGGTCAATGTAAATATCGAATTGACAGGAACAGGAATATCTTATTAAAAAACCAGCCAGTCTTAAAGACAGGCTGGTTTTTTACATGAATAGTTAACTGGTGAAATGAAAGTATGAGCTTATTAGTAAAAGGGCATTTTAATAATAAAGAACGTCTGATCGGAGGCAATCTAATGAGTCTGCAATTAGTAGAGGTTCACGTACCGCCTTCACACCTAAAGGAATTTCAGAAACAATTAAAAAAGTTTACCTTCCAAACCTACTGGGTGGAAAAGGAAATCGACGGCAGAACCTTGTATCGCATCTTGCTTAAAACAGACAATGTAGAAGAAATTCTTAACGATTTAGAAGAAGTATCAAACATTGTGGATGGTTTTGAGACACTACTTCTGCCTGTTCGTGCCTACTTCTCAAAAGGTTCAAAGGAGAAGCAGAAAGAAGAAGAGAAAGCAAAGCTTCAAAGAGCCAGCCGACATGAGTTATTAACTGCGGTAAAAAAGAATAGTAAGATATCCTGGAATTATTCGCTCTTAATAATTTTATCAGCGATTGTGGCAACGGTTGGGTTTATAAAAGATAGTGAGGCAGTGGTTATTGGAGCTATGGTGATTGCTCCCATGATTGGACCTGTTATCGCAATTGCTTTTACTTCGGTACTGGGAGACTATAAACTTCTGAGCAAGTCGGCTGTTACTTCTATTGCCGGTGTAGCGGCAGTGGTCTTAATATCCATCATTTTTGCTGCTTTTACACAGTTAGAACTTAAAACCGACCAGTATGTAAGCCGGACAAAAGTAGAAGTGATGGATATTATTCTAGGGATTGCTTCTGGTTCGGCTGGAGCTCTAGCTTTTTTAAATCGGCTATCAGGAAACCTCGTAGGAGTGATGGTAGCAGTAGCATTACTTCCTCCAAGTGTAGCTCTGGGCCTATCATTAGGAAATGGGGATTGGATGGCTGCATATGGAGCTTTTTTGCTGGTGACGGTTAATATAATGTCGATTCTTTTAGCTGCTGTAATTATTTTTTCTATTACAGGCATTCGCCCGGTTTTGTGGAAAGAAGTTCAAAAAGCCAATGTGTCCCGCCCTTTATCCATTACTTTTGTGTTAACGATTATTGGTATATTAGCGGTCTTAATCATAATTAGCGGAGGCCGGTTTACTTTGTGAAGAAAAAAACAATTGATAAAATTTTCCGGTAACTATATAATAAATAATCATTAAGAAAAGGAGGTCACGACGATGAAAAAAGTAACTTTGACTCAAAAAAACAATTTTATATGTGTCGTGACCTTTAGGCTGTTTTAACAGCGTTTTAAAATTTTTACAAAAGGGTCACGTGTGTCCGTGACTCCATATGTTTGTTTGTATTTGAAGCATACGTCGAGTGACGTATGCTTTTTTGGTGTTTTGCGGTGAAACCGCTTCACATAAAAATTTTCAGGAGGAAGATAAGATGGAAAAAACAGTGAATTTGTGCAGGACTAAGAAAGAAGATTGGAAGGAAAGCGGCTAGCTGACATTTGCAGAAAGGATTTGGTAACGTGTTTAGTGTTTTATGGAAGTTAAACTGGTTTTTCAAGGAATATTGGAAAAGTTATACCTTTGCGATAGTGGCGCTCATTATCGTGAGTGCAATTGATTTAATACCTCCTAAACTGGTAGGTATGGCGATTGATGAGATTCAGTACAATACAATAACAATAGAACGGCTTGGAGAAATCCTCCTTATATACGGAGGAATTATTGTGTTGAGCTATACGCTGTCTTACTTATGGGATTACACCTTATTCAGCGGGGCAGCGACGCTGGAGCGGCGGATGCGGTCGAACTTAATGAACCACTTTTTAAAAATGACTCCGGGATTTTTTAACCGTAATAAAACCGGGGACTTGATGGCCCGCAGTACCAATGACCTCAAGGCACTTACGATGACGGCAGGTTTTGGAATTCTGACTTTAGTGGATTCTACGGTTTTTATGATTATGATTATTGCAATGATGGGATTTACTATCAGCTTTAAATTGACCTTGGCAGCTCTTTTGCCTCTGCCGATTATGGCTTATGTGATGAACCGGTATGGAAAAGTCATTCACACACGTTTTATGGAAGCCCAGCACTCATTTGGCGAACTCAACAACAACGTTCTTGAATCGGTGCGGGGTGTCCGGGTCATTCGGGCATATGTGCAGGAAGCCCATGACGAAAAGGCTTTTAATCGTATGACTCACGATGTCTACAACAAAAACGTAAAGGTCGCAAAAGTGGATGCCTTATTTGAACCGACGATTACGATCCTGGTCGGGATTTCTTATACGATCGGCCTCGGGTACGGCACATCACTAGTCTTCCAAAATGTAATTACATTAGGTGAGCTCGTGTCTTTCAATGTTTATTTAGGTATGCTGATATGGCCTATGTTTGCGGTCGGTGAACTGATCAATGTTTTGCAGCGGGGAAATGCTTCGCTTGATCGAGTAAATGAAACATTAGAGGAGCAGCCTGACATTTTAGCGCCAAAAGCTCCAAAATCCGTAGAACATCCAAAGTGGATTGAATTCAATAATGTAACCTTTAAATACCCGGAAGCTGAAGGGTGTGCACTTAGAAATGTGAATCTCACCGTTAAACAGGGGCAGACCATAGGGATTGTTGGAAAAACCGGTGCAGGGAAAACGACACTGCTTCGTCAGCTGTTGAGAGAGTATCCAAGTTTCAAAGGAACAGTAGCGATCAATGGTGTGGATTTAAATGATATTGCTCTTGAAGACTCAAGGAGCTGGATTGGATATGTTCCACAAGACCAGGTGCTGTTTTCAAAAACGATAAGGGAAAATATCCAGTTTGGAAAAAATCAAGCATCTGATGAAGAGATTTATAGAGTGATGGAACTCGCTCATTTTCTGGAGGATATTAAAAACCTTCCGCGAGGGCTCGATACCCTGGTTGGAGAAAGTGGAGTTACTCTATCCGGAGGGCAAAAGCAGCGAGTCGCTATCGCCCGGGCCTTCATTATGAATCCAAAGATTTTACTGCTGGATGATGCAATGTCGGCTGTCGATGGAAAAACGGAAGCTAACATTCTCGACCACTTAAGAAAAGAAAGAAAAGGAAAAACGACGTTCATTGCTGCCCACCGGTTATCTGCGGTTACCCATGCAGACCATATTATCGTTCTTGATCAGGGGCGCATCATTCAAGAAGGAACACACGAAGAACTGATTAAGAAAAAAGGGTGGTATAAAGAGCAGTACGAACATCAGCAATTGGAAACTAAGGAGGTGGAAGAATAATGAGACCCCCTTCTACAGAAAAAAGATTATTAAATTATGCACTTACATTTAAGAAGAAAATCTTTATCGGCCTCATCTGCGTTTTATTAGCTGTGGGGTTGGAACTTACAGGTCCATTTATCGCGAAAAGGCTGATAGATGAGCATGTGGTAGGCATAGAGAATCAGTGGTATGAAGTCTCGAAGGAGACGGATTATACCGTCTCTTACAATGATTCTCTGTACGTACGGGCCGACCGAATGGGTGGAAATCAAGAAGTGTTATCCACCGCTACGATCCTGCAGACGGGGAGAGACTACTATTTCATCGATAGTGAGGTGCCAGTAAACGGAAGCCGCTCAGTTGAGAGAAATCTTATAACGATCAATACTCCAGATGCTGAAACAACGGTAGAGGCAGAGAAACTTAACTTAAATGAGCTTTATCGTTTCTTTGTTCCTGAGCAGCGGTCGATCTACTGGCTTTTGGTTTTGTATTCTGCACTGCTGATACTGGCAGCTATGTTCAGCTACTTTCATACATTCATTTTGCAAAAAACATCGAACCGGATCATCCGTAAGATGAGGGATGATTTATTTGCACATATTCAGAGGCTGCCGATCAACTATTTTGTAAATCAGCCGGCAGGCAAAATTGTCGCACGGGTCACCAATGACACAGAAGCGATTCGTGAGCTCTATGTAAAGGTGCTTACGACGTTTGTAACGAGCATTGTTTATATGACAGGGATTTATGCAGCCTTGTTCTTGCTTGATGTGAGGCTCGCACTCTTTTGTGTGATTCTTATCCCTGTGATCTGGGTATGGATGAAAGCTTATAAGCATTGGGGAGGAAAATATAACACGGTCGTCAGGTCGGCTGTCAGCGATATGAACGGAAACATCAACGAATCGATACAGGGAATGTCCGTCATTCAAGCCTTTCGACAAGAAGAGCAAGTATCGAAGGACTTTGAGCAGTTAAATTCCAAGCATTTTATTTATCAGCGAAAACTGGTCAGGCTGAGTGCGTTAACCTCTTTTAATTTAGTCAATGTCCTGAGGAATTTGGCATTTGTGGCCTTTATTTGGTATTTCGGCTCTGGAACGATTGGGGCGGAAGGACTAGTAACTGCCGGGGTCCTATATGCATTCGTCGATTATTTAAATCGATTATTTCAGCCCGTAACGGATCTCGTTAATCAGCTGCCTCAACTGGAGCAGGCGCGAGTTGCTGCAGGCCGGGTTTTTGATTTGATGGACGAAAAAGGGGAAAAAGTTAATAATCAAAAACTCCCGCGTTACAAAGGCCATATTAAATTCGATGAGGTTTCTTTTTCCTATGAGGAAGAAGATTATATTTTAAAGAATTTGAACTTCGTAGTGAAACCTGGTGAAACCGCTGCTTTTGTCGGCCATACCGGATCTGGAAAAAGTTCGGTTATGAACCTTTTGTTTCGGTTTTACGATCCGCAAAAGGGAAGCATTACGATCGATGACCAGCCAATAACAGAATTATCAAGGCAGCAGGTGCGCAGCCATATTGGCATCGTCCTGCAGGATCCGTTTATCTTTTCAGGTACGATCTTGTCGAATGTTACAATGAACGATGAGAACATTTCCCGGGAAATGGCGGTCAAAGCACTAAAAGCTGTAGGAGCTGACCAATTTATTGAAAAGCTGCCGCAGAAATATGACTCCCCTCTAAAAGAAAAAGGCAGCTCGCTGTCGATGGGTGAGCGTCAGCTGATTTCATTTGCGAGAGCGTTAGCGTTTAATCCGGCGATCTTAATTCTTGATGAAGCGACGGCAAACATTGATACGGAGACTGAACAGCTTATTCAAAAAGCGCTTGAAGTTTTGAAAAAGGGGAGAACTACTTTGGTGATCGCTCACCGTTTATCTACGATCCAGCAGGCCGATCAAATCATGGTATTAGATCAGGGTACAATAATAGAAAAAGGAAATCATGCGGAACTTATGGAGATGGAAGGCAAGTATTATCAGATGTATCAAATGCAGCAGGGAGCGGTAAAACAGCCTGCTGTTTAGGTAAGGGGCGGCTTTAAAGTGACGAACGAGGATAACGATAAACGGGATATCATTGATGAAGATTTATATGAGGACATTGATGATGAGAAAATGTATGAACTTGTACAGGAAGAACGAAGAAAAGCGTTGGAAGAAGCGCGGAGGAAAAAAGAAAATCAGAAACCGAAACGCCCTTTTCCGAAGTGGGTCTTCTATTTGATCGCAAGTATGATGGCAATTAACGTCATTGCTGTACTGCCGAATACTTTCTCTATTCCGGCTGTCGATTTTCTTGTTACGTCTGCGAAGCTCTCTGCTGATAAGGAGATTAAACAATACAAAAAGGCGGTCGTAGTCGTAGAAGCGGGCCAAAGTAATGGCACAGGTTTTTCCATTGATTCAAATGGCACGATTTTGACGAACCACCATGTGATCGAAGGAGAAAAACAGATTTCCGTCGGTTTCCCGGATGATGGATTGTTTAAGGCAGAAGTGGTGGAAACCTATCCTTCCATTGATTTGGCGGTATTAAAAATAGAGGGAGAAGCCCTTCCTTTTCTTGAGCTTGCGGACGAAACGAGCTTTCAAGCAGAAGAAGAATTCTTATTTATAGGCAATCCATTAAGATTTACCGGGATTGCTAATCAAGGGGAAATTCTAAAGTATACTGATCTGGACAGCTGGGAGGATCCTGTTCTTATGCTTGATGCCCCGATTTATCGTGGAAACTCCGGCAGTCCTGTGATCAATAGTGAGGGAAAAGTGATCGGTGTTGTCTTCGCAACTCTTCATGATGATGAGGAAGGCAGAGTCGGGCTAGCGGTTCCGATTGAGTATTTTCATCAATCCAGTTAAAAAACCCCTTTTTCGCAAATTGAGCGAAAAAGGGGTTTTTTTTATACTTCAAAGGGTTCGTCGCCTTAACACCGGTATCGGATGAAAGTTTAAGATCTCTGCTAAATTAACTAAGTTTGTACTTGTTTGTACAATTTGTTCGTTCGATGGATCTCCCTCGGTGCAGATAGCGCTGGACTGAGGAGGAATGGTAAAACCAAGCATCCCCAATGAGTATAAAATAGACTGGGCTGCTGATCTTGAACCGCCGTCTCCATGGTCCGAAACGATAACGCCTCCGACTTTATTATAAAAGAGCTGCTGACCTTTCTTATCTTTCATGTCATAGTAGCCTTGAAGCCTTTCAATGATTAAAGTGGCAATACTGCTTTGTTCCCCTAAAGCAATCGGGGTCGCAAATAAAACGATGTCAGCCTTCCGAATGCTTTCGAAAATAAAAGGCCAGTCATCATCACCATCTAAGCTGCTCGTTATTCCAAACGTAATTTGAAAGTCCCTTAAGTGAATCCGTTCCACGTCTACTTTCTCCTGCTGGAAAACAGCTGCCGCCTGATCGAGCAAATTTTCTGTCTCTGTCTCCTGGCATCCTTTTTCCAGACTGCAGTTGAGTAGTAAGGCCTTCATCTCTTTCACCTCCCATTTAACTACAAGTGCCGTATAAAAGAGATTTAACCTTTTCCGAAAAAAATAAACGTATTCTGCATATATAGGTTATTTGAACTAGTTAAATTCCGTTAGTTAAAGGTTCAGATAACCTGAAAATTTTATAGGTCTTTTGAACTGTGTTTTGAAATCATTATTTAACAAAATGTAAATCCCATGTGGTGGTATTTGGATGACTTATTCAGTAAACTTATCTTGCTCGATACAATATTAAACCCATACCTATCTATATAGTTGGTGTTTACAGCTTCAGTTTTATATGGTTGATACGAAATTGTAATCTAATTGAAATTATTTTTTAAAAAAACGCCCAAAGAAAATATCTCTTAATCGAAATAATATGATGGCTGGAGGTGGTAAAGGTTGATGAATCGTCTGTTACAAAGAAGAAACACCTCCCTTGACGATCAAGTCGCTGCTGCTAAGCAGGGGGACGACGAAGCTAAAAATGAAATCTTAAAACAGTATCAACCTTTTATCGCCAAAAGCGTTTCTGAAGTGTGTAAACGCTATATAGACCCTGCAAAAGATGATGAATTCAGTATTGGATTACTGGCTTTTAACGAAGCCATCCATGCATATTCGTGTGACAAAGGAAGTTCGTTTTTATCGTTCGCGAAGCTTGTCATTAAACGCAAGGTGATCGATTATATCCGCAATGAGCAGAAGAGCCTGAAGGTCATATCATTAGATGATGATTATGTCGACGAAGAACAGATGGAAAACCCTTTAGAGGTTCAGGCGGCCAAAGACCGCTATGCTCTTGAGACAGAAGCCTGGTACCGGAAAGAAGAGATCATCGAATTTCAGGCAGAGCTTCAAAAGTATAATCTCAACTTCCATGAACTGACGGAATCCTCTCCAAAACATGTGGATGCCCGTGAGTCGGCCATTGAAGTCGCCCGAATCGTTTATAATAACGAAGGTTTACGACAGCAGGTCCTGGAAAAAGGACGTCTTCCTATGAAAGATTTAGTCAAGCGTGTGAACGTAAGTAAAAAAACGCTGGAGCGAAACCGTAAATTCATCATTGCTATGGTTCTCATTTTGTCAGGGGATTATGTTTACCTCAAAGAGTACTTGAAAGGGGTGGGTATGTGAGAAAAGGTATTGTTTTGGAGCAGACAAAAAAGTTTACCATCGTGATGGCCGACGACGGTTCCTTCCTAAAAGCCAAGCGCTTAAAAAACGCAGATATAGGCATGGAGGTACATTTTCAGGCTTACGAGCCGGGGTCATCAATTGGAAAATTCATGCTCATCCACCGTATGAAGATCGCTGCCGTGACCATAGCTCTATTACTGACATTATTTCCGGTTTATCTTTGGCACGAAGGCAATAAAACATATGCCTTGGTAAATGTGGATATTAATCCTAGTGTAGAACTTAAAGTAAATGAAAAAATGAAAGTCCTGGCCATTAATCCACTGAATGAAGATGCGAAAGAAATGATTGCAAGCCTCGAGGATTGGAAAATGAGCCCGGCCTCTGAAGTGGCCCTTCAAATGATTAACTTCAGCCGCGAAGAAGGTTTTCTAAACAGTGATCACCAGGTTCTTATAGGTGTTAGTTACCTCGAAGGGGACAGTGAATTAAATTTTTCCGATCAGATCGAAAACTATATAGGCGAAAAAATGCAGGACCTTTTATTAGCTTCTTATACAGTTCCTGAGGCAGTCAGGCTTCAGGCGGAAGAAGAAGGTTCATCTGTTAATGAGCTTATGGCCCGCAAAATTAAAGATGAGGAAAATCAGGAAGAAGAAACTCAACCAGCATCTGTTTCTATCGAAGATGATGATAAAGCAATTATTCAATCTTTTTATAATGAAAATGAGTCATCCAAAGAAAATGATGTCGAAAAGGTCGATATTCCTGATGAAAGTTCGAGCAAATTGGAAGAGACCCCCGTGGTGCCGATTCCTGCTCAGCCGAAAAAATCGCCGCATAACGGTCAGGCAGATGAAAAAAAGAATAAAGAATCTCATAAACACCGGTCAGAAGTCTTAAAGGAGAAGGACAAACAGCCTCCTTCTCATGCTTCTTCTCATGCCAATGGAAAGCCGCTTAAAGATAAGAACGATCATCGCAATGAAAAAGCTTCCGATAAAGATAATCCATCACTACCCAAAAACGCTCCCCCTGAGAAAAAAAAACCGAATAAAGAAAAGCATAAAGATCACCCGTCAAATAACGGTCACAAGAATGACAAAGACAACAAGGGGAACGATAAAGGCAGCTACGACGGTCGTGCCAATAAAGGAAATAAAGATTATAAAGCCAAGCCGAATAATAATAAGCACGAAAAGCACCCGCATAAGTAAGCAGCTTATCAGGGTGTTTTTTTATGGATAAAATAGTGAATAAGTATAGAATGAGACATGGAGGTGTTATTTAATGAAAAGAAATTTCATAGGGGTTAGGAATGAGCATTTAGACGCATGTCCTAAGTCTCCTAATTGTGTTTCAACTCAAACCGATCAGAAAGAAAAACAGCTGGAACCTCTCCCTTTTATTAAAACTTTTGAGGAAACGAAACAAATTGTTAAAAAAGTTATTGATACAATGGACAGGACAGTGATTAAAGAGGAAACAGAAGATTACCTCCAAGCTGTCAGTACTTCGAAATTTTTTCGATTCAAAGATGATATAGAGTTTTATTTTGACCATAAAGCCGGGCTTGTCCATTTTCGCTCTGGATCACGCGCAGGATATTATGACTTTAATGTTAATCGCAGGAGAATGGAAGAATTCTCGGTAAAGTATCTCCAGCATAAGGAGAGTAAAACTGCCGATGAATTATGACTATCAGTTAATCGTAATAGGCGGGGGATCCGGAGGTCTTACGACAGCAGCAGGAGCGGCCAGCTTCGGTGCATCGACTGCCCTCATTGAACAAAAAGGGAACTTGGGAGGAGACTGTCTCCATTATGGATGTGTTCCTTCAAAAGCACTGATACAAGCTGCAGAGGAAGCACACATTGCCCGCAAAAACCCCGGTTTAACTAGTACCGACTTCGATGAGCTTTTCAAAAAAGCGATGCAGCGAGTCCAGGATGGCGTAAATGAAGTCCAGTCTCACGATTCCAAAGAGCGATTCATTCAGTTCGGTATTGATATTTATGAAAGTAAGGCAAAATTTATCGATCCGCATACCATTCAATGTGGAGAGCGGACGATAACAGGCAAAAGAATCGTAATAGCTTCAGGTTCATCACCAGTGATCCCTCAGATAGAAGGCATCGAAGAAATAGAATACTTAACGAATGAAACAATCTTCTCTTTAACAAAGCGGCCTGAATCATTAATTGTCGTCGGAGGAGGGGTTGTTGGAATTGAACTGGCCCAGGCAATGGACCGCTTAGGGGTGAAAGTTACCGTTATCGAAAGGTCTTCGGTGGTATTGGATAAGGAAGATGAAGAGATTGCCCGTCTTGTTCAGAATGAACTCAAAAAAGAAATGATGATTCACACCAATTCAAGGGTTGATCGCGTCGAATCTATTGATGGTAACGTCAAAGTCCGCTTTAACGAAGATAATCAGCCTAAAAGTATAGTGGCACAGCATGTGCTGTTTGCTGTTGGCCGAAAAGCCAATATTGAAAGCATGGGTGTACAAAATGCCGGGATAGAGACGAACAACGGTGCTATTGCTGTGGACAAACAGTTAAGGACTTCCCAGAAACATATATATGCTGTTGGAGACTGCAACGGCTCTATGCCTTTTACACATGCTGCCGGCATGGAAGGGAAAATAGCCGTCTCGAATGCCGTTCTTGGACTAACACGAAAAGTTTCCTATGAAAAAGTGCCTTGGGTCGTCTATTGCTCACCGGAAATATATCATTTAGGCAAAACCGAACAGGAAGCAAGAGACCAATATGGTGAAAGCTTTTTAACCTTTAAAGTTAAGCTTGATGAAAATGATCGGTTTATAGCCGAAAGAAACAACTCCGGCTTAGTAAAAGTATTGACGACAGAAAAAGGTAAAATCATTGGAGCGCATGCTGCAGGACCGGGAGCCGGAGAATGGATGCAGGAAATTGGGACACTCATGGCTCTGAACAAGAAATTCCAGTCATTATCAAATGTCGTGCATCCCTATCCTGCCCGAAATAATATCGTGGTACAAGCAGCGGATTTATATTGGCGCAAAAAACTTTTTAACAGCAAGTGGAATGGTTTAATTTCCTGGTATGTCAAAAAGCTTCGTTAAGATAGACAGATGTTCAGATCATTCTGTACGATAGTAACATCACAGAGTTTAGTACAATTACAGAAAGGAATTATGCAATGTCTAAGCTTGATTTGTCTCAATTCGAGAAAAAAATGATTGTACGAAATACACAGGAACGCGATATTGATCAGATATTTAAGCTTCAGGAAGCCTGCTTTCCTAATATGGAGCCGTGGAAACGGGAACATTTAGAGAGCCACTTGCGCCATTTTCCACAAGGACAGTTTGTCGTGGAATTTGATGGCCAAATCATCGGCAGCTGCTCAAGTTTAATTGTCAATTTCGATGAATATGATGATAAACATACATGGGATGATATTACGGATGAAGGCTATATTACAAACCATGACCCCGACGGCTATAACTTGTATGGAATAGAAGTAATGGTTCACCCGGAATTCAGAGGTATGAAAATTGGCCGTCGTCTTTATGAGGCACGTAAAGACCTGGCCAGAGAATATAATTTAAAAAGTGTAATCATCGGCGGAAGAATACCGAATTACCATAAGTATGAAAAGGATATGTCGCCAAGAGAGTATGTAGAAGAAGTAAGAAGTCAGAACATCTACGACCCTGTGTTAACTTTTCAAATTATGAACGGCTTTACGGTTATGCGGATTAACCCTAATTATTTGCCGGACGATAAAATGTCTTCTAAATATGCAACGCTTATGGAGTGGAACAATATCGACTACCGGGCTCGTACGAAGCGGCATTTTAAGACGAGCCATCCTGTAAGAATTATGGTTATTCAGTATATGATGAAAACGATCGACTCTTTTGAAGAATTCAGCCGCCAGTGTGAGTACTATGTTGATGTGGCCGCAGATTACGGCTCTGACTTTGCCGTCTTCCCGGAAATTTTTACAACGCAGCTGATGTCATTTCTAGAGGAGAAAGTGCCTTCAAAAGCGGTAAGACGTTTATCCGAGTATACAGAAGAATATATTGAAATGTTCACTCACTTAGCGGTAAAATACAATGTGAATATTGTCGGAGGCTCTCATTTTGTTGAAGAAAATGAAAAGATCTACAATATATCATACTTATTTAGAAGAGATGGAACGATTGAAAAACAATATAAAATCCACGTAACTCCAAATGAGCGAACATGGTGGGGGATTCAGCCAGGGGATGCTGTCAAAGTATTTGATACGGATTGCGGAAAAATTGCAATCCAGATCTGCTATGACATCCAATTTCCTGAATTAGCCCGCTACGCGGTTGATCAGGGCGCCAACATTATCTTTGTTCCATTCTGTACAGATGACCGTCAAGGCTATCTGCGAGTCCGTTACTGTGCCCAGGCTCGTGCCGTTGAAAACCAGGTGTATACGGTAATCGCAGGAACCGTAGGGAACTTAACACAAGTGGAAAATATGGATATCCAGTATGCACAGTCTGGAATTTTTACACCGTCTGACTTTGAATTTGCACGTGACGGGATCGTAGGAGAGTGTAATGCCAATGTGGAAACGGTAGTTGTCGGCGATGTAGACCTCGAGATTCTCCGCAGGCAGCGCAAGTCCGGAACCGTAAGGCAGCTGCGAGACCGAAGACGCGACTTATTTGATTTACATTACAAAGTAAACACGGAATATAAACCGGAAAGAACTTAAGAAAAACAATCGTGTTCCCATGGGTGATTTTCAGGATGACTATACCATGAGACGTCTGTTTAAAAAACGGACGATTCGAGACCCCGAAGTGTGTTTTGCGCGAGGAGGCTCCTATGAAAGTGAAGTTCGATTAATGTCGGCACGTCATGTGCCAACATCGAAGAGCCTGCATCGTGTGAGCCCGTGGGATAGTTCTCCTGCGGAGGGTTTCTGAAAACTAAAAATCACCCGTAAATCTACGGGTGATTTCTTAATTATACATACAGCTCAGTGTTTGTCGTAGCATGAGCATGGTCGATATAGTGTAATAAGCTTTCATGACTTAGATACAGCTCGGACTCTCTGGTTGAGTAATGGTAAGCATGGAGGAAAGACTCAATCTTTTTTGCGAGAAACTGGTCCCGCGTCCGGACCATTAGGACTAGCAAGTCGTCCCATTGGCCCCAGATCATAAAGTGAAGAGCCTTTTCATAATCATCAGGGTACATACATTCACTTCCTTTAAACAAGGAGTGTTTTTATTATCTCCCGTGAGGGTAACAAAGAAACAGAGAGTTCCTCACATTATTGGAAAAATCGACATTTAGTTGATTCTTTAGGAATCCGCCAGCTCAAAAAAACACAGTTCTCATGAGCTAAATGAATACAGCAGCAGGTAAGGGAGGTAGAAGTTTCAGTCATGACAGAAAGACAGTGGTTTTTGGGGAATATAGGAGGCATTTCCTTATTCGGAACATTTTTACTGCTAAGTTTTTTAACATTTGGAAACAGAGTCATCATTCTAATGACAGAGACCATCGGTTTTCTTACGCTGACTTTAGCTGGGATCACTCTTTATTACATAAGAAATCATAAGAAGTGGCTGATGATTTCAATCATCGCTTTTTTAACGCCATGGCTTATCTTTTCCATTGGGTATGAAATCGGAATAACAGAAAGCACGAACTCATATTGGATATGGTTTGTTTTATTTTACCTTGGAACCATTGCCGCGTTTGTTCTAATGAAGAAAAGCTACCTGAAAATTGAAGGGCTGTATAAATTATTTCCGGTCTTTTTTATATTTTTTAATTCCATGTTATTTATATACATGGCCGTTTTAAATTTTTGGTGGTTTCTTCCCGTCTAGACCTCTTATAAAAAAGAGGTCTTTTTTTATGCTTATTACCAAATCGCATATTTCAGGCTTCCTTACACATACTACGGTTATAAAATAGAAGGAGGGAGTTTCAATTATGAAATGGAAGTTAATAACGGCGGCTTTACTGGCATCATTATCACTTGTCGCTTGTCAAGCCGAGCAGGAAGCCGGCGATAATAACAATGCAAATTATGACGGAGTAGAAAATACTCGTTTTGAACGTACAAGTGAGCAGGATAACAGGGAAGCCCCGCAAAACAATCAGTATGACAATGATCGAGGGATGCAGCACAATACGAACTATAACGTGGAAGAAGAACTCGCAAATAAGATTGCTGAAAATGTTAAAGGAGTTGACAAAGCCTACGTTCTAAAAACGCGCGATAATGCATACGTGGCAGCTGTTTTAGATAATCAGAATGGGGGTTCTGAAGAACTGCCAGACGATGTAGAAAAGCAAATTACAGATCTTGTGAAGAAATCAGATCAGGATATTAATAATGTCTACATCTCTACTAACCCTGATTTTGTGGATTTAACTAAAAACTATGCAAGTGACGTCGAAAACGGTGAACCTGTTCAAGGTTTTTTTCGCGAATTTGGAACGATGGTAGACCGAATTTTCCCGGATCGGGAATAATAATAAGTCAGGATTCTCTTAAGTGAGAACCCTGACTTTATTTATGGATATGAGGATTTACGAGAAAGAGGTTCATTTACTCCTTTATTTTTCATATAAATAACTATGAATTTAAAGGAGGGGGCAACTTGAGGGCGCAGGACCACACAAAATTGCAAAAGGCCATTGAAGAAATTACAGAGATAGCTGACGGCTTTGGACTGGACTTTTACCCGATGCATTATGAAGTTTGTCCGGATGATATTATATATACTTTTGGTGCTTATGGAATGCCGACAAGATTTTCGCATTGGAGCTTTGGAAAGCAGTATTACAAAATGAAGCTTCAATATGATTTAGGCTTAAGTAAAATTTATGAGTTAGTCATTAATTCGAATCCTTGCTACGCTTTTCTTCTGAATTCAAATACCTTGATTCAGAATAAATTGATTGTCGCTCACGTACTGGCTCACTGTGACTTTTTCAAAAATAATGCCCGCTTTCAAAATACAAAGCGGGATATGGTAGAAAGCATGGCGGCCACCGCCGAGCGGATTGCCAGCTACGAGAAAAAATACGGCAAAGAAGAAGTAGAATCCTTTCTTGATGCAGTACTCGCTATTCAAGAGCATATCGATCCGTCTCTTGTCAGGCCAAAGCTTTCCTGGCAGTCCGATCAGCAGGAAGAGGGGAGTCCGAAAAAACGCAGAACGCCTTATGATGATCTTTGGAGGATTGGGGAATCACCGGATGCGCCTGAATTTAAAAAAACGAGAAAGATCCCGCCGCAGCCGGAAAAAGATCTGCTGCTGTTTATTGAACAATTCAGCCGTGAACTCGAAGACTGGCAGTGCGATATTTTAACGATGATGCGTGAAGAAATGCTGTATTTCTGGCCGCAGCTTGAGACGAAGATCATGAACGAAGGCTGGGCGTCTTACTGGCATGCACGGATCATCAGGGAATTAGACTTAACGAGTGATGAAGTGATTGATTTTGCTAAGTTAAACGCGAGTGTCGTGCAGCCGTCCAAAACGCAGTTAAACCCTTATTACTTAGGCTTGAAAATATTTGAAGATATTGAAGAGCGTTATGATAATCCAACAGAAGAAATGATCCGTCATGGCATTAAGCCGGGGTCGGGGCGGGAAAAAATGTTTGAAGTCCGTGAAGTTGAGTCCGATCAAAGTTTTATCCGGAATTATTTAACGAAAGAACTTGTGCGCCGCGAGGACCTTTATTTATTCCAGAAACAGGGGCAGAAATATAAAATTACCGATAAAGACCATGAAGCTGTTCGAGATCAGCTCGTAACGATGAGAGTAAATGGAGGATTCCCGTATATCACAGTAGAAGATGGCGACTACATGAAGAGCGGCGAGCTTTATTTAAAACATCACTTTGAAGATGTAGAGCTTGACCTGAAATATTTAGAGAAGACGCTGCCGTATATTTATCAGCTGTGGGGCCGTCCGGTTCATATGGAAACAAGGGTAGAAGACAGAGACGTCGCTTTTAGCTATTCAGGAAAAAAAGTTCAGAAGAAATACTTGTAGACTAAGGTCACCCTCTGGGCAAACATCCTATATTCGCTGATTTCTATTATGCCGGTTTATTTTTTGGTAAACTAGTCGTAATATAGAGTAACCTAGAGGAGGCTGTTAGCGATGAGTATATATGATTACTTATTAACCCACGAAGATTTTGTCCATAAAGATGAGTTAAAGTATCCTTTTGAAGAACGCGGGCTTCAGTTTGGCGATGGTATTTACGAAGTGATTCGCGTGTATAAAGGAAAATATTATTTAATTACTGAGCACGTTGAGCGCCTGTTTCGTTCAGCGGAAGCAATAAAAATTGAGATGCCTTTTTCAAAAGAAGAAGTGTACCAGCGGCTCGGTGAGTTATTAGAAAAGAATAGCGTTCAATCGGACGCAAAAGTCTATCTCCAAATTACAAGAGGCTCTGCTCCAAGAGACCATGCGTTTCCAACAGGAACGAAAGCGAACCTTTATGCATATGCGCAGGATCTGCCTCGTAAAACGGAATTGATGAGAAGCGGCGTTAAAGCTGTGACGAAACCGGACGTCCGCTGGGACTGGTGTTACATTAAGAGCTTAAACCTGCTTCCAAATGTGATGGCAAAGCAGGAAGCAAGTGAAGCCGGTTGTTTTGAAGCCATTTTACACAAGGATGGGGAAGTGACCGAGTGCAGTTCCTCCAATGCCTACCTCGTTAGAAATGGAAAAGTTTACACACATCCGGCGAAGAAGAATATTCTGCATGGCTGTGTGCGAATGAGAGTAGAGCAGTTCTGCAAAGACGAAGGGATTCCATTTATTGAGGAATCGTTCCAGGTTGAAGATATCCAATATGCGGATGAGCTCTTCCTATCCAGCAGTACTGCTGAGGTCATGCCAATTATCGAAGTTGATGGGATGAAGGTGGGCAGCGGCGAGCCTGGTGAAGTCACCCGCAAAATGCAGGAGAAGTATGAAGCTGATGCAGGTATTGAAGCGTCTATTTTCGCCAAGTAGAGGAAGCTGATCGTTCTATGCTATAATAGCTCTGTTTCAATAGAACAGGAGGGCTGTTATGACAAAAATACATTTGGAAATGGATCAAAACCAGTATCAAAAACTCGTTGAAGCTGTGTTTTTAGGTACTTGGATGGTCAATTCCACAAAACTTGAGCTCGACGAAGATTTTGAAGAAATAAGAGAGCTCGTACTCTCTAAGTATAAAGAAGCAGGGCTGGAAGATAAGGTATCTTATCTTGAGGCGTTTGGGATCCATGATTTAGAAAAGGATTATGAAAAGCAGCTGTTTCAAGATTACGTCGATGAATACGAAGAACACAGTTTTTGGGATATGCTGATCGAAAAGTTATCGGAGAAAAAGCTGAAAGAGGAATATGGTACTATTCCAACTCCTTTATCTGACGAAATGATTGAGCGCCGCCTTCAAATCGAAGAAAAGATTGCGCAGGTGCTTGAGGAAAAAGGGTTAACCCATTTAGATTTTAATAAGTAGAAATATGAGGGTATGTGTCTAATGACGCATACCCTCTGTATTTGATTGACATTTTATTATGTGAAAATTATGATAATAACAAGAGGACAATTTACTATAACTTAAATATATAAATTTGTTTTAAAATCCATGGATTTAAGGTAAAATAATGATTACCTGAGTGTGTGAACTTTCTTCACATTTATGGAAGCTCGTTTGATTTGAATTGTACATAACTATGGCGAATTTAGATCGAACGATTCAATAAAAAATTAATAGGGAGGAATTATCATGTTCAATAAGAAAGGGTTTTTAGTTTCTGCATTGTTGTTAGCGCTTTCTCTTTTTCTCATTGCTTGCGGCGGCGGAACAGCTGACAATGACGGCGGAGAAGAGGCTGAAGGAGAGGGTGATGGCCAGCAGTTTATCCAAATTCTAACTGGTGGTACAGAAGGAACTTACTATCCTCTAGGTGGTACTTTCGCCCAGGTTATTAATGATAATGTAGATAGTGTAGAAGCAAACGCTACCTCTACCGGTGCTTCCGTAGAAAATATGAATTCCATTAGTTCAGGAGATGGAGAAATTGCTTTTACTCAAACAGACATCGCTTCTTATGCAGCTGAAGGAGAGGTAATGTTTGATGAAGCAAATGAAGATTTTTCAGCTATTGGAACTTTATATCCAGAAACCATTCAAATTGTAACTACTAAAGATAGTGGAATTGAAAGCGTAGAAGACCTTGAAGGGAAAACAGTTTCTGTTGGAGCTCCGGGATCCGGTACAAATGCCAACGCTGATAATATTTTAGAAGTTCATGGGCTTGATATTAATGAAGATATAACAGCTCGTGACTTGGACTTTGGCGATTCTACAACAGGTATTCAAGATGGTACGATTGATGCAGCTTTCATCACATCTGGTACCCCTACTGGAGCCGTGGAAAGCTTAGCAGCTTCTATTGATGTAAACATCGTTCCAATCGAACCTGAAAAAGCTCAGGAATTGATGGATCAATACAGCTATTATTCTGAAGATGAGGTTCCTGAAGGGACTTATGGTTTAGAATCTGCCGTGCCAACAGTAGCCGTACAAGCTATGTTGGTTGCCCATAATGACCTTAGTGAAGATTTAGTGTATGAAATGACAAAAGCGATTTTCGATAACACCGATCAAATTTCGCACGCTAAAGGAGAAGAAATCTCTGCCGATACTGCTCTTGAAGGGGTAGGCATTGATATCCATCCTGGTGCACAGAAATATTTTGATGAGGCAGGCGTAAGTGCCGAGTAATGCAATTTAATT
This sequence comes from Halobacillus sp. Marseille-Q1614, assembly GCF_902809865.1. Classification (NCBI taxonomy): domain Bacteria; kingdom Bacillati; phylum Bacillota; class Bacilli; order Caryophanales; family Bacillaceae; genus Halobacillus; species Halobacillus sp. Marseille-Q1614. Next base: position 2,012,013 of record NZ_CADDWH010000001.1, on the reverse strand, counting down.
AGAGTCTTACGGGACTGTCCCGGGATTGATTTCACTTATGTAGTGGATGGTAATGCCGGGGGAGTCCCTTCTCATGTAACGGCCTCTAATAAAGCCTATGAAAATAAATAAAACATAGGGTGGATGAGGATGAAACTTTCTAGAATAGGTATATATATACTGGGCCCATCCGTGTTTGCTATTCTCCTGTTTTGGGGGTTCTACCCCTATCAGTCGGTCATTTCCTTCGAGGTATTGGATGAACAAGAGGAAAAAACTTATTTGAAAATACCGGAAGGAGACCATTTTCAGCTTACATTTACACACTCTGTCCATCTTTCTGATGTAATTGAAGAATATAAGCTCAAGAATGACCGTTTATATCCTGTTCAGCTTATCTATGAAGATACTGCTGTAGGTATGCCTTCAAACGGGCAGGAAGGAGAAACATTCACCGTAAAAGATGGGAAGTATTATATCACGGAGTTGCAGGGTTTCCATGAATCGATAACTTTATCAGTCGGACAAGTAAGGGCCAATCATACGATTCTTTATAATGATGAATCTTATTTATTAAAGGATTTTGTAGGAGCTGGATCTGTCATTAAGATCAAGCCAGGTCATGAGTCGAATTGGAACTTGATGAGAGGAGTGACTTTTAATGAGTGAAGAAAATCACAACATTTCAACAGAAAAACAGCAAGAAATTATGGAGAAATATGACCCAGACGCCGGGGGAAGGCAGCTAACAGGCTGGATAGGCAGAATTGCATTTATCGGACTGCTTGTATTTTCATTATTCCAACTCTATTCTTCCACTATAGCTAACCCTCCTGCTCAAATTCTTCGTTCGGTACACGTTGGGTTTGGTTTGGTGCTCATTTTCTTGTTATATCCAGCAACAAAGAAAAATAGAGCGAAGGGAAAAGTAGCTTGGTATGATTTTATTCTTATCGCACTTAGCTTTTTTGTAGGAACTTACTGGTTATTTAATTATGAGCAAATCGTTCGAAGTGCAGGGTCTTTAACCACTTTAGACTTTTATGTAGGGGTACTGGCGGTCCTTCTAGTTTTAGAAGCCACACGCCGCGCCGTAGGGGTTCCAATTACTGTAATTGCAGCTGCGTTTCTCGCTTACGCTTATTGGGGAAGGCAGATGCCGGGATTTCTCGTCCATCGAGGTGTTGATCTGGATAATATTGTTCAATCCATGTTCTTTACAACGGAAGGTATTTTAGGTACACCTATTGCCGTATCAGCGACATTTATTTTCCTATTCTTATTATTTGGAGCCTTCCTCGTTAAAACAGGGGTTGGGCAATATTTTAATGATTTAGCGGTTACATTGGCAGGAAAGCGTACAGGAGGCCCCGCTAAAGTAGCCATCTTCTCTAGTGCTCTGCAAGGCACCATTAGCGGAAGCTCGGTAGCCAACGTTGTAACTTCTGGTGCCTTTACCATTCCTATGATGAAAAAGTTAGGCTATCGAAGAGAGTTTGCGGGGGGAGTCGAGGCTGCTGCCTCTACAGGCGGTCAGTTGATGCCTCCAATTATGGGTGCCGCAGCGTTTCTGATGATTGAATTTATTGGAATCGACTACTGGTCGATTGCGAAAGCAGCCCTCATTCCAGCCATTTTATATTTTACCGGGATATGGATTATGACCCACTTTGAAGCTAAAAGAACGGGCTTAAGCGGATTAAAGGATGAGGAAATGCCTGATCGCAAAGAAGTCTTTAAGAAGCTTTATCTTCTATTGCCGATCGTTGCCATTATTCTGTTCCTAAGCAGTGGAATTAGCGTTATGCGTGCGGCTTTATATGGTATTTTAACAACAATATTAGTAGGCCTTTTAAGAAAAGAAAAGTTCCGTAAACTTTATATTGTAGCTTTTGGCGGAGGATTTTTAGGTCATGCTATTTACAGTAGTTTTACGGCAGGATTCAGTGTAGTCTCTTCTTTAATCTTCGCCACAATTGTTACAATAGTAGTAAGCTATTTATTCGATGGAAATTTTGTTGAATCTATTGAGGCTTTAGTGGACGGTGCGCGAACAGCGCTTGGAGTTGTAGCGGCAACTGCGGCAGCTGGTATTATTGTGGGAGTTGTAACTACTACGGGTCTTGGTTTAAAACTGGCAAACAGCCTGGTTACTTTAGCCAATGGTCAAATTTTGTTAACCCTCTTCTTTACGATGGTTGCAGCGATTATCTTAGGAATGGGTTCACCGACTACTGCGAACTACGTTATTACATCTACAATTGCGGCACCCGCGGTTATTTTACTTGGTGTTCCTGATTTAGCTGCCCACTTATTCGTATTCTACTTTGGTATTATTGCGGATATTACGCCACCTGTGGCATTGGCTGCTTTCGCTGCTTCAGGCGTTGCTTCATCAGAACCGATACGAACCGGTCTGAACGCCGCCAAGCTCGCTATCGCTGCCTTTATTATTCCATACATGTTTGTTCTAGAACCTCAGCTGCTTATGATCGATGTAAGTGCTCCAGAGCTTGTATGGATTCTAATAACAGCGATTTCGGGTATGATTGCAATAGGTGCAGGGCTTGTCGGCTATTGGTATCGAAAAGTGGAATGGTATGAACGTATACCTGCAGTCATAGGGGGGGTATCATTAATTTACCCTACAACTATGAGTGATATAGCAGGGGTTACCATTTTTGTCATCTTATTAGGTATGCAATTCCTATTTAAGAGAGATAAAATTGGCGTTCCGGTTTATAAAGCAAAACCAAAATCATCAGCTGAAGCTTAACATAAACAAAGCGTGATCCTTATAATGGATCACGCTTTACTTCTTTGCTGCGAGGATTCATGCCATAAATAGGCTATCGGCCGAGCCAAGCTATAGGACAATTGAATAAATGGCCCTAGTCCTAAAGCGACAATCAGAGTACCTATGCCAACAGGCGCTCCCAATAGGAATCCGATCAAAGCAAGAACAGATTCTGTAAAAATCCGGACACTGCTTTTAGACTGCTTGGATCGTTTGTTCATGATCATCATAAAATGATCGAGTGGGATCCTCGGAAATGGTGTACGCAAATACACAGCAATTCCTACTGCCATCGTTATTAATCCAAGAGAAAATATTCCCCATTGCGAATACCAGGCATCATACTGAGCGTCTCCGAGTAAATCATAGAGAAAATAATCCACCGTTAGTCCGCGAATCAAAATGGGAATTAAAGATTCGTATTGTGGTCTTTTGTGTTCTAATTTAGCATTAACAAGCAGTAATATCACAAAGGCAATAATCAGGATTGTTCCTACACTCAACGGCGTGTGCATAGAGAGACCTACAGCGACGCTGTCCCCGGGTCCCACCCCTAAGCCGGACCGAATGACTAAGGCAATTCCGAGGCTCGAGAGGACAAGCCCGAAAGTGAAAATAATAAATAAGTATAGATATTTCATGGCTGACTCCTTCATGGCGTTGACTATAACCATCATCATATACGTTCGCTTTTTTAATGTAAAGTATCCTTAGGATTTGATGTTTTTGTATAATCTATGAAGGGAACTAGAATAATCTCAATAAAGGAGGATGCAAATAGGATGAAATATGCTATCATAACCGGCGATTCCCGTGGAATAGGGGAAGCAATTGCCGGTCAGTTTATAAAAAAAGGTATACATGTCATAGGGGTTTCAAGAAACAGCAATTCCGAACTAGAACAGTCCGCAAAAAGCCAGGGGGTCTCTTATACACACGTCCGCTGCGATTTAAGCAATGAAAGCGAGCTTATGGATGGAATTGAACAAGTTATGAACCTCGCCACAAAGAATGAAGCCGATAAAATATATTTAGTCAATAACGCCGGTGTGATTGAACCTATCAATCCAGTTGGAAGCCTTGAGGCATCAGCTGTCACCCGGCATTTGCAAATTAATGTGAACGCACCAATTCTGCTTGTGGACAGACTGCTTAAGGAGGCTAATCAAAACGATATAACGGCTGTAATTGTGAACATTACATCAGGAGCTGCCGAAAAAACTGTGCACGGCTGGAGTGTATACAGCAGTGGCAAAGCAGCGATTAACCGCTTTACCGAAACTGCGTCTTATGAACAGGAGAAAGCAGGGAATAAGCATACCATTATAGCTTTCAGTCCAGGGGTTGTGGATACAGATATGCAAGGAGAGATTCGGTCATCCCGTGAAGAAGATTTTGCAGATGTAGAAAATTTTAAGAAGCTGAAGGAAGAAGGCGGGCTGAGGTCTCCTGAAACGGTCGCTCAAGTCCTGTTGAAACTTTTAGATTCACCTGAAACTATTCAAAGCGGGCAAGTATACAAACTCTATGATTTAGTGGAAGATTAATAAGACCCTCTCTGTCTCAGCAGAGAGGGCTTTGTTTATATTGTCTGATAACATTGGAGGGCAGCAGGAGGAATATAGTGAAATAATCGAGAAGTTATAAAGGAGCAGACAGTAAAGGAGATGTTAGTATTGGTTTTCCCGTTTTTTGACGGTCATAATGATACAATATTAAAGCTTTATATGAATAAAGACATGGATTTTTTTAAAGAGTCCAATCAGGGACATCTGGATGAAGCAAGAGCGAAAAGAGCAGGATTTTCCGGAGGTTTCTTCGCTATTTTCCCGCCTCCACATGCAGATTTGTCCGTTCCTAATCCTGAAGAACATTTAACTGAAAAAGGGTACGATGCTCCGTTAGCAGAGCCTGCGGATCATGAGGCCTGTCTAAAAGTCACCAACGATATGGTCGAGCTTTTATATAGCATAGAGGCTCAATCGAACGAGCGTCTTAATATTGTAAAAAACATTACAGAACTGCGGAAGACCTTGAAGAATGAGCAGATGGCCGCCATTTTACACTTCGAAGGAGCCGAAGCGATTAAGCCGGATCTATCCAATCTGGAAAGCTTTTATAAAAAAGGTCTCCGCTCAATTGGCCTTGTATGGAGCCGTCCAAACAGTTTTGCGCAGGGTGTTCCTTATCGTTTTCCATCCACGCCTGATATCGGGTCGGGTTTAAGTGAAGCTGGTGTGAATTTAGTGAAGAAATGCAATAATCTTGGAATCATGCTTGATACTTCTCACTTAAATGAAAATGGGTTCTGGGATGTGGTAAAGCATTCTGATGCTCCAATTGTTGCCACACACTCCAACGCTCATTCGCTCTGTCCAATTTCACGTAACCTTACCGATGAGCAGCTTGAAGCTGTAAGGGAGTCCAATGGAGTAGTCGGCATCACGTACAGTGTTAATATGCTGCGCACTGATGGCAAAATGAATCAGAAGACCTCTCTGGATGAGGTCGCAGCTCATATCCGTTATATAACTGACACTATCGGGATTGACCACGTGGCTCTAGGTTCGGATTTTGACGGCACGACATTGCCTTACGATATGAAGGATGTCACAGGTGTTCCAAAAGTATTTGAACTCTTAAAGGAGCAAGGATTTTCGGAAGAAGATTTAAAGAAGGTTGCGCAGGATAACTGGATTAGAGTCCTTAATGAAACATGGAAATCATAAAGAAAAGGGATGGTCTCTTCATTCATTTATCGGAATAGGGCAGTGTCATTTATGTAGAGAAACCTCGTGCTTTTAAAAGGACCAACTTCCTTTCAAAGGATAAGATGCAGCGAAGGGCTCCGGGAAACGGATCGCTTTCCATGGGCGTACGGTGAGCTTCCTTAAGGCTTCGCCTTTTAGGGATCTCACCCTGTACGTTCCTCCCATAGGAGTCTCCCCGTTTCCCTTCGCCCTTTAATAATAAGTTTTTCTCTCTCGTTCTATTAGCTCTCTTCCCGGGGTCTACACTCTTAAGGATACAGGGTACCTGATGAAAGGTTAGCTGATTCCTCTTCTCGCATGAGGAGGGTTCCATTCACCTTTTTCTTGTAATGGGAAGGGAAGCACCGAGACTCCTGCGGGAGACGCAAGACTGCCAAGCCTCCACAGGGCTTAAAAGCCCGAGGAGGCTTGCCGTCTTCCCCGTGGAAAGCGAGGTGGTTCCCGGTCCATTCATCCCCTTTTATGGCCAATGGAATCCTGCCTGCCACACTAGCTTTAACAGGAAACTCCATGAGAAAAAGCTGTTGAGACTTTCTCGACAGCCTGAGCGATTGTCTAAACAGAGACAATCGCTTTTATTTAGGAGACGGCTTCTTTTGCTTCTTTATTATTTCTTATGAACATATACAGAGAAGCTCCGAAAATAGTAAAGTAGCCTACGATACTGAGCCAGTCTGGTACCTGCCCGAATAAAAAAATACTGATCAAAGCGGAGTAAACGACAGTTGAATAAAAGAAAATAGATATCTCGCGGGCAGGCGCAAATTTATAGGCCATCGTCAAACCAAATTGTCCAATCGTTGCAAAAGCGCCGGCCGACAGTAAATAAATCCACTGGCTGGATGACATGGGCTCATAAAATGCAATTGTAAAAGGGGTTAAAGAAACCGTCGTAAAAAAAGAAAAATAAAAGACAATCGTATAAAATTTTTCTTTATCCCCTAATACTCTCAGCAGGGTGTAAGCGCCGGCAGCGAAAACAGCGGAAAAGAACCCGGCCAGATAGGGTACCAAATCAATTGAAAACTGCGGTTTAATAATAAATAAAGTTCCAATAAAGGCAATAATAATAGAAATGACTTGATACGGGCGTGCTTTCTCTTTTAGAAATATCGCCGAAAAAATAATTAATAGAAAAGGGCTTAACTTATTTAACATATCCGCATCTGACAAAACGAGATGGTCAATCGCGTAAAAGAATAAGACCATTCCAACAGTCCCAAGCGCAGAGCGGGAGAGGAGAAGACCTTGATTTTCTTTTTTTCCAAACAGCCTCTCTTTATGGTAAATCACTAATATAAAAGCAATGACAGCGGACACTGCGTTACGAAACAACGTTTTCTGTACGGTAGGAACATCTCCGGACAGCTTAACGAAGCCAGCCATCATAGAAAATCCAAACGCAGAAATTAATAATAAAATAATTCCTTTATTACGGTTGCTCATCATACTTCCTCCAATAAGGTTATCTTTTGCAAAATCACCTGTACTATCCTAATACAAAAGGCTGGAGGATGAAAGAGAAAGGCACCAGGTTTGACGTAAAAACTTTAATTCTATACGCTTAAGGGAAATGAGGTGAAGAAATGATTTGTTCCCAGCCGATTGTGTGGACGGTGCGAAAAATTGAAAGTAATCAGCAGAAGTATATAGAAAAGGAGTCGGTTATCGAGCTGCATGACGATGTAGTGATCACTCCTACAGAGCGATTTGATCTTCACGAGGTTCATGATGCTTCCTATCGCTCACTGACGGGTTCATTTGGTTTTTTCTATTTACACACGATCCGCGGCGTTTTTTCCTATCGTGTGAAAGTCTCTCCTTCTCAATGGATATCGGAATTTAAAAAAGTACAGATTAAATAAAGGTCAGCCCGAAAATAAACGGGCTGACCTTTTTATCTGTCTAATAAAGTATAAAAATATTTAGCTGTTAATTTATTAAGTAAGACATGACTGGCAAAGGTGAGAACTATTAATATGACCAGCAGTGTAAACGTAGTACTCCACAGTCCTTGAATAAGATCTGTTCTCCAAATGATGAGAACGGCCAGGCCGAAGATGGCAACTTCGATAAATAAGGAGAGGAAACCGATCAGCCGCCCTTTAAAGACCTCCCGCTCATCCGTCCACTTTAAGTGAGGAGTGTAAAGGTCTAAAGCCGTACCGGTGATTGTTGTAATCCAATTAATCACTAGGGACAGAAGCATCCAGATTAGCGTTAAGACTATAGGGATTTTTATAAAAATTAAGCCGACGATCCCAATGAGTATCAAGGACAGGAGGTTAATAGTAAAGGCAGCCAGTAATTTACTCGTCATCACGGTTCGTGCCGGAATCGGCATGTATAAGTGGTTAAACCAGCTCTTTCCATCTCTTGATACAGACGATATCGAAGCCGGGCTTATTCCCAGGGCAAACACGGTAAAACCTGTCATAATCAGCATCAATTTTTTCTCATCCGTCTGTTCAACAAGGGCTCCCATGTTTTCGCCTGTATTCCCTGTATCAAACAGGAAAATGATAATAAACAGTACTGGAAACACAAGGGATTGAACGACAATTTGAGTAAAAAAAGTAGGGGTTCGAAAGATAATCCTCATCTCCCGAAGCCAGCTTATCCACAAGACGGAATGCTGCTTTACCTGTTTGAGAACCTTTTCTTCATTAAAAGTCTTTTTCGCCCCCCCGGATAATCCAAGTACTCCTTTAAAATAAAGCTTCTGTCCGGCAGTTAAATAAATTACAAAAGCCGTGGCAGTTATCGCAAGGGTTATAAGCAGCGAGCCTGCCCCAGCCCAGGCAGCTTGTGAAACTAAACTGATCGAACTAAAGTAAGCAGTCGGAAAAAGGGCTGCTGTCATTTGCAGAAGTCCGTTTTCATCATTTAACAGACGAGCCAGCTCTTCTCCGGTTTCCACAGGGGACGTGTTCAGGCGCAGAACAATATTTAAACCAATAATAAAAATAAACATGAATAAACCGGCAAAAATTTTCATCCGGTCTTTATTTTTGGAAATGTTAAGGAACCTCATAAAAAACATGATAACAATAGAAGTTACTACAAAAGGCAGAACTGGCGCACTCAGCCATAAAATAAATGCGTATATATAATAAAGGAATCCTGCTTCGCTATGAAGGCCAAAAATAACCAGGGCTGGAGCGAGCAGAATCAGATTCGTAATATAAAGGGTTAAAAAAGGAGCCGCCGATTTACCGACCATGATTTGGTAAGGATGAAAAGGTAAACTGATAAACGACTCAATGTCTTCTGCAAAATAAAACGAGCTCAAAATCGATCCGATACTTACAAAAATAAAAAGTATGAAGACGAGCATAAAGAGTAAACCAACAATAAAGCTTTCATTTCCTGAAGGGGCAAGCCCGTTATACATTCCTCCAATCATGCTGTCCATGGAATAAAAGATAAGCGCAGAAAAAGGAATCGCGAAAATAATCAGGAAACCATAAACAGCGATCTCACTTTTGCTTTTGCCTGCTAAGGAAAATTGCATTTTTAGCATAATGCGAATTAAATTCCACGACCTACTCATTTTGCGTCAGCTCCAGGAAGACTTTTTCGAGGTTCTCATCGTTCTTGAACTCCTGTTTCATTTCAGACATCTGACCATGGAATTCAATCTGCCCGCGGTTAATGATCGCTACTTCATCACAAAGCTGTTCGACCACTTCAAGCACGTGGGTGGAAAAGAAAACAACGTTGCCTTTATCCGCATGTTCCCGCATCAGGTTTTTTAAAGTATACGAAGACTTCGGGTCTAATCCCGTCAACGGCTCATCCAGAATCCAAATGTCCGGCTCGTGCAAAAGAACGCCGCATACTACGATTTTCTGCCGCATGCCGTGAGAATAAGTCTGAATATAATCGTTCAGTGACTCATAAATGTCAAAGACCTTCGTATAACGTTCAATTCTTTCCTGCCGCACATCTGCAGGAACCCTATACACATCAGCAATAAAATTTAAGTATTCGATTCCTTTTAAGCGTAAGAAAACATCTGAACGATCAGGCACATAGCCAATCATCTGTTTTGCTTTTAAAGGGTCTTTCATTATGTCAAAACCATTAATAGTGATCGTACCTTTTTCAACAGGCAGAATACCTGTCATCATTTTAATAGTAGTTGATTTGCCGGCGCCGTTTGGACCAAGAAAGCCGAAGATTTTGCCGTTCTCAACTGTAAGGGTCAAATCATCTACTGCTTTCTTGCCGGGGAATTCCTTTGTAATATGGTTAATGTCAATCATAAGATTCTCGCTCCCTTCCCTTTTACCTACGAATGAACGAAGAATCCGTTTCAGTTCTCATCTGTAAAATATTCCATCCAGTGCTCATCCATGTAGCGGTCGGCAATTTTTACAGCTCGGTGCTCTGTGCCATAAATGGAAAAACCGGTGGATTTGTAAAGCAGAAGGGCGGGCTGATTATCGGTAACAACAGCGAGCTGAAGTACTTTGATTTCACGTGCTTTAGCTGTTTTTATACATTCTTCAATTAACAATTGAGCGACTTTGTTCCGGCGGTGGGAAGGGGTGACGTATACACCAACGATCGAGGCTTTATGTTTATACTTAGGGTGGGATTCAAACAGCAGAGTCGCGTTCCCGACCAATCTTTCATCTGCAAAACAGCCAATTGTTTTAGCCTGGCTGCCCACGAGCCGATTTGCTGTGGATTCAATTGGGTTAGGGCGCTGTTTTTCTTGCTCATAAGTTGTTATAAAAGCGTCTGGACTGTTAAGCAGTGCTTCGAGACGGAGTTCACGATACGCTTTCGCATCTTTTCCAGTAAGTATTCTAAAGTTCATCTATTTTCCCCCTTAATTGTACTTATGTTATCTGATCCTTATGATAAAGTAAATAATAAGAAACTTAATGAAAAAGGTGAATATATATGACTGAAAAAGAAAAAATGTTAGCAGGGGAACTCTATAAAGCATGGGATGAAGAACTCGTATTAGATAGAAACAGGGCAAGTCAGCTGCTTCATACATATAATTTATCGAAAGTAACGGATACCTGCCCGAGGGAGCAGCTATTAAAGGATATCCTAGGCTCAACAGGGGAAGATGCATATATTGAACCATCTTTCCAATGTGATTATGGATATAATATTCATGTAGGAGATAAGTTTTTCGCAAATTACAACTGTGTCATGCTGGATGTCTGCTCAATTACGATTGGTGACCGCGTCATGTTTGGGCCCGGCGTTCACCTCTATACAGCCACTCATCCCCTGGATAAAGAACTGCGTGCAACTGGATTAGAAGCAGGAAAGCCCATTACCATAGGGGATGATGTATGGATTGGAGGAAGTGCTGTCATTAATCCAGGCATCACGATCGGAGATGGGGCTGTGATTGGTTCAGGGGCTGTAGTAACAAAAGATGTGCCTGCCGGAGTATTTGCGGGCGGTAATCCTGCAAAAATTATAAAAGAAATTTAATGGCCTGCGGTAGTTTTCCGGCGGTTTTTTCGTTATGATACTAAGGGACTAAGTTTGAAGAGAGGGATCGGATCTATGATTAAAAGAAAGAGCAAGCGCGAAATAGAATTAATGCACGAGGCTGGTAAATTGCTGGCTGGCGTCCATAAAGAGCTGCGGACTTTTATTAAGCCTGGGGTAACTACCATGGAGGTTGAAAAATTCGTGGAGAGCTATTTGGAGAAGCACGGAGCTACAGGTGAACAGAAGGGCTATCAGGGCTATGAGTTTACAACCTGTGCGTCTATTAATGATGAAATCTGCCATGGCTTCCCTAGAGATGAAAAATTAAAGGAAGGCGATATCGTAACGATTGATATGGTCGTCAACTTAAACGGATTTCTGGCTGATTCAGCATGGACGCATCCTGTTGGTGAGATTAGTGAAGAAGCTCAGAAGCTGCTGGATGTTACGAAAACTTCCTTATATAAAGCGATTGAAAAAGCTCAAGTCGGCAACCGAATCGGAGACTTAGGTCATGCTATTCAGTCTTATGCTGAAGGAGAAGGTTATTCTGTGGTCCGCGACTTTACCGGTCACGGCATTGGAGAGACGATCCATGAAGACCCTTATATTCCTCACTTTGGCCAGGCGGGAAAAGGGGCTCGGTTGAAAGAAGGAATGGTTATTACCATTGAGCCTATGATCAATATAGGCACGTATGCAAATAAGATGGATGAAAATAACTGGACAGCACGCACGCTAGATGGGTCCCTGTCTGCCCAGTATGAGCATACGATCGCTATTACAAAAGACGGACCGCTTATTTTAACAGAACAGGATGATATTTAAGCAAAGAAAAAAGCTCCCGTAACGGGAGCTTTTTTTATATTATGCTTTTTGTACGTTAGCTGCTTGAGGTCCGCGTTGACCTTCTTGGATTTCGAAGTTTACTACTTGTCCTTCTTCTAAGCTCTTGAATCCTTCTTCTTGGATAGCAGAGAAGTGAACGAATACGTCGTCTTGACCTTCAACTTCGATGAAACCGAAACCTTTTTCTGCGTTAAACCATTTAACTGTACCTTCTACCATGAAAATACCTCCTGCGTGGGATTGCCCACATTGTATTACTATTCTTGCTCTTCACACAATCAAGACTAAAATTACTATGAAGCAATTCTTTCTTTGAATCGATCCGAACAACAATAACTAATACCTAGTATAACAGACAGCACATTAAATTGATATGATTTTCACCAATAAATTGGCTGAAGTCACTTGAAAGTTTTGTCGTATTTTAGCGAATCATTAGAAGGCGGAAGTCATAAAAAAAGCTCCCATACATGGGAGCTTTTTTGCTTAAGCATTTATTATGCTTTTGTAACGTTAGCAGCTTGAGGTCCGCGTTGACCTTCTTGGATTTCGAAGTTTACTGCTTGTCCTTCTTCAAGGCTCTTGAATCCTTCTTCTTGGATAGCAGAGAAGTGAACGAATACGTCGTCTTGACCTTCAACTTCAATGAAACCGAAACCTTTTTCTGCGTTAAACCATTTTACTGTACCTTCTACCATGAAAATACCTCCTGCGTGGGGATTGCCCACATTGTATTACTATTCTTGCTCTTCATATTCAATCAAGACGAACTCACATAACGCTACCTTCTCTGTTATGAATCTTATCGAACAACAATAATTAATTTTCATTATATCAGAAAAAATACGGAATGCAAACCCCCTTCTAATCTTTTAAGAAATATACGTCGATTCCTCAATGACCCGATGAAGCGTCTGCTCTACAAGACTGGTGATTTTTGAATCAGGAATTTCCACTAACTCTGATAATTTATCATCATTTCTTAACAAGTGATGGACGACATTCCAGCCGGCGAAGCTCGCTTCATTTAAATAGCCGGAGGCTCCCGTCCCTTTTGTAAAAGAGTAGAGGGCTTTGTAGTCTGTACGTCTTGTATGCGGCAGCAAATTAATCATAATCCGGTTTGGCTCTTTATTACAGGAGGACATCCATGGATACAGGGCAGTGGTTTGAAATTCAGCCGATGTAATCTTAATAGCTGTATGTAAGGACAGTCCTTCCATAAAAATAGCGTGGGCTATATTTTTCGGCGGATAAGGATTAGCTTTGGTCTGATTCAGATAGATGGCTTTAGCAAGCTCCTGGGCAAGGTGAACATCCTGCCACTGTTTTTCAATTGGAAAATATAAGATGTACGATTCACTCGTAGCTTTTTCAATAAAAGGATCAGTGTCAAAGTCTCCTACGAAAAATACGACAGATAAGTGTAAAGGCTCATAGCATTGTAATTCATCCTGAACTAAAGAGACGAGGTGCATGATCTTTTCTTCATTTGGCTGAAACTGCTCAATTTTGGGGACGACCGCACGGTATTTAGGAAAAGCACGCTTGACCATCTCTTTTGCCAGCTGGTTCTTCGGGTCTTCTTTTAAATAAGGATTGAAGCCGTAATGCTTTTTCCAAAGATTAAAAAGTCCCTTTTCCTCCAAGTGAGGGATCTGGGTTGAGCGATAAAAGGCAAGGAACTCATTTATATAGTGAGAGATCTGGATGACATTCAAAGTCTTTCCTCCTTTTTAAAACTTTATCGATTTAAGAATTCCAATCTTTTGTTCCAAACATGAGGGGCCTGTTTTCCTATCCAAATAAGATGACTGTTTGAAGGTACATCGTAGATTTCACATTCAGGCACATTGGATTGCAGCAGCAAAGCGTTTGAATAGGAAATGCTTTTATCTTTCTGGGCATACATTCCAAGTACCGGCGCTTTGACCTGACTGAGCTCAGGAACCCGGTGTTCCCTGTCGATAAGAAGACCTTTGCCTGCCTGTGAGGTTCTGATCATCTCGTTAATAAACCTTCTGTCATTTGGAGTCAGGCTCTTCATATAATCTTCGGCTGACTCAGTTGTTAAGGATTTCAGCACCTGCTTCATCGCAAAGTTAGGAGAAAGTCTTAACAGCCATCGCCTGCTTTTCCATATAAAGCGATCCAAATTGCCTGACACCCAATTTTTCCTTTGCTGTAACGGAAAGTGTAAAGGAGAAGTTAAAGCGGCTTCCAAAATTAATTTCCTCACCCTGTCAGAATGGCGAACGGATAAGGCGATCCCTGTAGGGCCGGCTGCGGAAATGGCAATGACATCAACTTGATCAATATTTAAGTGATCGAGAATTTCCACAATGGTATCAGCAAATTCTTCAGAACTTCTGCCGGCAGAAGTTTCTGTACGGTCATATCCAGGCCGGGATATGGTTAAAAGGGAATACCCTTCATAAATCAGACTGCTGTGTGACAAATCGGTGCTCCGGGAAGAATAACCGCCTTTTAAAAGCAGGATTACAGGCCCGTTTCCGGTATAAGAATACTCTACTAACCCTCTGGACGAATCGAATAAAACGGCTGCCACACTGTTCACCCTTTCTATCTTTTTCCTAACCTAAATATAAGCTATAATGAATGAAATTGAAACATCAGAGGATTCTGAAAAAAGAGGTGGTCTTATTCGAATAGTGTCGATTTGCCCTAGTAACACTGAAATTGTCGCCTATCTTGAGCTTGATGAGTTGTTGATTGGTGTCGACAATTATTCTGATTTTCCCAAGAAGGTGAAGGAACTTCCGCAGCTTGGCCCTGACCTGTCGATCAATATGGAAAATTTAGCTGAATTAAATCCTGATCTTGTGCTGGCCTCCTTGTCCGTTCCAGGGATGGAAGTAAATATTGAAGGGTTAGAGGAGCGCGGGATTCCCTACATAATTTTAAATCCCGGTTCATTAAAGGAGATTGCCGAAGATATAGAAAGAGTAGGAGAAGTATTAGGGTTCAAGGACCGCGGGAAAGAGAAGGCCAGGCAGTTCCTGCAAGAGATTGAAAATTATAAAGAGAAGAATAAGGACATCAAAGAACGGCCGGCACTTTACTGGGAATGGTGGCCTAAACCGATTTTTACTCCAGGTGGTGGGAACTGGTTAACAGAGATCAGTGAGCTGGCCGGAGGAAAAAATATTTTCGGGAAGAAGCAGGAGGCGAGCCTGCAGATGGGATGGGATGAAGTTCTAGAGGCAGATCCTGCTCATATCTGCATGGTATGGGTTGGGGTGAAAGAAGAAAAAATGAACCCGGAGCTTGTGAAAAAGCGTCCGGGATGGAGTGAAATGAAAGCCGTGCAGAACGGATATATCCACGTATTGGAAGAATCTTTATACTGCCGCCCAAGCCCAAGGCTGTTAGAAGGATTGAAAAAGCTTGACCGTTTGCTGGATTTCTATTAAAAAGACGCTAAAAAAGCAGGCTGTCGAGAAAGTCTCAACAGTTTCTTTTCATAGAGTTTCCTGTTAAAACCTAGCATGGCAGGCAGGATTCTATTGGCCATAAAAGGGGACGAATGGGGTGGGAACCGCTTCGCTTTGCACGGCGAAGCCTTAAGGAAGCTCACCGTACGCCCATGGGAAGCGATCCGTTTCCCGGAGCCCTTTGCTGTAGCCGATCCTTTGAAAATAAAGTCTGTCGCCGAAAAAGCATGAGGTTTCTCTACAAGCTGAAAAAAAGCAGGCTTCTGCCTGCTTTTTTAGTGATAGTGATGTTTTGGTATCGCCAGTTCTTTAAAGTTCAATGCTAATTCGCTCAGCTGATGTTGTAAGTCTTCACCGCTCATAGGAAGCCCATGGCCGGTCACTGCGGTTTTTGGATTTAAAGCTGCCAGTTTTTTAACAGACCGCTCCGCGTCCGTCCAATTGTGAGTGAAATAGGATGGCGGACCATGGACGTGCTGATGCTGAATAAATACCGCCAGGCTGGACTCCTGTTTGACCGTAATAAACGCATCACCGGAAATCAACGTGCGATCACTGTCTCTGAAAAATGAGACGTGGCCCGGTGTGTGTCCGGGTGTATGAATATACCGCCATTTTTCTAAAAAAGGAACTGTGCCGTCTTCTGGTAAAGGATGGACCCACTTTTTTAAATTAGGGGGAGTTGTCGGGAAGAAGGGGGAGAGAATAGTGAAAAGTCCTCCGCCGATTGTGGAATCACCAACAGGATAAGACCTTTCTCCGGTCAAATACTCCATTTCCTTCGCGTGTGCATAGATCGGTACATCCCAATGTTGTGCTAACTTCTTTGCCGACCCTACATGATCAAAATGGCCGTGTGTAAGAATGATCGCTGCGGGAGGGTTAGAGCCGAATCGTTTCTCGGCTGCCTCAATAATTCTTTGGGCATAGTGACCAATTCCACAGTCTATAAGCACCCAATTTTTACTGTCCGGCTCACCGATGAATATAACGTTGACCATCAGAGTCCGATAATAGGCTATATCATCAAGTATCTCGTCAGCGACAGCTTGTTCCATATCCCAATGCTCATCCTGCAGCTGATCGAGTGGTTTATCTTCCATGAGTCGCCCTCCTTTTTACCCCTTAGTTTAAACACGAATAAAGGTTCTATTCAAAAGGCGAATTTAATTATTCTTTTCCCTCGGAGTGAATACCGCTCGCTTTCTTATAACAAAAGAACGCTGATGAGAATTTAAAAGCCAGGAGTAATCCTGGCTTTTAAGAAACTTTGCTAGTATGTGTTAATGTTTTTCCTGTCAGACCAAATAAGATCGTTAAAATCGGAGAGAGCAGGCAGAAGAAAGTAAAAGGAAGATAGCTTAAGACAGACACTCCAAGTACTCCAGACAGGAATACCCCGCAGACACTCCATGGGACAAGAGGGTTAATTACCGTTCCCGCATCCTCTAAGGTACGCGATAAGTTCTTACGGGCAAGTCCGTTCTTATCATACAGGTCCTGGTAGGCTTCTCCGGTAAGCAGAATGGAGAGGTATTGTTCTCCAATGGATATATTGATACCAATCGCGGTAAGGGCTGTGGAAAGAGTGATTGAACGAGCAGACGACAGCGCATGCTGAACCTTAGCGAGAATGGATGGAATGACTCCAGTTGTGAAAAAGAGTCCTCCTAAGGCCAAAGCTAAAATAACAAGTGCAACGGTGAAGAGCATGCTGTTCATTCCGCCTCTTGATATCAATTCTGAAACCGCTTCGCTGTTCGTTTCCATCGCAAAACCGTCAAACCATATGGTCCACAGCTCGTTCCAGGGAAGAACCGAGCGGAATCCAGCAATTGCGGTGGCAGTAATACTTGTAACAGCGAGAGATAAGAAGGCTGGCTGCTTGCTTATCGTAAAGATAATCAGAACAACAAACGGAATCCATGAAGACCAGTGCATCAGGCCTGTTGATTCAAGCCCTATCTTAAAGGCTTCTAAACCTTCCCCGCTCGTAGATCCGGCAGGTGATAATATAGCAAAGATAATAAAACTGATAATAAAGGCCGGTATTGTCGTCCACATCATATTTTTTATATGATCGAACAAGTCAACTTTAACAACCGTTGAGGCAAGGTTCGTCGTATCTGATAAAGGAGACATTTTATCACCAAAAAAGGCCCCCGATACGACGGCTCCTGCTGTAATCGCTAAGGAGAAGTCTGCTGAATCAGCCACACCAAGCATGGCCACTCCAACGGTTGCAGCCGTTGTAAAAGAGCTCCCAAGAGAGATTCCAATGATCGATGTAATGGCAAAGGTAATTGCGAAAAAACAAGGACTGCCCGCTAATGCGAAAGCTGTATTCATTAAAACAGGAATCGTTCCACTGGCCATCCAGCTTGAGATTAATATCCCAATTAAGAAAAACAGGAGAACAGCTCCTAACCCGGTCTGTGCTCCTTGTACCATACCATTCTGCAGTGTCTGATATGGAATCTTCTTAATTAATCCGTAAGCTATAACAAGAAATACGCTTAGTAAGATCGGAATATGAGGAACGATCTCCAGCCCGATAATACCGTAGCTGATAACTGCCAGCGCAATGAGAAGAATGATTAATGATTCTCCTGCGCCAGGCAGTTTGGAAGGCTGTAACTTTAACATATAAATTCCCCCTAAAAAATTAAAAACTTCGTCCCCCTAAAAAAAGGGACGAAGTTCTACTCCGCGGTACCACCCCAGTTGATGATATCAATCATCCACTCGTGTTGATCATCGCTTATACGAACCTTGTAATTCGAAAATCAAGGGACCTGGATTTCCACCACCCATCCAGTCTCTATCGGCTGTCGCTCATGAATTCTACTTTGAGGCTCACGATTTTTATTCTTTTTTGCTTAAATGCTTTTACGCGCTAAAGATATATCAGTATTTTAATCGACAAATCCCTTGATGTCAATGGATTTTCTTTCATAATTTAATTGTGTATAATAGTGAAAAATTTGACGTTTTAGAAAGGAAAGTCATCATGCAGACAAGCAGTCTCCAAAATGAATCTTTAAGCCGTTTAGAAATGATCAAAAAAGGAACAACCGCAGGGTTTCCAATCATGATCGGCTATATTCCAGTCGCACTGACATATGGAGTGCTTGCCGGCCAGTCAGGTCTGTCTAATTTAGAACTGACCTTAATGAGTGTGCTCGTTTTTGCAGGAGCCGCCCAGTTTTTAGCTATTAGTATGGCGGCCTCCGGTGCAGGAGCCATAGAAATAATTACAGCTACGTTCGTTCTTAACTTCCGTCACTTTGTAATGAGCTTATCGTTTATGAATCGGTTAAGAAAGATCACGCTTCGGGCAAAAGTACCTTTATCCCTTGGTCTTACGGATGAGACGTTCACTATGGCTTCCTTACATAAAGAAGAATCCAAACAGCCTTATGGTGCTTACTTTTATGCTTCCTTAATGCTTACGGCTTACGCTTCATGGATAGGCGGGTCTTTTCTTGGCGGTTTTTTAGGAGATATAATTCCCGCCCGCTTAAGTGAAAGCATGGGGATTGCCCTTTATGCCATGTTTATCGGGCTGCTCATTCCCTCTATAAGAGGTTATTATCGAATCTTCTGGATTGCGTTTACCGCCATGCTTGTTAATTATATCTGCCAGCTTTTCGGCTTAAGCCAGGGTTGGGCTATAGTGGCAGGAACGTTAATAGGCGGCTTGAGCGGTATTTGGGTATTAGACGATGAGGAGGAAGAGTTATGATCATCTGGATCATTATAGGGATGGCCGCCGTTACAGCAGTTCCTCGTTTTCTGCCGGCTTTTATTGTCGATAAAATTTATTTTCCTTTATGGATGGACCGCTGGTTGAATGCCATTCCATATGCGGCACTTGGAGCACTAATCTTCCCGGGAATTCTTACTGTAAAGCCCGATGCACCGCAAATTGGGATAATCGCCGCAGGTGTGGCTGTCCTTCTGGCCTGGATGAAACTGAACATTATCATAGTTGTAATGGGGGCAATTGCCGCTGTTTATCTCATGACTTTTTAGCACCCAAATAGAGATAAAGCATAACGTATATAGTGACTTCATAAGAAGGGAATGGACGTTATGCATAGACAATTTGGAATTCCAGGCTTTCCTGGAGGCCCAGGCTCACCACCTCCAGGGGGTCCAGGCGGAGGATTTCCAGGATTTGGACCCGGAGGCCCGGGCGGTCCCGGGTTCGGCCCTGGTGGAGGATTTCCAGGGTACGGTCCAGGTGGCCCAGGCGGCCCTGGTTTTGGCCCGGGCGGTCCAGGAGGTCAGATATCACCAGGCCAGCTCCCGCCGCCACCAAGCAGCCCGCCTGTTGGAGCCGGAGGCCCACAGCTTTATGCGGTTGACCCTGGGTCATTCTTTGGATGCCTGTACAGGTATACTTGGGTAAGGCTGAATAACGGCAATCGATTCTGGTTTTTCCCTACCTTTATCGGCAGAACTTCTGTAGCCGGTTACCGCTGGCGTCCAAGGCAGCGACGCTGGGTTTACTTCGGAATCGATACGAATAGAATTGCAAGTTTTCAATGCTAGTAAAAAATTAACACATACTTTTATAGTGGTGCCACAAGCGTGGTGCCGCTTTTTTTGATAAAATATAAATATCACCTGGTAAAGGAGAGAACGATATGGTGCAAGTAAGAGAAGCTCGGTTTGAAGATGCTGAACAAATAGCAAACATTCATATTGAAAGCTGGAAATCTACATATAAGGACTTAATTGATGAACAGGATATGAGCAATATCACGTTAGAAAATAGAATTGCCTTATGGGAAACCATTTTAAAATCTCCAGTTAACGGACAGATTGCATTAGTCATAGAGAATGATGAAGGTGAACTGGTCGGTTTTATCTCAGGGGGAAAAGAACGGACGAAAAACTATAACTACGACGGCGAAATCTATGCCGTATACCTTCTGGACAGTTATCAAAGAAAAGGGTACGGCAGCAAGCTGCTTCAGCGGTTTGGCGAGGAAATGAAAAACAGCGGATATGAATCTTTGCTTGTCTGGATTCTAACGAGAAACCCTTCGACTGACTTTTACAGAAAGTTTGGAGCCGCCCCTGTAGAAGCTGAGGAAGTGACCATTGGACAGGGAACTTATGAAGAAACGGCTTACGGATGGGAAGACCTTTCTGAACTGCTGAACCAATTTTAAATGATCTTATAAAAAGAGCAGCTGCAGAGACTCTTCCTCTTGGTAGTGACCCCTAAAAGTTAGAGTTTTTATTATGCAGCTGATTGGCTGGTTTGAGTTCGGTATTGTATGGGACTTAAACCAGCCAATTTTGCTTTTACGCGTTCATGATTATAGTAGTCCACGTAGACCTCGAGCTTTCTTTTAAGCGCTTCATAAGAAACCACTTCTTCTCCGTAATACATTTCTTGTTTGAGGATCCCGAAAAAATTCTCCATGGCCGCATTATCTGCGCAGTTTGCTTTCCTGGACATACTTTGAAAGATTTGATGTTTCTTTAATGTTTTCACCCACGTGTTGTGTTGATAATGCCAGCCTTGATCGGAGTGGATGGTTGTCCGGTATTCGGCTTCCGTTTGAATGGTATCCAACGCTTCCTTCAACGGCTTTAAAACAAAGTTCAGGGTTGGCCGTTTGGAAATGCCAAAAGAGACAACTTCTCCGTTGAATAAGTCCATAATCGGACTTAAATAAAGTTTCTCATTTCCTGCACATTTGAATTCCGTCACATCTGTGACTAATTTTTGGAGCCGAATGGGCGTATGGAATCTGCGTTTTAATCGATTATGAGCCACTTTCCCGACCGTACCTTTGTACGATTTATACCTGGATTTACGGGTGAATTTTTCACATTTCAATCCGAGCGTACTCATGATCCGTTGAACTTTTTTATGGTTGATGATATACCCCTGGTTTCTAAGTTCGAAGGAAATGCGGCGATAGCCATAGGTTCCGTTGTGCTTATGGAAGAGGTTCGTAATCATTTCTTTCCACTCTTTATTCGGATCTTCCTTCTTGAACTGCTTTCTCTGGTAATGATAAGTGGCTTCAGGAATGTCCACTCTTCGTAAGGCATCTTTTAATTTGAATCCTTCTTTTTTGAGTTCGAATACCAGCGCTGTTTGTGCTTTTCGAGATAGGCATTCGGATTCTCCTGAAAAGCTTTTAACTTTTTTAGATAGGAATTCTCTACACGTAGGAGTTCATTTTCACGTTCTAATTGTTCTTCACGAGTTAATTCTTTATCTGATTTGGTTGACTTTTTCTTATGATTTTTTGACATAGAGGGCCGTCCTTTCGCTTTTTCTTGGAGGCCTCCGATCCCTTCCTTCCGAAAAATGTTGGACCAGTTCGCAATTAACGCAGGGTTGTTCAATTGGAAGGCAATCGCAGTCTCCTGATGAGAAGCGCCTGTCTGTTTCATAAAGTTTAATACATCCAGCTTGAATTGGACAGGGTAGACTTGTTTCGAATGCTTCCTTTTTAAACCTTCTTCTCCGAAGGCTTGATAAGCACGAACCCAGCGTAAAATTTGAACATCACTAGGGATCGAGTACTTCTTAGCTAATAAAGCGTACCCTAGATGACCTTGGAAGTACTCCGTTACCACCTGTAATTTAAATTTCTCACTATACTTTGACATACAAAAACACCCCGGAAGTTAGATTATTAACTCTAACTTCTGGGGTGCACTACCCTTCAGCTGCTCTTTTATTTTTCGAAAGGCTCAATGTGAATATGAGCGTAACGAATATTTAATTTATTTTCTAATATAATCTCCACTTCATCCGTAATGTTATGGCCGGCCTGAATGGTGATCTTAGGATTCACATGGATCGTTGCTTCAATAAGTGCTCTGTTCCCTTGCAGTCGGCCCTTTACGTCTTTAACAGCCATGACTTCGGGATGGGCTTCAATCAATTCTCGAATTTCTTCAATCTCTTCTTCATCGAATCCATCGGTTAAATGGTGGGTGGCATCCTTAAAGATATCCCACGCTGTCTTACAAATAATTAGGCCGACAATAAAGCCTGCCAGAGGATCAAGCCAGTAGATACCGAACTGGGCCCCGAAAATCCCTACTGCCGCTCCAACACTGACTAAAGCATCGGACCTGTTATCCTGAGCTGCCGCCTGGAGGGCCTTACTATTAACCTTCTGAGATAAATTCAAATTATAACGATAGACGCCGTACATAAAAGCAGCTGCTGACAAAGCTGTCCAGCCGGTGATTAAAGATGGTTCGCTGGCTTTCTGCTGAATGATATTTGAAAAAGTAGCCCCTAAAACTTCTAAGCCGATCACAAACATAATAAAAGCAGCAATTAATGAAGCAATGATTTCGGCGCGAAAATGACCATAGTGGTGATCTTCATCAGGAGGCTTTCTAGAGATTTTTAAGCCGATCAAAACGGCAACAGAGGCGATGATGTCCGTCGCATTGTTCAGCCCATCTGCCCGTAAGGCTTCAGAACCGCCGGCAGAGGCAATGATCAGCTTAACTGAAGCTAGTATTAAATAGGCAATAATACTGACCCAGGCACCTCTCTCACCCCGCTTTAAATTTTCCATTTCGCCCATGTAATCTCCTCCGCTCCTAGTTTATAGCACGGTATAGCTTATCAGATTGTAACTGAGTGGGTCTAGAGAAAAAAAGCTAACCTTATACATATCCCTTGTAGGCGGGTAGCTTAGTTGAGCTTACTCAACTTTCGAAGGGTTAATTCTTCAATGACTGGGGTAGATATAAGTAAATTGTCTTCATTATTATTGACCAGAGAGGGGAAATAATTATGATTGAGGAGAAAATCGTTATTGAAGGTGTCATTAAAGGGATGAAATTTTCCAAGACACTTAATGTGAAGTATGATCCCGAAACAGAAACGGTGGAAGAAGCCCTTATTCATTTTTACAACAGCCGTGCTCTTACTTTTGAAGAGCTGGCAGTAGAGCAAAGGTGGCAGAACTGTTACTGGACATATCCAGCTTCAATGGATTTAGTAGGATGAAACGGCCTCTTCGCAGGTCTTTTTCTCGCCTTTTTATCTCGAATTAAAAACTCTTTAGTTTGAGGTATACAGGTTAAGGGTATGTTTATAATTGAATCAGCTATTGTCAGTCAGGTTAGACTAAGGGAATAACTTTATACTTAAGGAGTGTTTATGAATGGCAAATGTAAAGCTAGCGATTATTTATTACAGTTCGACAGGGACAAACTATAAGATGGCTCAATGGGCTGAGGATGCGGCAAAGCAGAAGGGAGCCGAAGTGAAAGTAGTGCGGGTTCCTGAGCTTGCCCCGATGTCAGCGATTGAACAAAACGCTGCCTGGAAAGACCACTACTTAGCTACCAAAGATAAAGTACCTGAAGCACAAATAAACGATTTAGACTGGGCAGATGCAATTATCTTTAGTTCTCCGACCAGGTTCGGTACATTGCCGGCGCAAACGAAACAATTCATTGACCAGGCCGGCGGACTATGGGCGCAGGGCAAGCTTGTGAATAAAGTGGTCAGTGCGATGACATCTGCTCAGAACCCTCACGGAGGACAGGAAGCTACTTTGTTAAGTCTCTATACCAGCATGTTCCACTGGGGAGCAATTATCGCCGCTCCTGGTTATTCCGATAACTCTATCTTCTCTGCAGGAGGCAATCCGTACGGAACTAGTGTGAGTGTCGATGGAGAAGGAAATATGAAGGAAGATATAGAAGAGGCGGTTCGCCATCAAGTCAACCGTACGCTGGAAGTAGCAGGTAAAATTGCCAACGGCTAAATTTTTAAAAGATCCCGGGTGCGGGGTCTTTTTTTTTCGTAAAGTACGGTGAGATTAATATGGATCAGCTGGTTTGATAGAGAAGATAGATAACACTTCGCAGGCTTCAAAAGGGAGCGAATTCCTATCTGAGAAGCTGAAATCTGGAAAAGGATATAAAAATTTTTATCCGTGGAAAACCAGTGATACCAAGGTTTAGAACAAAAATATTAGGGAATTATATAACTAAATATTCAGAATATTGTTGCGTAATGCTTGGAAATCCTGCATAATGAAAAAAAGCAATTAGGGGGTATTCTCATGAGAAAGCAAAAGCTCGTATATGTTCTGCGTCGAGATCCTGGCTTTAGAAATCGTGAAATTACTGCTAAAAGAGAATTGTCCTTTGGAATTAAGTTGGCCTCAAGATTGTTTATGGATGAATTAAGCTATCAGTTTAATAAGGAACGTTTAGATAAAGAAATCAATATGGCAATTGAAAATAACGACCGTGAAGAGTTTCAACGGTTAAGTACAAAATATCAGCCCTATACGTGGGAGTAATAAAGCAAAAGTGCCATTCGTAAAATGGCACTTTTTTTTATGTACATTATAAATTGAACAATGTTATAGTGATACAACAAGAACTTTCAGGAAGGTATGTATGGCATGCGATCAAGAGAAATTATATCCCTATTATGTATAAGCCTCATCCTATTCTTATCCGCTTGTTCACTCGATGAGTGGACGAATCAGCAGGAAAATTCAGAAGAAAAATCTTCATCAGAACAAAAGGAAGCACCAGCAGAAGAGAAACAGCCGCAAGATAAGCAGGATGCGAAAGAAGAAGCAAGCTATGCTTATGCTCAGCAATTAGATGAAGAAGTAGATAAAGATGGACTGACCATCATAGACAATCCAAACGTAAAAGAAGTAGTTGTTAATAAACAAAGAAAGCTGCCTGTAGGTTATGAACCTGAAGAATTAGTGATCCCTGACGTTCCTTTTCCATTTGAAGGGGATCATCCAAAAAAATATTTGCAGCCTGAAGCTGCTGAAGCTTTAGAAGAGCTGTTTAAGGGTGCAGAGAATGCAGGACTTGAACTATATGCAGCTTCCGGGTTCCGTTCTTACGAAAGGCAAAAAAGTATTTACGAAAATAATGTAAAACAGCGCGGGCAGGAAGAAGCCGATAAATTTTCCGCCCGTCCTGGTACAAGTGAGCACCAGACTGGCCTTGCAATGGATGTCACCTCGCCGGAGATGTCTTTTAAGCTTGAACAGTCCTTTATAGAAACTAAAGAAGGAAAATGGCTCGAAGACCATGCTCATGAATACGGATTTGTTGTCCGATATTTAGAGGGTACAAAAGATATTACAGGATATGAATATGAGCCGTGGCATTTGCGTTATGTGGGCAAAGGCCTTTCCACTGAAATTCATGAAAGCGGCGGAACCTTAGAAGAGTTCTTCGGTTTTTATGAAAATTAAAAGAAGTCTCCATAAAGGAGGCTTCTTTTTTTAATGACTCTGCTATTTGGTTTTTTAGGTAAACTTTTTAGTAAGAAATGCCGACTCTCGTATTGAGAAACCTTTGGCTGATGAGTTCACCGTAAGCAAATTGAGCCGTGTCTTCCACCGTAATCTTCTTCCCGCCCTCAGGTAATAAGTTTTCTTCATAGCGCACTGGACCTTGTGACTCTCCATCCGGTAAATAGGTCGGACAGATGATCGTCCAGTCTAAAGGGCTCTCCTTAAGTAATGAATAGACTTTCGCATGCTCTTCTGCAGCGAACGTAGACCGGCGTTTGGATTCACTTGTCTGAAAGCGGAATTTCCCTTCTTCAAAGCGGCTGTTTAAGATTCCAGCGGTTCCAATTGTAACGATACGGGGAATCTCAAGAGCTCTCATTTGCTCGATAATAAGAGGAATAGATTCTGTCAGCGTATATGCTTTATCTGTACTTAACGCGCTGAACACAAGATCACAGCCTTCTAATGTCTGTCTTACAGCTTCTTGATCGGCAGCATCTCCTGCAATAAGGCGAGCACCGGGGATTATTGTTTCTGATTTACTAAGGTCTCTTACTAAGGACTGAACGTGATGTCCATCCTCTAAGGCTAATTGGGTAACACGAGATCCTACTCTTCCGGTAGCTCCAAATACAGCAATTTTCATAAAACTACTCCTTATCTCATAAAAAATATTATAAAATTCAAACTATTTTACTCTTTCTTTTGCTAAGCTTAACATAAGACAGAGCATTATGAGGATGGGGGAAGGTTATGAAAAAGAAACCGGTTATGAGCTGGGTATTGTACGACTTTGGAAACTCAGCTTTTGCTACAACGATTATGGCAGCAGTACTTCCCGTATTTTATTACGACGTAGCTGCCAAAGGGGTAGATCAATCATTAGCAGCCAGCTACTGGGGCTACTCTCAATCGATTGCTGTTCTGCTTGTAGCCGTGCTGGCTCCTGTGCTTGGAGCAATAAGCGACTATACTTCGTCTAAGAAGAAATTCCTTATGTTTTTCGCTTTTCTGGGCATGCTGGCGAGTGTTTTTCTCGTTTTTGTAGGGGATGGCGATTACCTGCTGGCTTCTCTCCTCCTCATCATCGGAACAATAGGTTTTTCCGGGGGAAACGTTTTCTATGATGCTTTTCTGCCAGAAGTAGCTGACCATAAATCAATTGATAAGGTTTCCTCGTGGGGATTTGCTTTCGGTTATATTGGGGGAGGCCTTTTGCTCGCGGTTAATTTGCTGATGATCATGAAATATGAATGGTTTGGCCTTCCTGATACTTTAGCAGGGACCAGGCTCGCTTTTGTTTCAGTTGGCGTATGGTGGCTGATTTTCTCCATTCCTTTATTTAAAAATATAATAGAAGTAAAGAAACAAAATCCTGTCCGGACGAAATCTTATCCGTCCATAGGCTTTACGAGGGTGAAGCAGACTTTTAAAGAAATCCGGCAATTTAAACATTTACTGTTATTCCTGTTGGCCTTCTGGCTGTTTAATGATGGGATCTCGACCATTATAAAAATGGCTACTATCTACGGCCGCGATATTGGCATCGACAGCTCGTCATTGATTTTAGCTCTTCTGATTACTCAGTTCGTTGGAATTCCATGTACGTTTTTCTTTGGCTTTCTGGCAGGGAAAATATCCGCAAAGAAAGCATTGACTATATCCTTGTATGTATATTTGGCTATTATAGGACTCGGGTATTTTATGACGTCGGCTTTCCATTTTTACATGCTGGCGATATGTGTCGGCATCGTTCAAGGCGGAGCCCAGTCGCTCAGCCGTTCGATATTTGGGAGAATGGTACCAAATGACAGGCACGCAGAGTATTTTGGCTTTTATGGCATATCTGCAAAGTTCTCAGCTATTTTCGGTCCGTTTATCTTCGCCCTTGTTGGCCAGTTAACCGGCTCAAGCAGGCTGGGCATTTTGTCGCTGCTCGTCTTTTTTATCGCAGGAATTGTACTGCTGAAGTTTGTGAATGTAGAAGAAGGGGAGAGGCAAGCTAAGGAGCAAACCAATCCGCTTCATGAAACTACAGTTGAGACGTGAGGGTTTAGACGATAGGATTAGAATAAACATTTTTTAATTGAAGCGATAAAGGCTTGCCGGTGTCATAGGAATCGTTTTTCACCAGGCATTTAATCTTCTCCCACTCATTATCACTGGGTGAACTCCAGTAAGAAAGGATCTCTTCTACTAATGGAGCGGCTTCCTTTAAAGCACCATTATATAATTCCTGAAATGAAGCGAATTGTGGTTCATTTGTTGCTGAATGACGCCATTCGCTTTTCTTTTCGTTTAAATAGTCGACCGGGTCAATAATTGGTTGGTGTGAATAAGGAGAAATGTACGCTCCTATGGTCCGTTTTTTCCATCCGTATGGATCATAAAAGATACTCTGGGCAATGGTAATATCGCGAAAAGATTTAGCCAGATAGTTATTAGGGAGCTTTTCCACATCGTAATGCTTGGTGATCAATGGTGAAAGCCACGCTGATACAAGCTTTCTTTCCTGTTTCATTAAACGGATTTTAGTATGCACGGGTTCAGACCATGGTTCGATATGGCGGTGCTTCTCCAGCATAAGTGTATCGATCGCTACTTCCAGTTTTTGATGATTGTGGCCTTCATAGCCCGATTTGTAGTGGACGTAAGGATGTGTATTGCGATCCAGTATATGATGGGTGACGAAGCCGAGAATGTAAGCCTGGCCCTGGTTTTTTAATGACTTGCCGGCCGCGATTAATTGTAGAAGAAACGCCCCGCAGTTTTCCGTGTGCATTTTCGTTCCGAGCTGAGGTACGCCGCGATCCGGCAAGTTGGGCCAGAAATTATAATAAAATAAAGGGTCCGGTCCCTGGGCCCCCAAATATAAATAGCGGGAAGACGTGTTAAGCACATCATATCTGTCCAATTTTTTACATAAGTCTTCGGCAAAAAGTATATGAGTCCAAATGTTCGGCATAAAGCTTCCTCCCTTAAATCCGTCCATAAAAAAGAGCCTACCCAAAGGCTCTTTTTTAAAACCATTTACCCATTTGGAAAAGATCAAGCAAAAACAGCTGTTACTCCCTATCCCTCCTTAGATGGCGTATGTAGTACGGACTGTTTCTGCCTCCTTTCTTTAAGTTAAAATTATCATACATTATAATTAGAAAAATGTAAATACTCTGATTATTTAAAAAGGAGATTTTTCGACAGTTTTCCGGCGGCTGGGTAATGATTCTTTGTAAGAATATTGATACAATTAGGCTGAAGTTTATTTACAAAGGGAGGAACCTCATGAGCTATCGTATTGAGAAAGATACATTAGGTGAAATGAAAGTACCAAGTGATAAGTACTGGGCGGCTCAAACCCAGCGAAGTAAAGAGAACTTTCCAATCGGACAGGAAAAAATGCCGAAGGAAGTCATTGAAGGTTTTGCTATTTTAAAGAAAAGTGCAGCATTTGCCAATGCTGAGTTAGGATTGCTTGAAAAAGAAAAAGCAGAGGCTATCGGACGTGCAGCTGACCTTATTTTAAAGGGAGAACTTGATGAGCATTTTCCTTTAGTGGTATGGCAGACAGGAAGCGGTACTCAGTCCAATATGAACGTGAATGAAGTGATTGCCTATGTTGGTAATGAATACTTAAATTCTAATAACAGTGACCTTCGTCTTCATCCAAACGATGATGTCAATAAGTCACAGAGCTCTAACGATACTTACCCGACAGCTATGCACATTGCTTCTGTCCGTAAAGTCGAAGAAGTGCTTCTGCCGTCCCTTGGCCAGCTGAAGAATACATTGAAAGAAAAAATGGAAGCGTTTCAAGACATCGTGAAGATCGGCCGTACACACCTGCAGGATGCGACTCCGCTAACTTTAGGACAGGAGATCAGCGGCTGGCATCGGATGCTTGAAAAAACCGATAATATGATTAAAGAAAGCACAAGCTATGTAAAAGAACTGGCGATTGGTGGAACAGCGGTTGGAACAGGGTTAAATGCCCATGTCGACTTTTCCGAAAAAGTGGTTGAACATATTAATATAGAAACATCCAACTCGTTTATATCAGCTCCTAATAAGTTTCACGCTTTAACTTCACATGATGAGCTTGTGCATACGCACGGCGCGTTAAAAGCACTGGCAGCTGATGTGATGAAAATCGCCAATGATGTACGCTGGCTGGCCAGTGGACCTCGCTGCGGCATTGGAGAAATTACGATTCCTGCTAATGAGCCGGGAAGCTCCATTATGCCTGGAAAAGTAAATCCGACTCAAAGCGAAGCGATTACAATGGTTGCCGCACAAGTGATGGGAAATGATGCAACGATTGGTTTTGCAGCGAGCCAGGGGAACTTCGAACTTAATGTCTATAAACCAGTTATTGCCTATAACTTCTTGCAGTCAGCCCAGCTTTTAGCCGACAGTATGGTTTCCTTTGATGAACGCTGCGTAGCAGGCCTTGAACCGAACCATGAGCAGATTGAAAAATACCTGCGTGATTCATTAATGCTTGTTACTGCTTTAAACCCTCATATCGGATATGAAAATGCAGCCAAAATTGCGAAAACAGCCTTTGAAAAAGACCAGACTCTGAAGCAGACTGCTGTTGAGCTGGATCTTCTAACAGAAGAAGAATTTGATCAGTATGTAGATCCTAAAGCTATGACAAAACCTAATGCTTAATTGCTAAATACGCTATGTTTGTCTCATGATTTAAATACCTGTATTTACCATTAAATTTTTGTGATAAAAAATTTAGTGAGTGATCATACTAGAATTACACACAGGAGGTGAGACAAACATGGCTAACAACAACAGATCAAACGAGCTACTTGTACCTGGTGTACAACAAGCTTTAGACCAAATGAAATACGAAATCGCTCAAGAATTCGGAGTACAACTTGGTGCTGATTCTACTTCCCGTGCTAACGGTTCTGTAGGTGGAGAAATCACTAAGCGTCTTGTACAAATGGCTGAACAGCAGTTCGGTGGACAACAACAACGTTAATAAATTGAAGGAGGAGAAAGGGTGCGCCCTTTCTCCTTATTTATTTCCCTTTTTAAAAGAATCAATTAAGCATACATAAATAAGACTGGCCTGCTCATTGAGGAAATTCCATTACTCCAAGTTTTTTAATAATATGTCTATATAAAAGGGTACCGGTGGCGTTTATATAAAAAAGGTGAACGGGCTGAGTGAGAGCGAGTGATTCCCTGCCCTTGTTCATCGATAAAGGGAAGATTGTATAATATCTCTAAATGAATTATATAGATGAAAGAAATCCCAAAAAAGCAGCTTCCCGTTAAGGGAAGCTGCTTCTTGTTTTATTAGCGGATGCGTTCTTCTGTTTCAGCATCGAAGAAGTGGGCTTTGTTCATATCTAAAGCAAGGTCAATCTTATCGCCGCCATTAATATCAGAGCGTGAATCAACACGAGCGATAAATTCCTGGTCGCCAATACGGGAGTATAGGTACGATTCAGCACCCATTAATTCGGCAACTTCGATATCTGCTTTAATCGTCTTGTCAGGGTTAGCATCGATAAACAGCTGCTCATCATGCATATCTTCCGGACGAACACCTAAGATAACTTCCTTGCCAAGGTATCCTTGGTCACGAAGTGTTTTTAGTTTACCTTCAGGTACTGCAAGTTTTGTACCTGCAAGGTCTACATGACCTTCCTCCAGAGTACCGTGGAAGAAGTTCATCGCAGGAGATCCAATAAATCCGCCTACAAATACGTTTTCCGGCTTATCGTACACTTCTTTTGGAGCACCAACCTGTTGAATAATTCCATCTTTCATAACAACTAGGCGTGTCGCCATTGTCATCGCTTCTGTCTGGTCGTGTGTTACATAGATAGTAGTCGTCTGCAGGCGCTGGTGAAGCTTTTGAATTTCCGCACGCATTTGTACACGCAGCTTAGCATCAAGGTTGGATAAAGGCTCGTCCATTAAGAATACTTTAGCATCACGTACAATCGCTCGTCCCAGTGCTACACGCTGACGCTGACCACCTGACAGCGCTTTCGGTTTACGGTCTAAAAGAGCTTCAAGGCCAAGGATTTTGGCTGCATTCTGTACACGCTGATCAATTTCTTTCTTATCCATTTTACGAAGCTTAAGACCAAAAGCCATGTTATCGTAAACATTCATGTGCGGGTAAAGAGCATAGTTCTGGAATACCATTGCGATGTCGCGGTCTTTAGGAGCAACGTCGTTCATTCGTTTCTCATCGATTAGGAAATCTCCGTCAGTAATTTCTTCAAGACCGGCAATCATACGTAGAGTTGTTGATTTACCACAGCCAGATGGGCCTACGAATACGACAAACTCTTTATCGCCAATATGCAGGTTGAAGTCATCAACCGCTTTTACTTTTTTGTCATATACCTTATCAATATTTTTCAGTTGTAATTCTGCCATTTTAAAATCCCCCTATATGAAATCGCTTTCTTTGATAATTTAAGTCTAGCGAAGATAAAGGGAGAGGTAAATGGACAAAGTGCACAAAGAATTTTTAGAATCTTTGTGCACTTTGTTTAATGGTTGAGATCGGCAAGTAATAAATAAATAATGGCCGCGCGGTCAAATTGTTTAATATCTACACCAGTTTTCTCAATAAATTTATCCACACGATACTGAAGACTATTACGGTGCATGAAAAGCTGTTTAGCTGCCAGCGTCGTATTGGATCCTGATTCAAGAAATACTTCAATTGTCTGCAGCAGTTCAGGATCTTCGGCTACTTCTTTAAGAAGGGAATGTGTCAACTGATCACGGTCTTCCGGAGAGAGGGCATCGATATAGAGATATGGAACGACCTCTTCCAGAGTTGTAACCTTGCCGGCCAGATACTTTTTAGCGAGGTGAAAGCATTTTTTGGCCCAGTCAAATTGGGCGGGAGCTTTTTTAAGATCATACACATCCTCACTTATATAAAGCTGGATATTTGTATAAAAATCGCTCATCAGTACATCAACCACTGAGCCGAAGGGGATTGGATCCTGATCCGCTTCCGTATATTCTTCAATCACTGCCCCTTCATGATGGTTATCCCATAAAAAAGGCATAGGTTGTGGAAACAGGGACTGCATCGCTTCCTGAAAGGCCTCCAGCTCAATATTTTGGTCTGAGATGGAGAAAAATATGAAACGAACCTTCGTAGGAAGGGGGGCAATCTGCAGGGTGTCCTGATTTTGCTCGAGGAAGTGCTTCCATGCCTTTTCTTTAGCACCAAGGGCGGCTTCCCCAGTATTAAAAGGCTTTAGAATAATATGTAAAAGTTCACGTTCGCGATTGTTCAGTTCATTATGGGCGATACCGATAATTTCGTCAGAAGGAGTCCGAAACAATTCATAAGATTCCTTATCCTTAGCAGTCCCTTCTTCAAATACAGTTAAAGAAAGGTAATTCTTTTTTAATTGTTCAAGTAGTGACATTAAGATCTTCCTTTTTTCATTAAAATTTACTAATATGATAATATAAAATTAAATCATCTGATTCACTATTAATCATATTATACATGATTTTTATTAAGTGGGTTTAGGAGGAGAAAATGTGTCTGACGTTAAAAATAAATATGAATATACCCAAGAAACGAAAAATCGCTTGAAGCGTGTAGAAGGTCAAGTACGCGGTGTGTTAAAAATGATGGAAGAAGATAAAGAATGTAAAGACGTCATTACTCAGCTTTCTGCTGCTCGTTCGGCTATAGACCGTGCGATCGGATATATCGTAGCGAAGAACTTGGAAACGTGCATTAAAGAAGCTGAAAAAGGCGGTGAGTCCGCCGAAGAGTTAATTAATGAAGCGGTAAGTATGATTGTAAAAAGCAGATAATGATGATGCCTTATTAAAGGCATCATCTTTTTTTAATCTTTCTGTTCGGGGATGAGATGAGTCTCATCAATCTGTTCCCGTCCTTGTGTCACTATCGGCCTGCCGCCTGCCATTCCTTCATTGATCATCCGGTCCACATCGAGCTCAAAACGGTCTTTTCCTTCAGCAGCTTCCTGTTTTCTTTTTTTCATAAAAGCACACCTCCTTACTTATATTATTTTCGAGAAGCTTCAAAACAAGTGATCCAATTATTGGATGATCCATGAAGCAGCCTTTAAACTATTGGCTTAGCTGCAGGGATTCCTCTATAATGGATTTCAGTGCACCACGTGAAATGAGGGAAAACCATGAATACATTTTTAACAATACTTTTAATGGTAGTGATTGGAGCAGCGATTGGCGGAATCACTAATTCGCTGGCTATTCGTATGCTGTTTCGTCCATATCGTGCTATTTATATAGGAAAATATCGGCTGCCATTTACGCCGGGACTTATTCCAAAGCGGCAAAACGACTTAGCGAGGCAGATGGGGCGAACGGTCGTTGAGCATTTACTGACAGCTGAAGGAATAAAGAAGAAGATCGAGGGGTCGAAGTTTCAGAACAAACTGACCAGTTTTGCCCAGAGAGAACTTGAAAGGGCGCTCTCATCGTCAGCAAGCGTAAAGGATGCTCTTGAAAAAGTAGAGCTCTCGATAAGTAAGGAGTCAGTCGAAGATTCATTGCAGCTTTTTATCGAGAAAAGATATGACCAAGTCATGGAAGACATTCGCCATCAGAAAGTCGAAGATGTCCTGCCGCCAGAGTGGAGAGCAAAAGCAGAAGCAGGAACAAGCGAGCTGGCTTATTATCTGCAGGAAAAAGTGTATGAATTTCTCGTCAGTCCCGAAGGAAAATGGAAAGTAGGAGCCTTAATAGATAACTATTTAGAAAACCAGGGATTCCTTGGAAACATGGTCCAATCTTTTATGGGCTCCGAAAGAGTAATCGATCGAGTACATCCAGTGATTCTTCGTTACGCAACAGCGCGGGAAACGACGGAATGGCTTCAGACTATGCTGCAAAAAGAGCTGCACGCAGCCCTGAAGCGGCCGGTCGGTGAATACGAACAAAAAATAGGAAAAGATCATATCCAAAGTGGACTTTCACAAGCGTTATCCAAAGCACTGCCTCTTCAACAGTGGCTTGACCGCTCAATCACAGAGTGGGCAGCCCCTTTTAAATCCCGGCTCCTCTTGGACGTCATCCCTGCTCTGATGCCTAAGGTGACAAACCTGTTAGCTGAACGTATCGAACGTATGATGCAGTCGATGAAATTATCAGAAATCGTCCAGGAGGAAGTCGAGTCCTTTGACGTCGGCCGGCTTGAGGAAATGGTTCTCGGCATCTCCAAGCGCGAGTTCAAAATGATTACGTATCTCGGTGCCTTATTAGGAGGTACGATAGGGCTGATGCAGGGGATTCTTGTCCTGTTTCTTTAAGCAGCCCTTAAGTCTATACATGAAAGTTGATGTTTGTTATAGTGGGGAAGGAGTTCAACACTCAACAAACTAGGAGGTACTTTTAATTTATGGCTAACATGTATGATTACGCGTATGATCTTGAAAAAGCAATTCGCGAAAGCGACGAATTTACTGGACTTAAAGAATCTTATGAAGCAGTAATGAATGACGAAGCAGCTAAAGGAATGTTTGAAGATTTCCGTCAAACACAAATCAACCTTCAGCAAAAGCAAATGCAAGGTCAAGAAATTACAGAAGAAGAAGTTGAGAAAGCTCGCCAAGTCGTTGAACTTGTGCAGCAGCATCCACAAATTTCCAAACTAATGGAAGCTGAACAGCGCCTCAACACTGTTATCAATGACATCAGCAAGATTATCACGAAGCCTCTTGAAGAGCTTTACGGTAATCCTGAAGAACCACAGCAATAATAATTAGAAAGGGCTGCCTTTAGGGGCAGCTTTTTTTTGTGATTTTGGGGCTGAGCGAACACCTTAAAAGTTTGCGGAGCACTGAAAAAGTGGTGTTGAACAGAAAGAGTGCAGAGAACCGCCGAAAGAGACTTCCCGCTTTCTTTCAAAGTTAAAAAATCTTAAATAATAAGCAGGAATATTATCACCAAATGACGAAAATTAAAAGCATAGATTCAAATGAGGGGGATCTTTATGCGTTTTTTTGAAATAGAAGAAAGTCGTCAGATCATCCATATCCGTTTAAATCGTCCAGAAAAAATAAACGCGCTACATGGGGATATGCTGAGAGAGTTTGCTTCCATAGTGAAAGATACAAAAAATAAAGAGCAGCAAATCGTCATCCTGTCAGGTGCAGGAAAAGGATTCTGTGCCGGTGGAGACGTGTCCATGATGAAGGAAGTCGGAGATCCTGAAGTTTATGATCGAGTGATGGATGAAATAGAAACGATTGCGGCAGGGCTTTATACGATGCCGAAACTGGTAATTGCAGCCCTGCACGGACCAGTTGTGGGTTTAGGACTTAGCATTGCACTTGCAGCAGATTATTTAATTGCGGAAGAGAACACAAAGATCTCGATGAATTTCATAGGAGTCGGCCTGGCACCAGATGGAGGCGGACATTTCTTTTTAGAACAGCGGCTGGGAACACATCGGGCGAAACACTTCGCCTGGAAAGGGGAACAGCTGAGTGCTAAGGAAGCGCAAGAGCTTCAGTTGGTTGACTTGGTGTTTCAAGGAGATATACACCAGGCTGCGGAAAAACTAGCTGCGGAATGGACGGCAAGACCGCTTCAGTCGATGATTGCTACAAAGAAAATTTATAATAACTACAGTTTGGGCAGGCTGCTTCAGTATTTATCGAAAGAAAGACAATCCCAGTGGAAGCTTCGTCATACGGCGGATCATAAAGAAGGGATTCAGGCATTTTTAGAAAAAAGGAAGCCCAAGTTTTCCGGGCATTAAAAAAGTCGCTTTAAAGGCGACTTTTTTGTGTTTAGCGGTGAAATAAAACGAGATGTCCTTCTGGAGCTGCACAACGATGAGTATGTTCTAAATATCCTTTTTCTTCTAATTTTTGAGTACCAATCTGCTTCGCATCTTTATCGTTTTCAGCTTCAAATGATTCATCTAGAAGGTTTGTACCGTTCTTTTCAAATACTGTTAAGAAATATTTTTTCACTAGGATAGGCCTCCTTAAGGTAAAAATGAATGACTAATCATATTATTACATTAGATGAGCCTGTCGTAAAATCCTGCTTGTTTATTCAAGAAAAATGAAACTATTTATCTAATTCAGCCGTATAAATCGACGAAGGGGGAAGGAAGCTGTGACTTTAAAACTACATAATGTAACGAAGCAGTTTGGAGATTTTACTGCTGTAGACGATTTATCAATTGAAATTCCCGAAAAGCAGATTTTCGGTTTTTTAGGGGCGAACGGAGCCGGGAAAACAACAACTTTCCGGATGATCCTTGGACTGATTGAGGAAACAGCTGGAACGATTACGTGGCAGGACGGGGATATTGGCTATGATCAGAGCCATTTAATCGGCTATCTTCCCGAAGAGCGCGGGCTTTATCCAAAGATGAAGGTCCAGGACCAGCTCGTATATTTGGCGAAGCTTCGGGGGATGAGCAAGAGTGAGGCCTTAAAAGAACTGGACATTTGGCTGGATAAATTTAAAGTTCCTGATTATAAAACAAAAAAGGTAGAAGACTTATCAAAAGGGAATCAGCAAAAAATTCAGTTTATCTCTGCCGTTCTGCATAAACCGAAGCTTCTAATATTGGACGAGCCGTTCTCAGGACTTGATCCAATAAATGTTGAAATGCTGAAAAAAGCAGTGGTTGAGCTGAAGGAAGGAGGAACTTCGATCGTTTTTTCTTCCCACCGTATGGAACACGTGGAAGAGCTGTGTGAGCATTTATGCATACTGCATCACGGAAAACCGGTCGTTCACGGAAGTCTTAAAGAGATTAAGCGCTCATTTGGGAAGAAAAATGTCCGCTTAAATGCTGAGTTTGATTTAGAGTTCGTTAAGGATATTCCGGGCGTGACTAAATTTAAAGAGTTCAGTGAAGGCTGTGAAGTTCAAGTAGAAAGTGAAGAGGTCTCCCAGAAGATCTTTGAGGCGCTAAATGGGCGGGGGTTTGTGCGCACGTTCGATCTGGAGGAACCTTCTTTAAATGATATCTTTATTGAGAAGGTGGGGGATTCGTATGAATAAATTCCTAATTATGGTAGGACACACGTTTGCTTCACGCGTGAAGACGAAGTCGTTTATTATTACGACGATCGTCACGCTGTCGCTTATTTTTCTAATCACTAATATCCAGACGATTATGGAAGCTTTCGATAGCGGGGAAGGTGAATCCGATCAAACGAGCATAATGGTATTAAGTGAGAATGAAGAATGGGCTGACGGTCTTGTCGAAAGTTTAAATGCTAGTGAATCTTTCTCAGCTGAAGTAGCAGATCAGCCTGTTGATGAAATTAAGCAGGAAGTAGAAGAAGGAGAGGGAGATACTGCGGCCCTTGAGCTGATTGAAGGGGAGAGCGGTCTTCCGGAGGCGAATTACTATACTGTGGAAAGTCTGCCGCCGATGGATAATGAGATTGTTCAGCAGTCACTTCAACAGGTAAAAATGGGGGCGATCTCGAGTGAAGCGGAAGTAGATCCGGCCGTATTAGCCGCTCTTCAAACGCCGCCTGCTTTTAATGAGGTTTCTTTAGGTGAGGAAGGAAGCACAGCTGAAGAAATGGCTCAGACGCAGGGCGTTGTATATGTCATGCTGTTTTTACTTTATTTATCGGTATTGCTTTACGGCAATATGATTGTTACAGAAGTAGCGACAGAGAAATCAAGCCGCGTGATGGAAATTCTCATTTCAAGCGTTTCTCCGATTGCGCAGATGTTCGCAAAAATTACCGGAATTGCTTTATTAGGCCTTCTGCAGTTTTCATTAATTATTGGTGTAGGCTACTTGGGCATTCAGCAGAACTCGGGCGAGGGCTCCTTTTTAAATGCGGTAGGTCTTACTAATGTAAAGTTGGATATAATCGCTTACGGGCTGCTGTTCTTCATCCTCGGCTACTTCTTATATGCGACTCTGGCGGCTACTTTAGGCTCACTCGTCAGCCGTTTAGAAGATGCACAGCAAATGGTGGCGCCGATGACTTATATGATTATTATCGCGTTCTTTATTGCCATTTTTGGTCTCAATGAACCAGATGCCACTTTTATTACTGTTACATCCTATATTCCATTTTTCTCTCCACTGCTTATGTTTTTACGAATAGGTATGCTGGATATCCCTGTGTGGGAAGTGATTTTATCCGTTGGAGTTCTAGTGGCTTCTATTGTTTTACTGGCTGTTATTGGTGCGAGAATTTATAAAGGCGGAGTACTTATGTATGGTAGAACATCTTCCTTAAAAGATGTAAAAAAAGCGATTCAGATGACAGGAAAAGATAAATAAACTACAGGCGCTTCTCTACAGGAGAGGCGCTTTTTTGAATGTCTTTAATCGAACGTGCATTCGCTCTTTTTCTCTGCTAAACTATAAGTAAAGCAGAACAGGAGGGGGACGAAGAGGATGTCATCCTTACGATTTATACATAGTGCGGACTTACACTTAGACAGTCCGTTTAAAAGTAAAAGCCACTTGCCGAAAGAATTACTTGCCAAATTGCGTGCGTCTACATTTGAAGCCTTTGACCGCTTAATACAACAGACAATTAATCATCATGTTGATTTTCTGGTTGTGGCTGGTGACCTATTTAATGAAGAAACGCGTAGTTTAAAAGCCCAGGTGCAGCTTCGTGATGGCTTTAATAGGCTTAAGCATTACGGCATTCAGGTGTTTATCAGCTATGGAAACCATGATTATATGAAGGGGGCTCACTACCCGCTGTCTTTTCCAGACAATGTTCATATTTTTGATGAACAGGATGTTACGGTGCTTCCCTTTTACAGAGGGGAAGAGCATATTGCCAACCTTTATGGATTCAGCTATGTGGAGAAATCAGTTAC
Organism: Halobacillus sp. Marseille-Q1614; assembly: GCF_902809865.1. Taxonomy (NCBI): domain Bacteria; kingdom Bacillati; phylum Bacillota; class Bacilli; order Caryophanales; family Bacillaceae; genus Halobacillus; species Halobacillus sp. Marseille-Q1614. Next base: position 1,972,568 of record NZ_CADDWH010000001.1, on the reverse strand, counting down.
TGAAAATAAAACCTCTCAATATAAAAAGACAGGTAATCCTGCTTTTCACATCGGTACCCTTCATGGAAGTGTAGAAGGAGCAGATGAACATGAGTCTTATGCTCCGTTTAAAATCCATGAACTTCAGAATGCTTTGATGGACTACTGGGCGCTTGGCCACATTCATAAGCGCCAGTTTCTTGCAGATAACCCATACATCGTTTATCCCGGCAATATTCAAGGCCGATCGATTAAGGAGCCGGGTGAAAAAGGCTGTTATTTAGTAGAAGCGGAAGGAACAAATTTCAAATTAAGTTTTCTTCCTTTGCATTCTTTTACGTACGAATCAGCAGTGCAGGAATGCGGAGCCATCCAGCATCCGGAGCAGCTTGAAGAAATTCTGATTAAGGCAAAACAGCAGGTTTCTAAAAAAGCCCCTGCCATACTTACAGTGACGTTAAAAGCTGAGCAGGGGCAATTAACCAAATGGCAGTCAGAGGGACTTGTCGGCCAGTGGGTGGACATCCTCAATGAAGAGGAGGAATTCGATCAGCCGTGGATTTGGATCGATAAAGTCCTCGTGGAAGATAAGGTGACGTGGGACGAACAGGAATTAAAGGAGAGTCCGCATTTCGCCGGGGAGTTTCTGCGGCATTTAGATGAAATGGGAGAGGATGGTTTCCATGATTATTTATCGCCATTATACAGGCAGAGACGTGCTTCTAAAGCAATTGATCCGCTGACTGAAAGTGACAGAAAGGAAATTATGGAAGCCGCTAAGGTATTGGTCCTTCAGCAGCTGTTAAAAGGAGAGAAGAAGTGATGCGGATTAAATCGTTGCATATTTACGGATTTGGTAAATGGAAAGATTACTCGGTGACTTTAGACGAGTTTCCACTGACGGTTATAATGGGCGATAATGAAGCGGGGAAATCAACGATTCAGCAGTATCTTCTTTTCATTCTTTTCGGCCTTCCGCCTAGAAAAAGAGAATTTTACCAGCCAAAGTCCGGCGGCTCTGTTGGAGGAAACATAACCGTAGAAACAGAGAAGCATGGCGAGGTTATAGTAGAAAGAATTCATGACCGGGACCTCGGGGAAGCCATCTGCCGGCTGGAGAATGGCGAGCAGCATGGGGAAGTTTTTTTGAAAGAACTTCTCGGAGGAATCTCTAAAACTGTTTATCAGTCGATTTACAGCTTTAATGCGGAAGATCTGCTCCAGCTGCAGCGGTTAACTGGCGATGAACTCGGCGAAGTCTTATTAAATGTCGGGCTCATGGGCTCTGACCAGATTTATGAAACGACGAAAACATTAGAAAAAGAGTTAGATTCACAGTTTAAACCAAAAGGAAGAAACCCAAAATTGAATCAGCATCTCGAGAAGATTGAACAGCTTACGAAGCAGCGGCGTCAAGCTGAGCAGGAAGTAGGAAATTACCAGCAAACTCTTGAAAAAACAGAGGCTTTAAATAAGGAGATCAACGAATTAAATGAGCGGGTTGAAAAGGAAAGAGGATATGCCAGTCAATTATCCCAACTGAAAAAAACCCTGCCTGTTATTCAACGCTTCCATCAGCTTAAAAACGTTAGTCAGCCGGAAAATCAGCTGCCGGACGATGCTTATGATCAAATGCGCCACCTTCAGGAAACGATCCTGCCGCTTAAAAGCAGACTAAATGCCGCAGCGGCTCAGCTTCAGGAAAATAGGGAGGAAGCGAAGTATATCACTTCAAGCCGGGCTGACTATTCTTACGATGAAGCAGAAGAACTGTTAAAACTTAAGACAGAATATGAAAGGAATCTCGAAAATAAAAACAGGCTCGAGCAGCAAATCAACCAGTTAGAAGGAGAGCTTGAAACAGAACTCACTGGCTCCGGTATTTCACTCGACTTAGCTGCTTATGAGTTCCCGTTCTATTTAGAAGAGAAGTGGCGAAGCTTAAGGGAAGAAACTCGTAAACTCCAAGCAGACACAGTGCAGTGGCATGAAAAGGAACGAACCCTCAGTCAACAAAAAGCCCAGACGAAACGCCAGCTGGAGGAATTAAAAAACGAGTCCATCAGTGAAAAAGAAGCAGAAAGGAATTCTGAACTAATTGACTTTTACATTCATTCACAGACGGCTGCTTCTTCTTTAGCTTCTAAAAAAAGTTCAACACTTTTTTATGCGGGCGCTGGCTTAATCTTTTTGACAGGCTGGCTATTGACGTTTCTGACATTGGAAACGATTTGGCTGTTGTCAGGAGGAATATTAAGCTTGGCCGTTCTTGTGTCCATGAAGCTTCAAAGCAAAGAGCAGGGAAAGTCAGCCAGTCAGCCTGTTTCTAAGGAAGCTTACAACGAGGCGAGGGAGAAACTTCAGAAGTATGAACAGACAAAAGGTGAATATCTGTATCTAATGGAGAATTGGAAGTCGGTTCAACAGGAGGAAGTCCGGATCGAGGAGCGCCAAAAGCAGCTGGATGACCGGCAGAACCAGCTTGGCAATACGATAGATGAGCAATACAGAGATTACCCTTTTCTTACGAAGCTTCATATCGATCATTGGGAAAAGCTGTACCACCTCCTCAGACAGCTTAAAGGAAAACAACAGTCCATTGAAAAGATAAAAGAAGAGCTGCATACCTGTTATAAGCAACTTACTGGAATAGAAGAAAGGCTTGATGGGTTTTTCCGGGCCTGTAATTGGGAAGATGGTCAGCAAAGCCATTTACAAAGGTTCACAAAATTGACTGATTTCCATGAGCAGGAAGTCCAAAAAACGAAAGAGCTAAAGAGACTGGAAAAGGAAAGTATGCTGCTGACTGCCCAGAAAGAAAAATTAGAGGAGGAATTAGCTCCTCTATATGATCAGCTGGACTCCCTTCTCCATAAAGCCGGCGCGGTGGATGCGGAGCATTTTTATAAAATAGTGGAACACCACCAATCTAAAAGTAAAGATTGGCAGGAGAAGCAGTCCGTCGTTCAGCAGGTCCAACTGATGCTGACTGAAGAAGAGCAGCACCTGTTTAATGTATGGGATGCTCCGATCCGAGAGTCAGACGTTCTTATGGAAGCAGACAAGCAGGAAAAAGTAATCGAAGAGCTTAAAGAAAAATTAAGCGATTGTCAAAAAGAGAGAGCTGATGCAGAACACCAGCTGCAGCAGCTTGAAAGCTCTGAAAGATTGTCTGAACTGAATCATCAATATGCTGCAGAGCGGGAGGTTTTTCAGGAAGAAACGAAACGCTGGGCTGCACATAAAGTAGCCTTAGAAGTTCTAAAGAAAACGAAAGAAGCTTATCAACACAATTATTTACCTAATGTGCTAAAAGAGGCGTCCGCTTACTTTTCCCGATTAACGGCGGGAAGGTATACTGCAATAAACCTCGATAGGAATGCGGGTAAAATTAGGGTGAAAGACGCAGCAGGACAATATTACTTAACAAATGAACTGTCGCGCGGCACTGCCGATCAGCTCTATATATCTTTAAGGCTGGCGCTAGCTAAGGTTCTCTCCGGCCATCAGCAGGTTCCTTTTATTGTTGATGATGCTTTCGTACATTTTGATAAATCGAGGTTGAATGTAATGCTTGAAATAATCGAAGAGCTGGCAAACACGCAGCAGGTTATTTTATTTACTTGGCGGCGTGATTTGCCCGAACAGCTTGAATCGCCTCAGTCTGTATGGCTAAACTCATAAGGCTAGTCGCAAAATATGTGGAAAAATGATAAAATGTTTGAAAAATTAATACATCTTTGACTGCTCCCTGGCTTTAGCCAGGACAGTCTTTTTACCTTATAGAAATAAGCGATTAAAGAAAGGTGAGGAGAACGAATGAAAAGAGGCATTGCACAGTATCAGGTAGGGGAGGTATTCGATTATTTTTTGCTCATAAAGACAGCCGCCAAAAGTGTAGCAAGTAATGGGAAACCCTTTCTTACCCTTTTGCTCAAAGATACGACAGGCGAAATTGATTCGAAGTTATGGGAAGCTACACAGGAAGATGAGGAACTGTTTAAGCAGGGAGAACTGGTCAAAGTACATGGAGAAATCGGTCAATTCAGGAACCGTCCCCAATTGAAAATCCATAGCATCCGCCCCGTACAATCTACTGATGGCGTGCAGGTTTCGGACTTTATCGAAAAGGCTCCAGTTCAAAAAGAAGACCTTATGGAAAGAGTGACTGAGGCTATTTTTGAAATGAAAAACGCTAACCTTCAGCGAATCACACGCCACTTCGTCAAAAAATATCAGGAAGAATTTTTTACTTACCCTGCGGCTGTAAGAAACCACCACAATTACGTATCAGGGTTAGCCCATCATATCTTTTCTATGTTAAATATCGCCCAGCAGCTTAAAAATATGTATCCAGAGATTAACAAGGATCTGTTATATGCGGGCATCATTCTGCATGATCTCGGTAAGATTAAAGAATTGTCCGGAAGTACCTCACCTTCCTATACACTGGAAGGGAAACTGATCGGCCATATCCCTATAATGGTCGAAGAGATCCAGACCGTGGCCAAAGAACTGCAGATCGAAGGGGAAGAAGTCACTGTCCTTCAGCATATGGTTATAAGCCATCATGGAAAAGCCGAGTGGGGAAGCCCTAAACCGCCTTTAATAAGAGAAGCAGAGCTTTTACATCAAATCGATATGATTGATGCTCAGATGAATACATTAAATCGGGCGTTAAAAAAAGTGGGACCCGGCGAATTTACAGAAAGAATTTACTCCCTGGATCAAAGAACTTTTTATAAGCCAAGTTTTGAAGAATAATCATAGGGAGACAAGTTCGCTCATAGACTAGCTGTATAGAACCGACAGGGGAGGATATAGTCCATGATCTTTGGTCTTCCGATTTGGGTATTTATGTGCATTCTTTTAATCTTTGTTAGTGGATATATGGCTTTTCGAGCCATGAAAGCCGAGCGGAAAATTGAACAGCAGTTTATTGAGCGGGAAGGTCGTGTCTATATATCTAGGATGGAAGAAGAAAAGGAAAGACGTGAACGTGTCCGAATGTATTAAAAAAGCAAGGTAGACGAGTAATCTACCTTGCTTTTTTTATTATCCTTATTCATTGCTGCTTTCTTCGCCCTCACTGCCTTCTTCATTACCAGATTCTTCGGAGCTTCCTTCGCCGCCTTCATTGGCAGGAGCTTCAGGCTGCTTAAATAAATCTTTGTATTCTTCAATCTTCACATCAATTTCGGAGTCCTGAATCAGCTGATTTATTTTTTCCTGAAGCTGCTGCTGATCAATGTTCTGGCTGACCAGTGTACGCTTGATTTCGGCTTTAGAATCTTCATAAGACTCTACGTCTTCAGCTTCCCTCTTGTCCGTTACTTTAATAATGTGGTACCCAAACTGGGATTGAACCGGGTCGCTGACTTCATCGACTTCCAGGCTGTAAGCTGCTTCTTCGAAGGCCTGATCCATTTGGCCAGGGCCGAAGAAGCCAAGGTCTCCGCCATTTTCGGCTGTCCCGTCAGAAGAATATTCTTTGGCTAAGTCTTCAAAGGATTCTCCATTGTTCAGCTTTTCTTTTACTTCATTAGCTGTTTCTTCATCTTCCACTAAAATGTGGCTGGCTTTAATTTCAGTCTTCATACGTTCATAATATTGCTTCATTTTTTCTTCAGAGATGTCGACTTCTTCCGCTGCTGCTTGTTCTTGAAGCAGGCTTAAACGGATGGATTCTTTAAAGTCTTCTTCATCTTCATAAGGACTTTGCTCAAGAACCGTATCGAATTGATCTCCGTATTGCTCTTTTAAGTTGTTAAATTCTTCTTCTACCGCTTCATCGGATACTTCATAATTTGCTTTAAGCACTTCTGCAATAACGAGCTGCTGAAGGACTTGTTCGCCTGAACTTTTCTTCAGCTCCTGATAAAATTCTTCCTTTGTGACGTCTCCGCCGCTTGTTTCAACCACCGTTTCTGAATCATCGCCTGAATTACACGCTGATAAAGTAAGTACACTTGCTGCTAAAGCAGCGGACACTAAAATTTTTCTCATTTTCTCGTACACTCCTCAAAACCTTTATATATATGGTCCATGAATAAATATAACATATTTTGGTTCATCTGTTCTATAAGTAGCAAAAAAATAGATCAAACGATAGGTAATTGCCCATTCAGATCACTTTTAAAAGGCATATGATGTGTTATGTCTTAAGCATGGGGGTGAAGATATGGGTTACGGATATGGTGGAGGATTCGCGTTGATCGTAGTTTTGTTTATTCTACTCATCATCGTAGGTGCAGCTTGGCTATAAGATGAAAAACAGGCTATGTTTTTTTATAACATAGCCTGCAAGTTACATATGATTAATGACATCCACGTATGAGGAAATTAGAAGTATAGTGATAAGGACATTGATCGTCCGGAAGACTTTCGATTGTTTTTCGGTAGACATTTTTGTTTTTTCACATAAGGAATGGGTGAGAGAATTGAATATGAATAAAACGATGAGTCCGTATACGAGAAAGAGTATGGCGATAATTGTAAAAACCTCCTTTATTCCCTATGCAACTACTTTACCAAAGTTTACGCATGTTGAACAGCAGAATCCATTAAAAACAGCGTTCTCAGATAGAGAACGCTGTGCTGTTATATTTTTTGTCTGCGGACAAGGATGTCATATCCATCCTTCGCGTTTTCAATTACACATTGCCGCGGCGCCTTCATGAACTGATTTAAATAAAGAAAATCACTGAAGGACAAGCCGATATTAACAGACGCAAAAATAATGAGATAAGCAAAGTAATTAGGGAATACAAAGCTCATCATCAGTGCAGGAAGTGTAATCAAGAAAGTCGGCGCCAGCGCCATTACTATTGAAACCTGCTTTGATAATTTTGATTTACACTGATAGGAAAAAGTAGGAGTTAACCTGTTTTTTGATCTAAACTGAACTCTCACTTTTTTATAAAAAAGAATAAGCGGCAAAATGTGCATTAATCTATGCATAGCCGGGAGAAAAAATAAGATGACCAACAAGGGTAGAAAACCGTGGTCTTTCAAATTATGAGTCCCATGCATGATAGAAAAAGGCAGATATAATAATAAAAATGATAACAACGCTGTGAGTAAGGACATAAGGTAAACACGATTAAGACCGAATTCCTTGTTGATGTTTACTGATTTCCAGCAATTCATCTTAGAATCCCCCTTTGCTGTAAAAGTTACGGTGTTATTAACTATAATTTCGGGTATGATGGTAATTGTTTGTTTTTTATGAGCACAAGACGAATAATAGTACGTTTTGTAATAAAAAGCAATAGGTTTTTTGTAAAAAATCCCCCTATAATTACGAATGCTGCAAAAACAGCGTCGTTATAGGGGGTGAGAGGTATATAAGGAGGAAGAAAAACTTGTCAGAACTTGAGGGAACAAACATCAGCCGCTTTCATCCGCGTTTTACAAAAATGCTCAGCTGTAGAAAAACCTCATGCTTTCGGACAACTGACTTTTCTTTCGAAGGATAGTGCGAAGGGCTCCGGGAAACGGATCGCTTTTAAGTGGGCGTACGGTGAGCTTCCTTAAGGATTTTGCCTTGCGGGATATCACCTTGTACGTTTCTCCCTAAGGAGTCTTACAGTTCCCCTTTGCCTCTATCCTGATAAGTTTTTCTCTCTCGTTCTATTGGCTCTCTTCCCGGGGCCTGCGCTCTTAAGGAGGCGGGGTACCGGGTGAAAGGTCAGCAGATCCCTCTTCTCAAATGAGCAGGATTCCATTCACCTTTTTCGTCGTAATGGGATGGGAAGCAGCGAGACTCCTTACAGTGACCAGCTTTCCCGTAAGGAAAATCGTATAATTGAGACAAATATAAAAAACCCTTCCCAATGCGGGAAGGGTTTTGGGTTTTAAGATGATTGTGGCTGCGTTTTTTGCTTATAAGCTTCTAAGTCGGCAGGCTCTTCGACAATGGACTGTTCATCTTGAATGCTTTGAAGGGAACGTTCGAGAATGTCGATATATTCGTCGCCATAGATTTCCTTAATAAGGGCAGACAGATCAAGAAATTCAGGAAGTTTACCGTATACTTCCGCCATCGGAAGAACGCCTTTTAGTACAGAATTATTGCTTGGTTCATAATTATTTAGTGTGTCTTCCAGAAGTTCCGTCCCCATTGAAGTCAGCTCGATATACGTGTTTCGCTTATCGTTTTCTCTTTTTGAAAACTTAAGCAGCCCCCGTGCTTCAAGCTTCTTTGAAAAGTTGAAGGCTGTCGATACGTGCATAACTCCATATTTAGAGATCTCGGAAATACTGGCTCCCTTTAAGTGATAGGCGATCCATAAAATGTGATGCTCATTTATATTTAATTGAAAAGGTTTGATCCAATCCTGCCAATCTTTCTCAATAGCTTTCCAGAGGGCCTTCGATAATTGAGCCATTTTGTGACTGTAAAAAATAGCCTCTTGTTTGGATATCTTTTCTTTCATGTCTGTCACCTACTTTTTTAAGTTTAGGTTCCTTTTCATTTAGTTCCCCTGATAATAGACGTTTCAACCGTCTCATATTACAAAAGTATTACCTACATTACATTTTAGACTAGAATCAATATAATGCAAGAATTAATGTGCTGAAAATTGTCGAATATATTATTTTTGTAAAATTTATACATGGTAGGTTCTATTAACCAGCTGATGCGCGCTCTTCCTTTTGCTGTTTTGGAAAAATAATATGGAAGAAGAATGCTTGGAAACGATCGGCAGAAGAAGAGGTGGGCAGTTACAGAGCTTTAGGGCTATTAAAAAATCATCAGAGGTTTTGTCTCCTCTGATGATTTTTTTACTTGCGTTTCTTAATGTTCGGTACGGCTCTCATTCTCCTCGGAATCTTCCTGAGACTTCGCTTTTTCTTCTAATTCTTTCAGGCTTTCTTCAATCTGCTGTAAGTATTTTTGAATGTTTTTCTGGTGAGGTTCTACGGTACGCTTCCAGCTTTCTACTGAGTTTTTAACATCTTCTGAAAGTTCTTTAATCAGCTCAGCCCCTTCTCTAGAAGTTTGGGCGATCTGGTCTTTCAGCTGTATCCCCTCATCTTTTAAGTTAAGTACGGTTGTTTTTAAGTTTTCACTTTTAAGGCGGGCGTTTTCCCGGAAATCTCTTCCCGAAGAAGGGGTATTAAGTAAAGTGTAAGCGGCTCCTGCTACTCCTCCTACAACAATTCCAATAATAAGTGATTTAGCATTTGGCATGGAACTACTCCTTTCAAAGTCGAGACTATTTAGTATTATTTTCTCTTAATATTTACGTTTGAAACCTCATTCTAGAAAGAAAATAAAGAAGACCCCTACTTATGTGCTGTAGAAGTCTCGTGGAGTATGATGCGAGTACATTATTGAAAACTCATCGTTTGAGCTGTATTTGACCTTTTCATGATTGATTGTGCCAGTGGATAAATGACAAGCATTGCAATTGTATTGACAGCGGCTGTCGGCAGCACAATGGTTGCAAACATAATACCGAAGCTTGCTTCCATCATTCCAATTACAAATAAGACAAGTCCTAAAAAGATTGCTCCGCTAATTAATGTGCCTGCAGCTGTTAAGACAGGTGCAGCTGCTCGCTTTAATAAACGTCTTAGAGCAAGATATATTCCAAAAAACACAACAGCCGTGATTGGCTTTTCAATCATGTTCGCCAATTGTCCTCCAGGTACGGTGGTTGTCAGTGCGGAAATAAGTCCTGTAGCAGCGCCAAGGATTCCTACATATGAAAGCTTTGGAAACAGAATAATTCCAAGAAACATCATAGCCAGCATCATGTCAGGCCGCATTCCTAAAAAGAATGGCGGTAAAACCGCGTGCAAGACAGCACCCATTCCAACAAGCAGTGAAAGTAAAACTAAAACTCTAGTATTCATTTTTACCTCTCCTCATCTCTTCTAAACTAAATTCCACTCACCAAGTATATCCTCGTGATTACTTGCGTAAGCCTATCGTTATTATAGCAAAACCAAAAGGGAATACAAGGTGTTAAATATTATTCTGAATACTGGATGCGATTTCCTGTAAGTCTTCCGGCGTATAATCGTCGGAATGAACCGTCCATTCAGGTTTAAATCCATCTTCCTTACCGTATCTTGGAATCAGGTGAATATGTAGGTGAAAGACAGACTGTCCTGCGGGTTCTTCGTTATTGTTCAGCAGGTTAAGCCCAGCCGGCTGATACGTTTTCTTAATGGCATTTGCGATTTTTGGAACCCGTGCGAATAATTTCTCAGCAACCTCATCATCCGTACTGTAAATATCTTTTGTATGTTTTTTCGGAATAACGAGTGTATGACCTTTAGTCACCTGGCTGATATCGAGAAAGGCGTAGACTTCCTCATCCTCATATACCTTCGCTGAGGGAATATCTCCGTTAATGATCTGGCAGAAAATACAGTTATCACTCATGTACTACACTCCTTCAAAGGTTTTGTATAATTGTATCATAATTTAAGTGGTTTTCTCGATTACAGTCCCAATTGTGTATGGCTGCTTCAGATTATGATAAAATTTATGGGAATGAGTTCATGAAATGAGGGATAAAGTTGAAACCATTGTTACATATAGATGAATTACATGGAGGCTACACTCATAAAAATGTGCTCCATGGCATTTCTTTCGATGTTTTTCCTAACGAAATCGTCGGGCTGATCGGCTTAAACGGAGCCGGAAAGAGTACAACGATAAAGCATGTCATCGGCATGATGCAGGCGATAAAAGGAAGAGTGGCGATTAATGGAACCACTTTTGATGAGAATCCGGACGGCTATCGCCAGCAATTTGCTTATATTCCGGAAATGCCGATTTTATATGATGAATTAACTTTGTATGAGCATCTCCATTTAACAGCGATGGCTTACAATATTCCTGAAGAAACCTTTAAAAAACGCCTGGATCCTTTATTAAAAGAATTCAGACTGACGAAAAAATTAAATTGGTTCCCTGTACACTTTTCAAAAGGGATGAGGCAGAAGGTCATGATTATGTGCGCCTTTTTAATTGAACCTGAACTCTATATTGTAGACGAGCCATTTGTGGGACTTGATCCATTGGGGATTCAATCGTACTTAGAATGGATGGAGGAAATGAAGAAAAATGGAGCCGGTGTCTTAATGTCGACTCACATTTTAGCAACAGCGGAGAAGTACTGCGATCGCTTTGTCATCCTGCATGACGGAAAGCTGCGGGCAGCCGGAACTCTGGATGATTTGAGACGTTCTTTCAATAAACCTGGCGCTTCATTGGACGATCTTTATATTCAGCTGACAAAGGAAGAAGACAATGTTTAAGGCAGGAGAGTTTTGGAACCGCCGTTTTCAAGAACATGTTAAAGAGACGAGCCGATATTTAAAATACATTTTTAACGGTCATATCGCAGTTGCAATGTTTTTCTTTATTTCTGCTCTTGCTTATTACTATCAGCAATGGCTGCTGACAGTTCCAGAAGACTTTCCGACAGAGTGGGTCGTCGGGATTGCTTTTGGATTAGTTGCTAGTTACAGTCCAGTGCGCACGCTGCTCAAAGAGCCGGACTTAGTGTTTCTGCTTCCGGCTGAACATAAGCTTGGAGAATACTTTAAAAGGTGTCTTGTTTACAGCTTCTTCGTCCAGCTTTATTTAATTCTGCTCGTGGCCGCAGCGTTAGGACCACTTTATTTTACCACGTTTCCAGAGCTGGGCACGAGATACTATTTGGGGATGATAGCTCTGACTCTGGTCATTAAGCTGCTCAATATGATGGCCAACTGGTGGATGCTTAAGGAGCGAAATGCGAATATCCGCCACACAGATCTGTTCGTACGGATCTTGTTGAGCATCGTTTTCTTCTTTTTCCTATCCCAGGGAAATCAGCTGTTTTCAATCATTACCGGAGTATTACTTCTCCTAGTAGTTGCTTATATTTATTCGCTGGCCCATAAAAAAGCCGGCCTCGTTTTTGATCTTCTCGTTGAAAAGGATCAGGCCAGAATGAGAACTTTTTATCGGATAGCCAATATGTTTACCGATGTTCCGCATTTGAAGAACCCGGTTAAGAAAAGGCATGCCTTAGTCCAGCTTTTAGCTCAAGGTGTTCCTTTTCGTCAGTCAGAAAGCTTCACATATCTTTACCGGATTACGTTTGTCCGCAGCAGTGATTATTTAGGCATGTACTTCCGGTTGATCGCGATCGGCGGGTTAGCGGTCTGGTTTGTCCCTAATGTTTGGATCAAAATTGCCTTTGCGATACTGTTTCTTTATTTAAGCGCGTTTCAAATGATGTCGCTTTGGAATCATCACCGCACCATTGCGTGGGTCGATATTTACCCTGTGAACAAAGAAGCGAAGCAAAAAGCGATGGTCCGCTTTTTGAAACAGCTCATGCTTTTTCAGACCTTTTTGTTCACGGTGCTTTTTATCGTGCAGTGGAATGTCCTGGGCATTTTAATTACAGCGTTAGGTGGTACATTGTTCAGTCTTGCTTTTATTAAAACCTATATAAAACCGAGAATTGTATAAAAATCAAGCGGTTCCTCTTCCGTAAGGGAACCGCTTTTTTAGGAGGTTTTTTGACATGAACTATGAAGAACAGGTTTATAAGGAAGCTGTTAAATGGAGCCGCTCCCTGGAAAAACGCTCAGGATTTCTGCAGCGAAAATCAAAAGGGCTTCAGTCCGCCATTAATAAGAAAATTCCTGACCTGGTTCATCAGGTGGTAACGGAGAGCATCAAGCGAATGATCGAACTGTCGTTAACAGGTTCTCAGTATATTTTACCGATTGAACAACAAGGGGACTGGACATTTCAACAGAGGGAAGAGCTTGTCAGGGAAAAATTAAAGCAGTACAAACGCTCAGCCTCGTGGGAAGGAGCCGGAACAGGGGCGGGAGGATTCTGGCTCGGGGCAGCTGATTTTCCGCTGCTTCTCAGTATTAAAATGAAGTTCCTCTTTGATGCTGGGCAATATTACGGGCTGAATGTGGAGAGATATGAGGAGAGGGTATTTTTGCTGCATATTTTTATGCTGGCTTTCTCAAGTGAAGAGGAGAGGGGCCGTGTCAAAGAAATTCTCTTAAATTGGGACAGCGTGCCTAAAGAGAGAAAGCAAATTGACTGGAAGTCTTTGCAGATTGAATATAGAGACACGATTGATTTTGTGAAAATGTTTCAGCTTCTCCCTGGGATTGGGGCGGTGGTCGGGTATGTAGCCAATGGCCGTTTATTAGAACAATTAGGGGAGACGACGATGAACGTTCATCGCCTCCGCCTGTTACATTCTCATTTTTCCTGATAAGAACGATAAGCCTGGAGAAGCGTTTTTGCCGCATGAGGCAGAGCTGCTTCATCAAAATCGAACTTAGGATGATGATGAGGATAATAATGGTCGGGAATCTGTGCTCCTGTAAAGTAGAAAGCGCCGGGCTTGTTTTCCAAGTAGTAGGCGAAATCCTCGCCTGCCATCACCGGAGGAATTTCTTCTGTTTTTAAGCTTGGATCTGCTTTACTGGCATCCTGCAAAATCAGCTCGGCTTCTTCTTTATGATTAATAACCGGCGGATAGCCTTTATAATAATCAAAGTCATAATCTGCCCCGCAGCCTTCACACGTGCCTTTAATGATTTTCTCCATTTCTTTAATGATCGTATCCTGGACCTGCGGATCAAAAGTCCGGACAGTACCCGTGATTTTCGCAGAGTCTGCTATGACATTAAAAGCATCGCCGGCTTCAAATGTTCCAACAGTTAAAACGGCTGTACTTAACGGGTCAAGACGGCGGCTCACAATCTGCTGCAGTGACGTGACGAGCTGGGAAGCAATGACGATTGCATCTTTCGTCTGGTGAGGGATTGCCCCGTGACCGCCTTTTCCTTTAATCGTAATGTGAAAGCGGTCGGCGCCCGCCATAAATTCCTGCTTCGACGTTTGAATCACTCCTGTAGGAGCGTCCACCCATAAGTGTGTACCGAAAACGGCATCCACATCATCCAGGACTCCTGATTCAATTATCGGTTTTGCACCGCCGGGAGCGTATTCTTCAGCATGCTGGTGAAGGAAAACAACAGTCCCTGGAAGCTCTTCCTGATAAGGAAGGAGGGCTTCGGCTAGGCCTAACAGTGCAGCTGTATGACCATCATGACCGCATGCGTGCATGACGCCGTCGACCGTGGATTTATAATCTGTCTCATTTTCTTCGTGAATGGGAAGAGCGTCAAAGTCGGCGCGTAAAGCTACTTTCTTTCCTGGTTTTCCGCCTTTTAAGGTTGCAACGACTCCATTGCCGCCGACTTCTTTTTGATAAGGAATCCCCAGGCGTTCGTATTGGTCCGCAATGAACCCGGCTGTTTTTGTCTCTTTAAAAGAGAGCTCCGGATTTCTATGTAAGTGTCTTCGGGTTTCTAGCATTTGAGCGTATTGCTGATCTATGGCTTCAAATATTGATTCCCACATTATAATTCCTTCTTTCTTCTAGTATTTGTTATCATTCTCTGTTGATTTACGGGGAACCCGCTTGCTTTTTCGCGGACAAACCGCCAATCCTCTTTCGTCCCTGACTGCGGGGTTTTAGCAGGCTCATTTTTCCGCGAGGAGTCACGCAGTTTCCTTACGAATCAACCATTGTATTATTTCAAGTTGAATATTGTTCCAATATATCAGACTATTTTTAATATTAAAAGAGAAGGTGGCTTTAGCCCACAGTAAAAAACCCCTCCTCCTAAGAAAGGAGAAGGGGCTGAAATTTCAATTGTGTTTATTCGTGTAAACGGGAGTCCTGCAGTAAACGATCGATCTCTTCCATATGACCGGTTTCGTCAGCAATTAGATCATCGAGTTTAACAGAAAGCTCTGTAAGATTTAATTCTTCCGCCTGAACTTTACGTTCTTCATACCGTTTAATCGTTGCATATTCTGCTTCGCGAGCTTCTCTCAGCATCGCTTTTACATCAGTATGCTGCTTGACTTCCGCTGGAGTTGTTGTCGGTGTTCCGCCTAAGATGCTGATTTTCTCAGCCAGGTACATTGCATGTCCCTGCTCATCGGCAACTTCACTTTCAAAGAAAGGTTTTAACACCGAACGATATAAGCCAGAGACAACGGCAGCATTATATGTGTACATTATGGAAGCCGCATATTCATTCGCTAAGTCTTCATTTAGTCCATCAATAAGTTGTTGCATTTTTTCATCCATTTCATTCATCCTTTCCATAAATAGTAGCACATTAAAAAATATTCCCTTATTTTCCTTCTTTAAACGTAAAACCTTGGAACTGAATTTGGAGCAGATAAACTGTTTTGCTTTCATATAAATACCTAGTATAATTGCAGATGGGAGAGGTAGAAAGGAACGGTAAGTATGAATAAACAAAGCGAAACTTGGTTATTTGTGGCATGGGCTGCCGCTTTAACGGCTACAGCAGGGAGTTTGTTTTTCTCAGAAGTAATGGGATACGTTCCATGTGAAATGTGTTGGTTTCAGAGGATATTTATGTATCCATTAGTAGTCATTTATGGTGCCGCAATGCTTAAGAAAAATACTTCGATCGCTTATGCCGGTTTGTTTTTAAGCGGGATGGGCGGGTGTATTTCGATTTATCATTACTTAGTTCAAAAGGTTCCTGCTTTTCAATCAGCAGGTGACGCCTGTGGAGTCGTACCTTGTAATGCGGAGTATATTAACTACTTAGGTTTTATTACGATCCCATTTTTAGCAGGTACAGGTTTTATTATTATTTTTATCAGTCACATTCTAATGATCCGTGGACAAAGGAGATAACGTCTTATGAAGAAAAAAATGATTATCTTTGGTACCGTGTTAGTAATCCTAGTGGTGGCCTTAACTTTTGTAGTAAATTATCAAAACTCACAGCAAAGTGAAGATAATCCTTATGGAAAAGAAAACTTAGAGCAGGGCACAATTGAACAGTTGGAGGACCCTAACTATCAAAATCAAATCCTTCCTGATGAACTGCGGGAAAAAGTAGAATCAGGTGATCCGGTAACCGTGTATTTCTACAGCCCTGATTGCGTACACTGTCAGAATACTACGCCAGATCTGGTACCGCTTGCACAGGATATGAATGTTGATATGAAAAAATTGAACTTATTAGAATTTGAAGATCAATGGCAGGAATATCAGATTCAATCCACTCCAACGCTTGTACACTACGAGAATGGAGAAGAACAATCCCGGATTGTTGGAGCACAGGATATGAGCAATTTCGAAGCTTTCTTTGAAGAAGAAGTTCTAGCCTCTGAATAAAAGAGAAGCGTGGTTGGTGATTGACCACAAAAAAACTTGCAGGGATACTCTAGAGTATCCCTGCAAGTTTTTTTTTCTACCTAGGTATAAAAAACCGCTCTCTTTTTTATTCTTCCGGCTGTATCATATAATATTTCGTAATATAAGGCTTTCCGTCAATAAAAGAAGGCTTTTGTTTATGCTGTGGTCCGGAGTTGGCATGTGCCTTCTCGAATTCTTTAGAGTTTTTCCAGTCTTCAAAATCCTGTTCATTGCGCCACTGAGTAAAGACGACGTAAGTATTGCCTTTCTTTGGCCTTAAGATGCGAATCGCCTGAAATCCTTCCATATTCTCCACCTGGCCGACCCGTTTTTTGAATCGGTCTTCAAAAACAGGGCGTCCTTCATCAGATACAGGAATGTTATTCATAACGACAAACCCGGAGGACTGAACCTGACCTACATTTTCAACTACTTCATAATCGCGGCCTTCTTTGAAGAAAGAAGGGTGGTCCCCTTCATAATAGGCGACTGTTTTGTCCCGTTCCTGCATTAATAGGAGGTTGTCCTCCTTGTGTTCAGCAGCTAGCTTTACTAAATAATTTAAGGTACCATTTGTCATAGATACGTTCATATGGAAAACTCCTTTCCTTATTAAGTAAAGTGTAGCAATTGACTGTATGATACCGCAAGTTTAGAGAGAGGATGCACAACGGTTGAAAACTATAAAACTATTCAGGCCCCCAGAATGGTCGAGAAAAGCTAAATGGGCCGCAGGTACTTTCGTTATTTTCACACTACTGGCTTTTACTGGCTTTATGATCATCTTCACTGGAGGGTATTTTATCGTTTCTGAGGAAAAGCTCGTGTTAAACTCAGCTACGACTATAGAAACAAAAGACGGACAAATCATAGAGCGGATGTATACCGAAAATCGGACGCTCATTTCTTTAGAAGATATTCCGGAGCACGTGAAGCAGGCTTTTATTGCTGTAGAAGATGAACGTTTTTATCAGCATGAAGGACTTGATCCGAAAGCTATTTTACGGGCGGTCTATCGGGATATCATCGCTATGGGGAAAGTTGAAGGCGGGAGCACAATTACCCAGCAGCTTGTTAAAAATCTTTTTTTAACGAATGATAAGTCGTGGATGAGAAAGACAAAAGAAGTGATGGCGGCTATATATTTGGAGCGCCATTATTCGAAGGATAAAATATTAGAATTGTATTTAAATACGATTTATTTCGGGAAAGGTGTTTATGGGGTGGAAGAAGCCGCAAAAACTTACTTTAACACTTCTGTTCGTGAGCTTTCCATATCTCAAGGGGCGTTATTAGCAGGGCTTCCTAAAGCACCCAATAATTATTCACCATTTGAAAATCCAAAGCAGGCTCTCGAACGACGAAATATTGTGTTATCCCGAATGGAAGCAGCTGATGTGATAGAAGCGGAAGAAATGGTTAGTCTGCAGGGAGCGACACTTGGTGTGGAGAGAGGCGAAGAGAACACAGAAACGTGGAGTAACAGCTACGTGGATGCGGTTATTTCAGAAGCAGCAAAGAAATATAACATAAGCCGTGATGAGTTAAAACGCGGTGGTTATCAAATCATTGTAGAGATAGATCCTGAAATCCAAAAGCTTTCGGCACGACATATGAAAGAAGGCAAATTCGCTCCTGGTTCAAATGGTAAGGCAGAAGGAGCTTTTACGTTAATGGACCAGGCCACCGGTGCTTACAAAGCGATCGTTGGGGGTAGGGATTATAAGCATGGCCAAACCAATCATGCCTTGACTAGGAAGCAGCCGGGATCTGTCATTAAACCGCTGGCTGTATATGGACCGGCTCTTATGGACAAAAAGTATATCCCGTATTCACTGCTTGTTGATGAAAAACAGAGTTATGGTGGTTATACACCGACTAATTATGATGGGCAATATGACGGGATGACCTCAATTTACAAGGCAATTGTTGATTCGAAAAATGCTCCAGCAGTATGGCTGCTTGATCAAATGGGCATTTCTTATTCAAAAGAGTACTTAGACAAGTTAGGATTGCCTACAGAGGATGAAGGTTTAGCAATAGCTCTTGGCGGGTTATCTAAAGGGTATACTCCGATGCAGCTGACAGAAGCGTATCGAACGTTTGCAAATAACGGCAAACAAACAGACGGCCATACCATCGAGAAGATTATCGATAGAAATGGGAGAGCCATTCATGAGCACAAGCAGAGCGAAAAGCAGGTTTTTAATCAGCAGACAGCGTGGGAAATGACACAAATACTTGAAACTACAGTCGATTCCGGAACGGCTCAGGCCGGAAGCTATTCGAAAGCATTGGCAGGAAAAACAGGCACCCAGCAGCATCCTACTGTAGAAGGCCAGAATAAAGATGTCTGGTTTACCGGCTATACGCCTGATTATGTAGGGACGTTGTGGATGGGATACGATTCTTCAGCGGAAGATTCCTATTTAACCGGCGGAAGTGAATATCCAACAGCGCTCATGAAAACCATTTTATCGGACATTGATGAAAAGAGAGATTTATTAGAAAGCTTTAAAAAACCAGAGGGGCAAAAAGAACTGCCAGTACCAATTACCCTTCCGGAAATCACTGATGCTTCAGGTTCAGGGGGATTTGGGGGCTGGAGTTTATTCTCTGATCAAATCACGTGGACACCTGGGGAGGATAAACGCGTCATTTACCGTATTTACCGGCTTGAGGAAGACAGCCGTCAAATGGTAGGCAGAGTGACTGGAAAAGGGGAAGTTAATGTAAGCGGCACCGACGTTTTTGGAGAAACGAGTTATGTGGTCGTTCCGTTCGACCCGCTTACAGGACTTGAAGGGGAAGCTTCCAATGTCGTGACGATAAATTAGCGTTCTGTGAAAATAAGCACAATCTCGTGACAACTATATCATTTTTCTATACATTGCGGACATTTATAGGTATAGTTGAAGTCGGAAAAAGGTTGAACGTGAATAAAGGAGTTATGCAGGACTATGAAACCATTTAATGACACAATTTTAAAAGCATTCAGAGGCGAAGAAACGGACCATACCCCTGTCTGGTATATGAGGCAGGCCGGGCGTTCACAGCCTGAATATCGTAAGCTGAAAGAAAAATATTCTCTATTTGAAATTACACACCAGCCTGAGCTGGGCGCTTATGTCACACGACTTCCGGTGGAACAGTATGGAGTCGATGCCGCAATTCTTTATAAAGATATTATGACTCCCCTGCCGGCGATCGGGGTAGACGTTGATATTAAAAAAGGAATCGGCCCTGTAATCGCTAACCCGATCCGTTCTAAAGCCGATATTGATAAACTTGGCACGATCGATCCCGAATCCGACGTTTCCTACGTCATGGATACGATCCGTCTTTTAACAAAAGAACAGCTCAATGTCCCATTAATCGGATTTACAGGGGCTCCATTTACACTGGCAAGCTATATGATTGAGGGCGGCCCTTCAAAAAATTACAATAAGACTAAAGCTTTAATGTACAGCGAGCCGGAAACATGGTTTGCGTTAATGGATAAACTCGCAGACACATCGATTTCTTACGTAAGAGCTCAAGTTGAAGCAGGCGCGAGTGCGATTCAGGTCTTTGATTCCTGGGTAGGAGCCTTAAATGCAGAGGACTATCGCACCTTTATTAAACCGGTTATGGAACGAATTTTTAATGAGCTTCAATCGCTTGAGGTTCCTTTGATTATGTTTGGTGTCGGCGCGCGTCATCTGGCGCTTGAGTGGAACGATCTGCCATTAGACGTTATGGGGCTAGACTGGCGAACATCGATTACAGAAGCTCGAAACTGGGGCATTACGAAGCCTTTACAAGGAAACCTTGATCCATCCATTCTTTTAGCAGACTGGAGCGTGATTGAAAAACGCGCGAAGCAGATCATTGATGAAGGGAAACAGCACCCAGCCCACATTTTTAACTTAGGGCATGGAGTCACTCCTGATATTCAACCAGACACGTTAAAACGATTAACACAGCTCATTCACGAATATTCTAATAAGAATTAAGAGGTGACGATAATGGAAAAAAGGCAAGTAGGGTTACTCGTTATGGCATACGGAACGCCGTATAAAGAAGAGGATTTAGAAAGATATTACACACATATTCGCAGAGGGCGTAAACCGTCTGATGAAATGCTTCAGGACTTACGAGACCGCTACAATGCGATTGGAGGCATCTCTCCTCTTGCGAGAATTACAGAAGATCAGGCGGCATCCCTTCAAAACACGCTTAACGAAGAGCAGGATGAAGTGGAGTTTAAAATGTACTTAGGCTTAAAGCACATTGAGCCGTTTGTTGAAGATGCTGTCTCTCAAATGGCTGAAGATGGTATTACTGAAGCCGTATCGATCGTTCTGGCTCCTCATTATTCCACTTACAGTGTTAAGTCTTACAACGGACGCGCGAAGGAAGAAGCCGATAAGCACGGTATCACCATCCGTTCAGTAGAAAGCTGGTATGAGGCTCCTGGTTTCATCGACTACTGGAGTGAGCAGATTCTCAGCGAGTACGGTAAAATGAGTGAAGAAGAAAAAGCAGAAGCTTGCTTAATCGTTTCTGCCCACAGCCTGCCAGAAAAAATATTAGAAGGCGGAGATCCATATCCTGATCAGCTGAAACGTACGGCTGAATTGATTTCTGAAGAAACAGGCATTACCCAATATGAAATTGGCTGGCAGAGTGAAGGGAATACCCCAGACCCCTGGATTGGGCCCGATGTGCAGGACTTAACCCGCGATCTTTTTAACGAAAAAGGCTATCGCTCTTTCGTTTATGCTCCTGTCGGCTTTGTTTCCGATCATTTAGAAGTTCTTTATGATAATGATTACGAATGTAAAATTGTCTGCCACGAATTAGGTGCCGAATACTACCGCCCTGAAATGCCGAACACTCATCCTAAATTCATCCGGACATTAGCCGGTGTCGTCCTGGCTAAACTGGAAGAACGGGAGTAATTATGGATAGAAGAAAAGTAGTCATTGTCGGCGGTGGAATTGCCGGCTTAACAGCAGCTTACTATTTACAAAAAGAAAAGCGGGAGAAACAGCTCCCGCTTGATATTCATTTAATAGAAGCGGGTGAAAAGCTTGGCGGTAAAATTCAAACGGTAAAGCGCGACGGCTTTACAATTGAGCGGGGCCCCGATTCCTTTCTTGAAAGAAAGAAGAGCGCGACAAGACTCGCCGAAGAACTGGGATTAGAAGGCGATCTTGTACCAAATGGGACGGGTCAGTCTTATATTCTTGTCGGTCAGAAATTGCATAAGATGCCGAGCGGCTCGTTTATGGGCGTTCCAACCCGTATCCGCCCGTTTCTTTTTTCAGGATTGTTTACACTTGCTGGTAAAGCACGCGCAGTATTAGATGTAGTGAAATCGAAAAAAGAAACAGAAGGCGATCAATCGCTTGGTTTATTTTTCAGAAGACGTCTAGGAAACCAAGTCGTCGAAAATCTGATCGAACCGCTGTTGTCTGGAATCTATGCCGGAAATATTGACGATCTCAGCCTGCAGGCTACATTTCCTAACTTCTATCAGCTCGAGCAGGAATACGGCAGCTTAATCAAAGGATTAAGAAAGACTGTACCGAAGCCGCAGAAAAACAAACCGAAGCCAAGTATGTTCCGTACGTTCCGCGGCGGATTGGAATCTCTTGTTGAGGCGATTGAAACACAAATGGATGAAGGCACTTTTATAAAAAATATGGCTGTCGATCATATCGAGAAAAAATCCGACGTGTACCACTTGCTGTTAAGTGATGGCACGGTCCAAAGAGCTGATGCTGTTGTGCTGGCAGCGCCTTATTTTTCCGTGCAGCGGATGCTGTCCCAATACGATTTCTTTGATACGTTTAAAGGAATGAAAGCCACTTCAGTCGCAAATGTGGCGATGACATTTGATGAATCAGCCATTAAGAAGGATATCGATGGTACAGGATTTGTCGTTTCAAGAAACAGTCCATTTCGGATTACGGCTTGTACATGGACCCATAAAAAGTGGCCGCATACAACACCTGAAGGTAAAGTCATGCTTCGCTGTTATGTCGGCAAGCCTGGCGATCAGGAAGTCGTGGACCTGTCGGATGAAGAAGTTACGGACATCGCCCTAAATGATTTAAATCAAATTATGGATATCACGGAAAAACCTGATTTCTCAATAGTGACACGCTGGTATGATTCTATGCCGCAATATTCAGTTGGTCACAAAGATCGAATGGATGAAGTAGACAGGAAGATGGACGAGCATCTACCGGGAGTTTATTTAGCCGGAGGATCCTATCGCGGAATCGGGCTTCCTGACTGTATTGATCAGGGAGAAGCAGCCGTCGAACGTGTATTGCAATACTTGCACCTATAAGAGGAAACCTGCAGACTGCCTGCAGGTTTTCTTCTTTTATCTCTCGGTACCAGGTCCACAAAATCCAGCTTTCGGTACCTGACACCCTCCGTCGGAAATGAAAAGGGTTGCATAAATGCAGGAGTCTTAGTATGATTTGTTATGAAAACGATTTCAAATTGTGCCAAACAGGGGGAGTAAGGATGGCGACAATTGAAGATGTGGCAAAGCTGGCGGGGCTGTCACGTACGACGGTATCCCGGGTCATAAACGATCAGCCTTATGTTACAGAAGAGAAAAAAGAGAAGATTTTAGATGCGATGAATCAGCTTGGGTATGTACCGAATTCTTCGGCCCGCCGTCTTCGGAGTCAGCGGACGGAAACGATTGCGGTGCTTTTGCCGAGGGTAACGAACCCGTTTTTTGGCCGTCTTATTGAATCGATTGAAGAACAGGCTTCTGATTATGGCTATCAGGTGATTGTCTGTCAGACGCATGATAATAAGAAAAAAGAGCTGGATTATCTGAATTTGTTAAAAACCAAGCAGGTGGATGGGATAGTCTTAGCTTCTTTAGCAAATGACTGGAAGGATATTGAGCCATTTTTAGCTTCCGGTCCCATTGTTCTCTGCAATGAATATTTGGAAAACGACCATATTTCGATGATACATATTGATCATCGCCAAGCGGCTTTTGAAGCAACACTTCATTTAATAGAACAGGGCTGCCGCCATTTGGCATATGCCACGGGCGGTCATCACACGCATATCACCCAAGAGCGGAAGCTTGGTTTTTTACATGCTTTACAACAGCACAACATTGAATTTAATCCGGATCTCGAAATCAGCCATACACTGAATGTGGAAGAGGGAAGAAAAGCTTTTTATTATATAAAAGAACATCATCCATACGTTGATGGAATTTTTACTGGTTCAGATGAAGTGGCAGCCGGAGTCATCTATGCCGCGACACAGGAAGGGTGGAGAGTTCCAGAAGATTTGGCTGTCGTAGGGTTCGATAACCAGATGCTTTCCCTGCTCATGGTTCCAGCTATTACGACAATTCAGCAGCCGGTTGATGATATGGCGGTAAAAGCTATTCAAGTACTTGTAGAAAAATTACGTAATAAGCATACGGCGCATGAACATAGATACGTCTATCCTTATGAGCTGTTTAAGCGAAAATCTACAGGGGTGCAAGCTGTTGTACCTTCAGCCTCTAAGTAAGAGGCTTTTTTTATGGCGAAAAAAGCTGTTCCGTGAGAGAATCTGCTCCTTTCCTTGTCCTCTTTTTAGACAAAAAAAAACAGCTGGTCAGCTGTTGAAGAAACCATGTTCCACTGTTGTCTTTTTGTGGAATACTATTATTAACGAGCAGGGTGGCTGCATTCGTGGCAGACATTACCGTAGCAGTCGGCCTGCTCCTTGATATCATGGCCACACTTTGTACATTGTTTTTTAGGCAGGTTACGGAAGAATTCAAGAACGTTCATCATGGAAAATCGCCTCCTAAGAAATATTGTATTGTCATTGTATTATAACAATATTCAAAAATCAATAATCTGTTATAAAACAATTAAAAAATAGTTAAAAAGAACTAAGGAGGATTTCTTTTATGAAAGTAACGACAATCGGGTATTGGGGCGGTTACCCAGGGGTAAACAGTGCCACATCCAGCTATTTAATTGAAGAGGGCGATTTCAGCCTGCTTGTTGACTGCGGCAGCGGGGCACTGGCCAGAGTGCAGCAGAAACTTGAAGTTATGGATCTTGATGCGGTGATTCTCTCGCACTATCATCATGATCACGTAGCAGATATCGGAGTACTTCAATACGCGTGGCTTGTGCAGAATACGATAAATGAGTCTTCTGATATCCTGCCTATTTACGGGCATCAGGAGGATGGGCAGGCATTCGAAATGCTGACTCACCAATATACAGAAGGAATTGCCTACGATCCGTCTCAAACCCTGGAAATAGGACCGTTTACGATCGAATTTTTAAAAACCAAACATCCTGTACCATGCTATGCGCTGAAAATCTGTAATGGTACAGAGACAGTCGTCTATACAGCAGACACGAGTCACTTCGAAGAACTCGGTACATTCGCCGAAGCTGCCGATTTACTCATCACTGACACGAATTTTTATAAAGGAATGGATGGTGAAAAGCCTGGCCACATGACGAGTGAAGAAGCTGCATCAGTGGCCGAAAAGGCAAACGTCGAAACCTTATGGCTCAGTCATCTGCCTCACTTTGGAGATTTAAATATGCTGAAGCAGGAAGCGGCAGATGTTTACAATGGAAATATTGAGCTTGCGGAGGAAGGATTAACCTGGAGTGGAAAGGACCAATAAATTGTTTAATAGCGTCTGATTTTATACAATGGGGGGTGGAGAGAAACGAGAACGAAAGGATGAGACGATGTTATTTATAGATGAGGGGATTAATGATCCGCGAATTAACTTAGCCATTGAGGAATATGCTTTGAAAAATCTCGACATTAATGAGACGTACCTGCTGTTTTATATTAATGAGCCGTCGATCATCATTGGAAAAAACCAGAATACGATCGAGGAAATTAATACAGATTACGTAGACGAGCATGGTATTCATGTCGTTCGCCGTTTGTCCGGAGGCGGTGCGGTTTACCATGATCTTGGGAATTTAAACTTCAGCTTTATTACAAAGGACGATGGGGACAGCTTTCATGACTTTGCAAAATTCACGGAGCCTGTAACTGCGGCCCTGCAGAAACTTGGAGTGAATGCAGAACTTTCCGGGCGTAATGATGTTACTGTTGAAGGAAGGAAAATTTCAGGAAACGCGCAATTTTCTACTCGCGGACGTATGTTCAGCCATGGAACTCTAATGCTGGATTCCGAAATAGAAAATGTGGTATCAGCTCTTAATGTTAAAACAGAAAAAATTAAATCTAAAGGCATTAAATCGATTCGAAGCCGCGTGGCGAATATTTCAGAGTTTCTGGATGAGCCAATCACAATGGAAGAATTCAAGAGCTTAATTTTGCGCTTTATTTTTGATGTGGATGATGTAAAAGATGTACCGCAGTATAAGCTGACTGAAGAAGACTGGAAAGAAATTTATAAAATTGCGGACGACCGCTATAGAAACTGGGACTGGAACTACGGAAGGTCTCCGAAGTTTAATATTCAGCAGACAAAACGCATTGAAGGAGCGGGCACCTATGATATTCGCTTAGATGTCGCTAAAGGCTATATCCGCAATGTGAAAATTTATGGAGATTTCTTCGGGGTCGGCGATATATCCGAAATCGAGGAAATCCTGATTGATACCAAGTATGACCGTGAAGCAATTTCCGAAGCGTTGGGAGATAAAGAGATTTCCCATTATCTTGGTAAAATTACAAAGCAGGACTTCCTGGAAATGATATATTAATTTGGTGCGGTTTATAAACGTTATTCATTTTTAATAGAAAAGGAAGGGGTTCTGTAAGACTCCTGCTTAAAAAACGGGCGGTTGAGACCCCACAGCGAGGAGGATTGACCGTTTGTCCGCGAAAAAGCGAACAGTCTCCCTTTTTTCACCCCATTAATATAAAAAGCCGGCACAAAAATTAGAGTGCCGGCTTTTTTAATACACGTTTGTTGCTAAAGTACTGGCTATAATTTATAATTAAACTGAAAATTTTTTATATTCATAATGAATGACTATTCATTCATTAGATGAAGGGGGAGCACCATATGAATTTAAGTGATCAACTGACAGTAACAGCTCAGCGCGATCCAAAGAAGGAGGCTTACATATTTCAAGGTCAGCCGGTAAGCTATCAGGAATTCGATGCTTCAGTCACTAAATTTGCTTCACAGCTCAATAAGCTAGGTTACAAAAAAGGGGATCATATCGCCTTAGTCAGCGGAAACAGTCCACTGTTTATGATTGGTTTGTATGGGGCGCTGCGAGCTGGGGTTACCGTCATTCCGATTAACCCTACGTACACAGCAGATGAGATGATTTATATTTTGAAAAACGGGGATGTCCGGGGTGTGATTACGCTTGATGTCCTGTTGGAAAAGTTCGAAAAGATGGATGAAGAATTAATGGTGGAAGACTACTTTGTCGGCCCTTCAGGTGCAGCTTCGAGCGAATCTTCTTTAAACTATAAAATGAAACCGTTTGCAAAAATGGTCGAAGCAGGAGACATGTCTTTTAAAGGGCCTGACTTGCAGGAGGAAGAGGTAGCGGTCATTTTATATACGTCCGGAACGACAGGTAAGCCTAAAGGTGCGATGCTGACCCACAAAAATTTATATTCCAATGCCACCGATGTAGCGGATTATCTGCGGATTACTTCAGATGACCGTATCATCGCCACATTGCCGATGTTTCACGTTTTCTGCCTGACAGTGGCGCTTAATGCTCCAGTAATGAATGGTGGAACTGTTCTTATCGTGCCAAAGTTTTCTCCAGATGAAGTGTTCAGCGTAGCAGGAGAGCATAAGGCGACATTTTTTGCCGGTGTGCCGACGATGTATAATTATCTGCTGCAGACAGGAAGAGAGAAAGTGGATACATTTAAAGATATGAGGATTTGTGTTTCAGGGGGTTCGTCTCTGCCAGTTACACTGCTGTATGATTTTGAAAACATGTTTAATGTAAGGATATCAGAAGGGTATGGTTTGTCTGAAGCTTCGCCTGTCACTGCCTTTAATCCTTTAGACAGGCCCCGCAAGCCTGGATCCATCGGAACAAATATAATAAACGTCGAAAATAAAATAGTTGATGAGCTGGGTGAAGAGGTGCCGGACGGAGAAGTCGGGGAATTAATCGTCCGCGGGCCGAACGTAATGAAAGGGTACTATAAACTTCCGGAAGAGACGGAGATTTCTATACGTGATGGCTGGCTCTATACAGGCGATATGGCAAGAAAAGATGAGGAGGGTTACTTTTATATCGTAGACCGGAAAAAGGATATGATTTTAGTGGGCGGGTATAACGTATATCCGCGGGAGGTCGAGGAAGTGCTGTACAGTCACCCAGACATTACAGAGGCTGCCGTTGTAGGAGCACCTGACCCGCAGGCAGGAGAGGCGGTCGTCTGTTTTGTAGTATCAAAAGATCCGGATCTGGACGCGGAATCTTTAAAAGAGTTCTGTGCTAAATCACTGGCGAAGTATAAACAGCCCTCAGAGATTCACTTTATGTCGGAGCTTCCCAAAAACACTACAGGGAAGATATTGAGAAAGAATCTGCGTGAGCAGGTAGCCCAGCGTTAGGCGGTTTTTGTAAAATTTGAAAAATGAGCGCAATTCTTTGCGGTCTTCCGCAAAACATTTTCGGTGAATATTTGTAAGAGATATATTACAATAAGAATCAGATAAGCGATCATGCTTATTGTTACCACTTATGATTCGGTTTCATAAGTGGGTCAGTAATGTACATTACTGATGAGTGTTATTGTTGGAAAAGCATTTTGCTTTTTCATACATTAATTCCCTCACTCAAAAGTTAACCAGTCGTCTCATTGGCCAATGCTCACTGCGAGCATTGGCACTTTTTTTGCCTTAAGCTGGGTTAACTATTAGTAGAAAAGGGACGAATTCACACCTAATCTTCTTCTAAAACGGCTTTTCTTATTTCGGTTTTTGATAAGTAATTAAAAACTCTTCATTGGTTATATAGAAGTCCTGATCCGGGCGCTGTGGAAGAAGATTTAACTTTTCAAGCTTAAAATAGCTTACACGCTTATACGGATCGACATCAATGACAGGGAGTTCATTTGTCTGCTGAATATATTTATCTACAGCCTGCTGGACCATATCGAGATCTTTCGCGAGCTGAAGGTCTTCTTCTTCAAACAGTTCATACGTTTCCCGGGACATATAATATTTCTTTTTTGGAATGCCGTCGATATAGGGGGATAATAATTGATAATCAAGAGTGAGATCTTCGTTAATGATGACACTCAGCGGTACTCCTTTTGGCTTGTGATCCGCATAGCGGTGAACGGCACGGCGGACATCGTGAATCGATAAATCTTTGATTTCGAGCACTTTTCTATCTTCTGCTTCTTCTCTCCGTTTTCTTTTCCACATAAGAACTCCTCCTTGTATTATTAATGCTTCTGTTCAATTTTATTGGTTGATGGGAAGGAATCCGCTCACAAGACTCCTTCCCATCAACCCCATCATTTAACAGCGCCTTTTTCTAATAATTATATCAGCTTCGCATAAAAATAAATTTATTTTTAAGAATTTTTAGACTTTTTTATCGGAATTTGGTAAATTTATAGAGTAACACTTGTCTCAAGAATAAAGTACTGGAAAGGATGCTGATGAATGGATGTATTTCGCAGAAAAGAATACGAAGTGAACCCGCAGACCATGGCTCTGGTCGCTCATTATGATGAGAGAGGGCAGATTGTCACTGAGGTTGTAGAAAGTGGTGATACTTTCTATTTACCCGATTATCCCGGCAGAGTAATCGATCAGTCGTGCCGTTACTTTGCCAGCAGTTTAGAAGGCCGCTTGTCTGGAACAAAGCAGGTTGCCGGATTTACTCATAAACCCCCAATTGTCATCTCCCAGGCGATGGGCATGTATTTCTTCCCTATTATTTCCCCAAAACGACGAGAATGTTCGTGGATTGCTCATAATTATATTCGTGATTATGAAGGCGGACATGATCATACTACTACTATCCACTTCACTAATGGAATGTCCATTAATGTTCCCGTCTCCAAAGGAATGG
Organism: Halobacillus sp. Marseille-Q1614; assembly: GCF_902809865.1. NCBI lineage: Bacteria > Bacillati > Bacillota > Bacilli > Caryophanales > Bacillaceae > Halobacillus > Halobacillus sp. Marseille-Q1614. Next base: position 1,943,290 of record NZ_CADDWH010000001.1, on the reverse strand, counting down.
TTGCTAATCAGGTTCAGCGTACTGCACAATTCCGGTTTATCCTCGAAGACCGATTAAAACATACTATAATCAGCCAAAACGAGTCGGTTGCTGAGACTTACGCATGAGTTCAAACAAGATGGTTTCCACTTTTTTTCGAATGGCCGGGTTAAAATAGTTGCGTTTTTCTTCATAACCGTGAGCTAAGAAAAGGAAGGAAGTAAATGAATCATTGCGGCCGGATTCTACGACATGAAGCTTGTGCTGATCCATTTTAGTTTTCAGCATTCTTCTTTCTTCTCTGGCGGCAAGCTCCATCTTGCCAAGGAGCTCCAAATATGGCTCTTTTATTTTAAAATCCCCTTTTTCAAAATGCTTGCGGTCCTGACGGATAACGGCGATCGCCATGGATAAGAAGAGGTATCGAGAAGAAATCTCTAATTCTTTCTGTCTTAAGTTACGCATAGTGTCCCCTCCGAATGCGAACGTTTGTTCTATATTATACCACGTGATACAATTATGTATGCAACCTTTTTTTGGAATCTGTTCATCGACGTCTTGTGTACTGTCCCGCTCTTTTTCGTTTGAAAGTTAACAGAGCACCGGGGTTTAAAAGTACTTCAAGAGGAGAAACTGTATTCTAGTAGGCAGGAAGCCCGCTTTCTATTAAAATGAAAGTAGAACTGTTTGAATAGATGAGGGGACAGATGATGAAGCTGCTAACGATGGACTTCGATACATTAAGGTATATGGCGGAAAACGACCGGCTGTTTGATTATATTATCAACCAGCTCGAGCAGTTAGAGCGTTTAGGTCCTCTGCCCGGTATATTACTGCCGTTAATTGAGGCATTTCTGCCGATTCTGCCGCTCGTAGCTTTTGTACTGGCTAATGCAGTTGTGTATGGCCTGTTTAAAGGCTTTCTCTATTCCTGGATAGGAGCGGTCAGCGGGGCCATTCTCGTATTTCTTCTTTCGAGAAAATTAGGACAGCAGCGGTTTTTCAATTTTGTGAGCCGCCACCCACAGGTGAAAAGGGTGATGACCTGGCTGGAAGAACATGGATTTGGTCCGCTGTTTTTGCTGATGTGCTTTCCATTTTCTCCATCTTCGATCATAAATGTGGTATCAGGATTGTCCAATGTAAGCCGCCAGCAGTTTATTCTTGCTGCCATATTAGGGAAATCAGTGATGATATTTACAATTTCATATGTAGGCAGCAGTATTGCCTCTTTTGCTCAAAACCCTGTAAAATCAATAGTTGTAGGTGTTTGTATTCTGGCATTTTGGATTGTCGGAAAATTCGTAGAAAAACGGCTTCAGAAGACGGCAAAGACAAAGCCACATCGAAACGGTTTATGATAGCTTTAAACGGGTAGATGGTTATTAGAAATTTACCTGGAGGCAAAAGCTATGAGAAAATACCGCACGATTTTACGAACTTTGTTATTTGCCTTATTACTGGCATTTGTATTTAAAACGTATCTGTTTGCAAGTTATATAGTAGATGGAGAGTCAATGGAACCTACTCTATACGATGGAAATCTTCTAATGGTTAATAAACTGATATATGATTGGCGCGACATCGGTCATTCAGATATTATTATATTTCATGCGAATCCGAAAGAAGATTATGTGAAGCGCGTCATCGGGCTTCCTGGTGACAGTATAAAGTTTGAAGATGATCAATTATATGTAAATGGCAAAGCAGTCGATGAACCGTATTTAGAAGAACTTCGTCCTGAGGACGGGCAGCCGTTTACAGAAGATTTCACATTAGAAGAGGTAACCGGTGAGCAAGTTGTTCCGGAAGGCAAAATGTTTGTTATGGGGGACAACCGCCGCGACAGCTTAGACAGCCGATCATTCGGCTTCGTTTCGAAAGAACAGATCGTTGGAAAAGTAGATATGCGCTACTGGCCATTTCCCCAGGTAGCGGTTCAGTTTAAATAAGGTAAAGCCGTCCGATTAAGGGCGGTTTTTTCCATGTTTACAAGTATTGATAAATTGACCGAAACAGTGAAAGTGATAGTATTAAAAATAGATATATTATGAGGAGAGGAAAGTTGCCATGGGGCTACAATTTATACTCGGCCGTTCAGGGGCAGGGAAGGGGACACGCTGCCTTGAGGAAATTCGAAGCAGGCTTAAGAAAGATCCGACAGGTCCCCCTATTCTTTATATCGTTCCTGACCAGATGACATTTCAGCAGGAATATACGTTATTAAAAAATGGGGATGTAGACGGTACGATCCGTGCCCAGGTATTCAGCTTTTCCCGTTTGGCCTGGAGGGTGCTTCAGGAAACCGGGGGAGGCACGAAGAAATTCATTACCTCGACTGGTATTCAGATGATGCTTCGAAAGATTGTCGAAGAGCGGACGTCCGACTGGCGCGTATTTCAAAAAGCAATCGAGAAGCAAGGGTTTATTGAGCAGCTTGAAGGAATGATTACAGAATTTAAGCGCTATAAAATAGAGCCTGAGCATATCCATGCCCATCTGCAGACGATGGAGCAGTTCTCCCACTTAACGAGCCATGAACAAGGGCTTCACGATAAGCTTGAGGATCTGGTCTACATTTATGACCGCTTAGTCGATGCTACACGGCAGCAGTACATAGACAGCGAAGACCAATTACAGATGCTGGCAGAAAAAATACCTCAAGCTTCTTTTCTGCAAAGAGCGGAAGTTTATATCGACGGGTTTCACAGCTTCACTCCACAAGAGTATGCGGTCATTGAAGCTTTATTCTCTAAGTGTTCAAATGTCCACGTTGCTCTAACAGCAGATGATCCGAAGTCTGATGAGAACGAGGAGCTTGACCTTTTTCATGAAACGAAAGAAACGTACTTCACGATTAGGCAGATGGCTCGCGAATCCGGCTGTCCTGTAGCTGAAGATATTGTACTTGATCCTGCAAACGGGCGGTTTCAGGAACGTCCCGCACTAAAGCATTTAGAGAGGTATTTCGATGAACGGCCGGCTCCCGCTTATGAAGGGAGTGATGTGCCGATACAGCTCGCGGAAGCTGTCCATCCGCGGGCAGAAGTGGAAGGTGCAGCCCAACAGATCCTTCACCTTGTCAGGGATAAGGGCTATCGATATAGAGATATCGCGATTCTTGTGAGAGAACCGAATGTTTATCACAACCTCATTGAAACGCTATTTGAAGATTACGGCATCCCTGTATTTATCGATGAAAAACGGACGATGCTTAATCACCCGATGATTGAGCTGATTCGCTCAGGACTTGACGTAATTGAAGGAGACTATCGGTATGACGCGGTCTTCAGGCTGTTAAAAACCGGATTTATTCCAGTTACCGACAGTAAATATCCTTTGGATGAAGAAGCGATTGATGAGCTGGAGAACTATGTGCTTGAATATGGCATTCGTAAGCGTGAGCGCTGGTTCAGTGAAGAGCCATGGGTGTATCAGCGCTTCAGAGGATTTGATCAAGCTGCTCAGACAAATGAAGAAAAAGCGAAGCAGGTCCGTATCAACGCCTATCGAAAACAGGTGGTTGATGCGCTCGAGCCATTTGACCATGAGCTTCGTGAAGCGAAGACGATCGCCGAACGGGCAAAAGCTATATATTACTGGCTCGATCGCATGGATGTACCTGTTCAGCTTGAAAAATGGCGCGACTATTATGATGAAAATGGAGAGATTGAACGAGGCCGTGAGCAGGAGCAGGTATGGGATGAAGTTCTTCAGCTTTTAGACGAAGTTGTTGAAATGGCCGGTGATGAAACGATCTCGCTTCAGGTATTTAGAAGCACGATAGAGAGCGGGCTTGAAGCTCTTACATTTGCCCATGTACCGCCGAGTATGGATCATGTCGTCGTCGGTAATATCGACCGTTCAAGAATTACAGGCATTAAGGCTGCCTTTTTGTTAGGTGTGACTGATGGCATTTGGCCGATGAAGCCGGCAAGCGACGGAATGATTTCTGAGAAAGAACGCTCGCTCTTATCAGAAGGAGGACTTAAGCTTGCAGACGGAAGTACCCGCCAGTTATTAGATGACCGCTTTTACATTTATCTGGCCTTAACAATGGGGAGAGACTATGTCTGGCTCAGTTATCCGCTGAGTAATGAAGAAGGGAAGTCGAAGATTCCTTCTCAGGTGGTTCAAAGATTAGAGGAACTCTTCCCGGCTGCAGCAAACCGTCTGCTGCTGCAGGACCCTGATGATGTCGCAGATGCTTCAAGGTTTATCACAACCCCTATGAAGACGAGATCTGCCTTAACGGCTCAATTCGCCCGTTATTTAAGAGGGTACCCAATTGATGACGTCTGGTGGGATGTGCTCTATTGGTATATGGATCATGAAAGCAGTACAGGGCTTACGAACCGGGTGCTTCGAAGCTTGTTTTATCAAAGCAAGCCTGTCAATTTATCAAAGTCGACGACGGAGCGTTTGTTTACAGGGCCGGTTAAGACGAGCGTTTCTCAAATGGAAACGTATCACCGCTGTTCCTACCAATACTTTTCAAGGCATAGCCTGAAGCTTGAGGAGCGCAGAACATACAAGCTTGATGCACCGGATATCGGCCAGCTTTTCCATGAAGCCTTAAAACAAATTACTGAATGGGTTAAGCAGGAAGGCCGGGATTTTGCACAGCTGAATCAGGACCAGACGAACCAGTATGCGGAAAAAGCAACAAATCAACTGGCACCTATTTTGCAGAACCAGATTTTACACAGTTCCAACCGTCACCACTACATTAAATATAAACTGCAGGCTGTCATTGCCCGGGCAGCGTTTATTCTTAGTGCACAGGCAAGAAAAAGTCACTTTTCACCCGTAGGCCTGGAGTTAGGGTTTGGCACAGGTCCTGATACCCAGCTGCCGCCTTTAACACTGCCGCTAAATAACGGACACGACTTGATGCTGCGAGGACGAATTGACCGTGTCGACCGGGCGCTGGCAGAAAACGAAATATTCCTGAGAATTATAGATTACAAATCAAGTTCCAGGGATTTAAATTTAGTCGACGTTTATTATGGACTGGCTCTTCAGATGCTTGCCTACTTAGATGTCGTTCTTACCAATGCAAAGCAGTGGCTCGGAGCTCCTGCCACACCTGCGGGGATGCTGTATTTCCACGTTCATAATCCGATGATTTCTAAGCCGTCGTGGCTCTCAGACGATGAAGTGGAAAAAGAGATCTTTAAGAAGTTCAAAATGTCGGGCTTGCTGCTAGAAGATGAACAGCTTGTCTCCATGATGGATACGACCCTTGAGAAAGGCCGCAGTGAGATCGTGCCTGCAGGAATTAAAGCCAATGGAGGCTTTTACAAAGGATCAAAGACGATGGAAAAAGGTCGTTTTGATGACTTGCGTTCCTATACGCGCTCACTTATGGTGCAAGCTGGTGAGAATGTAACAGAAGGAGAAGTGAAACTCGATCCGTTCCTCAAAGGTGATCAAGCGGCGTGTGATTATTGTCCGTTTCGGTCGGTCTGCCAGTTTGACCCGTCCATTGAGGAGCACCAGTACCGCAAGCTCAGGGATTTAAAAGAAGATGAAGTCATACAGCAAATTTCTAAACGAGAGGAGAGTACCCGTGGTTAGCTGGACGAAAGAGCAAGAAAAAGCGATATATACTGAAGGAACGAACGTACTAGTAGCCGCGGCTGCCGGGTCTGGGAAAACCGCTGTTCTCGTCGAACGAATTATCCAGAAGCTATTAAATAAAGACAACCCTTCTGATATTGATTCACTGCTTGTCGTTACGTTTACAAATGCGGCAGCACAGGAAATGAGAAACCGCGTAGGGGCGGCCTTAGCGAAAGCGTTAGAAAAAAACCCCGAATCGCGGCACTTAAAGAAGCAGCTTTCCCTCCTTCAAAATGCTTCGATTTCTACGCTTCACTCATTCTGTATGGATGTTGTGCGGCGCTATGCTTATCTGCTGGATCTTGATCCGGGATTTCGGATTGCCGATGACGTTGAAGCAGATTTAATTCGCCAGGAAGTACTAGAAGACTTGTTTGAAGACTGGTACGGCAAAGAAGGAGAAGAACAGCGCCGCTTCTTTGACATGGTCGATCGTTTTTCAAGTGACCGTAACGATTTAGACGTTGAGCAGCTGATTTTAGGGTTATATACTTTTGCTATGCAAAACCCATGGCCGTACAAGTGGCTGGATGAAATGGCCGCCATGTATAAGAATGCGGAAGGCGATGAGACGAATATTTCCTGGCTCCAACTGTTAAAAAGGGAAGTTGACAGCCAGCTTATGTCGATGGAGTCTGAGATTCATCAGTTCATCGCTTTAACACGTGAAGCCGATGGACCATCAAGCTATGGAGAAACCGCAGAAGCTGATTTAGAAATGGTTCAGCAGGCTAAAGGAGCTTTGGCTGTGTCATGGGAAGAACTCCAGGCGTATATAAGCACGAGTAAATTTGCTGCCCTTTCCCGTAAAAAGATGGAGTGCGATGAAGCCAAGAAAGAGCGGGCTAAGAAAATAAGGGATCGTTATAAAAAGCGCTGGATGAATATGAAAGAAGAGTGGTTCCAGCGCCGGCTGGACAGTTATTTAAGCGACATGCACGCGCTTTACCCCGTAATGGAGCAGCTCACTGCCGTCGTCAAAGATTTTCACGAACGGTATCAGGAGTTAAAGCGTGAGAAAGCGGTCGTGGATTTTTCCGACTTAGAGCACTACTGCCTGCAAATTTTACTGGACGAGTCGTCAACAAAGGAAAACCCTGTACCTTCTTCTGTGGCAAGAGGTTTTCACGAACAGTTCTCGGAAGTCTTAATCGATGAATACCAGGATACAAACTTAGTTCAGGAAACACTGCTTCGTCTTTTAACGGATGCTCCGGAAGCCGGCCGCTTATTTATGGTAGGGGATGTAAAGCAGAGTATCTACCGTTTCAGGCATGCAGAACCTGCCTTGTTTTTAAACAAGTACCGGACTTATGGGAAGGATGAACAGCAGGGTGAGAGAATTGACTTAGCCCGTAATTTTCGCAGTCGCAAGCAAGTATTAGATGCGGCTAACTACGTGTTTCGCCAAGTGCTTGATGAAGAAGTCGGCGAAATGAATTACGAGCCTGAAGCTGAGCTGATTTACAGCAACTTGATGTATGACGAGGCACCTTCTGAAGAAGCTCAGACCGAGCTTTTGATAATCGATAGAGAAGGAAAAGAAGAAAGTACGCCTAGTGATGAAGAAGGATTTGAAGACTTGGAAAAAGCGCAGCTGGAAGCCCGGGCTTACGCAGAGAAAATCCGAACATGGCTTGGTTACGGCGAGGAGCCCCCTCTTGAAATCATTGATAAGGAAAAAGGCGTGAGGCGGCCGGTCCAGTTCCGCGATATCGTAATCTTAATGAGATCGATGACGTGGGCTTCTACGATCGTTGATGAATTAAAGCAGCAGGGGATCCCGGTTTACGCCGAGCTTTCGACAGAATATTTCGAGGCGATTGAAGTGAAGATCATGCTGAACCTTCTTAAAGTAATTGACAATCCAAGGCAGGATATTCCGCTCGCTTCGGTTCTAAAATCGCCGATCGTAGACCTCAATGAAGATGAATTGATGCAGCTTAGATTAGAAGATCAGCGGGTTACTTACTATGAATCAATGAAAAAAGCGATTGGACCGTCTCCACTTGGCCAGAAAATTAAACAGTTCACCGATAAACTTGACGATTTTAGAGAGCGTGCCCGCCAAGGAGCGCTGTCTGAACTAATCTGGCAGATTTACCGGGCAACAGGCTATTATGATTTTGTCGGCGGAATGCCGGGCGGACGCCAGCGGCAGGCCAACCTTCGGGCGCTTTATGACCGGGCGAGAAGCTATGAATCCACTTCATTCCGCGGCTTGTTCCGTTTCCTGCGCTTCATTGAACGAATGGAAGAACGCGGCGATGATTTAGGAGCCGCCCGTGCTCTCGGTGAGCAGGAAGATGTCGTCAGGATCATGACCATCCATAAAAGTAAAGGTCTTGAATTCCCTGTAGTTATTTTGGGAGCGATGGATAAATCGTTTAACATGATGGATTTACGAGACCGTTATTTGCTTCATAAAGATTATGGCTTTGGCTCGCGTTACATTGATCCTAAGAAGCGCTTAATGTTCCCTACGCTTGCGTACCATGCGATAAAACGGGTGAAATTACGGGAACTGCTGGCTGAGGAAATGCGCGTCCTGTATGTTGCTTTAACGAGAGCGAAGGAAAAACTCGTCATGGTAGGAAATGTTGCTTCTTTTGAAAAGAAACGAGAGAAGTGGCTGAGCTATGTCGAGGAATCGAACTGGGTCCTTCCGCCTCATGACCGACTGGAAGCAAAGTCTTACCTTGACTGGGTGGGTCCTGCTTTAATCCGTCACCAGGATACAGCCAACCTTCGCGGGGAAGGGGTGGAAGTGAAAACAGCTGGTGAGATTCAATATGATGCCTCTCAGTGGGAGGTTCAATTGTCTCATGGCAGTGATTATTCCCATATAGAAGAAATCGAGAAGCTTCGGGATGAGAAGCTTCAGGAGCAAATCGCCAAGTGGGATGGTGAAGAGAGAGAACAAAGCCCGCTTGTTGAGAGGCTCAATTATAAATACCCACACGAACAGGCAGCTCATGCGCGTGCGAAACAGACCGTTACTGAAATTAAGCGCCAGCGAGAGTCCATTGATGAATATTCGAGTGACCAGCTGTTAGTTCCATATCGGGCTCCGCTCGTGAAAAGGCCGAGGTTTATGCAGGAAAACCAAGGGCTCTCAGCAGGAGAGATCGGAACAGCGATGCACACCGTCATGCAGCACATTCCTTTAAATGAAGCGAAAAGTGCGGCAGAAGTTGAAGAATTCGTCGAACACCTTTTCTCTAAGGATATTTTGCGAAGAGAAGAAGCGGATGAAATTAATCACGAAGCGATCGCTTCCTTTTTCACAACTTCAATAGGAGAACGAATCCTTGAAGCCGAAGAAGTTCACCGTGAAGTGCCTTTTAGTTTAACACTGCCGGCCCATAAAGTTTACAACGACTGGGAAGGAGCAACCGATGAAAAAGTCTTTATCCAGGGAGTTATTGATGCGGTTATTCCTTATGGAGAAGGCTGGTTAATACTCGATTATAAAACTGACTCAGTTCCTGAAGGAGAAGGGGCGGCTGAAAAGATGAAAGATCGCTACCGTACTCAGCTTCATTTATATCGGACGGCTCTAGAGAAAATATGGAATCGCCCGGTCGAGAGAAGCTATCTCTTCTTCTTTGATGGTCCTCACGTCGTGGAGGTTGGGGATCATGAAAGATAAAACGTGTGAGCTGTGCTTAAGAACTCCTGTTCAGACAACAGAGCATCATTTAATTCCTAAGCAGCATGGAGGTGCAGAAGGCCCGACAGTTATGTTATGTGGAGCCTGCCACCGGCAAATTCATGTGCTGTTTACGAATGAAGAGCTTGCACGCTTTTACCATACCCCGGAGCGTTTGGCGGATCATCCGGATATGAAGAAGTTCTTAAAATGGGTGAAAAAGCAGGACCCGGAAAAAAGAATAGTAACTCGTCGATCTTATCGGAAGAGGCGATAAAGAGGTATGGCCCCCGGGCCATACCTCTTTTTTAAGTGCCGCTGACAATATTTCCTTCGCTGACCGCAGGTTCAATTGGCTTAGTTTTGCTAAATCCGCTGTTTGTGCAAATGAAATCCCCTGTGTTATTCGAACCTGAACCTGATACAGATTCCGAAGTGCTTCTTGGCGAAATATAAAAAGAATCTCCCATATTCACAACTCCGCCGCTAATACTGTTGATGCGAAAGGGTCCGATGATGGCTGGCATACTTGGAAGCCCTCCTTCTTGTATTTATACTAACTTAGCTTATGTGAATAAACCCCTTATCGTTCCTGACGAAGAATTCGTACATGTTTCACCCGGGAGGAGCCTGCAATCGTTTGAAGGCTTCCGATCTGAAAGGTGGCTGCTGTGGATATCCCTTTTACATCTACATGATCTACATGTATAGCAGGGTGATGATCAACGAAGCGGCTGTTTATAAGAATAGGAGGTTTACCAGGAGGCAAGGTGCGCTTGAATAAAGGAAAATCGTTAAATTCAAACTTCTCGCTTAAGAATTGGGTTTCTTCTTGAACAGCAAGTGCTCTAGAATTAGCGCGAAGGCGGGTGGTATCGCCTATATAAAATCCTGAGGAGATCGTTAGACTGGTTACTTTTACATGCCCCACTTCTGCAAGGCGTCTATTCAGCATCTGACCTCTCCAATTCAGCATCAACTTCGGTCGGGACATAAGGACCGATGATTAGTGATTCCGGCGGTGTATCAAAAAAAGAACGAAGTCTTACGGTTTCATTATCACCAATTAAAAAGACCGATGATGTTGTAACACTTCGCACTTGGACATGCCCAATGTGAAACCCATAATTATGAACCGTAAAATTCATTGAGGACCCTCCTTATGATACTTATCCAAATATTGAGTGACAGAATTTCTGATCTCTTCAGATATGCGCTCTGTAATTAACTGGTTATTAAGATTCGGGTTCTGCTGTTTATAAAGCATAAAACGTTCAGGAAGCTGCTGGTTGATATCATTTATAATTTTTTCGCGGTGATCTTTTGTTAGGTTTAGGTTAAGAGAAGCTGAATACTCATCTACATGTTTAGGCACGATATCATTCATGAGCTTCTCGACTTCAAAGTCTTCCATTTGTCCTGTATATAAATCCTCGATTCCGTTCTCGGCCATACCTTGGGGCGTTAATCCGATCTGCAGGGTGCCTTCTAAGGTTTCAATCTTAAGTTGGTCAAAATGGTATTCGATTTTCTCGATAACTGTTCGCGGCGGAGGCTCTTGAGATTGAAGGTGCTCAATTTTTTGGGTGAGTTGCTCGATCAATTGCTGCTGTTCCTTCATTTGCTGCATCATTTGCTGTATCCACGTATTCCAATCGTTGTAATTAATGTAATTATTATAATTGCTGTTCATTTAGTATCACCCCTTACTCAACCTATGCATGAGTTATGCTATTTATTTTGACTATATGATGGAAAGAGGAACTAGTGATCCTTCATCAGCGGTTTCCGGTATAATTACTTCACCATCCGCTGGCTGAGGCTCCATTGCAGGGGTGGTGAAGCAGCCGGTATTATATAAATCAGCCTGAGCTTGGATCACACCAGAGCTGCCAATTTGCACCACAGATGAGTTGGCAACCGTCCCGATTTTAATAAGGCGTATGGATATGGTCTGATAAATAGTCAAGCCCATTTTTAACACCCTCCTTAATTGACAATATTTTGATCTTTGACATCCTTGTCATAAACATATGTGCTTGAACTGTTCAAGCGAATTCTAATTCCATCACCAGTATTAAATGATCCGCCGCCGGCAAAAGTCTTAGCAGTGGCTTGCGGAGAAACATTATAAACATCACCTATATTAAACACAGAAGAAGAAGAGATACTGATCACTTTTACATAACCTACTTTGGCGGGCATCAGAAATCTCCTTTCTATATCTATATGATTCAACATTGTGTAAATATCGTAATAAAAGTAAAATGAAGTTAACAAAAGGGGGAAGTCACATGACAGAGAAGCCAACACCTCTACAGGAAGCCGAGCGGTTAAATTGGATTGATGCAGCACGCGGCCTGGCGATCCTCGGGATATTTATGGTGAATATGCCCGCTTTTAATGCTCCTTTCTTCCTGTACGGGGGAGAAGATCAATATTGGACTTCTGCGTCGAGCCAGCTTGTGCAGAGCATCATTGATATCTTTTTTCAAGCCAGCTTTTACACATTGTTTTCTCTTATGTTCGGCTTTGGCTTATATATAATGAAAGAACGGCTTTCGTTAAAAAATATAAATTACCGTTTGATTATTTTTAGAAGATTAATTGTTTTAATCGGCTTCGGGCTGGTACATGCATTTTTTATCTGGCATGGCGATATCTTGTTATCATATGGTGTGTTGGGCCTTGTCATGCTGGCGTTCTTTAACGTTTCACCGAAGGGGCTGCTCGTGTGGGCGTTTAGTATGCTTGCTGTTTTAGTCGTACCTTTTAGTCTCGGTTTATATGCGGTACGAAATCATCTGGGAGGATTGTATAATCAGGAGGAGACACAAGCAGCCTTTCAAAACTACGGAGATGGCAGTCTGATCGATATTTGGCAGCAAAATTTTAATGATTGGACGTATGCCAATAACGCAGGAACGATTCCTTTTCTCGCTTTATCGTTAATCCCTATGTTTTTAATTGGTACTTACATTGCTAAGAAAAGGTGGCTTCACGAGCCGGCGGAACATGTAAGCTCGATTAAAAGGTGGTGCGTCATTACTGGTCTTCTCTTTATTTTATTTAAAGCAGGCCCATATGTGATTGGAAATCCGGAATGGTTTCAGCTCCTTCAGGATAATGTCGGCGGTTCGGCTTCGGCTGTTTTTTATCTTTTATCCATAACGCTCGCCTTTAGGACCGATGCGGGCAGGAAATGGCTTCAGCCGTTAACGTGGGTCGGCCGGATGTCATTATCGAACTATATTTTTCAATCGTTTGTCAGCTTCTTTTTGTTTTACTCCGTAGGTTTAGGGCTGTATGGCCAGGTTTCACCTTTAACCAGCGTGCTGCTTGTCGTGTTTGTGTTTAGTCTGCAGGCGGTGATCAGTAAAGCATGGCTGAAAAAGTTTCGCTATGGACCGTTGGAATGGCTGTGGCGCTCGCTGACCTATGGCAAGAAGCAGCCGCTCAAACGGTCGGTTCACCAGGCATCATAAGAAGGGAACGATGGGGATGAAACGGAATCAGTTAGAGAAGGAGTCTTCCCGCTGGGTAGCATCAGGAATTATAAATGAAGAACAGCGCGAAAAAATTTTAAAAGGCTATGAACACGATTCAAAACATCCGATTCTATTAACGTTTGCTGCTCTATTTGTCGGGCTGGGATTTCTTACGTTTATTGCGTCAAACTGGCAGGCTATGGATGACCTATTCAAAATGGCCGTCTTGTTATTTTTCCTGCTGGCTTTCTATATAACGGGAGATCAGATGTACAGAAAAAGAAATCAGGCGGTTGGCATGTCCCTCATTGTTATCGGGCTCTGTATCTTCGGGTCGGCGATTTTCTTAACAGGGCAGATGTATTATTACACTTCATTTAGTGCCTCGCCATTCCTCATATGGTCCCTGGCATCATTTGGATTGCTTCTATACTATAAAGAGTCATTATTGTTTCTAAGCACTCTTGTGATTATAACGTTAGGGCAGATTTACAGCGGGATGGTATACGAAAGCTTTTACGTACCGTTAGGTCTATTGTTTATGATCGGCCTTGGCTGGGTGCTTTATAGGGAAGGGAACCGTATATTAACCGCTTTGTTTGCTTTAAGCTATGTTATCCAGTCACTCGTTTTAGTATTTGCCAACAACTGGTCCTATTACTGGCTGATTCTGCTTTTCCTGCTGCTTTATATCACCAGCCACATTCCTTACGGACAGATTCATTTAAAAACGTTTGGTTCAATTGCGGTATTATCGATTTTTATTATCGACATTTTACAAGTGTTCCTGCTCGGCAATAAAAGTGAAACCGTGGAGTATCCTCAGATTTTCTTTCTTATATGGTCGATCTTATTTATATACGCCGTCATTCAGTCGGCTTTAGAATCTACAAAGTTCAACTGGATTGATCTCGTATTATTTATCCCTGTGTTTCGAATCGGTATGGGAGACTGGTTCTCGTTAATCGTATTGTTCAGTTATTCTCTTGGCTGGCTTGTTGCGGGTTACCGGAAAGAGCGAAATGACTGGGTTACTAAAGGGACGGTCGCTTTTATTATCACTACCTTTGTCGCTTACTTCCAATTAGCTTGGGCATTTATGGACCGCTCGATCTTCTTTTTTACCGGCGGTGTACTATTGTTTGTCCTCAGCTACTTCCTCGAGAAAAAACGCCGTCAGGTTAGACAAGGGGGAGAAGCGTTATGAAGCGCTGGATATTTTATCTCATCATCGGTCTGCAGGCTCTTTTTCTAATCGGCATGTCAGTCTCTTATTATGCCATGGATCAGTTTAGTGAAACCATTCTGTTAGAAACGGAACCCGTGGATCCGCGCGACCCATTTTATGGAGATTACGTCGCCCTCCACTACAGTATTGAACAAGTACCTGAAGAGAAGTGGAAGAGTAAAAAACAGCCCGAGCGCGGAGATATTGTATATCTGCTGATTGAAGAAAAAAAAGGAGGACTCTATGAATTAGTCAGTGCCTCTGATCAAAAGCTAAGCCCTAATGAAAATCAAGAGGAGCTGCAGGCAAAGTTTGACTGGCATTTAGAACAAGAAGGGATTTATCAGGTAAATGTCGGCTTAGACCGTTATTTTGTAGAAGAGGGAACGGGGCAGGCGATCGAAAGGCAGTCTGAACAAGTGGTTAAGATACTCGTTGCTCCGTGGGGTCAAAAGAAAATTGTTTCTGTAGAATCAAAATAATAAAACTAGAAAGATTTCCCTTAGAGAGAATTTCGCTTATTGCACAACAAAAGAACGAATAAGTAAGATAAAAAAGCTTCGGCCATCAAGGCCGAAGCTTTTTTATTATTATTTAAGTACTTCTTTGATTTGATCGATGGCCCATTGAAGGTCGTCTTTTTCAATAACAAGCGGCGGAGCGAATCGAATCACATTTTCATGCGTTTCTTTACAGAGAAGTCCTCTTTCTTTCAAGGCTTCACAGTAAGGACGGGCTGCTTCGGTCATTTCAATTCCGATAAATAGCCCTTTGCCGCGTACTTCTTTGATTTTTGGATTATCGATCTGTTTCAGTTCTTTCATCATATAATTTCCAAGCTCAAGCGACCGGTCGGCCAGGTTCTCTTCTTCAAGTACATCAAGAGAAGCAACAGACACGGCACTTGCGAGCGGGTTACCGCCGAAAGTGGAACCGTGAGAACCAGGATTGAAAACTCCCAGTACATCTTTGTTGGCCATCACACAGGAAATAGGGAATACTCCACCGCCGAGCGCTTTTCCCAAGATCAGTACATCAGGGGAAACATTTTCCCAGTCGCAGGCAAACATTTTGCCGCTGCGCCCGAGTCCTGCCTGAATTTCATCCGCGATGAATAGTACGTTTTCCTTTTTACATACGTCATAAGCTTCCTTCAGGAAACCTTCTGGAGGCATAACAATTCCAGCTTCTCCTTGAATCGGTTCAAGAAGAAATCCCGCGGTGTTTTCAGTAATCGCTTCTTTTAAAGCTTCTACATCACCGTAAGGAATCAGCTTGATGCCTGGAAGAAGAGGACCGAATCCACGCTGGTACTCTTTTTCAGAGGAAAGGGAAACGGCAGTTAGTGTACGTCCGTGGAAGTTCCCTTCACATGCAATGATTTCAGCCTGGCCGTCTGGAACGCCTTTGACATCATAGGCCCAGCGTCTGGCTGCTTTAACAGCTGTTTCTACAGCTTCGGCTCCTGTGTTCATCGGCAGAGCCATTTCTTTATTGGTCAGTTTGCAGATTTTTTCATACCAAGGACCGAGCTGGTCATTATGGAAGGCGCGGGAGGTAAGTGTCACACGGCCGGCCTGGTCATTAAGCGCCTGGATGATTTTTGGGTGGCGGTGGCCCTGGTTAACTGCTGAATAGGCACTGAGCATATCCATGTAGCGATTTCCTTCCGGGTCCTCTACCCAAACTCCTTCAGCTTTCGAAATTACAATCGGTAAGGGATGGTAATTTTTCGCACCATACTCCTGTGTTTGATCAATGATTTGCTGACTGCTGACTGTCATGCTATCCCTCCAATTTCTTTGAAAAAATATCCTCTTTAGTATAACAGGTTTACCTGCAATTTTCTCACACAGAAAAAACAGATGAGAGGTTTTTCTTAGGAAAAAGTCGAATCATCGTGGTATTATGTAGGAAGATTCTTGTAATAAAGGAGGAGAAGTATGGCGCACTTACATATTACCTCTTGGGTAATCGCCTTTGTAATCGTAGGATTAGCTACTACTTTCACACGAAATGGAAATGAAAAAGCTGCAAAAATTGCTCACATGATTTTAAGAGCGGATTATCTATTGATTCTTTATTCCGGAGGATCCCTGTTTGCCAACTATATGAATGGAGCAGACCAAATGGGGCTGGCAGTCGTCAAGATGCTCATTGGCTTATGGGTGATTGCCGCAATGGAAATGGTGACAATCAAGTATAAGAAAAAAGATAAAGCCGGTGCCTGGTGGGGGCAGCTGTTTGTGGCTGCTGTTATCGCATTAATTCTAGGATTCGGCTTCCTGCCATTAGGTATATTGCCTCAATAAAAAGAAACCAGCATGCTGTAATCAGCTTGCTGGTTTCTTTTATTTATTAAGGGGGGTATACGCAAAAAAACAGTTCCACTGGCATTGGGGTCTAGTGAAATCTATTATCAATAATAATGATAATCATTATCAAATAAAAAGTCAATAGTGAATTTTAAAAAACCTCATACAAATCGAGCGGACTTTCATATCCTGTATTATGATGCTTTTTTTAAGAAGGATGGTGAAGGCAGATGTGTGGTTTTGTTGGCTGGATTGATTATAAATCCAGAGAAGATGAAAAGCAGCAGGTCATTAATGAAATGGCCCAGAAGATCCAGCACAGGGGCCCGGACGACTACCAGAAATGGGTGAAGGGACCGGCAGGGTTTGGTCATCGCCGCTTAATCGTTGTCGACCCGATGGGAGGCATTCAGCCCATGGTTCGGTACGCTGATGGTGAGGAATACATTTTATGCTATAATGGCGAGCTATATAATACGGATGAAGTGAGAGATCAATTAAAAGCCAAAGGGTGGTCTTTTAAAGGACATTCTGATACAGAGGTCGTTCTCGTCAGCTACATGGAATGGGGAACGAAGTGCGTCGACTATATGAATGGGATATTTGCCTTTAGTGTATGGGAAGCGAATAAGGAAAAGCTTTTTATCGCTAGAGACCGCTTAGGGGTAAAGCCCCTATTCTACAGCGAGCATGCCGGCGGTTTTCTCCTATCTTCTGAAATTAAAGGGATATTATCACATCCTGATGTGGAAGCAAGTATTGCAGAGGAAGGCATTTTAGAGGTTCTTTCATTAGGACCTTCGAGAACACCGGGACATGGGGTTTTTGAGAATGTTCATGAACTCAGGTCTGGGCATTGGGCTGTTTTTGAAAAAGGGAAGCTGTCCATAGAAAGATACTGGAATGTGAAAAGTGAGAAGCATACCCATTCGTTCGTCGAAACCGTAGAACATGTAAGAGAGCTGTTTATGGATGCGGTGCAGCGCCAGTTAGTCAGCGATGTGAAGCTTGGCACGTTTTTATCCGGCGGTGTAGACTCCAGTGCAATAACAGCCATCGCGGCTGAACATTATAAGAATGAGAATCTCGGAAGCCTGCAGACATTTTCGATTGATTATGAGGATCAAAGCAAATATTTTCAAAAGAATGCCTTCCAGCCGGACCGCGACATGGAATACATCAATTTGGTGCACAAGAAACATCAAACGAAACACGTTACACTTGAAGCAAGTGTAGAGGACTTAGTCCAGCGGCTGAAAAGATCGGTGGAATTAAGAGACCTGCCTGGCATGGCGGATGTTGACTCCTCTCTGCTTTGGTTCTGTGAAAAAATAAAGAATCATGTAACAGTAGCCCTATCTGGCGAATGTGCGGATGAGATCTTTGGAGGATATCCGTGGTATTACCGTGCAGAGGACCGTGATCGAAAAGGATTCCCATGGATTCGCTCGGTAGATGAGCGACAGAAGCTTGTGAAAAAAGAGATTAGCGACCAGTTTGATATGCCTGCCTATATGATGAAGAGATACAGTGATACCGTGAGTGAGGCACCATTATTGCCTGGCGAAAGTGAGGCCGCTATGAAGCACAGGCAAATGTTCTATTTAAACATGAATTGGTTTATGCAGACTCTGTTAGAGCGCAAGGACCGCATGAGTATGGGAGCAAGCCTTGAAGTCCGTGTACCTTTTAGTGACCACAGGCTCGTCGAATATGCATGGAATATTCCCTGGGAAATGAAGCATTACCGTGATCAGGAGAAAGGACTTCTGCGGGAAGCTCTGAGAGGGGTTTTACCGGGTAAAGTCTTATTCAGAAAGAAAAACCCTTATCCAAAAACGTTCCACCCTGATTATACGGAGGCTGTCACGGCTTGGATGGACGATATCCTGCAGAGGTCTTATTCACCTCTCTTTGAACTATTTGATAAAGAGCAAGTACGGAAATTAAATGAATCGAAAGGAAAAAGCCTTGATACACCTTGGTTTGGCCAGCTGATGACGGGACCTCAGCTGATAGCGAACTTATGCCAGGTGAATCACTGGCTGCAAACCTATCGTATAAGAATCAAGCAGTGATGATTTTATGCCTTAAGCTGTCGAGAAAGTCCCGACAGCTTTTTTGTTCTTTTTATGATTATGAAAGGAGGAGAAAGAATCAGTCTGTGATAATTGGTGTTCAAGGGCATAGGGTGCGAAGATCGCGGGACTCCTGCCTTCAAAAAAGACCATGTCTTTTTCTGCGAGGTAAAATCAACGAAGTGTTTCTGGTGTGCCAGCATAAAACGGCCCCACATCGTTTGGCGCCGCGGCACGAAGTGGACTTCACTCCGAAGCCACGTCAGAGAAGATGGTACTAAGATTGTCATAAAAACTCTTCAAACCTGATTGACTAATGTATGCAGAAAGGGATAACCTTAAGAACGAGTGTAATTTTATGGAGGGGGCACGGGTATGAGAAGGTGCTATCAATTTCTCATGATCATTCCGTTTCTTCTTTTTTGCAGTTTTGAAAAAGCGGAAGCTGCTGAAAAAGAAGAACGACAATGGCAGGATGAAAGTATGTATTACATAATGATCGACCGCTTTATGAACGGCGATTCGGGGAATGATAATAATGTAGATACTGAAAATCCGGAGGCTTATCACGGAGGCGATTTGCAAGGTGTGATTAAGCAGCTCGATTATATAAAGGATATGGGATTTACTTCGATAGTTTTAAGTCCGATTATGGAGAACGAGGAAAGTGGTTTCCATGGCTATTGGACGGAGGACTATCAGGCCGTTGAAGAAAGCTTCGGTACGATCGAGGATGCGAAGCGGCTTGTGGAAGAAGTGCATGAACGAGATTTGAAGATTGTTTTTGATCTTGTCGTCAGCCATACAAGCAGAGATCATAAGTGGCTGCAGGAAAACGAGGACTGGTATTTAGAAGACACATCCGAAACGGACGGACCACTATCGGGGCTTCCTGAATTAAATACAGAAAACCCGGACGTGCAAAATTATTTTATTGAGACGGCTGAATGGTGGGTCGAGCAGACAAATGTTGACGGGTTCCAGCTGCAGGGGACTCCTAGTGATGAATTTGTGGAAGAGTTCAGCTTGGCATTGCTTGAAATAGATGAGAATGCGATCGTGATGGCTGGTGCAGAGGCGGATGTAGAAAATGTCAGCTATACAATTCCTGAATTTCAGGAAAATGCGGCAGAAGCTTTTAATACACCTGACACCAGTCTGGGCAATCTCTATGAACCGTGGGTGCAAATAAAGCAGCAAGGCACGTCTGCCTATATGGCCAACCATTATATTGACAAGCCGTTTTCAGACCGGCTGACACGCCTGGCAGTTAGAGAAGGAGAAAACCCGATCACCCGCTGGAAGCTGGCATTGATCCACTCGTTTACCTATCCGGGTATACCTGTTACTTTGTATGGTACAGAAATCCCTTTAGATGAAGGGAAAGACATGGAATACAATCAATTGATGAGCTTTAAAGGCGGAAATGATGAAATAAGCCAGATGATTGAAAAGCTGAACTCCATACGTAATGAATTTCCTGTCTTAACTCGGGGAAGTTATAAAGAGTTGTATAATGAAAATGGATTGATAGTTTATGAAAGGAAGCTTGAGGATCAGACGATGATCATAGCCATTAATAACGCAACAAAAACACGTGCGACGGAGCTCAAACATCTTTTGGATGATCGGCAGCTGCGCGGACTAATTCAGGATGGGATGATCAGGCAGTCTGATGACGGCAGCTATCGAATTGCAATGGAAAGAGAAACTAGTGACATATTTATAGTAGAAGAAAATGCAGGGTTTAACTGGCTGTTTATCGGATTTGTAGGAGGAGTGCTGCTTCTTTTTGTTATAGCTGTCATAGCCATAAGCATTAGGAGTAAAAAGAACGTGACAAATTGAATCTACACTAGAAGGTGAAACCATGGGAGTAACAATTAAAGACGTGGCGAAAGCGGCCGGTGTCGCCCCCTCTACGGTGTCCCGAGTCATAGCGGACAGTCCGCGCATCAGCCCGGCAACTAAACGAAAAGTTAAAAAGATTATGAAGGATATGGGCTACCACCCAAACGCCAATGCGAGAAATTTAGCAAGCCGGTCGACGCAATCTCTAGGGATTGTGATGCCTTTTAGTGCAGATAAATCTCTGCAGAATCCATTCTTCCCTGAAGTGCTGCGAGGAATCAGCTCCATTGCGCATAAGCAGAACTATTCAATCTCCATCTCTACAGGAGAAACAGATCAAGAGATGTTAGAAGGCGTTGAACGGATGGTCTACGGAAATTGGGTCGATGGTGTCATTTTGCTCTATTCCCAAGTAAACGATCCGGTTCTTCAGTTCCTCATCGAAAAGGATTTTCCATTTGTAATTATCGGGAAGCCGACAGAGCGGACTGATGAAATTACGCATGTAGATAACAATAATATCCAAAGCGGAAGCGAGATTACGAAACACTTAATCGATTTAGGCCATGAACGGATTGCTTTTATCGGCGGTTCTCTTGATTTGATGGTGACCGTCGACCGGCTAAAAGGTTATCAGGAAGCTTTAGAAGCAGCGTCGCTTCCTTTTTTAGAAGAATATCGCGTTCATACCGAATTTCTAAAATCGGGAGGGAGGCAAGCGGTCCATCAGCTGTTTCGCCTGCCTGAACCGCCGACTGGTTTAGTCATTGCAGATGATCTGATGGCGGTTGGGGTCATTCATATGCTTGAGGAATTAGGACTGATGGTTCCAGAGGACGTATCAATCGTCAGCTTTAATAATGTCTATCTTTCTGAAATTACAAGGCCGCCGCTAACGACGGTCGACATCAAAATTTTTGAATTAGGCTATCAAGCAGCGAGGTGCTTAATTGAAAAAGTGAAACATAAAGAAGAGCCGGCGAAACGTATTATTGTCCCTTATTCAGTCGAACATCGGTTGTCGACCCAAAAAAGAGAGAATATAAAAGAACAAGCCTGACGGGCGGCCGGGCCGTTCCATCAGGCTTGTTTTTTATTTTGGAGGCTGGTTTAAAAAGAAGAGGGCAATGGTTCCAGGACCGGCGTGGGCACCGATGACAGAACCGACCATTTCAATCTCGATCTGCTTTGTTCCGAATTCTTCCCGGATTAAATCTGCCAGCTTTTCAGCGTTTTCCAAGTCATCGCCATGGCTGATGGCTATACGCTGCTGGTCAAGAGACGAACCACGTTCCTTCATGACTTCGACCATGCGCTTTAATACTTTTTTAGCGCCTCTAATTTTTTCAAGGGGGATGAGTTTTCCATCCTCCACATGTAAAAGTGGCTTTATTCTTAAGAGGCTGCCGACAAAGGCGGCTGATTTACTTACACGCCCTCCCCGGTAAAGGTACTCTAAATCATCGACAGTAAAGATGTGCTCCATATGATTTCCAAGATATTGGCCGATTTCTAGAATTTCATCAAAGCCTTTACCGGCCGCAGCCAGTTCAGCTGCACGCATGACAATAAGGCCATATCCCATTGAGACTGCTTTTGTATCAATGACTTCAAAATGAGCGTCCGGGAAATCCTCTTTTACTTCCTGTTCGATCATTTTAGCGGTCTGATAGGTTCCTGAAAGCTCGGAAGATAAGGCAAAGTAAATAAAAGGCTGATTTTCTCTGGCAAACGATGTAAAAGCATCGCGAAACGCCTGCGGGGAAACTTGCGACGTCTTAGGGGCTTCGCCGTCTCTCATTAAAGAGTAGACCTGGTCGGGAGTAATCGTCTTTCCATCTTCAAATTCTTCGCCGCCTATCGTAACACCAAGAGGCAGGCAGTAGACATTTAATTTATGTAGCGTTTCAGTGGGCAGATCACAGGCGGAATCACTTACAATTTTTACGTTCATACCATTCACCTACTGTCATATATTTTATAGTTCTAAGTTTAGGCTTATGGAAGGACTTAGTAAAGCAATATCTTTTACCTTCCTATGATTATTGGTGTGAATTTGCGGGTAGCACTAAACAAGTACTTGATTTTCCAAATTAGTGGTGATAAAAAAAGAGTAGTATTTATTGCCAAGTAAGGAGGTAGCTATGTTTTCATTTGAGGTTAAGAGAATATTAATAGTTGTTTTTGGGGCGGTCCTGAATGCTCTTTCACTGAACCTGTTTTTAATAGAAGCCAATGTATACGCCAGCGGATTTACTGGGGTTGCACAGCTTCTTACTAGTATCTTTCAAGATTTCTTAAATATTCAGGGTGTAAGTACAGGTCTTATTTTATTCATACTTAATATTCCAGTTGCTATACTCGGCTGGTTCAAAGTCGGTAAAGGATTTACGATTTACAGTGCTCTATCTGTTGCATTTACGACATTATTCCTGGAATTGATTCCTATTCAGCAGCTGTCCGAAGATATTATATTAAATGCAGTTTTCGGTGGAGTCATTGGTGGATTAGGTGTTGGAATAACGCTTAAATGGGGTGCTTCTACAGGCGGCCTGGATATTATCGCGATGATTCTATCCCGCTTAAAAGACCGTCCGATCGGAATTTATTTCTTAATTATTAACAGTGTGATTATTGCATTTGCCGGTATTTTATATCTGCCGGAGAACGCTTTGTACACGTTATTAACTCTTTACGTTACGACTAGAGTCATTGATGCGATTCATACACGTCACGAGAAACTGACAGCTATGATCATTACAACAAAAGCACCCGACCTGGAAAAGGCAATCCATGCCCGGATGGTGCGCGGGATTACAACGCTTCCTGCTAAAGGAGCTTTTACTCAGCAGGATAAAAACATGCTTGTGATGGTTATTACCCGTTATGAACTTTATGATTTGCAGCATATTATCTCTGAAGTAGATCCGCAGGCCTTTACGAATATTATTCAGACCACCGGCATATTTGGCCTGTTTAGAAAAGATGACAAGTAAAGATAACGAAAAAGGGTGTGTGGATATGAAGAAATGGCTTCCTTTTATGGCGAGCTTACTGGTGGTTTTCCTAGTCGCTTGTTCAAGTTCAGACGAGAATTCGGAAGGAGAAGACAATATGGAAAACGATAAAAGCTCCAATGAAGAGACGAATCCAGAGAATATTGTTTCACTTATTGAACAGCTGACTTTTGATGGACAGGCTCATCAGAGTGAAAATGGCATCAGCTTTGATTTTTTCATTACGAATGATTCAGAAAAACCAATTACTTTAGGTTTCAGTTCAAGTCAGAAATATGAAATTATTCTTAAAAACGAGGCAGGCGAAGAAGTTTACAGGTATTCAAAGGATCAGATGTTTGCCCAGCAGCTGACGACCGAAGAACTGGAGCCGAGAGGCCAGCTGGCTGCCAGTGAAACGATAGAAGAAGACCTTCCGCCGGGTGAATATGAGGCTACGATGTCCTTTTTAGTAAAAACCGTTAATGATCAGCCGTTAAATACAAAACCATTTGTAATAACAGATACGGTAACTATTGGCGGTGAAGGAGGAGAAGAATCTTCTCCACACCAGGGAGAGAATGCAGATGCTTCTTCCGCTGAACCTCAATATGGAGAAGTGTTCCGAGAAATGACGATGTCAGGGGAAAATGGCCAATATTCCGTTTCAGGGGAAGCTAACGTGAACAAGGGTGAGTTTTACTATACAATTGACGACGGCCATAATATTTTTGTGGAAGATGAGCCAGTAAAGGTAGACGATCCGCAAGCTGAGTGGTCGCCATTCAGCTTAGAGATTGAACTTAATCCGGACAAACTGCCGGACTCAGGGGCGCTCGTTATGACGATTTATGAAAAAGACGAGAACGGAGAGCCGGTTAATATGAACTATGTCCCGCTTGAGAACTTCGACGCGTAAAAAAAAAGCTGACACAGGGTAGTGTCAGCTTTTTTATTAATATCCGTGGTTCGTTAAGACTTCTTCGACTTTAGGAGTCAAAGCTTCCCAGTCGGCATCCGGTAATTTATTAACCGTAATAAAGTTCTGGAAGCCAAATACGTTGTCTACGCCTTTAAGTTCCATTAATTCGTTCATAATATCATACTCACTTGTCTGACCCGGCATTACGGATACACTTCCGTCTCCTTGGAAAATTAAAGAATCAGTCGTGAATTTACGTGCATTCGGATTTGGTGTTTCATCTACAGTAATCGCCATAATTGTTTCCTCCTCTTCAACTGCTCTACTCTATCTTAGCAGAAAATTTATAAACTCTAAATAGATAGGGCATGAAGGCAGGATGCAGAGAGTGGAAAAGTATTGAAATAAATAATTAAGGGCGTTTAATATAAAAGAAATAAATCAGGCGGGGGACCATGTTATGTGGAAAAAAGGCTTTTGGATAGGAACAGCCTCAGGCTTAGCCTTAGGTTTTTATATGTGGATTATCGAAAGTCTGACAGAGATAAAAATTTATACGCTGTTAATGAATGTGGATTTCATCCCTGTGATAGGAGATATTGACTGGCCGGTTTTTATAGAATGGCTTTTTCATATGATCATCTCCTGGGGCATTGGAATCTTCTATTGCTTTCTCCTTAGAAACAGGCAGACGAATACGGTGCGCCTGCAGTGGATGGCGGCCTATGTACTGTCGGCCATCGCAGCCAGTACATATTTTCCTTTAACAATCCTCGCCATTAAAGAAACTCCTTCAGTCACCAACATAGCTGCGATAAGTTTTTGGCTTGCTGGCCATATCCTATACGCCACTATATTAAAAGCATCATACAGCATAAAAAGATAGCTTTCGCCAAATGAGAGAGCTATCTTTTTTAGTAAGGACAAACACCGTTACCAAACGTTCTATCCCCTCATAGACATACTATAAATCTTATCTTGAGGTGATGGAATGTTTGGTTATTCTATGATTAAAATGGTGCGCAGCCACGCGGTTAAAATAGATCATCCTCTTAGAAATTTACTTGTGGGAAGCTATAAACCGTTTAAATGGGTGCCTTGTTTTATGCACAACATGCTTGAAGGCTGGATCAAGAGCAGAAAGAAAATCGAAGTAGTGATTGAATTCGATAAAAACTCTCCTTCTTTTATGGACGCAGCGCAGGAAGTCGTGACCGTAAGTGCCAGCCATAAGAAATGCAGGGTGCATAAGATGTTTGCTCCAGTTTCCTGTATTAGTGCCCACGTGACTCCTAAAGGGCTTGAGGATATCTTAAACAACTGCAGCTGTGTCAAAAGGGTGTATTTAAACAGAGATGTTCATGCTTTCTTGGATGTGGCGATTCCTTCTGCCCGTGCAGCTAACATTGTTCAAAATAAAACGAACCTTACCGGAAGAGGGGTAAACATTGCCGTAATCGATACCGGGATCTATCCGCATCAGGACCTGGAAGAGAGAATTATTGATTTTGCTGATTTTGTTAACGATCGAACAGATCCCTATGACGATAATGGGCATGGAACCCACTGTGCCGGAGATGCGGCCAGCAGCGGATTTGCTTCTGATGGAAAATATAGAGGACCTGCACCTGAAGCCAATCTTATTGGCGTAAAGGTACTTAATAAAATGGGGGCCGGCTCTCTCGTATCTATGATGGAAGGACTGGATTGGTGTATTCAGTATAACGAGGATCCAAATAACACGTCTAAAATAGACATTATCAGTATGTCGTTAGGAACAACTGCCGGATCATATACCAGTGAAAATGACGATCCTATGGTTCAGTATGTCGAATTAGCCTGGGAAAGCGGCATTGTCGTCGTGGTAGCAGCGGGGAACGAAGGCCCTGATGCCCAAACGATCGCAAGTCCGGGAATCAGCGACCGGGTCATTACGGTCGGGGCACTGGATGACCGTAATACGCCTGATACAAGAGACGATGATGATGTAGCCGGATTTTCGAGCCGTGGACCAACACTTTATGGGGTGGCGAAGCCGGATATTTTAGCGCCGGGAGTGAACATCATTTCCTTACGATCTCCGAATTCCTACTTAGATAAGCTGCAGAAATCAAGCCGAGTGGATACTCATTATTTAACTTTATCGGGGACATCTATGGCTACTCCGATCATAGCCGGCATCGTGGCGCTTATGCTTGAAGCCAATCCTGAATTAACACCCGATGAAGTAAAACAGGCTCTGATAAATGGAGCGGACCTGTGGCAGGACCGTGAGAACAATATTTACGGAGCGGGTTACGTAAACGCCGAAAGATCGATCGGCCTTATTTCAAAATAGCAGCAGTTTCTGAACTTGAAAGGAGTGAATGTATGGCTCAAAAATATGCAATTACCCAAAAGTTTATTGATGAAGAATGGAATCAGCGACCGGGCGGGACTCGTATTCCGCGTTATGTCGTTGCTCACGATACAGGAAATTCTGGTTCAACGGCGAGGCAGAATCGTGAGTATTTTAATTCTCGTACACTAAGTGCCTGGCTCACGTATTTATTGATGACCTTGTAATCCTTGTCATCATCCCGGTTACAGAAAAAGCCTATCACGTACGTCAAAATGTTTCCGATGCCAATGACTGGGCGATTGGGGTGGAGCTTTGCTATGGCGGCAATATCAATTTTACCGAATCTTATAATCGTTATGTCTGGTACATGGCTTATCTCTGCAAAACTTATAACTGGAATCCGCGAACCCAAATAATTGGACACTATACGCTCGATTCATCACGCAGAACAGACCCGATCAACGCCTTTTCCCGTAATGGAAAAACGTGGAGTGCATTTATCAATGATGTGGTCAAAGAATATAATGCGCTCGCAAGCACAGTCCCGACTTTTATTTCCCTCCGTGAAGGATCTAGGGGCGAGCGTGTCACGAAGCTGCAGACAGATCTGGCTGCTTTAGAATTTTATAAAGGCAAAGTTGACGGTATCTTCGGTCCAGTGACGAAAACAGCGGTAACTAACTTCCAAAGGTCGGCTAAGCTTACAGCTAACGGAATTTGCGACGCTAAAACCGCCGGTGCTCTTGAAAATGCCTTAAGAAATAAGCAGAACAGAGATGTTCTTCAAAGGGGAGACAGTGGAGACGGTGTCCGTAAAATACAAGAACAGCTCGTTTCACTCGGCTATAATCCAGGGACAGTGGATAGCATTTTCGGCCCAAGAACAGAGACAGCTGTCCGGCAATTCCAGGGAAAACGTAAGATTTCAGTGGACGGAAAAGTCAGTCCTGTGACGATAAGGGAGCTTGATGCCGCTCTGAGAGAAAAAATCAGCCAGAATCCTAAACCGACTCCTCCAGTACAAGGACCAACTCCGAAGAACCTTTATCGAGTACAAATTGGAGCATTTAATGATCGAAACAACGCAGAAAGGTTAAAAAACGAAGCGATTAAAAAAGGTCTTCCTGCAACCATTATTATTGAACCGCTGGACTAAGTGCGATTTAGGGACTGCCCTCCAAATTTTTAAGTGAAATTGGAGAGCAGTTCTTTTTTGGAGTGGAGGAGGGAATTTTTCCAGCATTCGTGGCTGATAACCCGGTGTTCGGTCTCGATTCTGGAGCTTGGGCGAGTAATTCCGGGGCTTACGTCTCTCAATCCTGCGCTTCACAAACTTTATTAACTCTTGTCCTCTCAGCCGTCCGGTCTCTCTTTTAATATAAATGAATAACCTGAACAGCATTTTAAAATAATGAAGAAGAAGGGAGAGAATAAACATGATAGAAGATGCCAGAAGTTTAATTTTTGATTTAGACGGCACTTTATACGAAGACACTGACCATTTTGAGTTCTATGCTCATTTACTTAAACAAAAACTTCCAGCTGATAAGCAGGGACTTTTTCAAACCGACTATGAAAAAGTTCTTCAAGGCCTTCACCCTCTTACTATAGGAACAGCTTATGACCTGCGGGAAAATGTGATTCTAACCATTGATCCTTATACAAACAGGGCAGCCTCTGTTTTGAACTGGGAAGGAGAGGAGTGGCTGGATCAGCAAGTCCAGATTAAATATCCTGATCCCGTGGAATTTGATTTCGAACATATCATTGCGATTGGGGATGGATGGTGGCTTCCTTATTCGGTAGCCGTCCATTACGGTGTGTCTCTTGAGGACTGCCATAAATGCTATATGCAAACGAAAGATTATATGGTTTCTGATCAGTTCAGCCTCACTCATACACACGGACTAAGAGAAGCGCTTGAAGAATGGAAGAAGGATAAAACTTTAATCCTTTTAACGAATAGTGAGGAATATGATGTGCAAAATTTATTAAGTGAGCTTGGTTTAAAAAATATGTTTCACGAAACGATAACATCAGCCAAAAAGCCGGCCTTAACGCTGTCTCACTTCAAGCGTATCTTAGAGGGGTATAATCTGCTGCCAGAGCAGGCTGTCTCAATTGGCGATAATTTTATGAATGAAATAGCACCTGCGCTTATCACCGATATGAAAGGAATTCTTATTCAGCCGACGACAGTTCCCTATAAGCATCCGAACTTACAAGTGGTATCCACTCTTCGGGAAATAATTCCTCAAATAAAAAGATCAGACTCATATTGAGTCTGATCTAATGGTTTACCGTAGTTGGTTGTGTTCAGCATCAAGCTTACGTTCTAATTGCTGTAGCTCTTGCTTCTCTTCTTGAGAGCACTGGCTATATGCAGATTGAATCGCTTGCTTAGCAGCTTGTATGTCTTCTTGACTTGGCTGATGACCGCGTTCGCGGTTCTGTGTCATACGATTAATAGCATTACGCGCATTTTCAAATAGAGAATTCACTTTTAAAACCCTCCTACCGTGTGTTGATCAGCTTCCTTCTCTTTGCGCTCGGCATCAGAGAGGCGCTTTGGTTCCATTTCGCGTTCGTCGAAATCACGAACCTCAACCCATCGTTTTTGATCTTGCTTTTGCTTATCCATGACAAAGCCTCCTGTCATAAAAAAAGCCTGAACGCTTTTTGCGTCCAAGCTTAGTATGGCTGGCCTCAACAGTTATACTCAAGGAAAAATATAACTTACATGGCTTTCCTGTTTAATTTTAAAAAATCGGTTAAAAACTCGCCGATTCCATTGTTTTCGTTTGTGTCAGTTACATGGTTGGCTAAATCCTTCAGTTCGTTAATCGCATTTCCCATCGCAACCCCTACACCGGCGTATTCAATCATTTCAAAGTCATTATCTTCATCGCCAAAAGCAATGATCCGGCTTTGCGGGATATTATAGTAGTGGGCAATTTTCTTCAAACCGACCGCTTTATTCATGCCAGCTCTGACAATCTCTATTACGTGCCAGGGAGCTCCCCATTTACGGTGATCGATTAATTCAGCATGCACATCTAATTCTTCGCGCAGTGCCTTAATCTTTTCTTCTTCTGGATGAATCAGGATGGAGGTAGGATCAACCTTTAAGTTGGCCTGAAGGCGTCCTACAGTGACCGGATTATCGTCTTGCGTATGGAAAATCTCCATAATCTCATCGTCATGCTGATCTAAATAGACATGGTCTTTCACTTCAGCGAGAATATTTTTAACGCCCAGTTCATGGCACTTGTGAATAATCTTATGAGCTGTGCGGATGGAGAGAGGGGAGTGCAGAACATCCCAGCGGTTGTCTTTCGGGTGGTGAATGAGAGCCCCGTTGAAGTTCACCATTGGAGTCTCAAGCTCCAGCTCGTTATAAAAATTAATGCTTGCCCTGTGAGGGCGTCCGGTAGCTATACAGACGATATGGCCATTTGCCATCGCGTCTCTGACAACTTCTTTCGTCTCTGCGTGAATTTCTTTATCATCTGTCAGCAGCGTACCATCCAGGTCGAGTGCTATTAAATGTTGTTTTTTCATCGTCTTTCACCTCAATTTATATTTATTAGTTTAGCGGGTATATAGTTGGATTGCAAAGAAAGTCAATTAGCCGATATCTAATCCTTTCCAAGACTGAACCTCAAGTGATACGATTACATTATACTTCAAAAAATGTAAATTCCATGATTGGGAAATATTAAAGTTTGTAAGAAGGGACCAAACCACATGATAGTCATATATAGGGAATCATTTAAAAATATTCCAACCTTAGTCTTAGCAGATTCTGCAAAAGCTGATCAACCGCTGCCGGTTTTTACATATTTTCACGGCTTTACGTCAGCGAAAGAACATAATTTGGCACAGGCCTATTTATTAGCACAAAAAGGCTATCGGGTCGTCTTACCAGATAGCTTGCACCATGGAGACCGGGATGATAACTTATCACGGCAAGATTTAAGTTTTAAATTTTGGGAAATCGTGTATCAGAATTTAAAAGATATCCAAGATATAAAAGACGAGCTTGATCAGCGTAACTTAATATTAGACCGTCGTTTTGGTATTGGCGGAACTTCCATGGGTGGAGTGACTACAGCTGCAGCGGTTACGATGTATCCCTGGATTCAGGCAGGAGCCGTGATGATGGGATCGCCAAAGCCGGTTGAGTTTGCCAAAAAGCTGATTCAGGACGTGGAGCAGACAGGGATCCAGCTGCCAATTCCGCCTGACGAGCTTGAGGAGCTCTATCAGTCACTGGCGAGCATCGATTTGTCACTTAACGCACATAAGGTCAAAGAAAAGCCGCTGTTTTTCTGGCATGGGGACGCCGACCCAGTTGTACCGTTTGAGCATTCATATGATTTTTACAATGAAATTGTGTCACAATACAGAAATCCTGAAAATATCCGCTTCCTCCGTGAAACAGGAGCGGGACACAAAGTCAGCCGTTTTGCTATACTAGAAATGGTTAATTGGATAGAGATTGTACTTTAAAAATCCTCAGCGGTTTATTCTGGCAGAAATATTGTTTATAATAGATAATGAATTAAAGTGAAGGGGGTACTACTATGGATACAGCGCTTGAAGAAAATATCATGGGCGCCCTTGAGAATGTAATTGACCCTGAATTAGGTATTGATATCGTGAATTTAGGTCTCGTTTATGGTGCAGATATAGACGAAGATGGCAATACTACAGTGACAATGACATTGACAGCAATGGGGTGTCCATTAGCTGGGCATATTGAACAGGACGTAAAGCGTGTACTTGCTGACCTCCCTGAGGTTAACGAAGTAAACGTTAATATTGTTTGGAATCCACCATGGACGAAAGACCGCATGAGCCGTTATGCGAAAATCGCTCTTGGTATTCCGGATTGATGTAAAAGAACCCCTTTCCTAGTTGAAAGGGGCTTTCTTTTTATTAGGTTATATCAATTATCTGAAATTGGGGAGCCTGCCCGCTTTTAAGCGGACGAACGCTCAAGCCTCCTCGTTTGTGACCTCTCTGCGGGGTCTTAAGCATCCGTTTTTTAAGCAGGAGTCTCGCAGAACCCCTATTGCCTTCAGTGTGTAATCAAAAGGAGCTATGTGTATGAGGCCGATTTTTCAAGTTACAGGATATAAAAACTCAGGAAAAACGACAGTAATCGAAGATCTGTCCCGCTTTGGCAAGGATTCTGGAGATCGGGTAGCTGTGATTAAACACCACCCTCATACTGATCCTCTGCAGCCATTAGCAGCTGATAATGACAGTGAAAGAATTTTTAACAGCGGAGCAAGTGTATCGAGCGTGATCAGCCCCAGGGGCATTCATATCCATACAGAGGAAGAAATCCTCCTGGAGCAGATGATTCAATGGTACGAGTTATATGACCCGGATCTAATTTTAATTGAAGGTTATAAAGAGAAAAACTATCCGAAAGCCGTAATTTTAAAAGAAGAAGCCGATCAAGAGCTGCTGATGCTTTCAAACATCCAGCTCGTTATCACGTGGGGAAATGTCGATACTTCTCAAATCTCCTGTCCTGTCATTGAAATGGCTCATCTACATAAAGATTTACCGATGATTTATTCGGCCGCAAAAGAGGAGAGAGAATGATGACGAAATTATTTCAAATTACAGACCAGCCAATCTCTATTGAACAAGTTACAAATCAGGTGGCAAGAAGAGAAGCTGGTGCGATTAATACGTTTATTGGAACTGTGAGGGAGTTTACAAAGGGAAGAAGGACACTTTATCTCGAATATCAAGCCTATGCTTCCATGGCCGAATCGAAGTTAGCGGAAATCGGCAAAGAAATCTCCGATCGCTGGCCGAATACGAAGACTGCCATCACCCACCGGATTGGAAAGCTTGAGATTAAGGATATCGCTGTTGTGATCGCAGTTTCATCACCGCACCGGGCGGATTCATTTGAAGCCAGCCGTTACGCGATTGAGCGGATCAAAGAAATAGTGCCAATTTGGAAAAAGGAACACTGGGAAGACGGCGAAGCCTGGATCGGCAATCAGAAAGAAACGAAAGCCTATGAAACAGGAGAGCCAAAAGAGGAGGATCTCACATGAATAAGATCTTATTTTTTGCAGGACTGCAGGAGAAAGCGGGGAAAGAATCAGTAGAGGTTGAAGTAAGCGGCCAAACTGTATATCAGGTCAAGGAACTTCTAGAAAAGGAATATGGACTTACGGATATCCATGAAGCGATGACGGCGGTTAACGAAGAGCTTGCCGCAAATGATGTCATCATTAAAGAAAAAGATACAGTAGCTTTTCTCCCGCCAGTTAGCGGAGGTTAATAAAAAGGCTGTCTACCGAATCCGGAGACAGCCTTTTTTATTCGTTATGTTAAATTGATTGCGTAATAAAAGCGAACCGCTCCAGCTAAGAGCGCCTATAAGAAAAAGACAACAAGGCCGCCGACGATAAAGCAGTAAAACGCGAAATACTTTAGGTTGCCGCGCGCCATAATCCCCATAAACCATTTAAGCGAAAAGTATGAGGCAAAAACTGAAGCCGCAAAGGCGATCAAATAACTCAGCCAGAATTCGCCTAAGTTCGGATCTTCAATTAAGTCGCCAATCGACATAAGCATCGTTCCGAGGCTGATCGGAATAAATAGCAGGAATGAAAAGCGAAGAGCTGTCTCCTGCTTCATGCCAAGCAGCATAGCGGCCACAATTGTCGCACCGGAACGGCTGATGCCTGGAATTAATGCGACAGATTGGGCCAGACCGACGATGACAGCATCCTTAAAGGTAAGCGCACCATCACCGCGGCGCCCCCTTAAATTACGGATAATCCATAGTGCAATCCCTGTAACGATTAACATAAGACCGACCATTTCCACCGTTTTCAGTCCTTCAAACTGATCTTCAAATAATAACCCGATCACACCAGCAGGGATCGTTCCAATAATTAAGTAAATGATAAATTCGAAATCATCTTTCTGCCGGACATCTTTTGTCCAAATGTATCCTATCCCGTTCTGGATTAACCGAAGAATATCCTCTCGGTAAATAAGTAATACAGCAATTAACGATCCAAAATTAACAAGGACCTCAAACTGAAGGCCTTCGATTTTTAAATCCATCATCTGCTGGACAATAACAAGGTGTCCACTGGAAGAAATAGGGATCGGTTCAGTGAACCCTTGAAAAATCCCCAAAAATAAATATTTTAATAACAGCCACATCTCTTCCATTTTTTTATATCCCCCTTGCTTCAATTTCGAAGTTATACGATTCGTGAAAAATTATTTATATATGTACGAGTATGGAAAAATTTTTACTACAACTTTATAGACGCATCTATCGTCTGTTGCCCTACAAAAAGCATTAAAAAAACGCTGCTATCTAGAAAGATAGGTAGCAACGTTTTTTCGTAAGTTAAGCCTCTTTTTCAAGAATTCCTTCACCAAGTACAAATACAGCACCGCTAAACAAAATGGTCATGATGATCACTTGAGCAGCAGAGAATGATGCACTCGACATGTTACTTACTACATAAGCTGTCATTAAGCTTAAGAGAAACGCCCACACAATTGTCCAAATAAACTTCACTATACCACACCTCATTTTTACACATTCTTTGTTCATTCTATCAGAACCCTATCGAAAAATAAATATGAAATCGTTTTATTAGACATGTTATTTCGAGTGCAGGAATAAAATGTAGGAAAAAGAGCAGGTGGTGAGAAAGAATGGTCATTGTCTTATATAATTGTTTCCACTGGGTAGGCTACCATTGTGCACGCCAGTTACTGCACAGAGGACATGAAGTGATTGGTGTTGATGAGATTGACAATGAGAAGAAAGAGGAGCTTTATTTATATGTTGGCCGAAACAGCCATTTTCAGCATTTTACAACAACAGAACAGCGGCTGAATCATTGTCATTCTTCTGAGGAAGAAGTTCAGGTGCGGATTCATGATTCTTATATAGAAGTTAAAGGTCAGGATGGTGCGGCTCAAAAGATAGAGGTACCGGCTTTATTTGGGGAATGGATGGAGATTGATTCAAGCGAAATAGTAACGATTGATGACTTGCAGTTTTGGATCATCCAGCATCACGCGGTTCATGTTGAAGATTTTTTGGAAAAAGTTATCTATTTTCTCGAACAAGGGGAACTGCCTGAGGAAATTGAACGTAAAGCAGAGGAGGCCGAACCTCAAGAAGTGGTAGATCGAATTTGGGAAATTTATAATAAAGGCGGTGAACGCTTCGAATAGCATACTAACCATTTAACTTTTGCAGCTAAGAACCCTATAATGTAAAAAGGAAGCTATACATAGGGGTGCTTAGCATTGAAATCATATACTTTATTGTTTTTTATAGTTGTTATTGGGCTGACGGGCTGTGACTATCAGCAGGCTTCAAGCACTCCCAAAACAATCGGCTGGCTTGTGGAAACATCGGCAGAAGATCAGGCATGGGGAGAGAAGGGGTATGAAGGGATTAAAGCAATTGAAGAGAAATATGACACCAATGTGATCGTAAAGGAAAACATAAACACTACGTCTGATACCGAGAGTGCAGTTGATGAGCTGGCTGAACGGGGCGCCGATATAATATTTGGCCATGGAAATTTTTATAGTCAGACCTTTCAAAATGTGCATCAAAGCTATCCAGACATTCATTTTATCTACTTTAACGGCGAATTCTCTGCTGAAAACGTGACCGCACTAAATTTCAGTTCAGGAGCCATGGGCTTTTTTGCGGGGATGGTTGCGGGAGATATGACAGAGACAGGGAGGGTAGGCTTGATTGCTGCCTACGAATGGCAGCCTGAGGTGGAGGGTTTTTATGCAGGGGTGATGCATCAGAATCCTCAGGCTAAAGTGTCCATGTCTTACACAAACAGTTGGGAGTCGGTCGGACGCGCTAAGGCAATCTATGATCAAATGGTACTTGACGGTGCTGATGTCTTTTATCCAGCGGGTGATAATTTTAACCTGCCGATCATAAAAAGGGCAGAAAGGGATGAACTTTATGCAATCGGCTACGTGGAGGATCAGCTGAAGAACGCAAAGAATACAGTGTTAACGAGTACTGTTCAGCGTGTCGATCATCTGTACGTGCAGGCCATTGAGCAATACATTAATGGTGACTTAAAAGGAAAAGTCATGGAGTATGATTTTCAAGAAGGCGCTATTGAACTTGGTGAATACAGCGAAGTCGTGGATAAAGAAGTGATTACAGAAGTCAATGAAGCAGTGGAAGTGTACAAAAATACCGGGAAACTTCCCTTTAATTAGAGAAACATAAGAAGCCTTGCTTCTTGTGTTTCTTTTCATTTCAAAGGCTTGCTTAAAAAACAGAGATGAATTAATATTAGTACCAAGTCATAACATTTGATATAAACACTACCTTAAGGGGATGAATATATGAACGCTGGAATCATAGGGACAGGACATTATGCGCCGGAGAGAGTTCTTACCAATAAAGATTTAGAGAAAATCGTCGATACTAGTGATGAGTGGATTCGCACGCGTACAGGGATTGAAGAAAGACGTATTGCGGCAGAAGGTGAAGATACTTCGGACATGGCTCTTCGTGCTGCTCAAAATGCGCTCGATGATGCTGATCTCACAGCTGAAGAGATTGATTTGATCCTTGTTGCGACCGTGACACCCGATCATCCTTTCCCTTCAGTAGCTACCGTGCTGCAGCATAAGCTGGGAGCTAGAAAAGTAGCAGCAATGGATATTAGCGCAGCTTGTGCCGGTTTTATGTATGGTGTAATTACGGCTAAGCAGTATATCGAAACAGGTGCTTACAAAAATGTGTTAGTTGTAGGAGTGGAAAAGCTTTCAAAAATTACCGACTGGGAAGACCGCAACACATGTGTTCTTTTTGGTGACGCAGCTGGAGCAGCCGTAATTGGCCCGGTAAGTGATGGGAAAGGAATCCTTTCCTTCGAACTTGGAGCTGACGGAAGCGGCGGTCCGCACTTATATCAGGATGAATACTTGTTTATGAATGGTAGAGAAGTATTCAAGTTTGCTGTTAGACAAATGCCGCAGTCTTCAGTAAATGTTGTGAAAAAAATCGGTCTTAATGAAGAAGATGTCGATTATTTAGTACCGCACCAGGCAAATATTAGAATTATGGAAGCAGCCAGGGAGCGGCTTGGAATTCCGAAAGAAAAAATGTCAGTTAAAGTTAATAAATATGGAAATACTTCATCAGCATCTATCCCGCTTGCTTTGTCAGAAGACGTAAAAGCGGGTAAAATTAAAGATAATGATCTAGTCGTACTTGTCGGGTTCGGCGGCGGACTCACTTGGGGAGCCGTTGCCCTCCGATGGGGTAAGTAATCAAGGAGGAATTGTGTAATGGAAAAAAGACGTGTCGTAATTACCGGTCTTGGAGCTGTAACGCCAGTCGGTAATTCAGTAGAAGAAACGTGGAACAATATTAAGAGCGGTCAATCAGGTGTTGGCCCTATTACGAAAGTAAATAAAGATGAATATCCGGTTCATGTGGCAGCCGAGCTGAAAGATTTTGACCCTTCCACTTATATTGATCGTAAAGACGTCCGCCGCATGGATCCTTTCGTTCAGTATGCTATGGTCGCTTCCCATATGGCTGTAGAGGACGCGAACCTTACCATTAATGAAGAAAATGCCAGCCGTATCGGCGTATGGATTGGTTCAGGAATCGGCGGCATGAACACGTATGAATCGCAATTTGAAACTTTCCAGAAAAAAGGCTACCGCCGTGTAAGCCCGTTCTTCATCCCGATGATGATTCCAGATATGGCAGCTGGACAAGTTTCGATTGCCCTTGGTGCTAAAGGAATTAATTCGTGTACGGTAACAGCTTGTGCATCAGGAGCTAACTCAATTGGGGATGCCTTCAAAGTTATTCAGCGCGGGGATGCGGATATTATGGTTACAGGCGGAACGGAAGCGCCAATGAACAAAATGTCCTTTGCCGGATTTGCTTCAGCCCGTGCTCTATCCCTGAACGAAGACCCTAATACAGCAAGCCGTCCCTTTGATAAAAACCGTGACGGATTCGTTATGGGTGAAGGAGCAGGAATCGTGATTCTTGAAACGCTTGAATCCGCTCAAAAACGCGGAGCTAAAATTTACGGTGAGCTGACTGGCTATGGTGCTACTGGTGATGCTTACCACATTACTTCTCCAGCACCAGAAGGAGAAGGAGCTACACGTGCAATGAACCAAGCGCTTAAGGATGCAGGTATTTCCGCAGAACAAGTGGATTATTTAAACGCCCATGGAACATCCACAGACCTTAACGATAAATTTGAAACTATTGCAGCTAAATCTGTATTTAAAGATCATGCTTATAAGATGGCGATTTCCTCAACGAAATCCATGACAGGTCACTTACTTGGAGCTGCCGGCGCGGTAGAAGCTATTATCTCTCTTAAAGCTATTAATGAAGGAATTATTCCGCCGACAATTAATTATGAAACTCCAGACCCTGAATGTGATCTTGATTATGTTCCAAATGAGGCGAGAAAACAGGAATTAACAACTGTTATGAGTAACTCGTTAGGATTTGGCGGCCATAATGCAGCCTTGATCTTCAAGAAATATTCTGAATAACGTTAAAGCGAGCCTTCTGCCCCGGCCCTTTCGCCATAATAGCAACATTTAACCTAGCTAATAAAGTAAATAATCCATAAAAAATCCCCTGGCCTCTTATCCAGGGGATTGATATTATTGGAGAAATTCTTGTAAATCTTCGGCACTTTTCTGCTCATCGTGCTGCAGTACCAGACCGACCGGATAAGGCATTCTTGCATTCCATACATTATCTTCAGTCGGTAAATTAAAGGTATCTATATTATTTACCGGGTTAAAAATAAAGTCTTTTCCTAAATTGAGGTACTTTCCGCTGCCAATGTTGGTATCTACATAAGGCTGCAGCGTTCCCATAAGCCTCGGAGCCTTCATAACACCGCTAAATGAAACAAGCTCGTCTTTCAGCAGTTTAATGACTTTCTGCTGACGTTCAACTCGCCCGAAGTCACCTTGGGAATCACTTCTATATCTTGCGTAGCCGAGCAGTTCTTCTCCATCTAATGATTGCGTTCCCTGCTTAAGATCGATATTGGTATCGCCGGCTTTATACTGCATGTTTTTTTCAATATTAACTTCAACGCCGTTAGGAGCCAGTGTGTCTACGATTTGAGTAAATCCGTTGAAGTCAACAATTGCATAATATTCGACATCGACACCGAAGTTTTCTTTAATCGTCTGTCTCATAAGTTCAGGCCCGCCAAAGGCGAAAGCGGCATTAAGTTTGTTATAGCCGTGCCCGGGGATATTGACGTACATATCACGCATCAGTGAAGCCACTTTGGCTGTTTCCCCGTTTTCATCATATTGGGCAATCATAATCGTATCAGATCGTGGTGTTTCATTTTCACGCTGATCGACACCTAAAACCAGGACGTTGGTTTTACCGTCGTTATTATCGACGCCTTTGAATTCATCCTTATACTTACTGGACATATCCGAAAGGGAAACTTCACTTCCCTCATCTCCGGAAACTTTATTCTGGGATTCTTGTTTTCCCATCATATATTCATAGCCTACATAGCTGAGAGAGGTAATAAATAATAAAAATATAAGAGCTATAAAAAGCCGTTTCTTACGTTTGCGTTTACGCTGCTTACGTAAAGAGCGTTTAGCAACCATGCTTAATCATCCTTTCTATTGAAAAGCTCCTCTACTAAATTTACCTGTAATTTACGTTTAAGTAAAGAGGAATTATGTAGGAACAGCTCGACTATTGGGAGGCATGTCCATCTGAGTGTAAACATAAACTCTATAAAATGGACAAGGAGGACAAGAAGATGTGGCAGTGGATGGTGTTCTTAACAGGCTTTGGACTTACTGTAGCAGGCGGAACGGTGACCATAACCTATTTGAATTTTGTCCCTGCAGGATTAACATGGATTGAGTTTCTTCTTGTTATAAGGTCTCGGCCTGAATGTTATCTATCCGGGCTTGGTTTATTCATGATTATTGTGTCTCTTTTATGGATGAAAGAATAATTTACTAAATGATGGATGTTAAGAATAAAAAAACCAACATTGGTCATAATGTAACCTAAAGAGTCTTCGGGTAAGAAAGTGAGGTTGCGCTATGTTATATATGCACGATTTATGGGTCAATTGGTTTGAAGGAGAAGAGAATGGTTACAACGTTTGTCAATTTCACGAATGGCGTAAAGAAGATGGCATTGAGCTGGTGGACCAGATTCCATTACTTTATATTGAAGAAGATCTCTACGAGTTTATAGAAAACGATTTACAAGAACTTCCAAGATCCTTGCTGGATGACATTTACAAACGCACCTATGTAAAAAACAATCAGGAACGCCGCACCATAGATTATGCAGCCGTAGTTACAGACGGAAAGAGGGTACTCGTATTTGATACATTAGGATATTCGCTTCCCGTGAAAAAAAGCCGACTGATTCCCCGACAGGAACGCCTCGTTTTCGACATGGTAGAAGGAAAGCGGCCGGCTGTTTATATGATCGAAAGTGTCTCACCGAAAGAACATCACATTTTGTCCTTGTCCCCTGAAAAAATGGCAGGACTGACAAGAAGAGAGCGGCAGTTAAAACAGCTGCTTATGATGGCTTTAGATCAGCTGAAAAACACGGATCATCCGGAAGAAGTCGGGTACTGGCTGACAGAATGGGATCCGGCCCAGTATCAGGATATTAAGCACATCACAACGGAAGATGCCTGGCAGCGCCTGTACTATGGCACGATTGAAGGATGGAGTAAACAACACGAAGAACTGTGCGGAAAAATTATAAAGGGCCAGCCATTTTTTGAAACGATGTGGCAGGCGGAGAACCATAAAGATCAGAAGCATTTAAAAAGCCAGAATTGAGGGGGCTCCTCAATCCTGGCTTTTTCTTATTTTTTCTTTCTTACACGGCCGAGACCCATCGCTTTTTTCGCTTTCATCAGCATTTTGTTCGCTTTAAACGAAGCAGCCTCTGCCCCTTGATCTAAAATTTCATCTAATTCTTCAGAATCTATCAGCTGCTCGTAACGTTCCTGAATTGGCCCCAATACCCTGACAACGGATTCAGCAACGCCTGCTTTAAAGTCTCCATAACCTTTTCCTGCATATTTATTCTCCAAT
This sequence comes from Halobacillus sp. Marseille-Q1614, assembly GCF_902809865.1. NCBI lineage: Bacteria > Bacillati > Bacillota > Bacilli > Caryophanales > Bacillaceae > Halobacillus > Halobacillus sp. Marseille-Q1614. The sequence continues at coordinate 1,902,652 of NZ_CADDWH010000001.1, read as the reverse complement.
TCTTGAATGGACACCCCGCGGCAGATGGATTCGATCGTCAACAGGTTAGAAACTCCCGGTTTGTTTTCCTTATCATATTTGACGACACCCTCTGAATCGGTTACGGCACTTTTTATTTTTTTTGTAATCTTCTTCTCATCATCCAGCATAGAGATGAAAGCTTTTTGGTTGGGATCGGACTTGCTCATTTTTTTCAGAGGGTTCTGAAGCGACATAATACGCGCTCCTTCTTTTGGAATCCTTACTTCAGGAACCGTGAAAATGTCATTGTACTTATTATTAAAACGCTGAGCCAAGTTACGCGTCAGTTCTAAGTGCTGTTTTTGATCCTCACCGACCGGCACGATGTCCGTTTGATAAAGCAGTATATCTGATGCCATGAGTGGAGGGTAAGTCAGCAGTCCTGAGCTGACAGCTTCTTTACCATCTCCAGACTTATCTTTGAACTGGGTCATTCGCTCTAATTCACCGATGTAGCTGACACATTGAAGCATCCAGCCCAGCTGGGTATGTGCCGGCACTTCTGATTGAATGAATAAGGTTGCTTTATCAGGATCAATCCCTGAAGCCAAATATAATGCAGCTAACGACTTAATATTTTTTCGTAAGGCCAGACGGTCCTGCGGTACAGTGATCGCGTGCTCATCTACAATACAAAAGTAGCACTCATACTCATCCTGCAAATCAACAAAATGAGTCATTGCGCCTAAATAGTTACCAAGCGTAAGTGTTCCACTTGGCTGAATTCCGGAAAATAATGTTTTCATCTTTCTCACCTCTTAGATATATTTGATAAGCTGAATTTTCATCCGCTTAAAAGCGAGCAGACCTCCTATTTTTATAGGAAAAGGAAGTTACTCTTTTTCCGTCAGCTACACTAATAAACAAAAAACCAATCGGCCTTCCTATATGGAAGGGACGATTGGTTCGCGGTGCCACCCTAGTTACTTTTACATGCAAATAAAAGTCAGCTCATATTCGTTAACGCCGAATCTACGGTTCTGCTCCAAAGTCCCATTTCGCTTCATTGCGCTTAGCTGCTCACACCGACCGCAGCCTCTCTGGAAAGCTTGCAATAAAACTACTTTTACTTTTTCTTCGCATTCGTTATTTAGAATCTTGAACAAATTATAGAGCAAACTGAAGAGCATTTCAAGCCATATAATAAACGACTAATAGAACAGCCATTCCTGCGAGCAGCGATATGCCCTGAAACAGAAAAAAACGGACGACGTTTCTCTTAAACATTTGAGAAGGCAGCGGCTTTTCCTCAAAATCATCAATGTCTTCCATATAATCTTTATTCTTTCCGATTCTGTTGGATACCCTGCGGAAACTGTAAGTAATTGCATCAAAGAACCCGCCTTTTATAATCCACAGGATCAATCCAATAAATAAATAAAAGAAGCAAAGGTAAAATAAGAGATCGATAAAATGAAGCAGACTGTACGCTGGAGAAAAAATCAAAAAGTATAATAAAAGAACAACAAAATTAATAGCCAAAAATCCCCACTTATTTCTAACAAATTTCATGATCACTTCACATCCTAAATCTTTCATAAATCTACAAAAAATATTATAACATGTAAAAACATGATGGGAATTATATAAATGTCATTAAAATTACTGAAAATTCAAAATTAAAAGACATAATTTTTTATTTATAAATTCATTAGTACTTTATTATATTTATCTAGCATAAAAGACCACTGTAACCCTTTAAAGTGCGTCAGTAAAGGCATCGCAAAAGTCAACACAATTTTCAGTAAAATAAACTAGGTATTTTTACCTGTTTTATGTTACTTGAACGTAATAAAATAAGGGATTTTATAAAATTATTGAAAAATAATGAATGCAAAATAGTTAGAAAACTTGTATAATTCGATATGTGGACAAGACACCACGAAATTTTAAGACTTTTTAGGGGAGGTCATTTTCTAGATGAAAAAGAAAAATTGGTTTTTGCTTGTGCTCGCACTGGCACTAAGCATGTTCCTTGCTGCTTGTTCCGGTGGAGGCTCAGACTCAGGGTCTGAAGGCGAAGCTGAAGGCAGCGAAGGATCAGAGGGATCCGAGGAACAAATACTTAACTTAGCAGAATCTTCTGAGATTCCAACAATGGACGCTTCATTGGCTACTGATGCCGTTGCATTCCAATGGCTTGGTTCCACAATGGACGGTCTTTACCGTTTAGGTGAAGGCGGAGAACCAGAACCAGGTATTGCTACAGAGCACGAAGTAAGTGAAGACGGTCTTACATGGACGTTTACACTACGTGAAGATGCTGTCTGGTCTAACGGTGACCCTGTTACAGCTAACGATTTCGTGTATGCTTGGCAGCGTGCTGTTAATCCAGAAACTGGATCAGAGTACGGTCCATACATGATGGGCGGCACTATTGAAAACGCTCAATCTATCGCTGATGGCGATGCACCTGTTGAAGAACTTGGTGTGAAAGCTGTGGACGACTATACATTAGAAGTTCAACTTGAAAAACCGACTCCATATTTTGAGTCTCTAACTACATTCGGTACATTCTTACCTTTAAACAAAGACTTTGTTGAAGAACAAGGCGATGACTATGCACTTTCAGCTGAAAGCCTGCTCTCTAACGGACCATTTGTTATTACTGATTGGGGTACTGATGGCTGGACTCTTGAAAAGAACGAAGACTACTGGGATGCTGAGCAAGTTAAACTTGATCAAATCAACGTAAAAGTAGTTAAAGAAACATCTTCAGCTGTTAACCTTTACGAAACTGGCGAAATTGATCGTACTAGTCTAACATCTGAATTCGTTGATGAGTACCGTACATCTGAAGAATTCCGTATCGAAGAAGAGCCTACTTTATTCTACTTAAAGATGAACCAAGAGAATGAAATTCTTAAGAATGAAAATGCTCGTAAAGCGATTCAAAAAGTAATCGACCGTGAAGCTATGGTTGATACAATTCTTAACAACGGATCAATTGCTCATTACGGTAACATGCCGCAAAACTTTGTTACCCATCCAGAAACTGAAGAAGATTTCCGTGAAATAAACGGTGATCTAATTGAAACAAACGTTGAAGAAGCTCAAGAACTATGGTCTAAAGCAAAAGAAGAACTAGGAATTGAAGAAGCTGAAATCGGTTACCTTGGCGGTGACACAGAAACTTCTAAAAACCTAGATGCTTACCTTAAAGACCAGCTTGAACAGCTTGAAGGTCTTACTGTAAATGTACAAGGTGTACCTTTCCAGGAACGTCTAGACCGCGATACAGCAATGGAGTATGATCTTCAAAATGCTGGATGGGGTCCTGACTACATTGATCCGAACACATTCTTAAACCTATGGATCACTGATGGTGGAAACAACCATACTGGATATTCCAGCGAAGAGTACGACTCGCTAATTGAAGAAGCGAATGCTGACCTTGCACAAGAGCCGGTTAAGCGTTTTGAAAACTTCCTAGAGGCAGAAAAACTTCTTATCCAAGAAGATGCAGTACTTGCACCACTTTATCAGCGTGCACTTGCTCAACTTTGGAAGCCTTACGTGAAGGATGTAACAGTTAACCCAATGGGACCTGATTACACTTACAAGTATGCTTATATTGAAGGCAAGTAATTAAACAAGCCAAACATAGGCTACCTTTATAGGGGAGAGAGTATATGTCCATATGGCGGCGTATACTCTCTTTTTCCCTGTTAACAGAATTGTCGGATAATAGACAAATTTCAGTTAATTTAAACGTTTTTTGACATTGGTTTTACTTTTTAGGAGGTGTTAGGATGGCGCGTTATATTACACAGAGATTAATTTATATGGTCATCACGATGTTTTTAATCGCAACATTTACGTTCTTCTTAATGAAATTTCTTCCGGGTACACCTTTGAGTGCTGCAGATAAGCTTTCTGAAGAACAGCAAGCCATTATTTTGGAAAAGTACGGATTGGATGATCCAGTACCCGTTCAGTATTTCAATTACATGGTGAACCTGGTGCAAGGTGATCTTGGTATTTCTTTCCAATTTGACAACAGGGAAGTTTCCACAATTATTATGGAGCGTATCGGCCCATCTATGCAGTTAGGTATTCAGGCAATGGTAATTGGGACGGTTCTAGGTATGCTGTTAGGGCTGGTTTCAGCACTTTATCATAATGGAGTCTTAGATTACGGTTCCACATTTACTGCTGTACTAGGTCAATCCATTCCATCCTTCGTATTTGCGGGGATTCTTCAGTATTATGTTGGCGTAAAGCTAGGATGGTTCCCAGTGGCTCTTTGGGGAACGTGGCAGCATACAGTTTTACCAACTGTGGCATTAGCTATTTTCCCGCTTGCAATATCAGCCCGCTTTATGCGAACAGAAATGCTTGAAGTTATGGGGTCAGATTATATTACGACTGCTCGTGCCAAAGGAATCAACAAATTTGGTGTTGTTCTTAAACACGGTGTACGTAATGCTTTAATTCCATTAATTACAGTGTTAGGACCGCTTGCGATTGGTTTAATGACAGGTACTCTCGTAATCGAAAACATTTTTGCGGTTCCTGGTATTGGCGAACAGTTTGTTAAATCTATTAATACAAACGATTTCCCAATTATCATGGGCACGACATTGTTTTTCGCATTCTTTTTCATCGTAATTGTATTGGTGATTGACTTGCTTTACGGAGTCATCGACCCAAGAATTAGATTGGCAGAAGGAGAGTAGTACCTATATGGAAAATCACAAACCAAATAAAGACTTATTTGTACCTGTTGATACACGAGATGATGATAGTGAACAGATAACGAGACCCAGTATTTCCTTCTGGAAAGACTCCTTTATTCGTCTTCGCAAAAACAAAGGAGCCATGGCAGGGTTAATAACGTTAATTTTATTGATATTTTTCGCTTTAGCCGGACCTTCCATGACCCCTTATGGAGAGTTCGAACAGGATTTATCCCGTGCTAAAATGCCTCCGAAAGTAGAAGGCTTAGAATGGCTCGGATTTGATGGGATGCTGATTTCCGTACAAACGGGAGATACGCTGGAGCAGGCCCAGGAGAAAGCGCTGATGCGTTTTAATAATGATGAAGAGTTTATTACCACCACTGTCTTAGATGAAGGCGGTAATGGTGAAGAAGCAAGAGTAGAAGCACAATACGATGTTTACGCAGCTAAAGACATGCAGGAGAATTTCTGGTTCGGTACCGACGGTCTTGGGCGTGATCTTTGGACAAGAGTTTGGAAAGGGACACAAATTTCCCTTTACATTGCCTTTTTAGCAGCCATGATAGATATGCTTATTGGTGTAGCTTATGGCGGTATTTCAGCTTATTATGGCGGCCGTGTTGATAACTACATGCAGCGAATTATTGAGATTTTAATTGGAATTCCAAACCTCGTTATTGTTATTCTCATGATCCTCATACTGGATCCGGGGATACTATCGATTACGATCGCTTTGGCCTTAACCGGCTGGATATCGATGGCCCGTATTGTACGTGGACAGATCCTCAAACTGAAAAACCAGGAATTTGTTTTAGCTTCGAGGACACTAGGCGCTCCTGACGGCCGAATTTTAAGAAAGCATTTAATTCCAAACGTGTTAGGGTTAATCATCATTAATACGATGTTTACGATTCCATCTGCCATCTTCTTTGAAGCCTTCTTAAGCTTTATCGGACTTGGTCTTCCAACACCTCTGGCTTCACTGGGTACGCTTGTAGAAGATGGATTCCAGTCCCTGCAGATTTATCCACATATTTTATTATTCCCGGCAGTTGTTATTTCCCTCATTATGATTGCATTTAACATGCTGGCTGATGGTCTTCGAGATGCCTTTGATCCGAAGATGCGCGAATAGGAGGTAGGTGTACAAAATGGAAAAATTACTAGATGTTAAAAATTTACATGTATCCTTTGACACCTATAGTGGTGAAGTAAAAGCAGTACGTGGTGTAAACTTCAGTATTAATAAAGGTGAAACCTTAGCCATTGTAGGAGAGTCAGGTTCAGGAAAATCAGTTACAACTAAAGCGTTAATGAAGCTAATTCCCATGCCGCCTGGAAGAATTAAAGAAGGTGAGATCTTCTTTGAAGGCCGCGACTTAGCTAAACTTAGTGAAAAAGAAATGGAAAAAATTCGTGGTAAGGAAATCTCAATGATCTTCCAGGATCCAATGACATCGTTGAACCCTACGATGAAGGTTGGAAACCAGATCATGGAAGGTTTAATTAAGCACCAGAAAGTGAGTAAAGATCAGGCGAAGAAGCGTGTAATTGAACTGCTTGATCTTGTTGGTATTCCAGATGCGCAAAACCGCATGAAACAATACCCGCACCAATTTTCCGGAGGGATGCGTCAGCGTGTGGTTGTCGCGATTGCGCTTGCTTGTAATCCAAAGCTGTTAATTGCCGATGAGCCCACAACAGCTCTGGACGTTACGATTCAAGCTCAGATTCTTGAGCTGATGAAAGACATTCAGAAAAAGACCGACTCAGCAACAATCTTTATTACCCACGATTTAGGGGTAGTTGCTAACGTAGCGGACCGCGTGGCGGTTATGTATGCAGGTAAAATCGTTGAGATCGGAACTGTTGATGATATTTTCTATAACCCTAAGCACCCGTACACTTGGGGGCTGCTTGGTTCCATGCCATCACTTGATAGTACAGATGATGAGCTATACGCGATACCGGGGTCACCGCCGGATCTGCTTAATCCTCCAAAAGGGGACGCATTTGCCGCTCGTAACGAATTTGCTATGCAAATTGATAAAGAGCAGGAGCCGCCAATGTTTAAAGTTTCCGATACTCATTATGCTGCCACATGGTTACTGCATGAGCATGCGCCGGACATAGACCCGCCGGAAGCTATAAAGAAGCGGATGGCTGCCATGTCTACGAACAGTGGGAAAGGTGATCGTTTATGAGTCAAGAAAAACTAGTAGAGATAAAAAACTTAAAACAGCATTTTAAAACTGGGCGGCACAGTGTGGTGAAAGCCGTCGACGGTATTACTTTTGACATATACAAAGGAGAAACCTTCGGCCTTGTAGGTGAATCAGGATGTGGGAAGTCTACAACAGGCCGAACGATTATCCGCTTATATGACGCAACCGACGGAGAAGTTATTTTTAATGGAGAAAATGTTCACGGCAAAAAGAACAAAGAAGAACTGAAAAAGTTCAACCGTGAAATGCAAATGATTTTCCAGGATCCTTACGCTTCTTTAAATCCGCGTATGAAAGTAGCCGACATTATTGCAGAAGGTATGGATATTCACGGTCTGGAAAACGCAGATGCCAGAAAGTCAAAAGTGCATGAATTGCTTGAGACAGTAGGCTTGAATAAAGAGCATGCCAACCGCTACCCGCACGAATTCAGCGGCGGTCAGCGTCAGCGTATCGGTATTGCCCGTGCTCTGGCGGTTGATCCTTCCTTCATCATTGCCGATGAGCCGATCTCTGCCTTGGACGTATCCATTCAGGCCCAGGTCGTTAACCTGCTGAAACAGCTGCAAAAAGAAAAGAACTTAACGTATTTATTCATCGCTCACGATCTGTCGATGGTTAAATATATTAGTGACCGAATCGGGGTTATGTACTTCGGACGAATGGTCGAGCTTGCGGATGCAGATGAGCTTTATAAAAATCCGATTCATCCGTATACACAGTCGCTATTATCAGCGATTCCTCTTCCAGACCCGATTTACGAGCGTTCACGTGAACGTTTCACTTATGATCCAAATGATCATGATACAAGTGAAGAACCTGAATTCAGAGAAGTACGTCCAGATCACTGGGTACTTTGTACAACTAAAGAATTCGAGCGTTATCAAAAAGAATACGCTGTTCAAAAATAATTGGAAGATCCCCTTTTAGGAGGGGATCTTTTTTACGGCTTGACCGTTCGTCTGCTTACCTTAAAGAGATTGGATTCCTCTCCTTTTAAGATTAAGGTTGCTTCAAATCTAAACCTCTGCCAGCCTTATTAGGTAATTTGGTACATTATGAAAAAAATGGCTAAAACATGAGACTTATGTCTATTCACAGCCATATTTTTTCTTTACAATTAATAGTAGAAATTAATAGAGTAGGAGAAGGATTTACTATGGGAAAATTTCATTTTAGGAAGATCATCGCAGCTGGACTTTTTTTATTGGCAGCATCCTTACCATTGAACCACGCGGAAGCTGCTGAAAACGAAGTCCAAATGCACACTGGAAAAGAGATAGCCGTCCAGCCAATTAAGCTCCCCGACCGGATGGCCCGCTTTGTTTATGATTCGGGACTGGATTTTAAATATCCGGATGCCGTACGAGGCATCTATGTTACTGGGCCTTCAGCTGGGGGAGCAAAGATGGAAAAGCTGACAGAGCTTGTGGAAACAACTGATTTAAACGCCATGGTTATTGATGTTAAGGAAGACCACGGAAACATATCATTTGAGCCGCCGGAAGACTCGCCTTATGCGGATATTGCTGAACCATACATAGACGATCCTAGAAAGATGCTTGAAACGCTTGAAGAAAAAGGGATTTATCCGATTGCACGTGTTGTTGTATTTAAAGATAATTTATTAGCTAAAGAGCGTCCTGACCTTTCCTTTACACAAAATGGCCAGGTATGGAAAAATGGCAAAGGCGAATCCTTCGTCAATCCTTTTGAAAAAGAAGTGTGGGAATACAATTTAGAAATAGCGAAGATGGCGGCAGAGCTTGGCTTTCAGGAAATTCAGTTCGATTACGTACGTTTTCCTGAAGGCTTCGATTCGCGTGATGATATCCTTGAATATGGACAGGGCGATTACGCTGATTCTGAAGAAAGCAATGTGAAAAAGCGCGTACAGGCAGTTACCGATTTCGTAGCTTTTGCTCGTTCAGAACTCAGTACTTATGACGTTGACGTGTCTGTAGATATATTCGGGTATGCGGCAACTATTGAAGAAGCGCCGAACATTGGACAGAATTTTTCTAAGATCTCTTCGAATGTCGATGTGATCTCATCCATGATCTATCCAAGTCACTGGGGTCCTTATTTTGGAATTGATAAACCGGACACTGAACCGTATAACACAATCGCCGAGTATTCTAAGGTTGAAAATCAGGTGATTGAAAAGCTCGAAGATCCGCCGGTATCACGCCCGTGGCTGCAGGACTTTGAGGCTCCATGGCTATACAGCGGCCCTACCTTCCAATATGGTAAAGCCGAAGTAGAAGCTCAAATAAAAGCTTTATATGATAATGGAATTGAGGAATATTTGCTCTGGAATGCGGGTAATAACTATACAGAAGGTGTCGATTATACACCTTAACCGAAGAAAGCACTGTTTATCAGTGCTTTTCTTGTGGATATTGGCATATATGTCTATATTTAACTTTAAAATCTGTATCAGGTATAATGAAAATATACTTATGTAAGGGAGTAGATCAATGAGTTGGTATAAGAAACTAAAACAGTATTTCCCTGTAGAGGAAATGAAATCACAAGAACACATGGAAACTTTACTTAAGGAAAAAAGCGACGTTTATTACAAAGATGAAGGTGAAAATCATGTGTTAATGTATGCAGAGTTTGAATCTTTTATTTTTATCGACTATGTATACGTTTCCGCGAATGCCAGGGGTCAGGGTCTGGGTCATCAATTGATTGAGAAAATGAAAGCTAAAGGAAAACCGATCATTCTTGAGGTCGAACCTGTAGACTATGAAGATACAGATACTGCTAAACGACTGCACTTTTACCAGCGTGAAGGGTTTAAGCATGCCCAGTCCATCGGTTATACGCGCCGTTCACTGGCAACAAACGAACCTACCCCAATGGAAATCCTCTATTGGTCTCCGGAAGATGCAACTGAAGAAGAAATCTATGATCAAATGAAAAGAATGTATGAAGAAATTCACACGTACAAAGATAAAGATTTTTACGGCAAGTCTTACCAGCCGGTAGATGAAGTATTAACGATTGATGAAGAACGTGAAACGGACGATATCCTAAAAGGTTTAAAAAAGCATAACTAATGGAGAACCCCCACCTATAAACAGGTGGGGATTTTCACTTTTTATGCCGTAATTGAAAATAAAATACTTCACAAATTTTTATGGAAAACAAGTTTAATGGACAGTCATATGTGGTAAATACAAATATATTGCATTAATTACGGTGATTTAACCGTTTTGAAAGCCTTTTACTTAATGTGTTATAGATTTTAGTTGACAAATGTGGTATAGTTATAAATGAAGATTAGTTTATACTAATTTTAATTTAAGAATCATCAACAATGTATCATAAATAAATTTTCGAGGAGTGAAGTTTCTGTATGGTAACACTTTATACCTCACCAAGTTGTACATCATGCCGAAAAGCCAAAGCTTGGCTGGAGGAGCACAACATTGAATACACGGAGAGAAACATTTTTTCTGAACCGTTAACGATTGATGAAATAAAAGAAATATTGAGAATGACGGAAGACGGAACGGAAGAGATTATCTCTACTCGTTCTAAGGTATTCCAAAAACTGAAAGTCGATTTTGACCAGCTTCCAATGCAGGATCTGTTTGATCTTATTCAAGAGAACCCTGGATTGCTGCGCCGTCCAATCATTATTGACGATAAGCGTCTTCAAGTAGGCTACAACGAGGATGAAATCCGCCGCTTCCTTCCAAGAAGCGTACGTACATTCCAGCTTAAAGAAGCCCAGCGTTTAGTCAACTAATCAATTATAAAAGTTCCGATGACCTTAAGAGGCCGCCGGAACTTTTTTATTTTGCCTCCGCCTGCCGGTTGAAGAAATAACCGATGCTGACCGTAAGTAAAACGAATAGGACAGGCACAGCAGGCAGTATTGGTGCGATCGATAGAGAGAGTTCTTTCACATGCGGATCTTCAAGCATCATTTCTGCGGCGGTAAAGGCCAAAATTCCGGCACCAATATAAACGAGCATTGGAAATTTTTCCATTAAAGATAAAATAATTCGGCTTCCCCAAATAATAATGGGGACAGATACCAGCAGGCCCATGATGACAAGAGTGATATTACCGTGGGAAGCGCCGGCGATTGCCAAAACGTTATCAAAGCCCATGACGATATCGGCGAAAACAATAGTCTTTATCGCAGTGAACAAGCTGTCCCCGCTTTTGATATCATGACCGTCTTCGTCATCGAGCAGCAGCTTAATCGCTATGTAGAGGAGAAGGAGTCCGCCGACAAGCCTTAGCAAAGGAATATGCAGCAGGAACAGGGCGACCATCGTTAAGAGGATTCGGCATATCACGGCAAGGCCTGTCCCAAGCAGGATCGCTTTATTACGCTGTTTTTCAGGCAGATTCCGACTGGCGAGAGCGATGACAACGGCATTGTCGCCGCCAAGAATAATGTCGATGCTGATAATAACCAGTATAGGTTCAAGCAAGTCCCAATTCATGAAAAAACTCCCCTTTAAGTAGTGACAAATTTCAAAAAATAAGCTAGAATAAAAAATCACCAGCCTCTCAGAGAAAAAAGTAATGGCTTGGTTTCTAGTTATCCGCTGATTCGAAGCAATTTGTTTTCCATTTTCGAATTCCTGTCATACAATAGAAGTACATCAATCCTTACGCTGCAACACATCACGATGGTTGAGAATTTGACCTTTGGGGTAAGGTAATATTAAGCGATTTAGGGTACGATCCCTTCCGCCTACTAAATGATAGAAGGGAGAGAGAGACATGGAAATCGAACGCATTAATGAGAACACCGTTAAATTTTATGTTTCATATCATGACGTTGAACAGTTAGGCTTCGACCGCGAAGAAATTTGGTATAATCGAGAACGAAGCGAACAGTTATTCTGGGAAATGATGGATGAAGTAAACGACCAAGAGAACTTTCAAGCAGACGGTCCGCTATGGATTCAGGTTCAGGCTATGGACAAAGGACTTGAAGTGATCGTTACTAAAGCGCAGGTTTCCCAAGACGGGCAAAAGCTCGAACTCCCTAGTGATGATGGTAAATCAATTGATGTACCTGTAGACGAGAAATTAGAGAACTTACTTGACGATAAATATACTAATGAAGACACTTCACATGACAACAGCGATTATGATGACGAAGAGGATGAAGAGGATTTCGCACCTCTGCAATTTACTCTTCGCTTTAAAGAATTCGAAGATATCATTCAATTGAGTCATTATATGGATGAAAAAGCAGAATTTGTGGAGAACAAGCTTTTCCACTTTGAAGATGCCTATTATTTATATATTCAATTCAATGATGAAAATATGAGTGATGACGACCAAGAAAATATTTTAAGTCAGCTCATGGAGTTCGGCCACGAGTCGTCGATTACAATTTATAGACTGCAGGAATATGGGAAACCAATCTTTGACAAGCAGGCACTTGGCCAGGTGAAAGATCATTTTCCAGCGAACTAAGCACACTACCGTATGTAGTGTGTTTTTTTGTGTGAAAGTATATAAATAAATGAAGAGTTCTGAGAGACTCCATTAGGAATAAAGGGTTCTCACGTTTACTGTCGAATATATTATGATGGAGGTGATTTATGTTTCATGCCCTTAATGAAAAAGATGAACTGTTAACGATTTATCAGCTGGCCCCCGACGATATATTACAAATGAAGAAAGAAGCTTCTTTCTATTGTCCTGACTGCCGAGAAGCTTTACTGCTAAGGTCCGGACCATTAACTACCCCGCACTTTGCTCACTTTCCAAGCAGCTTATGCACTCGCAAGAGAGGAGGAGAAAGTGAGGTGCACGAAAAAGGTAAGCTATTGCTTTATGACTGGCTTTATCACCAAGGATACCGCGTTGAGATGGAGCCTTATCTTTCTGATATCAGCCAGCGTCCCGATCTGATGCTGACGATAGGAGAAAAAAGGATAGTTCTTGAACTGCAATGCTCAACCATTTCTCCTGAAGAAGTTAAAAAGCGAAGCGAAGGTTATCATACCATGAATATTTTTCCCCTGTGGCTGTTAGGCGGCCGCCAGTTTTTCCGCTCTGGCCGATCACTTCTTAAAACGAATTCCTTCCATAGAGTTCTCCACTACCATTTCCACAATCAGTACTTCCTGTATTTTTTTGATGTCACTCAAAGAGCGATTGTTACAGCTAGTCCACTTCAAAGTCTTTCTCCTTCTATGAATATCTCCGCTTTCTCCCATTTTCCCTTAAGCAGCTCTCGATTCACTCAGCTCTTTACGGCTTGCCATAAGAAGAATCCTTCCTTTTACAGCCTCTGGCTTAAGCAGATGTCCCGGTATCGAACCACTTACCGAAAGAACGCGGGCAGTGAGGAACGCCAGCTGAGACAGCTGCTTTATTTAAGAAGCATGCACTTTTCATTAATCCCAAGCCTCTGCTATTTGCCGGTAAAGAGCCAGCTCTTAAGCGCAAAACCCGCTTATATCTGGCAGACCCGTTTTGTTGTGGATCATTTTATGAAAAGGCCGTCTGGGGCACAAATTTACGTGCCGCCATCCATGAAATTGTCTGCACTAAACGACTATGAGGCTGATCTTCTTGAAGAATATTTAGCGGCACTTTCTGTATTTAACATAGTAAAAAAAATAAGTCCGTTTAAATGGGTTAAGCTAAAGGATATAAACTGGCCAAAACACGTGGAGGAAGCTCTAAAAGAGGATGAGAAGGTGATAAACCATTTGAAAAAATCCACGTATATGGCAGGATTTTAGCTGGAAAATCGAGAAATGTTTAGGGTGACGAATTTATTGCCTGAGGAGGATGAATGATGGGAACGAAACAGCTGCCTAAAAGAGAAGAAGTGCCTAAAGAGCGTACTTGGGATTTAGAATCAATTTTTGCAACTGATGAAGAATGGTATAAAGAATTAGAAAATACAAAAGAAATGGTGCCTGAAATTGAAAAGTTTAAAGGAACACTAGGTGAGTCAGCGGCTCATCTTTATAAGCTGCTCAAACTGCAGGATCAAATATCAAATAAGATGGGCTTGCTCTTTACGTATGCCCATATGCGCAATGATCAGGACACCACGAACTCCTACTATCAGGAAATGAATGCTAAAGCAGAAAGTCTGTATACAAAAGTAGCTTCATCGATGAGTTTTATTGTCCCTGAAATACTTTCACTGCCTGAAGGGAAAGTGGATCAGTTTATCAATGAATTAGATGATTTGAAAGGGTACGAGCATGCGTTAAAAGAAATTACCCGCCGCCGGGATCACGTGTTAAGTGAAAAGGAAGAAAGGCTGTTAGCCGGATTTTCCGAAGTGGCTTCAAGTCCATCTCAAACGTTTGGAGCTTTAAACAATGCCGACTTAAAATTCCCGACGATTAAGAATGAAGAAGGGGAAGAAGTCGATCTTACCCACGGACGTTATGTAGGGTTTCTTAAATCGCAAAACCGTGAAGTGAGAAAGAACGCATTTCTAGCGATGTACGAGACGTTTGGTCAATTTAAAAATACGTTTGCGTCCACTTTAAGCTGCAATGTGAAAAAGAACAATTACTTCGCGACTGTAAAAAATTATGAGCGGGCTCGCGAGAAAGCGCTGGATAATAATAATATTCCAGAGTCTGTGTACGATAATTTAATTGAAGCGGTCAATGAGCGCCTGCCTTTGATGCACCGTTATGTAGAGGTTCGCAAGAAAATTCTCGAACTTGATGAACTGCATATGTATGACATGTATACACCGCTCGTGCAGGATGCTGAAATGGAAATTTCGTACGAAGAAGCACAGGAGCTTGTCCTTGATGGCTTAAAGCCTCTTGGTGATGAGTATGTGAGCATCGTTAAAGAAGGGTTTACTAACCGATGGATTGACGTGGAGGAGAACAAAGGGAAACGCAGCGGGGCTTATTCCTCCGGTCATTACGGCACCAACCCGTTTATCTTAATGAACTGGCAGGATGACGTGAATAATTTATTTACACTGGCCCATGAATTAGGCCACTCTCTGCACAGTTACTACACTCATAAAAATCAGCCGTACCGTTATGGCAACTACTCGATTTTCGTAGCAGAAGTAGCCTCTACATGCAACGAAGCACTGTTAAATGATTATATGCTCAAGAAGACAAATGATAAAAAAGAGAAGCTGTACTTACTGAACAACTTCTTAGAAGGCTTCCGAGGTACGGTGTTCCGTCAGACGATGTTTGCGGAATTTGAGCATGAAATTCATATCCAGGCCCAGAATGGCGAAGCCTTAACGGCAGAAAAATTAACGCAGATCTATTATGATTTAAATAAAAAATATTTTGGCGATGATATCGTCATTGATGAAGAAATCGGTTTGGAATGGGCGAGGATTCCACATTTTTACATGGGTTACTATGTGTATCAATATTCTACAGGCTATGCGGCAGCGACAACCCTGGCGGAGCAAATATTGACAGAAGGAGAGCCAGCTGTTGAGCGATATAAGAGCTTTTTAAAAGCCGGCTCAAGCGATTACCCAATTGAAGTGCTGAAACGTGCAGGGGTAGATATGACTTCGAAAGACCCTATCTATGAGGCGCTGGATGTATTTGAGCAGAAGCTTGGCGAGATGGAAGAATTATTAAAATAATTACATCGTGTGGGGCCGAGGAAAGCTGGCAGGGTCCCTTTTTATGAAATAAAACAAATACATTAACAGTGGAAGGTAAACAAAAAAAGTTCCGCAGGTTATAAGAAACCGCGGAACTTTTTCTTATGAAAGACAATCGTTGGAAAGAAATAGAATCCTGCGACCAGCAGGGGAATGGATATATAAATAGGAAACATCCTCATTAAAGCGAGCAAATGGAGCCCGCAGAGGAACAGAAGAGCAAGCATATATAGAATAACTAAGCTGATTTTCATCATAATCCCCGCTCCCTGTCAGGTTTTTATATAAAAACTTATGCAGGAAGCGGAAAATTATGAAAGCTTGTTTAGACATAAGAAGGCGCCACTTTAAGCGTATAACTTGAAGTGACGCCTTCCTATGATATTAAGCTTCGATATATTCCCAAAACGCCCCATGTTTAACCGGTACTTCGCGGGCTTTTTGTTTTAATACGAGCTTGCCCATTTCACGGCGGGCCTGCTGTTCCGTCCAGTCATAAACGACGGCTACTTCTTTATTCGCAACAAACTTATAATGATTTAAAAAGTCCTCTAAGGATGGCTTTTTAGCCGGTTTAGGATCTTTCTGGAGCATTTCTTTTAATACTTTTACATACACATCATAGCTGTACGAGCCGGTGATTTTAAGTCCTGCATCTTCTTCCGATTCATTGAAAAGCACGATAGAAGGCGCTGAATCGACGTCCATTTCTCTCGTTAACTTAATATCACACTGCAAGGCTTTTTGGGCAGATTCAGAGTGCAGGTCTTTTTTAAATTCGCTAACATCCAGCCGGCTCTTCTCAGCGCATGAAATGAGCACTTCTTCATTGGAGATATCCTGTTTTTCTAAAAAAACGTACTCCTGGATCTTACGAAGAAATCTCATTCCTGCTTTTTTCCCTTGCAGCTCGGCAGCTTTAACCGCGAGTGCAGTAACTAAAGGGGAAGAAACCGGGTTTTCAATCCAGACATCACCGTCACAGCACATGCCGGTGCGCGATGCTGTATTATCCCAGACTTTCTTAAGCTTCTCCGGCTTTCCTGAAGAACATTTCTGGAGGGAGGCTAAGTTTCCGCTGAGAATCGGGCGGAGAGTAAAGAACCGTCCATATTCGATGGTAAGCTTTTTAATAACTGGTTCGAGTGACCAGCATTCGGGGCAGAGCGGATCAATGAAAACGTACATCTCAACCGGTCTTTTTAACAAATCAAAGAAGCCACTAGATGTACCCGGCTGCTCATTCGAGCTATTTAAGCTTTTCCAGCTCACAACGATTCTCCTTTCTCATCCTCTGGCGTATTCATCATGTGGTTGGCGGTCATCGTCAGACGATCGAGCATAGCCGTTCGGTATGGTTCCTCGATTTCCGCGTCCCTTAGAGCTTTATCCATGCAGGAAAGCCACGCATCCCTTCTTGTCGGGGTGATGGCAAACGGCATGTGACGTGCTCTTAGCATGGGATGTCCGTGCTCCTGAATATAGAGCGGCGGCCCTCCAAAAAACTGAGTTAAAAATTGTTTCTGTTTTCGTCTTGTTTCTGATAAATCATCCGGAAAAATCGGGATGAGATCAGGATGCTGACTTACATAATTATAAAAATGATCGACGAGTTCGTTGAGCTTCTGCTCTCCGATCGCTTCATATATAGTGCCTGGTGTCGGTTGCATAAAATCCCTTCCTGTCTGTTTATATATTTTAGCAACGGTCCATTGACTCGGCAACTAATCTGATTTAGCTTGAAAGAATCGTTTAATCTTATTATCGGTTTTTCTCCGTGGAATATGATAACGATCGAGAAGTTCCTGAAAGACCTTTTCGCCAGTTTCTCTAGAATCAGCTTCGAGCTCCAGTTCATAGTCGTCTTTTCCATAGTAAAAACTGTGATCTAAGACAACGGTCGTGTTTTTATAGGGCTGTTCTTTCCTTCGTGTCGTGAGTGATCCCATATAGTTAAGATCCTCATAGGAAATACCGAGCTCTTCAAGCTGGGGGCCTACGTGTTCAGCCTGTGTAGGACGGCCGATGATCCACTGATTGACTTCCTCCTCTGTTAGAGAATCATGAGTTTCAAGTAATCCTTCAGAATGAGGCTGTTTTAGAGTTAAGGTCCACGTCTCCTTTTTCCTGCGGATTCTTAAGGCGGCTCCCTGTTCTCTTAAGCGGAAGTCATCCGTTTCAAAATAATAGTTGGTCTGTTCAATAAGTGCAACTGATTCAAATTTTAATTGCTGATAAAGCGTGTTAAACTCTTCTTCAGCCAGAAGGTTTTTAAATTCGATTTCAATTTCTTGGGCCATATGATTCACCTCTATAGTTAATTATGATTTAAATAGGATGTTAATTGCAAAGATTAAACATTCTCAGTCAAGATATTTCTGGTAGATATGATACAATACAAGGGATACATAGGATGAAAGATGTATGAATGAAGGATACATAAAGGTGGTCTCGCAGAGCATGAATTGGGATATTTTTATAGCACCTTATTCGCAGGTAGTTGAAGAGCTTAAGGTTAAATTAAAGGGAATGAGGCAACAATTTGAATATGAGCGTGATCAATCCCCGATTGAATTTGTTACAGGACGGGTAAAGCCTAAATCAAGCATCATTGAAAAATCACGCAGAAAAGGGATTAAGCCTGAGCAGATTGAAGAAGAGCTTCAGGATATAGCCGGAGTCCGGGTTGTCTGCCAGTTCGTCGATGATATTTACGCGGTCGTTGAAATGCTGAGGAACCGCCATGACTTTGATATTGTCGAAGAAAAAGACTATATTTCAAAGAAAAAAGACAGCGGCTACCGTTCGTTTCACGTCATTATCCGCTATCCCGTTGAAACCATTCACGGGGAAAAAATTGTACTGGCTGAAATACAGATCAGAACGCTGGCTATGAATTTCTGGGCGACGAATGAGCACTCCTTAAACTATAAATATGCTGGACAGATCCCTGCGCAAATTAAAGCAAGGCTCCAAAGCGCGGCAGAAGCAGCTTTCCAGCTGGATGAAGAAATGTCGAAGATAAAAAATGAAATCCAGGAAGCTCAAAAAATATTTACAGTTAAAAAAAGCAGGGAAAAGAAGTAAACACAACAGCAAAGGAGTTGAAATACATGAAGTTTGCCATTCTCTCTAAAGGGGATAAGAAATCAAACGAAATCCGTACAAAAATAAAAAATTACTTGAGTGAATTTAAGCTTGAATATGATGAGAAGGAACCGGACCTTGCCATCTCGGTCGGAGGGGACGGGACGCTTCTTGAAGCTTTTCATACGTATGTGCATCGGCTGGATGAAACGGCATTTATTGGTGTACATACCGGCCACCTTGGGTTTTATACGGATTGGACCCCGGATGAATTAGAAAAACTGATTATCGAAATTGCCCGCACCCCCTACCAGGTGGTGGAATACCCGCTTCTTGAAGTCATCATCAGGCCAAAAGGCGATGGCGAAGAAGCGCGCTACCTAGCTCTTAATGAGTGTGCAATTAAGACACCTGAAGGCTCTGTGGTGCTCGATATTGAAATTAAAGGCGAGCATTTTGAAACCTTTAGAGGAGACGGTCTTTGTATTTCAACTCCATCGGGAAGTACGGCGTACAATAAAGCGCTGGGAGGAGCGATTTTACATCCTTCCTTAGAAGCGATTCAAATAGCAGAAATGGCCTCCATTAATAATCGTGTCTTCCGGACGATAGGCTCTCCGCTGATTCTGCCGGGTCATCACACGTGCTTATTGAAGCCGAAGAATGATAAAAGCTTTCTATTTATGATTGATCATATTACGAAAACGTATAAAGACGTTAAATCCATTCAGTGCCGCGTGGCTAAAGAAAGAGTCCGCTTCGCGAGGTTCCGTCCGTTTCCTTTCTGGAAGCGGGTGAGTGATTCTTTTGTGGCGGATGGGTATAAACAATGACCCCGTTAGTGAAGAGATGGCAGGTGCCTGAAAATACGACGATCAATAACTTTCTAAGAAAGAAAGCTTTATTTTCAAGGCAGCTGCTTAAAAAGGTAAAAGTGGAAGGATCCTTCTTGATTAACGGTGAACCTGTTCCTCACTGGAGCTCTTTACAATCCGGAGATACGCTTGAAGTAAGGTTTCCAGAAGAACAACGGGGCGATCGAATGGAAGGGGAGCCGAACACGTTGAAAATTGTTTATGAAGATGAGGATATTATTGTTCTTAATAAACCGGCACAAATGGCGGTTTCTCCGGGAAAGGATCACGAATCCGGCACACTCGCTCAAGCTCTGCTGTACCATTATGATCAACAGAAGCTTCCATATACGGTTCACATCGTCACAAGGCTTGACCGTGATACGACAGGACTCATCTTAATAGCGAAGCACCAGTACAGCCACAGCATACTTTCAAGCTCGCTTGGTAAGGTGGAAAGAAGGTACACGGCCCTCGTTGAAGGGAGACTGCTTAGTAAGGGCGGCATTATTGACCGGCCGATCAAGCGCCAGCCAGATTCGATTATCCGGCGTCAAGTGGACCCGGACGGCAAGAAGGCAGTCACAGAATTTAAAGTTAAAAGAATAGGACGGCGTCTGACGAAAGTGGAATGTAAGCTGCATACAGGCCGTACCCATCAGATTCGAGTCCATATGGCTTCGATCGGCCACCCGGTAGCCGGGGATCGTTTATATGGCCGTGGTCCGATGAAGGGGTTTGAAGATGGACAGGCTCTGCACTGCCACCAGCTTGTGCTGCAGCATCCTTGGACTGGTAAACAAATGATGTTTACTGCAGACCCGCCCGCCAAATGGAAGTTATAAAAAGCAGGCTTTCGAGAAAGTCTCAACAGTTTTTCTCATGGAGTTTCCTAATTAAAGCTAGCATGGTTGGTGGATTCCATTAAAGGGGTCGAATGGGGCGGGAACCGCTTCGCTTTGTAGCGGACGAACGCCCAAGCCTACCCGAGAAACCCATTCTGCGGGGTCTCGGATCGTCCGTTTTTTTAGCAGGAGTCTCGCTCCTTCCCTTCCCATTACGAAGAAAAAGGTGAATGGAATCCTGCTCAGAGGAATCAGCTAACCTTTCACCTGGTAATCTTGCATCCTTAAGAGTGTAGACCCCGGGAAGAGAGCTAATAGAACAAGAGAGAAAAACTTATGAGGATAGGGGCGAAGGGAAACGGGGAGACTCCTGCGGGAGAAAAGAACAGGGTGAGATCCCTAAAAGGCGAAGCCTTAAGGAAGCTCACCGTACGCACAGGGAAAGCGATCCGTTTGCCGGAGCCCTTTGCTGTATCCGATCCTTTGAAAGAAAAGTCGGTCGTCCGCTGCATGAGATTTTCTCTACAAGCTGAAAGCAGGCTTCGAAGGAAGCCTGCTTTTTTTGTGAAATCCTCTGAAAAGCGACTGGTACTCGTGGCTGTTCAGTAAGGATGAGAGTTTTTGCGTTAGGAAGAAAAAGTATTGAATTTTTCTTCGACAAGCGGCATGGAAGAAGGAACAGTGACTACTACTTCTTCCGGCATGCGAAAAGCGGTCAGCTTATTGCCAAACACACAGCCGGTATCAATATTGACCGTTTGATTTACGAACCTTGGTTCATATACCGGAGTATGCCCGTAAACGACCCACCGATCTCCTCTATAATGCTGGGCCCAGTCTCTTCGCTCCGGGCGCCCATCAGGCAATTTCGCTCCTGTTATATCCCCGTAAAGGACAAACGTTTTTACGCGCTTGTTTGTTAATCCGATATCTTCGTGGCGGATCCCGGCATGAGCGATGACGGCATTCGCTTCAGGAAGCTCCCAGTATAAGGGGGACTGATCGACAAGCTCAAGAAACTGGTGTTTGACTCTCTTCTGCTCTCTTGGAGAGAGACTTCGGTATTCGGCTGCCGTTGTTTCTAAACCGTGCTTTTCTTGGACAGGGTTTCCTTTAAAAAAACGGTACAGCTTGTTACAGTGGTTTCCGGGTACATAAAGAGCAAGCTTTTCTTGAATGACCAATTTATGGACTAAGCGGATCGTTTCAATCGATGCCGGCCCTCGATCTGTAATATCCCCTAAAAAAACGGGGGTGCGTTTTTGCGGATGGACAGGGAGGCCCTCCTTCCACTCATAGCCCATCTTCATGAAGAGGTCTTTAAGTTCGTCCAAACAGCCGTGAACATCACCTATGACATCAATTTTCAAAGCAACCATCCTTCCATTCCAGCAGGGAGTTAAATACCGTGTCGTTTGTTTCATTTATTATTAAAAAACTTGTGGTGAATTTAGAGTTCTGCTATATTCTGATAAACCGCAGAATTAGCTGTACCACCATGATTCTTCCCAATTACTTAAAGTTGTAATCATCAGGCAGTTCTCTATCGTTGACAAAAAGAAAACAGGCGATTATTATAAAACGGTCTTTTTATACAGGAGAAGGAGGGAGTAGAATGGAGCATTTAGATGATCAAAGCCGCAGGGAACTATGGAGCAACATCCAGGATGCCCTTTTTAACGAGCAAATTGATCAGTTCAGAGCAGAATTTTTAGAATTGCACCCTAATGATCAGGCGAAAATTTTCGAAGAAGTAGATGATAGTGTCCGCCTGCAAATCTACACCTACTTATCTCCTGAAGAAGTAGCAGACGTGATGGAACATATCGATTATGAAGAAATCGAGCCTTTCTTCTCGGAAATGGATCCGAGATTTGCCGCACAGATCTTAGCAGAAATGTCTACGGATGATGCGGTCGATATTTTGAATGAACTCGACAAAAACAAAGTAGCAAGCTTTTTAACGATAATGGATGACGATTCAGCGGATGAGATTAAAGATCTTCTCCATTATGAAGAAAAAACCGCCGGATCGATCATGACTACGGAATTTGTTGTCGTCAAAGCGGCGATGACGATTCGTGAAGCAATGCTTCATTTAAGAAAAGAAGCACCGGATGCAGAAACGATTTATTACACGTATGTCATTGATGACGATAAACGGCTGGTTGGAGTAATTTCTTTAAGAGATCTGATCATCTCTGAAGAAGACTGGCTGATTTCTGATGTGATGAGTGAACGTGTCGTGTCCGTATCAGTTGGAGAAGACCAGGAAGAGATTGCACGTATGATGAGGGACTATGATTTCCTCGCACTTCCTGTTGTTGACTTTCAGCACCATTTGCTTGGGATTATTACGGTCGACGATATTATGGACGTTATGGAAGAAGAGGCGAGCGATGACTATAACAAATTTGCCGCCATTTCTGATGTCGACAGCCCGGACGATCATGCGTTTACTTCCGCGAAGAAACGCCTTCCATGGCTGATTATCCTTTTATTCCTCGGAAGCTTAACAGCCAGCCTGATCGGACGTTTTGAGAATACGCTCGACCAAGTAGCGATCCTGGCTATATTTATACCTTTAATCGCTGGGATGGCCGGTAACACAGGTACCCAGGCCTTAGCCGTTGCCGTGCGCGGTATTGCAACAGGCGAAATTGATAAACAAGGAAAAGCCCAAATGATCATGCGAGAAGCAGGCACGGGGTTGATTACCGGAGTAAGCTGTGGTGTCATTATTACCTTTGTCATATATTTCTGGCAGAATAATTTCTATTTAGGTTTATTAGTCGGACTTTCCATTATGTCGACATTGCTTGTTGCTACATTAGCAGGAGCACTCGTTCCGTTAGTGATGCACAAATTTAATATTGACCCGGCTGTAGCCTCAGGGCCGTTCATTACGACGATTAATGACATCATTTCTATCCTCATTTATTTCGGTATGGCTACAGCATTTATGAATCTATTAATTTGAAAGGAGGAACGGGCTTATGGAACACGGAGCTTCCGTTACTTCACTCGTTATAGTAATTATCGCCGCATTCCTTACACCAATCCTGCTTCATCGCTTTAGGCTGAAAATGATTCCAGTCGTAGTGGCTGAGATCATTGTTGGACTGATTATCGGTCAGAGCGGGCTTAATATCGTACACCCAGACGAGTGGCTTGAGATCTTATCTACTCTTGGGTTTATATTTCTTATGTTTCTAAGTGGTTTGGAAATTGACTTCTCTTTATTTGGGAAAAAGAAAAAAGCAGCACAGGAAATCAAGGGTGGCGATCCGCCAAGTCCAGTAATGCTGGCTTCCATTGTTTTCGTAGGAATCTTTATCCTGTCTCTTGGACTGTCTTATATATTCGTCCTGGCAGGGTTCATAGATAATGCCTTCTTAATGACGCTGATTATTTCAACGATTTCTCTTGGGGTCGTCGTACCGACCTTAAAAGATGCAAATATGATGAAATCAGAGATTGGGCAGACCATTCTGCTGATTGCTGTAATTGCCGACTTGGCAACAATGATTCTGCTGGCCGTATTTGTTTCGATTTACGGCGAAGGCGGAGGAAATATGTGGCTTCTGCTCGTTCTGTTTGGAGCAGGCGTTCTGTTGTATTCATTAGGCAGAAGATTTAAAAACCAGTCCTTTATTGAATCAATGACCAAAGGTACGATTCAAATTGATACACGCGCCGTGTTCACCTTGATTATCGTACTCGTCGCTGTTTCAGAAACAGTAGGAGCAGAGAATATTCTTGGTGCGTTCCTGGCGGGGGCTCTCGTATCCTTGCTGTCCCCTAACCAAGAGATGGTGAAGCGTCTCGACAGCTTCGGTTATGGATTCTTAATTCCGATCTTTTTCGTAATGGTCGGTGTTGAGATTAATCTATGGAACTTATTATCAGACCCTAGGATTCTTATTCTCATTCCATTATTATTCATAGCCTTGCTTGTTTCTAAGCTTGTGCCCGTTTTCATCATGCGTAAGTGGTATGATATGAAAACCGTTGTGGGCTCTGGTTTTCTATTAACTTCTACGCTGTCGCTTGTAATTGCCGCGGCTGCGATTGCCGAGCGTGAAGGCATGATTGATGCTCAGATGGAAGGAGCGCTCATATTAGTAGCCGTTCTGACGTGTCTGATTACGCCAATTGTCTTTAAGCGAATCTATGGAAAAGCAGAAGACGGAGAGCATGTGCAATCCGTCGCATTTATCGGTTCTAATCAAATGACGCTTCCTGTTGTTCGCGAATTAGATAATCATCTCTTTGAAACCCATCTTTATCATACGAAAAATGATAAGATCGACGAAAAAGTCTCCAGATCATCTTTTGATATTAAAGAGCTTGAATCATATGATGTGGAGGCGATGAAAGAAATTGGCGTGTTTAATGTTGATATTCTCGTTGTATCGACAGGAGATGAAGAGCGTAATGCATCGATCGCTAAGTTTGCTAAAGACATGGGCGTTGATCGTGTCATCGTTCGTGTGGAATCGCCAGCGTTAAGTGAAGAAATGAAGGAACATGATATCCACATCTTTTCGGTTCTCATGTCAACTAAGATTCTTCTAAAAGCTATGATTGAAGCACCGAGCGTTATTGATATTATGACCCAGCAGGATAATGCGCTATACCAAATCAATATGAACAACCCGATTTTCAACGGCATTTATTTACGAGAGTTTCCTTTTACAGGAGACGTGATTATGGTACGGATTTTCCGCGGCACGGATTCGATCGTTCCCCACGGAGATACCGAACTGAAGCTTGGTGACAGGCTGATCGTCACCGGCACGCACGAATATGTCGATGAGCTGCGCACACAGCTTGAATATGGCAGTTAATAAAAGCAGGCTTAAAGCTGTCGAGAAAAACCTCGACAGCTTTTTTAGGCCAATTTGTATTTTAGAACCGGGTATTATAGAATGAGAGCAGGTATTAAGAACAAATGCTAACCTCAAGGAGGATGTTAAATGAATTTATCACTCGAAGGCCGTACATACGTTGTTATGGGTGTTGCGAACAAGCGAAGCATTGCCTGGGGGATTGCCCAATCTCTTAATAAAGCAGGAGCCCGTTTGATTTTTACATATGCTTCTGAGCGTTTTGAAAAATCTGTACGTGACTTGGCAGAAACGCTGGAGGGTCCGGAATCTCTTTTTTACGAATGTGACGTAACGAATGATGAAGCGATCATTCAAACATTTGAGGACATCCAAAAAGATGTAGACGTTATACATGGACTGGCTCACTGTATCGCATTTGCCAACCGTGATGAGCTCAAAGGCGAGTACTTAAATACGAGCCGTGACGGCTTTCTAACCGCTCACAATATCAGCTCCTATTCTTTAACAGCCGTAGCCCGTGCGGCTCAGCCGATTATGTCTGAAGGCGGTGGCATTGTTACTATGACTTATCTTGGCGGTGAAAAAGTCGTAGAAAACTATAACGTCATGGGTGTTGCAAAAGCAAGCCTTGACGCCAGCGTTCGTTATTTGGCGAACGACTTAGGAAAGCACGGAATCCGCGTCAACGCTATTTCCGCAGGCCCGATTCGCACCCTGTCTGCTAAAGGGATCGGCGATTTTAACAAGATTCTTAAAGTGATCGAAGAGCGTGCTCCGCTCCGCCGTCCCGTTACACAGGAAGAAGTCGGCGACACAGCCTACTTCCTTATGAGCGACCTTTCAAGAGGAATTACAGGCGAAATCATTCACGTGGACTCTGGTTTCAGTACAGTAGGATACTAAAGAAAAAGCGCTTCTGCCATAGCAGGGCGCTTTTTTTGTTGCTTTTTTTCGTACATGAAAACTTTTCTAAGCATATACATAGAATGATGATATTAAAAGGAGAGATGAGTCGTGGCGAATAAAAAACAAATCGCTAAACCGCCTATGCTGTACATCACTCAGCCGAACCTGCCGCCAGCTGAAGTCTCGATGCAGACTAGTTTTCGTACGGCCCCTGCGAGAAACACTTCCCTCCAGGAAAAGGAGCTGCGTTTGAGAAATCAGCTGAAGCTTAAGGAGGAAGAAGAAACAGCTCAGAAAGAAGAAAGCCCAGCTCAAAGCAATAATGAGAGTCCAAAAGCAGCTTTGACCAAAGATTTCACGAGATCCAACAGGGAAGAGCGAAGGGACCGCAGGCAGAAATTTAGGGACATGTCTTTAGAAGAAAAAGTTCACTATTTTGTAGAGCTGCCTTCCCAGGTTCCGAAAATGAAGTGTCAGGTCACCGCTTTTGAGGCCAATGACACATTTAAAGGCTACATCAATATGTATGAAGATGGAGTCGTCCACATGAAGACGTTTCAAAAGCCGTTTCAGCAGGAAATTCCTTTTGAAGAAATTAGGGATATCCGCCTGATTGGATTTTAAGAAAAAAACCGCGGCCCTTTTAGGCCGCGGTTTCTTTGATAACTTAGGATAATGCTGTAATTGCCGGTAAGCAGGTTACGTGGCAGAAACAGTTTAAGTCGACTGTGATACAAATACCAGTAGCTCTTAAGTGCTTCGTGAATTGTTTTACTGGAGAGTCTGGATCTTTGCAGTCATCTTTAGGGTCGCGAAGAAGCTCTAATGTAGCACAGCAGTCTTTATCTACGTCTTTTACCCGGAAGTAAAAGCTGGCTTTGATGTCTTCGATGGAGTTGCGTCGAGCTCCAAATCCTTTAAATGGTTTGCAATTTCCTTTGCAGTAAAGAAGCACAGGCACCGTGTCACGTCCTGATCCACCTGTGTCCCCTAGTAACTCTCCAATCGATTGCTCACAACTTGTATCGCAATCAGAAAGTACATCATTTTGTGCCGCAACAATTTCGCTTAAGATGTCGCACACACAATTTCCTGAATCATGATGTTTTCCACAGCTCATTATTTGTTGCCCCTCTCAATACGTATTGACGTAATGTCTTTAATAGAATATGTAGATACCCATATCCGGTGTGGGCATTTGCCATATATGCAAAAAAACAAGGGAATGATTCACAGTTAGGCGATTGACTACACCAAATGGACATTTGCACCATAAAGTAACAATGACTATTAAGAAGGAGATGAAAGGAATGTCTGAAAAAGATAAGAGAAAAGAAAAAGTCATCTACGTTAAAGACTTAGTGATAAAAGCAGACAATGTCATCATTCAGCCTGAAGATCATCATAAAAAAGACGACCGCAAGAAGAAAGAGCACCACAGAGGGTGGGATCCATTCTTCGGAGGAAGACGGGATTTTGATGACGAATCAAAAGACGGTTCCAAACATAAACATAAAAAACACGACGATGAATCCAGCAGCTCTCGCGGAGGGTTTTCCTGGTTTTAGTTAGTGAAAAGGTCACTACCACGTAGTGACCTTTTATTTTAGAACGGGAGGGTACATGCATGGCAGATTGGCTGAACATATTCATACTTGCTTTTGCGTGCTTTCGGCTTACGAGGCTTGTCGTCCAGGATGTGATCTTTGAACCTCTTAGGGCTCCTTTTTTTACAGTAATTAAAGAAGACGGAGAGGAATGGATCGAGCCTAAAGGAGTTATTGGAGAACTGTTAAGCTGCCAGTGGTGTGTTGGTGTATGGATGGCACTTGCTGTTGTCTTTCTTCATTTATTTGTACCTTACAGCGAGCTGTTTCTGCTCGTAATGGCCGTTGCGGGGATGCAGTCGCTGATCTACACATGGAGTGAGCGGGAGTGAAATTGCCGGTGTAAGGGTATGTATAGGTAGAGAGGGAGGGGATTAAATGGGCTATATACTTCCAGTTTCTCAGTTCCAGTATCAGGATTATCAGCAGCGCATTACTCCAGATTCACGCTCGTCTTTCTGCCTTGAGCGTATTTACCCTGTCACTTTAAGAGAGTTTTTCCTGATCTAACGAAGAACAGGAGAGAAGATATCTTTCTTATTTCACACAGCCCCTACACGTCCCGAAAACCGTACATTATAAAAAGGTAAGAAAAAATCAAAAATTAAAGGAACAAGTTTATTCAGAAATTACAGGAAAAGGCCGGCGCTTTAGCGAAACTATATAGAAAGTAAAAAAGCAGGAGAAATTTTCTATGACTTTTAAAAATATCAATCAACATTGTTATATTTACGAAAGCGCGGTTAACGTTGGATATGTAACAGATGGAAAAACCGGTTTGTTAATCGATACAGGCATTGATAAATCATCCGTCAAAAAGGTGGTCAAGGAGCTTGAGCAGCACAAGCTTCCTTTGACACATCTTTTTATTACCCATGCCCATGCCGATCATTATGGCGGAGCTGCCTACCTGCAGAGTCATTACGATATACATACGCTCGCGCCTCATTTAGAGGAGGCTATTTTACGCAATCCTTCTTTAGAACCGCTATATTTATTCGGGGGAAACGACCCTCTGCCTGAGCTGCACAATAAGTTTCTGCAAGGACCTGAGATGCAGGTGGATGAAACGGCTGAAGCAGGGGAACAGCTCATTGGCACCATGCAGGTAGAAGCCATTAGGACCCCCGGCCACAGTTATAATCAGCTCTCGCTATTAGCTTACGATACACTTTATGCAGCTGATGCGTATTTTGGTAAAGACCAGCTTGATAAGCACCGTATTCCTTACATTACCGATGTCGAAAAAACTCTTCAGTCGCTCGAAAAGCTAAAAGGGCTGGACGCCAAAGGAGCGGTTCCCGGCCACGGCAGATATGAGACCGACTTCAAAGATACCCTTCAGGCTAATATCGATTACCATATGAGCATCCTTCATTCTTTAGAAGTGCTTATATACAAGCATCCTGGCGGGATTACTCATGAAGAAGCGGTATCGAGGATGTGTGCCAAATATAAAGTGAAGGCTTCAAAGCTGCCTCAATGGCTGTTATTTAAAACAGCTGTGACCGCTTATCTGACAGGATTAATCCACACTGAAAAAATCACCCACGCCGTGAGTGATTTTAAATGGACGTTTTATCCAGTTCGTTCATAACCCATAATAAAAAGCTCTTCGCCCGGCGTGTATTCTGCAATAAGTACGTCTTCTACCTGAAAGTAATTTTGCAGCCTGAGTTCGGACTCGAGCCAGTTTTTATCCAGGTTCAGTTCTTCTAGATTGTCCCATAGGACCTCTCCATCGCTTATGAGAAGTCTTGGCAGCGTCTGCCTTGTGAGGGGTAAGTTTAAATCAGAGCGAGTAGGAGTATCTGCCGCGGGCTTTTTCATGGCTGAAATCGTTCCATTAGTTTCTAGGACCGCAAACAAAACATCCTGTAGGGAAAAGATGTCTTTTTGCCGCAGCAGATGCTGCAGCTGATTGATATCCAGCTTGCTTTTTTTCATCACTTCAAAGTCAAGCTGCCCCTGTTTAATAAGGACGACCGGGTTCCCCTCAAGCAGGCTGCGAGTTCCTTTAAACTTTTCTGTAATAATTTCTGTTACATAGATCATTGTACCCCATAAAAAAACCGCAAAAGCAATTTGAGTAATTCCTACTTCTTTATCATACAAACCATTGCCGACTAATTCCCCAAGTACAAGCGCAGCGATAAAGTCAAAAGCTGTAATTTGAGTGATTTCGGTTTTTCCAAGCGCTTTCGTCAAAACAAACAAGGCGCCGAAACCAAAGAGGGACTCCACAAGTATTCGCATATAATCCATAAAATCCCCGCCCTTAGTCAATAGTCTTTTAGCATTGTAGACGAGGAAGGGGTCTTTTATACAAAAAGACCTGTTGAATTTCAACAGGTCTTTGCTTTTTTATAAAGTTTTCACCATCGTTACGTGAGGGATGCCCGCATCCATAAACTCATCAGAAACAGTTTCATAGCCTAAATTCTTATAAAATCCTTCGGCATGAGTCTGGGCGTTCAGCTTCGCTTTGGTGTAGCCGGATTCCTTCGTGACGCGTTCCATATGGGCAATCACCTGTTTGCCAAGAGACAAACCGCGGTGAGAGGAAAGGACACAGATGCGCTCGAACTTCCCGTATTCACCGACAAAACGGAGACGCCCGGCAAGCAGCGGTTTATCCTTATCGTAGCCGACGATATGGGTTGCTGTCTCGTCGAAATCGTCGTGCTCATCTTCAGGAGGAACCTGCTGTTCATGAATAAACACGGTTTCGCGGACAGAAAAAGCATCCTTCTTTTCACCATCGTTCGTTACTGTTCGAATCTCCACATCCATGCAGATTACTCTCCCAGACGGAACGTTTCATATACGCTCCAGGCCCCATTTTCGAGCTGGTATAGAAGCTGAAAGCGATCGAGCTTATCCTCAATGTCAAAGTCCAGCATTCTCATACTGCCGTAAACATCAGAGAACTCTTCGTCCGACAGCTTCTGAGCAATTGTAATATGAGGGACAAATGAGTATTCCTGGTTATGAGGGAGGGCCCCTGAATTCAGCTTGTCATTTAGCGTATCAATATCATCATTGTGCTCGATTTTTAAGTAAATCGTGTTAGTCACCGGCGTAAATGAGCTCACTTTACGGATATGAATTTTAAAAGGATGAGATTCCCTGGCAACCTTCTTAAGTTCTGGAATGATTTCGGTTTCCAGCTGCTCTTCGTCAGCCTCAAAAGGTTCTTTTACTGTGATGTGTGGTGGAATTAATGCATAATGCGGGTCATAACGCTTCCTGTAAGAATTAGCCTCATCCTGTACTTTTTTTGATGGAAAGATAGCAATACCGTACTTCATTTTCCGTGACCTCCTATTCTTCCTTAGAAAATATTGATAATAATGCTCTTTTAAAATCCTTCTGCCATGTGCCCCATGTATGATCGCCATCCAGCTCATGAAACTCATAAGAAAGAGGCTGATCACTTAAATAATCACGGAGCTTTAAATTAGGCTCAACAAAATCTTTGACCTGGCCATCCGTAGTTTCCACTTCAGTTTCCTGACTCCCGATCGTGTGGTAGATCGTCAGGGACGACAAATCAGAAATCGACTGAATATAATCCAGTACATCCTCATTAACATAAGGACTCTGCATAATTACATTTCCAAAAATATTCGGGAATCTGGCCGCCGTCATTAAAGCGAGAGTACCCGCAAGAGAATCACCAACAAGCGTCCGGCCCCGTCCCATGCTGTACCCAGGAAGTGTCTCATCAAGAAAAGGTACAACCTCACGAACGAGGAAATTCACATAATCGCCCTGTTTTTCCCCATCCGGATGATACTTCTCCCTGCGGTCATATTTATCATTATAATGGATCCCAATAAATATTGTATTTTCAATTTCCCGTTCAGCGTGCAGCTGATCACTCAGCGTTGCTGCACGCCCCATCTGGAAATAGTCATTGCCGTCCTGCATAATACAGAAATGGTACTTATACAGCGGTGAATAATTCTCCGGGGTATAAACTTTCAGCGTCATTTCTTCATCTAAGTATCGACTAGAAATCGTATAATCCTGCATATTTCCTTTACGTCCCATAAGCTGCCTCCTAACGCCCAACCATTTTTTCGAAAAGATCCTGTCTGCCAAAAAACGGTTTCACCCTTATTTTATCACATTATTCAGGAAAAGGTACTACCGATACACGAAGTGACAGAAAGCACCAAACTTCGACATGTTTTAAAAACATCTCGAAAATTCGTTGACAACATCTTCATGGCGTTGTATATTAGTAATTGTTCGAACAACTTAACACCAGATTTACATAATGATTCCGTAGCTCAGCTGGGAGAGCGCCACCTTGACAGGGTGGAGGTCGTTGGTTCGAGCCCAATCGGAATCATCCATACAAAGTGTTGCGCCATGAGTCGCTTTAAATAGCGGTTTGTGGCGCTTTTACATTTTCGGGGACTTTTATCGTTAACTAAACGTTTCATATACAAGGTTACGGCGCCATTCCAACGAGGGGATGGTGCTTTTTTTTTATGCGAGAAATCGATCAACTATTTCAAACGTTCCTATCGATCAAGTCGGCTGAGGGACGTGCAGACTCGACGTTAAAGCAGTACCGGGATAACTACGGCTATTTTTCGACATTCCTGGCCGACAACACCGGCAGGGCTATCGATAAGAAACTGTTTCGGGAGTACGTTTTATACATGCGTGAGGAATTACATTTAGCCCCGAGTACTATTAACACCCGATTAAAGACATTACGTGTTATGTTTCGGTGTCTGTATGACGAGGAGATTATCAATGCCTACCCGTTAAAAACGTTCCTGACCCCCGTGAAAAGATCGACGTCCTAAACAATGACGAGTTAAAACGATTACTTAAAGCGCCTGACAAAGAATCTTATGCAGGTTACAGAGATTACGTACTAATGCACGTGCTACTAGATGGCATGATGCGGGTTAGCGAGGCGATTAATACCACCGTTAATGATTACAGTATGCACGATAACACGGTGACTATTCGTGCTGAAACAGCTAAGTCACGTAAGACTCGTACGTTACCGTTAAAGCCGATTACTTTACGTCTACTGAAACGTCTAATCGAAGCAAACGAGGATTTCGACAACCCGTACGTTTTTCTAACTAACTACGGCGAAAAGATCACAAGGGATCACTTTAGGAAACGTTTGAATGATCACGCTGAAGTAGTAGGAATACGTAAAAACGTGTATCCGCACATCTTAAGACATTCGGCTGCAACGGCATTTCTCGAGTCAGGCGGGGACATGCGGCACTTGCAGATGTTACTGGGACATGCAGATTTACGTATGGTCGTAAGGTACACGCATCTGTCGAACAAGGCATTAAGGGCACAACACACAAAGTACAGCCCAATCAATAATGTATCGGCAAAGTTAAGTCGACCACGTAAAAGGAAGTTGTAAACAAGCAAATAAAAAAAAAAGAGCGCACCGCCTAACGTACGGACTTGCCGTAGCCAAACGATATGCACTCATCACCTAAATGAAAGTATATCGAAAAAAGGAAAGGCTGTCAAATTCGGCAAGTATGTCTATTTAATCGAACGTACGTTTGTGTGAGGTGTGCCCAATCGGGAGGACACGACATGACCATATACTTATCGGACTATTCCACATTTAACAGTACGCAGGAATTAAACTACCACGTCAAGCAACACGAGGTACATAACCACGAGCATTTAACGGCAAGTGACCGGCAGGTGCTACGATTCATTTCACGTTATTCAGTAAAGTACGCAGGAGCATCGCATCTAAAGGCAGTCACAATCGCTGAGGGTGTCGATAAGTCAGACCGCACTGTACGTAGGATCGTTAGTAAACTCGAAGCGCTCGACATCATCGATAGGGTGCGATTTATACGTCCGAAAAGCGGGGGCACAGGCGCGAATATCATCGTAATAAAACCTTTCGTGACCTCACGTATGACAGAGCGTGAAGTAGACGATAAAGCCCGCAGTAATGCCGAGAATAAGGCATCAAACGACAATGAACCTTTACATAAGCGAGATAAACCTAGTAATACAAATGAGACGCTAGTATTAAAGCATTCGTTGCCACGGGAACTCTATCAAGCGTTTTCTCCGTTCTTTAACGCAAAGGACTTATATAAAACGATAGGAACTCTATACAAAGCGAAGGGATCGATAGATTCAACGTTGAAGGCGGAGGAGAACCCGGAGTATGTAGACGCCTTCTTATCGTGCATCAGACGTTACAAAGAGGGCAAGGTACGTAATCTCCAGAGCTATCTGTACGCAGCATGGAAGAAGGTTAGTCGAGGGCTTTATTTGCGAGAAATGGCTAGACTATATTCCCAATAAGAAAAACGCCACTAATTAGCAGTAGCGTTTTAGGATGGATTATAGGTTTTCCAACATTTCTTCCAATTCTTCGTCGGTTAGTTTGTTAGTTCTTTTTTCGTCGAGAAGAATATCAGCTATACCGTCTCTGAACTGTTGAATTAAACCTCTTTCCTGTTCAGTAATTTCTCTTACGTATTGTTTTTCACTCTTACCAGGGTCTTTTATCTCCTGTTCTCGAATGTCTTTTTTGTAAACTTTAGGGATTACTTCACCTTTTTTAGTGGGCTCTCTTCTTACTAAGCCAGTATCGTTAGCTAAATGATAGTCTTTGCGTCTGGTTAGAACGAAGTGGGTACAGTATTGACTAGCATTATATTTGTAATTTTTCACGGCAATAGTTTTAGGGACGAGTAAGATATCTTTGTTGTGTATTACAAGGGGGCTTCGGTTACATTCTTGCCAACTGTGGGTTTCGGTGTTCCAATAGTGAGCTAACTGTCTCTCTTCTTGGTTTATGTCAATCCCATATTTTCTGCATTGTTCCTCTGTAAACTCTACAAGGTGCATTCTAATTATGTTGACCACTAAATCTGACAATCTGTCCTGTCCAAAATCTTCGACAAATACATGGATATCCTCTAGGCGTTCAATTAGACCTTGGTCAATCATTTGTGCTTCTAGGATGTTATCAAAAACTTTCTCAAGCATTTCAGGGGATGCACCAGTACCTTCTGGAGCATTCGTGGAGAGTCCGAAGCAGATTTCATTAGGTTCTTGGGCATAATGAAATAACTGTTTTGCTTCCTTGTATTGTCGATTTTCGTAAAGGTTGAGAATATGGTTGAAAAAATCCTCAATAGTAGCGGTAGCCTGTCTAAACCATGGTGTGTTTATTGTATGAATCCAACACGGGTCAACATATAATTCAACATCTGTATCGGTATTTACATCGACAAAATCTAACTCACTCTGCCTGGCATTTAACTCCCAAAACTCACTAACTCTCAAATGAATAACCCCCCAGATTTAATTTAACAGTTCAATAGTATCATATATTGTAAATTAATGTAATTAATAGGTGAAATTTACTTTAAAGTTAATAGGAGGTAGCGCTTGAAGAAGGGTGTAAAGCGTATCATTCATCGGCAGCACAACAGGCATACGACCACAAAAAAGACCTTTACCTCCCTAGCAAAGGGGGAAGGTCAAGCGTTTTTTACGTTTAACCTCGATCAACTTTGTCGAAAAATTTTGCGTGTAGGGAAGTTAGAGATTCGAAGGGATTTGTTAGTCAATCGTGAGACATCGACTTGTGAGATTTCTGGCGGAAATGTTTATCACCCCGGCAGGCGCGTTTGCACTTATATGCCCCCCGGGGGGTGTGAACATCAGAAACAGCAAACGTACGGTCGCGTATCACGGTATTTAACGTACGTGAGTTCGTATGACACATAGTCAGATAGTCCCGTTATTGTTCGCATTGCACCCGAATGACATCAGCATAATCACGGTAAATCATCGAGTGACCAACGAGAACCCCGTCATATCAACGTTCATAATGTTCGATGGAACACGAACACTAGTAAACATAATGTATGTTAACGGAAGTAGTTACGGTAATATACCCCCGTTGATTACATCGATAGTCACACGTTGCTTATATGCCGTTGTATGAAGTCGTAGGGGTAACTGGAGTGCGGGGATATTACGTCCATACCCTGGCTTTACGTGGCTTATACGGGGTGTGTGCGTATGGCTAACGTGCCTGGACGGCTGCAAACGGGTGGAATTGCGCTGCCCCTCGATCTGAGGAAGGTGTACACGTGATGAACGCCGTGCCCGGTAATTGACGAGGTGTGACGTGAGTGAGACGAGGGCATCGATAACCTATGTATGACTATCGTTAACCTAACTAAACTATACGTTAACATATACGTGTAAAGTCGTTTACCTCTCCAACGCTAGAATAACGAGTTTCTACAATACACCGTTTACCAGGGTAGGGGCACGTTACACACGAGGCACGAGGCGTAAGAACGTTGCAACGGGGCACACACGTTAACATGTCGCACCTGGAGCCCGATTAATCACTCGTTAGCATTGTCCTCATCGGCAGGTACTAACGTGAATCCGCGAAGGGTGATTACAGCGAGTCAGACGTCGAACATATGGTATCGGAAGTACGTCGAGCCCCTGTTATATAACAACCGTGTGACTTCGTTAAAACCTCGGGGGATATTCGTGTTTTTTAATCGGCATTCTCCGGGATTTTTCGTCTGTATCACCGCATAAAACGAATGAATATGCGGTATTTTGTATAAAGATTCGTAAGTTTGCAGGGGTTAGTCGTTGTGGTCGCTGTATCCGCCGTGGTCATAACCGCCCGTAAAACGGCATGCGTCGTTTAAAGGCTTTTCAGCGACCATGTGAGCGTTTCTTAAGGTGAGACCTCCGTTGCCTCTCGAAGACTACGAAAACGTCTAAGAGACCTACTTATGGACGTCAAAACGGCATGTAAACGTAGAGGCAATGGTCGAATGTGCGATCGGGTGGGATTAACGTGTAGATGGTGCACTTACTCGCAAGCTCCTAAGTGTCCCTACAAGTCCTCATTTCCATCCTTCCAGATTTCCCTCACAAGAACCCCTGTACGTTGGTGAAGGGGTGTCTTGATGCGAAAAATCTATCAGGATGTAAATGGCCCGCGGCAGCGGGCGAACTTGACAAATGGTGTTGGTGATTCTCGAAAGATGGGGTTTGCCTGTAAGAATTGCTAAAAGGGGTGAAAGGAGAGGGGGGATTATAGGGGGGTGAGGATAGCGGGGTTTAACGGTTTTACGGTTTTATACGTTTTTAACGGGTTCTAACGATTGTCTTTACGTGTTATTACGAGTGAAACGAGTAGTAACACAGGGCTACGGAGTGAAACGGAGTAGAGATAACCCCACTCGGTCACTTCGTTCCCTCCGCAGGTCACTGCGTTCCCTGCAAAGCTGACAAGTTATAAAACCCTTAAACGCTTATACGTCTGGTACGAGAAATAGACCCCACGATTCCAACGAGAAGACACGAGTGGACGGCAGGGGGCGTACAGGACGTACAGGGCGTAATCAAGACGCAGTTTTGGACGTGGCACCGTTTACCTGCGGTCATACACGTCTTTTAAGGCGTCTTAGAGCTTCGCAGAGACGTTCTAGCGTCAATCGAGGGTCATAGGTCTCCTTCGTCTCAAACGCGTCTCTACGGTTGCGAGAGAGGCCTTAAACGCTGTGTGTGCTTTGACGGTAGGTGCGATGTTCCGGCTAACTATGACGCTAGCTCGTCGTTTAAGGCGCCTCAGAGCCTCTTGTAGACGTTTTGGGGATCTTCAAGAATCACCGGTAAAGGCAGGCTGGAAACGTGCTAAGGCGGAATGGAGCGATGATGCACGTCGGACATAGGCGTGTAAGCGTCATACGTACGCCTCTCAGCCGTTTTGCTAGCTTTCGAAGTAAAGGGGGGTGCCGAACGCCTCAAAAACGCTCGCAAAGCCTTTGAAACGACTTTAAACGGCATGCAGCCCGAACAGGGGGCGCAGGCAGTTTGTCGTTGGGCAAGCGAGATCAAGCGAAAGTCAACACCGGCATCATTCGTGTTTTATGCAAAATTTATGCATTGTTAGAGAGTGTTGTATAACAGGTCGATAAACAACTAATGTTCGTGTTTTAGCGATCTCACAAATCAAACAAGAGGAGAGATAATGATGGGGAAGGCATATGTAAAAGAGGTACAGGACGTAATTAACGAAGGCTTAACGGATGAGGTAGCTGTGTTGTTGTATCAAGTGTTAGTCGAGCGCTTCGAGCGCATGTCGGGTCACGCTGAAACCGAGGAATTTCAAGCAAGCCTCGCGGAACTGCACAAGACAGAGCGCAGGTTTTTTCGTGATTGGATTTTTAGATTTCCGTTACCTGTTAGTCTAACGTGGCGCGAGGTAAAATTCAAGCCTCAACGTGTCAGACGTTGTGAGATATGCGGAGATTACTTCTATAACGCGTCTCGTAACGGTAAAAGAGTAACATGCTACAAGGGGGATCGATGCGAACGAGAATACGAGGTACGTAGAAAGCGCCCAGGCACCGTGATTGACCCGATTTACAAGCGTAGAGTACACGAGGTACCCGTAGACATGGCGCCGGATAAAAGAGACAACGTAGGAAACGCGATTCTAACCGAAATGGAGTTAACCGCATGGGAAAGCGGTCAAACGTACGGCATTCCTGATCCCTCGATGTTCGATAAGCTGAGGTAAAAAATAAAGTTTCGAGAAACACTCGAAAACTATTAATTCAAACGTCTCGTTCATTCTTAATATAGAGGGACAATTAAGGGCACACTGCCCGAGCTTTTTTTTAAAAGCCTAGAATTGACAAATTGTTCAAAAAGGGGAGGTATCGAATGGACGCAAGGGTGTTTAAGACGCTGAGACGGTTAAACGATTGGACGCAACACGAAGCAGCCGACAAACTAGGGGTGTCTCGGGCACTATTAGCGATGGTGGAAACGGATAAAGCGCCAATCAGTTCGAGGCTGGAACGTAAAATTAACGATGCATTCGGGACGGATCGAATTGATCTAGTAAAGAAGTCGATTGATCTGTTCGAAGGCAAGCGAGGGTTCAAAGAATGACCGGCAAGCATTACGTAAGCAACCCGATTGAAACCCAGTTTCTACTATTAAATGGGCGCATAAACGTACGACTGGATATGTCGGTAAGTTACGTTGGTAAAAGCGACCCATTACCCGGGTTTGATAATGAAATAAAGCGATTGATCGAAGGCACTGAAGTATTCGCGACGGATACAGGTAGCCTTTTTATTATGGCGCGGTAACCGAACGCCTGTTCGAACCGCGGTCAAAGTGGAAGGGCGTGAAGCACAGTAACATACTTAAATGAAGCGAGGTGATGAGATGAGAGACGAGAAATTGCAGGCAATGGCAGCATATACGCTGGCACTTGCTATAACGGAACAGACCGGCATGACTCAAGTATCCTACGAGTTACGTTCGGTCATCAAAGCAATGCAGATTGAGTTAGGGCTAGACGACGGCAAACGAAAATAATTACGAGAATAGAAAAAGGAGACGTGAAGAGAAATGACAGAACAACAACGTATGACAGGTGAAGTATGGGCAGCGGTGAAAAGCATTACGAAGTCACTCGATAAGATTGAGGAACGTTTGGGCGGTATAGAAAGCGAGTTACGCGAGTCGAACGA
The DNA here is from genome assembly GCF_902809865.1 of Halobacillus sp. Marseille-Q1614. Classification (NCBI taxonomy): domain Bacteria; kingdom Bacillati; phylum Bacillota; class Bacilli; order Caryophanales; family Bacillaceae; genus Halobacillus; species Halobacillus sp. Marseille-Q1614. The sequence goes on along the minus strand of NZ_CADDWH010000001.1, from coordinate 1,863,379 downwards.
AAGATTAAGTGAAATCGAGTCGAATACGCGCCCAGGTGGTCGTTACTAATGCCAACGATCAAGACGTGTACAAAATGTGAGCAAACGAAGCAGATAGCCGAGTTCCACAAGAAAGCATCGAATGCAGACGGGTACAGTAGTTACTGCCGAGCATGTCAGACGGAATACAACCGACAATATAAGTCGTCGCAAGTTGGCCGTGCAGTACAGACTTTAAGTAAAACACGCTACGAACGCAGGCAAGCCGAGAAGGAACTAGGCTACGAGATAGAAGACACGTTACTACCGTTTCATATCATCATGATTCAAGCGAAAAGTGAGTGCTTGTACTGTCGATCAGAGTTACAGCCCCACGAGGTTACAGTCGACCACGTGAGGAGCTTTCGAAATGGAGGCACCAACACGTACGATAACTTACTACCGTGCTGTAGACGTTGTAACTCGAGAAAAGGCGACAAACCCCTTCTATCATTCCTCAGACAGCACGCTGCATCAGATTTACAATTACGTCGAGTCGTATTCGAACTAGCACAACGTCAAGGGCGAGGGTACTACGATGTATGGCGATCCCTGCAGGACGACGTTGAGGCGGTGATGAACGATGAGCAAGCAAGTATACAGCGATAGTCAACGCATGATAGCGAAACTGCTTAATGATGACAAGTACGAAATTATAGTCGAATGCTACAAGGACTCGGGGCGTTTAGTCGCGGGTCTATTCGATCGCAAAAAGGAGTGAGCCGGATGACAAAGTTAAATGGAGTCAAGGTAGTAGCGAAACCTCCGAAAAAGCTGTACGAGGACGCCGACACGCACTCGAAATCATCGGATGTCACAATGTACAACTTATTCGAACAAGACTACGAGGTGCTGCAAGCGAACAGTCTGGACCGGTACTTCGAGAATGAATACGATTTTAAACGTAAACAGGCGGAAGCTGAGGCACAGGCACAGGCAAACGAAGCACAAGAAACGGGGGACGAAACATGCAACGAACAGAAAGAAGACGGTACAAAGCAACCACAGTTAAAACTCCCGAGGGCGTGGGCATCGGGATTGTCGAGCATGAACATACCGAAACCCTAGCGATCTACTCGTTATACCGCCAGGCGCCCGTATCTAACCGAGACATATTTAGTTCTATCGTACATGCAATCGGGGTCGACGAAGGTAACGAAACGCTAATACAGGTCAATAGCGTTGCCTACAAGGTCAACTGGATCAGCGATTACAGCGACTTGATCGTTAGGTATAAGCCGGACAAGGGTGGTACGAAATTCGAGGAAGTTAAAAAGTTAGCACACGATGCGATGCGCAGGCAATCGGATATCAGTGAGCGACTAATTTAAACGAAATGGAGAGGTAAAACGATGGGACGTAGGAATGACGGTCACAAATACTTTAGGGAGCAGGAAAATAGATTCAAGGCAAAGCCAAATGACAGTGTTGAACGTTGGCTGCAGGAACTATTAGAGAGCGACGAGGAATTATCGGGCTTGGCCCCGCCAAAACGTACATGGCAAGCACCGCGCAGGTATTCGATCATCCACAGCCGGCAGACGCCGGAGCATTTAGAGTACTTTAAGCAACAAAGCAGACGATTTAAACGTAAGAAAGGCGGTCGGCGATAGTGGGAGCATGGGGGCAATGGTTCGGAAGAGACGACGATAAGGATACACCACGAGGGCAAGCGTATGAGAGCGACAAAGCAACCGAGGGTCAAGTATTAACGAGGATCACGGTGGATCGAGTCAACCGGCATGAATGCAAGGTTCGAGCGATTGTAATGCGGTACAGCGATGGGAAGACCGTTTACAAGTTACGATACAGCACCGATAAGAACGAACAACGTGCCTACTACGATGCACGAGCGCAGTTAGACACGTTTCTAAAGGCTGAGGATTATATCGAAAAGCAAGTGATGAGTAACGTAGACCTGCCGTATGTGCGCACGCTTAACAAGCGCACTAAATAAGAAACCAACACTAAGTACAAAGGGGAAATTCAAATGGATAAAAGAGAACAACTAAAAAAAGAAGTAGAGAAGCTAACGAAGGACTTTCGTAAGAACGTGGACGCGATCAACACGAGTGATAACCCGTACTACAAAGACGCAGAGGTACGAGAATACGAGATCAACAAGCTGAAAGGCGAACTAGATACGAAGGTAGGCGAAATCAACAAGGAATTTCATGCACATATCGACGCTGACATTGAGCAGGCAGAACGCGAGGCAGCCCGTTCCTCTTTTCGAGTGATGCCTAGTGATCGAGACTTAGCGAAGCAATTTGTAACCGACTTAAAGGCAGAATTAACATTCGCTATGACCGACAGTGATAAACGTCAAGCAATCGAGAGATTCGAGGAAAAAATGGGCCACTTCGAAACAGAGGGTGGACTTTATGCGGTTAAACAGCAACTACCAGACGTAGCACAAGCCGTCCAGGACGATGAGTTCGCAATGAAGAAGCTACGTCAAGTAAACAACACGTTTAACGCACTACAGACGCCTGAGCAAGAGAGATTAACCGAGTTGCAAGACGCCAAGGTATCGGGTGTTACTCATAAGTACCGTACTTTACAAATGACTCACCCGGCATTCAGCTACAAGCCTAAGAGTTACTAAGCCTCAACCCCCCGAGTGCACGGCAGTATCGATCGTCGTGCGGATCGGTGGCACGGCGGAGGGGCAAGGAAACGACTCATCAACGGGTAAGCAAGGCACCCGGCATCGCGCTAAAGCCTTGCTCAATTACAAAGGAGGAAATATAAATGGAAATCAATATCATGTACAGGGAACACGAAGGCAGACACGGGGCGGATTACCGAGCACTAACGGCTAAGGACGCATCAGGGAATACGTTAACTAACGATACCTCAGGTATGACCGTCGTCGAGTTTATTGAGAAAGTCGTTAGCAAGGTTATTCAACGTAATGTATCTAAAGGCCATACAGCCAACGACATTACGGTTAACCTGCCGGCTGAGGTAACGTTATCTAGTACGCTGCAGACGCATCTAGTCGCCAAGTTTACGGCTGATCCACTAGTGAACAGCGTTACATTTGCATAATCGATAGAAACGTAGACACGGGGAGCCTCGAATCATCGGGGTTCCTTTTTAATACACGAAGGGGGACAACGTTACATGGAAATTATGACAACGAAAACACAACGAGTACACAGTACCGAGGAATACAACGAACTTGAAACGCATAAAACAGCAGGGCGGGCGTATCTTATACACACATTCGTTTAGTTTACGAGTCTATCGGTGCAATACGAAATACCAGCGAAGAAATAGAAAATGACATATAACAAAAAATTTCATATAAAATGATAAAGTAGCCCTTATGTTAGGGGCAAACCTTGTGGTGTGATATTTTTAATGTTAGTAGTGTTAGTATTTTGAAAGAGTTATTTTCCTCTCAAAGTTTAAGGGTTATAGGTTATAAAAAATTTCAGGGTACTTCCTTAAATGGTAAAATAAGTGTAAAATATACATAAAATGTAACTAATTAGGGGAGATATCATGGAGATAGAGACAAAAATAAGGCTTTATGATTATAAGTTTCGCTTATTAAGAAATTTTGGGATACAACAATTAACGAAATTATTGGAAGGCCATATCCCAAACTATACGAAGTTAATAAAGGCAGCACCAGGGAGCAATAACTACCAAAAAATTCGCGCTTTGTTAAATGAAAATGTTAAAAAAGGACTTAATGATACTATAATTGACAATGTTCTTTTTGATTCGATAGTTCATCTATTTCCAGAACGGTGTTACTATTTGAAAATTAATACGGACTTAACAGCAGAAAAAGCTTTTAATGAATTGTTTATTTCTAGCAAATATTGTCCTTATATTAACCGAAAACTTTCATTAGTTGTATCGGAGGAAGAAGAATTAATATCTATTCGAAAAGAAGGAGAAAAATTAATTTTCCTATTTAAATTGGGAGAAGCTGAACTTGGATTGAAAAAAGAAGGATGTAATTTCTATGTATCATGTATTCTTGATTTTAGACAAAATCATATGGAAATTAGATTAAATCAATATTTGTTGAGGAATGTTAGTAAGCCGAGTACACTCAGGTTAAAAGAGGTAATTGATTATATAATAAATATAGTAAATGTTCAGTTACCACTTGCATTAACTACTGCTAAGTCTGGAGAAGCAAAAATCCATAAAGGCTTATATAAACTATTTCTAGAAGAGTCTAATAAATCATTAAAATTAATAAAAAAGGAAGTTGCCAAAAGCGAAAAGGAAAGTGTAGAGGTAACAGAGAAGTCCTTTAAAGAAAACATTTCAAAATATCTTAAAGAGGAATTACATATATTGAACCCAGAACCTTTTGTCGAGAAAGTAATGACGGTAAAATATCAAGATACAGCTAAAAGCATGGAGCATGAAAAGTTTATTCGAGATGGCGGATACATTTTTAGCTTTAGTTTTATTGATCGAAGGATAACAAGGTCAACTAACAGAAATGAAGAACATAAACCAGTTTATTACTCTAAGATTTATTGGAGTTTAAAAGATGTAGTTAAAGAGTATGGAGAGGTTTCTGAGTTAGGGATTTACTGGAAATTTTTGAAAGGTAATTATTTTCAAAGGCTCTCTGGAAAGGAAAAAGATAGAGAGGTTTCTTTCGTTGAGATAGCATTAAAAGAAATTCATAGCGTTTTAGAAATTCATTATTACGTAGGTGATACTCATTCAGAACTACTAAATCATTCTGTAAAGGAGAGGAGAATAAGGGAAGAGTATGTTATACAAAAGATTAAACGCTTTATACACTGAAAATGAAGTAATAGCTGAAGAGTTCCCTTTTAGCGAGTATTTTCCTCTATTACAGCAATTTATATCAAATGAAGTTGAATTAGGAGCAGAGTATCTTAGTCCATATAGATTCGCCTTATCTTTTTCAAAACCGCCTAAAGCAGCTATAAGGTTTTTTTTAGGGTTAACTGATAGTGAAGAAATACTACGACAGTATTATAAATATCAGTGCGATGAATGTGATGCTATTAATATCATAAAAGATGAAAAAGCATTAGTGAACTTTAAATGTAAAAGGTGTGGTTTTGAGGATTATTTAGAGACTTCGGATTACTTAAGCGAAGTCAAACTAATGTTTAAAATAGAGGATAAGTTATTAGAAGCTGTAAACGATAATTTAAAGATAAATCCCCTTTCTAGTATAAATACAATATCTTCAGCTGTAACTGATGAGAGGGGAGATCTAGAGAACGTCAATTTTAATACAGCTGAAGAATTAATTATCAAGGATGGGAAAATGATTAGTAAAGTCTCGTTTGAACGCTCAAAAAGAATTAGAAAATATAGAAATTTATTGTAGGGAATATGGTAGATGTTAAAAACTAAAAAGAAAAGAAGATTTACTACATTTAGTTTATTGCTAGTTGTTATTTCATTGGCGATATTTTGTGCTTTTTCATTAGTCTTACTCCTAATAACTAATAAAGTTATAATTGACCACAAAAGTATAGATTTATTAGATATGTATATACGAGCAAGTTTTGTATTAATTGGTAGTACTTTGTCGGGCCTAGTTGCATTTTTTATATATCAACTCCAGGAAAGGGGAAAAGAGAAAGAAAAAGAGGAAAATGAAAACAAACATTACGAGAGTATTAAGGAAGAATATAAAGATAATTTAGAGGCTTTAGATAAAATTTCAAAAATGATAAATCAATCATCTATAACAGAGTTAGCTATTGATATTGCTGAAGGTCAAGAAGTTAAAGAGATTTTTCTAACGATTTATACTCAGGTCGACTTTACTTTTTACTCGGATTTCTTAAATGAGTTAAGAACACAAAAATTTAATAATGATATAAAAGCATTTAAGAAATCATTTCAAATATACAAGTATTTAAAAATAATTGTTTTTGAGATAGAGGATAAAGAAAATATAGAGAAAATTCTTGAATTAATTAAAGGGGAACTCATAACAATGAAGGAGCTTTATAGGGGGACTCTAACCAAACCTGAATAAATTCATACCTTCTTCAATACTGAAAAATTGAGCCCTTGCACTTATTGTTAAGGGCTTTTCTTAGTTTTCAATGATCCGTCCAAAGAAAATTTAATTATATCCTTACTTTAGTAACATACTACAATAAAGTTTTCCTCAAAGGAGACTAAACCTTTAATTTTTAAAGCGATTTTTGTATATTACAAATTACTGTAACTTCGACGGGGAACGGTCAACTCGATGCAACACAGAGCGCAAAAAAAAAGACGAGCTAGACGCCCGCCTTCGATTAATCATTTATTGTAACGTAATAGTTTCGGTTACTGTGCCGAATATGCCTTCCTGTGCTTCTACGCTTAAATCGTCAGCATCCGCAATCTCAGGCGCTACGTCAAAAACAACGTTACCGCTAATCTCAGATCCTGGATTAAGTTGCTCCAGGAAGAACGAATTTTCGATAGATCCATCTTCAGCTTGGTTGGCTGATGTACTTGCCATCGTATCCGCCTCAAACGTTTTATCGTTTTGTTTCAGCTTAAAGTAAGTACCGTCGACTGTAACGGCCTCGTCACCGTTGTTTTTAACAGTAACGTTAAGTACAACGTATTTACCGCTTGCTGTTTCGGGCATAACACTCGGTCCGACTTCATCAGCGGTAGACTTTTCGTTTATCGTGTATGTCATAGCACCGACTTCTACCGTGTCACCGATCCCATATGTTTTTTCCTCTGCTTCATCGCTTGACTCATCTTTTGACGCTTCTTTACTTTCGGAACCTTCAGCTTCAGCACTTGCCGGTTCTGAGTCGGTGCTTTCCGCCGTATCCTCGCCTCCAAATACCGTTGCAACAACACCGAGTACAATAATGGCTAAAAATGCGTAGAGACCAAACTTGAAAATTTTCTTCATGGTGTTAACTCTCCCCTTTTGTAATGATATAGTAATAAAAATAACACCTTCTACATATTAAGTCAGATTATGGAATTTTACAATAGCTTCAAGACAAAAAGTTTCGATTCGAGATAATTCTTTAACAGGAGAACGGGAGACACGCTGAAATACCGCGCTTATTTTCGCTTGCAAGGTCACGTGAATATTTCACTCAGAGAGAACCACTTTCTCGGACATTTTGAGCCCGCGTCACGGAAATATAGAACCATCTTCTCGGAGGCAGAACCACCCTCTATAATAAAAGCACACTGAATATTCAGTGAATCTTTTGTTATAGGGGGTATTTTTATTGGTAAAATACCGGGAGATCTTACGGCTATACAGCCAGGGAATGAGTAAAAGAAGCATTGCTGCTAGTTGTGGGTGCTCCAGGAATACGATCACATCAGTTCTTGACAGAGCTGCAGTTTGTGATATTTCCTGGCCATTGTCAGACGAAGTAACGGATGGTGACTTACAGAATTTTCTCTTTCCAGAGAAGTCCAAAGTTCAAAACCATCGTATGCCTGATTATGAATACGTTCATACTGAGCTGGCGAAAAAAGGAGTGACATTGACTCTCTTATGGGAGGAGTACTGTAGAGTTTGTTATCAAGCTGATGAAACGCCTTATATGTACACTCAATTCTGTTTTCACTATCGAAAATACGCAAACACAACGAAAGCTACTTTAAGGATCAAACGAAAGCCTGGAGAGTTGATGGAAGTTGATTGGGCAGGTCAAACAGCTTTTCTAAAAGATAATATTTCAGGAGAAAAAATACCAGCCTATATTTTCGTCGCTAAACTTCCTTGTAGTCAATACACATATGTGGAAGCATTTCTGTCACAGAACCTCGAAAACTGGATTACAGCTCATATTCATGCCTTTCAATTTTATGGAGGGGTAACGAATATGATTGTGCCAGATAATTTGAGGACAGGGGTGGATCGATCTAACTATTGGGATCCCAAAATTAATCGCTCTTATTATGAGATGGCAGAGTATTATGGAACCGCAGTAGTTCCTGCTCGAGTCCGACAACCCAGAGACAAAGCTAGTGTAGAAGGAAATGTAGGTGTTGTATCAACTTGGATTATCGCGGCTTTAAGAAATGAAACCTTCTTTTCACTCAAAGAGTTGAATTTAGCCATTCAAATGAAATTGAAAGAGTTCAATGAAAAGTCATTTCAGAAAAAAACAGGTAGTAGACAAATTGCTTTCCATGAGGAAGAAAAATTTGCTCTACTACCACTACCGTTTAAACAGTACGAACTAGCTACCTGGAAAACAGCTACCGTACCTCTTGATTATCACATAGTCGTAGACGAAATTCATTACTCGGTTCCCTATGAATATGTCAAACACAAAGTGGACATCAGAGCGACCACAACGGTGATTGAAATATTCTTTAATCACCTTCGTATCGCCTCACATATGAGAAAAACAGGATTAAATAAAGATCCTTCCACTATTCCTGAACATATGCCTGACAATCATCGAATGTATGTAGAGTGGGATAAGGCCCATATATTCGATTGGGCAGATAAAGTCGGAAATCATACCAAGCTTGTAATGGAATCTGTATTTAAGTCCTATAGGGTGGAACGCCAAGCCCAAAAAATTTGTATGGGGATTGTTAAACTTGCCGATCGCTATTCGCTAGAACGTTTAGAAGAGGCGTGCCGTCAGGCACTGACTTATTCACCTTCTCCAAGATTAAACAGTATAAAGACTATTTTAAAACAAGGAACAGATAAAAGTTTTAATACCTCAAATACGAAGAAAACAACTAAACCGTCTGGTGCTTTTGGCTTTACTAGAGGTGCCGAATACTTTGGAGGAAAACAAAATGACAAATGAAAATACAATAATGAAATTGAATGAAATGAGGCTAAATGCCATGGCCGATACTTATATTAACCAACGTTCAAATCCGGATTATCAAGACTTATCATTCGATGATCGTTTTAGTTTATTAGTCGACATTGAGTATTCTAAAAGAAAGAGTAATAAGATGGATCGTTTAATCAGAAATGCAAACTTTCGATATAGCCAGGCGTGTGTCGAAGACATCGAGTATCATCCAGATAGAAAATTAGATAAGCCCTCAATTCTTCGTCTTGCCGATTGCCAGTATATCGAAGATAATCATAACGTCATGATCTTAGGAGCCTCTGGAAATGGTAAGTCTTATCTTTCTAATGCTTTAGGAGTTTCTGCTTGTAGAAAGTACTATAAGGTTAAATATGTTAGACTCCCAGATTTATTAGAAGAACTTGCCGTAGCCCGGGGACAAGGCATCTTTCAAAAGACGATCAAGCAGTATAAAAAAGTCGATTTACTAATATTAGATGAGTGGTTATTGTCACCTTTACAAGATACACAGGAAAGGGATTTACTAGAAATTGTAGAAAGTAGACATCAATCGGCTTCAACAATTTTTTGTTCCCAATTTGCGCCTGAAGGATGGTATGAACGCATTGGAGAATCAACGATAGCAGACGCTATATTAGACAGAATTGTTCATGATTCCTATTCAATACTTATCGATGGGAAAGTATCCATGAGAGAGCGACATGGTATACAGAAATAAGCGTATTCAAAGGGTGGAGAGTTTCTCCACCTTTTCTTATGTGGTTCTGGCTCCGTGAAAGTGGCTCTATTTTCCCGAGATGAGTGCGCAATTTATCCGAGAATGTGGCTCTTTTCAAACAAAATACTCAGTCACGCGTCTATCTGTATAATGAACGTAAATTAATACGGAATGGCGTAGTACTTAACGTTGACTTAACGGTAAACTAAACGATTCCCACGTTGTGGCGTATACTCCTCGCACCTTGACAGGGTGGAGGTCGTTGGTTCGAGCCCAATCGGAATCATCCATACAAAGTGCCGGAGTGGCGCGGTTTCCCAGCAGAGGGGAGGCCGCGTCATTTCTTTTGTTTTTGGCACTTGTTGATGAAATTTTTAATTAGCCATTTTTACGCTCTGTAAAGATACCGCAAATTTTGTTTGCTGCTTCCTGATCTGCTGTTCTAATAGCATGACCATAATTATCCATAGTAATCCAAATATCAGAGTGGCCGAGCCGTTTAGATATAAAGTTATTACTCTAGTTACACTTAATGATTAAACTGGTTTTATGTCTACACCAATAGATGGGAGAGTAGTGAATTTGTCAACTACAGTATTTTCGTCGTTATTGACACATTATACGCGAAGAGACGGAAGTATAATCTGTTTAATATACTTACAATAAATAAGCGCATCTTTCTTCGGAAAATCGAAGAAAGATGCGCTTATATGATAAAATTTCGGTTTAGGAGGCTCTTATTTTATAAAATGACCGTATTCTTTAGAGCGGCAATGAGGCGCTCGAAGTCTTCATTCACTTGGTTTGAGAATTCAGGTTTTTTATAATTTCTCTCTTGAGAGCTCGATAAACCTGGCTCAATCAATAACGTCCTTCCACCCATAAGCTCAACTTCTAATTTTCTAGGAGGCGTATTGTCTGACATGCTGTAATCCACAAACCATTCTTTCATGGAAATGATTCTTTGAGTAAATAAAGTTTCCTTGGTAACAGCCATATCTTTTGAAATTGCCAGAATCGTCAATGTCCGGTCGTTTCGGTTCACGATATACAGTTGTTGTTCGTCTGGAGTTAGTACCTCTAAAGAGCGAAAGTTGTCTGACTCAAAAACTTCTTCCGTGAATTCCAAGACAGCAGCTTGACGCAAATTTTCCTGACTAGAAGAATTTAACCTTTCTTTTAGTTCGATGGACAATTTCATTCCTCCTTAATAGTATTCAGAGGTAAAGTCCCCGCTTTAGAACACATAAAAACTTAAATTGGATAAAATAAACATTAATAACTATATTTAGTATGGGGGCCCCTATACAAAGATCGATTCTCTCGACATAAACTAAAAATATACGCTAAGAGAAAAGTCTGAAAAAGAAAAAAGTATAAAAAATCCGTAGAATGTCTCGGATCTGAGAATTCTAGATAAGGGGTTTTAATGAAATAAGAACAAAAAAGCTTTTGAGGCAGAAAGTGGGGCAGAATTTTATTATTTCTGCCCCACTTTTATTTCAGTTAAATACCAGAGATCGTTCATTCTAATATACTCTTTTCTTTATGAAGCCTGGTAATTGAATTGTAATCGAATAATATGTTTCCATTTATACCCGCAGAGGTACATAGATAATAAGTAATCATAAATAAACAAGGAGGAATCTATTATGGCGGCAAAGGTTAACACGAAAATGGCAGATGTAGAACGTAAACAGGAAAATGTTGAAGTGATCGATGTACGCACAGACGAGGAAGTTGAAGAAGGCATCATTCCGAGTGCTATTCATATTCCATTAGATCAAGTAGAAGATCAAATGAATCAGTTAGATAAGGAAAAAGAATATATCACTGTGTGCGGCTCTGGAAAACGCGCTGATAAAGCGGCAGATATGTTAAATGACCATGGTATTAAGGCCAAGACCATGGAAGGAGGCATGAAAGAATGGGACGGAGAAGTTAGATAAACAGCTGGCAATCCGCCAGCTGTTATTTTTTTATACAGCAGTTTTTACTGACTTATCTCTCTCTAACTAAATTCTAATAAACAAGGAGGACAGCAGATGAAAGAAAAACAAACCGAGACGATAAAACGCAGGTATAATCGGATAGCAGGTGTTTTTGACATCATGGACCACATGATACGTGAACAATGGAGAAAAGACCTGCTTCAGCATGCTTGCGGAGACGTTCTGGAAGTAGGGGTGGGAACAGGGGCTAACCTTAAATATTACCCGGCCCATGTCCAGGTTACTGGAATAGATTTCAGTCCTTCAATGCTGAGAAAAGCTATAGAAAAAGCATCCAGTCTGCCTCAAACTCTTGAACTGCTGGAAATGGATGCCCAGGAGTTGGAATTTCCAAATAACACGTTTGATACGGTAGTATCTACTTGCGTCTTCTGTTCTGTCCCTGATCCCGTGCAAGGGTTAAAAGAAATCAGGCGGGTTACAAAGCCAGATGGAAAGATCCTTATGCTGGAACATATGCTCAGCGATAATAAAATTATCGGAAAAGCGATGGACTTTCTTAATCCTATAGGTCTTCATATTGTTGGAGCCAACATTAATCGAAAGACGTTAGAGAACATTGAACAAGCAGGCATGAAGGTTGAAAGCCAGGAGCTGTTAATGTCTTCAATTATGCGGAAATTTATTCTTTCACCAAATAAAAAGAAAGCTGATTTTTAGTTTGGAATCAGCTTTCTTTTATTCTTGATGAAAATAGATTCCAATTTTACACTTTTCCACACGCTTCCGCCAGTTTATCTACCTGCTCTTGATAATACTCCTGATCTAATCCGTTTTCTTCCAAATCCACAGCTTTCATCATATACTGAGCAAATTTCCATACATCGTATTTTACGTCGTCATCATTAACAAGGGCTATTTTATACAGCGCCTCAAGAACACCGTTCATAACGGAGATGTCGTGATGGCCGTAGATGCGGATTTGATAAAAGCTTTTATATAGGTAATCTTTAAATGGTATAGGTTCCATGATCAACCTTAGCTTCCCGTCTTTATCCGAATAATATTGGACGGGACGGTACTGACTGCCAAGTTCTGAAAGAGAGGATCCAATCCGGTTAATACAGTTGATTGCTGTGTGGGGGTCATTGATGCCGGGGGATATCGCTTTGACGGCAATTTCCACTAGCTTCTGGATAGAGAATTCAATATCCTGCTGGTCGACTCGCTCATTTCCGATCAGCAAATAATCCTCGCATTTTTCTTTTGCCTCCATCTTACGGGCGCACCAGCACTTAAACAGCGTCATTCCTTTTTGAATATAATCTCCAAATTGAAACTGGGCTTGAACAATTGCTTCTTCGTCTTTGGCCCAATTTATTAAGTAGTTCATCTGCAGCTGCTGAATATAGCCGGAGTCTTTTGCCATAATCATCTGAGGCTTCTTGTTATTTAACTCTTCTAATACATTTATATCCCATTCAGTATCCGATTGAAAACTTTTTTCGCTAAAAACTTTACTTATGACTTTTGAAGTCCTAGTGCGTATTTCTCCTATAAGATTATTGACTTGAACGTAGCGGGAAGAGTGATGGATAAACAAAACGAAGAAGGCTAAACAGACGATAGAAACGATCACTGTAAAAAAGGGACTCGCCATCGGCCGGTTCTTATCTTCCGTTAATAACAGCAAGTTCAGTAACGCGAAAATAAAGCTGAACGAATAAACACCGAGCACGTGCTGGGTCATTCTGTTTTTCATAAAGTCCTGAAGTGTACGTGGGGAGAACTGTGTTGTATAAGTCGTCAAAACAACCATGATCGTAGAAAAGCTGATCGTCGTCATCGTTAAGATAGCTGTGATTAAAGCACTATATAAAGATTTAGCAATATCCTGTTTCATCAGGACAATGGTCGGTATGAAATCCTGAAGAATCGGCAGTAAATAGAGATCTGCAATTGTCATAATGATCACGGAGAGAATGGAAATGGTTCCATAGACAGCGGGCAGGAACCAGAAACTGTCGCGTACATTTACCCAGAATCTTTCCGAATAGGAGGTCGATTTCATTTGTGATCATCTCATTTCTTTTTCTTCGTTAGGCTTATTATACCAATAAACATTTGGGTTAACTCCTATATCTCGACATAACTCTACATATTTAAATACCTGCTTTAAGAATAATTAAGGTATATAGTTGTATAGACCACTATAACCCTTGCTGGTAAACTAAAGATATGCTTTTTCTATAATATGGAAGGGAGAAGTGGTTTTATTGGACCGAAGAAAGGTAATGTCCTGTTTTGGCATTGTTGTCCTTATGGTTCTCAGTATGTTTGGAAATTCTGGCAGCATTTTCGCAGAGGAAGCAGTGGGCAAAAAGGTAGACGTAAGGGTCATGACTTACAACATCGCAGCCGGGATTGGTTCTGACAGAGTGTACGACACAGAAAGGATTGCTCAAGTTATTGAGGAGTCCGGCGCTGAAGTCATTGCTTTACAGGAAGTCGATGTTCATTGGGGAGCACGAAGCAGCAATGACGACATTCTTGCAGATTTAGCCGAGCGTTTGGACATGTTTTCATTTTTTGCCCCGATTTATGACATGGATCCTTATGTTGAAGGAGACCCAAGAAGACAGTTTGGTGTAGCGATTTTAAGTAAGTATCCAATTGTACAAGCCAAAAATCACAACATCACTAGACTTTCCACACAAAATTCCACCCCAGAACCTGCTCCAGCACCAGGATTTGCAGAAGCTGTCATTAATGTGAAGGGTGCCCTGGTTCCTTTCTATTCCACTCACCTTGATTATCGCGGAGATCCAACCGTAAGAACGATGCAAGTTGCCGACATGATTGAAATTTTTAATGAGCAAGAGGGAGAAAAAGTACTGATGGGGGATATGAACGCAACTCCTAATGCTTTAGAGTTGGCCCCATTATTTGAAAGCTTTAACGATGCCTGGAGTGAAGTCAGGGATGATGCAGGCTATACTTATTCTGCTTTATCGCCGAGCAAACGGATTGATTACGTGTTTGTCTCAGAATCAGTTAAAGTCAAGAATGCCGAAGTGGTCGGGTCTCTCGCTTCTGATCATCTTCCTGTCGTTGCTGACTTGACTCTGAACCGAGGTAAAAATGGCCATATTATGGAGAGGAGTGAAGAGTAGTGAGAAAAACATTTTTGAAAGCGTTTACTTTAATGGTGGCTTTAGTTTTGTTGCTGCCTGGTTTTGCCCAAGCCTCCTGGGATGATCCAGTCAAGCCGGGATGGGATGATGAAAAGGCGCGAAAAGGCTGGATCCAGAGTAAGATTCAGCATATGACTCTAGAAGAGAAAATCGGTCAGCTGTTTATGATCCATGTGTATGGTAAAACACCAGCTGATCCAAATTATGAAGATATTAATATGCGGCAGAACCGCGGTGTGAAGAATTTTAAAGAAGCTATTGAAAAGTACCATATTGGAGGAGTTATTTATTTTAACTGGACCGACAACATTGGTACACCAATCGACTTCGCGCAGGTGAACGCACTCTCTAATGGCCTGCAGGATATTGCGATGGATCAAAGAATGCCGATTCCATTAATGATTGCTACGGACCAGGAGGGCGGAGTCGTCGCGCGGGTGACCGAACCAGCCACAGTTTTCCCGGGAAATATGGCACTAGGAGCAACCCGTTCCACGGAGTATGCCCGCCAGTCTTCTGAAATTATGGGCATGGAATTAATGAGCTTAGGAATTAATATGGACTTAGCCCCAGTGTTAGATGTTAATGTGAACGCTGAGAATCCTGTCATCGGGGTACGTTCTTTCTCAGAAAACCCTGACCTTGTAGCAGAAATGGGAGCTGCTCAAGTCGAAGGTTATCAGAACGAGAACGTCATGGCGACAGCTAAACACTTTCCTGGGCACGGGGATACCAATGTCGATTCCCATTACGGCCTGCCTATTATTAACCATGATTTAGAAACTTTACATGAAGTAGACTTAAAGCCATTTAAAGAAGCGATTAATGTGGGAATCGATGCTATCATGCCAGCACATATCGTAGTTCCGGCATTAGACGATTCCGGTCTTCCGGCCACTTTATCTAAACCGATACTTACGGATCTGCTTCGAGAAGAAATGGGCTTTGAAGGTGTAATAATAACGGACAGCCTTGGCATGTCAGGAGCAAATGTTGTCCCACAAGACCGCGTGCCGGTAGAAGCATTCAAGGCGGGTGCTGATATTTTACTGAATCCGCCGAATGTTCCGCTTGCTTATAACTCTATGCTGGAAGCAGTAAAGAGCGGGGAGATCTCAGAAAAACGAGTTGATGAATCTGTCTTCCGTATTCTTGAAACAAAATTCAAACGTGGACTTTTCCACGAACCAGGTGTTTCTTCTGATGCCATCCAAAATATCGGACTTGAGGAGAATTTAGCGTTAGCCGATCAAATGACAGAAGACAGCATTACCCTTGTGAAAAATGATGGGGTCCTGCCGCTTTCTGAAGGTGAGAAAGTCTTTGTTACGGGACCATCTATCGCAAATCCGCTTATGCTTGCAGATTTGCTGGGAGAGAAGGGGATGGAAGCTGAATCTTACTCTACAAATACAAGCCCATCTTCCAGTCAAATTGCTAACGCGGTGGAAAGGGCAGAAGGGTTTGATAAGGTCATCGTTACTGCTTATACAGCGAATACAAATTCTGCACAGCAGCGGCTGGTGAATGAATTAAGAGAAGCGGGCAGCAAAGTTATCGTTGCATCCATGCGTAATCCATACGACATCATGGCCTTCCCTGATGTAGAAGGCAATGTGTTAACGTATGGTTTTAGGGGAGTTTCCGTAGAAGCACTGGCGAAAGTATTAAGTGGAGAAGTAAATCCAACAGGCAAGATGCCGGTTACGATTCCAGAGCTTTATCCGTACGGTCATGGTCTGTCTTATTAATTAAAAAATGACGCGGCTTCCTTTCTTAGAGGAAACCGCGTCATTTTATTTGCTCACTTTTTGATAATCCATTTTTTCTTCATAAAATTGATGGGCTTCTTCGCGCTGCAGACCTGACGACAAAGCCACAGACTCATAACCGTGGGTAGCGGCCCACTTATGTACAAAAGATAAAAGCACCTTGCCATAACCTTTAGACCTTATGTTTGAATCGGTAACTAAATCACATACCCAGATAAACCGCCCGTAATAAAGAGTGGTCTGCGGCATAAAGCCAATGACAGAGGCGATCTGATCACCTTGATAGAGTGCAAACATTTTATAACCTTCATGTTTTTGCGCTTCTCCTACAATGTTTAGATAGGATTCCTGACTATGCTGGGAGCGCAGCTGCTTCATAACCGGAAAAGCTTCGATCCATTCTTCGCCCGTTTTCAGCTCTTTAATCTCAACCATTTGATTCCTCCTCTGTTTTCCTTGAAGTTATTATAGTGAACTATGGAAAGATGGGGAAGGGGGTTCTTGCTTAAAGTAACGGGTACTTCTGTTATTTGGATCAGAAAGGGGGAAGTCGTCCTCCTATGGGGTCTTGTTTTCTCGCAGGAGTGTTTGCGAATTCCATTACCGTATCATCAAATTCATTTAACCAAGCCTGAAAAATAAAAAAGGAAGCAAATGTCCACTTCCTTTATTAATTCTTTAATTTAATTTCTTTAAGGCGCTGCCGCTGTTCATTGGGCCACCAGGCTCCACAGTCGCTGGACACGACACAAGCTGCGCATGTTTCAAGATCATAGACTTTCATTCCTCGTATCGGCGGAGAGTATAAATGAAGAGTAACGAGCGGATCGTCTCCGTTTCGTTTCATTTTGTGTACTCCTCTTCTCGGAGCGAAAAACATTTTTCCTTTTTCTTTATACTCTGTAAAAAGGGGAAGTGGGAGGGAGTCTCCTTCGGCTTTATAAATCGTTTGTTTGGTTTCCCCTTCTATCACTTGAATCCAACCGACAGACTGGCCGTGGTCATGCGGGGCACATTCGATGGCGGCCCAGTTCATTACAATCATTTCAACATGCTCGTCTTCATAAATCATCTGCCTGTAATAAGGCTTGCCTTCTGGTGATTTTAAGTATTCCTGCAGTTCATGAATCGATACATCGAGTTCTGTGAGAATCGATTTTAAATCCTCACGTTCATAAGAGTTTACCTTTTGAAAAGCTTCTTGTACACGCTGCTTTAACATCATACCGCTGCACCTCTCCTATTTTTTAATAAAAGGGATTTTTCCCTGCACTATAATTACTCCTGCAATAATCAAACAGCCGCCAATCAGTGAAGCAGCAATAAATTTTTCGTGTAAAAGAATCATTGCTGAAATCAGTGTGGCTAAAGGTTCGAAATACAAAAACACGGATACTTTTGAAGCTTGCATAACTTCCAAAGCTTTCGCCCAGTACCAGTAGGCGATCGCTGAAACGAAAATGCCTAAAAACAAGAGGTGAGCCCAGTGTTCTGCTTCTAAAGAAGCCAGCTGCATAAGCCCCTTGTTCCTTATGAAAAAAGGCAGAGTCATGCAGAATCCAACGAGGCTCATATAAAAAGTAATGACGACAGAAGGCATAGGAATGGCGAGTTTTTTCAATAAAACAGAATACACCGCCCAGTTTAAAGTGCTTAAAATCATCAGGACATACCCGATACTTAAAGTGAAACCAAGCGTTCTCCCACTGCCTAACGTGGTGATCATGATTACACCTGATACGGCAGCTGTAATCCCGATAACTTTTCCTGCGGTGAGTTTCTCCTGAAGAAAAAGAAATGACAGGATTACAGTAAATATAGGCGAAAAGGAGATCAGCCATCCGGCGTCTGAGGCGTGAATCGTCAAAAGTGCGGTGGCCTGGATCACCTGATGGACAAAGACACCTAAGATGCCGAGAATCAGCAGGTGAGGGAGGTATTTGATTGGGATTCTTAATGGATACTTAAATAAAAGAATTATCAAAAATAGGAAAACAATGCCTATGCTAAATCGAACGACGAGAAGAGAGAAGGGATCCATTTTCTCTAACACGGCTTTAGTGGAAACGAAAGAAACTCCCCAAAAGGTAATCGACATCAATGCATAAAGGGAAGCGCTTACTTTTAACGGAGATAAACTCATGTGCTGTGTCCTTTCTTAACGGCCTTCCTCTAAATATATGTAAGAATAGGACGGGCATGAGTCATGTGTTTCATCTCTATATTCATTTTAGATGAGCTTTAGTGTTTAATAGAACTCAGTATTCAATGGGATTGATAGGTATTTAAGTGAACCTTGAGACGGAAGAAAATCTATGAATTACCTCATTTTTTTCCTAATATCTGATTCTATAGGTTTAATATTATGCCAATGTATAGTGATTTACTTCATGAACGGAGTGATAATGTTCAATTATCACTTTACATTCTCTTTAAAGAACATTATTTTGTGAGGGTTAAAATGACCAATCAATATAATAGACCCATATTAGTGTTTAGAAATAGAAAAGTATGGAATTAAGTCAACAGGTTGTCCTAGAAAAAATGAGTATGTTCGGACTGTGTTGAGTACTATCATTGTTTGCTAATATTTTATTTATGATAATTCTCGTCCTTCTTATTTGAAGGGCGTTTTCTTTTTGTGAACTTTGTAAACGCAGAGTTAAAAATTCGTTAATTTTAAATATCGACAAAGTACTGTGAAATAGGATGTGATGAAATCATGCTGAAAAAAGTGATCGGTTTAATCATAGTAGTTTTAATTTGTACGGCCGCAGCTGATAAACCATTAAAAGCTGAGACTTATACAGTGCAAAAAGGAGACACGCTATCGAAAATAGCTGACAGATTTGGAGTATCTGAAGATAAGATTGCTAATTTGAACAAATTACTGTCCACACAGCTTGAACCAGGAAGACAATTAGAAATCCCTGTTGATATTCCTCATTTTGCTGCTAAAAAGCTGGGTGTTTCTTTACCCGAATTACTAATAGGTCCAAGCATCTCTTCCAAACATTTGATAAAAGCGGAATCTGCAAATGGAGCTGTATATATGGGAGATTCCAGTAAGAAGCGTATTGCTTTGACTTTCGATGATGGACCAGAAGATCAGTACACGCCAGAAATTTTAGAGATTCTTAAAGAAAAAGATGTAAAGGCGACATTTTTTGTTACGGGCAAACAGGCTAAGGAGTATCCTGCGCAGTTAGAGAAAATTCACGAAGATGGCCATGTAATAGGAAATCATACATGGAATCACCCGAATATAACTGAACTTACCGATAAGCAGCTGAACAAAAATGTTGAATCGACAGCAGCAGAAATTAAGAAAGTTACGGGGTCCAGACCTGACTTATTTCGCCCTCCCTTTGGAGAAATGGAAGATCGCCAAGTAAAACTGTTGGATAAAGACGGGTATCATTCGATTTTATGGACCGCTGATACAAAAGATTGGATGGGGGTATCCTCAGAAGAAATCATCACCAGAGTGAAGCAGGATGCCAGCCCCGGAGTTATCGTGCTTCAGCACAACTACCATTCATTGGGTCAATTTGAAACTGTCGAAGCTCTGCCTCAAATTATTGACGATTTACGAGCGGACGGCTATGAGTTCGTTACCGTTACTAAGCTTTTAGAGAGTAAGTAATCTTGAGGTAGACATAGGACTTAATGAAAAATTTCAAATAAAGGAGTGATACTTTGGATATATGGATTACGATTTTTTTCTTAGTTAGTGTGACATTTCCGGTTTTACACTTATACCATTGTCTCCCTTTTTTCCGTGACACTAATACTAAACAAAGTGTTCAGGGAGATGACAAAGAGCAGGGGGTCAGTATTTTAGTTCCGTGTTTCAATGAACAAGGCATCATTGAAACCTCAGTGGAGAACATGAAATCACTGCCTTATTCTCAATTCGAAGTTCTCTATATAAATGACGGATCTACTGATAATACCATGACCTATTTAGATGATTTCCTGAAGCTGAAACCTTGCTCTTTGTCCCCGCACTGTAAAATATCCCATGAGAAAATTGAGGGGATATATCAATCGGAACTATACCCGCATATCTTCGTCCTAGATAAAGTGAACGGAGGAAAAGCGGATGCCTTAAATGCGGGAATTGAGTATTCCGCTAAAGACTTAATCATCACTTTAGACGCAGACACTATTTTAACGGACAAAGCTTTAACTGCCGTTAACCATGAGTTTAAAGATGAAAATGTCGTGGCAGCAGGGGGAATGGTCCACGTGCTGCAGACCAAAACCAACAATCCTTTAGAGCGTCTGTCTCTTAGGCATGCAAACATGCTGGTAAGAGTTCAAGTACTTGATTTCCTAAAAGCCTTTTATATTTCAAAGTTGTCACTTGTACGTTTTAAAGCTTTGGCTGTTATTTCAGGAGCTTTCGGTATTTTTAACAAACAAGTGCTTTTTGATGTGGGAGGATATAGGAAAACGATAGGAGAAGACATTGACATTACACTGCGTATCCAGAGGTACATTGCGAAACATAAAAAAATGAGAATCAGTTTCATAGAAGATGCGGTAGGCTACACGGAACTGCCTGAAACATGGAAGGATTTAACCAAACAACGTTTACGCTGGCAGAAAGCCTATGTTGACTGTGTCATTCATTTCGGATCGTTTTTTGGAAAAACTCTATTTAGTAAAGCCGTTTCTTTCTTTTATATATTTGAAACTTTCTTAGTAGGGACCCTCGCTTCATATGCGATGACAGGGATAGTGATATATAACATGATGGAAAATCCGGAAAATTCCTTTTTAGACTATGCGTTCTTTTACCTGTTCTTTATTTTCCTATTTGGAGTAGTGTACGATTTGGTCGCACTTGGAATGAACAAACATCACGGATTCTCCTTTCAGAAGAAAGATATACTTCGTCTACTATCCGCTATTCTTTTTGATATATTTATCTATCGGTTTGTATCGATGTATTTCGTTATGTATGGAAGTATCTCTTACTTCTTCAACAAAAAGTGGAACAAAGTTGCACGGACTGGCAGGAGCTATCATCAGAAGGATTCAAAAAGTGCAGCGTAACTGCAGCTTAATTTCAAACTATAGTTGCGGCCCAAAAGGTAACAGGTTTTATAGAGGGGGACAGGAGAATGGGTAAAAAAGTTCTGCTTTTTACTTTAACCTTTTTTACTGTATTGGTTTTAGGAGTCATTAGCTATGCGTTTAATTTTATAACATCTACCTCCTCAAGCATACATGAAGATATCGACAGGAATCCCAGGTTTGCAGAAAGGTTGGAACACATCGATTTAGACTCTGGCGATCCTATATCTATATTGGTTATGGGTCTTGACACTCGTGCTGGTGAAAAAGGCGGACGAGCCGATACATTAGTGCTCGTAACGATTAACCCTCAAACTCAATCTACGCATATGGTGAGTATCCCGCGTGATACGTACACGAAGATAAAGGGAGCTAAAGACAAGATTAACAGCTCTTATCAAGTGGGAGGGACGGAGATGACGATTTATGCGATTGAAAATCTCTTAGATGTCCCTGTTGATTATTTTGTTAAAGTCAACATGAGAAGTTTTACAGATATAGTAGATACGCTAGGCGGGATTGAAGTAAACAATGAGATCGAATTTAATAGTAATGAATTAAAATTCACAAATGAAAAGAATTTGTACTTCCCTAAAGGTCAAATTGAATTAGACGGGAAAGAAGCTTTAATTTATGCTCGAATGAGAGAATTGGATCCAAGAGGAGACTTTGGCCGGCAAGAACGGCAGCGTCAAGTAATAGAAGCTGTGATTCAAAAAGGAGCAAGTATTTCTTCTTTAACGAAATTTAGAGAATTAAGTAAAGTAGTAGAGAAGAACGTAAAAACCAACTTAACTTTCAATGATATGTGGAAGGTTCAATCAAATTATAAAGCTGCTCGAAAGAATATAGAGACACACAAAATCGAAGGAACGGATAAAACAAGATTCGGAACTTACTATTATATGCCGGATGAAAGAGAACTTCAGAAGCTTACGAATACCTTGAGAACTCATCTAGAGTTAGAGACTAAAGATTTGGATGCTGATGATTCTTCAAAAGAAAGTAAGAATGACGAATCAGAAAAAGAAAATATCAAAGAATCAGATAAGAACACCAAGGATGAAGACAGCTCGGAAAAAGAAACTAAGGAAACCAGCGAATCTGGTACGGAAAAAGAAAGAAATAAAGACTCTAATAACACCAGCAAAGATGAGTCCAATACAGTAGAAGAAAAGACAAATGAACAGAGAGAAGATAAAGATTCAAGTAAAGAAATCTTAAGAAAATCAGATCAAAAAGAAAGCAAGAATTCTAACGAAGAAAGAGAGTCAGTAACTAAGCAAGAAGATAGTAAGGATAGTAATAGTGACAAGCCAAATGTAGAAAAAGTGATTACTAAAGATTGGTCTGCGGTACCTACTAATCAAGAAAACCACTCGATCGTGACTTTTGAAAAAGGTACACAGGATTGGGAAGAGATGACCACAGCTATCGCGAAAGGGGCCGGCTTATCAAAAGATAATATGATCTTATGGTGGGCAGAAGGCAGCGGTACAAAAAGTGCGATTGCCACAGTGACAAATAAAGCACAAACCCAAAACTATCGCGTATACGTGACTTGGATAGATGGAGCAGGCTATACGCCTACTAAAGTAGAAGTACTTCACGAAAACGATAAAAAATAACGAATACTTTGATGGGCAGGTACATTAAAGAGTTGAACGAAAACTAACGCGGTTCCTAATGACGGGAACCGCGTAATTTTTTTGTCAGCTAGATAAAAAAGTAAGGGTTCTGCGAGACATCCTGCAAAAAAGACGGATGTTCGTCCGCTTAAAAGCGAGCGGGTTCCCCTGTTTAATATGTAATCAAAGATAATAAAAAAAACGTGCTGGGTTCCACGAGCCGTGGAACCTAAAGCACGCATCAATCCCATTAGCTGCAATTAGATAAATCACTTTCTATTTTAGAACCAGGAATCAAATAAACTGCCGCCGCTTCTATTTCGTTTTCTGTTATTGTTATTATTACTGGCTCCCATTACATCATTTCTTAAGCAGCGGTTTACCGCACGGCAGAAATCCTCTCCGTCGATATAAGATCTAACAGGTACTCTGAAGTTATTGTCGGAGGCTCCTGCTACATCATTCCCATTACAGGAAGAAGCACCTGCTACGTTATTATTGTTGCAGCTTCTATTATTATCAGAAACTCCTGCAATGTTGTTGCGTCTTCTATTGTTAGAAGCACCGCCCACGTTATTGTTTCGATAGCGTTCCATACTTATTCACTCCCTTTGTTCGCAAATAGCGATACACTATATTTTATGTAGTTGATGGAAATCTGCTAAGACAACCTCCTACGATTCTCACAAAATGTGCGTTTGATTTAACCGGTGTTCACTAATGAGGCCTAATCTGCTGTGTTCAGCCATGCTGGAGTTGCAAGCATCGTAAATCAAATTGAACAGTTAGGTGAAGGATAAACCGATCAAAAGCACAATTCCAAAGGAGTTGTGCTTTTTCTATATGTTCCAGATTAAATGGTGTAATTATACCTTAATGGGGTAATATATTTATACATGCATTTGAAATCATAAAAATAATCAGGTGATATGCGTGTTTATTTAAATATAGGAACTATTTATCTTTTGACTGAATATACCTATACGGGGTATAATCTTTTAAAGATAGGAGGTGTATGTACATGACTGATGATCAAATCCTGCCGGAAGTCAGTGATAAGAAACCTGTCACACCACGAACCAATAAAGAAAAAGATGCAGTACTTAACCGTTTAAAACGAATTGAAGGTCAGGTAAGAGGGATACAAAAGATGGTGGAAGAAGAACGCTATTGTGTTGATATTCTCATCCAGATTTCTGCGATTAACAAAGCATTAAATAAAGTGGGATATAACCTGCTTGAACGTCATACCCACCATTGTGTGGCGGGTGCGATTAAAGACGGAAACGGTGAAGAAGCCATCGATGAGTTAATGAAAGTCATTCAGCAATTCTCTAAGTAAGGAGGGGTATTTATGAGCGGACAAAAGAATATGCACATCGGCATCACTGGAATGACTTGCTCTGCCTGCTCAAACCGGATTGAAAAAGTACTTAATAAAATGGACGGCGTTGAAGCGAGCGTGAATTTAACAATGGAAGATGCCGCTGTCAGATATGATGAAAGCCGGGTTCAGCCGCGTGAAATAACTGAAAAAATAGAAAAACTCGGCTATGGAGTACAAAAGGAACAAGTGGAGCTTGATATCCACGGAATGACGTGTTCCGCCTGTTCTACAAGGATCCAGAAGGTTTTAAATAAAATGAATGGAATTGAAAATGCGACTGTGAATCTGACAACTGAAACCGGATACGTTGAATACCAGCCTGATCAGGTTTCCATCGACGATATTATTGAAAAAGTGAAGAAACTCGGATATGAGGCGGTTATCAAGCAGGACCGCGAGGAAAAAAAGGATCATAAAGAAGAAGAGATTAATAAAAGGAAACGCCAGCTATGGATATCGGCCATTCTTTCTTTCCCATTACTGTATACGATGGTTGCCCACCTGCCATGGGATCTTGGAATACCAGTGCCGGGTATCTTGATGAATCCGTGGTTTCAATTTCTGCTGGCGACTCCCGTTCAATTTTATATCGGAGCTCGTTTCTATGTCGGGGCATACAGGGCATTGCGAAATAAAAGTGCCAACATGGATGTGCTCGTAGCTTTAGGAACGTCAGCCGCTTACTTTTACAGCCTCGTAGAAGCTATTCGCTGGCAGCGGAATCCTGAGATCATGCCCGAGCTTTATTTTGAAACAAGTGCGGTTCTTATAACGTTAATCTTAGTGGGTAAACTGTTTGAGTCCCTGGCCAAGGGGCGCACTACGGCAGCTCTTACCAAAATGTTGAATTTACAGGCCAAGGAAGCAATAGTCCTGAGTGATGGCAAAGAAGTGAAAGTGCCTGTTGATCAAGTTCAAGTGGGAGATATTTTAATAGTTAAACCAGGTGAAAAAATTCCGGTCGACGGAAGTATTATTCGCGGAGCCACGTCTGTGGATGAAGCGATGATTACAGGGGAATCTATCCCTGTTGAAAAAAATGAAGGCGACCCCGTTATTGGCTCAACGATTAATAAAAATGGTACAGTCCAAATAAAAGCCGAAAGAGTAGGAAAAGATACAGCTCTATCAGGAATCGTAAAAATCGTGGAAGAAGCCCAAGGGTCAAAAGCACCCATTCAGCGGACCGCCGATGTGATTTCAGGCATTTTTGTTCCGATTGTTGTAGGGATTGCCGTTCTTACTTTTATTATCTGGTTTGCTTTCGTATCTCCAGGCGAGCTTCCTTCAGCACTTGAAGCCGCTATCGCAGTCCTCGTAATTGCGTGTCCTTGTGCGCTTGGACTTGCGACTCCAACGTCTATTATGGTAGGAACAGGGAAAGGCGCAGAGCAGGGTATCCTTTTTAAAGGCGGCGAGTATTTAGAAGGAACGCAAAGCTTAACGACTGTTTTATTAGATAAAACAGGTACGGTTACGAAAGGGAAGCCTGAAGTTACAGACTTCGCTGCATTTGATCATGACGAAGATGAACTGCTTTCGATATTAGTGGCTGCTGAAAAAGCCTCCGAGCACCCGCTGGCAGAAGCAATTGTTTCCTACGGACAGAATATGGAAGTTAAGGAAGCGGAGGACTTTGAAGCGATTCCGGGATACGGCATACAGGCGAAAGTAGATGGCCATCAGGTTTACGTAGGAACGAGAAAGTTGATGAGACGCGAAAACATCTTTTTTGAGCGATATGAAGAGACAATCTCAGATCTCGAAAGCAATGGAAAGACAGCCATGCTTATTGCCATCAACGGAGAAATGAAAGGTTACGTCTCTGTCGCTGATACGGTTAAAGAAACATCCAAGCAGGCGATTGCTGATTTAAAAGCACTTGGACTGAATGTTTACATGGTAACCGGCGATAATGAGCGAACAGCTCAGGCGATTGCCAAGCAGGTGGGAATTGATGGAGTTTTTGCAGAAGTACTGCCTGAAGAAAAAGCTGAAAAAGTAAAAGTGCTCCAGCAGCAAGGAGAGAAAGTCGCGATGGTGGGAGACGGTATCAATGATGCCCCATCACTCGCAACCGCCGATATTGGTATCGCGATTGGCACAGGGTCTGATGTCGCGATTGAGACTGCAGACGTGACGTTGATCGGCGGCGATCTTGAAAACTTAAGCAAAGCCATCATGTTAAGCCGTAAGACGATGAAAAATATCCGGCAGAACCTGTTCTGGGCCCTTGCTTATAACACAGCCGGCATTCCGGTAGCGGCAATTGGATTGTTAGCTCCATGGGTAGCAGGTGCGGCGATGGCCTTTAGTTCAGTAAGTGTTGTTAGTAACTCTCTTCGCTTAAAGAGAGCAAAAATATAAATTTGGAAAGGATGTAATAGTATGCAAACAACGTTAATGGTAGAAGGAATGACTTGTGGACACTGTGAAAAAGCAGTAAAAGGGGCTTTAAAAGAAATCGAAGGTGTTCAGGAAGTAAAAGTTCAATTGGAAACAGGAAAGGTTGAAGTTGAGGCCAGTGATGATGTAAGTAAAGAAGTTATGAAAGATGCGATTGAAGAACAGGGATATGACGTAGTTTCATAAGTAGAGGAGAAGCCCAACAGTATAGTCGGGCTTCTTTTTTTGTGAAATTTTAACGCTTATATATTTCAAATATATTAAAAATTTATTACAAACCGCAAAATTCGACAATTTTCTCATAATATTGTTTATAGGAACTCGAAAGAGGAATATTGTCAGATAAAAATGCGGCTAAGCAAGCCGAGAAGTTTAAGAGGTTGAAGTAAATGTTGAAAAAAATGAGCATTACCCTGATCATAATTATACTTAGCAGTCCGCCGGTCCTATTAGCTGCTGAAAAAAAAGACAAAACTTTGAATTTATTAAGCGAGGCAGCTATCGTGATCGACGAAACATCTGGAACTGTCCTTTATGAAAAAAATGCGGATCAACAGATGTACCCGGCGAGTCTTACTAAAATTGCCACAGCCATCTATGCTATAGAAACTGCCGATTTAGAGGATAAGGTGACTGTCAGCCAAAAAGCCAGAGAAGCAGACGGGACCAGGGTATACTTAGAAGCTGGGGAAGAAGTTACTCTTGATAAATTAGTAAAGGGCTTATTAGTAAACTCCGGGAATGACGCCGGTATTGCTATTGCTGAGCACATAAGCGGAGATGTTGAGCAGTTCTCAAAAGACTTGAATGATTATTTAAGAGAGGAAGTCGGGCTTAAGAATACACACTTTAAAAATCCGCATGGCTTGTATGACCCTGAACACAAAACCACAGCTGAAGACCTCGCCATCCTGACCAGATATGCACTTAAGAATCCGACCTTTTCCGAGTATTTCGGGATGAAAGAGCTCGACTGGAAGGGCAAAGCGTGGGAGACTAAGATTATTTCCCACCATAAGCTTCTCATTGACCCAAATCAGACGGATATTACGGGCGGGAAGACAGGCTATGTTAATCAATCAGGGACAACGCTGTCGACATCAGCAGAGAGAGACAACTTTAAAGTAATTGTCATTACACTAAAAAGCGAGTCACAGAGGATTGCCTATCAAGAAACTCAAAAGTTAATTAAATATGCTTTCGATAACTTTGAACCTTCCTCGATCGCTGGAAATAAAGTATACAAATTCGATGGGAAGGAATATGAAACACCTGAGGAACTTCACTTTGTAAAACCTAAAGAGCACAACATTGAAGAAGAAATAACGAATAATGGTATCCTTGAAATAAACAGTGATACAAGAGAAGATCCTCTTCTAACTTTTCAATTAGAAGAGGTACAATCAAATGGTGCTGATCGTGCTCAAGAGGCTTCTGTACAATCTTCAACATCCACAGCTTCTCCCAATCATTGGATATTCAGGCTGTTTTACTATTGGCAATTGGCTTTACTTTAAGCTCCAAAGCCGCAAATCGTGCTAAAAAGAGAAGCCGGGTACCGAGCTTCTCTTTTTAATTTAGCCGTTTATTATAACTCCACCATTTACGTGGATCATTTGCCCAGTCACGTAGCTTGAATCGTTTGAAGCCAAGTAAACATAGGCAGGCGCCAATTCTTTAGGCTGGCCTGGCCGGCTCATTGGGTTATCAGAACCGAACTCCGCTGTTTTCTTAGCATCAAAGCTGGCTGGAATCAGCGGCGTCCAGATCGGTCCGGGTGCCACGCCGTTAACTCGAATTCCTTTTCCGACAAGCGACTTTGCCAGAGAACGGGTAAACGTTGTTATCGCTCCTTTAGTAGCGGAATAGTCGATCAGCTGTTCATTGCCGCCATAAGCAGTGATGGATGAAGTATTAATAATCGAGCTTCCCTGCTTTAAGTGAGTCAGGACAGCTTTTGCCATATAGAAGTATGAAAAAATGTTGACCCGAAAAGTTTCCTCTAATTGCTCATTTGTAATGTTCAAAAAGTCTTCCTGTGGATACTGAATCGCCGCATTGTTGACTAATATATCAATCTGGGAGAATTCCTGAATGATCTGATTGACAGCATCTTCACAAAATCCGGCATTCCCTACATTGCCGCTGAGAAGCTTGCATTTTCGTCCTTCTTTTTCAACGAGAGATTTTGTGAAATTGGCGTCATCATGTTCATCTAGGTATAGGATGGCCACATCGGCGCCCTCTTTGGCAAAGTATAAGCTGACCGCTCGGCCGATTCCGCTGTCTCCTCCGGTAATAACGGCCACTTTCCCTGATAGTTTGCCGCTTCCCTTATAGTCAGGGTCTTCAAATTGGGGGAGGGGGTTCATTTCGTGTTCAAACCCCGGCTGACGGTCCTGGTGCTGTTTTGGCTGTATTTCTTTCTTTTGATTTGTCATGTATGATCCTCCTTTAGAAAAGTAAGCTAATAATAAGGATGCCCCTCACAGGAAAATTCACTCATAAAGATTGACTACAAGGTCTAGCTGAACAGATAATTTCATATAAAATAGTAAGATTAAAAAAATTCTAAAAATAACAGTGTTTGCTGCTAAATTCTTTATAGTATAATAAAGGAGTGTGTAAGCGCGTGTGCCCTATTTGAAAAGCTCATTTTATGACTTAAACTAAAGCTATTCAAAGGATTTCACAGGCACAGAGGGCTATCATAGGGAAAGTTAGGAATAATAGACAGTAGTCCGTAAAATCATGTAAAATAGTATTGTTATACCATTTGTTAAAAAAGAGGAGATACGCATTCATGGAAACGACGATTAAGCTTGCAGCGGTCGCGCTATTAATTATTTTGACAGCGTTTTTCGTTGCAAGCGAGTTTGCGATTGTAAAAGTAAGGAAGACCAAGATGGAAGCCCGGGCAAATGATGGTGACAAAAGAGCTAAAAGGGCACTCAAGCTTACCAATAATTTAGACTACTATCTTTCAGCATGTCAGTTAGGGATTACCATCACAGCCCTTGGATTGGGGTGGCTGGGTGAGCCGACGCTGGAAGTGTTACTCTATCCGTTGTTGGGAGAGCTGAATTTACCGTCTGGTTTGACCCATACGATTAGCTTCGCAATTGCGTTTTTTGTGATTACATTTTTACATGTAGTTTTAGGAGAGCTTGCTCCTAAAACGATGGCGATACAGAAAGCCGAAGCCATTACCCTGTTATTATCGAGACCTTTAATCATATATAGTAAAATAATGTATCCGTTAATTTGGGTATTAAATGGTTCAGCCAACGTCCTCATCAGGATGCTTGGTTACAAGACGGCCAAGGAATCCGATGAAGTTCATTCAGAGGATGAACTGCGTCATATACTGACGGAAAGTTATCAAAAGGGAGAAATCAACCAGTCAGAATATGAATATGTGGACCGTATTTTTGAATTTGACAACCGAACAGCTAAAGAAATTATGGTCCCCAGGATGGAAATAGCAGTTGTCGATATAAATGACCCTATCGATGAAACGCTGGACTTTTTGAAAAATGAGAGATATACAAGATATCCTGTCATTGACGAAGACAAGGACCATATCATTGGTGTCCTTCATATTAAGCAGCTGTTTAATACGGACTGGGATACGTTAGAAAGCCTTCACCCATTCGTTCACCCTGTCATCAAGGTTTTTGAAAATATCCCGATCCGCGATCTTCTTGTAAAGATGCAGGCCGAAAATACCCACCTTGTTGTTCTCATCGATGAGTATGGCGGGACCTCTGGTATTGTGACAGCGGAAGATATCATTGAAGAGATTGTCGGAGACATCCGTGATGAATTTGACAAAGAAGAAGAGCAGGATGTAGTGGAGAACGAAGATGGAACCTACATTGTCGATGGAAAAGCAGCGATCTCCTATATCAATGAATATTTTGACATAGAACTTGAAAGTGAAGATGTAGATACGATATCCGGCTGGATACTAAATCAGGATATCGATGCGACAGAAGGCACGGTAGCTGCCCATGACAGCTTTAACTTTAAAGTCGTTAAAATTGAAGATGACCATATTCAGAAAGTTAAAGTCTGGGTAGAAGACGAACAAAGCTACATTATTTAATTTCGGGCAACGTGGAATGGCACTTGTTGATTTTATACGGCAAAGCAAGGGGCTCTGTGAGAATCCTGCTTAAAATAAGGGCGGTTGAGACATCGCAGTGCGGTTTTCATGAGGAGGCTTGACCGTTCGTCTGAAGGAAAGTGAGCAGGCGCCCGCTTTTAAGAAAATTAACCTTAATCACTTTAATAAAGCGCAGTTTCCTATAAATAGGAACTGCGCTTTTTTGCTGATTCTTAATATGGACATGTCTTCATATATTTGAAGTAAAACTTGTCTTATATTGAGGGGATGCTCATGAATACTTTATTCA
Source organism: Halobacillus sp. Marseille-Q1614 (assembly GCF_902809865.1). Classification (NCBI taxonomy): domain Bacteria; kingdom Bacillati; phylum Bacillota; class Bacilli; order Caryophanales; family Bacillaceae; genus Halobacillus; species Halobacillus sp. Marseille-Q1614. Next base: position 1,832,003 of record NZ_CADDWH010000001.1, on the reverse strand, counting down.
GGAAAGCAGCCGCAATTATTATGGGAAGCATACTTTTAGCGGTAGGAATCAACCTGTTTTTAATCCCGGATCAAGTACTTGACGGGGGGGTGATCGGCTTAGGTCTAATCGCCAATTATGTCTGGCACATTAAGGTCGGGTTTACGATCATCTGCATAAGCTTGCCCATTTTTACGATTGCATGGTTTTATTTCCGGTCTTATTTTTACAATAGCCTGCATGGACTGTTGATGTCTTCATTTCTTATCGACTTCTTTAGCGGAATCCGCGCCTTTCACCTGGATATCCCGCCTGTTTTCTGTTCGATCATTGGCGGGATTCTAGTCGGAAGCGGCATCGGGTATATGCTGCGCCATCAGACGAGCACGGGAGGGACGGATCTTCTCGCACAAATGATCGCTAACATTTTTAAAATAAATGTCGGGTTTGTCATTTTGTTCATTGATTTGGCCGTTATATTGTTAGGGGGTTATTTACTTTCCGCACAGACGTTACTGCTTTCGATTGTAACGATTATCAGCGTCGCTTTGGCAACGATGATGTTTACTGTAAGGTTGTCCTTATCTCCTGCTTAAGAAACCTGGGCGATTGGCTCAGTTTTTTGTGAGGTAAACCTTTATTCATGAGAACAGGTGATTTTGCATAAACATACGAATCAACTCCAGGTGAATCAACTAAACAGGAGGATCCTATTATGGACTGGTACCTAATCGTCATCCCTGTTGTCACGACCTTGTTTACCTACTTTTCCCTTTATTTAAAAGAGGCTTTGCAGCATAAAAAAGAAACCCAAAGGACGATAACAGAAAGTAAGCTGGTCGAGCTGTATAACCAGCTTTTTAGCTATAGCTTGAAATATACAGATCGACTGGATAAGAGCTTTTACACCGTACCTCAGAATTTATTTTATTTAGACGGAGAGTTCACTTCTGACGGGGATGTGCATGTCGTCAACGATCCCGAGTACTGGGACGGTGTGATTGATGAGATCCGCTGCAAAATTCATGAAAAGCTCCACTTATTAGATCATGACGATCTAGAAGTGTGGCACCAGCTTGAATTGTTGGAGCTTGAAGAGAAATGGACAAAAGAGTTGACGCTGAACGTGGAAAAATACAAGCTCCTGCTTGAGTTTTTTAAAATTATCCAGAGAAAATATGAGCGGTTATATAAGGAGTATCACGCTAAGGATTGAAGATTTAGCGCTGTTCGCGGCTAAATCTTTATTTTCGCGGCTAAAATGAAAAAGCCGCGGCGAAATTCTCAATATCACGGGTAAATCTAAAAAACACGGGCGAAACATCATCCGCCGACTAAGAAGTGCTTCTTACAATCACTTCATGTATTCTATAGAAAAGGAATTTCTGACACTAGTGCCGAAAAGAAAGGGGCTGCTTGCCATGCATGGAACGATAGAGGTCAATCATTTAGCTAAAACTTTTAAAAAAGGGAATGTGAAGGCTGTAAAAGATGTCAGCTTCACAGTAAATGAGGGAGAATTCTTCGCTTTTTTAGGCCCTAATGGTGCTGGGAAATCAACCGTTGTACAGATGCTGACTACTTTAATCAACCCAACTGGCGGGGAAGCTTTTGTGGCAGGTTACAATGTCAGCAAAGACCCGGGAAAAGTGAGGCGTCACATTGGAGTAGCCCTTCAGGAAACAGGGGTGGACCCTGACTTAACCGGCCGGGAAATGCTTGAGCTGCAGGCCCATATTTTTGGCTATCAGAAACAAGCGGCCAAACAGAGAGCGGATGAGCTGCTGGAAATTGTTCAGCTTAAAGGGGATGCATCAAGAAGGATCGGCAATTATTCCGGCGGGATGAGACGCAGGCTCGACCTCGCTTTAACGCTCGTGCACGAACCCAAAATCCTGTTTCTAGATGAGCCGACCACCGGTCTTGATCCTACCAATAGGATTGCGATTTGGAAGGAATTAGAGCGTCTCAATAAAGAAATGGGGACAACTATATTTTTAACGACTCAATACTTAGAAGAGGCCGATTCGCTGGCTGATCGAATCAGCATCATCAACCGCGGGCTGATCGTTGCTTCCGGAACACCGAAAGAACTAAAAGCGCAGATCGGGAGTGATCTGATTACGCTCACCTTTAAAAATGAAGCGGACTTACAGAAGTCAGAATCTGTATTGGAAGAAGAACTGGATACGGTTGACCTGATCGTGCGAAATGACAAGCTGAACGTGTATGTAAATGAAGGGAATAAGCAGCTGCTGCAGATTGTGAGGACCCTCGATCAGCACCAATTAGAGTTAGAGACTACCAATCTGTCATCACCAACTTTAGACGATATTTTTCTTAAAATCACGAACGAGCCGGCAGGAGGGGAAGAAGATGGGCAATAGTTTTCTAAAAGATACGTGGCTGATTACAAAAAGAAATATCGTAACAACATTGCGCAACCCATTTTCTTTTATCCCTAACTTAATGATTTCAGCCTTTTTCCTGCTTGTTTATGAAGGCGGGCTTAGCGGGATTTCCCAGCTACCGAACTTTGAAGGCGCAAATTACCTGGCGTTTATCCTGCCTGTGTCGATTGTATCTGCAGCTATTGGCGGAGCAGGGGGAGCCGGACAGGCCATCGTTAAAGATATTGAGAATGGATTTTTCTCAAGACTTCTGCTGACGCCCGCTTCCCGGCTTGCAATCGTACTCGGTCCGATTATCGCCGGCATGCTGCAGTTGTTTGTACAGACGCTGTTTATTTTAGCGATTGCTTATTTGCTGGGGCTTGAATCCGTGACAGGGTTTGGGGGTATTTTATTCGTCATTCTTATAACGATCGGATGGGGACTCGCGTTTGCGGGATATTCCGCCGGGGTTGCACTTCGCACGAAGAACGCTCAAGCCGCTCAAGCCGGAACGTTTATCTTTTTTCCGTTGATTTTCCTTAGTACGACGTTTGTGCCTTATGAACTGATTGAAGCCCAGTGGTTAAAAATTGCAGCGACGATCAATCCTACTACCTATATTTTTGAAAGTATGCGGACCGTGCTTATCGACGGCTGGCATTGGCGGGAGCTGATGCAGGGCGTAATTGCTATTGCCATCGCCTGCACGATCACAATTACGTTTGCTGCTGTTTCCGCTAAAAAAGCTGTATCTCGCGGTTAAAGACTCCCTCTCTGGGGAGTCTTTTTTTTATGGCCTTAAAAAGCTCATAGAGGAGATTATTCGACATAAATATTGTATAATAGACATAAAAAGACAGAATTTTCAGTATTAAAGGAGGGGTATTTTTAGCTTTTTTAAAAAAATGAATAGGGGGTTAATGTTATGAACAAGCTCCTGACTACTGCTCTCATCCTGTTTCTCGCCACTTTCCTTTCTTTCACTCCTCCTGTCGAAGCGGCTTCTTCCCAATTTGTGACCAAAGGAAATACCTCAAGCAAACTCGTTGCTCTGACATTTGATGATGGATCAGATGGTACCAATATCGCTAAAATCTTAAAAACGCTTTCAGATGAACGAGTCACATCGACCTTCTTCCTGACTGGATCGGGTACGAGCAATCACCCTCAGTCTATTAAAAACATTGCAGCCAAAGGCCACGAATTAGCCAACCACTCCTATTCCCACCCTGATTTTACTACATTATCCACTGCTAAAATAAAAAGTGAACTAGATCGGACCGAAGCGATTGTAAAAAGCACGACAGGCCTCTCCACTAAGCCTTTGTTTCGAGCGCCTTTTGGATCGGTGAATTCGCAAGTGCTGGCAGATGTCGGCAATGCCGGCTATAGCCATACGATTCACTGGAATATTGACACACTGGACTGGAAGGGACTTTCGAAAACGGAGGTCTATAATCGTGTCGTAAATAACATCGCTCCTGGTTCAATTGTTTTGATGCACACAGGCGCCGGGGCTTCTGGCACTCCTGGAGCTTTACCTGAAATAATTAGAGAGCTTAAATCCAGAGGCTATCATTTTGTGACTGTGTCTGAGCTTCTTAATCTCAGAGGTTCAATCAGTGGGACAACCTATACCGTGAAAGCAGGCGATACGCTTTATAGCATTGCCAGAAGCCTCGGGGTGACCGTCCAGGAACTCACAGCAGCAAACAACATCACCAACCCGAATTTAATTACAATCGGCCAGGTTTTAAAGATTCCTATAGAGAACCAGCCTCCATCTACCGGGGCCCTCTATACGGTTAAATCTGGTGATACGCTGTACAGTATCTCCAGAAATTTTAACGTAACCGTTAATGATATTGCCAAAGTGAATAACATTACAAATCCATCTTATATTCGAGTCGGGCAGCAGCTCAATATACCAGTGAACGAAATCTACTACACGGTAAAACCTGGTGACACATTGTACAGCATTGCCGTAAGACACGGGACGACTGTTTTGATGATCGCTGCAAACAATAACATTTCAAACCCAAGTTTAATTCATCCGGGTATGGTATTGAAGATACCAAAGTAACTATAAAGCCATCGAGGTACCAGCTCGATGGCTTTATCAGCAGGTATTTAAACCGCTCAGCACAAAAATAAATGGCAGCCTCAACAGCCTTTATAGAAGAACTCCATAGCCGCAAGCCGTAAAAATCACCCCATCATTAGAAAAAATTGGTATACTATCAGTAGAGAAAGGGGAGATTTTATGCAGTCTTTAGATGAAAAAAGATTTATCGTTGAGGAAAAAGAAGGCTATACCCCAGTTGTCGGAAGGCTGCTGTCCATGATGGAGTATGCAAGAAGGACGACTCTAGAGGAAATAGAGGACTTTACTGCAGAGGAACTCGACTATCGGATCGACGGCAAAGGAAATTCCATCGGCTGTCTGCTGTATCATATTGCGTGTGTGGAAGACGTCTATCAAATTATTACTTTCGAAGACAGGGATCCAAATGAAACAGATCTAGCACGGCTGGAAACGGGACTAGCTCTTGGAGAAAAGACCCATCAGGAGATCCATGGAAATGAGCCACCTTTTTACATAGATAAACTGAAGCGGGCTAGAAAGAAAACACTCGAGCTGTTTAAACAAAAAGACGATAGGTGGCTGGATGAAGTTTCTCCTTTTGGACCGGATTATAAGGCCAATCATTATTTTCGCTGGTTTCACGTATTTGAAGATGAGCTCAATCACCGCGGTCAAATCCGTCTCATCCGCCGTCATTTAAAAAGTGAGCAGGAGGAACAGTTTTAGAAGTGGAAGGAGAGTAGGACTTTTGATACGGTATCTGTAGAGGTGAGGCAAACATGCTGTTAAAAGGATTGATCGTTTTTTCGGCTGTTATTGTGGTTTTATTGTCGTTTATAGGTTTATTTACTGATACAGCAGCTTTAATGCCATATTTGATGCTGTCTTTAGGTATACTTATGGTTGTTTCAGGTATCAACGAAATTAAAAATAATAATAGAAAGTTCTATGGTTACTTCTATATGGCTGCTTCTATTATTGTATTTACAGCTTTTATTTATTCTTTTTAAAAAAACAGTAACTGTAAATGTTTCCTATTCTGGGGAAGATGAATTTGAGTAAGTCGGTGGTTTATTGAAGAATTGCTAGCAAAAAAAGGACGGGGGAACGACTCCTAATTATCGTAAAGAGGGCAGTAAAATTGCGAGACTCCTGCGGGAAGAAGAGGCAGGGCGAGATCCCGCAGCAAAGCGAGTGATTTCCTTGCCCTCGATAAAAAGTTTTCGATTAACAAACAGACACGTTTTTCATAGCTTTAGAAAAAATGATAGAAAACAATTAAAGAGGGGGAGAGAAATGTCCAACAAAGAAACATGTCCATTTTGTTATCCTAAGAAAGACCCCGAACAGCAGATTGTTTTTGAAAGTGAAACCTGTTATTTTCTCCAGCACAATAACGAACAAGATGTGTTAGTAGGCGCTGGTGTCATTGTTCCAAAAAAACATCGCATGAATACATTTGAGCTGACAAAAGAAGAGTGGGCCGAAACTTATGATCTGTTACATAAAGCAAAAGAGTATATTAATGATAAACAGTCACCCGACGGTTACACACTGGGATGGAATGTAGGAGAACCTTCCAATCAAACCATACCGCACAGCCACTTTCACGTCATTCCGAGGTATAATGATGAGCCTCTGGCAGGGAAAGGCTTACGCCACTGGCTGAAACAGCCGGAAAATAAACGAAAGTAATTTGAATGAAAAGAGAGGAGTCAGCTGTTTATGATAGTAACCAATGAAAATGGCCTGCTCCTTTTGCGAAATGACTACTTAGGCGAACGAGACTGGAGAAGGGATAACTGCTACAAAATTATATTCTCTCCGATCGGCAGGGGAGAATACCAGATAAGGCAGGGAGATCTCTCTATTGAAAGGGGTTCGTTTTTAGTTATGAACCCGAACGAAGATCATAAGCAGCTTAAAGCTGTTCAGGAAAAGCTCCTTGTTGAACTCCAGCCTTCGATAATACGGCAGGCGGCTGAGCAGCTTGAAATCTCACAGCGTGAGCCCGAGTTTTCCATGATTGCTTATAAACATCCACAAATCCAGCAGTGGATAGGTTTTGTGCGGGAATTTCTCCTGAATCATAAAGACAAGGAAATTAACATGAACTCCTTCTTTTTAGAAAACAGTCTGACCCAGCTTTCTATCCTGCTTTTGCAATATGGCGCAGGTACCCACCTTAACGATTTCCCAGGCCAGAGCTATAAAGGTAATATATCCATGGCTTTGAACGCACTTAAAGAAAGCTATAAGGAAGACTGGACATTGGATGAAATGGCAAAGGCTGCCCGGCTTACTAAGTTTCAGTTTGCCCGCCAATTTAAAGAAGAGCTTGGGCTTTCTCCTTATTCCTGGCTCCAGCTGTACCGGTTGTTCCGAAGCCATGAATCTCTTATTCACTCCAAAGATTCGGTATTAACTATAGCTCTATTTCACGGGTTTAAAAGCGTCAGTTCCTATAATTATTTATTTAAAAAGGTTTACCGGAGAACGCCGACCGAGTTTCGCAGCAGTTACCGATAGAATCACCATCCCTGTCACACTTATTATTACAATCACCAGCCCGCTCCCGATCATTAAATATTGAATAGGAATGAAAACAGCCAAAGTGCCGTAAAAAGCGAGTGATATTGTATTTGAGAAATATAAAAGCAACGCATTTGTACTAAATGCTCTTCCCATTTTAGCTTCCGGAACAAGGGTTTGAAGAAGGTAAACACGGGACAGCCCTGCAATCGGAAGCCCGACCCCCACAATTGAACAGCCGATAAAAAAGTGGGGCAGGTTATAAAGCAGCCCATAATAGGTAATCCCTACACCCCAAATGATTGTCCCCGTTACATACATTTTCAGTGTCATTTTTTTAATGAAATAGGGGAGAATGAGGTTGGTAAGAATGACGACGCCTCCAAACACACTTTGTAAAATACTGTAGATTTCTTCGCTATTCGAGCTCATCTCTGTAAGAGCAAGCAGAAGCCCTACCTCCCATACCCACGTATTAAAGAAGACCGTGAGAAAAGTAAAAAGGAACAATTTTCGAATGACTGACTCCCCTTTTAGCCACCTTAAGAATTCAGCAACCGCTCCAAATACGGCCTTAATGGACCTGCTCGCTGCGGTACGCGATTCATTAATATTCATCCACCAGATGCATAAGGCGCTGATGCCATAAGTTAAAGCGTCCACTGTAAAAAAGTGAATAGCACCGTGTGAGTTTAACAGCCAGACGGTTAAGAAGGGACTTATCACAGTTACCCCTCTAGTTAAACTATCATATAAGCTGTTTATTTTTGTCCGCTCATCCTCATTCGTAATAAGGGGAAGGACAGAGCGGTGAGCAGGGTTGAAAAAACAGCCAATGCTTTGAATGAGGAAGCTTACGATAATTAAATAGACAAATGTGAGGATATCCAAATAGTGAAAAACAACCACTGAAGAAATTAACGGAATTCTAATAATATCTAAGAAGAGGAGCAATTTCTTTTTAGGCAGCCAATCGGCAATCACTCCGCCTATGAGTCCAAAGAAGAGATAAGGCAGGGCTTCTGCCATAGCCATAGCTGTCGTATGAAGGGCAGACTGTGTTAAGTCATACGCCAGAAAGAGAAACGCCATCCCTGATAAAACATCACCCAGCCTGGAAACACTGCCAGCCATCAGGTAATATCGTATATTTACATTCTTCCTGCTCACTTTTATCACCTCTTTTTCTATCATAAGAGGGGGTCGCAGATAATGTCTGTCGGTTTATTGCTGTAAAAAGCGTCAATTTTTAAGGAGGAAAAATGAATGAGAAAAGTAGAAGTCGTGCCATATTCTATGGACTGGCCCATCTTGTTTAAGGAAGAAGCGGCAAAGATCGAGAAGATTTTGGGAAAAGAAATCGCTGACATCCATCATATTGGAAGTACGTCGATTCCTTCCATTTACGCAAAGCCGGTCATAGATATCATGGTTGAAGTTTATGAGATAAATAAAGTGGATCGTTACAACGAAGGCATGGAACAAATAGGTTATGAAGTAAAAGGCGAGCACGGCATCTCTGGGAGAAGGTTTTTTATGAAAGGCGGCGACGAACGCACGCATCATATTCACATCTTTGAAAAGGGGAGCCCCAACGTGGATCGACATTTGGCTTTTAGAGATTACATGATTGCCTATCCGGAAGAAGCGTCTGCCTACAGCCGGCTGAAACGGTCACTTGCAGAGAAGCACCCTTGGGATATGGACAGCTATATAAATGGAAAAGATGACTACATAATAGAAACCGAGCAAAAAGCACTGGAGTGGAAGAAATCTAAGGGGATAGGAGGTTAGTCTTAAAGCTTCTTATGCCCGACAGAAGGTAACAACGATCCTGGTCGTGAAGAAGAGCCGCGAATCCAATCCTTATTAATTTATCTATAAAACATATAGTAAGAAATTAAGAAGTCTGTCCAAAAGTCAGTGAAAGCTGATTGACTGGGCAGCCTTTTTATTTTTCCATAACATTCTAATACCCATTTGAATATAATACTTTGACATAACATGATCAGTGGCATACACTATAAACAAACAATCAAACGAATATTAGAATGAAGGTGAATACATTTGAGCAAAAATCCTGCAAAAGAAGCGCCGAAGTGTGAAACGTTTTGTTATGACGAACAGCTGGTCAATCGCATCCAGCCGCAAATCGAGGAAGTAAGCGGAGTTGAATTAATTTTTAAAGCTTTATCCGATGCCACAAGGCTGAAAATTGCCTACGCCTTAACTCTGGAATCAGAATTGTGTGTCTGCGATGTAGCAAATATTATCGGTTCAACAACCGCTACAGCGTCTCACCATTTAAGGCTTTTACGTAATATGAAGTTAGCTAAATATCGCAAAAAAGGGAAGCTCGTTTTCTATTCACTCGCTGACGATCATGTCCGTCAGCTTGTATCCATTGCCATGATCCATGCTAAAGAGTAATCAAACGGGGGAGTTTACATGAGTCAGTCTAATGAAACGGCAGAGAAAAGCTGCTGTACGAGCGGCACTGAGACAAACGCATGCTGTAACGGGGAGAAAACCCAAATCGCCGCAGGTTTAGAATCAGCAGAGGTTTTAGGACATATGCAGACATACAAAGTGGAAGGAATGGACTGCGGATCTTGTGCAGCCACCATTCAGAAGCATTTATCGAGGAATCCGAAAGTAAAAGAAGTTCGTGTTAATTTTTCTTCAGGAAAGATGCATATTGATCATACAGCGACTTCTGAGGAAATCATTAAAGAAGTGAAAAGGTCCGGATTTCAAGCTTCCTTAGAGACAAGAGGAAAGCAGAATGCGGCCTCCGTAAAAGCTAAAAAGAACTGGACGACTACGATTTCAGGTGTGCTGCTAGCGATCGGATTTTTATTATCTTTTACGAACCTATCGCCTGCTGTCGCAACGGCTTTTTATGCTTCAGTTATCGTTATTGGCGGAACTAAGCCGGCTAAAAGTGCTATTTATGCAATTAAAAGCCGGTCGCTGGATATGAATGTGCTGATGGCATCTGCAGCTATCGGAGCTGCATTAATTGGTGAATGGTTTGAAGGGGCAACAGTAGTCTGGCTGTTTGCACTCGGGAATACGCTGCAAAACCGCTCCATTGAACGAACGAGGGAATCGATTCGCGGCTTAATTAATCTCACTCCATCTGAAGCGGCTGTTAAAGTGCGAGATGAATGGGTTCGAAAGCCTGTCGAAGATCTTCAGGTGAATGATCTAATCTTAATTAAGCCTGGTGAAAAGGTTCCTCTTGATGGAAAAGTCGAAACAGGAATATCAAGCATAAATCAGGCTCCGATTACCGGCGAGTCCATGCCTGTTGATAAAGAACAGGGAGATACCGTCTATGCGGGAACAATTAATGAACAAGGTTCCCTTGAGGTCCGTGTAACCAAGCTGGTCGAGGATACAACAATTGCTAAAATCATTCATCTCGTGGAAGAAGCGCAGGAAAAGAAAGCTCCAACTGAGGCTTTCGTTGACCGTTTTGCCAAAGTATATACACCGATTGTCTTTATTTTAGCTTTATTCGTCATGACTGGTCCGCCTCTTCTTGGGTTTGGCACGTGGAGTGAATGGTTTTATAAAGGTCTGGCGTTACTTGTCGTCGCCTGTCCGTGCGCTTTAGTAATTTCTACGCCGGTAGCAATCGTTTCAGCGATAGGAAACGCAGCTCGAAATGGAATATTAATTAAAGGCGGCACATTTTTAGAAAAAGCCGGAACCATTCAAGCGATGGCTTTTGATAAAACAGGAACGTTGACAGAAGGAAAGCCGAAAGTTTCTCAGGTTATACCGGTAAATGGAGGCATCGATGAAGTGGTAAGGGTGGCAAGAACCATTGAAGAGCATTCCACTCATCCGATCGCACAGGCGATTACGGACTATGCAGAAGAGAGAAACATTCCTTCAGCAGAAGGCTCCCTTTTTAAAGCTATCGCAGGAAAAGGAGCTCAGGCCACGGTTGACGGAGTCGATTATTTTGCAGGGAATCCGAAGTTGTATCGCGATATGAATGTTGATCTATCAAGTATTGAAATCGAACTCGATTCTCTGCAAAAAGACGGTAATACTCTTGTAGTTGTAGGAACACGCAGTGAAATTCTTGGAATTATCGCTGTCGCTGATACCATCCGAGATATTACTGTGAATGCCATCCGGAAGTTGAAAGGGGTCGGCATGGGAGAGATCGTCATGCTGACAGGTGATAATGAAGGAACTGCAAGAAAAATTGCCGGTCAGACCGGTGTTGACCGCTATTTCGCTGAGCTGTTGCCAGAAGATAAAGTGACAGCCGTTAAGAAGCTTCAGGAAGAGGGTAAAAGTGTCGCGATGATCGGTGACGGCATAAATGATGCCCCTGCCCTGGCAACTGCTGATCTTGGAATTGCAATGGGCGGTGCCGGAACTGATACAGCGATGGAAACAGCTGATATCGTGCTGATGGCGGATAACTTGGAAAAACTGCCGCACACGATTAAGCTGAGCCGGAGAGCCCTGGCGATTATTAAACAAAATATATGGTTCTCGATCGTCACTAAATTAGCGGCCTTACTGTTGATCTTCCCAGGATTTTTAACATTATGGATGGCTGTATTAAGTGACACAGGAGCGGCCTTGATTGTTATACTCAATAGTATGAGGCTGTTAAAACAGAAGTAGAGAGAGGGGATGCCCTCTCTTTTTTTTATAATTTTATTGAATGATAGGGAGACCCGCGAAACTCCTGTTTCTTTAACATTACATAAGAAAGGAAGATTACATTTGGCGATCATATTGTTTCTTTTAGCGGGATTAGCTGAAATTGGCGGAGGTTATTTAATATGGCTCTGGCTGCGTGAAGGAAAGCCGTATTACTTGGGGATATCAGGTGCTTTATTCCTGGTGCTGTATGGGGTTATCGCCACTTTTCAGTCGTTTCCGTCGTTTGGAAGAGTCTACGCGGCTTATGGCGGGATTTTTATCATATTGTCGGTCCTCTGGGGGTGGGGCGTTGATAAAAAAGCGCCGGACACCTATGACTGGCTTGGGGCTGTGATTTGTATAGTCGGCGTAAGCGTGATGCTTTGGGGGCCTCGGCAGTAAGACATAGTTATCATCAATTGTGCGTTTCAAGAATGTTCATGGAAAAGCTGCTAGAGAAAAAGCTAATTGCTGACAGCACATCACGGATAAAAAAACGCTTCTCATCATAGAGAAGCGTTTCAGCTTGTGGAGAAACCCTTTGTTTTCCGCAAGCTTTTTTCTTGCCGTGAGGAGCGAAGGACCCTTCCCTTTCCGCGGACGAGTGCCCGAGCTTCCTCGCAAAGCCCACGCTCGACGATCTCGGCTCACTCGTTCTTCCGCAGGAGTGGAAGGGTCCTCGCTCCTTGGAAGTTTCTTAAGATAGAAAAAGCCTCTCCTCCACCCAGCTCACTCTAGATAGATGGGGGGCAATCTTTTTCATGTTCCGGCAGGCAGCCGTCATCAGCGCCTGTTCTTTCACTTTTTCTTTTCCACGCAAGCGACAATTACGCTCTACTTTCTCTTTTCTCATGCGATAAATCCACTTTCCTTCACTGGAAAGTCGGGGGTCCCACGATGAACGACCGTTGTCTTCTAAATAGGGACGGACTTTTATAGGAATAAAGGAGAAGTCTGTGTATCGGTCAATCTTACGAAGTTTAAAATCCAGGAGATAGGTAAAAAAACAGGCTGTCGAGAACTTTCTCGACAGCAAAAAAACGCTTCTCATCATAGAGAAGCGTTTTTTTGCTGTGCAGTTTTAATAAAATACGAGCCGATTCCGCGGGTTGCCGCCCCAATGAATACAGCAATTAAGATGCTCAATATCCCGCTGTTATTTGTAAGAGCAAGGCCGCCTTGAAATCCAAGGAAAATCATTACACCAGTGATGAATCCTAATAGCAGTCTTTTTAAGAATGGATGACTCATTGTGAATTGCTCCTTCATTCGTTTGCTGTTAATATTGACCAGATATCTCATATCTATACAACAGTGACTTCTCTATTAAGTCGTTCTGCTCTTATTTCATTACCTTATTCCCGCAATCACACGACAAACGGACTAATTTTTTTAAAATAATTCAAATTATTTGAAAAAGTTTCTATATTTTCCTTAAAATGAAACCATTCATTTTAAGGAGGAGAGTGAGACATGAGAACAAAGTATATAACAGCATGTATTTTTGCTTTAGCAATTCTGTTAGGAGGAGGACAGATGGTTTTTGCCGACGATTGTTTTAATAAAGAGGTGCCCTTAACTCCGGAAGAGCAGCGGATTGAAGACGGAAAACCAATCCCGCAGCAGATAATGGCCGATGCTGATTTCACACAGTATGCCGATCAGTTCGAAGAGAACTTATGCCAGGCGAAAGATATGAAGCAGGCTGAAAATATTATTAAGAAGCATGGTGAAAAGCTTTGGAAGACTGCGGTACAGAGAGCTCAAGGTGAGCGCTCAGAATTAGGAGAGCTGGATCGTTATGATGACCGTCCTCTGTACTGGACACGATTACATATGACAAGCGCTCTTAGAAAGTGGGAGCCGGAATTTGGACTGTCGGATGCCGACAGGGAGAGTTTAATGAAGAAGCTCGAGTACACTTCCCGTGGTATTACTTCAATCGATTTTCCTAAAGGTAAAGGGGTGAAGCGGATACTAATCAGCGGATTTGATCCTTACCGTCTCGAACAGGAGTTTAGAAGATCGAACCCCTCAGGAGCTGCCGCGTTGCAGCTAGATGGGAAAAAAGTAATGACAGAGGACGGACTCGCTATCATTCAGGCTGCCAATTTTCCTGTAAGGTGGGAAGATTTTGAGGAAGGCATTGTTGAGGATACGTTTGGGCCTTATTTAAAAGAGACGAAAGAACAGGTAGACCTGATGATGACGATTAGTCAAGGCGGCCCGCGAGTAATGGCAATTGAGGGATATGCTGGCCGCTGGCAGACGGGGATAGACAATAAGCTGGAAGAAAGATCAAATGTTATTCCAACGGTCGATCACTGGCCAATGCCTGAGGAACTGCCCGAGTTTATTGAAACTACTCTTCCTGTAAAAGCGATGACCAGTGCCGAAACTGGTCCTTGGCCGGTTGAGAGAAATAACGAAGTATGTGAGTGGCAGGCTCCTGATTATCGGGACGGTGATTATGTCTGCCAGGAAAATGGACCGACGGAGAATTCAAAAGCTCGTTCCGGTGGCGGTGGCAGCTACTTATCTAATGAAAGCCAATACCGATCCAATCGTGTAAGACTTGGGTTAGGCGCCTATGATATCCCGGGCGGACACCTTCATGTTGCTGCACAGGAAAATTATCCGGAAGACTCTGATGTTTATATTACCGAAGATTTCAGGGAATTCCGCCAGACCACTGTCGATCAAACGGTAGAGCTGGTCAAAGCTGCTGCGGGAGCTGTGGATCAGAAATAAGTTTATTAGATTAAAATCTGGACTCTTTAAGGGAGTCCAGATTTTTTAGGGTGAGTTACGGCCGGGTTTGATGGGGTTACCAGCGCTTCGAACGACGTCCCTCCCGCGCGCACCAAAAAAGCAGGACCCAGCCGGATCCTGCTTTCCTTACATTTAATTATCAAACAACGGACTGACTGGTTCTTCATCATGAACGCGTTTAATCGCTTCTCCGATGAGAGGTGCAATCGTCAGCTGTGTGATTTTATCGAGTCTTTTTTCATTTGAGAGTGGAATGCTATTTGTGACGATCAGCTCTTTGACGGGTGATTCTTTTACTTTATCGACAGCCGGACCAGAGAGAACCGGGTGAGTGCTGCAGGCATAGACTTCTTTCGCACCATGATCCAGCAGTGCTTTCGTTCCGCTCGTAATTCGGGTGGCTGTATCAACAATATCGTCCATTAAGATCGTGGTTTTTCCTTTAATGTCCCCTACGACATTCGTTTCTGCGGAAAAATCTGCTCTAGGTCCGCGCTTATCAATAATGGCAATATGGGTTTTTAGATGCTCCGCCATTTGTCGGGCCATTTTTACGCTGCCGTGGTCAGGGGCAACGACCACGACGTTATCGAGGTTCTTTTGAGTAAAGTACTCGGTGAAAATCGGCATGGCGAGCAGCATATCAACTGGAATATTGAAGAAGCCCTGTGCCTGCGGGGCGTGAATGTCAATGGACATTAGTCTTGTAGCTCCCGCTCTTTCGATCAGATCAGCCAGCAGTTTTGCGGTAATCGGTTCGCGCGGCTGCGCTTTTCGGTCTTGGCGCCCATATCCATAATATGGAACGACGACGTTAATGGATTCGGCAGATGCGCGCTTTAAGGCATCAATCATAATCAGCAGCTCCATAATATGCTGGTTCACCGGCTCGCTCGTTGATTGGATGACAAAAACGTCAGCACCGCGGACACTTTCTTCTATATTAATTTGTAATTCTCCATCACTGAACTCCTTAACCGAACAATCTCCTAACGGTATTCCCACATTTTCCGCTATTTCTTCCGCAAGCTCTCGATTAGACCTCAAGGAAAAAATCTTTAAATTAGAATCTGGACCTTTGGACATTTCTGGCTCCTCCTTGTGTATGTACGCTCTTCGTTTACCCTTTACATTATCCCAAAAATTAAAGGGATGCACAAGAAGAGATAAGCAGCTTATAGAATCTCAGACAAACTACGTACCGCATCCTTTTACATATACTAATTTGTATGTAGATGTAGGAGGGAAGTATGATCGTGTATTATGTCTATTACTACCCTAATTATTATTACCCGATGTATTGGCCGGTACGTTATTATCGCCAGGTGGACGCCGAACTGCTTCATGGATCAGCTGTCGAGTCCAAAAAATTGATGAAGGACGCCAGTTTGGTACTTGATATGCTGGCAGACTCAAAGGAGTTTGATGAACAGCTGATGCAGGCTGCCGAGCAGTCCAATGAGCAGGAAGTTAAGCGGCTTATTGATTCTATTGGTGTGAGTTCCAAAGTAGAAGTTCATTATAATCCCGATGGTCTTCGGCTTGAGTTTTCTTCACAGCTTCATGGTGTGGACTGCTGTAAATTACTTATAGCTTTACGCTGGAGATAATTTATTAAAAGCCATGTTAATTATTAATGTAGATTATCACAAAAAGGGGAACCTGCTTGCTTTAAAGCGGCCCCACATGATGTGTGATGTGGGGTGGTTCAATGTTGCCACATGACTTAATCGGACTTGCAACTTTTATAAGAGCCTCCACACTCGTTATCTCATTAAGGGGCCGGCCGTTTATTAAATAGGAGTCACGCAGAACCCTTTGCCTTTTGGGTGACTATCAACAATGTCGTTTAACAGAATAATTTAAAAAAATATATATAAAGAGACACCTGAGTATGCCCTCGTTTCGATTGTAGAAGTAAATAGCCGAAATGAGGGAATTTTAATGAATATTGAACAGATCCGTGAAATGCAGCCTTTTAAAAGTGTAAAAGAAATGGATAAGCATGTGAGGGCATTCTTATTTAGAATGAAACCTGCTTTATCAGAAGGAACCTTAAAGGTATTAAGCTTTATTTGGAGACACTCCGTTAAATACCGGGGTGTTTCCTTTGCGAAGATCGCAACGATTGAAAAAAATACTACGCTCAGCCGCCGAACCGTGATTCGGGCGATTAACCGGCTAGTTGAGGAAAAGCTTTTAAAACGAGTGGAAACAACGAAAGCCAATGGAAAGCGCGGCGTTAATCTTCTTATCATTCTCCAGCAGGAGGATCTTTTTTTACCAGACGATGTCACCCCAAATGACACCCCAAGTGACACGGCATCCATCTCCTTAAATCCCCCTTGTGACAAGCTTCAACAGATCAAAAAGCAGGTCGAAGCTAAGAGAAAGCAATATAAAAACTCTTCTTGTAATCCTGTACTGATCGACCACTCCTTTATTCCGTCTTTTATCCCTAAACCTTTTATAGACACTGCGAAACCTTTCTTAAGTCCGCGGGACGTTCTTGAAGCCTGGCGTACAGTTGAAACGGCCTGTAAAAATGTTACGCTTCGTTATCCCGCTTCTGAATATCTCCCCACTGTACAGGAAGTTTTTAAACAAGCAGTATTTGCCAAAAAGCATAACATGATTCGTACTTCCTTTATGGGTTACTTTTATGGAGGATTAAAAAACAGGCTGACGGAAGTGGTAAGAAAAGAAGTGGTAAATAATCCGACTTCGGTTTATTTTAACTAGCTTGAGGACGAACTTCCCTAAAAAATAGAGCATTTACATTTATATGGTAATAAGATATGGTGAATGTATAGATAATTCTGAAAATATTAACAGGAAGCAGCTCGATTACTAAAAACAAGGGAGCTAAAGAATTTTTACAAAAAGCAGAAGTTCGTAAACCGGTAGGAGGCTGTATTTAAGCAGCTGTAGGAAAGAAACCGCAAAAGGAGATTTTTTATGATTAATGGATTCATAGTTTTGGCAGTCATAATAGGACTGCCCTGGCTGATTGTTTTTATTCGTGACAAGACAGGCTGGAGCAGAAGCAGGTTTTATGGTGATGACATTAATAAAGGGGCAAAACCTTTAAACGAAACGAGAGCACAAAAAGAAGCAAAACGTGCAGTTGACTTAGAGAATACAAGGGGAAACAATTATTTCGGCGGCGGGTGGTAGCTCAAGCCATAGGGGAGGAGTAATTATATGTTATATGAATTTAGCATCCCGGGTATGATATTCTTGTTCATCGTTGTTACTGTCATCATCTTTATGATTACCTTTTTATACAAAAATCCGCAGTAAAAAACATGCGGGTTTAGTCCCCGCATGTTATTTGTATTCTTTATCCGTACCGTCTTCAAACTCAATCTCCAATTCGAATTTCTCGTAATCATCGTTAATCGAGAAAGCCTTCTTCACTTCGGCGATTACATCTTTGTCAAGTGTATTCTGGTCGAAGGTGAAATCTTCAAAAATAGGTGAAAGCTTATCTAAAGCTTCATCACTTTTTAAATCCATGTCCTGCGTTTCATCAAAGTATTTCGCTTCCATACTTTCTTTCTCATTTTCATACTCGACATCGACTAACTTATCATCAGGATATTCTACATCCAGTTCAAAACCTGTAAAATTAAAGCCTGTTTCAGTTTGACCCGCCACTTGTTCCTCATTTTCAGAGGGCGCATTCTCCGGCGGG
This sequence comes from Halobacillus sp. Marseille-Q1614, assembly GCF_902809865.1. Classification (NCBI taxonomy): domain Bacteria; kingdom Bacillati; phylum Bacillota; class Bacilli; order Caryophanales; family Bacillaceae; genus Halobacillus; species Halobacillus sp. Marseille-Q1614. The sequence goes on along the minus strand of NZ_CADDWH010000001.1, from coordinate 1,813,867 downwards.
TTGCTGACTTCTTCATTGGAATCATTGTTGCAGGCAGCCAGAAAAAATAGCGGAATTAGTAAGAAAGCCAAAGATCTTTTCAACTGAGATCATTCCTTTTTACATTTAGTACAGGTAGCATGTGCGTATTAGGGAAAATTATACTTTTTATCCATTTCATTTGGAAAACTTTGCAGGAATCTTCTGCAAAGTTTTTATTTTGTATCTTAGGTATACTGATGGTAATAACTTACTGAAAGAGGAGAGATAGCATGGATTTACATTTAAAAGGAAAATCGGTGATCGTAACCGCGGCAAGTAAAGGATTAGGAAAAGCCTCTGCCCTGGAGTTTGCAAAAGAAGGGGCTCATGTGTTGATATCCAGTCGAAATGAAGAAGACCTAAAAATAACGAAAGAAGAAATTATCGAGATTTCCGGAAATGAAAATGTGAAATACGCCGTCTGTGATGTCACCTCAGCAGATCAGATTAAGGAAATGGCGGCAAGAGCCTTAGAGTGGAACGGAAAAATTGATGTGCTGATTAATAACGCCGGTGGTCCGCCTGCTGGCGACTTTAACGATTTTGCGGATGCAGACTGGCAGTACGCGTTTGAATTAAACCTGCTCAGCTTTATTCGTACGATCCGTGAAGTTCTTCCTTCCATGAGAAAGCAGCAAAGCGGAAGGATTATAAACATTGCATCATCCTCTATTAAGCAGCCGATCGATCATCTCATTTTATCGAATACATTTCGAGCGGGGGTCGCAGGCTTGGCAAAAAGCCTGTCTCAGGAGCTTGCACCGGATAATATTTTGATCAACACGGTCGGGCCGGGCCGAATTGCGACAGGCCGGGTTGCCTCTTTAGATGAAGGGAATGCCAGCCGGCAGGGAAGGTCTGTTGAAGAAGTTAGAAAAGAAAACGAGCAGGCACTCCCGATCAAGCGCTACGGCGAACCAGAAGAATTCGCTAAATCTATCGTTTTTTTAGCGTCCGAAGGAAATACCTATATGACCGGCCAGTCCCTGCTGATTGACGGCGGACTCGTTAAAGCCCTATAGCATACCAGGCCGTTACTAGATAACCAGAGAAAAAAACAACCTCAACTAATGAAAGCTGGACTTCGGTCCGGCTTTTTTTATGCGAAAGGATACTTATTTTGTATTATTTTCATATGCTCCAGCTATAAAAGTATTCTAAAACCTCGCTGAATAGAGGTTCAGGTTCGACAATGACTAATGATTTAGCGCGTGAAAGCAACATCACTTTAAATAACGTTCTTGAGAGAAAATTTAGATAATTCTAAACTAACTTTGATACCTGTTTTTTACAATACTGCCTGAAGGAGGTTTTTGCATGATTTCACCTCGTCCTCAGCTAAATGGAATTTCGATGTATTCACCGGGTAAACCGATTGAGGAATTAAAGCGTGAAAAAGGTCTTACGAAAATATTAAAAATGGCATCCAATGAGAATCCATTTGGTTATTCTTCATTAGTGGACCAAGCTGTTCAGAAGGAAATGACAGAACTTACGAGATATCCTGAGACAACGTCACCGGCTTTAGGTGTAAAACTTGCAAATCGGCTGGATGTAAAGCCTGACCAGCTTATTTTTGGCAATGGGTCGGATGAAATCATTCGGCTGCTTACAAGATCATACATAAATGAAGGGGACGAGGTCGTGATGGCCAGTGTAACGTTTCCCCGCTACAAAACGAATGTGCTAATTGAAGGCGGAGAACCGGTAGAGGTTGAAATGGTGGATGGAACCCATGATCTCACATCCATGTTAAGGGAAATAACTCACAAAACGAAATTGGTATTTGTTTGTAACCCTAACAACCCTACAGGAACAATTGTGAAAGAAGAGCAGCTTGAGCGGTTTATCGAGCAGGTGCCGCCCCATGTACTGCTCGTTATAGATGAAGCGTATTATGAATATGTCGACAGTGACGAATACTTAGAGACGCTGCCCTTGCTTGAGAAATATCCAAACATGATCATCCTGAGAACTTTTTCAAAAATATACGGCCTGGCTGCTTTACGAATTGGTTATGGTTTGATGGCTCCTGAAATCGTTCAGGAACTTCTGAAAGTAAAAGATCCGTTTAACGTCAACCGACTAGCGGCAGCAGCGGCTTCTGCTTCTCTTGATGATGATGAGTTTCTTCATAACACCATTCTCAAAAATCAAGAAGGACGCACCCAGTTAATCAAGGGCTTTAAAGAAATGGGATTATCTTATTTTCCGACACAGACGAATTTTATCATGGTGGACGTCGGACGGCCTGCCGATGAAGTGTTTGAAGGTCTATTAGACAAAGGGGTCATCGTCAGACCGGGTCACTTAATGGGATATCACAGTATGCTTCGGGTGACGATCGGGCTGAAAGAAGAAAATGAAGTATTTCTTGATGGGCTAAAAGCAATTCTTCACCCGCGGGTTTCTCAATCAACCGAGTAAAGGAGTGATGGGGTTGGAAAAGCAATTTCCGATCATCCAGTATGTCAATGAAAATGGAGATCTGATCGAAAATGGAATCGATGTAAGGGAAGAAGAGATTAAAGTGTTTTACCGCCATATGCTTCGCACGCGCATGATGGATAAAAAATGCTTAAATCTTCAGCGCCAGGGGAGAATCGGCACTTACGTACAGTATGAAGGACAGGAAGCCGCTCAGGTCGGCAGTGCATTAGCGGTCGGTGACGGAGACTGGATGTTCCCTACGTATCGTGATCATGCGGCAACGATGACGTTTGGGCACTCTTTAAGAAATCAGTTTCTTTATTGGAAAGGCCGCGTTGAAGGCGGTATTCCGCCAGAAGGTAAAAATATTTTTCCACCGGCTGTTCCCATAGCTTCTCAGCTGCTTCATGCCGTCGGAGCCGCCTGGGCGGAAAAGAAGAAAAAGTCAGATCGTGTATCTATCGTTTATTTCGGGGATGGAGCGACGTCAGAAGGAGATTTTCATGAAGGCTTGAATTTTGCAAGTGTATTCCAGGTGCCAGCTGTATTTTTTAATCAGAATAACGGGTTTGCCATTAGCGTGCCAATGGAAAAACAGATGAATTCTAAAACAATCGCGCAAAAAGGGCTCGCTTATGATATTTTCAGCCTGCGTGTGGATGGCAATGATGTGATAGCCGTCTATCATGAAACGAAAAAAGCTGTGGAACGTGCCCGAAATGGCGGGGGACCGACGTTAATTGAAGCGGTAACGTGGAGGGATGGTGCTCATACAACCGCCGATGATCCTTCCAAATACCGCGATCAGCAGGAGAGCGAACATAGAAGAGCCACAACAGATCCGCTTTTACGAATGGAGAGGCTCCTTAAGAACAAGGGCTGGTGGGATGAACAGTGGAAAGTCAGCCTGGAGGAAGAATTTACTGAGGAGATCAATACAGCGCTTAAAGAAGCGGAAGCCTACAAGCCCGCTCATGTGGATCAGATTTTTGACTATGTGTTTGAAAAGCCAACCTGGACAATTGAAAAACAGCGTGAGAAACATAACCGAGTCATGAAGGAGGTTCGTTGATGACGACTGTAGCGGCAGATGTAAAAAAGTTGACGATGGTGCAGGCGATTACTGACGGAATGCGGACCATGATGAAAGAAGACGACTCTGTCCTTGTGTTAGGAGAAGATGTTGGAGTTAACGGCGGTGTTTTTCGGGCAACGGATGGGCTTTTTCATGAATTTGGAGAAGAGCGGGTGATTGATACTCCGCTTGCTGAATCAGGAATTGTCGGGACATCGATCGGACTTGCGGTTAACGGCTTTAAGCCGATTTGTGAGATGCAGTTTTTCGGCTTTATTTATCCTGCTTTTAATCAGATTATGACCCATGCAGCGAGACTGCGTCAGCGCTCATTAGGCCGATATACGGTGCCGATGGTAATCCGCGCGCCTTATGGGGCTGGGGTAAAAGCTCCGGAAATTCATTCAGACAGTGTGGAAGCACTGTTTACACACATGCCGGGTCTGAAAGTTGTCGTACCTTCGAATAGCTTTGACGCGAAGGGCCTGTTGATTGCGAGTATTGAAGATCCTGATCCTGTTTTATTTTTAGAGCCGATGCGCTGTTATCGAACCGGACGGTTAGAGGTACCTGAACATAAATATACGGTTGAACTTGGAAAGGCAGCGACTGTAAAGGAAGGAAGAGATGTAACGATTTTTACGTGGGGAGCGATGGTGCAGGATACAGTTAAAGCTGTAGAGAAATGGGAAGCAGCTAACCAGCAAACCTGTGAAATTATCGATCTTAGAACCCTTTATCCGCTGGATAAAGAGACGATCAAAGCCTCTGTAGAGAAAACAGGGCGAGTCGTAGTCGTGCAGGAAGCTCCGGAAACCGGCGGGGTTTGCGGTGATATTATTTCAGTGATGAATGACGTCTGCTTTTATTATTTGAAGGCGCCTGTGCAGAAAGTAGCAGGTTTTGATACGCCTGTTCCGGTATATTCATTGGAACAAGAGTACTTGCCGGGCGAGAAGAAAATATTAGCAGGCATTCAGGAAGCAATGCGGGACTAAAGGAGGTTTTTAAGCTTATGGAAGTGAAGTTACATGATATCGGTGAGGGTATGCATGAGGCAGAAATACTGCATTACTTTGTGAAAGCCGGGCAAAGAGTGAAGAACGATGAGCCGCTTGTTGAGATTCAGACAGATAAGATGACGGCTGAGCTCACGGCGCCTTCAGATGGAGTGATTGAGGAAATCTGTGCAAGTATCGGAGACGTCGTGGAAGTCGGATCAACTATTTTATCGATCCGTACGCATGATTACGATGAAACAAAAACGATGCTCATCAGCCGGGATTCGAGGCCGCAGGTGAGTGCATCCAGTAATGACAGCACGAAACCGTATAAAACAGAAAATCCGAACAAGAGGGTCCAGGCCTCTCCGCATACACGGCGTGTGGCAAGGGAAAATGGTGTAAACCTTGAGGAAGTGCAGGGCACAGGGCCGTCGGGGAGAATTAGGGATCATGATATTTTCAATTTCATGAAAGCGCATACACAAATTAAGGGGCAGCAGTTAGAGCCGGCAGTGACAACCGAACCCGCTAAAGAAGAGGACTACGTCCCATTTCGCGGGAGAAGAAAGCAGATTGCTAAGAAAATGACGCAGTCACTTTTTACGGCACCCCATGTGACTCATTTCGACGAAGTGATGATGACGGACCTGCTTGCACTAAAACAAAGCTTAAAGCAGCAGGGGATTTCCATTTCGGTCGCCGCTTTCTTTATTAAAGCCCTGCAGCTTTCGTTAAAAGTCCACCGAATTTTCAATGCCAAGCTTGAGGAAGAGAAGGGGCGGATTAAGCTTGAGTCAGTTTATAACATTGGATTAGCAACTGATACGGAAGAAGGATTAATTGTTCCTGTTATAAAAAATGTGGAGCAAAAGTCCTTAGAAACGATTCAAGCTGAAATGAAAGAGCTGACAAGAAAAGCGAAAGATAACGAGCTCACATCCAAGGACATTACAGGCGGCACGTTTACAATGAGTAACGTAGGTCCGCTTGGCAGCACAGGGGCTACACCGATTTTAAATTACCCTGAAACGGGGCTGATCGCTTTTCACAAAACAAAACGGACACCTTTCGTCATAGATGAGGAAATTGTGATTCGTGATGTTATGAATCTATCCTTTACGTTTGATCACCGCGTGGCAGACGGAGCTCAGGCTGCTGCTTTTGTAAACCGTTTTATCGATTACATTCAGAATCCTAGTCTGATGCTTTTAAAACTCGTATAAAAGGAGGCTAACTGTGGAACAAAGAATTCCGTCCTTTGCCATGTCGCTCGTCATGTTTTCATTTATAGTCGCTATTCTCGGTGTCAGTATTCTTGCTTTTGGGACGGCTCCGCACATCCCTATTGTGATCGCTGCTATCATTGTTGCACTATATGGGTTAAAGCTCGGCTATACATGGAAAGAGTTAGAGAAAGCTGTTACGAAGGGTGTTTCACATGGTGTGCCGGCCATCTTAATCTTGAGTCTGATCGGGATTTTGATTGGTATCTGGGTATTAAATGGCACGGTGCAGACCATTACATTTTACGGTCTTCACATTTTATCTCCGTCTATTTTTCTCGTTTCGGCAGTCATTATTACCGCTGTGATCGCTACAATGACAGGGAGTTCCTGGAGTGCGATCAGCACGATCGGTATCGCATTAATGGGTGTAGCGTATGGAATGGGCATTTCGGCTGCAATGACTGCAGGGGCTATCGTCTGCGGCGCTCTGTTTGGGGATAAAATGTCTCCATTATCGGATACAACGAATCTAGCATCCGCTACGGCTAAGGTTGATATTTTCGATCATATTAAGCACATGCTTTGGACAACAATTCCAAGCCTTGTGATCACCTTAATAATTTTTGGTGTGATCAGCTTTATGACAACACAGGAGTCTGCCAACACGAGTAATGTAGAGGCGATGATAGCAACGCTCGAAAGCGAATTTCCGATTACTCCTGCTACACTGATTTCTCCGCTCCTCATTATTATTCTGGCATTTAAGCGGGTCAGATCGATTCCTGCTTTAGTGATTGGTATCGCTGCTGCAGCAGCAACTGCCTTTTACACAGTTCCTGGTGTAACTCTGCGAGAAATTATGAATACCGCTCATTTCGGTTACACAGCCGAGACGGGGGAGGAAGCGATTGACAGCCTTTTATCGATTGGCGGTTTAGACAGCATGCTGTTTGGAGTTTCCCTTATTTTGATTGCACTTTCGTTTGGCGGTATTATTAAAGAGATCGGCATTGCCTACGCCGCTATTAACGGGATAAGGAATTTCCTGCAAAGCCGGGGCAACGTTGTGCTCGCTACTGTTCTCTCGTGTCTTGGAGTCAACGTTAGTGTGGGAGAGCAGTATTTATCTATTATTCTGCCGGGGCAGATGCTTGAAGACAGCTACAAGAATGCTAATCTGCATCCGAAAAACTTATCCAGGACCCTTGAGGACGCAGGTACAATTATTCACCCGCTGATCCCATGGGGCGTTACCGGTGTGTTCATTATGTCGACACTAAATATTGGCATGGGGTATATTCCTTACGCTTTCCTTTGTTTTATCAGTCCGATTATTGCCATCATTTATGGATACACCGGATTTTCTCTGACTCCATTAAATGAAAAAGTAGTAGACTATGAGGAAAAATTAATTGAAAAAGATGCTTAATAAGAAAGGAACATTATGAAATCACATATTCCAATAACGAAAGAGGTCATTCCGTCTAAGGATGGGGAGAGAGTTTTTTACTATACCCTACCGGAGCAATACGATGAGGCACTGCCCATTGTCTTCAGCTTTCACGGTGCAGGAAGCAGTGCGAAGCATCACATTTCACTTACTACATTTCATGAACGGCCAATGAAGGAAGAAGCCTGCTTTGTTTTCCCTGAAGCATTGATGCTCGATCCTGCAAAACCGATGACCCAGCAGTGGAATGAAGGAAGAAGTAAAAATCTATCGTGCCAGCAGCAAGTGGATGATACGGGATTCGTAATGAACATGCTTGATTATTTCCGTGAAAAGAACATCATTGATGAAGAAAGGATCTATTTGACAGGCTTTTCTAATGGCTCGGCTTTTTCCCTAAAGCTGGCCATCGAATATCCCGAGCTTTTTGCGGGAGTTGGAGGTGTCGGAGGGCCTGTCGTTAAAGAAATTGCAGAAAAAGCAAGCTGGACTCGAGCCATGCCGCTGATTTTTTTTATGGGAGAAAAAGATCCGGTGGTCCCTTATGACGGAAACTATACATCAAATTACATGATCGATCAGCTGCTGTCAGCAAAGGAGACCGTCTACGAATTTGCCAAATCACTGCCTTTCCCTGTGGAAGAACAAATAGATAAGCAGGGGGAAGTTTCTAAATTGACCTATCTGTCCAAGAGTAATAGTGCGCAAGTGGTTCTATATTCCATGAGAGACTCTGGGCACACGTGGCCGGGAGGACCGGCGTTTCAGAAGAAACTAGGAACAGGCAAAGTTTGTGAGCAGCTGGACGCGACGGATATGATCTGGAAGTTTTTAAAAGTTCGATAGAGAAAGACCGTTTAACACGGCTTTCTTTTTTTTGGTGTTATTAAGTTGAGTTTATCCAATCAGGCAAGACTCCTGCTTAAAAAACGGGCGATCCCAGATCCTAAGCGTTGTTAATGCGAGGAGGCTCCCCCCTTTTTAGTGAAAATCAACATTATTGATTAAGATATTTTTTAAGAATACTTTTTTGATATGTAAAACCGATATAATGCATATTTTTAATATAGAAAGACGAATGGTATTTTATAATTATTGAATATTTACAAAATTAAATCTAATCATTTAAAAATAAGGAGACGTGTAAAGATGACGAAAGTAAAAGCGCGAATCAATGGGCGCCAAATCTTAGAAGAGCTGAAGATCACTTCTCAAAATAATCCGCTTCCCCAGTTAGATCATCCCGGCATTAAGTCATGGGCCGCCCCTGTGGATGGAACAGTTTATGGAACGCTGCTTAATGACCAATTGGAAGTAGAAGAAATGAAGGAGAAATTCAAGGAAGCTCCTTATAAACAGCCGCCGAAGGCACCTGTTTTATACATAAAACCTATTAATACCCTAACAGGCCACGAGTCAGAAGTGCCGCTTCCTTATGATACAGAGACACTCCAGATCGGGGCTAGTCTCGGAGTTGTCATCGGAAAACAGGCAGCAAAAATATCTGAAAGTGAAGCATTTAGCTATATCGACGGCTATACAATAATTAACGATGTGAGCATTCCCCTCGATAGTGTGTTCCGTCCCGCGGTAAAAGAGAAAGCCAGAGATGGATTTTGTCCTGTGGGACCATGGATTATTCCTAAAGAAGCGGTCAGCGATCCTCATGACCTGATGATAAAAGTTTTTATCAATAGTGAACTTCAGCAGCAGTTTCATACTGGCCGGCTCGTCAGGAAGATTCCCGAGCTGCTGTGCGATGTGACTGAGTATATGACGCTGAATGAAGGTGATCTTCTTATGGTTGGCACAGGGATCAACCGTCCTTTCGCAAGAGAAGGAGATCGTATAAGAATTGAAGTGGATGAGATCGGTAGTTTGGAAAACACGGTAAGGAGGTCCCAGCAATGAAAATGGCCCGAGTTGCCTATGAAGGAAGGATCTATCAGGCGTTCGATACTGAAGAAGGGATTAAATTTGCAAATGGGCAGATCGTCAGCGAACAAGATGTCGTCTGGCTTCCGCCTGTTGAAGTGAAAACATGCTTTGCTTTAGGACTCAATTACTTTGACCATGCAAGTGAGCTTGACTTTCAGGCCCCAAAAGAGCCGCTCGTCTTTTTAAAAGGACCGAACACGTTTATCGGGCACCGAGGTTTTACCAAGCGGCCGGAAGATGTCACAAATATGCACTATGAATGTGAGCTTGCTGTCGTAATCGGGCGTCAGGCAAAAGAGGTAAGCGAAGCAGATGCCTATGACTATATTTTAGGTTACACGATTGCCAATGACTATGCGTTCCGCGACTATTTGGAGAATTATTACCGGCCGAATCTGCGTGTAAAAAACAGGGATGACAGTACGCCGATTGGTCCGTGGCTGGTAAGTGCCGAAGATATCGAAGACCCGATGAACCTTCCATTAAGGACATATGTGAATGGGGAAAAGGTGCAGGAAGGATCGACTAAGGATATGATCTTCAGCATTCCTAAGCTTATCGAATACTTAAGCAGTTTTATGACGCTTAATCCTGGAGATATGATTTTAACGGGGACTCCAAAAGGGACCGTCGATACGAAAGCAGGGGATGAAGTCATTACAGAGATTGAAGGAATCGGCCGGTTAAAAAATACTGTCTATTAAAGGAGGGAGCCTGTGCCGCACGTTATTTTGGAGTACACGGATAACCTTTCGGAACATGTAGAGATGCAGGGGCTTTTAAAAAGTATTAATGATGTATTAATTGAGCGGAATGATATTTTTCCGACCGGAGGGATTAGAAGCCGGGCCCATGAAGTCAAATACTATCAAGTAGCGGATGGAAAAGAAAATGATGCGTTTATACATGCCGTTTTAAAGATTGGCAAAGGCCGCAGCGAAGAGGAAAAGCAAGCTGTCTGCAATCGTATTTTTTCGGTCATCAAAGACTATTTAGAACCTTATGCCAAGGATCATTACTTAGCTTTATCTTTAGAACTTGTCGAGTTCCAGCATGCTGCCTTAAAAAAGAATAATATTCACCAGAGATTTATATAGAGAAACCAGACTGTCGAGATTTACTTGACAGTTTTTTTTATTAAGTGGATGTGACGGATGAGCTTTAGTTAACAAGAAAGTAAATACCTTGAGAGCTTGTTTGCTCTCTGCCAATGCAAGTATACGAAATTCGTCACTTTAAGCTATTATTTTTATATTTATCAAAAAAATGGTTCAGTGATAATCTAAAGTTGTTTCATATTTCAGAATAATTTTGAAAGCGCTTGCTTAGATAAACTTTGAATCCATACAGGGGGAGGAATGTGTGACAAAAACACGTGCAATAAAAAAGGAGAAGTTTTTTATAAACGGGATGTTTTAGTGCTCTTTTAGGAAGACCGGCTTTCTCTATCGTCATCAATGATGCTACATAAATCCACTAATACAAGGGAGGAATTACATGTTAGGCTTCGATGATTTCTGGATTGGATTTGTTTGGTTTGGAACGATATTAGCTCCCATCGCCTGTGTACTTTACGGCGCCATCATGTGGAATAAAGGAGGAGAAAAGGAATGAATTTATCCATCCTGATTCCACTGTTCATCACCTATATAGCCGTCATGTCATATCTCGCTTATTATGGCTGCAAGAAGACGGTTACGAAAGAAGATTATCTTGTTGGCGGCCGAAACACCAACTCGATTATTATGGCACTTTCTTATGGCGCTACTTTTATCAGCACCTCAGCCATGGTTGGTTTTGGCGGCATATCTTCCGTCTACGGGATGGGACTTTTATGGCTTGCTTTTTTAAACATTGTTTTAGGGATTTTTGTAGCGTTTGCCGTCTTTGGAAAAAGAATTCGCCGGATGTCCCTGAAGATAAAGGCTGCGACATTTCCGACTTTCTTAGGGAAGCACTATGATTCGAAATTTATAACGATCTTTGCCGGTGCGATGATTTTCATCTTTATGCCAGCGTATACGAGTATTGTTCTGATCGGCGGGGGAAGATTCCTGCAGGAGTCACTCGCCATGAATTTTAATGCCGCTCTTGTCCTGCTTGCATTGATCGTAGCGGTTTATGTAGTAACAGGCGGAATCAAAGCAGTAATGTACACAGATGCATTTGGTGCTGTGATCATGCTTGCTGGAATGGCTGTTTTTTTATTCGTCACATATCAAGCAGTCGGCGGACTGTTTAATGGGCACCAGGCATTGAATGCGTTAACGAGCATGGTGCCGGAAGACTTGACAGCTGACGGACACAACGGATGGATGAGCATGCCGGATTTTGGTTCACCGATGTGGTGGACACTTGTCAGTACGATGATATTGGGGGTCGGAATCGGAGTGCTGGCCCAGCCCCAGCTTGCGATGAGAAGCATGACGGTATCGAGTGACCGATCTCTTTACCGTTCAGTAATTGTTGGTGGTATTTTTATCTTCTTCATGGCTGGTGCGTCTTACATTATCGGCCCGTTGAGTAATGTATACTTCATGGAAACTACCGGACAGCTTGCTATTCAAGCCGCAGAAGGAAACACTGATCTCGTTATTCCAAGGTTGATCAGTGACTTAATGCCTGAATGGTTTGTTTACTTATTTACACTGACCCTTATATCAGCGACATTATCCACTGTAAGCTCACTCATTCATGTTCAGGCTTCGGCATTTGGTGAGGATATCCTCAGGACGCTTGGTGTGAAATCAGTGTTTGGAGTCAGCCCAAACCGCCTCGGCGTTATTGTTGGTGTTATTCTCGCTGTAGTTTTGGCTTACTTGCTGCCGGGAGGAATTATCGCCCAGGCGACAGCCTTCTGGTTCGGCATTTGTGCCGCAGGATTTTTGCCGGCATTAACAGGGGCATTATTCTGGAAAGGGGCTACAAAGCAAGGGGCTTCTGCCAGTATAATTACCGGATTTGTCATCAGTGTGTTCGGGTTTTTATTTTTAAAAAGCTCTCAGTCTACGGCATTCGGTCTCTCACAAGCCTTGTTTGGCAGCGACTTTTTACTTCCATATCCGTGGACACATATCGACCCACTGATCTATTCCCTGCCGCTTTCTACAATTGTTTTTGTAGGGATTAGTTTAATGACGCGTGAAAAGCAGAAAACCGAGTGGGAGAAAGAAGAAGTCAACGCTGTTCAATAATTATAATGAAAGCAGTCTAAAACGGACTGCTTTTATTTTTTTGTTATATTAGCCGGAAAGCTTCGGACTCATCATTTAATCTGAAAAAACACGGTTCATAACCCCGCAGAAGAGAATACTAAGATAAAAACGAACGGGGTGATGAAATATGACATTATTCAGGCTTGGCTACGTGGCGATGAGCGTAAATGTGCAAAATGCGTCACCTTCTCAAACGATGACATACCAACGGTTTAAGCTGCTACGGGATCGAGAAGCTGCGATAAGGAAGCTTGAAAGAATTGCTCAGTCCAACATTCAAAATTGTCTGCGGCTGCTAAAACATAATAAAGCCCACGATATAAAGTTCTTCAGGCTGAGTTCAAGGCTTGTTCCGCTTGCGGGGCACGATGAATTAGAAGAGTGGAATTACTTATCGGCTATCAAAGAGGATCTTAGGGAGCTGGGAGCTTTCTCGAACAGTGAGGGGATGCGGCTTGATTTCCACCCTGACCATTTTGTCGTCCTTAACTCAAGTGATAAGAAAATCCTGAAAAACTCTTTAAAAGTATTGAAGTATCATTATTTGCTGCTGCATTATATGGGATTCGATCCGACTCATCGCTGCGTGTTTCACTTAGGAGGCCGCTATAAGGATAAGGAGAAATCGCTGGAACGATTCATTGATAATTGGGGGCTCGTCCCTGAAGGAATACAAAAGATGGTGATGATTGAAAATGACGACACCTCTTATACGCTGAAAGACTGCCTGTACATTTGCGAAAAATTAAGTATTCCTCACGTGTTTGATATTCATCATCATCTGGCGAATCATGATGGGGAGAGGTGGGAGGAGCATTGGGAGCGCGTTGTTAATACTTGGTCTCATTCACCGCTGCCTGTAAAGATGCATATTTCCAGTCCAAAAAGTCAGAAGGAGTTCAAAAGCCATGCTGACTTTGTAGACTTAGGTCTGCTCCTTGAGTTTGTGAGTAAAGCGAACGGGTCCACAGAACAGATTGACTGTATGATTGAAGCGAAGCAAAAAGATAATGCCTTATTTAAGCTAGCAGTCGAATTAAAAGAGCATCCTAATATAGAAATGCTTTCCGACAGCTCTTTTATATGGAAAGATTAATATATTTATTAAAAAACACTTGGATGATTGTTCCAAGTGTTTTTTTGTACCTCATTTAAAGCCCCTGACCTGTTAAGGAACATTATCAAAGAGAAATATAATGGAAAATTATTCTAAATTAGTATAAAATTAAACTTATGTTAGAAAATTCTGTAATTTTTATCGAATCATTTAATAAGAGGAGGGATTAAAGGTGCGCCAACGTTTAGGAGTCTGTTCACTAATCTGCTTATTGGCGGTTTTTTGTATGACTGGTACAGTTTTCGCAGAAATTGAGAAGGATGAGTATTTCGTTGATGAGTCAAAGCTGCCTTTTGAAGCGATCGAGGGAAATGAATCTGAGCGTCTTTGGGGAATACATAATGGAGCCGGGTATCGTATTGAAGTTCCCCAAAACTGGAAAGGCGATCTGGTTCTTTATGCACACGGATATCGAAATGAAGCGGTAAAGGAATTAACGGTTGATAATCCGGCAAACCTCAGGAAATTTCTTCTTGAGAACGGTTATGCCTGGGCGGCTTCCAGCTACAGTAAAAACGGATATGATGTAAAGCAAGGAGTTAAAGATACCCATGCCCTTGAAAACTTTTTTCATGGGAAAGTAGGCAGGCCGGAAAATACTTATGTTGTCGGACACTCGATGGGTGGCCACATCACCGGTGCAATGATAGAACAGTACCAGAATTCTTATGATGGAGCTTTACCAATGTGCGGGGTAATGGGCGATGCTGAGCTATTTGATTTTTTCGCTGATTATAACCTTGCTTCACAGGTGCTTGCGGGAGTAGAGGTTCAGTTCCCTGCTCCTTTGGACTATCAGACGGCTGTAGTGCCTAAGATTAAGGAAGAACTTGGGTTGAACACAGGAATGCTGACGGAGGAAGGAGAAATGCTGAGTAACCTCACCGAGAATCTGTCTGGCGGAGAACGTCCACTGTTTGATGCCGCCTTTAGCCGCTGGAAGGATTTTCTTTTCACGCTTTATCGTGATAACTCTTCTTATGGCACGCCGGGTAACATTATTGATAATACAGATTCGGTCTATCAACTGGATTCTGATCCAGAGCTATCTGAGCTGGAGCGGGAAATTGCTCAATTAATTCCTGACATTTCAGCGGATCCCCAGGGTAGAAATAAGAATGGTTTGTCAAAAATTCCTCATATCTCAGGCCAGTTCGATGTACCTGTTATTACCCTTCATACCCTTGGAGATCTTTTTGTACCATTCTCAATGGAACAAATTTATGCCCAAAGAGCAGCAGTCAATGGAAATTCTGACTTACTGGTCAGCCGTGCTGTAAGAGCAGTGGGGCATTGTGAGTTTACACCTGAAGAGGAAACCAAAGCATTTGCAGACCTTACGGATTGGGCAGAAGGTGGAGAAAAACCAAATGGTGATGATATATTAAATCCAGAGGCAGTCAGAAAAAATGATTTTGGCAGTGAATTCACCTTACCGCTCCGCTCTTATGATCCATTAAGACAATAGAAAAAAAGCTGTCTCCAAAATAAGGAGGCAGCTTTTTTTAATTTCTTACACAGTTCGCCTGGTCTTCGAGCACTTGAATCAGCCGCTGTGAAGCTTTCGTTAAATAGCGTTCTTTGTGCCATATGACTGCAGCCTCTGACTTAATATTCGCTCCCGCCAGCTGATAGCTCTTTACATTATAAAAAGCAAAAGCATTCAGTGTCGATTCAGGCACGATGGTGGCACCGACTCCGTTTGCGACCAGCGACAGCAGCATCGCCGCATCAGGGCATTCACAAATAATGTTCGGTTCTATTCCGTGGGCGCGGCACTCCTCTACGATCAATTCAAATTGACCTTTTCCACTGATCCGATGGAGGAGCATAAGAGGAATATCACGAAGCTCCTCAAAGTCGATGAATTCGTTGTGGCTGGATATATTCCACGTATCGGGGGCTGCAAGTATGTATCGTTCTGAGGGGATGTTAAGAATGTTGAACTCATCGGACTGCATAGGAAGCCGGACAATCGCAAGTTCAATTTCGCGTTTTTTAATACACTCTTCAAGGAAATAAGTATCTCCTTCCCTGAGCTGGTAAGTAATATTGGGGTGCTGCGCTTTAAAAAGCTTAAAGGCGCTGCTCAAATAGGAAAAACACGATTTGGTTGATCCAATATGCATTTTTCCTCGCATGCCTTCGCTAGTTTCCTTTACTTCCACAATCGTTTCACTAAACTCATGAAGGATTTTTCCCGCTTTTTCAAAAAGAATTTCTCCGGCTTTTGTCAGCTCAAGCTTTCTTCCTTGGCGGTCGAACAGCTTTAAATTTAATTCTTCTTCCATTAATTTAATTTGCTGGCTGAGCGGAGGCTGGGCCATATGAAGTCTTTTGGCTGCCTTTGTTACTTGCTGTTCTTCAGCAACAGCCCGGAAATAACGCAATTGTTTTAAGTCCATCATTTAACTCCCTTCGAATGCTTATGAATACTTTTTTAGTATGAAAAGTAGATATTATACATATTTTTAATATACTTTTCGATATGATAACTTGAATATACAAAGTTTATCGAATATTTGCAAATCTTTATTTGTAAGGGTTTGCGATTTTACATGAGTAAAAAGTAAGCGCTGTCAAAAATCGAGGAGGATGGGAATGACCAATAGTCAAACAGCAGCAGAGCTGAAAAGAAAAACAATAGCTGGGGTACAGGACGTGCAGCTCTATATCGATGGACAGTTTGTAGATGCAGCATCACATCAGCAGTTTGATAACATCAGCCCTTTTACAAACGAAAAAATTAATAGTGTCGCTTCCGGAGGGGCAGAAGACATCCATAAAGCAGCATTGGCGGCGAAGAAGGCGTTTAAAGGCGAGTGGGGAAAAATGAAGCAGAGCGACCGCCTCAAATACGTCAATAAAATCGCTGATCTTATTGATGAATACACGGAAGAACTGGCACCGCTCGAGTCTTATGACACAGGTCTTCCGTTAAGCCTTACGAAAAAAATGGTCAGCCGCGCTTCGCATAACTTTCGTTTTTATGCGGAAATGGTCTCAAGCCGGATGGTCGGTGATGCCTATCAGGTCGATGACGAATTTTTAAATTATACAATTCACAAGCCGGTCGGTGTTGCGGGGTTAATTACGCCGTGGAATGCCCCGTTCATGCTGGAAACGTGGAAAATCGCTCCTGCCCTTGCAACAGGTAACACGGTGATTTTAAAACCGGCCGAGTGGTCTCCGCTGACGGCCAACAAATTAGCTGAAATTATTGATCAGGCAGGCTTGCCTGACGGAGTGTTTAATGTCGTTCACGGTTTTGGTGAGACAGCAGGTGCATCTCTTGTCGCACATAAAGATGTCGAGCTGATTTCTTTTACAGGTGAGACGACGACAGGTTCTGAGATTATGAAAAATGGAGCAGATGCATTGAAGCGTTTCTCCATGGAGCTTGGGGGCAAATCACCAATCATCGTTTTTGATGATGCCGACCTGGATCGTGCCCTTGATGCCTGTACATGGGGGATTTTCTCCTTTAACGGCGAGCGCTGTACTGCGAACTCCCGCTTGTATATTCACGAAGATGTGGCCGGACAATTCATTACAGCATTAAAAGAGCGAGTCGATAATATTCGTGTCGGTGACCCGCTTGATGATACGACTCAAGTTGGACCGTTAATCCATAGAAAACATTATAAGAAGGTAGCGTCATATTTGGAACTCGCGAAGGAAGAAGGATGTGAGGTCTACCAGGGAAATGTTCCAGAAGAGTATGAGCTTGGCAATTACATTCCGCCTACCATTTTACTTAATGCAGATAACTCAATGCGCGTCGTTCAGGAAGAGATCTTTGGACCTGTACTAGCCGTAATGACGTTCCGTGATGAGGAAGAAGTGATCGAGCTTGCGAATGACGTCCGTTACGGTTTAGCCGGATATGTCTGGACAAAAGACATCCAGCGCGGTCACAGGGTGGCACAGGCCGTGGATGCCGGAATGCTCTGGATCAACTCGCAGAATGTACGTGATTTAAGAACACCGTTTGGCGGCTCAAAACACAGTGGAATCGGGCGTGAAGGCGGATATTATGCTTTTGAATTTTATACAGAAATGCAAGTGGTCCACGTCGCCCTTGGCGATCACAAAATTCCGCAGTTTGGTAAAAAATAAGGAGGTTGTATACGATGCCAGCGAAAACAGGGGCTCAATATATTGAACGAATCAAGAAGGCGAAAAACAATGTATACATCGGGGGAGAAAGAGTCGAGGATCCAACCACACATCCTGCTTTTAAAAATGTGATCCAATCGATGGCGAAACTTTATGACCTTCAGTATGAAAAGCCGGACAAAATGCTTTATACCTCAAAACAGTCCGGCGATAAAGTAGGAATGACCTTTTACCGTCCGGAAACAATTGAAGACCTCATTAAAAGAAGAGAAGCGATTCAGGAATGGGCACGCTTATCCGGCGGCATGATGGGCCGATCCCCGGATTACTTAAATGCTGAAGTGATGGCGATGGGTGTGGCGAATGATTTATTCGCCGAAGATGATCCGATGTTTGCCGAGAACTCGAAAAACTATTATGACTATGCCCGTGAAAATGACATCAGCTTAACGCACACGTTAATTCACCCGCAAGTCAACCGCCAGAAAGCCCAGCATGAACAGAAAGATGCCAATGTAGCTCTTCATCTAGTAGAGAAACGCAGCGACGGCATTATTGTTGACGGTGTGCGCCTGCTGGCAACGCAGGGCGGCATCACCGATGAAATTCTCGTCTTCCCATCAACCGTGAAAAAAGCCGGCGAGCTTGATGATCCATATTCTTTAGCATTTGTTGTTCCTAACAACACACCTGGCTTAAAATTCATGAGCCGTGAATCCTTTGATTACGGTAAGTCCGAGTGGGATCACCCGCTGAGCAGCCGTTTTGAAGAAGGAGATGCGATCGTTTACTTTGATAACGTTTTTGTACCATGGGAGAAAGTGTTTGTCTGCGGCAATTCGTCTATCTGTAACCGTACATTCCTTGAAACAAATGCCGTTGTTCACATGTCACACCAGGTCGTAGCCAAGAATATCGTCAAAACAGAGTTTGTGCTGGGCGTTATTTTAAGCATTATGGACTCAATCGGTATTGATAAGTTCCAGCACGTTATGGACAAAGGAACCGAAGTTATGCTGATCTTGGAGAATATGAAATCTCACCTGTATAAAGCAGAGCATAACGCAAAGCTTGATAAGTGGGGAACGATGACGCCAGACTTTGAAGCTCTCAATGCAGCCCGCAACTGGTTCCCGCGCGTGTATCCGAGAATCACGGAAATCCTGCGCATCCTTGGAGCATCCGGTCTTATGGGAATACCTTCAGAAGCTGACTTTCATCATGAAGAAATCGGGCCGCTGCTTGATCGTGCCATGCAATCTAAGAATCTGCAAGGCTATGATCGCGTGAAGCTTTTCCGTCTCGCCTGGGATGTAACGATGAGTGCTTTTGGAAGCAGGCAGACTCACTATGAGTACTACTTCTTCGGAGATCCCGTCAAAATGGGCATGACGTATTTTGAACAGTTCGATAAAGAACCATATAAAGCTTACATTCAGGATTTCTTAAAAAACGTTAAATCATCAAAACCGGATTTTACAAACGTGTGAGGAGTGAGTATATGAGTTTCGATATTATCCGATCAGGCCGGGCCGTTTTACATGTGACAGACCTGGAAAAGTCTAGAAAATTCTACGATGCTCTTGGTTTTATTGAAACCGAGGCCAATAATGAAGAGATTTACTTCAGAGGGTTAGAAGAGCATAATCACCACAGCCTTTTACTTAAGAAGAAATCTGTACCTGCTCTTGAAGTCATAAGCTATAAAGTGCGCTCAGAAGAGGATTTAGATAAACTTGGAGCAAAACTTGAGCAGGATGGCAGCGAAGTGAAATGGATCGATAAACAAAAATCGGTCGGTCGTGCGTTACGCTATCAGGATGTGTCCGGTCTTCCTATAGAGTTTTATGCTCAAATGGATACAGTGGAAAGAAAGCTGCAGCAATACGATCTCTATAAAGGTGCAAAAGTCCAGCGGATTGATCACTTTAACTGCATGGTATCTGATGTAGAAGCGGCACAGGACTTTTATATGAAGGAACTCGGTTTTGCCTGTTCCGAATATACCGCCGGGGAAGAGAATAAAGTATGGGCTTCCTGGCTTCACCGAAAACCTAGTGTTCATGACGTCGCCTTTATGAATGGCGAGGGGCCGCGCCTTCACCACGTCGGTTTCTGGCTGAAGGATCCGATGAGTTTAATTGACGGCTGTGATGTACTCGCTTCCATGGGATATGGGCCAAACATAGAACGTGGACCGGGACGTCACGGTTTATCCAATGCTTTCTTCCTTTATTTACGCGACCCTGACGGCCATCGCATTGAATTGTACAATGGAGATTATTTAACGAGCGACCCGGACTTTAAGCCGATACGCTGGGATTTAGATGATCCGATGCGCCAGACATTCTGGGGCCATGAAGCTCCTGACTGCTGGTTTGAAGAAGCAACTGAAGTCCTTGATGTTCACAATGGAGAAAAGGTGGAAACGAAACCTGCGAAGCTGAAAAAACGCAAACCGACATTTGTGATTTAAAAATCTTTGGTGAGGTGATCAATATGGATGATCGTATGTTCAGGACAGCTATGGGGAAATTTGCAACAGGGGTTACCGTCATCGCATCAGAAGCAGACGGCGAGGTTCATGGCATGACAGCCAACGCCTTTATGTCGGTTTCTCTTGAGCCAAAGCTTATTCTCATTTCTGTCGGAAAAAACGCAAAGATGAATCAAACGATAGAAAAAGCCCAGAAGTTTACGGTGAACATTCTTTCAGAAGCCCAACAGGAAATGTCGATGATTTTCGCCGGACAGCTGAAAGATCGGCATGTCGTGTTTGATACTTTTGAAGGCATGCCTGTGTTGGAAAACTCGTTAGTAAGCTTAGCATGTAAAGTATACAATACCCATGAAGCCGGCGATCATGTTTTATATGTTGGAGAAGTGATTAACTTAACTCTTCAGGATGGAGAGCCTTTGACTTTCTTCGAAGGGAAATACAACCTGGTCAATTCATAAATAAGGAGGGGGTGGGAATATGAAACTGATTCAAATCAATTTTCCAATTAAACGAGAGGTTCAACAGGAGAGCGAAGCATGCGTTATGGCTCTGGGTTTCTTTGACGGTGTCCATCTCGGGCACAGGGAGATTATAAAGCAGGCAAGTAAGGTCGCAGACAGAAAGAAATTGAAGCTTGCTGTTATGACGTTTTTTCCCCACCCTTCTTCTGTTATTCCTAAAGGGCCGAAGGTGACGCACTATTTAACACCGCTGAATGTTAAAGCAGAAATATTCGAGAGGCTCGGAGTCGATCTTTTATATGTCGTTGAGTTCAATCAGCAGGTGGCTGCGATTCCTCACCGTCAATTCGTCGATGACTATCTATGCGGCTTACGTGTGAAGCACGCAGTAGCAGGATTTGACTACAAATATGGATTTAAAGGAAAAGGAAATATGGAGCAGCTCGTTACTGACAGTAACGGACGATTTGAGGTTACGAAGGTTTCCGAACTGTCTCAAAACAGTCATAAAGTCGGCTCCACACTGCTTAGAGACCTTCTCTCAACAGGGAAAGTTGAAAAAGTGAGTGATTACTTAGGAAGGAACTACGAAATGAAAGGCTTCATGAACGGGCATGGAAAAGCAGTGGAGATCACAATTGATTCGAGCTATTTTTTGCCTTGTTCCGGATCATACGAAGTGACGGTTTTATATCAAGGACTGCGGGCAAAAGGGATTTGTGAAATAAACTCCCGCAATGAAAAGGGACAGCTCAACATTCAGCTGTTTCACGATTCGCTTATTGGACAGGGCGAACTCGTCACGCTGGAATGGAACAATTTTATTGCTGATTTCGACGCCTGGGATTTTCACGCACAGGAGAATATGCTTGAGGCTAGGCTATAAATGGTAAAGGAGGAATTACTATGACAGTAGATTATAGTGAAATTAAATCAAGATTGAAAGGGTCCATCACGCCGGTCATTACCCCCTTTCGAGCAGATGGATCGATTGATTTGGATAAAATGAGCGAACTGATTGAATTTCAATTATCCAATGGCACCCACGGTATTTCAGTAACGGGAACATCTGGTGAACCGAGCTCTCTAACACTGGAGGAACGCGAGCAAGTGATGGAGAATGCACTGAAAACTATTAACGGCCGTGTTCCATTTGTTCCTGGAACAGGTTCTACTAACCACGATGAAACGATGCGGCTGACGAAAAAAGCGGAAGCGATCGGTGCTGATGCCGCAATGGTCATCGTCCCATATTACAACAAGCCGAATCAGCAGGCGCTTTACAAACATTTTAAAACCGTAGCGGACTCAGTTGAAATTCCAATCATCATTTATAACATTCCGGGGCGTACAGCTCAGAATCTTCATGTAGACACACTTGCTCAATTGAGTAACGATTGTCCGAACATTATCGGTGTCAAAGAATCGAATAAAGATTTTGAACACGTCAATCGTGTTCTTGAGCGCTGCGGTCGAGACTTTTTACTCTTCTCTGGTATAGAGCTTCTCTGCTATCCAATGCTTGCAATTGGCGGGGCTGGTTCTGTTAGTGCCACGGCTAATGTACTGCCCGGCAAAGTAGCTCAAATGCATGATGCCTGGTTTGACGGTGACGTAAAAAGAGCACAACAGCTTCACTATGAGCTGATGGAATTAAATGATGTTCTATTCAAAGACACGAATCCGGCACCAGTTAAAGCAGCACTTGGGATGATGGGTAAAATTGAACCGCATTTACGACTTCCAATGGACGTTCCGTCTGAAGAACTGCAGGAAGAAATACGCCAGACATTAGACAAATACGGAATTGGAGTAGAAACCTTATCAAGAACATAGAGTGAGAAAAACGCCCGGAGACGGGTGTTTTTTTGTGTGGTTAAGTAACTGATACCTTGAGACAAGAGAAGAAAGCAGTTGCTTTTGAACTGGATTTTTTATCCAGCGTTAGAGGCTGGGGTTTCTGTGTTACTATAGGTGAGAGAATAAAGACCGTAAAATATATAAATTACTATAAAGGAGATCATTATGGAAACGACTTATCAATCGTCAATGAGTCTTAAAGAATTTATCCAGGAAAATAAGCATATTTTTGAAAGCACTTTATTATCGGAAGCTGTAACGGTAAAAGATAAAATTGAAGAGATACTGCATATCGGGAATATTGATCTCGTGAATAATGCCAATAACCTTGTTGTTTACATTATTGACGGGGAAGATGAATCGCTTAAGAATTTTGCTAAGCATGAAGGAATAGCCTGGGCTACTCATTCTATTTCCCTCACCTTTAAATTAGAGTGGATTCATGCGGTCCGTCGATCAATATGGAAGTTTATTCAAAAATATTATGAATACACGGAACCCAAGGGTTTGTCGTTCTTTTTTCAAATGGAGAGGAAAATCAACAGCCGTGTGGATGACTTTTTAAATACTTTCTTCATAAGCTACTCCACTTACAAGGATTCGCTAATAGAGAGTCAGGAAAAGCTCGTAGAAAACCTGTCTGTCCCAATCATTCCTATTAACTCCTCGATTTGCATTTTACCATTAATAGGTGCAATAGATTCCCGCAGAGCGGAAATTTTGAAGGAAAAAGTATTAACTGAGGTTGGTAATTTGCGGATTCAGACATTACTTGTGGATTTATCAGGAATTGCTGATATGGAGAGAGAGGTTATAGTTGATTTAATGAACATTATAGATGGTACTTCTTTAATGGGGTGTACAACGGTAATTACAGGACTGAGAAAAGAAATTGTAACCAAGATGACCAGATCCGGAATCCCGTTTAATCAGCAGACCAAGACATTAGGCACACTGCAGCAGGCCTTAAGCGAGTATTTTTTAGAGTAACGACTCAAAAAGCGAAGAGCTGAACCCATTTGGTTCAGCTCTTTTTATTGTTCTCTTTTCATGAGAATCATAATTTTCTTTATATAGTGAAAGGTCAGGTATGCAATTCCGATGACCAGCACTGCTGCTAACGCTACCCATAGATAGCCTAGAAAATCTGCAAGGAAAAGAGAAAATAACGTAAATAAGACAAGTCCTATTAGGAAAAATGTAAGTAAACGAATGACCATGGTGATGCCCTCCATATTCTTTCAATAATTTAAGTATAGAATCAGAGTGAAAATACGGCAACCCGGTTTGCGGAATATTACGATATCGTAAAGTTTTCTTAAAATAACGTAGGGCAATGGGCATGGGAGGAAATATTTCCTGGGCAATGATATGAGGGGAGGGGAAAATAAGTATAAGTCCACCATTTTGACAAAAACTAGCTTTATTAAAACAGGAAAGGAAGCGAAAAGAAATGACTCAGGATAAAGGAAACAAAAAGAATAATCAGTTTAAGGAAAATAAAAATCACGGCGAGCATCACAATGGACGTCTCAGCCAAATGAAAAACCATAATAGCACAGGCGGAGAGGACCTTAACGAGTTTATCAATAATAAAGACAATGAGTAAATAAAAAAGTACGTATAATTTCACTTGTCGTCTCCTATACTGTCAAATAGACTTAGTTTGAAAAGGAGAGGGCATGACTTGGAAAGAGAATGGATTCATGATCAAGTGAAGAATGTAAAAGGAAGGATCTGTTCGGGGACGCTTAAGTTTAAATGCAGAGATGATTATTTTTTGCAGCAGCTTGATAAAGTAAAAGAGTGTGATGATGGTCTCATTGACATGAATACTGTATCACCTGCGCTGCTTACATTAATAAGAGAGATTAATAAACCATAAGGCACCCATATGGGTGTCTTGTTTTTTATGGAATGGGGGTAAGGTCCTGATTTTTTTTAATAAAATTTTCATCTAGAGGAAGGATTATGTATTAATTTGTCGAAATAATTCGATATAGGACATAGGAACGGGGGTTCTGATGACAAAAGGAGGGCAGGGAATGAATCTTTTGCATTCGATTTCCATACAGATAACCTATAAAGTATGTTTGGGAAAGCTGCAAAAATCATTCTAAGGGTCCAAGACATATGGTCTTAAAAAAGAGGACCTGGCGGAGGTACTGATTCAATGCAAAAGGTACAAGGCAGCAGAGTACATAAAAATATAATAGTAAAAGCTGCCTAAAAGGTTATTGGAAATTAAGGAGTTAGAAAATAAGATAACTTATAATTGGTAAAGATTGCAGAAGAAAGGGTATTTGTATGATCGAACCGATTAAGGAGCTTTATTTCGGTAAAAAAAAGTTAAAAGTTACTGGAAATTATAGTGTAAGAATAGATCAGACGGTTGTGATTGAACCATGCAGTATACCAGAAGCTAAAATCAATCAATTTGTTTCAGAGCAAAAAAAGGCGGATAAAGTTGCTGTGAAATCCTACTATGGCGTACCGCCAAAGGAATTGGACGGTCCATATGTTATGAAAAGAATGCATGGACTTCTGATCTTAGGGAAAGAGTAAGCTTTCCCAATGTTATAATGAAAAACCTTTGTAAAGCCCGTTTTTACGGACTTCATTTCCCAAGTTGAAAGGGAAGGGATTCCTCCTGGTTTTGGTGAATTGATAATTATACCAAAATAAGGAGGGATTTTTTATGAGATTTAAAGGATTGGCCGTACTATCGATGGCAGTTACTTTGACGCTGCTTCCAAACGCTGCAGAGATATCGGCCGCAGACAAAAAAGCGGATCTGCCTAAAGTGGAGATGGATCAACAGTCTAAAAAAGGTGGGTATGTCAAAGATGAGGTAGTTGTTAAGTTTAAAGAAGGAAAAGGAAAATCGGCACAGGCTTCACCAGTAAAAGGTTTAGAAGCAAGAGAGGTGCCTGATAAAGATGCTGTAGATTCTGAGTTTAAGGTTTTTAAGGTTGAAAATGTGGAGAAAGCTGTCAAAGCTTTGAACAAAAATCCAAACATAGAGTATGCGGAACCGAACTATGAATTTTCCGCAGACTGGACTCCAAATGATACTTATTACAGCAGTGCTCAATACGGACCTCAGTTAACGAAAACACCGGCTGCCTGGAATACGGCAAGAGGCAGCAGCAGTCAGATGATTGCAATCATTGATTCAGGGGTTGATTATAACCACCCGGATTTGAATGATAAAACAGTTCGCGGGTATGACTTTGTTGATTATGATTATTATCCAATGGACTTAAATGGCCACGGAACCCACGTTGCTGGAACGGCCGCTGCTGAAACGAACAATGCTCAAGGGATAGCGGGAATGGCGCCAAATTCCCGCATTTTAGCTGTGCGCGCTTTAGACGCAAATGGAAGCGGTTCAATGACAGCTATCTCTGACGCCATTCGTTACTCAGCTGATCAAGGGGCTAAGGTCATTAATCTTTCTTTAGGATGTAACTGTGATACACAGACTTTGGAAAATGCAGTGAACTATGCATGGAGTAAGGGATCTGTTGTCATTGCCGCCGCAGGAAATGATGGAGTTTCTACAACGTTTGAACCGGCGTCTTATGCGAATGTTATTGCGGTTGGCGCGGTTGACCGTTACGACCGCAGAGCTTCTTTCTCTAACTATGGAACTTGGGTCGACGTTACAGCTCCAGGTGTTGATATCGCCTCAACAGTTCCAAATGGTGGATATGCGTACATGTCCGGCACTTCAATGGCTTCTCCGCATGTCGCTGGTTTAGCCGGTCTGCTTGCAGGTCAGGGCCGAAGCAATTCACAAATCCGTACCGCTATTGAAAATTCGGCTGATCGGATTAGCGGAACAGGCAGCTACTTTGAGCACGGAAGAATTAACTCTCAGGCAGCTGTAAACTATTAATCTATCATTAAAGAAAAAACTCAGGGCCCCGGCTCTGAGTTTTTTGTATATAGCAGAAAAACACCTTACATTTATAGAAATAGACTGTCGCGATTTCTCAACTGCCTAGAAAACTCAGTGTAAGAGACTGTTAGTGATTTTGTTATTTTAATATACTTTTCTGGATGAGGAGCAATAGATTATAAAGACAAAAGTAAACAATTAACTAAGAAGGAAGGCAAACTAATTAGAAATGTATATACCATAATGGATTGCGGCGCTTTTATTTACTATGAAATTCCTTAAAAGTAATTAAGAAACAAAGAGATGTAAAGGGATGTAGTCCAATATTAGCTTTTTGAGAGAATTTACGGGGGGATATCTTCTTATTTTGCGTTTTTTCGGACTATTTCTGCTTTTATCTATATTTTTTTAAAATAGTAGTTTAATTCGTTTTGTAATGGGAATCTGTCCCGTACGAGGGAGAGGTTCTCTCTATATGTCAGCCTTTTTAGCACCGAGGAATTCGGCTTCAAAAGTGCAAAATCTTTAGCGAAATAGGAGTGTGTAGTCATGAAAGATCTTTATCCTTCAAGACAGAATAACAAGCCAGAGATTTTAGAAAGAAAGGATCCGGTCATTCATACGGATCGTTCAAAAGACCACGAGGCCCCGCTTACGAAAGAGCAGCTAGATTTCTACGAGAAGAATGGTTTCCTTCAGATTGAAAACCTCTTTTCCGATCAAGAAGTTTCGGATATGCAGAAAGGGATTTTCGAATTAAAGGATGACAGTCGTGATGTTCAATCCGACAAAGTAATCCGGGAACCAGAAAGTGATGAAATCCGCTCAATTTTTCATGTCCATAAAGATGATAACTACTTTAAAGATGTAACGAACGACCAGCGTTTATTAGACATAGTAAACTATCTGCTTGGAAGCGATGTTTATATCCACCAGTCCAGAATTAATTACAAGCCTGGGTTTACTGGAAAGGAATTCGACTGGCATTCAGACTTTGAAACTTGGCACGTAGAGGATGGAATGCCTCGCATGAGAGCGTTAAGTGTATCCATCGCTCTGTCGGATAACTATACTTTTAACGGGCCGTTGATGCTTATACCAGGGTCCCATAACTATTATGTCAGCTGTATAGGTGAAACGCCGGATGACAACTATAAAGAATCTCTGCAAAAGCAGAAGCTTGGAGTGCCGGATCACGAAAGCCTGAGATGGCTGACTGAGAAAGGCGGCGGCATTTCTGTTCCTACAGGAAAAGCAGGTTCTATTACCATTTTCGAAAGTAACACAATGCATGGATCAAACGGAAACATTACCCCGTATGACCGCAACAATCTATTTATGGTATTTAACAGTGTGGAAAACCAGCTCGTACAGCCATTCTCTGGTGGTAAAGAACGCCCGGATTTTATCGCTGTGCGTGACGGAGTCCGCCCGTTAAGCTATAACTAATTACCTCTGAAGAAGCTCTCCCAAAAATGCTGGCATATAGTAAAAGAAAGCTCAAGACTGTCTTTTAGTCTTGAGCTTTTTTATGGATGATATGAAACGAGAAGAAGTGATTCGTAATGGAAAGGGGGGCCTTTTCTCGTATTGTTACAAAAAATTTACTTGTGATGAAACTTTGTCGAAAGATAATGAAATAAGAGAGAATTCTTCCTGTGTGGGGGCGACTTTCTCGTATAAGAACTGAAGTCGATACAGACAACATTAAATGAAATTATCAATGGAAGATGATTAGTTCATTTTCTGATGGGTAAACATAAGTATCAATACTTTTAGGAGGTATATACTATGACCCCACATCAGCAGGTAGAGCAATGCATGGAACGAACGTGTGACCTCCAAGAAGTTACTGTTTATTCACAATCCCATTATCCTTATGGAAAACAAGTGGTTGATGAAAGCGGCGATTATATCGTTTTTTTTTACATGAAAGCAGTAAATGAAGTTCTTTACTTTTTTAAAGATGCGGAGAATATGTGGTTTTGCGATCCACGCTGCCCTTGAATTTTGGGAGAATGGTAAAAAATAGAGGTTTAATAAAAAAATCGGTCCAACTGGACATTATTAAAATCATAGAGTTTCTATGGTTTTTTTGTTTTGTAAGGAAAATTCCTATTCGGCATGAAACCTTGGAATCTGGCAATCTAGAACAAAAATAGAGCAATACCGAAACCAGCATGTTAAAATATGCTATATATATATTGACGGTTAAGGAGGGGAGAACATGCCTAAGAAAAAGGCTAAAACTAAATTTAAACAGGCTTTGGCCGGCAGCTTCTTAAAGTATGGTCTCCCTATAATTCTATTTATTGCTCTTATGCATATTATTACGATCAGCAATATTGGCGAGGGTCTTTCAAGCTTTACCAACAGCACTGAAGGAAATATTTCTCCGCAGGTTCTGCAATATGAAGAGGAAGTCAGGAAGTATGCAGAAGAAGAGGGGATCGGGGAGTATACAAACCTTATTCTCGCTTTAATGATGCAGGAATCCGGAGGACGCGGAAACGATCCTATGCAGGCATCGGAGTCATTATGCGGGTCTGTAGGCTGCATTGATGACCCAGAGCTTTCGATCAAGCACGGAGTTTCCTATTTTGCTAATACGCTTAAGAAGGCTGACGAAGATATAAAACTCGCTCTGCAGTCCTATAATTTTGGTGCTGGTTTCATAGATTATGTGAGGAACCATGGAGGAGAATATACTCAGGAGTTAGCGATTCAATTTTCCGCGAAAATGTATGAGGAGTTAGCGCATACTGGGGAATACAGCTGTATACGGGAAGAAGCCGTCCAGTATGATGCTTGTTATGGAGACATTTATTATGTGGATGCTGTCTTAGGTTATTATGAAGATGGCGACGAAGAGCTTTTAAACACTTAGCCTTGGAGGAGTAGCTACATGAACTTTTCTTTGAAGGAATCTGTAGAAATCCTGGAACGCACACCGCAGACGCTGGATCAATTTCTTTCAGGATTGTCGGATGGCTGGCTTACCTGTAATGAAGGGGAAGGAACTTGGAATGCTTCTGAAGTAATTGAACATTTGATAGAAGGGGAAAAGTACAACTGGATCTCCCGTTTGGTCCATATTTTGCATGAAGGGGAAGCTGAGCCATTTCCGGAATTTGACCGCTTCTCTCATTTGAATTCTGAGGACATGCAAACGATCGGCGGGAAAATCGATGAATTTAAAAAGCTTCGTTCAGAAAATATACGCAGGCTTTATGAGCTCATCGGGTCTGAGGAACAGCTTGAAGAAAAAGGTTCTCACCCGGCATTTGGTACAGTTAAAGTGAGGGAACTGCTGCCGACCTGGGTGGTTCATGATTTCACTCACATTTCACAGATCGTTAGAGTGATGGCTGAAAGGTACAGCGAAGATGTAGGCCCATGGAGCGCTTATCTTGGCATTTTGAAATAATAAAAAAAGCTCAGAGCTTCTGGTCTCTGAGCTTTTTTATTTCCTTTACCCTAGGGCTAACAACTCTCGCTTTTTCGCGGCCCCACATGATGTGGGGTCGTTCAATGATGGCACATGACGTGCCGAACTTAATCGAACTTCTTATTAATAAAGCCTTCTTGCTAAACCTCTTTAGCGAAACAGGAAACCCTGCTAAATCTTCCAAAGGTGTGCCGCGATTTCCCTTCACTATCAACTCATCCTTCAGCCACTCTCATTAAAACGGATTGGTTGCCCACTGCAGAGACGTTTTTATAAAAATACGTGGGTGGAGCTTCAGCTGGGCCGCTATATACTCCGCGATATCTTCCGGCTGCATATATTTTTCCTTATCCTGTTCGTCCAGCTTGTCTCCAAAGGCCAGTTCAGTGGCGACAAGGCTGGGGTTTAAGGTGCTGACGCGGATATTGTTTCGGCGCACTTCCTGCATTAAGGCTTCGGTCATTCCCTGAACGGCGAACTTAGACGCACTGTAAGCCGTAGATCCGGCTGTTCCTTTGAGCCCGTTGCTTGAAGAAATATTGATAATGTCGCCCTGGTCCTTCTCAATCATTTGCGGGAGCACCGCTTTTGTCACATGATATGTGCCAAATACGTTAACTTCAATTGTCTTCTTCCAGTCTTGCGGATCAATTTCTAAGAATGATCCGCGGGAGCTGATCGCTGCGTTATTGATTAAAATATCAGCGGCTCCTAACTCCTCTTTTAATTTTGAAACAGCTTGATCGACTTCTTCTTCCTGTGAGATGTCGACTACAGCATAGCTCGCTTCTGCACCGAGTGCTCTTACGTTTTCAGCCGTTTTCTCAAGCCTGCTTTCTGTTCTCGCCATAAGTCCTACGTTAACTCCCTCGCGTGCCAGTTCAAGAGCTGTGGCCCGACCGATGCCGCGGCCTGCACCTGTTATGTAAGCGACTTTTCCTTGTAATGATTGTCCCATTTTCATCTTCCTTCCTATTTATAAGCTTATTAAGACAAGTGTAATCGTAATCAGCCATCAATCCTAATATTCTGCTTTACCAAAAAATTAGGTGCCTAATCTTTTTTCTTTCGAATCCCTCCTCAATATGTTACTATATTTCGGTAGACGAAATATTAAATAACTAAACTATTTAAATAAAAGAAAGAAGGAGTAACATGGCTGACGACCAAGAAACTTCAAGCCCTCAACTCAAGATTAATCGAGGACCGTTAATGCTTGTCTTGATTTCAGGGGCTTTTGCGGCCATTTTAAACCAGACGCTTTTAGCTACAGCGCTGCCGCATATAATGAGGGATTTAAACTTAGATGCGAGTACGGCGCAGTGGCTGACGTCGATTTTTATGCTGGTGAACGGGATTATGATTCCGATTACCGCTTTTTTAATTGAACGGTTTACGACCCGGGCGTTATTTTTGACCGCAATGGGATTATTTGCAGCGGGGACGGTGATTTGTGCCATCGCTCCTAATTTCGGCATTCTAATGGTAGGAAGGATCATTCAGGCTTCTGGGGCAGGAATTATCATGCCTCTTATGCAGACGATTTTGATGATGGTCTATCCGATTGAAAAAAGGGGAGCTGCGATGGGAATGTTTGGACTCGTCATATCCTTTGCGCCGGCGATTGGTCCGACGCTTTCTGGATGGCTTGTTGAGCAGTTTCCGTGGCGAAGTCTCTTTTACGTCATTTTACCTGTTGTCATCATCGACTTTATTGTCGCTTACTTCATCTTAAAAAATGTTACGAAGCAGACGTTTCCAAAAGTCGATATCCTTTCGATCGTTTTATCATCCATCGGATTTGGCGGTATTCTGTATGGATTCAGTACGGCTGGCAACACCGGCTGGGGCGATGAGCAGGTGATCTTCTCGATGTTAGCAGGAGCCATTGCTTTAACGGCTTTCATCTTAAGACAGTTCAAGTTAAAACAGCCGATTCTTGAATTCAGGGTATTTAAAAATAAAGTCTTCACTCTAACGACCGTTCTAGGTATGGTTGTATTTATTGCTTTAATTGGCGGGGCAACTGTTCTGCCGTTGTTTATGCAGAATATGCTCGGGTTTACAGCCTTTGAATCTGGTCTGATGCTTCTGCCGGGAGCATTGTTGATGGGCTTTATGAACCCGATTACCGGCCGATTATTTGATAAGTTTGGGGCGAGGTGGCTTGCGATCATCGGGCTGATCATTGTGAGTGTAACGACGTTTATGTTTACAAACCTGGACAGCGAAACAACCTTTGCTTATCTCGCTATTGTTAACGCTGTGCGTATGCTTGGTGTTGCGATGGTCATGATGCCTGTAACAACGGCTGGTCTGAATACATTGACCGAGCGTCATATTCCACACGGAACCGCGATGAACAATACGATGCGCCAAGTATCTGGTGCCGTAGGAACAGCGCTGCTCGTTACAGTAATGACAAACAGTGCCAGACCTTCACATGGGGTTAATGGCCTGATTCACGGGGTTAATGTATCCTTTATCGTAGCGGGAATCTCGGCTGTTATCGCTCTTATTCTGGCCTTTTTCATTAAGCCAAAAAAAGAAAGAGAAAACACGGCAGTATCACGAAATAAACATGCGGCAGCCTCACGATAAATGGTAAGCTCGGACTAAAGGGTCCGGGCTTTTTTTAAAATTGCCGGGCTGAAAAAAAGAGTGCCCCTTATTTATGAAGGAGAAAACCCGGAAATCGCTGGCCTGTGGAAGGAAGCCGGGATCGACACGATCAAAGAAATTACGGCATTGTCCAATGTGGAGCCAAAAGGATTATTGAGCGTCTGCACCAATTTTTCCGAAGACCGTTCTCAAAAAGGCGAGCTTGATTACTATTTGGCTGCTGCCACAACGAATGAAACACCGGAAAAATTTGAAGATTTGGAAGTGCCCGCTTTGACATGGGCCGTTTTTGAATCGATTGGACCGTATCCGGAAACTCTGCAGAATGTGTGGGGCCGGATTTACTCAGAATGGTTTCCAACATCGAGCTATGAGCATGTGAAAGGACCGGAAATTCTCTGGAATGCAGATGATGACATAAAATCCGATAAGTTCCATAGTGAAATCTGGATTCCTGTACAAGCGAAATAAAAATGTACTGTCTTCTCTAAAAGAAGGCAGCTTTTTTTCGGGGATAGGAAGATTGAATTATGCTAAAATTAATATAAACCAGCCATGAGAGGGGACGATCGACAAATGAGCCAAAAAGAAGATCTTTTGAAAAGGTTTAATGAAGCGTTTGGCACAGGTGATACGGATTTTATTTTAGAAAATGTAACCGATAACATCGTATGGAGGATGGCAGGAGAGACAACGATTGAAGGTAAAGATAACGTAAAAGAAGCTCTTGAGTCGATGAATAGCGATCTTCATCATGAACTCTCTTTCTCCAATATCATCACTCATGGTGTAACAGCAGCGGTAAATGGAACGATTCATTTGACGAAAGAAGACGGTGAACGGACGGCCTTTGAATTTTGTGATGTCTATAAATTTAACAAGTTTAAGGATGGCAAAATAAAAGAACTCACCTCGTATGTGGTAGAAATGAAGGATTGAGGTGTTGAGCGTGCTGCCTGGTTCGCCAGTAAATGCGGCAGTTTGGCTGGTAAACAATGTAACAGAGGGGGAGGTAAATCGTGGTCTCAGTAACAAAAGCAGCCCCTCGTCATGTTGAGGGAAGCCAGTGATGTTGCGTTTGTAAAAGAAGAGAAGGTAACCGCACTAAGGAAAAAGAGGATTATCCTTCCCTTCGGTACAAACAATTAATCAAATAAGAATTAAAAGGTAAGGAAGAGAAAAGCTCATGATACTTCGCATATTATTTAATCAGACGATTGCTATTATATTATTCATCAGCGGGATAGTTCTCGGGGCTGCTGCCCACATATTGTTTGGCCTCCTGACAATATTAGGCGGACTTCTTCTCGGTTTTTCTCACTATGTTCAGGATTTAACACCTCAAGATCCAAAACCCACGCTCTTATTTTATGCTGCCTTTTCTTCGCTTCTTATCTTATTTACGATTGCATATGTGATCTTTTCCTCAGTTTTATTTTAATGCGGAGGTGGTTTAATGTCCGAGGAGATACTCTACGACTATTATGTAGATAAAATAGGAACAGGTCCGCCCGTTTTGTTTCTCCCTGCTGCCGGTTTTACCGGAAGTGAAGGCTTAAATATTGCAAAATATCTTGAAGACCGATTGGAAACGCACTTGCTCGATCTCCCGGGATATGGACGAAGTGCGGGAATTGATAAACGCTGGACGGATCAGAGGCTGGCTGAGTGGGTCAATGAGTATGTCGAGCAGCAGCAGCTTGAGAAAACAGACGTCATCGGCCACTCTCTTGGTGGGGCTGTCGCCTTGTCTTTCACAGCTCATTTTCCGGAAAAAGTAAACAGGCTCGTTCTCCTCGATCAGGGCCATAAACCGTTCCCGCGTATCCCGACCACCGAGTTTGAAGGCTTCGCGTATGCATTCCCTTTTCTAAATATAGGAGCCCGGCTTTTAGGACAGTCATCTCTTAAGTGGGCTGCGCCTCTTTTTGAGAATCAGGAGCGTCCTGGAGACGTGGACGAGAAACTGTCAGCTTTTTGTGAAAAAGTCGGGATTAAAGAAGACCCGTTTGTTCGCCATGCCTATGAGCATCAGGCAGATTTTTCGGTGTCTGCTTTAAATTTAATGTTTGGTTTCTATAATTTAAAAATGAGGCCGCTCATTCGAAAGCTTCAAGTTCCAACATTACTCGCTTACGGAACTTTTGAAGGAATGGAAGAGGAGGAACAAAAGAGAACAGCGATTCACATCAATCAGCTTAAGAAAGAAAACCTCCCTATAACTTACAGACCCGTACGCGGCGGCCATTATGTGCACTGGAGTGACTGGGGGTTATTAATGGATATCAGAAAGTTTCTCCTCACGAAAGAAAGCGTGCGATAGTTTTGCATTAAAGGGATTTCCCGGCTTTCCACCGATATTCCTTAAATCATTTTTAAAAATAACAAAAAAGCCTTTAAATTATGAAAGATAAACGTTAAAATACTATATAGGAAAAAGGCGAAAGTACTTTTTCCCTTATCGATTTTAACCCGGAATGATTATAATTTAATAGATATTGGTGGAAGTGGACTGGACAAATAGAGCTGGACATAAGCCAAAAAAGGTTAAGAATTTACCCTTTTTTGGCTTTTTTTATTGGGAAAATATAGGAGGATCTCTGAACGATGGATCAAAATATTAAACTTACTTATATCGAGTCTCTACACTTATTATCCAGTATGCAATTAACGAAGAAAAGCATGGCCGCATATCAACACGCTAAAGAAACTATAGATCAAGGCTCACCGATTGAGGAGGAGATATGCCAGGCTTGTGCGGATGTGTGCCGTCAGTGTGCGAAAGCTTTACGCAATATGAAAACAGAGGGGATCGAAGAGATGGTTTCCATCTGCATCGCTCACGCTATAATGTGTGAGGATTTATGTAAAGCCCGCGTATAAGCAGGGTTACTGTTTAAAATCGACGGATTAGTGGAATCTAAAGAAGACGTTAGATTTAAATACGGATTCTTAAAGGATGTATGTTATGGAGAATAAATCCATTCAAGCGGAAATAGCGAGTTATATAGGCAAACTATTTCGTGATAACTTTGGCAAAGGGCCCTCCTCTGTCTATGTGTCCCTGCGACAGCCTTATTTCACTATTTATCTGAGTGATTTCTTAGCTCCCATGGAACGTGTGCTGGTAGGTCAGAAAAATTATATGAAGGTGGAAGAAACCCGTGATCTCTTAATGAGAGAGCTGCTGCCTGATATAAAAGCGGCCTTTAGTATCAAAACCGATATGGAAGTTCAAAATCTCTATTATGACTGGTCACTTCCTAATCGTTCCGGGATTATTATCGGTAAGTTTAAAAGTGAGAATACGGATTCTCACGAAGTGTTAGCTTCAGCCGATGCCCCTAATAAAGAGGCGGTTCTTAAGGAAGTCGTTCGAGTTAGCGAAATTGCGGAGAAGGTTCCCGAATTTGTGGATTCCATTTATTTAAATGAGCGTACATTATTAATCGTTCGCGAAGGCATTCTCGTTCGTATTGAAAAAGAGCTGATTAAATCCGGGTTTGCCGAGCAGTTAAGGCTGACAAAAAGGAATCTTGAGAAAAGTCTGCTGAACCAGGAAATATTCGGGGAGATTCTAGGAATCCACGTTCAGGATGTGTTCGTAGATTGGGATTTTGAGCTCGACAAAAGCTATATTGTTCTCATCTTAAAACCAAAATAAAGCAAAATGCCGGTCTAAAAAGAAGACGGCTGGAAGGCGTAAGCTTAAAAAGGATCTTTCCTTTTTGAGCTTTTCATTTTAATCGTCTTCAAGCGGGGGTGTTGAACAACAATAAAGGACGGGTCGATAAAGTGTGCTATAAAATTATTGCGATGAACAGCAGTAATGTTCCTATAGAGTTTGCGGTAGATAAGAAAGAGGTAACTTTTCCAACGTTTGAAGAAGCAGAGCAGTTTGCACACCATATCAAAAAAATGAATCACTGGTTTGAGGATTACAAATTCTCTGTTGTTAAAGAAGATAATGAAAACTGACCGGCACCGGTCAGTTTTTTTTATGGTGAGTTTTATGATAAAAAAATTGGGATGATAAAAATTAAATTGTAAAATCAGGTTTAGCTGGTAGTAATTAAGGTTATTAAGAATGTCGTGGATACAATTATAATGAATGAAACCGAATAAAAGCGGTTTTCTATATAAAGAGGAGAGAAGAAAAGTGAAGAGGGAAGAAATATTACAGCTTTACAATGAAGAACTGAGAGTAAATGCTCAAACGAATGGATACAGAAGGGAACTGACCGACTATGTCGTCAGGCACGTCTCACTGATGAATGACGAAGGATTTATTCTGTTTTCTAATTTTACACCTGAGAATGCCAAGGAAATTATTGAAGGAGAAGTCCGCTATTTTGAAAAGCTTGGTCAGCGTTTTGAGTGGAAGGTACATAGCTATGACCAGCCGGACAATTTAGTCGATTTGTTAGTTGAAGAAGGTTTTGAGCGTGGAGAAGAAGAAGCGCTGATGATACATGAGTTAAAGGAAGACAGTGAACTGCTTCAAAAAGAAATGTCAGGAAAACTTGTTGAAATCACAACTGAGAAAGAAATCGCGGATGTTGTCAGCCTGCTAAATGATACGTGGGGGAATTCTCACGCTGAACTAGGGAAGCGGCTGTGGAGTGATAAGCGAAACAACCCGGAATGCCTTCATATCTACGGCATCTATGAAGATGATAAGCTTGTAAGCGCCGCATGGATGTACTTTGAAGCGAACTCTTCATTTGCCAGCCTATGGGGAGGAGCGACTCGCCCGGATTATCGCAGGAAAGGGTACTATACGTCCCTGCTGGCCGCCAGGGCTCAAAAAGCAAATGAAGAAGGATATCGTTTCCTTACCGTGGACTCTCTAGAAATGAGCCGTCCGATTTTAGAGAAATCCGGTTTTGAATGTCTGGCTTATACGTATGGCTGTTTATCCCCAAAATAAACTAGGTGGAAAAAATTAAATAAGTATTTTTAAAAAAGCTCAGAGGTTGCCTCTGAGCTTTTTTTACAGCTTGCAGAGAAACCTTATGCAGCAGTCGGCCAACGGTTTCGAAGGGTTGTGCAAAGGGCGTCGGGGGGAACGCTTTTAAGTAGGCGACCAGTTTTCCCCTTCTTTATCGAAAGGGATCGAACCGTTAAAACCTGCTAAACCAGACGCCTATACCTGTTCCTATATAGTTGCCGATTATATAGCCGAGAGTACCGACTAATAATATTGGCACAATCAGCTTTGTCCAGCCTCGGGCAATCGCCATAGCTGCAGCTGTCGTCGGCCCTCCGATGTTTGCATTAGACGCAAGGATCACTTCTTCTAAGCTGAAGTTGAAGATCTTTCCTAAGATAAAGGAAACGAGCATATTAGCTGCGACAATCAAGAAGACGAAGACCAGCAGTAAGGGAGCATTCTGCAGGATTAACGGAATTGAAGCAGGGATACCGATTACTACAAAAAAGATATAGATTAAGTACGTCCCGATTTCCTGAGAACCGCGGATGCTTTCAAAATATTTAGGGAACACCGTAACAGCCGTCATCGTCAATGTGGTCAGCATTAAATAATTATCACCGAAGATGCCGTGTAAGACGTTAAACAGCACAGAAACGCCGTCTCCTGAAGGAAGCCATTCGTTAAGCCATCCCGCTAACTGAAACGATACAGCGACTAAAGCAAACGCCGTTCCAACGGCAAGTGCAATATCCTGCAGTGACATTTCTTTTCTTCCCCAGTAGCAAGCCGCTTCAGTTTCACTCGTATTTTCTTTATTCTGCAGTCTTTCATCTATGTACGGTGTTCTAAAGCGGCTTGTAATAAAATTAATCGCAGGTATAGCAATGAGGACGAAAAAGTAAAGAGCCATCATTAAGTTATCTGCCACCACCGCTGAAGAAACGAGCTCGCCAGGTGCCTCAAACTTGGTAGATAAAGCAGCGAAGTTTACGCCGCCCCCAATATAAGATCCTGTCATCATCGCCCCCACTTTCTCTAAGCCCGGAACATAATCTTTTAATAAAAAGAAGCCGATGATCGCCCCCGCCACGGTCCCGGCTGCACTTAATAAGAACAGAATCAGCAGACGTCCGCTTTCATTCCAGATCTTTTTAATATTGGCTTGGAATAAGAGCAGGGGAATTGCTAAAGGAACGACATAATTCCAGACCGCATCATAAGCGGCGGATTGCAAAGGAATGATGTTCAGATTTGACAGCAGCATCGCTCCGACAAGGGCAATAATAGCTCCAGAAACTTTCGACGCCCACTTGTAATGCTGCTCTAAATAAATGCTGAAAGCTGCCCATCCGGCAAGAAATGCCCATAGTAACCATAAGTCATCTGATTGAATTAAACTGCTTTCCATTTTATCCCTCCTAATTTGGTATAATATTCTATCTCTTTGCCTCCGATTGTTCAATCCGCCAAATGAACGGAAAAAACGATTTGGAAAAATTTAAAAAATAAAAGAAGGAAAAGGAACAGCTGCAGCGAATAATTAACATGATAATGAATTTACAGCTGCCTTCACTGAGGAGAGATACAGATGGAAGGATTAGACAACACCCTTACAGTTAGTGCAAGAAAGGAGATGTATAAGCAGGTTATTGAATATTCATTTGATGCTACCATTATCCATTCAGATCACGCCATTTTATATGTCAACCAGGCTGGAGAAGAATTCTTAGGGGCAAAGAAGGAAATGCTGATCGGTCAAAATGTTTGTTCTATGATCAAAGAAGAGGATGTTACTTTAGTAACAAACCGAATCAGCGAAATTATGTCCCAGGGCCGGATGGCTGAGAGGGTTGAGCTGACACTGATTCGCGTGGATGGACATTTAGTGGACGTTGAACTAACCTGTATTCCTGTCTTATTCGGAAATCAGCCTGCTATTCAGACGGTGATAAGAGACATTACCGAAAATAAGATGCGGGCGAGTGAATTGCTGGAAATCCGCAATGAAATTTACGAAATCTCTACAGCGATCGTACCAGTTTCAGATGGAGTCTCAATTATTCCGCTGGGCGGCAGGTTAAGCGATGACCGCGTCGATCAGCTGTTAGACACGATTCCTTTGAAGTTAAAAGATGAGGACCTGGACTACCTAATCATTGATTTCTCGGGAGTATATAAATTAGACGAACTAATGGTCAGCTTTTTGTTTAACATTCATGACATCATTAGGCTGCTTGGCATTCATCCGATTTTTACAGGAATCCGCCCTGAACTCGCCAGAAAAGCTGTCCAAATTGGGAAAGACCTTTCCGATATGCACACACTCGGCACCGTAAAACAGGCAATTCAATACATTAATAAGAGAAAGAAATAGAGGGAAGCTCTATCTGCAAATTAGCAGATGGAGCTTTTATTATGGCGTTGATTGTTATAGTAAAAATAGATTATGATAAAACTACCTGATTTTGTGTAATGGAGGCATGAGATGTCATGAAAATAACATACTCTCCAGCCAAACTGGGACACATCACCGATGGGATTGCGATACATAAAGGAAAGTACGTTATTGGCTGGATGAACCGATTTTTTCAAACCCTTCCTGATTTAAATGATGAACAGGAGGTCAGTCTTGAGGTAGTAAGTGAAGTAACGAAACAAACATATACGATTCAGCAAAAAACGGACCTGCAGAAAAAGTGGACAGTTTTTCAAAAAGACATGCCGATCGGTTCAGTTGAAATGCAGGCAGGAAAGAAGCATAAACTGCTCGTGCACCTGTCTGACCATTCACCGCTTCTTATAGAAAGTACTTGGAAAAAGACAGGCCTGATCAATAAAAAAGGGACAACAATAATAAAGGGCCTATGGTTTCATAAAATCCATATCGACATCAACCATGAGATGGACGCTGCATTGCTTGCCGGCTTCGTCCATATTTTTTGGAGCACTCAGCCCCAAAACTAAAATCCCGGGATTCTCTGATAAGAGGCCCGGGATTTTTGCGTTTTTTGATATTGGAACGTTCGTATAAAACAAATTTAAAATCTATGGTTGCATATATTACTGAGTTGTGTAAAATGAAAAACGTACATTATTTATAAAATATATAAAAATGTTCGTTATTTACTATTTATTACAACAGAGGAGTGGAACAAATGGACGTTCGTAACTTTATGAAAAACATCGCATTCTTACTTTTGACAGCTTTCATCATTACAGGATGCAGCCAGCAATCCTCAGAAAGTTCTGCAGAAGAATCAAAAGAATCCAAGGCAAAAGAAGAAGAAACTGAAACCGTCGGGATTATCGGTCCAATGGAAGTGGAAATTGATATTCTGCGAGAGGCTATGGATATTGAAGAAACTACAGAAAAAGGCGAGCTGACCTTTTACGAGGGGAAACTCCACGGACAGTCGATTGTCCTCGTTCAATCCGGTATCGGAAAAGTTAATGCGACAGTAGCAGCTCAAATGCTGATCAGTGACTTTGGAGCCGATTTATTAATTAACTCTGGAGTAGCCGGAGGCATTCATCCTGATCTAGGGCTGGGCGATATCGTCGTTTCCACAGAAACCGTTCACCACGATATGGATGAAACCGCAAAAGGCTATAAGCCAGGCCAGATTCCATATATGGATGTAAGATTTTTTAAAGCAGATGAAGAGCTTGCCGATTTAGCATTAGAAGGCACGAAAGGACTGCCTGATTATGTCGATGTATTCGAAGGACGTATTGCTACGGGTGATCAGTTTATCGCAAGTGAAGAAAAAACCGAATGGATCTACGACACATTTGACGCTTATGTGGTAGAAATGGAAGGCGCGGCTGTAGGCCAGACCGCTTACTTAAACCAAATTCCTTACGTCGTGATCCGCTCGGCATCAGATGACGCAGGAGAAGAAGCTTCAGAAATTCAGGAAAACTTCGTCGAAGAAGCCGCTAAAAACTCCAGCCACGTGATTGAAAAAATGCTTGAAAATATGTAGTGGGTGTAAAGGGTACCAGGTACACAGAGAAAAAAGAAAAAAAGTATTGAGTACCAGGTACACTTGTTATTTCCAAGTTATTGTGTTCTAATTATGATTAACAAAAATATATGTGTACTTCACTAGGGGAGCCGTGAATCGGCTGAGAGAAGCATCGAAGCTTTGACCCTTATAACCTGATCTAGGTCATACTAGCGTAGGGAAGTGAAGCGAGTGGTCTCATTTCGAATAATCTTTATTTTCACATAAAAACTCGCTCCTTTTCTATAGGGGCGAGTTTTTTTGCTGTGGAGAGGAGCAGGTAATCAAATGGATATAAAGTTATCCCAATTACTGAATGAAGTGGAAGAAAGGGAACATGAAATTCTAACGCTATTGACAGATTTAGTAGCCCATCCAACAGCAAGTCCGCCGGCTCGAAATTCAAAGAAAGTTCAAAAATATGTTGCCCATCAACTGAAAGAACTAGATTTTACTATTGATTCCTGGGATCTGTATCCAGGAGACCCTGTGGTGGTTGGTACGAGGAAGGGGCAGCAAGAGAATCAATCAAGTCTTATCATTAACGGCCATTTAGATGTAGCAGCTATAGGGGAGAATGAAAGTTGGGATTATGATCCATTTGTATGTACAGTAACGGAAGATAAAGTATTCGGGCGTGGGGTAGCTGATATGAAAGGCGGAATAGCGGGGGTCCTGTTTGCCATGAAAGTGCTGTATGAAGCTGGGATAGAACCTAGTGGAAATCTATATTTCCAATCAGTGGTCGGTGAGGAGGTTGGAGAAGCGGGTACGAAGTCCTGCTGTGAAAAAGGGTATCGTGCTGACTTAGCTTTAGTAGTGGATACAAGTGATTGTAAGATTCAAGGTCAGGGTGGTGTGATTACCGGCTGGATAACGATCGAGAGTCCTCAAACCTTCCATGATGCCTGCAGACGTTCCATGATACACGCTGGCGGCGGTCTGCATGGTGCCAGCGCGATAGAGAAAATGATGAAAATCATAAATGCCTTACAAGAACTGGAACGGCAATGGGCCATAACTAAATCGAGTCCTGGCTTTCCCCCTGGCTCAAATACGATCAATCCAGCTGTCATTGAAGGCGGCAGGCATGCGGCTTTCATAGCAGATCGCTGCAAGTTGTGGATTACGGTGCATTACTATCCTGAAGAACATTATGAGGATGTAATCAATGACATCGAAGAACATATCAATTATGCAGCAAAGGCTGATCCTTGGTTAAAGGTTTACCCTCCTCAATTTTCGTGGGGCGGGAAATCCATGATTGAAGACCAAGGGGAAATATTCCCCGCCTTTTCCGTGGACCCCAGTCACTCAGGGGTTCAAAAGTTAGCTGGTGCGCATCAACTTGTTCACGACACACCAGTAGACTATTCGATGTCTCCTACCGTTACAGATGGGGGATGGTTAGCAGAGGCCGACATCCCGACTGTCTTATATGGCCCTGGCACACTTGAACAAGCTCATGCTGTGAATGAGTCGCTTGATAGAGAGCAGCTTCTACAGTTCACAAAAACGATGACTGCTTTTTTATATGACTGGTTTTTAGAATTCAAAAAGGAAGGATGATGTGTAATGTTTACAGATCGGCTCTATGAAAGGGCTAAGCCTATATGGGATCAGTACCTCGAACACCCTTTTGTCAAAGGGATTGGTGATGGAAGCTTAGAGATTGATAAATTTAAGTTTTTTATGGAACAAGATTATTTATATTTAATCGACTATTGTCGTGTGTTTGCAATAGGATGCGTGAAAGCGTCTCGTTTAGAAACGATGACTCTGTTCGCGGATTTGATGCATTCTACCTTAAACGAAGAAATGGAGCTTCACCGAAAATATGCAGAAAGAATAGGGATCAGAAGAGAAGAACTAGAAAATACAAAACCTTCGGCAACGCTTCTTGCTTATACAAGCTACATGCTGAATAAGTCCCAGCAGGGATCGGAAGCTGAGGTTGTCGCCTGTGTACTTGCCTGTGCATGGAGCTACAGTGAAATAGGCTTAGCATTGAATCAAAAAGAGGGAGCAAGTGAACATGAATTCTACGGGGATTGGATCAAGATGTACGCATCAGATGAATTTACGACTCTAGCTGAAGATATGAAAAACCTTATGAACCAACTTGCCGACGATAAACCAGAACGAGAAAAAGCACATTTAGAGGAGATCTTCCTTCATACAGGTAAACTGGAATATTTGTTTTGGGAGATGGCTGACAAGAAGAAAATGTGGATGGAAGGATCGGACGTATTAAACAGCTGAAATCTATCGGTCTATTACAGGGGGCGGGTCTAGATTGATAATTTAAAAAGTTTTTCCAGGGGTACCTTTATGTAAATGGATGAGCGGTACTGTGCTTTTTTATTTACTGACGAAAGGTCGAGGTTAAAGGTAGGCTTTAAGACCCTTAGAACCTGATTTGGCTCATACCATCGCAGGGAAGTGGAGTTGCGAAAAAGATACGTTTCCAATATCAGCCGCTTTTCTTACGGGAGGAGGGAAAGTTGTTTTTTTAAAAGCGTTTTTAGTTTAAGTCATTCAATGGAAAGGGAGACC
The DNA here is from genome assembly GCF_902809865.1 of Halobacillus sp. Marseille-Q1614. Classification (NCBI taxonomy): domain Bacteria; kingdom Bacillati; phylum Bacillota; class Bacilli; order Caryophanales; family Bacillaceae; genus Halobacillus; species Halobacillus sp. Marseille-Q1614. Next base: position 1,769,978 of record NZ_CADDWH010000001.1, on the reverse strand, counting down.
TGAGAAAATGAAAAAGGGATTGAAGTTAACAGATATTTTAGTAACCATCATTGTTGCATTGATATTTGGTGTGATCTATAAACTATGGGGACCGCTATATGGAGTGGTTTCCACATTAGGATTACAATTGGAGCAGCTCATTTATGGAATGTGGTTCATTGCAGCAGTGGTTGCTTATTTGATCATACGAAAGCCCGGGGTTGCTTTATTGGCGGAAGTTGCTGCCGCGCAAGGTGAATTTATTTTTGGCGGTGAATGGGGTATATCGACGCTTATATTCGGGTTAGGACAAGGTCTGGCTGCTGAACTGATTTTCGCAGCTTTCCGCTATAAGAGATACGATATGTTCACTGCGTCCTTAGCAGGTGTAGCAGCTGCGTTTGCGTCTATTGGTATTGATTTCTACTACGGTTATATAGGTGACTTGGCACTTTGGAATCTGCTCATCCTGGTTGGAGCTAGAATAGTAGGAGCCATCATCATTTCGGGTATTTTCGCTTTTCTCATCGTTCAATCATTAGAAAAAACAGGAGTCACAAATCTTGTGAGGCCGGCTTCTAAAGAAGACTATAAGGCTTTGGGATAGCAGGAGGTTTTGTATGAAGAGTATTGCTGGTATGACAAACATGCGGTTGAAATTTCCAGGAGTGGAACCCTTGTTATTTGAGGATTTTTCTCTTTCTTTGAATAAAGGAGAAAAGGTATTACTACTTGGACCATCAGGATCAGGGAAGTCAACACTTTTACAAGTCTTGACGGGACTCATCCCTCATAGTGTAGAAGTACCTATGAAAGCAGACGACCTTATCATTCCAGATTCCTGGGGATTTTTATTTCAAGATCCTGATTCACAGTTTTGTATGCCCTATGTAGATGAGGAAATTGCGTTTGTTCTTGAGAATCTTCAGGTCCCTCGAGGAGAAATGGAAATTTACATTGAGCATTATTTACGGAAAGTTGGATTAGAATTTGATGATATCCACACGAAGATACAAACACTATCCGGGGGAATGAAGCAGAGATTGGCAATCGCTTCAGTTCTTGCTCTAGAACCTGAGGTGTTATTTTTAGACGAGCCTACTGCGATGCTTGATCCACATGGTACTAAGCATGTTTGGGACACGATTAAGAAAGTTGGAGAAGATAAAACCGTCGTGATTGTGGAACATAAAATTGAACAGATTGTCGACTTTGTTGATCGTGTGATTCTTCTGGGTGAGAGTGGGAACATCATTGCCGACGGATCGAAACAAGAGGTTTTTGACAAGCATAAAAACACTCTTATCGAACAAGGGATCTGGTACCCTGATGTTTGGGGTGAATACATTCAAGCAAAACGTATGGATATTCCGCCAGTAAATATAAACAGAGAAAAATCATCTGTTCATTTGTCCGACTTTTCAGCGTATAGGGGAAAAGTTGAAACACTCCGGGTGAAACAGGCAAATGCTCATCCGGGGGAATGGATAACAGTACTTGGTGAGAACGGAGCAGGTAAAAGTACGCTGCTGCTTGCTCTCATGAACTTGATTAAAGTTAAAGGATCTTATCGTGTTCTTGAACAAGAGTATGAGCAGATCAAAAATTTAGCTGATTATATAACTTTAGTATTTCAAAATCCCGAATTTCAATTTGTTACTAACTCTGTGTATGAGGAAGCAGCCTTCACGCTTCATTTAGAAAATTGGGGAGAAGAACAAATTTTTCTGCGAGTGAATCATCTGCTTGAAATCTATCATTTGCATAAGCATAGACATACGCATCCTTATCAATTATCTATCGGACAAAAACGAAGACTGAGTGTCGCTGCTTCGATTGTGAAAGAGCAGCCGATCATACTTTTGGATGAACCCACCTTTGGACAAGATGCGAAAAACACATTTGCAATTTTAGAGCAGCTTGAAAAGTTGAGGGCTCTGGGAGCAACGATCATTATGGTTACGCATGACTTGAATATTGCGAAACACTTCGCAACCAAAGTCTGGGAAGTAGAAGGAGGGAGACTCGTAAAGGAATCTCCTTCATCTGATTATATGGAACAACGTTCACCAGCTTTTATTTTATAGGGGAGATAAGATATGCCAATTGACTTTTCTTACAAAGAAACATGGCTTCACAAAATAAATCCGAGCCTGAAATTAATCATCATTGTACTCTTGTTTATTCATCTGTTGATGATTCATAATCCAAACTTCCTCATCAATTATATGATAGGAACGCTTCTCCTCTATACGTTTTTTACGGGTCATCCATGGAAACGTCTAGCAGTTATTTCGATCCCATTTGTCTTAATATTTCTTACATCTTGTACATCTATGATTTTCTTTGGAAAAGGGGAAATCACATGGTTCAAATGGGGATTGGTGCATATTACCGAAGAGAGTTTTTTTAGAGGGTTACATTTAGGCTTTCGTGGGATAGTTTTTGCTGCTTTAGGAGTTATTTTTGCATTAACCACTAGACCTGTATATCTATTTTATTCCTTAATGCAGCAATTAAAGTTGAAGCCGAAATATGCCTATAGCTTCATGGCAGCCATTAGGCTGATTCCTTTGATGATTGAGGAGATGCAAACATTGCATTATGCATTAAAAGTACGAGGTGTTCAAGCTGAAAAAGGCGTAAAAGGATTTTACAAAAAACTTAAAACCTATTCCATTCCCCTTCTTTCGCAGAGTATAAGAAGAGCTTATCGAATTGCAGTAGCCATGGAAGCTAAGGGTTTTTCTAATGATGTAAACCGGACCTATTTCTATCGATTAGGTTTATCTAAGTTTGATATGGTCTTTATATGCTGCCTCATGATAATGATTTCCTTATCTTATGTGACAGCTGTACAATACCCTTACTTTTCGATAACTGACGTTCGTTATTACAATGGATAATGAAGATGAGTAAACATGAATATTATTTTGAATTTAATCAAGAATGTTCGTTAATTAACCCAAAAACCCTTGATACAAACTGGTAAATAACGTTAGAATAGCTGTAAATCAAAACATTCTGGGGGATTTTACATGTATGGAGCACCGAACCAAAACGATGCAAAGAAATTGATGCTGTTAGGATCCGGAGAGTTAGGGAAAGAAGTAGTGATTGAGGCGCAGCGGCTAGGTATAGAAACAATTGCAGTCGATCGATATGAAGGTGCACCAGCTATGCAGGTGGCTCATCGTTTTCGTGTGATTGACATGCTTGACGGCAAACAACTGCGTACGGTGATCGAACAGGAGAAACCTGATTTTATTGTCCCTGAAATAGAAGCCATTGCGACAGCAACGCTTCTGGAGCTGGAACAGGAGGGCTATAATGTCATACCCACAGCTTACGCAACCCAGTTGACGATGGATCGCGAAGGTATACGACGGCTGGCAAGTGAAAAACTACAACTTCCAACAGCCAAATATGAGTTTGCCAACTCTTTAGAGGAGTTAAAAGAAGCGGTTATCGCCATTGGTACTCCATGTGTCATCAAACCGATTATGAGTTCCTCTGGAAAAGGACAAAGCGTATGTCGTACAGAAGCGGATATCGAGGATTCCTGGCAGGAAGCCATCAACAGTGGACGAGGTAAAAGCACTCGAGTGATTGTTGAGGAATTTATTCATTTTGATTCGGAAATCACACTATTAACGGTCCGCTCTTCTACAGGGACGTTTTACTGTCCTCCGATCGGCCATCTTCAGCAGGACGGTGATTACATTCAATCTTGGCAGCCGCATGCGATGAGTGAGGAACAGATAAGAGAGGCGGAGGAAATTGCAAAAAAAGTTACCGATGAGATCGGCGGTTATGGTGTTTTCGGAGTAGAACTTTTCATTACTTCAGAAGGAGTCTATTTTAGCGAAGTGTCTCCGCGGCCGCATGATACGGGGATGGTTACACTGGTCACACAAGACCTATCGGAATTTGCCCTTCATGTGCGGGCGATTTTAGGCCTTCCGTTAGAAGATGTCCAGCTTGTTTCACCAGGAGCAAGTCACGCGGTTAAAGCAACGATTGAATGCAAGGAATATCAAATTTCCGGAGTTGAAGATGCTTTGACTGTCCTCGACACTCAAGTGCGCCTGTTTGGGAAGCCTTCTGCAACAATAGGTCGACGTATGGCTGTTGTGCTTAGTAAAGGAGAAAGTGTGGATGCTGCAAGCGAACAGGTGAAGCAGGCAGCTTCTAAAATCAGTGTGTTGAACTAATAATAAGGTAATTTAAGGTATAGTAAAAACGTCCAAAGAGGGGTTCTTTGGACGTTTTTTTGAGTTCCGCATTTTTTTCGTTCGGTTTAAGTTATAGAGCCTTGGAAAGGCTGTGTGATTACGAAGCTCGTCCAGTGAGGTGTATTAAGGCGAATCAATTATAAGGCATTTCTTCAGGTTTTTCTTTCGCGTGTTTTATATATAATTTTGCGGATGCTTTCAACAGATAAATTGTACTTTTGCTCTAACTCATCAAAGGACCAGCCTTCCTGATAATTTTGGAAGATTTCCTCATTCCTTTGTGATAGTAACTGGCGGGATCCGTTCATTTCTCCCCAGCCTGCTCGCTGATCACCTTTTTTGGGAATATAAATGAGCTCGCCTTGAATATAGTTTTGCAGCTCATTCAGCAAACGAGGGGGGAACACCTCTTTTCCGTTTTTATATTGCAATGGACGTCCTCCTTCATAGGGTATACGAGTCCTTGTAAATGTCTTTTTGTGTTTTTCATTATTAAAAACTCCTTTCATTTGGTTTATTAACTTTTACTTGCAAGCTCGTTTTTTGTGCAGAAGTCTTGCAAATTAGGAGGTGTTTACATAATTTTTTGACAATTACGCTTATTTAATAGTATAAGCGAACAATTCAATTATAGACAATTCCCAATAGTTAAAAGAGGCCGCACAATTGCGGCCTCCTGTTTTTGTGATTTCCGCTTTACGCAGAAACCACCTCATATGCTTTGATCAAAAGAATCAGCCTCCTTTCGCATAATTCTATCGGTCCGACACCTTTATTAACTCATGGTTTGGCACCTCAAACAAGTGAAAGAACAATTATATAAATTCTTTACCAGCAAAAGAGAAAGATCTACATGGGAACTGAGTATTTGGAGAAACTAACATTTATTCCATTTAGTCAGGAGGGAAGGAAAATGCCAGCAAATGAAGAGTTTCAGCGAAGCGGCAGAGCAGAAGAAAAGTCAGTGAACCAACAGAACGAGAAAACGAGAAGAGTAAATAAACACGAGGACAACGGAAAAATTCAGTCAGAAAAAATGAGATATGAGCACGCAGACGATATTTACGAATGAAAAAAGGTTCCGAAATGGAACCTTTTTTCATCGAGGGGGAGGCCGGTACCTGGTACGCATAATGAGAAAACCGGTACCTGGTACTAAAAACTTTTTTTCTTTTTTCTCTGGGTACCTGGTACCAACTATTCTTTAATCATATGATAGAGCATTTTGAGGTCTTGTTTGGATAAGATCTTCGGCACGGGATATAGCGGGTTGGCTTCTTTGAATGCCCTTTCTACCATTAAAGGAATATCCCTATCCTGTATTTCACTTACCTTCCTTGCAATATTCATATTTTCGTTCAGCTCTTCAATAGCTCTAATGAACTTTACAGCTTTTTGTTTCATTGTTTCCTCAGGTTCACTAATTCCTGCTGCATCAGCCAGGTCAGCGAGCGGCTGGTGAATGGCTTCACCGTAATATCTTAGAACATAAGGTAATATGATGGCATTGGCTAATCCATGGGGCACGGAGTAAAAACCTCCAAGCGTGTGGGCGATTGCATGAACATATCCTACATACGCTCTAGTAAAAGCCATTCCGGCCAGGTGTGAGGCTCTATGCATATTCTCCCGTGCTTTCAAATTTGAGCCGTTTGAGTAAGCTTCATAAAGGTTTTCAAAAATAAGTTTGACTGCTTCCCTGCTGTATTGCTCTGTCTCTTTCGTGTTGCTTCTGCCTATGTAAGCTTCGACAGCATGGGTAAGTGCATCCATCCCCGTTGAAGCTGTATACTGAGGGGGAAGGTTAACCGTAAGCAAGGGGTCAAGGACGGCATAGTCGGGAACAAGAACGGGATCATTAATCGCATATTTTTCGTGCGTTTCGCTGTTTGTAATAACAGCAGCAAGGGTCGCTTCGCTTCCTGTACCTGATGTAGTCGGGACAGCTGCCAGAAAAGGAATCTTTTTTCTAATTTTGAGTTCGCCTCTCAATTGGGGAATGCTTTTATCGGGACGGGCGACGCGGGCACCTACCGCTTTAGCGCAATCAATTGAAGACCCGCCGCCAAAAGCAATAATTCCCTTGCAATGATGGGCATGATAGACCATCAGCGCTTCTTCAATATTTTCAATTGTAGGATTTGCCACTGTTTTATCATAAATGACACAGCTTATTTGTTCGGTTTCCAAGCCTTTAATAAAGTCATCCATCAACCCAAGGGCACGGATACCCTTATCCGTAACGATGAGAATGCTCTCGATTCCCTTGTCTTTCATCACCTTTGGAAGTTCTTTTAAGCTGTTATTTCCTTCTAATAGTGCCGGCGCTCGTAGCGGCGACAACTGAGAAGCTATTTTAAAAGTGAACTGATACGTTCTGCAATATAACTTATACATGGTTTCCCCTCGCTTTATTACTAGTTCATAACACCTCGTATAGTAATTTTATTAGGTTAGTAGCTTTATAGAACACAATGATTGACATTTAGAAGTTACAAATATATAGTTACTTACATAAAGTAACTATATATTTCCTTTTATAGGAGGAATAAGCTATGGAAAAGCAGTTTTTTCAGGCGCCAACCACATTCGTCGGCCATGTTGAATTGAAAGTACAGGATCTTTCACGCTCGCTTACGTTTTATAAAGAAGTCATCGGCTTTCAGGTTATCCAGCAGTCTGAAAGGAAAGCAGTGCTTTCATCAGACGGTAAAACAGCGCTTTTAACTATTGTACAGCCTGTTCGTATAAAACCAAAACAGGACCGTACGACAGGACTTTATCATTTCGCCATTTTACTTCCTGATCGTTTCGAGTTAGCAAAAATTCTTAAACATCTTATTCAGCTCAATATTCGACTGGGCTCTTCCGACCACTTAGTGAGTGAAGCCCTCTATTTGGAAGATCCCGATGGAAATGGAATAGAGGTATATGCGGACAGGCGATCAAGTGAATGGAACTGGATAAAATCCGAAGTGAAAATGGCGGTTGATCCATTAAATACTAAGGAACTGCTCAGTCTTGCCGGCGATACAGCTTGGGAAGGTCTGCCTGAAACAACGGTTATCGGTCATATTCACCTCCATGTATCGGAATTTACAGATACAGAAGGCTTTTACAGAGCACTCGGTTTTCAAGTCGTCAGCCGACTCGGCGATCAGGCGCTGTTTATATCGACTGGGAATTATCATCACCATATCGGATTAAATACGTGGGCAGGGAAAGGGGCACCGGCTCCGTCCGAAGACAGCGCAGGTTTAAAATCTTTCTCTCTCGTATTCCCTGATGAAAAGGCGAGAAACACTGCGATGAAGCAGCTGTATGACTTGGGGTACCAGGCAGAAGAGGAAGACGGAGGCTTTTTAATAAATGATCCTTCAGGAAATTCGATAACTCTGATGTTATGAAACGTTGGAAACACTGGAAATAATTAATTTTGAAAAAAATTTGCCTCCTATGTTAGTTTATAATAGATCAAAATCTAGGAGGTAGATTAAAAGTGTTTAAGAAAGTATGGATGGCTGGAATGGCAGCTTTCTGCGCTCTTGCTTTTTCATTTCCAATGCAGAGCTCTGCCCATGCGAACACGCATACCGTCCAAGAAGGCGAATCCATTTATAATATTGCTATGAAATATGGCTTACCTGCAAAGCAAGTACAGGCCATGAATGATAAAACTGACGCTATGATTTACCCAGGGGAGCAGTTGAAACTTCCAGCAGTTTTAAGCGAATCGGAAAAAGATCTCCTCGCTCGTCTTGTTGAAGCTGAGGCTAAAGGAGAAAGCTATGCTGGTAAAGTCGCAGTAGCTACGGTTGTTCTTAACCGTGTAGAAAGCGATATTTACCCTGATACTGTTAAAGGAGTTATCTATGATGGTATTCAATTCTCACCGGTCCTAAATGGATCAATTAATAATCCAGCTGGTGATGAATCGAAGCGTGCCGTAAATGAAGCCCTTGCTTACCAGGGGTATGACAATGAATCTCTTTATTTCTATAATCCAGACAAAGCGCAAAGCAGCTATCTGGAGAATAAAGAAGTAACAACGGTAATCGGAGACCACGTATTCTTAAGATAAATAATTTAGAGCAAGCCCCCTTATAAGGGGGCTTGCTCTTTTTGTTTATTGAAAGATAATAAGGGAATGATTTTACCAGGAGAAATGATCGAGGAGGTAAAGGATGAAAGTAATCAATAATGTAAAGCTGTTCCGCCCTTTTGATAAGCAGGATCAGGGGGATATTTATCATGTCATTGTGGAAAATGGAAAGTTTAAAGAAATCAACCAAGGTCTTTATCAAGGAAATGATGGCGAAGTAATCGATTCAAGAGAAGCTGCGCTCGCCCCTTCGTTTAATGACTCCCACATGCATCTCCTCAGGTTCGGATTAATGGATAAGGAGCTGGATTTACGAGAAGTTACATCCTGGAAAGAAATGAAGGAAGTTGTTAAAGATCACTATAACCAAAAAGTAATGGAAGAAAATGAATGGATCGTCGGCCGAGGCTTATCCGATGACGGCTTTGACGATATCGATCACTTATTAAATGCGAAAGATATCGAAGAACTTAATTATAAAAAGCCTGCTTTTTTCCTTCATGAAGACGGTCATGAATGCGTCGTTAACGAAGAAGCGATGAAAATCATCAGAGAGAAGGATGATTTAAGCCAGTTTCCGGAAGAATTTATTGAAAGAGACGAGGATGGCAACTGGTCAGGACGCTTTAAAGATACGATCGTCCATTTTATAAAGTTTCATTTCAGGCAAAAGTCGAAAGAAGAAGTAAAAGAGGCAGTTAAAGAAGGAGTCCGTGATTTAGCAGAAAACGGGATCACTTCTGCCCACACAGATGACTTAAACTACGTCGGTTCATTTGAAACGCTTTGGAATGCTTATATTGAACTTGAAGAAGAAGGGAAAATGGATGCAGACGTCCACCTGCATCATTACATTTTTAATATTGAAGATTTAAAAAATTTTATAAGCAGATATAATAAACAAACAGGAGATGGAACAGACCGTGTGAAAATGGGAGCGATTAAGATCTTTCTTGATGGAACCCAGCGACTTCACACGTCAGCGCTAAGAGCCCCTTATCACGATCGGCCAAAGACGGATGGGGTGTTAAACTATTCACAGGAAGAGCTGGATGAAATTATCGCACTCGCAGATAACCATAACTTGCAGGCAGCCATGCACGCGATTGGCGACAGAGCTGTTGAAACAGCGATCAGCGCCATTGAAAAAGCAGGTTCTAACAAACTGCGCCACCGCATTATCCATGCCCAGGTGCTCGCTCCTGATTTACTGGAAAAACTGGCTGAAGTTAAACCATATTTAGAAATTCAGCCCGGATTTATGATGGGAGAATATCCGCAGACAGCAGAGTGGGTAGGGGAAGAACGTGAGAAATACTGCAATCCATGGAACACAGTGTATAAAATGGGAATTCCTTTTACCTGCAGCTCGGACTGCCCGATAGGACAGCTGTCGCCGATTACTGAAATGTTTGCTGCCGTTAATCGGACAGATTTTAATGGAGAGCCTAAAGGCGGATGGATTCCAGAGGAAAAACTAAGTATTGATGCTATATACCAGGCCTATACAGAAACACCGGCCCAGCTCGAGTTTCAGGAGGCTGAGAAAGGGAAGCTCGAGGAAGGCTATCAGGCTGATTTTGTCTTACTGTCAGACCACCCGCGGCAGGTAGAAGGTTATCAGCTGAAAGATATACGCATCCAAGAAACGTGGTCCTGCGGCGAAAAAGTATATAGCAAGTAGGAAGAAAACAAGCGATTACCCAAGCTGGTAATCGCTTGTTTAATTATTGGAAACAATTTACTGATATAATAGAATCGAAAATTCTAAAATAGAGGGGATTTTTAAGTTGAAGCGTTATATTTGTGAAACATGCGGAGTTCAATATGAAGAAACTATTAACGAACCACAGTATTGCTTCGTTTGTTCTGAGGAAAGACAGTACGTCAGCCCGACGGGACAAACATGGACGACGCTGGATATAATGAAAAATGAGGACTATAAAAATGTTATGTCTTTAGAAGAAGACGGCCTCTACAGCTTAAAAACGATCCCAAGTTTTGGGATAGGGCAAACCGCTTACATCATTCAATCAGATGGCTTTAATGTTTTATGGGATTGTATTAGTTATATTGATGAAGAAACCATGAGAGAAATCGAAGCACTTGGCGGGCTCAATGCCATTGCTTTATCACACCCTCATTATTATTCGACTCAAGTCGAATGGGCGGAAACATTTCATGTGCCAATTTATGTCCATGAAGATGATCAAGAATGGGTGATGAGACCGAGCGACAAAATTATATTCTGGTCTGGTGAATCTAAGGCATTACATAACGGTATTACGTTACATCGCTTAGGCGGTCATTTTAAAGGCGGGTCCGTTCTGGAATGGACCTTAGGAAATGACGGCAAGGGAATACTTTTGACAGGGGATATCATTCAAGTTGTGGCTGACCGTCAATGGATGAGTTTTATGTACAGCTATCCTAATCTTATCCCTCTGCCTGCTTCAAAGGTTCAAGAGATTGCTGATAAAGTAAAAGAGCTGAATTTTGATCGGCTGTACAACGCTTTTCACCGTATTGTAAAAGAAAATGCACAGCAGTCGGTGCAAAAGTCAGCGGCGAGATATGTGAAAGCTCTAAATGGGACGCTTTTTACTACTTAGTTAACTCAGGAAAAAAGTGGGCCAAAAGAAAAAGCCCATTGGTACATTCAATGGGCTTGAGGCTTATTTTTGAGGCTCCTTTAATTCATGCAGGGGCACTTCCTGGTAAACATTCGGCTGATCTACCGGGTGAATGCGTGCCGTTTCATTTCTTTCAATAACTTCCTCAATATATACGGGCCGGTCCTCATGAGTAACATCAATCATTTCCTCCGAGTGGAATATTTCTTTCGCGCGTTCTTTGTTCATAGTTTAGCTCCTCCTTTTACGATGTAGTTTCTGCGAAAAAGAGTTTTTATATTCGAAAGGAAATTTATGGATTTTTTCCTACAAATGGAAACATAAACGTAAATTCTTTCTAAATTCCAATATAATAAAGGAAAGAAGGGGTGTCATGATAGCTTCTTTTGCACTCGCCTGGAAATGCAGTTTTATTCTTTCTTTTCCTCATTATTCTCCCTTATTATCTCGTCATTGGATGGCCCGATTAGAAATCCGCCAGATGTTTGGTTCAATTTATGTGAAAATGGATGAAGCAGAAAAGTTCACGCAAAACCGTTCGATCTTATTTGGAAAATCAGAAATGATCATCCACGTGGTAGGACAGAAAAAAGGAGTTCTGCGAGAAACCTTTTTGTCATGAGAAACTAACTTAATAGCCAAAAAATAAAGAATCAAGAAGGGGTTGCGGCTATGGAGACAGCACCATTTAAACTCCGGGTATATGCATTTTTATTAGATTATCTGCTGATCGCAATGTATGGAATTTTCATCGTAGGGTCGATCTCCTTTTTGTTTCAGTCATTTATCGACCCGCTATTTAGCGGTTCTCCTGTCATTGCTGAGCTTACCGGCTTTCTCTTATTGACCCTGCCTGTCGTTCTGTATTTTATAATCAGTGAGCAATCGAAATGGCAGGGTACGTGGGGGAAAAAGAAAATGGGACTTCTCGTTGTGAATGAGACGGGCCAGCGGATAAGTTTAGGGCGTTCTGTCATCCGTTCGTTTATTAAATTTCTTCCATGGGAAATGGCTCACTTTGGAATCTGGCGCCTGATGCTGCCGACGAATTTTTCAGAAACAACCCTCTTTATTATTTTAAATGCCGTCAATTTATGTATACTAGCCTTCTTAATCGTTCCGCTGACCAATAAGAAAAGGAAAAATATTTATGACTGGGGAGCCGGAACATTTGTTGCTCGAGCCCCTCGGTGAAAAAAAGCCTGTCTACGTCAGGCTTTTTAAGGGAGTGGAGAACCATCGGATAAGCGGAATACCCGTGACCCCTTCAAATATTTCTCTCTCTGAAAAGCAGCAAAATGGAGTGTGCGATCACTCCGATTGAAAATAATGCCTCCTGCCAAAAACGCGACGAACAGAGAGAATACATATTCGTTGATTTTTAGTCACTAGGTAGCGGCTGAGCGGAAATGTCGGTAAAGAACGTCATATCTTTAGAGAAATTGTAATTTCCTATTGCCTATAAAAAACCGCTGAAAACTAACTTCCTTCGATTCCATGACGATATGGTGCATAAGCCCTGCGTACTTTCGACCGTTTTCTCCTTTTTACCCAAAATAAAGAGGGCTGGGCAGGTTTTCATGGAATGTAAATATTATGAAAATAAGGAGGGGTTGTTTTTGAAAAAGAGGTTTGTGTTACATACAGCGGCTTTATCGGTGTTGTTATCGATGGGGATTTCTGCTCAAGTCTCTGCTGAAGAGGGGAAAACTGTACCAGCAGATGTTCAGCAGATTGAAGTGAAAGATGGAAAGACTCAGCCGGTTTTTTCGCATGAAGAAGCGATTCGAGAAACAGTCTTCATTGAAACGTCGATCGACAGTGATGGAGACGGAGAGCTGGACCGGGTGCATGCTGATATTATCCGTCCGAAGGAGACGGCAGAAGGGCTGAAGGTGCCCGTTATCTATGAGATGAGTCCATACCGTGCAGGGCTTAATCCGATTGAATTTTATGATGTCGATGTGCCTTTACACCCTGTTGATCACAGAAAATCAGCTAATCAAAATGAAGCAAGTCTGGCAGAAAATCAGGGCACAGCCACCGCTAAACGAAGCGGGCCAAGTGAACCATCGTTCCCTGGCTATTATGATGATTATTTCGTTCCGCGTGGATATGCCGTAGTCCTTGCGGAGAGTTTGGGCAGCGGACTTTCCAATGGATGCGCGACATCTGGTGGAGAGAATGAAACGCTTGGAACTAAAGCTGTCATCGACTGGCTGAATGGACGGACGCAGGCCTTTGACAGCGAAGGAAATCTCGTAGAAGCTGACTGGTCGACAGGAAACACAGGCATGATGGGGGTATCCTATAATGGTACGCTCCCGAACGCTGCGGCCACGACGGGTGTTGAAGGATTGGAAACGATCGTTCCGATTGCCGCGATCAGCAGCTGGTATGACTACTATCGCGCGAATGGAGCAGTTGTTGCTCCGGGCGGATATCAGGGGGAAGACACGGACGTCCTTGCTAAGGCTGTGACAACGCGTGACAATTCCCGAATTTGTGACGATACTCTTAAACAGCTCGAACTTTTACAGGATCGAAAAACCGGTGACTATAACGAATACTGGAATGAACGAAACTACGTAAAAGATGCAAACAACGTAAAAGCGAGTGTTTTTGCCGTTCACGGCTTAAACGACTGGAATGTAAAAACGCAGCATCTTTCCCAGTGGTGGGAAGCACTAGGTCAAAATAATGTGGATCGTAAGCTGTGGCTGCATCAGCGTGGACATAGCAACCCGTACTATCTCCGTAATGCTGAATGGCTCGACACACTAAATAAGTGGTTTGACCACGAGCTGTATGATATTGATAACAACATCATGGACGAGCCGATGGTGGATATAGAGCGTGAAGACGGCAGCTGGAAGACATATGACTCCTGGCCGGCCAAAGAGGCTAAAAACATATCGTTTTATTTCCAAAACGGCAATTCGTCTCTTCATGTAAACCCAATGTCAGGGAAAAATAAGAATACTGCAGCGTTTACTGATGCCCCGTCCATAACGGCGGAAGAACTTGCGAAAAACCCGGCAAGTGAACATGAAAATAGACTCGCTTATCAAACTCCGGAGCTTGAGGAGTCATTGCGAATGAGCGGTACTCCGGAAATGTCGATTCGGGCAAGCATTGATGAGCAGGCAGCTAATTTAACCGCTCTGCTGGTGGACTATGCGCCGGATGGTTCCTTCGAGATTGTTACTAGAGGATGGATGGACCCGCAAAACCGTCATTCAATCTCTAAATCTCACATGCTGGTGCCAGGAAAAGAGTATAAGCTTGACTGGGGCATGCAGCCGGATGATTATATCTTTGAAAAAGGCCATCGAATCGGAGTCGTTTTGCTGGCTTCGGATCATAACTATACGATTCGTCCGGAAGCGGGGACAAAAATTAACGTAGATCTTAAGCGAAGCGAAATTATGCTGCCAATCGTAGGCGGGAAGAAAAACATAGACTTTAACTAAATTACGAGAATACGAGCCTTCTGGTTAACCCCAGAAGGTTTTTTTATTTAAGGAAAGGTGGCCTTGTTCAAACTTAGTAGCAACTCCAAAATTTATAATGAAATCTTGATATACAGGGTAGGTCGCAAGTCAAATAGAGCTTTTCGAGAGTAAAAAGCTATGTTTCGAAAGTGATTTGAATATGGGCATGTATTTTTAAAAGGTCGCTTGTATTTCATCCAGTTTCGCTCGTATAAAAGCCCAAGCTGGGTAGCCCCTTAGAAAAGTGAATCTTTATCCCTTCTTTAAACGTAAATAAAGAAAGAAAGCGAGGGACGATTATGAAAAAATTGATGAGCGGATTATTTCTGGTTTTTTTGCTGACCTTATCACCGATATATGCTCTGGCGGTTGACTTTGAGATTGATCAAACAGAAATCAATGCCTCTTTACAGAAGGATGGGGAGGTGGAGGTGAAGGAAACCCATACGTACAGTTTCGAAGGGGAGTTTAACGGCATCGCGCGGAGCCTCATTCCTAAAGAAGGATCGGCTATTACCCATTTCCGTGCTTCTGAAGGAGAGAGTGAACTAAAAGTCGAGCAGGAGGATGAGCTTTACAAGGTTCATCGCAGCGGCTCAGATGAAACGGTAACGATCGAGCTTTTTTATAAGATTGAAAACGGAATGGAAGTCTATGAAGATGTCGCCCAGTTTTACTGGCCGTTTTTTGATGAAAGCAATGAGTCCACTTATGAAAATTTATCAATAACTGTGGAGCCGCCCCAGTCCACGGAAGTTAAAGAGGCTTATGGATATGATGAAGCTTATGATACACCAGTGATAAATAAAGAGGGCAGTGTCACTTTTAATCTTGGAGAAGTGCCAAGTGATAAAAATGGAGATATCCGTGTGGCTTATAATGCCGGTCTTTTCTCGGGAGCTTCATTGACTCGAAACGAAGCAATGCTTGCATCTATTCAAGCGGAGAAAGCTGAATTAGATGAACAAATGATAGCAAGAGCTGAGCAGCAGGAACGATGGGGGGATTTCGCTCCGTACATCTTGGGATTTTTTATCGTAGTGGCCCTTGCGCTGCTGGCCGCTGGTTATAGAAAAAGACAGGAAACGACTCGCGAAGCAGAGCGGCAGCATAGCGGAGGCGGACGCTTCCCGAAAGATAAGATGAGTCTGCCTGCAATGCTTACATTTATGAAACATGGCTACTTGTCCACTGATTCGTTAACGTCTGCACTGCTTGACCTATATCGAAAAGGGAATATTGAAAAGGTATCAGATCAGGAGTTTAAAGTGGTTAATCGAAACACCGAATATAGACACGAGAGGCTGTTAATACAATGGCTTTTTGATGAAGTGGGAGATGGCCAAAGCTTCCGGGTTGAGGATATAGAGGCATATGTAGAAGAGAAGGATAACCAGGAAAAATACCAAAAGCAATTCAAAGGCTGGCGGGAGGCTGTTAAGCAGGAGTATAAGCAGTATGACTTGTACGAAAAGTCCACAAAAACACGATGGGCGTCTTTGATTGCAGCCGTGGCCATTCTTCCATTTCTTGTCGTGTTTCCAATATACGGATTGCTTCCGTGGATGTTCTTTGGTTTGATGCTATTCATCTTTTTCATTGGATTTGCAATTGCCTATCAGCCTTTGACCGTGCTCGGGCAGCGGATTAAGTATGAACTCGAACCTCTAAAAAAGGGTGAGGAGTGGAAAGATTGGGATAAGGAAGACCAGGTTCCAGCACTTCTTTACCAGATAGGGTTTGGGAGGCGTGACCTTACATCGTCACCCAATACACTGAGTACAGGTTCAAATAACGATTGGCTCATTTTCCTCCTACTTGCCGGCACTATAAACAGCAGCTTTACAACGGCCGAAGAGCATGTGTCTGCTGCCAGCACAACTGGCGGAATGCCCGGAGGGGGAGCTGGTGTTGGAGGCGGAGGAGGAGGATCAGGAGCTTTTTAACCAAAGAACCTCCCCTTTAAATTAAGGGGAGGCTGAGGTTTTATTTTTTATTAAAGAATTCTAGAAACGCATGGTAAATCTCTATTCCTTGAAAAGAGAACAGAGAAAGTGCCGTCAGTGAAAACGAGGCAATCATAATCAATCGAAACCACATCATTTGTAATCTCCTCCTTTGATTCATAGTTTCGTTTTTGAATCAAAGGAGATGCAGCACATAATTCGATTGATAGAATACGGGGTTCATATATTGTATTCTTCGGTAGATGGGGACCCGCGTTCTACTTATGCTCGTTACAAACGCCAGGATAAGAGCCAGGAAAAGGCCTGAGCCTATGATCGAGTTTTTCTCAGGGTAATCATCAAGCGGAAATGATGAATCCAGCGTGAGGCTTTCCTGAATTTCCACCGCATAATGGTTGGGAAGTTCATGAGCCATAATGGATGAATAATATCCAAGTACAGCAAAAAGCATGATTAAAATACCGGCTTTTCTCATCATTCACTCTCCTTTGACGTCATCGTAACATAATTATACTTTAACTTGCTGTGTTTTAAAACCAAATAGTTTAGCTGGACAACCCTTAAATACGTGATTGGGAATAACAAAAATCTGATAGAGGAAGGTTCCCTATCAGATTGTTTACTTACTTTCCCCTCATTGAGGTTTTACTCACCGAAAGCTTCAGGGAGCATCTTAAAGCCGTCAACCTCAGCATCTTCTTCCACTTCAATCATAATACAGCGTTTCCCCTTATAGTTAACCTGTCTCACGTATTGAAGGTCCTGGGGGCTGATCGAGATATTGGCGATTTTCGTGTTAATCTTGATCGACTTTGATTTGTATTTGGGTACGATGCTACTTGCTTTGAGCTCATAGGTTTCGTTATCGGTAACTCGCTGAAAAGCGGTTTTTACTTTTTCAGAATCGACTTGTTCACCGCTTTGAGTCAGCACACGCTCAACGTCTTTGTAATCAAGCATTGGCGCTTCATCTTCTTCATTTTCTTCGACAACACGGTTGATTTCTCCGTAGACGCTCGCGAGGGTGGAGGGGTTAAGCTGGTCTCCGACAACATCTTTGATGACTTCCTCAAATACCGCTTTGTCTTCCTTCGCTGTCATGATTTCTTCTCCGTTTAATACGTCTTCGATAAATCGGTAGTCGGGCTCATTGGCTTTGCCTGCCGCATAAAGAACGTGGTTTACATCAGAGGCACCCTCGGTGATGCTCGGAAAAAGAAATCCTGTCATCGGGTTTTTTAAGTCAATGACTGGGTCTACCTCGATTTTGTATTTAAATTCCTTCTCAATATAGTCGAACTGTATTTCTTTTTTAGGCTCTTCAGTTTTGTTGATGCTGCAAAGAATAAAGGGGTTCGAGTAAACGGCATCGCGTTCACTTTCTTCCGCTTCTTCATTCCTTCTTTTCATTGGTTTTTGATATTCGGCGCGGATGAAGGTGATAACGACATCCTTTTCATATGGGTGATCATGAAGGATCTTTTCTGTCATCTGCAGCATTTGTTCCTTCCAGTCCTCAACCTCACTGCTTAGTAACCCTTTATGTAGAATGAGCTGACTGTGATTTTCTGCATCTCGCATAAATTTTAGTTCAAATAATTTCTCGTCCAGCTGGCCTGTGAGGACTTTCTTGAAATTATTCATGAAAAGCTCCTGCTGGTCACGGTCGAGCATTTCAAACGGCTGGCTTTGATGATGATAAATGTCTGTCGTTTCCTTCATAATATATACGTTAAAAATGTCAGAGATCTTCAATGAGTCATTATCCACTTTAAGGTGTCGGCGTATGCCGGATATGTCTTTTTTGTCCATTAATCTTCCACTCCTAAGCTTTCTTGGTTGTGCTGAATGCTATTTTCATTCTAACATACGGGTATTCTTGTTCCCTTTAAGAAAGAGGGGATTTTGTCAGTGAAAATGGTAGTATCGAGTGTGGAGTGAGCGGACCGATCAGGAGCTATTCTTATCGTTTAAACGCCTATTATGATAAGGTAGAAGATGATTTCATTGTAGTGAGGTATTTCTATGCGAAACGTAAAAAAAGTTCTCCTTCTTATATTTGGCTGGATGTCATTAGGAATTGGCATCCTTGGAATCGTGCTGCCGTTAATTCCAACCACTCCTTTACTGCTTTTAGCTGCTGCATGCTTTTTTCGCAGTTCAGACCGGATGTATTGGTGGCTGTTGGATAATAAATATTTTGGTCACTATATTAAAAATTATCGGGAACACCGGGGCATCCCTCTTAAAGCAAAGATAATTGGGATCACTGTATTATGGGTTTCGATTCTTTATTCCGCGCTGTTTGTTGTTCCTTTATTTTTTGTGAAGGTCCTTTTGCTTGGTGTTGCCGCTTATTTTACCTGGTTTATTTTATCGTTGAATACGATCCGTTAAGGAATAATAGTTTTAACCTTATGAGGGACAGTCGAAAAAGGCTGTTCTTTTTATATTAGATGAAAACATGTGGCTGCCAAAATTACATAGCCAAAAGGAAAAATAAACTTTCCTGTCGAATGAATGAGTAACCCGGTTCTTATAAAGGAGGAAAAAAATGGATAAACTTATCTTCAGCAGGAAAGGATTTGACTCTTCGGCTGGATACGGTTATTCCCCATACGATCCGAAAAGTGGAAAATATATTGTTCTGCCTATACCCGGAGATGTCTATCATAAACAAGGTTATAAATATGAAGATTTATTACTTAAAGAAAACTTTTTAGAAGGCATGAATGCTGAAAATTTACGTGATCTCATAAATGATCCTAAGATGGGATACAGCAAAAAGAGTAAGGAGATCATCAAGAATTCTTATGTCCATTATGATCCGGTGTTAGGGGAAAGTCCATGGCTGAGTAATGGACCGAGATGTGGGGCGTTTGGGCAGGCTGGTTCAGCAGCAGGGCATCTTAGAAATCACAATGTTAAAGAAGGAACCATTTTCTTGTTTTTCAGCAGGTTCAAACCGATGAAAGCCTCCGTTCATCCATTAGATCCTAGAGGAGCCTGGACAGAGGGAGCCTATTATATCTATGGCTGGCTGAAAGTAGGGAAAGTCATTGATGTAAATAATAAAGAGGAGTTACCTGGGTCTGTTAAAGAGCAGCATCCTCATGGCTCAGATGCAGACTTTCAGAAACGTAAATACAATACAATTTACTTAGCTTCAAAAAAGCTGTTTGATGATATGGACATCCCAGGTTGTGGGTATTTCCCTAAACTGACAGACGAGCTGCTGCTGTCTTCAAAACAACATAAAAATAAGCCGAGTATATGGAAACTGCCTTCTTTTTTTCATGAAGAAAAGTACCGGCCTACTTATTTAAATGTAGAAAATAAATTAGAGGAACGCTGGTTTATGTGTCCTGAAGATGAAGGGTATTGTTATGTGCAATCAACCGGCCGGGGACAAGAGTATATATCTAGATTAGAAGATCAATCTTTAAAGTGGTTACGCACCTTATTTTCAAAAGCTTATTAAAAAGGAGTTCTCCTTCGTAAGAAAGGAGAACTCCTTAAATGTTAGAGCTAAATGGCCACTTCTTTTCCAGACTTCCTCGCTTTTTCTTCTTTTACTGGCTCCCGCACGGCTGCTTGCTCTTTTGCAGGTTCTTGTAAGAAGAAGCAAGTAACAAAACAGAAGAAAGCCATAATAGAGATTCCCATGAAAAACAGGGACGGATTTAGAATACCCAGCACGGCCAAAAATAAGACTGAACCTACATTCCCATAAGCTCCGACCATTCCGGCGACTTGTCCTGTCATACGCTTCTTAACGAGAGGTACCATAGAAAAGACGGCCCCTTCACCAGCCTGTACAAAGAAGGAACATGTCATGGTAAGCATGACCGCTGCAATAATCGACCAGTCAGAACCGATCTGAGCCATGCCTAAGTAAGAAACAGACGTTGCCCCAAGCAGGATAATAAGGGTTTTCTTACGGCCAAACTTGTCACTCAGCCATCCCCCGCCTGGACGGGCGACAAGGTTCATGAAGGCGAACGAGCTGGCGATGATACCTGCGGCAGCAACCCCCATATTAAAAGTCGCTTCGAAAAACATCGGCAGCATAGAAATAACGGCTAACTCAGAACCAAAGGTGATAAAATAGGCAAAGTCTAAAATAGCAACTTGTTTAAAGGAATATTGTTCTTCTTTAGGAACTCCTTCGCGCAGATGATCGCGGTTTACTACCCAGATTTTATAAACGTTATACAAATAAACAGTCAAGAGTACAGCATAAATTACAAGAGCCGCCTGGTTAGAAATAAGAGAAGTATTGCTCAGCTGCCACGTGATTAACGCAAGGGCCGCATACAATGGAATCGACATAACGATAAGCCCGGCCATGCTCTTATAGCTGGTGACTTCCATCGCCCCGCTTCGCTTCGGTTTTATAAACTCTTTCCCTGAAGGCGTATTTTCAACGGATCGGAAGTAAATAACTGCATAAACAATACATAACACACCGGTTAGGGCAATCGCATAACGCCAGCCGTTTTCTCCGCCAAACAATAATGCGAGCAGCGGAAGGGAAAACGCAGCTGCAGAAGAACCGAAATTCCCCCAGCCTCCATAAATGCCTTCAGCCAGCCCAAGCTGTTTCGACGGAAACCACTCAGACACCATACGGATTCCAATTACAAAGCCTGCGCCAACTACCGACAATAAAGCGCGCGCCATAAACAACTGCCAGAACGAATTAGCAAATGCAAACCAAAAACAAGGAATGCTGACAGCAATGAGAAGTGTCGCATATACGTGTTTTGGCCCAAAGCGGTCGACAAGCATTCCAATAATAATCCTTGCCGGAATCGTAAGCGCCACATTAATAGATAACAGAACAGCAATTTCTTCATTTGATAATTGAAGCGTCTTTTGAATAGTGGACGCAAAGGGCGCCATATTGAACCAGACTACAAAACTTAAGAAAAAGGCAAAGGTTGTCATTAATAATATCTTTTTGTTGCCTTTATACAAATTCTCTTCCTTATTCATAATCAAGCCTCCCGTGGTTGGTAATAGACTGATTATTTCAAAAATATAAAGCTGTGTCTCCATTCATGTGAGGTTTTCTTACATGGTTTTTGCGAGGCTGTAAAGAGGGGAGGTATAGAAGATTCAGGGGTGACAAGTGGTAAAGCGATTACATCAATAAAGAAAACAAGCGTTGGATTTCCAACGCTTGTTTAGCAGATTAATCAAATTAAGGCATCCATTTTACAGTTGAATTCCTGAAGAATTTTTTCGCTGTGTTCACCGATCTCTGGGATCGGATTCATGACCGGGTTCATATTTTCAAAGGTAACGGGTGGAATCAATGCTCTAAGCTTCCCTGCAGGGGACTCAACCTCGGACCAACGGTTTCTGGCATTCAACTGAGGGTGGCTCATAATATCATGTACTGTATTTAAGCGGGCATTCGCGATTTTAGATTCCTCTAATCGATCGATTAATTGGTCTGAAGACAGGTTTTTAAAATATTCCTCAAGGATCCATTGTAATTCATCTTTGTTTTTTACACGCTTAGAATTGTTGTGAAAACGGTCGTCCTCCGACAATTCGGGCTGTCCCAAAACTTTATCTGTGAACAGTTTCCATTCCCGTTCATTCTGGATCGCTAAGAAGACCAAATGATCATCGTTAGCTGCAAATGGCCCATAAGGATAAATGGTGGCATGGCGAGCGCCCGTACGCTCAGGGTCTTTTCCGCCATATCCTGAAAAGTACATAGGATATCCCATCCACTCACATAAAGCCTCCAGCATAGAAACCTCAAGAACCGTTCCTTCGTTAGTTTGATACCTTGAAATAATAGAAGTTAAAATTCCAGTGTATGCATACATTCCTGCTGCAATATCAGCTACGGATATGCCGCTTTTTGACGGTTCTTCCTCTGTACCTGTAATGGAAACCAGTCCAGCCTCACATTGGATCAGTAAGTCATACGCCTTTTTGTTCATATAGGGGCCGTCAGTTCCATAACCTGAGATCCCGCAAATAATGAGCTGAGGGTATTTCTTTCTAAGCTCTTTAGATGAAAAGCCAAGCCGGTCCACTGCTCCAGGAGCCAAATTATGAAGAAAGACATCGGCACGTGACAGGATTTTGTCTAATGCAGATTTTCCTTCTTCAGATTTAAGGTCGAGGGCGAGAGACTCTTTAGAACGATTTAACCAGACGAAGTGGCTCGACATACCATTTACCGTTTGATCATATCCCCGGGCAAAGTCGCCTTCTTTCCTTTCTACTTTAATCACGCGCGCTCCTAAATCAGCGAGCTGTCTTGCAGCAAAGGGGGCAGCTACCGCTTGTTCTAATGATACGACCGTAATTCCTTCTAGTGGTAACATGTTACAACCTCCTAGCTGTAGCAGCTTTTAATTCCTGATGATTTTCTATCATTTTTTTAGCTCGTAAATAAACAGGATAATCTATGAGCGAACCATTTTGAGAGATAGAGGCAATTCCCTGCTTTTCCGCTTTTTCAAATGCATGAACAATTCCCTTATAATAATGGATTTCCTCAGCTGACAGCGAAAAGATACGGTGGACGGCGTTGATTTGCTTAGGGTGAATAATCAGTTTCCCTTTAAAACCGAGCTGTCTCGCAAGTTCTGCTTCTTTCGTTAAGCCTTCTTCATTATTTAAATGGGGGTATACAGCATCAATGGGTGCCTCAATTTCTGCTGCTCTTGAAGCATTTACAATTTGAGAGCGGGCAAACAGCAGTTCAAGTCCGTCTGAGGTTAACTGGCAGTCAATATCTAAGGAATAGTCGATAGAACCAAAGGCCAGCCGTTCTACTTTTGGGCTGGCCCCGGCAATCGTATTCACATTTTGAATTCCTTTTGCAGTTTCAATCAAAGGGATAACTGTTATGTCCGTTAAAATCCTGCTGGTTACTTTATTAATATCTTCCGCACGCTCTGCCTTAGGGAGAATGATGCCTGCTGGCTGAATGTGATTCACGCAGGCAGTATCTTCTTCCCAAAAAGGTGAATGGAGATCATTGACTCGAATAAAAACACGTGATAAGTCATCGATTTCTCTAAAGGAGACTTTTACATTTTCACGGGCGATATTTTTTTCATTTACAGCCACGGAGTCTTCTAAGTCGATAATGATACGATCTGCACTCGAGGCTATAGCCTTTTTAATCATAGATTGTTTCAGAGCAGGAACAAACAGATAAGATCTGTAAAGAGACATTTCTTGTACCCTCCTAACTTGCTGGTAAAGTTACTACATTAAAAACGGTATGATCAATCCGGCCAGCAGAAGAATTAATGCACCGCCTAAGCGGGAAGAGATTTGGGCAAAAGGCATAAGCTCCATTCTTCTAGAAGCAGACAGAACAGCAACGTCACCCGTACCCCCCATGTTCGCCATACATAATCCAGCCGTAATGGCCGCTTCAATTGGATAGAACCCAACCAGCTTACCAAGCAAGCCTGCACCGAGAATAGCGCCAAGTACAACGCCAAATACAGTCAGGATGTATTGAAGAGTTAATGCTTCAATTACAGTTCCAAGGTCCGTATAGGCAATTCCAATTCCAAATAGCAGAGCCAATGTCCAGTTGCTGGCTACAAATTTGTACCACTGGCTTGCTCCATCTAATACACTTTTTGGTATAACGTCAGCAATCTTAGCAACAGCGACAGCGATAATCATTAAGGCATAAGGGTGTAGTGGAATGAAGTCACCAAGCAGAGATCCTAAAGAAAAGAAAGTAACCGCAGCTAGAAGCCCTATCCCCATTTTCTGAATATCATAGGTTTGTTTTTCTTCTTTATAGCTAAATCCACGGATAAGTTGTCCGTTTCCTGTTAGAGATGGGAACTTGTTGCCGAGCATATTGAGCATACTTGCGAGAACTATAGCAAATACGTTCCCTAAAGCTAGAGCAGGGACGAGCATGGAGATATAGTAGCCAGGGTCATTGCCCATCATTTCAGAATAAATCTGGCTCATAGGCACAGCACCTGCCCCCATACCGCCTCCCATAATTGGCATGGTTATTACAAGAACCGCGTCTCTAATTGAAAAGCCAACCAGAGCACCTAGAAGTCCTGCTATGGCAGCAGCTCCAATCACCGCACCGAAGATAGGGATGAAATAACGCAAACCTACTTTAATTAGAATATCTTTGTTCATTCCAAGAATACTGCCAGTGATAAGTGCAGCTATATAAAAGTTTAAGAATCCGCCGTCTTTCATAAACTCAGTCATAGAAGTAACAGATGATTCCGGCAGCCAGCCAACATACACCATAGTAGCGGCACCAAAAATCGCAATAATCGCACCGCCGCCTAAGAACGTTTTAACAATTGGTGTACGATCGCCAATCCAGCCTAACAATTCACCAAGCACAATCATGACGAGCAGGCTTCCGATCATACCGCCAGGCAGGTTTCCGGTATATAAACAGATTATCGTGATGGCCGCAAAAATACTAAACCAGAGAACGGGTAATTCAAAAATGGTTACTCCTTTTTTATCGGGGGGAGTTATTTCTTTAATCTTTTTTTCCTGATGATGTTCATAACTTAAATCTTTTGCTGTTTTAGCCAAGGTTTATTCACTCCTTTTTAAATATAAAGCGCTTTCAATTTATCTAATTAAATCATAATGAAGTTCACAGAATATTCACACGTTGTGAAACTATTGACAGTATTGTAATTAAAAAAAGCAGCCGGGGCTGCTTTTATAAATAGGGGGCTATTTTATTTTGATTGGACTTGCGGATGCGATATTGATAGATGGGACGTCCGACTCCGTAATCGAGAGTTTCCTCTAAATAGTCAATGCTGCTTAAAAATTTAAGATACTTACGGACAGAGACTCGGGAAATATTTGAAGCAGCAGCGATTTCCTCTGTGGAAAAAGCTTCAGAGTCCCTGGACTGTATGACTTCATGGATCGTAAGCAGTGTGTTTTTTGTAAGACCTTTCGGCAGTTCGTTAAGTTTCTCCTGTTCTTTTTCACGGTCGTTATTTTTTCGAAGGAGCTGGTCTAGCTGCTTTTGGTTTACTTGAGTTTTATCGTTTAATTGATAATGGTTGTTTTTGTATTGGTGGAGGGCGCCTTGGAATCTGTCAAATTCAAAGGGTTTAATTAAGTAATCGACAGCCCCAAATCTTAAGGACTGCTGGACTTGGGCAATTTCAGAGGCAGCGGTAATTAAAATAACGTCTACATCTTTATTTTGTTCGCGGATTTGTTTAAGAAAATCCAGTCCATTTCCTCCAGGCATATAGACATCCAGAAGCATCAAATCAATGTCCTCGTTCAGTAGATGTGCCATTGCTTCGTCTGTGTTTTTGGCCATGCCTGCGATAATGAAATCATCCATATGCTCGACATAGCGTTTGTTTAACGCGGCAACCATAGGATCATCTTCTACTATTAATACTTTGATCAAAATTTTCACCTCCAGCTTAGTATGGAACGATGATAGAAAACGTGGTCCCCTCTTCAGGATGGGAATCAACTTCAATCGATCCTTCTAATTTTTCTACACTATTTTTCACAAGATACAAGCCGAACCCGCGGTGTTCTCCTTGTTTACTGGAAACACCTTTTTGGAAAATGAATGGCAGCTTTTCTTTAGAGATTCCTGGACCCGTATCTGAGACTGTCATCGTCAGAAGATCGTCAATATAAGAGAGTTGAACATGGATAGATTTATTATTTGTGTTCATGACACTTTCTATCGCGTTATCTATAACATTTCCTAAAATAGTAATCAATTCGTGAGTAAGAGAGGGGTCTTTTGGCTTAGGAAGGCGGGTTTCGCATTCGACTGTTAAGTTGACGTGCGATTCCCGGGCATAGCTTATTTTTCCGATAATAAATCCTGCGAGGGCAGGGTCTTTTATGTGATTTGTAATATTTCCAACTTCATGCGCCTGATGATCAACAAGCTTGCTTATAAACTTTTTCACCTGCTCGTAATCTTCCATCGTGACCATGCCAAGCAGTACATGCAGCTGGTTCATAAATTCGTGGGACTGAGCCCTAAGGGTATCTGCGTACATTTGGACCCCTGTCAGCTGTTCAGCCAGCTGGTTTATTTCGGTTTTATCGCGAAACGTAGCTATTGCCCCGACTACTTGATCGTTTACGATAATTGGTACACGGTTCGTTATGATAGAGATTCCGTTGATGACTTTTTCTTCATCTAGTTCAGAGCTTTGCTGCTCTAATACAGAATCAAGCGTACTGCCAGGCAGGAATTCATTTATTTTCATTCCAATTGGATCTTTATCCATAAGACCGGCTTTTTGAAAAATCCTTTTTGCGGATCGATTAACTAGAACAATCGTTGCATCCTTGTCGATAGCTATAATTCCTTCATACACGGAATGAAGCATCTGATTTCGTTCCTCATGGATCCGGCCGATTGTATAAGGCTCTAATCCAAATAGGCTTTTTTTAATGTATTTAGCCAAAAGATAAGCCCCGATAATCCCCACTACAACCCCAGCAATGGAAACAAAAGCGATTCTCCACTGACTTTCCCTTACCGAGGCTTCCACTGCATCGAGCGAAATACCAACAGATACAGCACCTATTTGGTTATCCTGTTCATCATACACAGGAGTGAAGGCCCGTACGGATTGACCCAGGGTCCCAGTGGACGTTGAAATGTATTCTTCTCCTGAAAGTGCCCGTTTTTCATCCCCGCCGACGAATTCATTTCCGATCCGTGAAGGCTCAGGGTGGGATTTTCGAATGCCATTCATGTCCATCACAACGACAAACAAAACTTCCGAGTCCTCTTGAACGGACATCGCATATTCCTGAATGCGGGGCTCATTCTCTTCATTTTGCAATCCGTTTTTAACGATCGTCGACTCGGCTGCAATACGGGAGACAATAAGAGCTTTTTCCTCCAGCTGGTTTTCTATATTGCTGCTGGTAGACTCTGTGATTAAGAGATCCGTAATTAATAAGGAGACTAACACTACAAGGCAGACAAAAATCATAATGATTGTACTAAGCTTAAAACGTGGTTTCGGCATTGAGCCGGGAGCCTCCCCTCACTGGTGTATTATTCTCATTGTAGTCAAAATCAGGCAAGATTCCTAGAGCTGCTTTGTAACGTGGAATTTATTAATTTTATCATATATTCCTTGACGGGAATATTCCTTATAGGGTATATTTAGAGTATGGAAAAGAAATTGAGTGCACTTGCCGAACCCAATCGTTTAAACATCATTGAGCTCCTGCGTGAAGGTCCGCTGACTGTAGGGGAAATAGCTGAAAAGCTTCGGCTCCGTCAGCCTCAAGTTTCTAAACATCTGCGTGTACTGCTTGAAGCCGGTCTTGTGGAAGTAGAACCTCTGGCCAATCGACGTTTTTACAAACTTTCCGCTGAGTCCTTAAAGGAGGTGCACGACTGGACAGAGTCGTTTCGAAGTGTTTGGGAAGGAAGATTTGACCGCTTGGATGATTATTTACTTGAGATGGAAAGAAAAGATGAGGAAAAAGAAGATTAATAAAATCGCTTTAGAAAATGATGAGGAGGAACTTGGATGTCCCAAGAGAAAAGCAAGATGATCTTTAGAGTCGAAGGCCGCGAAATAGTAGTGGAAAGAACTTTTAAAGCGCCGCGTAATCTTGTTTTTAAAGCATATTCCGACCCGGAACACTTGGCCAATTGGTGGGGGCCAGAAGGTTGGAATACAGAGATTCGGACATTTGATTTTGAACCTGGCGGAGTATGGCATTACTGTATGACGTGTGTAGATAAGAGTCAGGGAGACTTTTATGGACAGGAGTCCTGGGGCAAAGCAGTTTTTAAAGAAATCCAAGATAATGAGAAGATCGTCTACCTCGATTTCTTCTCAGACGAAGAAGGTAACACTTCTGAAACTATGCCGGAAATGAAAATCACAGTAACCTTTATAGAAATGAACGGTCATACCAAAGTCGAAGTACGCTCTGAATTTGCAACAGAGGAAGAACTTGAAGCTGTTAAAAATATGGGAGCTGTTGAAGGGTTTGGGTCATCGTTCGATCGTTTAGATGAATATTTACAAAAAGTACAGCAGGGATGAATGAAAAAGGAGCCTTGTAGGTGAGGCTGCTGGGTGGAAAAGATCTGCTGGTGAGTATCTTAAGAAATACGGTGAAACTGACCAAGAACAGCCGAAAAACTAGATCAAAAGAACTAATAAGTAAATTTAGAAAGTTTTGAATAGACGAAAAGTAGATTATCGTGTAAAGTGTTAACTACAATTTATTACAACTAATTAAATATCGAATCACTAGGGGTGCCATATGTATAATGGCTGAGATTAAGGTGAAGCCTTGAGACTCTTTGAACCTGAACTGGCTTAAAAACCAGCGGAGGAAAGTGACGGTCCTAAACGTGTAATCCCATACGTATATACATGAGGATTCTATAGATCAAAGCCACTTTCTTTCGTGAAAGTGGCTTTTTTATGTGTAAGGAAGTGGATGGATGAAATTAATTGCTGTAACGACCGGCCAACAAAGTGAAAAGGAATTGATCAAAGCCATTCAGGATGTGGCTCTCTTTGTAGACTTAGTTATTTTGCGGGAGAAGCAGAAGACTCCAGAAGAATACCGATTATTTTTTCAAAGCTTAAAAGGAGTCGGAGTCGATGTTGAAAAGCTTGCTGTACATAATGCGGCTGAGCTGGCTTGCGCCTCAGGGATTCCAAACCTTCACCTCCCGGAAAAAGGCCCCTCTGTTCAAGTGATAAAGCAGAAATGCCCGTACCTTAAAACAGGGGTGTCCGTTCATTCATTGGAATCCGCCAGGCAGGCTGAAGAGCAAGGGGCTGATTATGTGATATTTGGCCATATCTACCAAACGAAGAGTAAAGAGGGAGTAAGTCCTCGAGGTCTGCATCAATTAGAAAAAATCGCTTCTTCTCTCGATATCCCTGTTTTCGGTATAGGGGGCATCACTCCAGAAAGTATCAGAGATTTATATGAATCAGGAGCACAAGGAGCGGCCGTTATGTCAGGCATTTTTAGTAAAAGAGATCCTCTTCGTGCAGCAAAGGCTTATAAAAAGGAGGCAGCACGGTATGTATGATGTTGTCATTGTGGGAGGCGGAATTATTGGTCAGTCGATTTCTTATTACTTAAATAAAAACGGGGTTCGGGCGGTAGTCATTGAATCAGGAAGAAGCGGAGGAAAAGCAACGAGGGCTGCGGCCGGTATGCTTGGGGTCCATACAGAAAATGAAGCCCCACACTTATTCCATCAATTTTGTGCCGAAAGCAGAGACTTATATCCTTCTTTAAGTGGAGAATTACGTGAACTCACGGCGATCGATATCGGCCTGTCGTCTTTTGGGATGTACGAAGCAGCTGTGAACGAAGCTCACCGGGAGAAATTACAGGCTAAGAAACATTCGTTTTCTAATCTAGAATGGCTCGAAGCAGATAAGGCCGGTGAAAAAATCCCCTTACTCTACAATCGAACGATGGGCGTATTGTACATGAAAGAAGACGGTCATGTAGAACCAGCCAGAGTATGTGAAGCATTTAAAAGAGGGGCTCTATTACATGGGGGAGAGCTGCTCGAAGATACACAAGTGGTGGAGATTGAAAAGGAAGGTGGAAGTTTTAAGGTTCAGACGGAGAGACAGTTAATCTATGGCGAAAAAGTTATTTTAGCTTCTGGAGCAGAAAGTGGAAGATGGTTTGAGAAAACCGGTCAGAAGAATCCGATGATTCCTACAAAAGGTGAATGCTTTTCGATCCGATCAAGCAGAAGCCATTTAAAGGAAACGTTATTTTTTGAGGATTTCTATCTGGTTCCAAAACCAGACGGGAGAATGATTATCGGTGCCACCTCGAAACCGAAAGACTCAAGTGCCACAGTTACTGGCGGAGGGTTATCCAGTCTGATGAATAAAGTGTTTGCCATACTGCCAGAATTGAAGGAAGCACCATTGGTGGATTACTGGTCAGGAGTGAGACCCGGAACTGTCGATGGCCGGCCGATCATTGGAGAACATCCACATTTACACGGCTTCTTTTTTGCAACGGGTCATTACCGAAACGGGATCCTCCTGGCTCCGGCGACAGGCCAGTTGATTACAGCGCTCATCCTAGATGGGGGCAGCCGTCCTTACCAAGGGATGTTATCTCCAAAGCGCTTTATAAAGGAGGGTGAGATTCCGTATGAAAATTCAAATTAACGGAAGACAGGTGAAAATGGAAATAGAGGAAGTATCAGTGGCTGACGTTCTCAAATTTTATCAAGTTCAGGAAAAGCTTTCTGTTGTCGAACACAATAAAGAAATTGTTAAAAAAGATGCTTATGAAAAGAGAGCAGTACACGAGGGAGATTCACTAGAGATTATTCATTTTGTAGGAGGAGGATGAATCATGTTAAAAATCGGAGATAAAACTTTTAATTCGCGACTAATGCTGGGTACAGGAAAATATCCAAACTTTGATGTGCAAAAAGAAGCGGTCCGAGTATCAGATACGGAAATTCTAACGTTTGCCGTACGCCGCATGGATATTTTTGACGAGTCAGAACCCAATTTACTCGAGGAGCTCAATTTGGAGAGCTATTCGCTGCTTCCAAATACGGCTGGCGCCAAAGATGCTGACGAAGCTGTAAGGATTGCCCGCCTTGCCCATGCCTCCGGTTTATGTGACATGGTGAAAGTCGAAGTAATCGGCTGTCAAAAGACGCTGCTGCCGGACCCCTTTGAAACAATGAAAGCCTCTGTCAGATTGTTAGAAGAAGGCTTTACCGTACTGACTTATACTTCTGATGACGTCGTGTTAGCGAAACGACTGGAGCAGGAAGGTGTTCATGCAATTATGCCGGGCGCTTCCCCGATAGGATCCGGACAGGGAATCGTAAATCAGCTGAACCTGCAGTTTATCATCGATCAGTCGAGTGTCCCTGTTATTGTAGATGCCGGAATTGGGTCAGCGAAGGACGCGGCTTACGCGATGGAACTCGGGGCGGATGGAATTTTATTAAACACGGCTGTATCAGGAGCAGGCGATCCGGTAAAAATGGCCGAAGCTATGAAGTTAGCTGTTCAATCGGGAAGACTAAGCTTTGAAGCAGGCAGAATTCCTAAAAAAGAATATGCCGTAAGCAGCAGTCCAGAGAGCGGGATGATCGGTTAATGGAAAGCCGTTATTCCCGACAGGAACTTTTCAGCCCGATTGGACAAGCCGGACAGGAATTTTTAGCAGAAAAGCATGTGCTTATTGTCGGAGCCGGGGCCTTGGGAAGTGCTAACGCGGAAATGCTTGCCCGCGCCGGAGTAAGTGAAATCTCAATTATTGACCGCGATTATATTGAAATGAGTAATCTAAACAGGCAGCAGCTTTATACTGAAGAAGATGCTTATTTCAGCTTAGCGAAAGCGGAAGCGGCAAAACAGCGGCTAAGAAATATAAATTCAGAAATTAAGGTGAACGGGATCGTCGCAGAGTTTGACTCAGAAAATGCGGAAAGTGTACTCGAAGGAGCAGACCTTGTGATCGATGGCACCGATAATTTCTCTACACGATTTTTAATTAACGATGCGGCAGCCAAACGGAAAATGCCGTGGATCTATGGAGGATGTGTAAAAAGTCATGGAGTCTGCCTTGCAATTCTGCCTGGAGAAACGCCGTGCCTGCAATGCTTAATGGATGTCATTCCTCAGGAAGGAGAAACGTGTGACAGCGTTGGGATTATTGGACCCGCTGTTCAGATGACCGCAGCGCACCAAACAACAGAAGCCTTAAAAATCCTTACAAACCAGGAGCCATCGAAGGAAATGCTCTATTTTGATGTATGGGGGCGCGAGTATTCTTCCATGATTGTATCGGGATTACTGAATCCGGATTGTGCCTCGTGTTCCCCTCAAGCCAACTACCCATATTTGCGAAAACAAAAAGGCTTACGAACGGCCGTGCTTTGCGGCCGGGATACTGTACAAGTGAGACCAGACGCCTCTAAGCCGATTTCTTTAAAAGACCTCGCCCATCGGCTGAAACCAGTCGCTCAAAAGGTAAGAGAAAACAAAGAATTGATCGTCTGCTATATAGAGGGGGTCCGGTTTGTCGTTTTCAAAGATGGGAGAACATTAATTCATGGAGCTGCTGATGTGGCAGAAGCGAGAAAGATGTACCAGCGTTTTATTGGAGCGTAAAAGGCGCGTCAGAGACTTACTTGCGGGGTATTAACCCAGCAGAAATACTATTGAAATCGATCTGCAAAGCAGCAAATCTTCCCCCAAAACCAATCCCTTCATGATAAGCTGTTACTGTAAAGTGTTTCTAGGAGTGATGTCATGAAGGGGAATCAGAAATTAGAAGTGAGAGGCACGTTAACCGCCAGTGATTATCGAAGGCACAGCAACTATAATCGCAAAAAAATGAAAAACATATATTTTATTGCTTCCCTCTTAATGTTTTTCTTTGTCATTTTTCAGTCATTAGAAGGCCCGCTGCTCTTTGTGATGGGACTGACAATGATTATTGCACTGCTGCTTGCGATAGCAATGTCTTTTTTCCTCTCAGGAATGATCAGCATTCGAGCGACGAGGGATTATAAAAATGATCCGGTTTCGCAGCATGAAATTCAGTATACTTTCCGGGCCGGCAACATTAAGCAGAAGCTGAAGAACTCAACGAATGATTACCAATGGACGGATATTATTGCAGCGTTTGAACAGGAAGAGCTCTTTCAGTTATATGTGGCACGCAACCATGCGATGATTTTACCAAAAAGGTTTTTTAAATCAGAAGAGGAAGTAGAACAGCTGCGTGAACTGATTGAGAAAAATGCAAAGTCAGCAAAAGTGGATCTATTGAAGAGCTAAGAGCAGGATATTTCCTGCAGAAGTCGAACTTAATGAATGATAACTAAAAATGGGAGTGAAAAAGTATGAGTTTGTCTCTCTCCAAAATCAGTCCTAGTTTATGGTTCGACCAACAAGCCGAAGACGCCGCCTGTTTTTACTGCTCGGTATTTGAAAATTCCAAGATACTAGAGACGACGCGCTATGGAGAAGCTGGTAACGGCCCAGCAGGAAGCGTAGTAACTGTCTCCTTTGAATTGGAAGGCCAGACGTTTGTTGCCATTAATGGGGGGCCTCATTTCTCATTTACGCCTGCGATTTCTTTTTCCGTCGATTGTGAATCTCAGAAGGAAGTCGATAACCTCTGGGAAAAGCTTTCAAAAAATGGAGAAATTGAGCAATGTGGCTGGCTGAGAGATAGGTACGGAGTTTCCTGGCAAATCGTTCCGAAGGTGCTGCGGGAATATCTGAATGACTCAGATCCCAAAAAAGTGAAAAACGTGACAGAGGCTATGCTGCAAATGAAGAAGTTAAATATTGATGAACTTAATAGAGCTTATGACCAATAAATGAGGGAGGTTTTTGAACTTTCCTTTTTTATTGTCTAGGAAATTATAAAATTCCAAGCTGTGGATATATATGTTTAAAAGAGCGACATCCAGCTCCAGCGCCCAGACACTCGCGTCATAAGCCATCCGGCCTGCTAAAAGGGAAGGCCACCTTCCTCCGGCCGTTTTGCTTATGCGTTTCGTGTCTACCAGGGCGCTTTAAGCCTTTGTTCTTTGAAAAGGAAAACAGCCTGACCTCGAGAGATAACGGGGCCAAGCTGTATTGATTACTTTTGGTCAGCTGCTCTTTCGTCTTCCCACGCAATCAAAACTTTTCCAAACTCGTTTTCGAGATTCGTCAGTTTTTCGCGCTCTTCATCCGTAAGCTGAGCGAGATGGTATTGTTC
Source organism: Halobacillus sp. Marseille-Q1614 (assembly GCF_902809865.1). NCBI lineage: Bacteria > Bacillati > Bacillota > Bacilli > Caryophanales > Bacillaceae > Halobacillus > Halobacillus sp. Marseille-Q1614. The sequence continues at coordinate 1,735,799 of NZ_CADDWH010000001.1, read as the reverse complement.
GTTAGTCATGATGATAACCTCCTTAAATACGATTAATTTAAGTATTTGTTAAAAAGGAAGGTCTATTCAGCATCTCCCTCAAGTGTCACAGTTTGAAAGGGGGAATCACCCGCCCGTCTATATCCGTAAACCTATACTCTTTTGCAAGGTCTCCGGCAGTAATAATTTGTCCGCTTTTCTTCATTACTTCAGGGTCACGGGCTAATGCTTGAATACCGCGTCCGATGTAATAAGGTGTTTCTGTATGTTTTAAATCTTCATCCTCCTGCCAATGGTCTTCATCCGTTTGGTGATAGTTTAATACAAGCTCAGTTCGCATAAAACCCGGAGAGACGGCTATAACGGCAATGTTGTCTTGTTTTAATTCAATTGACACCCCATAAGACATACGGGTCAGAGCGTTTTTCGCCAAATCATAATAAAAATGGCCGGTGTATTTATATTCGTCCCAGAACGTCGTATGAATGATAAGTGCTTGAGAATTTTCGCGAAGGAGCGGGATTGCAAAGTGGTTTGTGGCTAATTGAGCCCGCACTCCTGCTGTAAACATCGTATCCCAGTTTTTTAACGACAATTCCCAAAAAGGTTTATCATCAATGGAATGATCATGGGCCCCCCAGATGTTATTCACTAATATATCTAACTTTCCATGTTCTCTTCGTATTTGCTCGATGACCCCCGCTGTTTCCGAGTCATTCGTGTGATCACATCGAACGGCAATCCCCTTGCCCCCGGCAGCTTCAATTTGCTCTGCTGTATCATCAATTGTTCCGGGCCAGCCGTTAGTCGATTTCCCTCTTGTACTGCGGCCTGTCACGTATACCGTGGCTCCAGCTTTGCCGAGTTCAACAGCTATCCCTCGTCCGGCTCCCCGGCTTGCTCCAGTTACGAGAGCGATTTTTCCTTTTAGTGATGCTTCCATATCTCACAGTCCCTCCATATGTTCTGTTTCTATTTTACACCCGTATTCTTGACATCCTTTGTCATATTTTATTTAATAAAAATAATCTAAACTTAAGCAGGTGAGAGTTATGAGAGGAGATCGTCTAGTTTCAATATTAATGCTGCTTCAGTCTCATGGACGGATGACGGCTAAAGAACTTTCAGAGAAGCTGGAGGTTTCAGAGCGGACGATTCATCGGGATATGGAAGCCTTAAGCGGAAGCGGCATTCCGGTTTTTGCCGAGCGTGGAAAGAATGGGGGATGGGCGCTACTTGAGAATTATGAGACTAACTTAACAGGGTTAAAAGAATCGGAAATTAGAGCATTATTTGTTTCTCCATCAGAACAATTACTCGAGGATTTAGGACTGGCCCGCACCTCAGAAGAAGCCAGAAATAAACTGGCGGCGTCGCTGCCTTCGATTTACCGCTCCAATGCCAAGAGTGTGTGGGATAGAATTTATGTGGACACAAGTACTTGGAAAATGAGAAAAGAGAAAGTTGAGACATTCGAAACTTTAAAAAATGCCATCTGGAAAGACAGTAAGCTTGCTGTTATATACGAGCGAGTGGATGGTGAGACGACGAATCGACTCTTAAACCCATTAGGGCTTGTAGCAAAAGGAAGCCGTTGGTATTTTGTAGCGGAGAAAGAAAACGGAGAAATTCGCACATTCAGAGCTTCACGTATCCAATCAGCAGTTGAACAGAAGGAGACTTTTGAGAGGCCAAAGAATTTCAGCCTTGCTGAATACTGGAAATCATCGACAAAAGCTTTCGTTGAAAACCTTCCGACCTATGAAGTGCTTGCGGACGTGCGCCCGGGTATTTTACCGAGAATGAGATTTACTGACCGATTCGTTGAAGTAGAAGAAGCCACTGATCAAAGCGGGAATGTCTGGATTCCTGTGAAACTTACCTTTAATACCGAAGCGGAAGCCTTAGGTTATATCCTTGGATTTGCAGACCAGATAAAAGTAAGAAAGCCAGTGGGTTTACCTGAAAAAATTATGAAGATGGCGGAAGATGCCGTGTCGCTCTATAAACAAAAAGGTCAGTCTAATGCTTAATAAAAGCAGAAGACTGACCTTAGCTTTCTACTATTCTAACAAGCTTTTTATAAGTAAAGAGGGAACCCTCCAAATAAAAGGCCATGATAACGGTTGAATGGAATAGAACTTTCATTATGCAGAATAACAGGAAGCTGGATTTTTTGGAAATTGTGAACCCGTACAGCAAACCTGGCTAGGTGGCTGAAGGAAGGCCGTACGACTAATTCGGTTAAGTACGCTGATTGAAAAGCACCTGGTGCTCTTAAATCATTGAGAATATCAATGATTCCCTTAGATGATAAAACTCCTAGGCCATGGCCGAAGTATGAATCATTGCCGAGAAATACGGCGTTCTCCCCTCTCCAGTAGGGAGCCGCTGGGTCGAATTGCGGGTTGTCAAAATAGACAACATCTCCTGGGATAAGGTGTCTTGTGTTCACGGGATTTAAGCCGAGGTCGGAATCGGCATGCCAGGAATATATATAAAGACCTTGAAAGAGCCGGTTAAAGTTTCGTTCACCGATGGATAATAGAGCTGCCCGGTAAAAAATCATGAGCATGGCTCCTGCACATTCGAAGGCATAACGCGAACCATTGTTGAAAATATCGAGAATAGCAGCAGACGGGCTGACACCGGGCAGAAGCTGAAATCCTCCAAATGGTGTAACACTCCAATATTGAGGATTCGCAACTGAATTAGCAAAGTCGGTAAAACTGGCTTTGCTCTGATTCATTGCATCAGCACTCAGCATTATATTTTTTCTCATTTTGACTTCGAAATTAAACTCATTGCGCGAAGGATATGAAAAAACAGCAGGAGAATCATGCATCGCTTGAATAATCATTTTCTCATCACTATTTGTATCATTATCATTTAGCTGAAAGGGTGACCCGGAAATATATATCATACTGAACCCCTTTCTGTAGTTATGTCCATAAACCGTATAGTAGATGTTTATTCAAAACATGGAGGAATACCCATGATAATTTTTTTCCAATCGTTTTCAGAAAGATGATACGATAAGAGTAATTGTTATTCTTACACTACTTGGAAGTGATTGTCCGTGATAAAGCTAATTGATTTACTTAAAAAATTTAATATTTTAGGCAGCCGTACGCTTAAAACTGGAATCTCAGTCTTTTTGACCGCACTCGTATGCGGGCTTTTTAATTGGCCGGTCGTTTTTGCAGTGATTACGGCGATTGTCACGATCGAACATACAGCGGCAGATTCAATAAAAAAAGCAGCCGTTCGATTTCCGGCTTCGGCCATCGGTGCTCTGCTGGCGACAACCTGCTATGCGGTTTTTGGGAAAAGTGCGATTACGTTTGCTCTAGCAGCTATGCTGACGATTGCGATCTGTCATAAATTAAGGTTAGATGCTGGTATCTTAGTTGCGACGATAACGGCCGTTGCGATGATCCCTGATTTTCAGGACCATTATATCCTTTCGTTTCTTACAAGGCTTGGGACAACTTCGATAGGAATTGTAGTGTCTACCGGAGTCAACTTTTTTCTTCTGCCGCCCAACTACACACCGAGGATTTTTCGAAGTATCAATGATTTATTTGGACATGCTGCCCAACTGCTTGAGCGAATCGTATTAAATGCGGACAGTCAAGACAAAGAAGGCAGCCGCAGTATCGGACGCTCCTATCGTCTATTGACCGCCCATTTGGAACGAACGTATCAACTGTCACAGTTCCAGCGGGCAGAATGGAAATATCACCGCCATACGAACGAAGAAATGAGATTCTTTCAATTTGCCCAAAAGAAATTAGGGGCACTGCAGCAAATCGCCTATCATTTAGGGAATTTACAGTATGTGCAGACAACGCTGGCAGATTTTAAAAAATCCGAACGGGAATTGATGGAAGAGATTACGCATTCCTATATTCAAATATTAAAAGATCCGGCTCATCAAATTAGTGAAAACCACTTCGACAAAGTGAAGAAGCTCGATCAATTGTTTTGGAAATGGAAAGAGGATCATGTAGTGCAGGAGAATCATTTTAGACAGCACCTGCCGCCCCAGACGATCCTCATTTATGAGCTGCTCAGCTTTCATGACGTATTGGAGGAATTAGAAGAGATGTGCAAGTCGCGCCATCAAATGGTGGAAAAATGTTATGTGAATAATTAACGGGAAGGTGCAATCATTATGATCGCACCTTTTTTAAGTGACAAAAGAGAAACTTTTTCTAATGGCAGACGTATAATAGCGATGGCAGTATCTAAAGGGGGAGTGATTATATGAATAAGCTGATATTGCAGCTGGAAGGGTTAATCGTGCTTCTTATAGCTGTTTATTTTTATACTCAAACAGGGGGAAGCTGGGTGTTGTTTTTCCTTTGTTTACTAGTCCCGGATTTAAGCATGTTAGGTTATTTAAAAAATAAAAGATGGGGAGCCGGCATTTACAATATTGGACATACTTACATAATTCCATTATTGCTAAGTGTATTTGCCTTCATAGCCTCTCATGATTTGTTATTGGCTTTAAGTCTGATTTGGATAGCTCATATTGGGATGGACCGGACGATAGGCTATGGATTAAAGTATCCGAGCGATTTTAAAGATACTCATTTGCAGAAGGTATAAATATTTAAAGGGGCTCCGGTTTTAAAGCCGGTATTTTTTATCCTCATGATTCAATCGTGACATTTTTTTGTTTTATTGTTATTATTATTGATAATGATAATAATATATAAAGGAGGCTGCGATGAAAAAATCAAAAGCAGATTTAATTATGCACCCAGTACGAATGCGGATTATTCAGTGTTTAGCGAAGGATTCAGCCACCGTCTATGAGCTCCTTGAGATGATAGAAGATGTGCCCCAGGCGACGTTATACCGGCATTTGAATGAACTCAAAAAGGGAAAAGTGATAAAAGTAGATACAGAGCGAAAGGTTCGGGGAACAGTTGAGCGTACGTACATGCTCGAAAAAGATGGAGCATGGATCACTGCAGATGAAGCTGTGCAAATGAGCAATGATGAGCACCTTCAAATGTTTATGACTTTCTTTGTGAACCTGCTTCGTGAGACTGAAAACTACTTTGACGGAGAGGTCGACTTAACGAAGGATATCTACGGATTCAGTCAAGTTGATCTTCACCTTACTTCTGACGAATGGACAGAAATGCGACAGGACATAAAAACTTTGATGATCAAATACGGATCGAAAAAGAAAAGAGAGAATACACGAAGAGTTACAATGGCGCAAGTGTTTATTCCTGAAGCTCGTACTAAAGGAGAGGATTAATTATGACTAAAAAGCAATACGTTAAAATCGAATCAGCAGGCATTCAGCTTGCCGGTACCTATTCTGTACCCGAGCAGCCGTCGGGAGATGCAGTATTAATCGTGGCGGGTTCAGGAGAAGTGGACCGTGATGGGAATGCTAAAAAATTTAAAGCCGACCTTTATAAAGACCTTGCCGAATTTTTTAATGAACAAGGAGCAGCCGTACTTCGTTACGATAAGCGAGGAGTAAAGGAAAGTAAAGGTTCATACGCCGAAGCAGGATTATCAGATTTTATCGAAGATGCAGCAAGCGCCCTGAGATTTTTAAAACAGCAGGAAGGAATAGAACGTGTTTATCTGCTTGGACACAGCGAAGGTGCGATCATGGGACCTGCTATTTTTGAAAAAGAGCCCGCAGACGGATTTGTGTTTCTCTGCGGTTCGATCGGTACGGGTGAAGAACTGATTGCCTACCAAAATGAAAGGATACGTAAAGAAGTAAGGGAAACGAAAGGATTTAAAGGGTGGCTGTTTCGCACGCTTAAAGTGGAAAACAAGATTAAAAAACAATCTGCCCAAGTTGAAAGTAAAATTAATGCTACGACAGAACCGGTCGTACGTTACCGGGGAATCCGCCTGAACGCCAAATGGATGAGGGAAATTAAAGCGTATGACATGAGATCTTATTTCAGCTGTATTCCTGAGAAAACGATCGCGATCGAAGGAGGAATGGATGTCCAGGTTGAACTTGGTTCCGCTCGTCAGCTATCCGAGCAGACAGGAGCCGAGCTAAAGGAAATTCCCGATATGAATCACGTCCTCCGCAAACAGACAGAACAAGGGTCGCTGCTTAATCTGAAGAAGATTTATAAGAAGAGTTTGGCAGAGGAAAAACTACATCCTGAGCTGCTTCATTCCTTAAAAACTTGGCTGGAAAAATAATAGTGCACATCGCCTCAAGGGCGGTGTTTTTTATTTCAGTCCTTTAAAAGCTTCGGCCACTTTGTGGGCAAAACTTAAAGGAGGTTCTACCGATTGGAAATGGATATATAAGATCGTCGGGTTTGTATACAGCCAGTGATTATGGAGGGCGCTGATGATAATCCCGTTTTTTATAAGAATATTTGCAAAGTAAGGAACCTCTTCTTCCAAAAGTACGGTTTCTCCAAGGTTTAGAGCATAGCCCTTCTGATCGAGTGATTCAAACATAAGCTCGGCATGAAGCTCACCTTTACTTGGCCGGCCTTGAATTGTCACGTCAAGCTCACGATCGAGCTCTACTGAGCATACGCCGTGTTTAATGCTTGGTGTTCCATTTAGAATTTGAGCAAATAGATAACATAATGTCTGAAAATTATGCATAGCTGCCACCTCTTCCATTTTTCTAAAACATATGACAGCGGCAGGATGAAGTTGCCTTGATATAAAAATTCCGTTAGCTTGGAGGAATAAATTAGGATAAACTAAAAATAAATATTTTGCCTAAAGGACCTTAAAGCGATGATTAAAAAAATATTTATTAACAGTGTTGCATTAATCGCGGCGCTTTTATCCCTATTAGCAGGAATAGGAATGAGTTTGTATTTTTCTACACTAACAGCTCGTCCGTATTTATTTTTAGCATCGGGTGCTTTAGTATATATTGTCTGCTACATCGGTTTCCTGCTTCTATTAAGATTGAGAAACAGAGCGAACTTTTACAAGCCGTTAATTATAGGGGGGATAGTGTTTGCTGGTTATGGAGCTGTCTTACTCACTCCTGCCTCTGAACAATCGATTCCTTCGGAAGTAGAGGGAATGAATGATTGGGATTTGCCAAATGGAGATATTATCGCATATGTCCATAAGAAAGCAAAGGAAAATAGTGAAGACAAACAAGTAATTATATTTTTACATGGAGGACCGGGTACCCCTGATATGAAGCGGGATTCAGAATATTTCGGTCAGCTGTCAGAAGATGGTTATGATGTGTATGTTTATGATCAAATTGGTTCGGGTCATTCTATACGTTTAGAGAGCCCGGCTGATTATTCGATAGCAAGAGATGTACATGATCTAGAAAGCATACGACAGATATTAGGCGAGGAGAAAATTATTTTAATCGGCCATTCGTACGGCAGTGAAATTGCAGCCAGCTATATCGCTTCTTATGGCAGGCATGTCTCTCAGGCAGTTTTTCTATCACCAGGGGCTATCAATCCCAAGGATACGAGTGATGCCACATTGCAAAATAAGCTCACCATCTCAAGAAAAATCGCTTTGTATAAAGAATTGCTTCAGCCCCGGGTATTATTTACTTATATGCTGCTGCAAATGAATCCGGAAGCTGCACATAATTTTGCTGGAGATGAAGAGACGGATTCAAGGTTTGATGACGTCTATCGTCTTACCCAGCCAGCTTTGCACGCAGAAGGAAAAGACTTTGATTATCCTATCTTCGGTTTAGGTTTCTATGCTAATCAGACCCCTCAATCCCGGCTGTATCCGCATTCTGAAGATCCGAGGGAAGAATTAAAAAGCTGGAATGGAGAAGGTCTGATTATTAAAGGAACTGAAGATTATCTATCTAAAGAGTCCGCTGAGGATTACGAAGAATCTATAGCAAAATCGGAGCTCATCTATTTGTACAACTCGGGTCACAACGTCTATCAGGACAGCCCGGAGAGAACTTTAGAACTAATCAGGGGATTTTTAAACAAATAAAAAGCCGGTGCTTAATGGTAAGCACTGGCTTTGTTTAGTCCTTATTGAAAGGATTTAACTCCTAAATAATGATCCTGCCAATAGTCAATTGTAATGTCAGCAACTTCTATACCGTCACTTCCCGCATGAATCATCTTATTATCGCCAATATAGATTCCACTGTGAGAAGCGCCTTCTGTATCATACGTTCCTTCGAAGAAAATAACGTCGCCAACTTCTGGTGAATCAACTTGTTCACCATTATTTAACCACATATCACTTTCTTTTCTGTCAAGTTCAACCCCAACCTGCTCAAATACATACTGGATGAACCCACTGCTGTCAAAACCATCAGGAGTGGTTCCGCCCCATACATATGGAGTTCCAATTAGATCTTCTGCAATAGAAACAACATCAGATTGAGATGCCGCTTCATCTGCCGCATCTTCACCAGAAGAAGCTTCATCTTCGGTTTCTACTGGGGCAGCGGATAAAGCATTTTTTGTATTAGGACCTACAATACCATCAACCGTAAGACCGTGATCGGCCTGGAAGTCTTTAACCGCTTCTTCTGTAATAGGACCAAAAATACCATCAAGATTATATGTATAATAACCTTGCGTTTCTAGATCCTCCTGTAAAGTTTCCACGGCTGGACCTTTATCTCCGTTAATTAACAGACTGCTGTCCTGAACGGAAACACTTGGTGAAGTGGAATCCGCTGAATCAGGATCCGCATTCGCAGACACTTTGTCATTTAATAACGGTGTAAGCGCAAGTGAGGTAACTAAAGCTGAAGAGACTACATACTTTCTCATTGGTGACTTTCTCATAAAAAAATCCTCCTATGTTAAATAACCCGATTATCGGATTTCTGTAGATTCAGCTTGAAAATTGTCAGGTTATGTCGTCTGAATTTCAAGCTAATGCCAAGTCTAACAGAGAAGAACTTACAGCAGGTTGCAATCGTATTAAGCTGAATTAATAATCTCTTTACGGCCATGTAATATTTGTGGAAAGCGAACATTTACCGACGAACCTCTCGTTTCCAAAACAATTTCCACCAGCAAAATTACTTCCCGGCGGAATTGTAAGAAAGTTGAAACTCGGGAGCATCTCAACACGTAAAGATAGGTAACAGATCTTTTGTGGTGGAGGGGTTTTATGAGAAAAATCACGCCGGCCAGTCTTCTGTTCATGTGTTTTGCTTTTTTGGTGGCTGGCTGTTCTTCTTCACAGCCTGCTGAGTCTGCCGACCGTGAGGCAGAAACGAATATAAAAAAGGTATTAGAACATCAATTTACAGGACCTGACCAAGAGCTGCTTAAACACTTAAAGGATCCGGGCATCGCCACCGTTATTGGAATTGATGGAGAAACGAAGCCTCCGAAAAAATCTACGCCATTAGATCAATACTTGCAAGATACCTATGGAGAGTATTTTACGGAAAATATGTATGAAAAGTTTGTTCTACTCCACGCTATGAGCTACTATTTCGAGGTTGAGGACAGCAGCTATACGATAAATTTAGTAGAGGCGGATATAAGAGAAGATGTGGATACGGAAGATGCCTACTTCTTCACGGCACGTGTGCTTTTTGAAAATGAGAACGATGCTTATACGGCGGAGGTAACCGGAAAAGCTAACGTGAATGAGGATAAGAAAATTGAGAGAATGCTCTACTTTGATGACGATAGATTAATTGAAAAAATAAATGCTGAGAGAAGTAAATAGACGAAAAAGAAGGAATTCTCCACGTGCAGAATTCCTTTAAATTTTAAAAAGAACAATTCTGCCCAAAGTAGAATTGCCCCTTGAAAATTACTACTCCCAGGCCGGCAGCATTTTATTTAATGGTTTATCTTTACGGTAGCCGAGCACGTACTCCGCCTGCATGATCGTATGGATTTCCCGTGTTCCTTCATAAATCACCGGGGCTTTTGAGTTGCGCAAATAGCGCTCCACCGGATACTCATTGGAATAGCCATAGGCGCCGTGGATTTGGACAGCGTCATCAGCGGCCTGGTTAGCGAAATCACAGGCCTGCCATTTCGCCAAAGAAGTTTCCCGAGTATTGCGCACCCCTTTATTTTTCAGCTCACCGGCCCGGAAAACGAGCAGTCGGCTCATCTGCAGCCCGGCTTCCATTTTGGCAATCATCTGCTGGACGAGCTGGTGGCGGCCGATTTCTTTTCCAAACGTCTGGCGCTCATGGCAGTATTCGACACTTGCTTCAAGACAGGCCATAATCTGCCCGCACGCTCCTGCAGCTACGGTAAAGCGGCCGTTATCGAGGGCGGCCATCGCAATTTTAAATCCTTCGCCTTCTTTTCCGACAAGGTTTTCTTTGGGTACCTTCACCTGGTCAAAAAACAGCTCTCCTGTATTACCGGCTCGAATGCCGAGCTTTCCTTTTGTTGCTTTTGATGAGAAACCTTCCATCGCTCGTTCTACAATAAAAGCTGAGATGCCGTGGTGCTTTTTTGATTTATCGGTGTAAGCGAAAACGAGGAAGTGATCGGCTGTGTCACATAGCGAAATCCACGTTTTTTGTCCATTTAAAATATAATAATCGTCTTCTCGTTTGGCGGTTGACTGCAGAGCCGCTACATCAGAACCGGCTCCCGGCTCGGTTAACCCAAAGGCTCCGATTTTTTCGCCTTTTGCCTGCGGTACAAGATATTTCTGTTTCTGTTCCTCTGTTCCCCATTGCAGAAGGGACATGCTGTTTAAGCCGGTGTGTACAGAAACCGCTGTTCGAAAAGCGGTATCGCCACGCTCTAATTCCTCACAAACGATAGCCAGCGAATTATAATCCATCCCGCTTCCTCCGTATTTTTCCGGAATGCAGACTCCCATCACCCCTAAATCCGCCAGCTTTTTCATCAGATCTTTATTAAAGTAACCTTTAGCGTCCCACTCGCCGATATATGGCATAATCTCTTTATCGGTAAAGTCGCGGACCGTTTTACGCAGCAGCGCTTGTTCATCGTTATATTCAAAGTTCATAAAACCACTCCTTATATCGTGTTCGTTTTTCTCAGATCTTTAATCTCGGCGCTGGAATAACCTATCGACTGTAAAATTTGTTCGGTGTGCTCCCCGGGTTCAGGAGGATGGCTGCTGACAGATGGAGGGGTGCGCACCAGCTTTAAAGGGCTGCCGATCATCTTGACCTCGCCGGCTTTTGGATGCTTCGCAGAAACAAACATATCGCGAGCGTTGAGCTGTTCATCTTTAACGAGATCTTCGACTGTCTGAATCGCTCCAAACGGAATGCCGGCTTCCTGACATTTTTCCTTCCAATAAGCGGTCGGATTTTTCAAAAGAGCTCGCTGCAAAATCGGAATAAGCTCATTTCGGCAGGCAACCCGGTCAGGGTTAGTCTTAAATCGTTCATCTAACGCTAAGGCCCGCTGTTGGATGATTCCACACAGTGCGGCAAACTGCTTATCATTGCCGACAGCTATGACCATTTCACCGTCGCTTGCACAAAAGGTCTGGTAAGGAACGATGTTGGCATGATGATTTCCAAGTCTCTTTGGAAGCTGCCCTGACAATAAATAATTGCTGCCAATATTAACGAGCGAGCTGACCGCAGAATCATAGAGGGATAGGTCGATTTTCTGCCCGAGACCGGATTGATTTCTTTCAAGCAGGGCAGCCTCTATTCCAATACACGCATATAATCCCGTTAAAATATCGGTAATCGCAACGCCAAGTTTTTGCGGACCCGATTGTTCATCGCCTGTAATGCTCATCAGCCCGCTCATCGCCTGGATAATAAAATCGTAGCCCGGCAGGTTTTTATAAGGTCCGGTCTCCCCAAATCCCGTGATCGAACAGTAGACAATCCGGGGATTAATCTCTTTTAATGACGAATAATCAAGGCCGAGCCGCTCCATCGTGCCGGTTTTGAAATTATGAAGAACGACGTCACTATTAGCTGTGAGTTTTTCTATAATTTGCCTGCCCTCATTTGTTTTTAAGTTTACGGTGAGGCTTTTTTTGCTGCGGTTCGCGCATAAATAATAAGCACTTACGCCTTCCTGAAAGGGTGGTCCCCATTTTCTCGTATCATCGCTTCCGCCGGGAGCCTCCACTTTAATTACTTCCGCCCCAAGATCACCAAGGATCATCGAACAATAGGGTCCGGCCAGCACGCGTGTTAAGTCGAGCACGCGGATTCCTTTTAGTGCTGTCAGTTCAATCACTTCCTTTCACTATAGGAAAAAGCCAGCCGAACCCATACGATGTATGAATCCAACTGGCTTGGGATCTGCTTCGTAGGTTTGTCCTACACTACAAGTTATTCCAGATGCTTTGAAAATATGAATATCTTTGCGCTATTTAAAAGACTATCATGAATTGGATTTTGCCTTAATAGGATAGAACAATGGGACAAACCCGTTATTAGGTACCATCTGATTTGGGGGTTGTTTAAATGAAATATGGTTCAAAACAGGTGAATAGTCTGCCTCCTTATCTGTTTTCTGTTTTTCATCAAAAGAAGAAGAAACTTCAGGAAAAGGGAGTCGACGTCATTGATTTAGGGATTGGGGCACCGGATCTGCCAACCCCGTCTTTTATTATTCAACGCCTTAGTGAGGAAGCCCGAAAGCCGTCCAACCACAAATACTCGCCTTATGGAGGCTGTTCTGAATTTAGACAAGCTGTGGCCTCTTTTTATAAAAGGCATTACGACGTTTCTTTAGATCCAGATACAGAGGTGCTCGCCTTGATTGGTTCTAAAGAAGGGATTGCCCATATGATCAGCGCGGTTCTTGATCCCGGGGATGGTGTACTCGTGCCGGACCCTGGCTATCCCGTTTATCAGTCTGCCATTCACTTAGCGTATGGATCCATGATCCCGCTTCCGCTTGATGAAGCTAAAGGATATGTTCCTCAGTTTGATGAACTCTCAGATTTTGAGCTTGCAGATGCGAAACTGATGCTGCTGAATTATCCGAGTAATCCAACAGGAGGCACAGTTGATCTTAATGCTTTTAAAGAAGCGGTCGAGTTTGCAAGACGGCACCAGCTGTTGGTCGTACAGGATGCGGCATATGATTTAGTCACGTTTGGCGGCTATAAAGCTCCAAGTATTTTGCAGGTTCCAGGAGCGAAGGACATAAGCGTCGAATTCGGCTCGCTGTCGAAAAGTTTTAATATGACAGGCTGGAGAATCGGCTACGTCGTTGGAAACAAAGAATTAATTCAGGCGTTATCCATTGTTAAAAGCAATATGGATACGAGTCAGTTTTTAGCCATCCAAAAAGCTGCCGCAGCCGCATTAACCAGTGATTTTTCAACGGTTAAGGCTAATAATGCCGTCTATGAAGAAAGGATGGGAAAACTGCTTCCCGCTCTTGAAGAAATCGGCATGAAAGCAGCAAGGCCGAAGGGGACGTTTTTCCTCTGGGCGAAAGTGCCAGATGGCTATACATCACAGTCTTTTTCACAGAAAATACTCGAAGAAGCCGGTGTCATTCTTACACCAGGGACAGCCTTCGGTGCCGGGGGAGAAGGATATGTCCGGCTGTCCTTATCTGTTCCATCGGCGCGGTTGGAGGAAGCGGCCTGCCGGATGAGAAAAATCATGAAGGGAGGGAGCGCGGGTGAAGCAGACTGAGCAAATGTCGAGTGCACAGGCGATTATTGAATGCCTGAAGATCGAAGGCATTCAAAAAGTGTTCTGCGTGCCGGGTGAAAGCTATCTTCCCGTCATGGATGCCATCTACGATGAACCGAGCATTAAGCTTATTTCCACAAGGCATGAAGGCGGAGCTTCCTTTATGGCCGAAGGATTTGCTAAAGCAAGTGGACAGCCGGGAGTGGTAATGGCAACACGGGGAGTCGGGGGATCTAACCTGGCTATAGGCGTTCACACCGCCTATCAGGACTCAACGCCGATGATCGTTTTACTAGGGCAAGTGGACAGCCGGTTTAGAGGAAGAGAAGGGTTTCAGGAAGTGGACTTAGACCGATTTTTTGCCCCGATTGCGAAGTGGACAGTAGAGATTCAGGAAGCAAAGAGAGTACCAGAAATTGTTCAAAGAGCTTTGCGTATCGCACAAACCGGGCGTCCTGGTCCTGTAGTCATCTCCCTGCCTGAGGATTTATTAAAAAAAAGTGCCGCCATGGAGTTTGGAAAGCCGGTGGATAGGCCTTCTCCGTGTCCTTCCTTACGTGAGGTGCAGGGAACCGAAAAGCTGCTTTTGAAGGCAAAGCGTCCGCTTGTGATTGCTGGCGGGGGAGTAAAGAATGCCGGTGCGGAAAAAACTCTCGTGCAATTCGCTGAAAAATTCAGTCTTCCCGTTATGGCGGCTTTTCGCAGACATGATGTTTTTCCGAACAATCATTCCCTGTACGCCGGCCATCTTGGCTTAGGGACAAATCCAGAGATTCTAAAAACCGTTAAGGAAGCCGATGCGATCATTGCTATTGGAACAAGACTTTCTGAAGTAACGACCCAGGATTACTCGCTTATTCGTAATGACCAGACGCTGATCCATATCGATATCGATACTAACACCCTTGGAAAAGTTTACGCCCCGGACATTGGTATAGTCGCAGATGCCAAAGAGGGACTGACAGCGCTTATGGAAATGAAGCTTCCTGTAGTCTTTGAAGAATGGGGGAAGGCAGGGAGAGAGGCTTACCAAGCATTACTTAAGCCTGAGAAGGAAGAGTCAGTAAACAAAAAGATTATCGCCCTTTTACAAAAGCATCTGCCTAAAGATGCCATTCTGACAAACGATGCCGGGAACTTTGCCGGCTGGCTTCATGCCTATTATCAATTTAATCAAAAAAACACATACATTGGCCCTACCTCAGGGGCAATGGGCTACGGCATGCCTGCTGCTTTAGGTGCGAAACTGGCCTGGCCAAACCGGACGGTCGTTTCTTTGTCAGGAGACGGCGGCTTTATGATGACGATGCAGGAGCTGGAAACAGCCGTACGCTATCAGATTCCTGTCATCAGCATCGTATTTAATAACCGAATGTATGGAACCATCCGAATGCATCAGGAAATCCATTTTCCATATAAAACAATCGGCACTGATTTAGGCAGTGTGCCGTTTTACAAAATCGCTCAAGGATTTGGTGCTTTAGGCATTTACGTGAGGGAGCCGGAAGAATTCGAGCAGGCTCTTTTACAGGTGTTAAAAGAAGGAAAGCCCGCTGTGATTGAAGTAGAAAGTGATCCTGAACAGATTTCACTCACATCAACGATCGAGCAATTAAGACAAAACGGCAAAAATAATAATTAAGGAGGAATTTACCCATGAGTCGCAGAGTGATTCAAGATGACAAGCTGAAAAATTTTATTAATGGAAACTGGCAGGAACCATCGGGCGGAAAGTACACAGACGTAACAAACCCGGCTAATTTAGAAACGCTTGTGAAGGTTCCTTTATCGACCGCAGGAGACGTCGAAGCAGCTACAGAAGCTGCGAAAAAAGCGCAAAAAAACTGGGCACTCGTTCCGGCTCCCCAAAGAGCTGAAGTGCTGTACCGCGTCGGAATGATTATGAAGGAGCGTAAAGAATATTTATCGCAGCTCCTGACGATGGAAAATGGAAAAGTCATTGAAGAAGCGCGCGGTGAAGTACAGGAAGGCATTGATATGGCCTTTTATATGGCTGGGGAAGGGCGCAGGTTATTCGGCCAGACGACTCCTTCTGAGTTGAAAGATAAGTTTGCGATGAGCGTTCGTGCTCCTGTTGGTGTAGTCGGCATCATTACACCATGGAATTTTCCAATAGCGATTGCAACGTGGAAGTCGTTCCCTGCCATTGTTGCCGGAAATGCAGTCGTCTGGAAACCGGCGACAGAAACACCGATCATGGCTTTTGAACTGGCGAGAATTTTTGAAGAAGCCGGACTGCCTGAGGGTGTCATCAACGTCGTGTTTGGCTCAGGATCTACAGTAGGCGAAGCGATGATTGAGCAGGATACAATCCGCGTGATCTCTTTTACAGGTTCAAATGAAGTCGGCCGAAATATTGCCGGGAAATGCGGCCAGCGCCTGAAAAAAGTTTCACTTGAAATGGGCGGGAAGAACGCGGTGATTGTCATGGATGATGCCGATCTTTCATTAGCTGTCGAAGGAATTCTATGGAGCGCCTATGGAACGAGCGGCCAGCGTTGCACCGCCTGCAGCCGGGTGATGGTTCATGAGAGCGTAAAGGAAGAACTGGAGAAACGTCTGCTTACAGAAATTGCGAAACTGTCAATCGGAAATGGGTTAGACGAATCAGTTAAAGTAGGACCGATTATTAACCGCAGCGGCCTAGAGAAAATCAAAGCTTATATACAAGTTGGTAAAGAAGAAGGGGCCAAGCTTTTAACAGGCGGCTACATTATGGAAAACGGAACGCACGCCAATGGTCATTATTTTGCGCCGACGCTGTTTACGGATGTTCGAGGAGATATGCGGATTGCCCAGGAAGAAATATTTGGTCCGGTCGTTTCCTTGATTCCTGTGAAAAGCCTGGAAGAAGCGATCGAAATTAACAACAGTGTGGAGTATGGATTATCGAGCTCCATTTTTACGAGGGACGTTAATAAAGTATTCGCGGCTCAACGCGATTTAGATACAGGAATTGTTTACGTAAACGCAGGAACAACAGGGGCGGAAATACATCTTCCTTTTGGCGGAACAAAAGGAACTGGGAATGGACACCGTGATTCTGGTGTAGCAGCGCTTGATGTGTTTACCGAATGGAAAGCCGTCTATGTCGATTTCAGCGGCAGGCTGCAGCGCGCGCAAATCGACGTGGAGTAGAGGGAGAGATTACGTAATAAAGGGGTGCGGACTATGAAAGTAGCTGTTCTAGGATCTGGTTTAATGGGGAAAGAAGCAGCGCGAGATTTAGTCAGAAGTAAAGGTGTAAAAAAAGTAGGACTGGCGGATATCGATTTCAACCGAGCCGAAGCCGTGTGCCAATCTATCCATTCACCGAAGATTAAAGCCTATAAAGTAGATGCAGGGAATTCAGCTGAATTAGCCGCATTTATTAAGCAGTTTGATGTTGTCATTAATGCATTATTTTATTCTTTTAATAAAATAGTAGCAGAGACTGCTATTGAAGTAGGAATAAGCTCTGTAGACTTAGGAGGACATATCGGCCACATCACCGATCAAGTGCTGGAGCTTGATGAGGAGGCCAAAGCTGCAGGGGTAACGATTATCCCGGACCTTGGTGTGGCTCCGGGGATGATTAATATCCTGTCCGGTTATGGAGCAAGTAAGCTGGATGAGCTCAAATCGATTCGCCTTTTCGTAGGCGGAATTCCCGTTCAGCCCGAACCTCCCTTAGAATACAACCACGTGTTCTCTATGGAAGGGCTGCTCGATCATTATACCGATCCATCGACAATTATTAGAAACGGCCGATTGGCAGAGGTTCCGTCACTTACAGAAGTGGAACAACTCCACTTCGAGCGTTTTGGCCCCTTGGAAGCTTTTCACACGTCTGGAGGAACATCTACTTTACTGAAATCTTATCCAGCCATTGATACGCTGGAATATAAAACGATCCGTTACCGCGGACATGCGGAAAAAATGAAGCTGTTAGTCGACTTACAGCTGACCCGCAATGATTATGAAGTAGAAGTCGGCGGTGTTAAAGTAAAGCCGCGGGAAGTATTGCTGAAGACGTTAGATCCGATTGTAGACTTAAAAGATAAAGACGATGCGGTCCTGCTTCGTGTCTGTGTCGGCGGAATGAAAAACGGCGCAGATACTACCTATCAGTACGAAATGGTCACATATAAAGATAGGGAAAATAAAGTTACAGCGATGGCGCGGGCGACCGCTAACACGATCTCCGTTGTCGCTCAAATGATCGGAAGCCAGGCAATTACGAAAAAAGGCGTCTGCCCGCCAGAACAAATCGTGCCGGGAAATCTTTATATAGTGGAGATGGCGAAGCGCGGCGTAGTGATTAACGAAAAGAGAATATAAAGAAAAAGACTGTCGAGAAATTCTCTCGACAGTCTTCAGCTTGTGGAGAAACCCCTGGTTTTCCGCAAGCTTTTTTCTTGCCGCCAGGAGCGAAGGACCCTTCCCTTTTAAGCGCCCGAGTTTCTCGCAAAACCCACGCTTGGCGATCTCGGCTGACTCGTTCTTCCGCAGGAGTGGAAGGGGCCTCGCTCCTTGGAAGTTCCTTAAGACAGAAAAAGACTCTCCTCCACCTAGCTCACACTAAGATGAAGGGCAATCTTTTTCATATTTTGACAGGCAGCCGTCATCAGCGCCTGTTCCTTGATTTTTTCTTTTCCACGAAAAGAGACAATAACGCAGGTCATGCAGTTCTTTTGAAACCAGGTTCCCGGCTTCTTCCTCCACATACTAAGTACCGGCTGACAGCGAACTACAAAAATCTTCTAATTTAAGGTTGTATTTTCGCAAAATTTAAAATAGTATAAAATATAACATACTAACCGGTAGGTATGTAAAAGCCGGAAACTAAAATACTTAATAGATTGGAGATAGAAATATGCATTTACGCTTAACGGATGAACAGGAAATGGTGAAAAAAACAATCCGTAAATTCGTGGAGAAAGAGTTAATTCCTTTAGAAAATGATGTACTTAGAAATGAAAGAGAAGGAAGGCCCAGCCTCCCGGAAGGAAAAATGAAGGAATTGCAGCTTAAAGCAAAAGAAGCGGGGTTTTGGGGCATCAATACACCTGCAGAATATGGGGGCGCAGATCTTGGTCAGATGATGCTGGCGATCGTGCAGATGGAGGTCGCCCGCACGTTCGTTCCGTTTCAGTTCGGCGGTTCTGCTGATAACATTTTATATTACGGAAATGAAGAGCAGAAGCAAAAGTATCTTATTCCAACGATTAATGGTGAGAAAAAATCCTGTTTTGCGATGACGGAACCGGGAGCAGGGTCTGACACGAGAAATCTTCGGATGACCGCAGTGAAAGACGGAGATGAGTGGGTGCTAAATGGAGAAAAAACATTTATCACCGGTGGAAATGAAGCTGATTTTGTAATGGTAATCGCGATTACTGATAAAGAGATGCATAAGTCTTCGGGCGGAAGAAAAGGTGTGACCTGCTTTATTGCCGACCGTTCTATGGGCTGGAAATCAGAATATATCCATACAATGGGCGAATGGGGACCGGCGGCACTGGTTTTCGATAATGTAAGAGTTCCAGAAGAGAATATTTTAGGCGAGATCAATAAAGGCTATGACCTTGGCCTTGAATGGATTGGCTTTGCCCGCTGGATCGTCGGAGCGCGTGCAGTTGGTTCTGCGGAGCGTCTTCTCAATATGGCAATTGATTACGCTAATGAACGCGAAACGTTTGGGAAGCCGATTTCGACCCGCCAGGCTATTCAGTGGCAGATTGCCGATTCAGCGGTAGAAATTGAAGCAGCCAAATGGCTCGTCCTCAATGCAGCATTTACTTTAGATCAAGGAGAAGATAACCGTCATTATGCTTCTATGGCGAAACTTTATGGATCTAACATGGGGAACAATGTGGTCGACCGTGTGCTGCAAATCCACGGAGGTATGGGGTATACGAGAGAGCTTCCGATTGAGCGCTGGTACCGTGAAGCTCGTTTATGGAGAATTTACGACGGAACAGATGAGATTCAGCGTTTAATTATTTCCAGAAATCTATTAAAAGGACATGTAAAAATCGGATAACTAATCGAAGGAGTGTTTCAATATGGGAAAATCATTTAAAAATCGAACAGCATTAATTACTGGTGGAAGCCGAGGAATCGGAAAAGGCATTGCCCGCCGTTTTGCGGAAGATGGAGCGAAGGTGGCCGTCATTGACGTGAACGAGGAAGCCTTAAATGAAATAGAAAGTGAATTCAAAGAAGAAGGGTTTGATATTTTCTGTAAGACAGCGAATGTCGTGGACTTTAAACAGGTGGAGAATGCGGCCCGCGAGGTTCACGAACAGTTCGGTTCCCTTGATATATTAGTGAACAATGCCGGTGTAATCCGTGATAATATGCTGTTTAAGATGACTGACTCTGACTGGGATACTGTCATGGACGTTCACCTAAAAGGATCCTTTAACGCTGCAAGAGCCTGCCAGAAGTTTATGGTTGATCAAAAATACGGAAGAATTATTAATATTTCCTCTACTTCTGCTTTAGGAAACCGCGGACAAGCTAACTATGCGACAGCGAAAGCAGGCTTGCAGGGATTTACGAAAACATTAGCTATTGAATTAGGAAAATTCAACATTACCGCTAATGCTGTGGCTCCAGGTTTTATCGAAACAGACATGACGAAAGAAACCGCTGCAAGAATCGGGATTTCTTTTGATGACCTTATTAAAGCAAGTGTTGAGAAAATCCCAGTCGGCCGAAGCGGCAAACCGGAAGATATTGCGAATGCCGTTGCTTTCTATGCGGACGAAAGATCTTCTTTTGTAAATGGGCAGGTCATATACGTGGCCGGCGGTCCAAAAGACTAATCACAAGGAGGCTTTTTATGTTTGAACATACGATTGGCAAACGATCCAATAAAGTAAAAAACATAGTAGAACGAGGCGCAGTGAAAAAATTTGCGGAAGCAATCGGGGACCCTCACCCTATTTTTTGCGATGAAGAAAAATACAGCCGGAATATCGCTCCGCCTACCTTTCCGAGAGTCTTTGATTACGGTGTGATCGAGGAGCTCAACCTGCCGGGCAAAGGGCTGATCCACGGTGAACAAATCTATCATTATGAGCGGCCGCTGTTTGTAGGGGAAGAGATTTATTGCTCCGCGGAAGTGAAAGATTACTATGAGAAAAGCGGAAAAAGCGGAAGTATGGGATTTTTAAAAGTAAAGCGCTGCGGTAATGACGTAAATGGCAATTTAATATTTTCAGAAGAACAAGTCGTTATCATTACGGAGGCGGTTCGAAAGGGGATGACCGTATGACTTTCTTATCAAACCTTCAAGCCGGTGAAGAATTGGAACCGGTAACTCTCGCTCCTGTTTCCCGGCTGGATTTAATCAAATATGCAGGGGCTTCGGGAGACTATAATCCGATTCACACCATTGATGAAGAAGCAGAAAAAGCCGGGCTTCCCGGAATAATTGCTCACGGTATGTGGACGATGGGAAATTTAGCGAAGCTTTTCACTCCTTATTACGGAGAAGGATTTATCCAGGATTATGCGATTCGCTTTAGAGGGATGGTCTTTTTGAATGATGTCATCACATTACACGCGGTTCTTGATGAAGCAGACGGGGAGGAACTAAAATTTAAAGTAAACGCTGTGAATCAGGATGGAAAAGATGTCATAAAAGGCGAGGTTGTATTCAGCAAGCGTTTCACCTATGAATCTACATACGCATGATTGAAACTAAGGAGGAAACCTTATGGTCTTTGCCTACTCAGAAAAAGTGAAAGATCTTCAAGAAAGACTCAGCCAGTTTATGGAAGAGCATATCTATCCAAATGAAGCTTTATATGGAGAGCAGCTGAATGCTCAAAATCGTTTTGCTGATATACCTCCGATTATGGATGAATTGAAAAATAAAGCGAAGGAAGCCGGGCTGTGGAATTTATTTTTACCGGAAAGTGAGTATGGAGCAGGTCTGACAAATATGGAATATGCCCCGCTTTGCGAAATAATGGGCCGGTCGGCGATCGCTCCTGAAGTTTTTAACTGTGCGGCTCCTGATACAGGAAATATGGAGGTACTCGTCCGCTACGGGTCCCAGGAGCAAAAGGAAAAGTGGCTCCAGCCGCTTCTCGACGGTGAAATCCGCTCCTGCTTTTCAATGACTGAACCGGAAGTTGCCTCATCGGATGCAACAAATATCAATACAAGCATCGAAAGAGTCGGAGATGAATATGTCATCAATGGAACGAAATGGTGGTCTTCTGGAGCTGGCGA
Source organism: Halobacillus sp. Marseille-Q1614 (assembly GCF_902809865.1). Classification (NCBI taxonomy): domain Bacteria; kingdom Bacillati; phylum Bacillota; class Bacilli; order Caryophanales; family Bacillaceae; genus Halobacillus; species Halobacillus sp. Marseille-Q1614. Next base: position 1,713,994 of record NZ_CADDWH010000001.1, on the reverse strand, counting down.
TCCGAGATGCAAAATCAGTATCGTCATGGGAAAAAATGATCCGGACGCTCCGAAGTATGATCAGCAGTCGATGATTCTCGTTCCGCTTGATACACCAGGCGTGCATATTAAGAGAACACTGCCCGTGTTCGGGTATGACCATGCTCCTCATGGGCATGCTGAAATCGAGTTTACAGATGTACGAGTCCCAGCTTCCAACCTGATTTGGGGAGAAGGAAAAGGCTTCGCGATTGCTCAAGGCCGGCTTGGACCAGGGAGAATCCACCACTGTATGAGAACGATTGGCGCTGCCGAACGGGCACTTGAAGAAATGTGCGCCCGTGTGAAAGAGCGGGAGACATTTGGTAAAAAACTTGCCGATCAAGGGGTCATTCGTGAATGGATTGCTGATTCCCGAATTGAAATTGAACAGGCCCGGCTTCTTACATTAAAGGCAGCCTACATGATGGATACAGTCGGCAATAAAGAAGCAAAAGCTGAAATTGCAATGATTAAAGTCGTTGCACCTAATATTGCTTTAAAGGTGATCGACCGTGCGATCCAGGCCTTTGGGGCAGCCGGTGTAAGCAATGACACACCTTTAGCCGCCAATTGGGCGAACATTCGAACACTCAGGCTCGCAGACGGGCCGGATGAAGTACACCGCCGGGCGGTAGCTAAGCACGAACTGAAGAAAACGCCTAACAGGAGGAGCTCCTATGCACGCTAAAGAACTGTTTGATTTAACAGGTAAAGTCGCGATCGTTACAGGAGGCGGCCGGGGGCTTGGCGAGCAGATTGCCAAAGGATTTGCCGAGTCCGGTGCCCATGTCGTCGTCTGCTCGAGAAAACTACAGCCCTGCCAGGAAGTGAGCGACCAGTTAAAGGAGCTCGGAGTCGATTCCCTCGCTTTTGAATGTGATGTGACGAAACGGGAGGATATTCAGAGAGTCGTCGATCAGACGGTTGAACATTTTGGCCGGATCGATATTTTAGTCAATAACAGCGGTGCTACCTGGGGCGCTCCTGTAGAGGAAATGCCGCTTGAAGCCTGGCAGAAAGTTTTTAACGTAAACGTAACTGGAACGTTTCTTATGTCCCAAATCGCTGGAAAAGTGATGCTAAAGCAGGGTTCAGGAAAAATAATTAATATTGCTTCGGTGGCAGGGCTTAAAGGCTCTGATCCTAAGCTTATGGATACGATAGGCTATAACTCAAGCAAAGGTGCAGTCCTTACTTTTACAAAGGATCTGGCCGTGAAATGGGGACCGCGCGGTATTTGTGTAAATGCGATTGCACCAGGCTTTTTCCCTACCAAAATGTCTAAAGTCCTGATGGAAGAAGGGGAGGATTCATTCCTGCAGGGGACCCCATTAAGGAAGTTCGGAGGAGAGGATGATTTAAAAGGAACAGCCATCTTTTTAAGTTCACGCGCCTCCGACCATATTACCGGTGATGTCATCATTGTTGATGGCGGCACCCATGCGATGTAAAGCAAAGGAGTGAAAGAATGAGAGAGCGAGAAGCAGTGATCGTTTCGGCCGTACGAACAGCAATTGGCAGGCAGGGAGGAGCTTTAGCACAGGTGCCGGCACATGTGTTAGGAGCCGAGGTTATTAAAGAATCAGTGAAGCGGGCAGGTGTAGACCCGAAAGAAATTGAAGATGTAATTATGGGAAATGTGTTAAGCGGAGGTGGAAATATTGCCCGGCTTTCAGCACTGCAGACAGGTCTTTCTATTAATCTTCCAGGTTTGACCGTCGACCGCCAGTGCGGATCAGGACTGAATGCGATTCACCTGGCAGCCCAGGCTATCAAGGCCGGCCAGGGGGATGTGTACGTAGCAGGAGGAACGGAAAGCATGAGCCGAGCGCCTTATTTAATGGACCGGCCGGAGCGTCCATACAGCCCTGTACCGCCGTCGTTTAGAAAATCTCAGCTTTCTCCTTCAGAAATCGGTGATCCACCCATGGGGATTACAGCGGAAAATTTAGTGGAAAAATACGAGATTGCAAGAGAAGCACAGGATGAATTTGCGCAGCGCAGCCAGGAAAGAATGGCTCAGGCGATGAACGAAGGACGGTTCGATGACCAGATTGTGCCGCTTTCCATTCCTGTTCGAAAAGGAGAGCCGTTCGAGTTTAAGACTGATGAACATCCAAGACCGCAGTCTACGATCGAAGGGATGGCAAAGCTTCGTCCGGCTTTTAGAGAAGGAGGAAGTGTAACTGCCGCAAACAGCTCTGGTTTAAATGATGCAGCTTCAGCTCTGACATTAATGTCGAGAGAAAAAGCTGAAAAAACAGGCGTGACTCCTTTAGCGAAGGTCCTTGCCTGTACCGTAGCCGGTGTAGATCCTCATATTATGGGAATCGGCCCTGTGCCGGCGACACATAAAGTGTTACAGCAAACCGGCTTAACCCTTGATGAAATGGATATTATCGAAATCAACGAAGCTTTTGCCGCCCAGGTGCTTGCCTGTGATAAAGAGCTGAATTTGGATATGGAAAAAGTAAATGTAAACGGTGGAGCGATTGCCCACGGTCATCCACTCGGAGCGACAGGTGCCATACTTGCGACAAAAGCGGTCTATGAGCTTAAGCGCCGTGAAGGAAGGTATGCTTTGATCACTGCTTGTATTGGCGGCGGGCAGGGAATAGCGATGATTGTCGAACGTGAGTAAAATCTCCCGCTTTTTGAGAGTTTAGGAATGTTATAATGTTATATCATCCCTAAATGAGAGGACAATGTACTATGAAACAAAAGATAATGGATACGAGTATTCACCTATTTGATAAAAAAGGATTTACAGAGACATCGATCCAGGAAATCGTAGATGAACTCGGTGTTACTAAAGGGACCTTTTACTATTATTTTAAAAACAAACAAGAATTGCTGACTGATATACATCTCAATTTTATTGAATTCTTATTAAAAAATCAGGATGAAATATTGCAGGATGCTTCTAAAGACACCAAGGAAAAGCTGCGGGAGATGATCTATATGGTCTTAACAAGTATTAAAGGCCGGAGAAAGAGTGCCCGTATTTTCTTTAGAGAAATGCGCAACCTCGGCCCGGGATATTTGGACCAAAACGTTCAAAAACGAGACCAGTTCCGCAAAAACCTGCAGACTCTCGTGGAAGAAGGCATCCATAAAGGCGAATTTGAGGAAGGTCTCAACTCTGATATGGTTACTCGAGGTATTCTTGGAATCACGAACTGGAGCTATTATTGGTTCGATCCTGATGGAGAAGTTACTGAAGAGGAACTGGCAAACATCTATCTCGAAATGATTTTAAACGGAATCAATAAGAAAAAATAAGGAAACTGCCTCCATCGCTGGAGGATTCAACTGTTAACATACTAACCGGTTAGAATGGATGTGAAAATATTGATTCATGAAGCAAATGTCAGAGTCAGATATTGTGAAACTGATATGGCCGGCCATGTAAATAATACGAGTTATTTCATCTACTTAGAAGAAGCGCGTGGGAAGTTTTTTGAAGAAAGAATTCCTAAACCATTAAACTCATTTGGTCGGTTCATTCTTGCTTCCACAAAGTGTGATTATGTGAATCAGGCTTATTACGGTCAGTCTTTAAAGATTTCCACCTGGGTATCCCGAATTGGAAATAAGAGCTTCAGTTTTGGCCACAGCATTACGGCCGAGGATACCGGAGATCTGATCGCTGAAGCAGATGCGGTCATCGTCAATTTTAATTATGAGGAGCAGAAGAGTGAACCTATTTCTTTGGAGCTGAGGGAAGTTTTAGAAAGCCACTTAGTTCCTAATTAATTATAGAAAGGCGGGCATAATCTTGAGCAGATTTGACAATATGGTAGCTGTCGTCACTGGTGCCGGCAGCGGGATCGGAAAACAGACAGCCGTTCAGCTAGCTGAAGATGGAGCGAAAGTTGTGTTGGCGGGCCGGACAAAATCGAAAATTGATCAGGCAGCAGACGAGATCAATGAAGGATTAGGCCAGCCGGCAGCTGTCAGTTTTCAGGCAGATGTAACAAAGGAAGAGGATGTGAAAAGCCTCGCCCAATTCATTCAGCAAACTTTTGGCGATCTCCATGTGCTGGTCAACAATGCGGGCACTTCGGGCAAGTCTTCGATTATGGACATGGAAGACTCCGAGTGGGACCGGATCCAAAATACGAATTTGAAAAGTGTTTTTCTCGTATCGAAGACGCTTGGCCGACTGATGATGAATGGAGAAGAAACAACAGATCGAGCCATTGTTAACGTGGCGTCTTTATCAGGCCATAAAGCGGGAGCCAAAATCCCGCATTACAGCTCATCAAAAGCGGCAGTCATTAATTTTTCCCGCTCACTGGCTCTTGAATTCGCTCCTTATGGAATTCGCGTGAATTCTGTTTCACCAGGTTTTGCAGAAACGCCGTTAACTGAAGAAGGTTTGAAAAATAAGCGTTTTGAAGAAGCGATCCAGCGAAACACGGCATTAAGTCGGGTAGGAAAACCAGAAGAAATTGCCCGCGTAATTACCTTCGCCGCCTCCAAGGAAGCTTCATATATGACTGGGTCGGATTTATTGGTAGATGGCGGGTGGCTGATTACTTAGGCAAAAAGTACCGGCATTTATGACAGCGCTTACAGTTCTGGCTTTCTGCGAGACTACTGCTAAATAAACGTACGGTCGAGCCTCCGCACCATTGGGTTCACGAGAAGGCTTGACCGTTCGTCCGCGAAAAAGCGAGCGGAATTAACAGGGAGAGTTATACAAAGCCGCTAGAAAAGGAGAGGTGTCCATGCAAACTAAGCATTACGAGTTTTGGCCGAAGCTTACGAAATCAATCACAGTTCCGGAAACTTCGATTTACGATAATCTTAAAGTTTCCGCAGCGCGATATCCCAATCACCAAGCAATTTATTATTATGGTCATACAATAACATACCGTGAACTTTTAGAAGAAGTCGAATATATGGCGGGCTATCTGCAGCAATACTTAGAAGTTACGAAAGGCGAGAAAATCTTATTATTCATGCAAAACTCGCCTCAATTCATTATTGGCTACTATGCCATTTTACGGGCAGGAGGAGTAGTCGTCCCGATCAATCCCATGCTGAAAACGAACGAGCTTGAGTTCTACATTAAGGACTGTGCGATCCGCAATGCAATTATCGGCCAGGAATTCAAGGATGTCGTAGGACCGCTTGTAGAAACGACTACATTGGAAAATATATTGGCTGCCGCCTATTCGGACTATAAAGGAAAAGACATGGATGAATATTTACCACAAGAAGCAGCGGCTGGGAGAGAAGCGTTTGCGGACCCTCATTTCCATGTGTGGGCGGATGCACTGAAGCTTAGGTCCGAACCTAAAGATTCGATGATTTATGCAGATGACTTAGCGGTTCTGCCTTATACATCTGGTACAACAGGACTGCCAAAAGGGTGTATGCATACAAACCGTACGGTACAGGCAAATATCATCGGTGCCTTTTACTGGGCGCGGGCCACGATGAATTCAAGGTCTCTTGCGACATTGCCTTTCTTTCATGTAACAGGAATGGTTCATAGCATGCACATGCCGATTTACAGCGGAAATACAATGGTGATTATGACGAGATGGAATCGCGAGGCGGCACGCCAGCTGATCCGTAATCAGCAGTGTACCCACTGGGTCACGATCAGTACGATGCTCGTCGATTTTCTGGCCAACCCTGAAGTGAAGGCAGAAGATTTAAGTTCGTTAACCGCGATTTCAGGAGGCGGGGCAGCTTTTCCTAAAGCGTTAGGCGAGAAGCTTTACAAGCTGACAGGGCTTGAATTCGTCGAGGGGTACGGGCTGTCGGAAACGATTGCTCAGACTCACTTTAATCCACCAGATCGGCCGAAGCTTCAGTGTCTTGGAATCCCGTCTTTTGATGTCGATGCGAGAATTATAGATCCTGCCACAAATGAAGAAGTGAAAACAGGGGAACTTGGAGAAATCGTCGTCAATGGGCCGCAGGTTATGGTCGGTTATTATAACCGGGAGGATGAAAACGAGCATTCCTTTATTGATATCGAAGGTAAATCATTTTTTAGGACAGGAGATATTGGCCGGGTGGATGAAGAAGGGTATTTCTTCATCGTTGATCGTGTGAAACGTATGATTAATGCTTCTGGATACAACGTGTGGCCGACAGAGGTAGAAACCGCTCTGTATGATCATCCGGCTGTCCAGCAGGCTTGCGTTGTCGGCGTGCCTGATCCGAGAAAAGGGGAGAACATTAAAGCATTCGTCATCTTAAATGCAGATTATGAAGGACAAATTACCGAAGAGGAAATTAAAGAATGGTCCAAGGAAAAGATGGCGGCTTATAAGTATCCGCGGATAATTGAATTTAAAAAAGAATTCCCTAAGACAAGCAGCGGTAAAATTTTATGGCGGAAACTGCAGGAAGAGGAGCGGGAAAAAGTCGAGGACAGCTGATCAAAGGCAAAAGTTCATACCCCTTGTGTAACAAACGTGTGAGCTTTAAAAAAATGGTTAAAGGGGAAGTTAAATGGATATTTTAATTCAGCAGCTTTTCAACGGGTTAACGGTTGGAAGTGTGTATAGTCTCGTCGCTCTCGGGCTTACGCTTGTATACGGGATTCTGCACATTCCGAACTTCGCCCATGGAGCTCTTTATATGCTAGGCGCTTATGTCACCCTGACCATGATGCTTCTATGGGGCATTCACTATTGGATCGCTATGGCCATTTCGATACTCGTAGTTGGTTTGCTTGGTGTAGCGATGGATAGACTAGTTTTTCATCCGCTTCGCAATGCCCCGCCGATTCATGACAAAATCGCGGCCATCGGAATTTTATTGTTTCTTGAAGCTTTGGCCCAGTTAATCTGGGGAGCGGATTACCGCTCAATGGCGACACCTTATGGACAAGTGATCGAAGTAATGGGAATGACACTGACGATGCAGCGATTATTAATAAACGTTGGAGCCGTGGCCGTCATGATTTTACTTTACTTGTTCTTGAAAAAGACGTACGTCGGTTCAACGATTATTGCAATGGCACAAAACCGGGAAGGTGCGCATTTAGTCGGCATTAATACAAACAAAGTGGCGATGCTGACTTTTCTAATCTCCGGCGGCCTGGCAGCGATTGCGGCTTCATTGTCAGCACCGATCAATCTCGTTTTTCCCGGAATGGGCCATCTCGTTATTTTGAAAGCTTTTGTCATTATCATTATCGGCGGTATGGGAAGCGTGCCGGGTGCAATTTTAGGAGGATATATCCTCGGCTTTACAGAAAGCCTTGGTGCGACGTATATTTCGGCTGACTATAAAGACATCATCGCTTTCTTGCTGCTCGTAGCTATCTTATCCATTAAGCCAAAAGGTCTTTTTACGAGGGAGGGGTTTTAATTGGGAACACTCCTAAAAAAAAGAGGCTGGATCTTCGGCCTAGTACTTCTTGCTGTCATCTTCCCGTTTCTTTCACAAAATGAATATTTTCTACATGTGCTGACGCTCGCTTTTGTCTGGATGATCGCGGTATACGGACTGAACCTATTAGCGGGGTATACGGGTTATCTATCCCTGGCTCATGCAGGTTTTTTCGCAATTGGTGCTTATACTTTAGGTCTATTAACGGTAAAAGCAGGAATGAATTACTGGGCAGCTTTATTTCTCGCTTGTGTGATTACAAGTGCCATCGGCTGTCTTGTAGGATTAGTTGCTTTAAGGACGCGTGAGCATTTCTTTGCGATCTACACATTGTGTGTCGGTTATATCATCTACTTAGTGATTGATAAATGGGACAGTTTAACAGGAGGGGTTCGCGGTTTGATTGGAATTCCGGCGCCTTCTAATATCGGGCCTATTTCATTCGAAACAACTCTTTCCCAATATTATCTCATTTTATTTTTCTTAGTATTTACAGTGTTTATTATGTACCGAATTGTTCACTCTCTGACGGGACGTACATTTATTGCGATTAGAAATAGTGAAGATCTGGCTCAGACTATCGGTATTTCCACAATGAAAAATAAGCTGCTCGTCTTTGTCATTTCTACTTTTTTTGCCGGGCTGGCGGGCGCACTGTACGCATCATTTATCCGGTTCCTCGGTCCGGAAATTGCTTACGTCACGGTCATCTTTGATCTGCTTACGTACTTATTGGTTGGCGGAATCGGTACATTAGCCGGCCCGGTTGTAGGAACATTCCTTATCGTGACGGTTTCCCAGTCGCTTCAATTTTTACAGGATTACCGCATGCTTATCTTTGGACCACTATTAACGCTGCTGATCATATTCTATCCAAGAGGAATTGCCGGGGCCTTAATGGACTGGCGCATGAAGCTGGTGTCTAAGAAAAAGAGCAAACCTGTCCGGGCAAATCAATATTTCGATTCGCAAACCGATGATGAGAAAAAAATCAAGGAGGGATGATGGAGTGTTCATAGAAACGAAAAAGCTTACGAAAAAATTTGGAGGGCTTGTCGCTGTGAACGAGGTGGATTTCTCGATTGAAAAAGGAAAGATCAATGCGATCATCGGACCTAATGGTGCAGGGAAGTCCACTTTTTTCAATCTTGTAAGCGGATCCCATACCCCAAGCTCAGGCCAGGTTTTCTATAAAGGCAAAGACATTACAAAGCTGCCTCCCAATAGAATTGCCAAACTCGGTGTCGCCCGTACCTTTCAGACGACAAACCTTTTTGAACAGTCTACTGTCCTTGATAATGTCATTGTCGGTCACAGGCTGCGAACTCATTCCAACCTGTTCGATGCCGTATTACGAACAAAGCGCTACAAAAAAGAAGAGGAAAAATGCAGGGATAAAGCGCTGGAGGTTCTCGACTTTGTCGGGCTGGCTCATGTACAGGACAAGTTAGCCGCCAACACGACACAGGAAGAAAAGAAGCGCGTGGCGTTTGCGCTGGCCCTTGCTACGGACCCGGAAGTAATCTTCCTGGATGAGCCGACAGCTGGCATCAATCCGGGAGAAACGGCCGGGCTGGCAGACTTAATGAAGAAAATGGTCAATCAGGGAATTACCGTCTGCTTGATTGAACACAAAATGAAGATGATTATGGAGCTGGCCGATAAGATTATGGTATTGAACTACGGCGAAAAGATCGCAGAAGGTACGTCTGAAGAAGTTATGAATAATCAGGCGGTCATTGAAGCCTATTTAGGAGGGAACGCCAGTGCTTAAACTCTCAGGTGTATCAGTCCAGTACGGGAGTTTTACAGCTGTAGAAGGGTTAGACATTAATGTTGAAGAAGGCGAACTTGTCGTCCTGTTAGGATCAAACGGAGCAGGTAAGAGTACAACGTTTAACGCGATCAGCGGGCTGCAAAAACCGAGCGGGGGGAATATTTTATTTGAAGGCAAGCCGATAAACAGCCTTGCTCCTGATAAGATCGTAAAATCTGGAATTGTGCAGTGTGCCGAGGACCGCAAACTGTTTCCACAAATGTCGGTTCATCAAAACCTGATTATGGGGGCTTACATACATCGAAGAAAGCGTAAGCAGGTAAAACAGTCTGTGGACAGCGTGTATGACCTATTCCCGATTTTACATGAAAAAAGGGAAAATGCGGCCGGTTCCTTAAGCGGCGGCCAGCAGCAAATGCTTGCAATTGGCCGGGCTTTAATGTCCAAGCCGAAGCTGATGCTGTTAGATGAGCCATCGATCGGGCTGGCACCTTTAATTGTTGAGCAGATGTTTGAAGTCATCCAAAAGATTAATAGGGATGGAACTACGGTACTGCTGGCTGAGCAAAACGCTTTTGCGGCTTTGAAGATTGCGGACAGAGGTTATGTATTTGAAAGCGGCTCGATCGTAGTTCAAGGCTCATCGGATGAATTGCTGGCCAATAACACCGTTCGAAAGGCGTACATCGGTGCCTGATCGCAAGGGTTGAAAGAACACCAATTATTGAGGAGGATATCAATGAAAATTATTAAGTTATCTGCTTTTTTGGTGATGGCGGCATTTTTACTTGTTTTAACAGGGTGTATCGAAAATCCTGATAATGAGGCGGCAAGCGAAGGGGAGAGTGAGGAAACAAAAGCGCCTGAAGTGGAAGAAGGCGAAGAAGTTGTAAACATTGGCTACAGCGGACCCTTAAGCGGTGCGGCTGCTTACTACGGGGAGCGGACGATGAATGGCGTTGAAATGGCTATTGAAGAAATCAACAAAAATGGCGGCTTTGAAGTCGATGGCCAGACATACAAGTTTCAATTAGTGGCGTTAGATGATAAATATCTTCCAAATGAAACAGCAGCCAACGCTAAGCGCTTGCTTCAGGAAAACGATACACCGATTATTTTCACTCCTCACAGCGGCGGTATTCAAGCCATGCAGGTGTTCAATGAACAGGAAAACTTTATAATTGGCGGTTATTCAAGTGAGCCAGCAGTGACAGAGGCTGGTAATGAATTAACTGTAAGAATTCCTCCGAGCTATGCAGGATACTTAGAACCATTTACGAAGTATACGATGGAAAACCACGGCACCAAATTAGCGGCGCTGCCGACAGCCTCTCAATACGGGAAAGACTGGACAGAAGCTCTCGTACCTTACTGGGAAGAACAAGGCGGAGAAGTGGTCCACAATTCTTCGATTGACTTCTCGAAAGATACCGACTTTTTCACATTCGTAACGAACGCGTTGAAAGAAGATCCGGATGTAATGTTCATCGGCGGTCCATCTGAACCGACAGCTAAACTGGCTAAACAGGCGAGAGAGCTTGGTTTTGAAGGAGGATTTATCGTCATGGACCAGGCCAAGCTTGATGAAATGCAAAAAATAACCGGAACCTATGAAACGTTCGAAGGTTCTGTAGGGGTAACGCCTTTGATTCATTCGGATTACCCTGGAACTGATGAATTTATTGAAAAATACAGAGAAGAACACGGCGAGGATCCCGGCTCTGAATCCGGATATAACTACTTAGCCATGTATGCCTTTATGGAGGCGATGAAGGCAGCTGGAACAGTGGATGATCCTAAAGCAATTCGTGACCATATGCAGGAAGGTTTAGATGCCGTTCCTGAAGATAAGCAAGTATATACCATTCAGGAGGTTGACGAGAACGGCGGTTTTAGTACAGAACTGCGTGTGGCTGCCGTCGAAAACGAAGAAGTAGTCACCATGGATGCTGACGAATAACTGGCTCATTATATAAAGGCTGAAGGGAAGGGAATTTGCCAGACTCCTATGATGGATGGGGTTGACCCATAAGCGAGGGAAAAGTGAGTAAGTTTCCTTCCCATTCATAACGAATAACAAGTTAATAATCCAAAGAGGAGGATAATGAATGATGAATTTTACACTAAGTGAAGAACAGGACATGGTTAGAAAAGTCGTGCGGAAGTTTGTTGATAACGAGATCAACCCTTACATACAAGAGTGGGATGAGCAGGGGCACTTTGAAGCTTCGATTATGAAACGGATGTCCGAACTCGATTTAATGGGAGTATGTATTCCAGAACAATATGGCGGAAGCGGAATGGATTATAACACTTTAGCCATTGTCTGCGAGGAGCTTGAGCGTGGAGATACGGCCTTTCGTACAGCAGTTTCTGTTCATACAGGGTTAAACAGTATGACTCTCCTGCAATGGGGCAATGAATTTCAGAAACAGAAATACTTAATCCCACAGGCGAAGGGTGAAAAAGTCGGGGCTTTTGGTTTAACGGAACCAAACGCAGGCTCTGATGTGGCATCTCTTTTGACGACAGCGGAAAAAGACGGGGACTCCTACATTTTAAATGGTCAGAAAACGTGGATTTCCCTTTGCGACCATGCCGATCATTTTCTCGTATTTGCTTACACAGATAAATCGAAAAAGCATAAAGGGATCTCAGCTTTTATCGTTGAGCGCACGATGCCGGGATTCGCTTCAAAAGCTATTAAAGGTAAGCTTGGAATCAGAGCCGGCAACACGGGAGAGCTGTTTTTTGACAATGTAAAAGTGCCGAAAGAAAATCTGCTCGGGAAAGAAGGAGAAGGCTTTAAAATCGCCATGTCGGCCCTTGATAATGGACGCTTTACAGTAGCTGCCGGCGCATGCGGTCAAATTCTCGCTTGTCTTGAGGAAAGCGTGAAATACTGCCATGAAAGAAAGACGTTTGGCAAAGAAATCGGCAGGCACCAGCTGGTTCAGCAAATGTTAGCGAAAATGGAAGCAGGTTATCAAATGTCACGGCTGCTCGTTTTTCGGGCCGGTGAGTTAAAGAACCAAGGAAAAAGAAATACAAGAGAGACTTCTCTCGCCAAATGGCAGGCTTGTGATTTTGCTAACGAAGCTGCTAATGATGCCGTGCAAATTCACGGAGCTTACGGCTACTCAAGCGAATATCCTGTCGAGCGCTTTTTAAGAAACTCGAAAGCTCCTGTAATTTATGAAGGGACTAGAGAGATTCATACCGTTATGCAGGCTGAATATGTGCTCGGCTACCGTTCGGATAATCCGCTGTCAAGCATGCTTCCTGCCTGGCCTTACGAGGAAGTAAAAGAAGAAGTATAGAAAGAATTACGGGATGAGCGCACAAGAGCTCATCCCGTTTATATACATAACAAATAAGGCGGTGAAAAGATGGTGATAACCGATGCAGTTGATCAAATCCCCGTTCCAGCCCTCCTTTTAAATAAGCAGGGAATCGTTCTCTCTTTTAATGAATTAATGATTAAAACGGTAAAAGATATAAAAACAGGCGTGGCCATTCAAGAAATTGTTCCTCAATGGGACAGCCAATCCCAAGTGAAAATGACAGAGTCCGGGGATAACCGATGGCTGTTTTTGTCCTGTCCTTCACAAGAAGAGGATGCGTTTTTATTTTTAGGGATTGAGTCTGCTGAGCTTTCTGAATTAATGGATGAAAACATCGAACTGAAAAAGCGGACTTGGGAGTTAGATGCGATTATTGAGAATTCGTATGACGGGATTTATATCACAGATCATAAAGGGGTCACCTGGAAGACAAACTCAGCGATTGAGCGGATTACGGGCATTCCAAAAGAGTATTACATTGGCAAAAATGTGGACTCTCTTATGAAACGCGGGATTTTGGAAAACTCAGTTACACATAGAGTCGTAAAACAGAAACGAACCGTCTCCCTTGTACAAAATAATTACCAGGGGAAAGAGACTTTAATCACCGGTGTTCCTGTATTTAATGAACAAGGGGAAGTTGAAAAAGTCGTTACGAACATCCGGGACCTCTCTGACTTAAATGAATTACAGGCTAAGCTCAGTAAGATGAATCTATTAAATGACAGGTACAAAAGAGAACTCGAGCTGTTAAAAAATAAAACGAGCCAGCTGGATGGAATCGTCATTAATAGCGAATCAATACAAATGATTTATGATACGGCAGAGAGAATTTCCAATGTAAACGCGACTGTGCTGATATTAGGAGAGACTGGTGTTGGGAAAGACGTGCTGGCCAAGTATATTTACAACGAAAGTGCACGCTCGAAAGAAGGGGAATTTATTAAAGTCAACTGCGGGGCGATTCCTAAAGACCTGCTGGAATCGGAATTGTTCGGTTATGAGAAAGGAGCTTTTACCGGAGCAAATACCCGTGGGAAACCCGGCCTATTTGAGATGGCAGACAAAGGCATACTCTTCTTAGACGAAATCGGCGAATTGCCATTAATGCTTCAGGTGAAGCTGCTTCGAGTCCTTCAGGAAAATGAAATTCAGCGGATCGGCGGCACCCAGCCGAAAAAAGTGGATGTCCGTATCATTGCGGCTACAAATCGAAACTTAAAGGAAATGGTGGAATCTGGAGAGTTTCGAGAAGATCTGTACTATCGATTGAACGTGCTGCCGATCTCCATCCCGTCATTAAAACATCGCCGTGATGATATTTTACCTTTAATGGAGATGTATCTTACCAAAGCCAATGAAAAGTATCAGATGAATAAAAAAATAGATACAGAGCTGAAGGATTTCTTTTTCTCCCATGATTGGCCTGGGAATATCCGTGAGCTTTCGAATCTGATGGAAAGGTTAGTCGTTACGACTCCAAAAGAAATCATCAAATTAAAAGATTTACCTGATGAATATCAAGGCGGCGGGGAATTTAAGGCTGCACCGGCCAGCATTGTTTCTTTAAAAGAAGCGGCAGAAACAGCGGAAGCCAGGGTGCTGAAGTTAGCTGCAGAAAAATACTCAAACACTTATGATATCGCAACAGCTTTAGAGACAAGCCAGCCGACAGTCGTAAGAAAGATGAAAAAATATAATTTGAGAATTACAAAAGGAGGAGAAAGTGAATGAAAATAACTGTCGCTGGTGCGGGAGCGGTCGGATGTTTTTTTGGGGGTACTTTAGCTCAAGCAGGTCATGAGGTCACCTTCTTATCCAGGGGCAGCCATTTGGCTAAAATGAAGCAGGATGGTTTGTACATTAAGGGAGATAAGCAGCAGTTTTTTGTAGAAAGATCTTTTACAGACGAAATCCAGGACTTAGGTTCATGTGAGCTTGTCCTCTTTTGCGTTAAATCGAATGATACACGCAATATGGCTGAAAAGCTAAAACCTTTCCTGTCTGATCAGGCATTCATTCTTACGATCCAAAATGGTGTGGAGAATGAAGAAATTTTGAAAGAAATCTTTTCACCTGAACGCGTCTTATCAGCGGTTACTTACGTACAGGCAGCCGTCGAATCACCAGGCATTATCCGCCAGCAGGGGAGGGTGAAACTTGTCATCGGGGAATTAGAATCGATCGGCCGGAGCTTCGAGGCCGTAAAGCTGTTTCAACAAGCAGGGATAGATTCGGAGCACTCGGAAAATATATTATTTCGAAAGTGGAGTAAATTGTTATGGAATGCGACGTTTAATCCGTTATCCGCTGTGTCTATGGCTCGTGTCGGGCAGATACTAAACGATGAACAGCTTAGAAAGACTGCTCGTGGAATTTGCGCGGAATCCGTAGAAGTAGCGATCAGACTCGGCTTTCCATTTGAAAAACATTCAACGATTGATAAAGTATTTGCACGGGCAGAGTATGCAAGAGATCATCAAACGTCAATGCTGCAAGACCGGCTGTGTGGGAAATCGATGGAGGTTGAAGCGATGTGTGGCTATCTCGTCAGGCAGGGAGAAAATCACGGGATATCTACTCCTGCTTTGCAATCGATATACAGCCTCTTAAATTTTATCAATCAAAAAAACGAAACAAGTGAATTGATTCAAATTTGAATCGTTCATTCACTTATGAATCGAAAATAAAGGAAGAAGCGCTTTGAGTGATTCATTTTTGAATCCTGAAGTTTGACAAGATTTTTAAAAAGAACGCTGGGAAAATTAATAAAAATTTAAAAACGTTATGAGGGCTGCCTATGCAGGCCTTTTTTTACTGTCTTTTATTATTTTTAGCTCAGCTTGGCATGGAAATTGCATGTATATAAGTGAGAACTAAAAATGGGAAGGATGATTTGAATGACTGCGACTTTAACTGATGAAATTCAAGCAATGAAAGTAATGATCAAAAACTTTGCAGATAAGGAAGTTGAGCCTTACGCCCAGCAAATTGAAGATGAGGATGCTCTTCCACCGCATCTCGTTGAAAAAGCAAAAGAGCTGGGTTTGTTTGGTATAAGCATTCCAGAAGAATACGGCGGGATCGGGCTCAATGCAGTTGGAAAGACAATCGTGCTTGAGCAGTTAGGACGGACACACAATGGGTTCGTTTCACTTATAAGTGCTCACACAGGAATCGGCAGCACAGGGTTAGTAAAGCTGGCCTCTGAGCCGCTAAAACAAAAGTATCTTCCATCAATGGCCACCGGTGAAAAGATTGCCGCTTTTGCTTTATCGGAACCAGGGGCAGGCTCTGACGCTACCAATCTATCAACAGTGGCTGAGAAAAAAGGCGGCTGCTGGGTGCTGAATGGTACAAAGCATTTTATTACAAATGCTCCTGTAGCGGACGTGTTTACCGTTTTTGCTTTAACAGACAGAGAGAAAGGAGCCAAAGGGGGAATTACAGCCTTTTTAATAGAAAAGGATTTTCCAGGTCTCATCGTTGGTAAAAAAGATAAAAAAATGGGGCTCCGGGGCTCTTACACAGCACAGGTTATTTTTGAAAACTGTATGGTTCCAGAAGAAAACGTCATCGGAGAAGTCGGTATGGGCTACATTAATGCACTAAGGATCCTTGGAGAAGGAAGGATTGGACTTGCCGCAAGGGCGGTTGGTTCCTGTGACAAGCTGATTGAGCTGTCAGCCAGCTATGCGAAGGAACGGATTCAGTTTGGCAAGCCGATCGCAGATAATCAGGCCATTCAGTGGATGCTAGCCGATATGGCGACAGAAACAGAAGCGGCTCGTACACTTACTATGATGGCGGCTGAGAAGGTTGATGCAGGTAAAAAAGTGATTAAAGAAGCGTCGATGGCGAAGCTGTTCGCTTCTGAAGTTTTCAACAAAGTAGCGGACAAAGCAGTACAAATTCATGGAGGCATCGGTTATATTGCTGAATACCCAGTAGAGAGGTTCTACAGAGATGCGAGAATTACGAAAATCTATGAAGGTACAAATGAAATTCAACGATTGCTTGTAGCGAGAAAGGTTCTTGAGGAAAATTAATCCCGTTTTATGAAAGCGCTTTAAAAGTGAGGGGTGAATCAAGATGGCTGATGAGAGGATAAATACTAAAAAATTAGATACAACCGTTAAAGAAAAGCCAGCTTTGATCGAAGAGTTGTGGCAAAGCAGGAAAGAAAAGTGGAACGGTCCAAGAATCTTCATTCTCATTGTTAGTTTACTAGCGATTGGCTTATCGATTTTCCACGTGTACACTGCAGGATTCGGTACATTACCTTCGTGGGAGCAGAGAAGTATCCATGTCCTCTGGGCGTTGTTATTAATCTTTCTTTTATTTCCTTTTAAAAAAGGTAAGAAGTTCGGCCTGATAGACATGTTAATCGTAATCCTGACTCTGGTCACTGCTTTTTATATGATCTCAGGGGCCGAAGCCATTCAAGGTCGACAAGGAGATATCAGCAACAATGATGTGGTTTTTGGAACTGTTTTTATCGCATTAGTTCTTGAGGCAACAAGACGAACGAATGGTATTCTTATGGCTGCCATTGGTGTCGTATTCCTAGCTTACATATTTCTAGGAAGGTACTTTCCCGGCGCCCTGGCGCACCCTGGTGCCAGGTATGAAAAAATGGTCGATCATATGTTCAATGGGACTCTAGGAATATTTAGTGAACCGATTTATGTAAGTTCAACGGTTCTTATACTGTTTGTAATCTTTGGGTCGTTCTTAATGAAATCAGGAGGGGGACAATTTTTTACGGACTTTGCCTTTGGATTGTTTGGTAATAAAACGGGAGGACCCGCCTTATCAGCCGTTGGTTCGAGTGCGCTGGTAGCGACGATTACTGGAAACGGAGCGGCCAATGCAGCAATCACTGGGTCTTTTACGATTCCACTAATGAAGAAACTTGGTTACAGCAAAAGGTTTTCCGCCGCAGTGGAAGCAGTAGCGTCTCAAGGCGGACAAATTATGCCGCCGATTATGGGAGCTTCAGTATTTATTATGGCTGAGGTTATCGGTCTTCCTTATATACAAATCGCCCTCTTTGCGCTGATCCCGGCGGTTATATACTTTTTCATTGCCGGTATGGTCGTTTACTTCCATGCCAAGCGATTAAAAATGGCGGGAATTCCAAAGTCACAGCTGCCTGATCTTAAGCTTGTTTTACTGAAACAAAGCTATTTATTCCTGCCGATTT
Organism: Halobacillus sp. Marseille-Q1614; assembly: GCF_902809865.1. Lineage (NCBI taxonomy): Bacteria > Bacillati > Bacillota > Bacilli > Caryophanales > Bacillaceae > Halobacillus > Halobacillus sp. Marseille-Q1614. The sequence goes on along the minus strand of NZ_CADDWH010000001.1, from coordinate 1,696,284 downwards.
TATTAATCATTGGTTTGATGATCTATGGATACAGCCCGATGAAGTCAGGATTCTATGCGCTAATAGCGACTGTGTTGCTGAGCTGGATACGAAAAGCAACAAGAATGAACTTGCTGGATATTTTAGCTGCACTTGAAAATGGGGCAAGGAATGCATTAATCGTAATCGCTGCTTGTGCGACAGCTGGTATCATTGTAGGCGCTGTCTCCTTAACTGGGCTCGGCATAACGTTTTCCAGGTTCGTGATTGAGGTAGCGGGCGGGTCAATGCTGCTGCTGTTAATCTTAGTTGCGGCAGCCTCCATCATTATGGGGATGGGGATGCCTACCGTTTCTGCTTACGTTATCCTCTCAGTTCTTGGAGCTCCAGCATTAGTAGACCTTGGAGTAAATTTAGTAGCTGCCCATATGTTTGTATTTTATTTTGGGGTCCTGTCAGGCTTAACTCCACCTGTGGCAATAACAGCCTATACAACCGCAGGTATTGCAGGATCTAATCCAACAAAAACAGCTTTATATGCCATAAAAATCGGCTTAGGCGGGTTCTTTATTCCCTTTATATTTGTGTATAATCCCGAACTGCTTCTTCAAGGAGGAGATACGACACGAATTACTATCGCAGTTATTAGTGCGTTAATCAGCTGTGTGTTTTTTGCTGGAGCTTTAGAAAATTACTTTTCCGGACCATTGGGAGTATGGAAAAGATTACTTCTGTTCTCGAGTGCGGTATTACTTGTCATTCCCGGCCTTTTAGGAGATTTAAGTGGATTAGCCATTGGAGCAGCAATATTTGTTATACAAAAGAAAAAAACTAAGTTTGTATCTGAAAACACTAAGCAAATGAGCGGGTAACTAAGAAAGGTGGAAATTTTATGAAAAAAATAAGCGTGCTTTTAGCGATTTTGATATCTTTTGTGGGCATATTGACAGCGTGTGGGAATAATGAGGCCGCTTCTAATGAATCTGGTGACAAGCCATCAGCACCGGATAAGTTTTTGGAAATAGGCAGTGGACCTATGGGATCCGGCTGGTATCCGATTACGACGGTAATGCTCGATGTGTATATGGATGGGTTCGCAGGATTGAATGTTTCACAGGTAGAAGGAGGATCAACGGCTAATTTGAAATCCCTTGAAATTGGTGACATTCAATTAGGTTTAAACTACACATCTGACTTCGCTGCTGCTCTAGAGGGAGGAGACGGCTTTGATGAGACCTTAAAAGAGATTTCATCTGTAGCCTCCCTGTACCCCGTCTATCAAACCATTGCCACCACAGCTGATCGTGATGATATAAACACAATTGAAGATATTGTAGATAAACACATTTTTCTAGGACCTAAAGGCGGCGGAGGTCCGGTAGCTTTTTGGAATATGATGAAAGAGTATGGTATTGATGAAACAACGATCGAAGAAGCAGGAGGCAAAGTGTCTTATGGAAACTACTCAGACGGCGCATCCATGTTAAAAGACAATAATGTAGACATTTTTGTTGGAGGGGGAGCGCCATTTATCCCGGCTTTACAAGAGATTGAGATTACTAAGCCAGTTAAGGTAATACCAATTGATGATGATAAATTAAACAGTATTCAAGATAAAGGTTTGGGTATTGCTTCAGGTGAAATCCCTGCTGAAACCTATAAAAATCAAAGTGAAGCCATTCCTACTTATACAATGGTGACTATGCTTAGTGCGAGAAGTGACATGGAAGAAGAGTACGTATATAACATTACAAAAATGTTCTGGGAGAATCTTTCCGCATTTGAAGACCAAATCCCTGAAAGAGCAAAGCATTTCACCATAGATACAGCTTTAGACGGCATTGATGCAGAGACGCTGCATCCGGGAGCTAAAAAATACTATGAAGAAGCAGGGGCTCTCGAATAGAGAAGGTTTATTAGAGAAGTTGAACGGGAGGGTTTACAGTGAGCCATTTAAAAGAACGCAGGTGGTATCAATCCTACACACCGGAAATGAAACAAGCCATTCAGTATCCAGAGCTGCCTCTATATACTCTTCTTCAAAATGCAGCCGAGAAATACGGCAATCGAACAGCTGTTATTTTACAGAAGGAAAAAATATCTTACCAGGAATTAAAAGAAAAGGTTGATCGGCTGGCGGGTGCCTGGAATGCTCTTGGATTAACTAAAGGGGAGCGTATTGGTTTGATGATTTCCAATCATCCCGACTATATCATCTCTTATTATGCGGCTCAGAGGCTGGGGTTAATTGTTGTCCAGATCAACCCTCGCTATACTTCGCGTGAGCTGCTGCAAATTGTTCGGGATTCCGAAATGAATCATCTGGTAACAGAAACTGGTCAGGTTTCAACCGTTGAACAAGTACAAGAGATTTATGCGTTACACCATGTATTTGTTTCAGGACGGGGACGCGAAAAATCCTGTTCGCTGGAATTCCTTATTCATAGTTCTTCACCGATTACAAAAGAAGTCAAAATATCGCCCAAAGAAGATGTGGCCGTCATTCAATATACCGGCGGAACGACTGGAAAGATGAAGGGTGCTATGCTGACTCATTTTAACCTGATGTCGAACGTCATCCAGAGTTACGCTATGTATGGAGAGCGAATGGTTAAAGGTGAGGAGACTGTGCTTACAGCTACCCCTTTATATCACGTTTACGCGATGACGAGCGCAATGAATCTGGGAATGTATATCGGAGCCACGAACCTATTAATCCAACAATTTGATGTTGAAGATGTCCTGCAAAAAATTAAACAACATCAGCCGAGCTTTTTCCCAGGGGTTCCGCGCATGTACAACGCATTTGTCAATCACCCGAATGTTGAATCTTATGGCCTTAACTGTTTGAAGTTTTGTTCAAGCGGTTCTGCACCGCTCCCGATAGAAGTCATTAAAAGATTCGAAGGTTTAACCGGTGCGGTCATTGGTGAAGGGTTTGGTTTGACCGAAGCCTCGCCTTCCACCCATCGAAATCCGACCAGCGGCATAAGAAAAGTAGGAAGCATAGGAATTCCGCTTCCCGGAACGGACAGCAAGGTGATCGACGAAGATGGCATCGAACTGCCCCCAAACAGTGTAGGAGAATTAATTATTAAGGGACCGCAAATTATGAAAGGGTACTGGCGGAATGAAGATGAAACCCATCATGCTATAAAAGATGGCTGGCTGAACACAGGCGATTTAGCGATGACAGATCAAGACGGTTATTTTTATATCGTAGGGAGAAAAAAAGAAATGATTATCAACGGCGGCTTTAATATTTATCCGCAGGAAATTGAAAGCGTTTTATACGAATATCCCGATATTAAAGAATCGGCAGTCGTTGGCATTCCCGATTCAGAGCTCGGAGAAATCGTAAAAGCTTATGTAGTGCCAAAAGATAATCACACGATCGACCTTGAGGAATTAAAAGGCCATTGCTACCGTAATCTCACTCGTTACAAAGTACCGAAACAGTTTGAAATTACGGATGAACTGCCTAGAAATACGGTAGGAAAATTATTGAAAAGAAAACTCGTTGAAGCAGAGCTTGAGGGGAAAAACCATGCTCAAGAGTAAATAAAGGCGGACTAGTAAGAAAAACGGGGAAAGGGTTATACCTATACAGCTGAATAGGAGGGGTATGATGGAGTTATTTGTATTAATGAAGCGCACCTTTGATACGGAAGAAAAAGTCATGATTATTGATGGTAGGATCAACAAGGAAAATGCAGAATACATTATCAATCCTTATGATGATTACGCTATAGAAGAAGCGGTCCAGTTAAGAGATCAGCATGGAGGCGAAGTTACCATCATCACGGTAGGCGGAGACGAAGCAGATAAAGAGCTTCGGACAGCACTAGCGATGGGAGCCGACAAAGCGGTCTGGATCAATACGGAAGAAGATCTTGAAGATGGCGATGCTTTTACGACAGCACAAATACTGGCTCACTATTTTAAAAGTGTAGACGCCGACATGATTCTTGCCGGGAATGTAGCGATAGACGAAGGGTCTGGCCAGGTTGGACCTCGATTGGCCGAGCTGGTAGGAATTCCGGCTTTTCCGACGATCACTCGTCTGGATATAGAAGGCAGAAAAGCAACGATCGAACGCGATATTGAAGGAGATGTCGAAGTTATAGAAGCATCTCTTCCTTTTCTTGTAACTACCCAGCAAGGTTTAAATGAACCGCGCTACCCCTCTCTGCCTGGTATTATGAAGGCGAAAAAGAAGCCTCTGGAAGAGCTTGAGTTAGATGATCTTGAGATTGAAGAAGAGGACGTGTACCCAAAAACAAAAACTTTAGATGTGTATTTACCCCCAGAAAAACAGGCAGGCAGGGTTCTTGAAGGTGAAACCAATGATCAAGTAAGAGAACTGATCTCCTTACTTCATCAAGAAGCCAAAGTAATTTAACGAAGGAGTGACCTTAATTGGATAAAAACCTATTAGTTGTAGCAGAAATGAGCGGGGGAAGTTTACGGCATGTGTCCTATGAAGCCATAGCCGCAGCAAAAGAAGCCGCAGGAAACGGTGAGGTCGCCGCTGTTTTGATAGGGGAAAACGTTAAGCATTTAGCTGAATACCTCCTTCATTATGGAGCCGATCGGGTCCTGACGGCAGAACATGAAAATCTGGCCAATTACTCATCGGATGGTTACGCCCAAGCTCTTTTTAAAATTGTTGAAGATGAGCAGCCTGATGGGATCATAATGGCCCACACAGCTATTGGGAAAGATCTGGCTCCCAGAATCGCAAGCAGACTGGAGGCCGGACTGGTTTCAGATGTTACCTCTATAGATATGCAAGGAGAAAAGGTCATTTTTACGAGACCGATTTATTCGGGGAAGGCTTTCGAGAAAAAAGAGATTACGGAAGGATTGCTGCTAGCCACCATCCGACCAAATAATATTAAGCCATTGGATAAAGACGAAAACCGCACAGGGCAAGTCAGCTCGGTAAATATTGAAGTTGAAACGTTAAGAACGACTCTTAAAGAGGTCATCCGCAACACGAGCGGCGGCATCGATTTATCTGAAGCCAAGGTCATCGTGGCAGGGGGGCGTGGTGTGAAAAGCGAAGAAGGATTCGTACCCCTTCAGCAACTCGCTGACGTGTTAGGTGGAACCGTCGGAGCTTCAAGAGGAGCCTGTGATGCGGGATATTGCGACTATGCACTGCAAATCGGACAAACCGGTAAAGTGGTAACCCCTGACCTTTACATAGCTTGCGGAATTTCCGGAGCGATTCAGCATCTGGCCGGGATGTCCAATTCTAAAGTGATTGTAGCGATTAATAAGGATCCGGAAGCTAACATCTTTAAAGTAGCGGATTACGGAATCGTAGGTGACCTGTTTGATGTGGTGCCAGCTCTAACAGAAGAACTGAAACAATTAAAGGTCGGTGTCTAACTACTGACGAAGGAGGAGAGATGACTGTGGATTTTCAATTAGATGAAGATATTCAATTATTAAAGGAAAGTGTCCGAGACTTTGTTCAAACGGAAGTAGAAGCAGCGGCAATGGACATTGAAAAAGAAAACAAAATCCCGGACCGCATTATTCAAATGTCTAAAGAGATGGGGTTGTTCGGTTTAAGCATTCCTGAAGAATATGGAGGTCTTGGGATTGGCATGGTGGGTAAGTGTGCTCTTTATGAGGAGATCGGGGCTACCCATAATGGGTATACGACCCTGATTGGTGCGCATACAGGAATTGGGACAGTAGGCATTGTAGAGCTTGGGAATGAAGAACAAAAGCAAAAATACCTGCCTGCCTTAGCATCCGGCGATTCAATCGGTGCTTTTGCCCTCACGGAACCTAGCGCAGGTTCAAACGCCACGAACTAAAAGACGACCGCCGTAAAGCAGGGAAACAAATATATTTTAAATGGTACGAAGCATTATATTACAAACGCTACAGAAGCCGATGTTTTTACCGTTATGGCTGTAACTGATGCTAGTAAAGGAGCGAAGGGCATCACATCTTTTATTGTGGAAAAAGATTTTCCCGGATTCCACGTGGGCGCAGTAGAACCAAAAATGGGACTGCACGGCTCTCATTCAGCTGAAATTATTTTAGAAGATTGTGAGGTTCCCCTAGAGAATGTTCTTGGAGAAGAGGGCCAGGGCTATGTGAATGCTTTAAAAATATTAGCTAACGGACGTGCCGGATTAGCGGCCCGTAATCTGGGTTCATGCCAAAAGCTGCTGGACTTATCGATGGAATATACACAGGAACGGGAGCAGTTTGGGGTTCCAATTATAGATCATCAGGCCGTCGCTCATATGGTGGCGGAAATGGCTGTTGAAACCGAAGCGTTAAGGTCCTTTACTTATCGCGTCGCCTGGATGGTGGACCAGGGGAAAAAAGTGATCAAAGAAGCAGCGATGCTCAAACTCTACGGATCTGAAGTCTATAATCGTGTGGCAGATAAAGCGGTTCAAGTACATGGAGGGATCGGCTACATATCTGATTATCCAATTGAAAGATTTTTCCGAGATGCTAGAATTACGAGGATTTATGAAGGTACATCAGAGATTCAAAAGAATATCATTTCCGGACAATTGAAAAAAGAATATAGTGTGTAACATAAGGAGGAGGACAGAAATGAATGAATCGGTTGTGATTGTCAGTGCAGTAAGAACGCCTATCGGACGCTACGGCGGATCATTAAAAAAATTATCTTCCGGGCACCTGGCTTCATTAGCTATACAGGCATCGATTGAACGGGCGGGGTTATCGCCTCAACAAATTGATGAAACCATTATGGGAGAAGTGCGGCAGACGACGGAATCATCAAATGTAGCTAGAGTGGCTGCACTAAGAGCCGGCATACCCGAAGCTTCCCCTGCTTATACGATTAACCGTCTGTGTGCGTCGGGCATGCAGTCCATCGCTTCTGCAGTCCAGCAAATCGCTTTTGACCAGGCAGAAGTTGTAGTGGCTGGTGGAACCGAAAGCATGAGCAGATCTCCTATTTATCTAAGAAACTCTCGTTTTGGCGGAGATAAACCTGAGCTGGTGGACTCGAATTCAGAAGCAGGACAGCAGCCTAAAGAAATCTATGGTCCGAATCTTGGAATGGGGATAACCGCTGAGAATGTGGCCGAGCGTTATTCTGTCTCTAGAGAAGATCAGGACGCTTTTGCTGCAGAAAGCCAGAGGCGTGCATCGGCCGCTATTGATGAAGGAAGATTTATAGATGAAATCGTTCCGGTAGAGATCCAAGATAAAAAGAATTCTTTTACTTTCGATACGGATGAACATTCTCGTCCTGGTACAACTATGGAAAAACTGGCGGCTTTAAGGCCGGCTTTTAAAGAAAATGGGACAGTGACTGCTGGAAATGCCTGCGGACGAAATGATGGAGCAGCTGCTCTTACCATTATGAAAGAGTCGAAAGCAAGAGAGTTAGGGTTGGTTCCAATGGCGCGAATTGTGGACTGGGCTGTTTCAGGTGTATCTCCTGAAGTAATGGGGATTGGTCCGGTGCCGGCGGTACAGAAACTGTTAGAAAAGACGTCAAGAAAGGTGGAGGATATCGGCTTGTTTGAATTAAATGAAGCTTTTGCCTCTCAATCACTGGCTGTTATCCGGGAACTTGGTTTAAACCCTGAGCTCGTCAACATAAATGGAGGAGCGATTGCCCTGGGTCACCCGGTTGGGGCGAGTGGCGCGAGAATTGCAGTATCTCTCCTGCATGAAATGAGAAAAAGAGAGGATAACTTGGGAATTGCCACATTGTGTGCAGGGGGCGGACAGGGAATGGCCCTCATGATGGAGAGGGTCTAATATAAAAATTAATAGGAAGGAGTGTCTGTTTGAGAAATTCCTCTTCTTACTTTGCACACATCGGATTTGAAAAGAGTTTGGATTCACAAGGAAATATCATCCTGACTCTGCCGGTAACTTCAGAAATAGTTACGGAATCAGGTGACATTCCTTCTGGATTATTTTCAAGTATGCTGGATATTGTTATCGGATCAATGATTGCCGAAGAAGTCCAGAAATCAACAAGTACGATTCACCTTTCTTTTAATTTTTTCGATCTTACAAATAGAGGGCCCTTCACTTCTTCTGCGGCGATAGCTCACAGGGACGGCAAGTTTGTTACTGGAGAAGGCATCGTCCTTGATAATGATGATCAAGTGGTCGCCAAAGGAATCGGTACGTTTAAAATACTATATTGAATTAGACCTTTTTAGGAGGTGTGGAATAGATGACAAAAACAATTGACGAAGTGCGTAAAAGCTTTGAGGCAAGTCCGTTCTTTTCTCATATCGGATTTAGAATTATTCGTTTTGAAGAAGGGAATGTATTATTACACCTGCCTGTTCAAGAGAATTTATTTAACGTCAATGGTACGCTTCACGGAGGTGTGCATGCGTCTATGCTTGATTTAATCCTCGGGATGGCTATTCGCTCGACGACGAAAACACGCTGTACGACTATGAATCTAAACATCAATTATATGGCTCCTGTTTCAGATGGAAATCTCGCGGCGAAAGGACGTATTTTGCAGCAAGGGTATCGAGTCGTAACGGCTGAAGGAGAAATCTATGATCAGGAAGACAACCTGATTGCCAAAGGAATAGGCACGTTTAAATTAATTCGAGATAGATAGTTCCCTCCCCGACACTTATCGACTTTATGATAAGTGTTTTTTTACTGGTAATAATTGAATAAAAGTAGTAAGTTACTAACAAGAAACCATTTACATAAGGCGGGATGGACATGCTGATAAAACCTGAAAAATTGCAGCCGGGAGACAAAGTTGCCACCATCAGCCCTTCCTTTGGAGGAGCCGGTGAACCGGATCTAAGGTGGAGATATGAACAGGGAGTGGAAAGGCTTCGATCGGTTTTTGGACTCGAAGTTGTTCCAATGCCGAACAGTTTAAAAGGGGCAGACTATCTTTATAGAAACCCGCAGGCTCGTGCGGATGATATGATGATGGCCTTTAAAGATCCAGGCATTAAAGGAATATTTGCAAACATTGGTGGAGATGAGAGTATTCGCCTGCTTCCCTATATCGATTTTAACGTGATCCGCGAGAATCCAAAAATATTAATGGGATATTCCGACGTGACTGTATCTCATTTGTTTTGTCACAAGGCGGGAGTTTCTTCCTTTTATGGGCCAGCGGTAATGACGGACTTTGCTGAAAATGTTCGTATGCATTCTTACACGGTGGATCAAATAAAGCGGATCCTTTTTTCAAATGAACCTGTGGGAGAAATTCCGCCGGCTGAGGAATGGACGAGTGAGTTTTTAGAATGGAAAGAAGAGAACAAAACCCAGTCCCGGAAGATGCAGCTTAACTCAGGTTATGAAGTCCTGCAAGGTTCAGGAGTTGTTCAGGGACGGCTGATTGGCGGCTGTATCGAAGTCCTTGAGTTTGCTAAAAGTACAGAGATTTGGCCTGATCATAAATATTGGGAAGACAGCATTCTATTCTTTGAAACGTCAGAGGAAAAGCCTGATCCTTTTCTTGTAAAATGTTGGCTGCGCAATTACGGAACACAAGGAATTCTGCAGAAGGCGAACGGCATGATTTTCGGTAAACCTCAAGATGAAAAGTATTATGAAGAGTATAAAGCAGTGATTTCTGAAGTTATGAAGGAATATGAAGTAGAGAATTTGCCGGTTCTTTACAACTTGAATTTCGGCCACACAGAACCTAAGCTCGTTTTGCCTTATGGCGTACGGGCTGAGATAAATTGCAGCAAAAAAACATTCTCGATTCTAGAAAGCGGCGTTCAATAATATACTGTTGGTGAGCAATCGCTTAGGGAAGCTGACTCAATAGGACTTCTTTTAATTAGTGCTGTTTGACGTCATTGTTGATTTATTAAAATTCAACATTAAACTATTACCAAAGCCTTTAGTATAAAAGTCAACAATGCCGTGTGAAAAACTTTGGACGTTTAGCAGTTGAAAATAGGTGGAAGGTCTTATTATAATGGTGATATACAGTTTCAGCGATTTGAATTCCGTAGAGGAGTGAACTAATGTTAAAAGAATCTGACTTTCCCACAGAAGAATTAAAGCAGCAATGGATAAAAGTACGGAACAGGAAACTGGAAGAAATGGCACAATATTTCCGTCGTTATTTTCATCTTACTAAAGTTAGAGAAAATAAGAGCAGCTATGAAGTGCAAGGCTATTTTTATCAGCCGGAGTTCGGCGAAGTTAGAATGGCGTTTGAATTCAGCTATGAAAATGTAGCCAAATTTACTGATTTGTTTGATGAACCTGATTTATTTGAAGGGCAAGTTGAAAAAAAGTGAAGCAATTTAAAAAATGAACCCGTGTAAGGGTTCATTTTTTATTGTGGCTTATGAAAGGTTTTAACGTTTTGATCATCCCCTAGTATGAGGAGGTCGGCTAGGTCGATGAATATCCCCGTTTCAACAATTCCTGGGATTTGGATTAACTTTTCGTGGAAAGTCTTTGGATCCGCAATGCTTTCGAATTTGCAATCTAAAATATAATGGCCATTATCAGACACAAACGGCTGGTTACATGCTTCTCTTAATTGGATGCTCCCTCCAAGGCCTGAGATCTGCTTGGCTGCCGCTTGCCAGCCGAAAGTGATGACTTCAATGGGAAGCGGAGTCTTGCCCAGCTGCTGGACAAACTTCGTGTCATCGGCAATAATAATCACTTTTTTTGAGGCGGTATTTACGATTTTCTCCCTGACCAGTGAACCTCCAGCTCCTTTTAGAAGGTGAAAATGAGGGTCAACCTCGTCGGCACCGTCTATCGCGAGATCAAGCTCCTGAACCTCTTCAAAATTAGTTAAAGGAATGCCGAACTCCTTTGCCCAGTTTTCTGTCCTTATTGAAGAAGGAATGCCTCTGACGCTTAATCCCTCTTTCACTCTATTCCCAAGCTTCTTCATCATCCAGTAAACGGTAGAACCCGATCCTAAACCGATTGTCATACCGTCCTCTATGTAGTCGACTGCTTTTTCTCCGGCTGTTTTTTTGCTTCGGTCAATCGCTGTCGCTAACTTATCATAGCTCTGCTCTGCCATTCAATTCACCCCGCATGTAAGATTTTTACTTTCTCCATTGTACTATACACAAATATACAAAATCATTAGAAAAGGGAGACCTGCGCGTTTTAAGAGGTCCCGGATGATTTGGGGTCGTGCGATGTTGGCGCATTAGAAACAAAACAACATAAAAAACGAACAATAAAGCAGATAATTTAGAGAAAGTTCGTTTTTGGATTGATAACCTATAGTATGTTTGCTATATTAGCAAAGTACTTATTTTAAATTTCATTACTCGTATATTCTCGGTAATATGGTCTGAGCGTCTCTACCTGGTTCCCAATGAAAGAACTAGACTACGAGTTAAAGTATTTGGCAGTCCGAACTTTTTAGCCTCTGCCGCTGTATGCTTAATACATATACTTTAACTTATAAGGTCTAGAAGGTAGGTATCATTCTACTTTCTGGGCCTTTTTCTTTTGACCATTTTCACGAGCATACGATCAACAGGGAGGAAATCAAAATGAACAAGAAGTACGCCTTATTAGCTATCCTGACTTTACTTTTGCTATCCGTATTTGCAGGGTGCAGTTCAACTACGCAAGGGGAAAGTGAAAAAGAAAGTAAACAGCAGCCAATTATTATTCAGGGCCCTATGCCGATTGAAGCAGAAAAATTTGCTGAGCGACTGGATAATGTAGAAGAAGAGAAGTCAGGAACATTTGAATTTTACAAAGGTACAGTGAATGATTATCCAGTAATAGTCGCTAAAACAGGGAAAGGTATGGAAAACACAGCTGCAGCAACAGCTGTTGCAATAGAAAAATATGATCCTATCGCGATTATAAATCAAGGAACATCCGGCGGTCATGATCCTGACCTGCATGTTTATGATATTGTTCTTGGTGAAAGAGTGACGAATATAGGCTCCTTAAAAACAGGACATAGAGAAGAAGGTGAGGGCATCTCCCCGAAAGAATGGATTCCGATGGACTTAATGGCCTCTGAAGGAAGTGCGGGCGAGGATCCTGATGCTGAAAATATTCGTTATTATGACGGAGATCAGGAATTACTTGCAGCTGCAAAGGCTGTCAAAGATACTCACAAAAAAGGTAAAGTAGTAGAGGGAACGATTGGATCGGCCGATGTCTGGAACAACGAAGTGGATCGTATCAATTGGTTTCATGAAAAATACGGCACATCTTTAGAAGAAATGGAAGGAGCCGCCGGTGCGCAAATTTCGAAAGCCTATGACGTTCCGTTCCTCAGCATTCGTATTCTTTCAAACAATAAAGTAAATGGCGGCGAGTATGACCCTAATACGGCAGAAGCCAACCAGGAATACGTGTATGAAGTAGTAAAAGAGTATATCTCTACCACTGTAAAATAAAGCCAAGTGCTTCAAGCTGTCGAAATTTTCTCGGCAGCTTTTTATTTTGAATGGTTTGTTCCGGTCATGATAAATAGAAAGATCCTGGAGAGCCTGCTTTCCAAGGGTGGACGAGCTCCCTCGGGCTTTTGCCTTGTGGGAGCTCGCCGTTTCCCCTCGCCCTTATGATTAAAAAGATTAACGGAATCTCCTAAGAGAGGAACTTCTCACTTTAATAAAAATGATTTGTCGTATTGAATCAAAGAAAAGAAGTATTTCTCCAATTAACAGCTAAGGGTCCAGTGAAATTGCGGGCCCCACAGTGAAGCGAGGAGGATCGGCGGCTGACCGCAGAAAGTGCGATTACCCTGTTCACTATTCCCTGACCCTTAAGATAAAGGGCTCATTCTAAATTTTTAAGAATCATTAAGGGACTTGCACCATATAGATTTTTATAGAGCGACAATAGAGGGAGATGGAAAAAGTGAATGGACAACAGCAAAATTTAATGGGGTTTACATTGGTAGATCCGTATGTTTATCAGACGTTATCGTCCATTATAGGACAAGGTGTCGTAGTTGAAACGACTCAAGGGTCAGTCAGAGGGAACTTACAGACAGTGATGCCAGACCATATCGTAGTAGAAGTAGCTGAGGTCCCATTTTTTATTAGGACTCAACAAATTGTCTGGGTATCTCCTTCCCAGGGTTAAGGAGGAAGCCAATGTTTAAACGAATGAATAGGATGGCGATAGAACTAACAGTCCCCGAACATGGTGACGTGAATGCGGCTGCTGCGGTACAGGAATTACTCGGCGGGCGGTTTGGAGAAATGTCCACGCTAAATAACTATATGTATCAATCATTTGGGTTTCGTAATAAAAAGAAGCTTAAGCCATTTTATGATCTGGTGGCCAGCATCACAGCTGAGGAATTCGGTCATGTTGAGTTAGTCAATACCACCATTAATCTGTTAACCCGAGGAACAACCTTTCCAGGCGACCCCAATACGACGCCTCTAAGAAGCGGGTTAGATGCCCGGAATACGTATCATTATATTGCGACAGCTCAGACTGCACTGCCTGGAGATTCCATGGGGAAAGCTTGGACAGGCGATTATGTATTTAATAGTGGAAACCTGGTTCTTGATCTCATGCACAACTTTTTCTTAGAGATAGGAGCGAGAACTCATAAGATGCGCGTCTATGAAATGACGGACCATCCGACAGCGCGGGAAATGATTGGATATCTTCTTGTTCGTGGCGGTACCCATGCCCTTGCTTATGCTAAAGCTGTTGAAATAGCCACAGGTGTAGATTTAAAGAAAATGCTGCCCGTGCCAAACTTAGATAACTCTCAGTTTGATTCTGCCCGCAAGTACGAGGAACAGGGACTGAACAATGTACTCTACACGTGGAGTGATACGGATTATAAAGATATCAATCAGATTTGGAAAGGAACCAATCCGGAGAATGGAGAGAGATTACGGGTAATTGAAGGTGCGCCGAAGGGAGCGCCTATACCAGATCTCGATGATTTACCTGAATTCTTCGCTCCCGGCATCGACAGGGATGACTATCAGCGCATTTATAAAAAATTGATGGAGAACCTCTAATCAAAAGGCCGGCCTGACTTTCAGGCTGGCCTTTTACAAATGCTCTTCTTCCCATATGAACAGTGGATTGGTGCCCTAACGCCGGCCGCTGCCCTCTATCTGCACTGTTTCAGCCAACTCCTCCAAAATATTTAAGAAAATGCCTGTCCCCGATTAGGGAACAGGCATTTTTAATGGTAATGACTATCAGAAAAAATACTTTGTCATATTACTTAACACAAAGATATAAATCCAATAAATAAGATGATAGGCTTTAAATAATCAAAAAATTACGACAAATAGGAGGTGATCGTAATGAAAACTAAAAACGTAAACTTTTTTACTTTTCTAGTTCTAGCATTAAAAGTATCACTTTCTAAAAAGTTTTAAGGATTTATGTAAAAAGGAAGAAACACTAGGTTTCTTCCTTTTTATATAGCAAGTTTCCATTCTAATAGTAAGGGGAGATCATCAGATAGACGATCACACCAGTTAAGCTTACATATAACCAAAGCGGCATCGTCCATCTTGCAATTTTTCGGTGCTTATCCACTTTCATGGCTAACCCGCGGAACAAAGTCAACAAGGCTAAAGGAACAATAACAGCCGCAAGCACGATGTGTGTGATTAGAATGAAATAGTAGACCGCCTGCAAGATGCCTTCTCCGCCATAGGAAGTAGATGATGCCATCGAATGGTAAGTTAAGTAGGAAATTAAGAACAAGGCTGTGGTCGTAAAAGCTGAAAAAATAAACCGCTTGTGCCAGGTTATATTTTTTCGCAGGATCATAAGTAAAGCAGCCAGTAAAAATACGAAAGTAAAGGAGTTTAGAACAGCATTAAGCAAAGGCAGAAGAGTAATATTAAAATCTGCCGCGCCGTCTACTTTAGGTACAAACAGCAAGGCGACAACTATCGCATTGATTGCAACGGATAGTCCAACCACCCACGGTACGTAGTTAAATTCTTTATTTATCTGCAAAGTAATTCCCCATCTCATAAAAACTATTTCATGAAGAGTATAACGAAAAAATCGTCTAGAAACCAATTAGAACAATGACAATCCTGTTAAAATTTTTAATGAGCATCAAAATTAAAGCAATTTTAACATTTACTCTTCGTTCAAAAGGGAATAATTTTAAGGAAAACGTAGTACGATGAGTTTGGGTGTAACGAGAATTACATTAGGGAGTGGGATGCATTGTTTTTAAAAGAAATAAAAAACCTGAAATATTACAGTCAGCTTTCTGTGAAACAAATTGAAGACCGGGTTCTTATAACCGCAGATTTCCCAAAAGAATTTCTAGTGGAGAATGATATACTTGATCCATTCTTATATGTAACATTATATGTAAGGGGAGGAGAGCGGATAAAAGTTATTGATGAGGGAACGGCCAAGCTTTATTCGCTTTCAAAAAAAGAAATGGCCCCCGAAACGTACGCAAAAATCGTTCAATTCGCTAAGCAGCACGCCAGTCAGTTTAAAAATACCCCATCAAAAAAAGCATGAGGCTTAAGGTAGTGACCCCTAAAAGTTAGAGTTTTTATTATGCAGCTGATTGGCTGGTTTGAGTTCGGTATTGTATGGGACTTAAACCAGCCAATTTTGCTTTTACGCGTTCATGATTATAGTAGTCCACGTAGACCTCGAGCTTTCTTTTAAGCGCTTCATAAGAAACCACTTCTTCTCCGTAATACATTTCTTGTTTGAGGATCCCGAAAAAATTCTCCATGGCCGCATTATCTGCGCAGTTTGCTTTCCTGGACATACTTTGAAAGATTTGATGTTTCTTTAATGTTTTCACCCACGTGTTGTGTTGATAATGCCAGCCTTGATCGGAGTGGATGGTTGTCCGGTATTCGGCTTCCGTTTGAATGGTATCCAACGCTTCCTTCAACGGCTTTAAAACAAAGTTCAGGGTTGGCCGTTTGGAAATGCCAAAAGAGACAACTTCTCCGTTGAATAAGTCCATAATCGGACTTAAATAAAGTTTCTCATTTCCTGCACATTTGAATTCCGTCACATCTGTGACTAATTTTTGGAGCCGAATGGGCGTATGGAATCTGCGTTTTAATCGATTATGAGCCACTTTCCCGACCGTACCTTTGTACGATTTATACCTGGATTTACGGGTGAATTTTTCACATTTCAATCCGAGCGTACTCATGATCCGTTGAACTTTTTTATGGTTGATGATATACCCCTGGTTTCTAAGTTCGAAGGAAATGCGGCGATAGCCATAGGTTCCGTTGTGCTTATGGAAGAGGTTCGTAATCATTTCTTTCCACTCTTTATTCGGATCTTCCTTCTTGAACTGCTTTCTCTGGTAATGATAAGTGGCTTCAGGAATGTCCACTCTTCGTAAGGCATCTTTTAATTTGAATCCTTCTTTTTTGAGTTCGAATACCAGCGCTGTTTGTGCTTTTCGAGATAGGCATTCGGATTCTCCTGAAAAGCTTTTAACTTTTTTAGATAGGAATTCTCTAAACGTAGGAGTTCATTTTCACGTTCTAATTGTTCTTCACGAGTTAATTCTTTATCTGATTTGGTTGACTTTTTCTTATGATTTTTTGACATAGAGGGCCGTCCTTTCGCTTTTTCTTGGAGGCCTCCGATCCCTTCCTTCCGAAAAATGTTGGACCAGTTCGCAATTAACGCAGGGTTGTTCAATTGGAAGGCAATCGCAGTCTCCTGATGAGAAGCGCCTGTCTGTTTCATAAAGTTTAATACATCCAGCTTGAATTGGACAGGGTAGACTTGTTTCGAATGCTTCCTTTTTAAACCTTCTTCTCCGAAGGCTTGATAAGCACGAACCCAGCGTAAAATTTGAACATCACTAGGGATCGAGTACTTCTTAGCTAATAAAGCGTACCCTAGATGACCTTGGAAGTACTCCGTTACCACCTGTAATTTAAATTTCTCACTATACTTTGACATACAAAAACACCCCGGAAGTTAGATTATTAACTCTAACTTCTGGGGTGCACTACCTAAGGCCCCATGCTTTTAGTTTTCTTGCAGTTTTTTCTTTTTGCGTGCTTTTTCTTTTTCAATCTGTTTGCTTCGCAGCTGTCCGCATGCTGCATCGATGTCTGTTCCGTGCTCTGTACGGACACCGCATTTAATCCCGCGGTCCATCAGCGTTTGATAGAACGTAAGAATCGCTTCTTTTTCGCTTCGTTCGTACGGGTTGTCAGCGACCGGGTTATACGGAATCAAATTCACGTAAGATAAATGGCGTTTATCTTTAAGCAGATCAGCAAGCTGTTCTGCTTCTTTCTTATGATCGTTTACGTCTTTTAATAAAATATATTCAAACGTAATCCGGCGGTTGGTTTTCTCTAAATAATAGTCGATCGCCGGCATCAGCTTCTCTAACGGATAAGCACGGTTAATCTTCATGATTTTCGTGCGAAGCTCATTGTTTGGCGCGTGAATTGAAAGTGCCAGGTTAATTTGAATGCCTTCGTCCGCGAATTCGTACATTTTCGGCGCGATTCCGCTTGTAGATACGGTGATGTGACGGGCACCGATGGATAATCCTTTTTGATCGTTTACGACTTTTAAGAAGTCAATCAGGTTGTCATAGTTATCAAATGGTTCGCCGATTCCCATAACGACAATATGGCTGACACGTTCATCTTTGCCTTGTTTATCCAAGTGCTGCTGTACCTGCATAATCTGCTCTACAATTTCTCCGCTCGTTAAGTCACGGTTTTTACGCAGGATACCACTCGCGCAGAAGGAACAACCGATGTTACAGCCCACCTGAGTCGTTACACATACCGAAAGACCGTAGTTAAAACGCATCAGTACTGTTTCAATGACATTGCCATCATCTAATTTAAATAAGAATTTAACCGTTCCGTCCTTCGATTCCTGCTTGATTTCTTCTGTCAGCGTTTCGATCGTAAAATGTTCATCTAAGAGATCGATGCAGGATTGGTTTAAATTCTTCATTTGTGAAAAGTCAGTCACTCTTTTTTGGTAGAGCCAGTCCCACACTTGCTTAGAGCGAAACTTCTTCTCTCCGTGTTCCGTAAGCCAGTTCGTCAGTTGTTCAAAGGTCAATCCGTAAATGGATCGTTTCATAAATACGCTCCTCTTTTAAAAAAAATCGCTATTTCTATCATACTTCATTTGCTGCGTGGACACAAGCTGGGATTGTGTGGGAAGGCTCATATTTAAGAGAGTGTAGACAAAAAACCCGTTCTATTCTAAAAAAATATATAGGATAGAAAAGGTTAAACGTTCCGGGAGCCAATACCGGTAAGTTTGCAGCGGCCAGATTTCCTTCTGCTCAATAAACTAAAGCTCGATTCCTTTTGGGGAGTCGAGATTTTTTGTTTTATTTTTTGATAATTTTACCAGTTGAGTGATTGTTTTTTACATAGGATTTTGAAATAATTGTATTTATAATTAAAGCGTTTTCTTGAAAAAGGAGCTAAACAAATGGCCTACGAGCAAAAAACAAAAGAGACAGACCATAGTGTTACGGAGTTTATCGCAAAAGTTGATCATCCAAAAAAGAAAGAAGATGCTTACCGGCTCCTGGAGATTTTCGAGGAAACCACAGGTTATCAAGCTAAAATGTGGGGAGCGAGCGTTATTGGTTTTGGAAAATACCATTATAAATATGAATCCGGCCATGAAGGGGAGGCCCCGCTTGTTGGTTTTTCACCACGTAAATCCAAGATCAGTCTCTATTTTGCACCGGGTGATGAAAAACGGGAAGAACTGCTGAAGGATTTTGGAAAGCATACAACAGGAAAAGCTTGTGTTTATATAAATAAAATAGAGGATATCAACGTGGACGTGCTAAAAGAGTTAATCCGTCAGTCCATGATTTTTCTTCAAGAATCATATCCCGATCGTTAAAAATCAAAAAAGGACACTAGAATTTAATCTAGCGTCCCTGAGTAATGTTTTATATATTATTCGATCGTTTTTTCGATCTTTAGCTGATAGTTGGAAGGTAAAACCTGTTCAGATTTTATATCCTCTAAGAAGCCTTGAGCCTTAGCCCTAGTCGAAAAGGTAAATTCCTCTTTCTTAGAACAGAAAAACACCGGACTGCTGCCTTTCATTTGACCAATGACTCGATATAGCATTGTATAGCCTCAGTGCCTCATTCTAAATTTGCAAGATAACTCTTACCGAAGTATCATTTTCTATCTCACAATAATGAGACTATCTTAATAATAACAACTCATTTCATATATTAATACCCATATTTACAAATTAATTATAAAGTATCATTCGTAATTATTATTATATCTAAAAAGTATTAAAGTTTGACAAAGAAATCCTTAATTCGTCAGTTTAATTAAGTGCCTGAAGTTTATTCCGCTCATAAAATTGGGGAGACTATTCCTATATACTTATTAATTGAGATGAGGTGGCTTTAGATGGACGTTCGTATAGAAATCACATATCATACACCAAAAGGTTTGGAGGCAGTTTTCAGCTCAGAGGAAATGAAGGCTGGAAAAGCACTGGTGGTCGCTGAAGACTTCGAGAAAACGGGCCGAGTTAAACATTTAGAGTTCATTGATTCTTTAGACCATAATACGTGGAACGTAAAAGAACTAAAAGAATATATGAAGGGGATTCAGACAGAGCCTCATAACATTAAAGTTTACTTTGATGCGGGATATGATTTGAAAACGAGAAAATCGGGTTTAGGATGTGTGATCTATTATGATCAAAACGACAAGTCTTTCCGCCTGCGTAGAAATGCGTTAGTCGATCAGCTTAACTCAAACAATGAAGCTGAATATGCGGCGCTGCATCTGGCTTTAACGGAGCTTGAGCTTATGAACGTCCACCATATACCTGTTGAATTCGTTGGAGATTCTCAGGTGGTGCTAAATCAGCTTGAAGGTGACTGGCCAACTTTGGAGGAAGATTTAAATGCCTGGGCCGATCGGATTGAAAATAAGATGGAGCAAATGGGACTTCGCCCGACGTATACAGTCATATCCCGAAAGAAAAACAGGGAAGCCGACCGTTTGGCATCCCAAGCATTAAATAAGGTTGAAATTACGAGTACGATTGAAATAAACGATTAACCAATCGATGAATCGAATTCATCCTCACTTATTAGAATTAACATATCTTAATGATTAAAAAAACTGCAATTTGGGACTCTAAGAGTACAACAATCACAGGAGGTACTCTACAATGAGCGATAAGAAAAGTAAGATCCAATATGATGCAGAAGGAAACGTCATCTCCTCTGCTCGGACTGAGGAAGAAAAAAATCAGCTGGACGCTAAACGCGGAATAAACGATGAAAAGAACCCTGATGATTTCGAATAGAACTTTTGAAAAAGCTTGAGGAGCCATTTCTTCAGGCTTTTTTTATTGCCGGAGAATATGGAATGGAAAACAACTTAGTTGAAACCTATCGAAATATAATTTAGTGTTTTTTCAAGGAGATTAAAAAAATAGGGGGCAGGTAAGTGCATATTTTAATTATTGGCGGAAGCGGGATGTTACGCGAGCTTGCCCTTCGATTAAATAAAGAAGGGCACGAAGTCTCTGTTCTTGGCAGGAACCAAAAGAAGCTTCGAGAAGTGAAAGATCTGGCTGTAAATCCCGGGAAGCTTCATCTCATATCTTCCGACTATACTAACAGAGACAGTTTTATTAAGGATATAGAACAGCTGATCGAGCAGAGGCCGGTACAGAAAGTAGTCGCCTGGTTCCATCGGAAGGGTGATCAGGCGCTTCAGGAGATGTGCGACCTCTTTTCAAAACAGCGTACAGAATGGGAAATCATTCACGTGAAAGGTAGCCGAGCAGGGAACCCGGCTCATAATTTTTCACCTAACACGGGTCTAATGTGTACATTTAAGCAAGTAATTCTAGGGCATGTTATGGAAAAGGATCATATGCGCTGGCTGACTCATTCGGAAATTTCAGCAGGAGTGTATGAAGCGATGCATTCTCCCCGGGCGACTTCTACTGTCGGCCGTGTGGATTCATAGAAAACCACCGCGCTAACGCGGTGGTTTTCTTTATTGCTGTTCGTTTAATTCGTTTAGGGAAACCTCTAATTCATTTTCTGGATTTTCTAAAGGATAGATGCGGGCGGTTTCGTTCTTTTCATCGACATGTTGAATGTAAATGGGCTGCTGGTTATACGTTACATTGACCATTACTGGCGATTGAGCAATTTCCTGGGCTCTTTGTGCTTCCATGTTAGCTCCTCCTTAAAAATATATTTATAGGATGAGCCAGCTTTAAAATAATATTCCATAAAAAAGGCAGTAAAGCTTATAACGGCCGACAAGCGGCTGGTCGTACTTACATCTTTTTTTGAATAGTTTTCATATATTAAAACTAAGCTTCGCACATGCTTTTCGATCAATAAAAGAAACATAAAGGGATAAACGAGAAGGGGGTCGAAGTAGTTAAAGTAAAGGTACAGAATGGAGGGGAAGTTCACCCATAAAAGCAAGTGAAAGAAAGAGGTATTATGCTCTGTGTATTTGAAGGAAGGCGGGTAAAAGAACAAAACAGTAATGCTGCATCTTTATGAGCTGGGGGCCCTGCCAAGAAATACCCATGAAACATTCTAAAAAGCTGATCTTCAGCAGTGAGGTCAGCTTTTTTAAATAAAAAAGTGAAACAAAAGGGGTGGTATAATCGTAGGAAAGAGAGCGGGGCAATATTAAGCAATTATTTCATAAAGTTGAACATAGGAATTAAATAGCTTTTAAATAACTAAAAGGGGGAGATGGGTTGGCTAAACAAACAAAAACAATCAACCCAAAGCAAAAAAGAATGGAAAAAAAAACATTATCCATTATGGGGAAATTTTTTGGCTTTCTGTTAATCGTCCTTTTCATTGGATGGTTATCATTGTCGTGGATTACAGATTACATATGGATGGATTCGCTCGGATTTAAGCAAGTCTACATGACCGTATTAGGAAGCAAGGTTCTGCTTGGAGGGGTAGGCTTTCTTTTATTCTTTATCGTAACTTATTGGACATTTGCCTGGATCAGGAGAAATTATCTCGGGCACTTTAAGCCGGAACAGCTGCCGGGTCTCGTCCAATCGAATAAATGGAGCCGTCTTTCCATTTTGGCGATTTCACTTTTTGTTGGTCTGCTGGGAAGCAGTATTGTCCAGGGGGTAGGCTGGGAGCTTTGGCTTAAGTTCCTTAACCACGCCTCCTTCGGCCAGCAGGATCCGCATTTTGGCATGGATATATCCTTTTACATGTACATCCTGCCGTTTTTAAAGTTTGCGGTGTTTACACTTCTTGGTTTGGCATTTTTTATGCTTCTTGTTCAAATGGGCTTTTACTCTGTGTTCAATATGTATCGACTCAGTCGATTGGCACAGCTTCACATGGGGATTACCCTCGGCTTTATTGGTCTGCTGTTGGCTGCCAGTCATGTGATGGAGCCCTTTGAATCGCTGCTGACGAATCAAGTGAACCTTTTTCAGGACAGTGTGGTTCATGGATTAAGCTATACGGATGAAGTGATTAACAATCCGGCTTCCTACGTATTAGCAGCGATTGCCGTTATTGGTGCCGTTTGGATGATTATCGTGCTGACACGTGGAAATATCAGGCGGATGGTTTATCCGATTTCCGCTTATTTAATTGTACTCATCGGAGCTCAAGGAGCGTCGGTAATTGTGCAGAATTACGTCGTGTCTCCAAATGAGTTTTCCAAGGAAAGTCCTTACTTAGAGCATAACTTGGCATTCACACGGGAGGCGTATGATTTGGACGGCATTGAAGTAAGAGAACACCCGGGAAATGAGTCGCTTGAGCAAAGCATGGTTGAGAGGAACCAGCTGACGATTGATAATGTCAGGATTAATGATGCCCGCCCGATTCTTGATATTTACAATCAGCTGCAGACGTTTCGTACGTACTATCAATTCAACGATATAGATGTTGACCGCTACAACATTGATGGAGAATATCAGCAGGTGTTTATCGGAGCCCGCGAATTAAATACCGTTGATCTTCCGGATCAGGCAAAAACATGGGTCAATGAAAATTTAAGATATACGCACGGTTATGGAGTAGCGATGAGTAATGTCAATAATATTACTTCACAGGGCCAGCCGGAATACATGCTCAAAAACCTGCCCCCAGAAGGTGTGATGGATATCGAACGTCCCGAAATTTATTTCGGGGAAGAGAATTCCAGAAATGTCACAGTAAACAGTGAGGTCGATGAGTTTGACTATCCTGCTGGTGATGAAAACATGTCGACCCGCTATGAAGCAGACAGCGGGATTCCTTTATCAGGAATCAACCGCCTGCTGTTTGCGATCAACGAAGGATCATTCCGTATGCTGGTCTCTGATCAGATTAATGAAGACAGCCAGCTGTTAGACACGCGGAATGTAATGGAACGTGTGCAAAGAATCGCTCCGTTCTTTACGTATGATGAAGATCCATATATTTTCGTACGTGAGGATGGCAGTCTCGCCTGGCTGCTGGATGCTTATTTAACAGCAGAGCGTTATCCTTATTCTGAGCCTCATGAGGGAGATGAAAGTTATATACGCAACTCTGTAAAAGTTGAAGTCGACGCGTACACAGGGGAAGTGAAATTTTATGCGGTTAACCCTGAGGAGCCATTACTGCAGACTTATCAAAAAATGTTTCCTGATTTATTGACAGAAGAAATACCTGATGATGTTCGCAATCACTTCCGCTATCCGATCGATATGTTTAAAGTGCAGGCCGAAATGTATGGAACGTACCATATGACCAATTTGGAAGTATTCTATAACAGGGAAGACTTCTGGCAGTTCCCGACAGAAAAATATTTCAATGAAGATGTAGTCATGGAACCGTATTATGGAACGATGAAGATGCCTGAATATGACGAAGAAGAATTTATACTTATGATGCCGTATACACCGAGAAACCGTCAGAACATGGTAGCCTGGATGGGCGTGCGAAACGACGGGGAGAATTATGGAGAAACCTTCGTTTATCAATTCCCGAAACAGCGGAATGTGTATGGTCCTCAGCAGATTGAGAACAGAATTAATCAGGACAGTACGATTTCCCAGCAGCTGAACCTCTGGTCCCAAGGCGGATCTGAAGTTATCCGAGGCAACCTGCTGGCGATCCCAATTGAAGATACGGTGATGTATGTAGAACCGATTTATATTGAATCATCTAATGAAACATCATTGCCGGAAGTAAAACAGGTGATCCTGGCTTATGGTGATAACATCGTAATGGAGCCTACTTTTGACGATGCGTTAGAAAGAATGCTTGGCTTAATTGATCCAGAAGTAGAAGTGGAGGAAGACAGTGAGGAAGCTCCTCAAGAAGATCCACAGGCGATCGTGGAGTCCGAAGAAATTCTTCAGGAGATCTCTTCCCTGTTCGGCCAGTACCAGGAAGCCCTCTCTAATGGCAACTGGGAAGAAGCCGGATCCATTATGGCTGAAATCGAAACACGTCTTAGTGAAAATAATCAATAATAACAAAAAGGTGCTTTCCGTTTAAGGAAGCACCTTTTTTCATGCTGCCGTGAAATTTTCGGCAGACCTTTTTTATTGAATTACTTTTCGTTAAACCATAAAGGATCTTCGTTATCGACAAACCCATTATAATTGATAAGAACTTCTTCTCCTGCTTTGATATCCTTATAGGCATAAAAATCAAACGTGTCTTTATCGAAATTAATTTTGTAATTCGCATTAGGAGTATACGAATGATTAAACATCATTCCAAAACCTAACAGAAACGCTGTATGGTTTTCACCATATTCAAAGGCATAATCAGCCAATCGTGTCTGCTCAATAAATTTATGCTCATTATTGGGATAAGGAATCACAGGTGCTTCATGGATAAGCTCCCATTTCTCGATGTTTCGTGTGGCAAAAACTCCTCTGTTAAAGTCATCATCAGTAAGGGAGGATGTTCTGATTTCGATCATATGAGCCACCTGTCCTTTCTATTTTAAATTAATCAATCTTCTCCAGTCTGACACGCTAGAACGCAGAAAGCAAATTTTAATATTATTTGGCCAGGGAGATGTAAGTGAAAGGAAATGTGTGCACAGGCCATGTTCGTATAAGAGGCAGGACACTGAAGGGTGGCGAAATAAGGAGGAAAAGAGCTTATGTTGATGCGGAGGGATCTGTGAGCCTCCTTTTCCAGAAAACAGTCTTTTATAAAAGGCATAATTCCTTCCTTCAAAGCGCAAACTATTTACCAATAGACATGTGATCAGGAGGATAAAGATGAAAATTCGCTATTACTGCCGTCAATGTGAACGTCAAGTGGGTGAACTGGATGCAAAGCAGGCTGATCCGGCTCAACTGGGTTCCGATTTGTTAAATGACACAGATGACCAGCAGGCTCTTACGATGCATGCTGATGATGATGGAATAGATATACAAACAATTTGTGACGCTTGTAAAGAAAAAGAAACATATTAAAAATCGCCTCTTCTAGCAAGAAGGCGATTTTTTATGGGTGTATATAAACAGGTGTTCCAATTGGAATGGTTCGGGCTAGCTCTTCAACATCCTCGTTATACATCCGGATACACCCTTTAGAAACAGCTTTTCCAATCGAACTGGGATCATTTGTACCGTGAATGCCGTAATACTGCTTTGATAAACTCATCCACATCGTGCCATAAGGGCCGCCGGGGTTTGGCGCTTTATTAATAATAATAAAATTTCCGGTAGGCGTTGTGCTAAGCATTTTTCCAACCGCAATGGGATAGGTCTTTTGCAAGTCGCCATTTCGATAAAGCTTCAGCTGCCGGCTGTTTAACAATACTTCGATTTGATAAGGCAGGGTATTAGGGTCGGGGAATCCTGGAATAACAATAGATTGGCCAGGGTAAATGAGGTTAGGGTTAATGGCCGGGTTGGCACTGATTATTTCATATAGGGGCGTTCGGTAGTCTAGTGAGATCTGATATAATGTTTCTCCCGGCCGAACCGTATGAATCATGAAAGCACCTCCGCAGGTTCTTTAATTAGGATATAGTATGAAAAGCGGAGGGTTTTGTTGCTCTGAGTGAGTGTGAAAAAACAAGGTCAGCATCACTGCTGACCTTGTTTTTATTTATGTCTAGGAAATTAAAAAATTCCAAGCTGTGGATATATATGTTTAAAAGAGCGACATCCAGCTCCAGCGCCCAGACACTCGCGTCATAAGCAATCCGCCCTGCTAAAAGGGAAGGCCACCTTCCTCCGGCCGTTTTGCTTATGCGTTTCGTGTCTACACCAGGGCGCTTTAAGCCTTTGTTCAAGCGATTCCTGCTTTCATTAACATCCCATCCAGCGGCCGCTCCATATATTGTTCCATCCACTTTGCTGTTTCCACTAATTTTTCGAGATTGGTATTCGTTTCAACACCCATTCCATTAAACATGTTGATCATATCTTCTGTACATACATTCCCTACAGCTTTCGGTGCGAATGGGCAGCCTCCTAATCCGGCTATGGAAGAATCAAACCTCCGGATGCCTGCATGATAACCCGCCAATGTATTGGCAAGGCCCAATCCCCGTGTGTTATGGAAGTGGAGGCCTAAATTTAAATCTTCTCCAAATGCTTTTCTGAAGGCTTCCACCATTTCAGTTACCTGGACGGGATTTGCCATCCCGGTTGTATCGGCCAGGGTTAATTCACTGCAGCCGGCATTTAAAAAGGATTCAGCCGTCTTTAAAACGGTTTTAACAGGGACATCCCCTTCATAAGGACATCCGAAGGCGGTACCCAATATTCCGGACACGCCTTTATTCGCTTGTACGCCTTCAGCTATCACTTTACTTAATTCCTCTGTGCTTTGCTCCACCGTCCGCTTAGCGTTTTTAAGATTAAAAGCATCACTCGTCGTCATCGCGACATGAAGAAAGTCTACCTCTGTTTTCTCAGCGCGGTCTAAACCGGACCTGCTTAAAACAAGACCGCCGTAACGTACGCCTTCCACGCGGGGGAGACGGTCTAATACATCTTCTGCATCCGCCATTTGCGGGACAACCTTTGGGTTAACGAAAGATACTACTTCGAGGCTGCGGATTCCGGCGTCGATCAGCTTTTCAATCAGCTTTACTTTCGTATCCGTCGTCACGATTTTACACTCATTCTGCAGTCCGTCTCTTGGCCCGACTTCACAGATTTCTATCATTTAAGTTCCTCCTCCAGTAAATGGTCATTATTTATCTCTTCCAAATGCTTAAGAACCTGGTCTCTTCCCTGGTAAATATGTTCGTGCATAGCAATCCGGGCACGGTCGGTATCCCGGCTTTCTATGGCACTTAAAAGAATTTTATGATAATCAAGGGATCGCTTTAATTTTTCATGATCATACCAGTAAAATGATCGGAACACGATTGGCACTACAACGACTTTAGAAATGTGAAAGTGAATATGTTCATTTCTGGATGCTTCCACAATTGCTTCATGAAACTTCTGGTTCATTTCTACGATTTTGATAATAGAATCAAAGTCGCCTTCTACGTATTGGTCAATCGCCTTTTCATATAATTCATTGGCTTTAGCCATTTTTATTAAGTCTTCTTCGGTTCTGTTTACAGCAGCCTGCCCGGCCGCATAGCCTTCGAGCAGCGTTCTTAAGTCATAAATCTGACGGATGTCTTGCTTCGTAAAATTACGGACACTAATTCCCCGCTTTAAAGGAACGATTAATCCTTCTGTTTTTAATTGCTTAATGGCTTCACGGATGGGTGTCCGGCTTATTTGTAATTCATGGGCAAGCTTTTCTTCTGTTAAGCGCATGCCCGGCTGATATTTGCCTTGAATTATTCCATCTTTTATAAAATTGTATGCATTCATTTCAACACCTCAAATTTATTGTATACAATAAAAAATAAATTATCAATATTTTCTAATAATTTACCGCAAAACGACAACTTTTTAAGGTGAAATCGTAAATTTAAAGGTAAAGTAATCGCTTTCAAAAAAGTTGTTGATTTTCTGTATACAAATCTGTTAGCATTGTACACAACATTCAGAAAATTTAAATTTATATAATTTTTTATCTATAGGAGGTAAGAAAAATGGCTAATGAAGAAGAGCGTTTACCTTTAGAAAATTTACGGGTTATTGAATTAGGCACACTGCTTGCAGGTCCTTTTTCGGGCAGGTTATTGGCTGATTTCGGAGCTGAGGTTATTAAGGTAGAGCCTCCAGGTAAAGCCGATCCAATGAGAAAGTGGGGGAAAGAAGTTAATGGTACAGGCCTTTGGTGGCCGATTCAATCCCGAAACAAAAAATCCATCACGATTAATTTAAGGGAGGAAGATGGGCAGAACCTATTAAAAGAACTCATTAAAGAAGCGGATGTATTGATCGAGAATTTCCGCCCGGGAACGATGGAGAAATGGAATTTGTCTTACGAAGAACTATCAGAGATAAATCCTCGGCTGATTATGGTCCGTACATCCGGGTTTGGCCAGACAGGTCCATACAAACAGCGTGCTGGTTTTGGAAGTGTTGGAGAAGCAATGGGGGGACTAAGGTATGTGACAGGATATACGGACAGAGCTCCGACGAGAATCGGGATTTCGATTGGGGATACTCTCGCTGCCATGTTTGCCACGATCGGATGTCTCGTTGCTGTCAATGAGCGGTCAATCTCTGGAAAAGGGCAGGTCGTAGACACAGCATTATACGAGTCCGTGTTCTCCGTTATGGAAAGCTTAATTCCAGACTACATGCTCGCTGATTTTGTAAGGGAGAGAATGGGCAATATTCTTCCGGGCGTAGCCCCTTCAAACATTTATCTCACGAAAGATGAAACTTATATCGTAATTGGAGCAAATGCAGATGGAGTATTCCGCAGGCTTTCTGAAGCAATGGGACAGGAAGAGCTGGCGGATGACCCTGATTACGCGACCCATGAAGCCAGAGGGAGAAATATGAAGAAGCTCGACCTTTTAATTGAAGAGTGGACAAAAACAATGACTTCCCGTGATGCTCTAAGCTTGTTAGAGGAGAAGGGTGTGCCTTCTGGCTTGATCTATTCTGCTAAGGATATGGTAGAGGATCCTCATTACAAAGAGAGAGAAATGATTGTTAATGTGGACCATCCTGAACTTGGAGATTTTCCGATGCCAGGTGTCGTACCTAAGCTTAGCCGAACACCAGGAAAGATCAAGCACCCTGGATCTACTGGTATGGGAGAGCATAATGAAGCAATCTTCAAAGAAATTTTAAAGTATTCCGATGAACAGCTGGAGGCTTTAAAAGCAAACGGAATCATTTAAAAAAGGATGAAAAAAATTTTAGCAGTAATTTTTTGAATTTTCAAATAAGGGAGGAGAATTACTTATGCAAGGCGGAGAAGTCAAAGAACCTATTAAAAAGAAATGGATTTGGATAGGATTAGCATTAATTATGCTGGCCATTGTCCCCTGGTATTTTCCTAAAAGTGCGGAAGTTCCTATTATCTTAGGTTTTCCTTATTGGGCGTTAATTTCACTGTTTTTCTCCATTGTCTTATGCGCATATTTAAGCTGGCTGTGTGTCACACAGTGGGATATCGTTGAAGATTTAGAAGAAAACGAAGAAATCAATAAGGAGGGGTAAGATATGGAATTAGCGTTTGCGGGAGCCGATGGAATTATTATACTAGCTTCCTATGCAGTGGTTATGCTTTTAATCGGATTTTTAGCAGGAAGAGGGAAAAATATTCAAAACAGTTTAGCTGGTTATTACTTAGCAGGTAAAAACTTAGGGATCGTCGCTTTGTTTTTCACGCT
Source organism: Halobacillus sp. Marseille-Q1614 (assembly GCF_902809865.1). Taxonomy (NCBI): domain Bacteria; kingdom Bacillati; phylum Bacillota; class Bacilli; order Caryophanales; family Bacillaceae; genus Halobacillus; species Halobacillus sp. Marseille-Q1614. The sequence goes on along the minus strand of NZ_CADDWH010000001.1, from coordinate 1,666,609 downwards.
TTATGCCACGCAGTATAGCGGCAATACGATAATCGGTTATGCGCCAACAGCCTATCGAACTGGTTTTGGATGGCTGCAGTCAATTTCCTTTATGACTATTATCATTGGAATTTATCTGCTGTTTGCTCCTCGACTCTACGTTATTTCTAAACGGAGAGACTTTGTAACGCCGACTGACTGGATTTCATATCGCTTTAAATCGAAAGCGGTTACAATTCTTGCTATATTTCTAATGCTTTGGGGACTTGGAAATTACTTGCTTGAACAGCTGGTCGCCATTGGCCAGGCTGTGGCAGGACTAACGGGCGGCACCATTCCGTACCAGTATGCCGTTATCGCATTTGTTATCGTCATGCTGCTTTATGAATGGATGGGCGGTATGAGAGCTGTGGCGTTTACGGACGTTATGCAAGGTATAGTACTTATGATTGGTATCTTCGTTTTCTTAATCGGTGCTCTATATTTAGTGGGGGGAGACTTCGGAAGTGTAACCTCTTATATCGCAAGCACTGAGCCTGCTAAAGTTGGAGTTCCGCCAATAGACGCTTCAATTAACTGGATGAGTATGCTGCTGTTAGTAGGGTTTGGAGCAGCGATATACCCTCATGCGGTTCAGCGTATTTATTCAGCACAAAGTGAACGGACGTTAAAGCGCTCGTTTTCCCGTATGGCATGGATGCCGCCAATTACGACAGGCCTGGTATTTGTGATTGGAATTATTGGTATTATGATGTTTCCGGGGTTAGACAGTGCAGGGTCAGAACAGCTTGTTGGAATGATGGCGAATGAAATTGCTGCGCTTCACCCGTTTTACTACTGGGTAATGATCCTCTTTTTCGGTGGAATTGTAGCGGCTATTATTTCAACAGCGGATTCCGTATTATTAAGCTTCTCTTCCATGATCTCAAATGATATCTATGGAAAGTTTATTAATCCAAACGCTTCCGAACATAAGAAAGTTAAAATTGGTAAAATGGGCGGGGTTGCTGCTGTTGCTTTATTGCTTTGGATCGCATGGAATCCTCCTGCGACACTTTATGAAATTTTTGTGTTAAAGTTTGAATTACTAGTGCAAGTTGCTCCAGCGTTCATTCTAGGTCTTTACTGGAACAAGCTTTCGGCTAAGCCCGTCTTTTGGGGAATGCTGATTGGGGCTGTAATCGCCGCAGTGATGACATTTACAGGTTATAAGACGGTATTTGGAATTCACGGTGGTGTTATCGGACTTGCTGTCAACTTTGTAATTGCTTCTGTAGCCTCAATTCTTGTCAACGTCTCTGCGAAACAGAAGTCTGAAGCAGATGAAATGACTTCCTTAAAAATTGAAGCCTAATTTATAAAAAAGAGATGATACATTATGAAAGCTGTGTCGGCCAAACATAATCCTCAGAATCTAATAAACCCATGGAAAATGCTCATGTGGCTGCTGATTGCTCAAATAATGGTGGCTTTTATCGGGCGAAGTCTGGGGCCGCTCGGCATTTTGATCGGACAGGACTTCTCACTGACAAAAGCTCAAATCGGACTGCTTCCGTCGGCTTTGTTTGTTGGACAGGCGCTGTCTTCAATTCCAACTGGGTTTGTAGTTGACCGGATAGGTTCACGGCCGCTGCTTTTAATAATGACTTCCTGCTTAGGCGTCAGCTTCATTGTGATGACTTTTAATGCGTATTATTGGCTGTTAATTCTCCTCATTGTAATTGGAGGATTAGGGTATGGCGGAATGCACCCGACGACCAACCGCGGCATTATTTACTGGTTTAATCAGACGAACCGCGGCACTGCCATGGGCATTAAACAAATGGGCATTACGCTGGGTTCGGCGTTGGCTGGGTTTTTATTGTTGCCGCTCGCTGCTTCATATGGCTGGCGGCCTGTTTTATTTTGCGCAGGTCTCGGGCTCATTGCAGCAGGGGTGCTGGCTTATATCTATTACAAAGATCCTGAGGAAGAGAGACAGGATAAGAACTCTCAGTCTCTGAAATCTTTTTACCTGTCGCTTTTATCCATGGCGAAGCATAAACCACTGTTATTTGTCAGCATCAGTGCGATGTTTTTAAATGGTTCTCAAATGTGCCTGAACACGTATATCGTGCTTTTTGCATATGAAAAAGTCGGCATCAGTTTATTTTTAGCCGGTATGCTGTTTGTGATCTCTGAAATTTGCGGTTCACTTGGCCGTGTGGGCTGGGGGATGATCAGCGACCGCTTTTTTAATGGAAGAAGACTGGTTATCATCACGATGATTGCCATTCTTACAGCGGCGGCCAGCGGGGCTGTGGCGCTCGTGCCTGAAGGAACTTCTTTTGGCGTGATGGTGCCGATTATTATGGTATTTGGTTTTGCCGTATCCGGCTTTAATGGGATTTGGATGAATTTAGCCTCTGAACTTGTCCCAAAAGAACTGTCAGGTCTATCGAGCGGCTTTAGTATTATGCTCGGTTCCATGGGGGTGATCCTCGTTCCTCCCTTCTTTGGAGCGATGGTCGACAATACGGGGAGTTACACAGCGGGGTGGTTAACGATCACGTCGCTGATGGGAATTGTGCTTATCCTTTTAGTCTTTATATCAAGACTTAGGCAGGCACCGGAATCGATGTGAAAAAAGGGGGAATTATATGAAGTTTGATCCACAACAATTAGCCGTGAAAGAAATGTATAAGCTGTTAAGTGGTTCGGTCGTGCCAAGGCCGATTGCATGGGTGTCTTCGATTTCAAAAGAGGGTGTGCAAAACCTCTCACCATTCAGCTTCTTTACCGTCGCCTCAAGGGAACCGGCAATGCTTTGTATTTCTATCGGTCCAGGAGTAGGTGAGCGTGAAGGAACCGTGAAAGATACGCTGGCCAATATCCGTGATCAGAAGGAGTTCGTCATAAATATCGTTCCCACATTTCTTGGCAATGCGATGCAGAAAAGCGCCGAGAATCTGCCGAGTCATATCGATGAATTTGAAGCGGCGAACTTAACTCCAATCGATAGCGAGAAAGTTACACCAAAGAGAGTTAAAGAATCACCGATTCAAATGGAATGTCAGTTACATCAAATCATCGAGCTGGGAACAGATCACTTAATTATTGGGAAGCTGGTTCTCTATCATATCCATGAAGACTACTATATAGAAAATCATAAAGTGAATCTGGAAAAACTGCGTCCACTAGGAAGGCTCGCAGGAAATTATAGTGAAAACCACGATTTCTTTACATTACCTAAGTAAGCTAATTAGCCTGGCGGTTTAATAGTTCATCAAGCTGCTGGCTGCATCTTACAGTACGCTTGTCTGTGAACCCGTATTTGAGTCCTAGTTCGATCATTTCTTTTCTCTTGTTACGGATCGCAGTAGTTTGTTTGTAGGGAGTTGGCTTAATAATTTTATTCATATGGTACCGTCCTTTCAATATGAGTGATTAAAGCTCTTTGTTGGTTGTTTAACAGTTGTCAGTACAAATTTGTTAGTACAACTGAAAACATTATGCCTATTATTCCCATAATTTGCAATAGCTTCAACAAACTCATACAAAAATAATCATAATAAGACACGTTGACGAATAGAAAAAGGACGGCCTAAGCCGTCCTTTCTCTTCTTCTCTAATATTTAAGAAGAATAAAATATGATAGTTACAAGCTGAAGCGGCAGCTGGAAAAGGTTCTTTTTTATTGGAATATTTTAGTCGTCCAGCTTTCGCAGTTCCATACGTCTGTAACAATATCCTGGTAAAAATCAGGCTCGTGCGAGATCAGCAGGACACTTCCTTTGTATTCCTTTAAAGCTCTTTTAAGTTCGGCTTTTGCATCCACATCTAAGTGGTTGGTCGGCTCATCCAATACGAGCAGGTTGGTTTCTTTATTCAGCAGTTTACAGAGTCGGACTTTCGCTTTCTCTCCGCCGCTTAACACCTGCACCTTGCTTTCGATATGCTTTTTGGTCAGGCCGCACTTAGCGAGAGAGGCACGGACCTCCTGCTGGGTGAAGTGGGGGTATTCCTCCCAGATTTCTTCTATACACGTATGATTGCTCTGTTCCTTAAGTTCCTGCTCAAAATATCCAATATGAAGATAATCTCCAAGCTCAACAGAACCGGATAGCGGTTTAATTTCACCAAGAATGCTTCGAAGCAGTGTTGTTTTTCCGATTCCGTTCGCTCCTGATAGAGCAAGCTTCTGGCCGCGTTCCATTGTAAGGTTCAGGGGACGGGACAGAGGTTCATCATACCCAATGACGAGATCCTTCGTCTCAAATAGAACTTTTCCTGAAGCGCGGGCCTGTTTAAAGTTAAAAACAGGTTTAGGCTTTTCGGAATCAAGTTCGATCACGTCCATTTTATCAAGCTTTTTCTGACGGGACATCGCCATCCGGCTTGTTGCCGCATTGGCTTTATTTCTCGCTACAAAATCTTTTAAATTGGCAATTTCTTTTTGCTGCTTTTTATAAGCGGCTTCCAGCTGCTGTTTTTTCATGTCGTATACTCGAAGAAATTCATCATAGTCGCCTGGATAGCGGGTAAGCTCCTGGTTTTCCATATGATAAATCAGGTTGACGACACTATTTAAAAATGGGATATCATGAGACACGAGGATAAATGCATTCTCGTATTCCTGCAGATACGTTCTCAGCCAGTCAATGTGCTCAACATCCAAGTAGTTCGTCGGCTCATCAAGCAGCAGAATGTCCGGCTTTTCTAATAGAAGCTTAGCAAGAAGGACTTTTGTGCGCTGTCCGCCGCTTAAATCGTGGACATCGCGGTCCAGTCCTATTTCATCAAGACCCAGCCCGTTGGCAACTTCCTCGATCTTAGCGTCAATCGTGTAAAAGTCGTTGTTCGTTAAAGCATCCTGCAGCTGTCCTGTTTCTTCTAATAGCTGCTCCAGCTCTTCAGGATCGACTTCACCCATTTTAGCGAACAATCGGTTCATTTCCTCTTCCATATCAAATAAATATTGAAAAGCAGTCCGAAGTACATCACGCATCGTCATACACTGCTTTAAATCGGCATGCTGATCGAGATATCCTACGCGGGCCCGCTTTGCCCAGCTGATTTTTCCTCCATCCGGCTCAAGTTTTCCTGTAATGATATTCATAAACGTTGACTTACCTTCACCGTTCGCGCCGATCAGACCGATGTGCTCACCCTGCAGAAGGCGAAAGGATACATCATCAAAGATGGCGCGGTCGCCAAAACCATGACTTAAATTTTTTACTGTTAATATACTCATTGAAAAACACCTATTCCTTTTTTATATAAACTGTAACCTATTATAAAGGGGATTTTCGTTTTGTGATAGGGAAAATACAACTTTATTCCTAAAAAACAGCCTTACCTGTGTAATACTGCTCCTTATTGATGGGCTCTTTGTTTCTCTATTGGGCCGTTCTGCTTGATCATCATCTCGTCAAAGCGGGCGACATAAGGCATGAAAAAGTGAATCAGCACACCGCTGAACAGCATGATGATAACCGTTCCTACACCAATGGGTCCGTTAAAGATAAACGCTATAATCGTAAGCACCACACTGATAAGCGCCCTGGAGATTGAGACGTTCAGTCCGGTGAGTTTTCTCACCACAAGCATCGTTCGATCAAATGGATTCGGGGCAAAATCGGCCTGCAGATTGACAGCTATCCCTAGCCCTGCAAAAAAGATTCCGAATCCGAGACAGATAAACTGCGTAAACAAAGTTTCTGGATTAAGCCAATGCTCTGTGGAAAATACCCACACATCGATAAAGAAGCCGGTAATTAAAGAGGTAACGACCGCAAAATATTCCGGTTTCTTCTTCTCAGCAATCGCATTAAATAGAATCATAGAAAAACCGACAACGATTTCCCAGCTGCCTATTGTTAAACCAAACGTTCTATATAAACCTACAAGCAATGCATCGAAGGGGGAAGTGCCCAATTGGGAATGGATCGTAAGCGCAATGCCCAAGGTCATAATAATGATGCCGACGAAATAAAACAAAGACCTTTGACGAGTGCGAATGGACATAAACCTTCCTCCTTTCTATAAGTCTTTTATCATTAAATAGTGCGGGATACCATCTTCGATAAATTCCTCAGAAGCTGTCTGATATCCCAGCTTTTGATAAAAGCCCGCAGCCTGCACCTGTCCGTGAAGCTTAACGCTCTTACAGCCATGGTCGCATGCGATGTTTTCTAAAGCCGTAATGATAGCTTTACCGATTCCGTATTTACGATACGAAGCCAATATACAAATTCGCTCAAGCTTAACTGTATTCTCTATTATTCTCATTCGTCCTGTACCCGCTGCCGACTTTTGATAGACGGCCAGCACGTGAAGGGCCTCTTTATCATATTCATCAAACTCATCTTCGATCGGGACTTTCTGTTCGCGGACAAAGACATCTTCTCTAATTTGAAAAGCATGGTCTAATTCCTGCTGAGTTTGTACTTGTCTAACTTCCATATCGTACGACTCCGATCTTTAGTGAATTTTAACTGCATAAATTGTAACACATTTAGTTGGAATTCCAACTAAGAGTGTTTATTAAATAAAGGACGAAGCTCTCGCTGGACAGAATTTCGGTTTTAAGCAGAACAGAGTGGGCACGGGGAAATTCACGGTTATTTCTGTGGATTACTTTCGGCAGTAACCCCCGCCCGGATCATCTGCAAAAGTGGCTGAATTTGCACATTTACAACAGCATTCAGCTTGTCACTCGCTTGCTTTTCGTGTAATGTAAGACTAGATTTTTAATGAATAAAGAGGGAAACCTTCTTAACCAAGAAGGTTTTTATTATTTTACAGGCTAAACAAGGAGGTTATCTACATGGAGAAACCAATCAAAAGCAATCCTTTTGCACTTATTCCATTTCTTATATTTATACTGCTGTTTATCGGAGCTGGTGTTGTTTTAGGAGACTTCTACCAAATGCCGGTTTTAGTGGCTGTTTTCGCGGCCATTTTCACAGCACTTTTAATGAACAGAAAAGCCAGTTTTCAGGAGAAGATAGGGCATCTGACGAAAGGCGGCGGCCACCCGGACATCATTTTAATGGTCGTTATTTTCCTTTTGGCAGGAGCTTTTGCTTCGGTAGCTGAAGGTGTCGGTGCTGTTGATTCAACAGTCAATTTAGGTTTATCACTTCTGCCTGAAAACCTGCTGATGGTCGGGTTATTCATCATCTGCTGTTTTATCTCTATATCGATGGGAACTTCCGTCGGTACAATTGTGGCGCTTGCGCCAATTGGACTGGGCGTAGCGGAACAGACGGATATCAGCCTGGCGCTTACAATGGGAGCTATTGTGAGCGGGGCAATGTTTGGGGATAACTTATCGGTCATTTCGGATACGACGATTGCATCTGTAAGAACCCAAGGCACAGAGATGAAAGATAAGTTTAAAGCAAACTTCTTCATCGTACTGCCGGCGGCCATCATTACGGCGGTCATTTTTGGTGTCATGACTGCGGGTGCTACATCCTCTATCGACGAAGATACGTCTTTTCAAATTGCTAAAGTACTGCCGTATCTTGGTGTACTCGCTTTTGCGGTTGCCGGAGTTAATGTCATATTTGTGCTTATTGGAGGTATACTTTTTGCCGGAATCGTCGGCTTAATCCTTGGGGATATTTCTTTCATGGATTTTATCCAGCTTGTCGGGGAAGGCTTTACAGGGATGCAGGAGCTTGCGATGCTTGCCATCTTACTAGGAGGATTGGTTGAACTTATCCGTAGAAATGGCGGAATTGCCTGGCTGCTTGAGGTGTTCAGCGGAAAAATTAACAGTGCACGCGGGGGAGAAGCCGGGATTGCCGGACTAGTCAGTGCGGTCAATTTATCAACCGCAAATAATACCATTTCTATTATAACTGCTGGTCCGCTGGCTAAGCAGATTTCAGAACGGTTTGGCATTGATCCAAAAAGATCGGCCAGCATGCTCGATATCTTTGCAAGTGCCGTGCAGGGGCTTATCCCATATGGAGCACAGATCCTTGCTGTTGCTGGTGTAGCAAGTCTTTCTCCTGTCGAGATTATGCCATATTGCATTTACCCTATGCTGCTAGTCTTTTGTGGCCTCCTGGCGATTCTGTTTAGATTCCCTAAATTTACAACACGAAACTCTCATTAATAAATAAAACCCGGACAATCTCTTGCTGAGAGCGTCCGGGTTTTTTTATAGTTGATATTTGTGATCATCTATAGATTTATAATTACTTGTCTTAACTGTATTCATTTATGATAAGGCATTTATAATGAAATTTCCCTAATTTTATTTTATGGGGCGGTGGGGGTAAAGTAAAAATTAATACTTCTATTAAGAATGAAGGGATCTTGCATTTGATGTTGAATTCTAGTTATGTAAGTAAAATCCATTTAAGGAGTTTGACACATGAATCAGGAAGTTACAAGTGAAAAATTTATTAAAGACTTAGGTGAAGTGAAACTTGTGGGGTTCAGAGTAGTTTGTGCCGGCGAAAAATACATTGAAGAAATCCCAAGAGCTGCAAAAGTACTAAAAGAAAGAATAGAAGAAATTAATAATATTTTAAACCCAGGTCAACAAATTGGAGCGTTTGTTGTTGAGGAATCGTCACCCGAGGAAGATGGTTATTGGATTGGTGTTCAAGTAAGTGAATATAAAGATATACCAGAAAATATGACCACCTTAACAATTCCACCACATAGATATGCTGCAATTTTACATAAGGGTCCAAATGATCAAATAAGAAATAGTTATGAGAAATTACATCAATGGATTGGAGAAAAAGGGTACACACGTTCCAATAAAAGTTGGAACTTGGAATTATATCAAAAAGAAAACCAACCTGAAAAACCTTATGATGTTCGAGTAGTGTTATACGATTCCATTTTGTAATTCAGATCGAGAGACCGACTTGAATCCTTGGAAAGCAATCATTGATTTAAGTATTGTATTTTGAAATAATTGGATAATAACTTATTGAAAATTCAATTTTTTAGGAGGGTTTTGTGAACAAAAGTTATGTTCGATTGCTGTTTTTAATACTGGCACTATCCACTGTACTCCTGACGGGGTGTTTTGGGGAGAAATGGCTGGAAAGTGATATTTTCGAATCAGGCTCTTATAAAATGCTCGGAGAAGAAGGTCAATTAGGTTTTATTTATGATGGTGGGGAAGTTACTCGATTCTATCCAGATAAAAAACAAAAGTATATGTGGCATTTTTGGGGGAGTGAAGAGGAGTTAGAAGGGGATTTAAAGGTTGTTGGAACCCACAATGAATCTGGAAATAAAATGATCGTTCTAGAAGATGTACCATTAAGCGTTGGCGAGCATAATGGTGCAGATGCTTCATCCCCGTCAATTATGTCGTTACCTAAGAGTGGAATGTGGAGGTTGGATGCTTATGTTAACGACACTTTACATGGGTCTGTCTATGTTCAAGTACAAGAGAAAGAAGGTTAATTCTTATTCCATTAAAGGGGAATCTAATGAAACAGGAAAGAAACTTCCTGAATTGGAAGTTTCTCACAGTATGTCAAGAAAGTCTCAACAGTTTTTCTCATGGAGTTTCCTGTTAAAGCCTAGCGTGGCAGGCAGGATTCCATTGGCCATAAAAGGGGACGAATGGGTCGGGAACCCCCTCGCTTTCCACGGGGAAGCCGGCAAGCCTCCTCGGGCTTTTAAGCCCTGTGGGGTCTTGCCAGTCTTGCACATCCCGTAGGAGTCTCGCTTGTTCCCTTCCCATTACAAGGAAAAAGGTGAATGGAATCTTCCTCATTCGAGAAGAGGAATCAGCTAACCTTTCATTAGGTACTTTGTATCCTTAAGAGTGTAGCCCCCGGGAAGAGAGCTAATAGAACGAGAAAGAAAAACTTATGAAGATAGGGGCGAAGGGAAACGGGAATCTCCTATGGGAGGAACGTACAGAGTGAGATCCTTAAAAGGCGAAGCCTTAAGGAAGCTCACCGTACGCCCATGGAAAGCGATCCGTTTCACGGAGCCCTCCGCTGCATATTATCCTTTGAAAGGAAGTCGGTCGTTTAAAAAGCACGAGGTTTCTCTACAAGCTGAAAGCAATTTCCTAATTTGGAAGCTGCTTATTTTTTTAACGTAAATATCAACAACACCGCCAAAATGCTTATAATCCAACCTTTTGAAGGGGGACGCGCAAGCTGTTTAGGGCCTTCTCAAAATCACGGATCAAGTCTTCGGGGCTCTCTAATCCAACAGATAGTCTCAGCAGTCCGTCAGTAATCCCTCGCTTCTCTCTTTCTTCTTTAGGCATAGAAGCATGAGACATCGTCGCAGGGTAGGACAGGATTGATTCGACGGCACCCAGGCTGACGGCAAATACCGGGAGCTCGACATTCTGGCTGAACGCTTTTACTTCTTCGGCATTTTTTAACTTAAAGGAAAGCACGGCACCGGCACCGCTCGCCTGATAAGAATGAATCGATGCGCCGGGATGAGTGCGGAAGCCCGGGTAATAGACTTCTTCAACAAACGGGTGTGCGGATAAAAAGTTCGCAATTTTATCGGCGGATTCCGATGACTGCTTGAGCCGGCAGTCGAGTGTTTTTAACCCTCTTAGGACGAGCCAGCAGTCGTGGGCTCCAAGAATTGATCCGAACGCATTTTGTAAAAAGGAGAGCTGGTCTGCAATTTCCTTCTTATCTGTAACCGCTAATCCTGCGACAACGTCACTATGTCCGGCAATAAATTTAGTAGCACTATGAAGCACAAGATCGGCACCGAGTTCAAGCGGACGCTGCAGGGCCGGTGTCATAAATGTGTTATCAACAAATGTTAGACAGCCGTTGGCTTTAGCAAGCTTTGTAACCGCCTGAATATCGGTAATATTTAAGAGCGGATTAGAAGGTGTTTCAATATAAAGCACTTGTGTATTAGGCTGTATCGCCGTAGCTACAGCATGCAGATCGGTCATATCTACAAAGGTATGGTCAATGCCAAAGCGGGTAAGTACGTCATGGATCATGCGGAAGGTGCCGCCATACACATCTTCAGAGATGACAACATGGTCACCTTTTGATAAAAGCATAAACGCCGTAGAGATTGCCGCCATTCCAGAAGCGAAAGCAAATCCTCTTTCTCCGCCTTCCAGTTGGGCAATTGTATCTTCTAAAGCCTCACGCGTCGGGTTTCCGGATCGGCTGTAGTCATACTGGCCTGGGTTGTCGAAGTCAGCCTGGTGAAAAGTCGATGCCTGCTGAATGGGCACGCTCACCGCACCAGTTGCCGGATCAAATTTATGGTCGTTATGCAATAACCTCGTTTGGAACGTATGTGGCTTAGTCATAATATACTTCCTCCTTTTGTAGGTGTGACAGGGCCTGCTCTAGGTCTGCTTTTAAATCTTCCGGGTGCTCAATACCGACTGAAAAGCGCAGCAGCCGGTTACATACACCGTAGGAATGCCGTTTTTCTTCTGGGATGTCGGCGTGTGTTTGTGTTGCGGGATACGTAATGAAGCTTTCTACTCCTCCTAAGCTTTCGGCAAATGTTATGACAGATAAGCTTCTAAGAAACGGATCGATACAATGTTCGGCACTTAAACGAAAGGAGAGCATCCCGCCTTTTCCTGGATAGAACACGTGAGTGACTTCCGGATGATTGTGTAGATACTCCACAACCTCCTTGGCATTCAATTCATGCTGCCTCATTCTTAACGCTAATGTCTTCATCCCTCGCATAAGCAGCCACGAATCAAAGGGAGAAAGAACACCTCCTGAAGTGTTTTGGTAAAATCCAAGCTGTTCACAGATATCAGGATCTTTTCCAACGACTAAACCGGCGAGAACGTCATTATGGCCGCCTAAGTATTTTGTGGCACTGTGAATCACGATGTCCGCTCCTTCTGATAATGGCTGCTGAAGATATGGCGTGTAAAGCGTATTATCTACGATCAGCAGGCATCCATATTTCTTTGCGATCCCTGAGATTTCTTTTATGTCTGCTAAGTGCATCAGAGGGTTGGTCGGCGTTTCTACATAAAGGGCCTTTGTCCGGTCCGTTATGTAGTGTTCAATATCATTTAGCTTCTGACTGTCACAGTAGTGAAATTTTAACCCGTACTGTCTTGATAAATATTCAAATAACCGGTAGCTTCCCCCGTATAAGTCCTCAGAGACGACGATTTCATCTCCTGATTTAAAAAGGGATAAAGCTCCTTGAATAGCAGCCATCCCTGAACTGAAGGCAAACCCTGCGTGACCGTGTTCCAAATCGGCAATCGAATTCTCTAAAAGGCTTCTCGTTGGATTTCCAGTTCTTGTATAGTCATATCCTGTGGATTCGCCGATGCCAGGATGTTCATAAGCGGTTGATAAATGAACGGGAGCATTGATCGCCCCGGATGGATCATTATTGTTATTTCCTGTATGGACTAATTTCGTTTCAGTTTGTCTAGCGCACATTGCGATTCTCCTTTTTTCAGTCAAAGTCAATAAAAAAAGTCTTCTCCTTAGTAGATAAGAAGAAGACTTTCGTCTGTTGGATACACCTTCTTATCTTCCAAGTTGTTCAACAACTTGCTGGAGTTAGCACCGTACTGAATCGAATCAGTGGTTGCTGAGGCTTCGTCGGGCCAGTCCCTCTGCCTCTCTTGATAAGAGAATTATTTAATTAATTTGGATAAAATTGCTTGCAACCTAATTTACAGGATTGCGGAACATATTACAAGGGTTTAATTGCAATATTTAAAATTTTTTTATTAAAAAGGGTTTCCTCCTGAAAAAATAGAAGGTAGTTAACGAGATAGATAAAAAGGAGTTTTTATATTATGAATGCCGAACTAGTCGTAAACAGTCAATCAACTCTTGGTGAAGGACCGTGCTGGGACCCTGAGAACCAGCATTTCTACTGGGTAGATATATTAGAAAAGAAAATCCATCGTCTTGATACAGTAACAAAAGAGCGGGAAGAAATTACCCTTGAAAGCTATGTGGGGGCGGCTGCTTTAAAGCAAAATGGCGGACTGATTGTCGCCTTAATGACGGGCTTATATGAGCTGAACTGGAACTCAAAATCATTACATCTGATCGAAGACCCGGAATCAAACCTGCCGGGAAATCGTTTTAATGACGGGAAATGTGATCCCTATGGACGATTTTGGGCTGGAACAATGGATGCGGAAGAAAACAAAACTTCCGGCGCTTTGTACTGCCTTGACGTAAATGGCGAGCTCAGAAAAAAAATAGACAATGTTGGGATCTCAAATGGGATCACCTGGTCACCTGATCATAAGATCATGTATTTTATTGATACACCAACAGGTAAAGTTGTGAAATATGATTACTGCTTAAAAACAGGTGAAATTTCAAGCCCGATACCTGTGATTACATTCCCGGACGATGTTGGTTTTCCAGATGGCATGACGATCGATACTGAAGGTATGCTTTGGATTGCCCATTATTCAGGCGGTGGAGTCTCGCGCTGGAACCCAGAGACAGGGGAGCAGCTTAATTTCATCTCGGTGCCTGCTGTGAATGTGACTTCCTGTACGTTTGGCGGTAAGAACATAGATGAATTGTATGTTACAACAGCGAGAAAAGACATGAATGAAGAACAATTGAGCCAATATCCCTATGCAGGCGGTGTATTTAAAATAAAAACTACAGTAAAAGGCATAACGAATTTTCCTTATCGAGGGATCTAGCCTATTTATATTGATATAACTGCCGGAAGCAGGCTAAAGTTATGAAAGTAAGAAGGGGGGGATGCGGAACTGTTCTGGAAAGCGGACGCATTCCCCCGATTAATAGTAAAATGAAAAATAAAAAGCAGATGGCCAACGTTTGGGTAAAGAATACGGTGGGTAAAAAGATAAAGATCTGTTCAACAGGGATGCTGTTAGCTGGTCTCAATATGAAAAGTCTTATATTAATATAAAAAGAGGAGAGCATGAAAGACAGCAGTTCTCCGATTCATATCAGAAAAAAGTGTAAATGAGTATAAAAGGAGGAACAGCGATGGGACTGCTCGATGGACTAATGGGTAACGCCAGTAAAGTAGATGAAGAGAAACTTGGCAAAGAACTTGAAGGAGTTCTTATTGAAGAGGAAAAGGTAGAAAGCGGATATAAAGTGTTAAGAGACTCTTTTATTTTTACAAACAAACGACTTATTTTAGTAGATAAGCAAGGGATGACTGGGAAGAAAGTAGAATACCACTCGATTCCTTATAATAGTATTACTCACTTCAGCACGGAAACTGCCGGCAGCTTTGACCTTGAATCTGAATTGAAAATTTGGCTGTCCGGGCAATCGGCACCGATCCAGAAGCTCTTTAAGAAAGACAGTCCGATTGAGGAAGTGCAGAGAATGCTCGCTAAATATGTTCTCAAGTAAAAAATTGAGCTTTACTCCTAAGCTTTAGTTTTTAGGCAGACCCCGTGGGCGGGAATACCTTTCCCTTTCTTCTAGCAAAAGTAGTGTTCGCAAAAAGAAAAGTCTCGATAAGAGAAGGTTTTTAATAGAATATCAACATAGCTAAAAATTAAAATAGAGATTAAGTCAAACCCTGTTGAATTTTCAACAGGGTTTTTGTACAAAAAAATACATAATAAGCCCATTCGACAGTGTGATGAAAATCGGCTCTAAAGAGGCGATTTATTGCGTTTTTGAGAACATTTCCCGTTCAGTTTTCAGATAAAAAAGAAAAAAACAAAAATTAGAAAACACGTCTGATCCCAATAGCCTCATGAATGAAAACGCTTACCAAATTAACTTAATAATCAAATTAGTCAGAAAATTTACGAAAAACCTGTTGACCTTTTCTGAAAATGGCGTTAAAGTAGTCCTCAATCAACTAAAACGCTTCTCCAAACTAATGGCTGCGAAAGTTGATTCATGTGGAAGATAGACCTTTTTGACCAATGTGCAGGAGTGCATGCCTGCACAAGGTCACCCAAACCTTAATATTTTATCGAAAACCAAAATTTAAAGAGAAAGGAGTGCTTTAAATGAGCAACCAGTGGATTTATTTAAGCGGAGAATTCGTGGATAAAAATGAGGCTGTCGTCAGCGTCTATGACCATGGTTTCTTATATGGTGACGGGGTGTTTGAAGGCATTCGCGTTTATGAAGGCAACATCTTTAAGCTCGATGAACACTTAAAACGCCTCTATGACTCAGCCAAGTCAATCATGCTTCATATTCCATATGAAAAGGAGGAATTGGAGCAGATTATTGCTGAAACAGTCCGCAAAAACCAGCTGGAAACGGCTTATATTCGTGTCGTTGTTTCACGAGGTACTGGAAATCTCGGGTTAGATCCTGCCAGCTGTTCAAGTCCGCGTGTGGTTGTCATTGCTGAAGCACTTGCTTTATTTCCTAAAGAGTTATATGAACGCGGAGTACGCTTAGCATCTGTATCAAGCCGCAGAAACCGGCCGGATGTTCTGCCTCCGCAAGTCAAATCATTAAACTATTTAAATAATATCTTAGTGAAACTGGAAGCAAACCAGGCAGGCGTAGATGAAGCTCTTATGTTAAATGATCAAGGCTATGTAACTGAAGGATCAGCAGACAACATTTTTATCGTGAAAAATGGAACGATTTATACACCTCCTGTTTATTTAGGAGCTTTAGAAGGAATTACCCGAAACGCTATTATCGATTTGGCTCAGGAACACGGTTATGACGTCAAGCAGGAGCCGTTTACAAGACATGATGTCTATGTCGCAGATGAAGTATTTTTAACAGGAACAGCAGCTGAAGTCATTGCTGTTGTAGAAGTTGACCAGCGTCAGGTAGGAGAAGGGAAGCCGGGAGCAGTAACGAATCACCTGCTTTCTGAATTCAGAAAAGTAACGACAACAGATGGTTATCAAGTGTATCCATCTAAGGGAAAAGCGCAAGTCAGCTAATTATGAAAACTAAATACGTTAACTCGAAGACAGGAATAAAGGAATAAGTTCAAGCATTTACAGAGAGCCGGGGTTGCTGGAAGCCCGGAATTGCTTCTTATTTCCGACATCATCCTTGAGTGTCCCAACTGAACGGCATCACCAAGTAAGTGGGATCAGGTGTTTTAATCAAAGCACCTGTTATCAAAATGGAGCTTGAATCAATGAGGCTCCCTGAGGCGTACGAAAGCTGTACGTAAATGAGGGTGGTACCGTGGAAAATAACCAAAGACCTTTTCGCCCCTCGTACTTTCTACAAGTGTCTAGTTTGTAGGAAGCATGAGGGTGAGAAGGTCTTTTTATATGTAATTTAGGAGGGATTAAAACAATGAAGGCTGAAGCAACTCAGAAGGTTAAGACGACGCCGCGTACGGGTGCTGATCTGTTAGTGGATTCTTTGGTAGAGCAGGGTGTTGATACTTTATTTGGTTATCCAGGAGGAGCAGTCCTGCCGATTTACGACGCGATCTACCGTGCCGGTGAATCATTTGATCATGTCCTTCCACGGCATGAGCAAGGAGCGATTCACGCGGCAGAAGGATATGCAAGAGTGTCTGGCAAGCCGGGCGTCGTAATCGGAACCTCTGGGCCGGGTGCAACAAACTTAATTACAGGTATCGCTGATGCCATGATGGATTCGCTGCCTGTCGTTATTTTTACAGGGCAAGTCGCCAAAGGAGTCATCGGAACAGACGCTTTTCAGGAATCAGACGTTATGGGGATCACAACACCAATTACGAAACACAATTACCAGGTACAGCAAATTGAAGAGCTGCCTCGTGTAGTCAAGGAAGCTTTTCACATTGCAACAACCGGGCGTCCCGGACCTGTAGTTGTAGATATTCCAAAAGATATTTCGTCGACTGTTCATGAAGCGGAAGTGGAATCCGATTTCCATCTCCCTGGCTACCAGCCGACGATTAAACCTAATCCCTTACAGATCAATAAATTGCATGAAGCCTTGCTGCAGGCAAAAAAACCGGTCATATTATCCGGAGCAGGCGTCATTCATTCTAAAGGTTCAGAAGACATGCGGCAGTTCGCTAAAAATTATCAAGTTCCGGTTGTAACAACTTTGCTCGGACTGGGAAGTTTCCCCGGAAGTGATGAGCTGTCTCTTGGAATGGGAGGCATGCACGGGACTTATGCAGCCAATATGGCGCTGTATGAATGTGACCTTCTCATCAATATCGGAGCCCGGTTTGATGACCGTCTAACAGGCAACTTAAAGCATTTTGCGCCAAACGCGAAAATCGCCCATGTTGATATCGATCCTGCTGAAATTGGAAAGAACGTACCGACAGCTATTCCGATCGTATCAGATGCCAAAGCAGCCTTAGAGGCGTTAAACAATCGAAGCATCAGTGCTTTAGACCATCAGGAATGGCTGGAAAAAACAAACCAAAATAAAGTGGAATATCCGCTGTGGCATGACGATCAAGAAGATCAGATCTCCCCACAGTGGCTCATGAAAAAAGTCCACGCTTATACAAGCGGTAAATCAATCGTAACGACAGATGTCGGACAGCATCAGATGTGGGCCGCTCAGTATTACAGCTTCCACCAGCCGAACAAATGGGTAACATCCGGCGGTTTAGGAACAATGGGATTTGGGTTCCCTGCAGCGATTGGTGCTCAGCTGGCCGATCCGGAAGCAAGCGTAGTTTCCATCGTAGGAGACGGCGGCTTCCAAATGACGATGCAGGAGCTTTCCTTACTTCAGGAAAGAGACATTCCTGTAAAAGTAATCATCGTCAACAACCAGGCGTTAGGAATGGTTAGACAATGGCAGGAGAAATTTTATGAGGGGCGTTATTCTCATTCACTTGCCCAGTCTCAGCCGGATTTTGTGAAATTAGCCGAAAGCTACAATATTCAAGGCTACAAACTCGAAACGAAAGAGGATATCGAAAGAATTCTCCCGGATGTGTTAAATAATTCTCATCCAGCTGTCATCGATTGCCGGGTAGCACCAATGGAAAATGTATATCCAATGATTGCTCCAGGTAAAGGACTACACGAAATGATTGGGGTGACACGATGAAACGCATTGTCACAGCAACGGTTCATAACCGTAGCGGAGTTTTAAACCGGGTAACCGGACTTCTTGCCAAGCGGCAGTTCAACATTGAAAGTATTTCAGTCGGCCGTACGGAAACAGAAGGAGTTTCCAAAATGACGTTTGTTGTAGAAGTAGAAGATGAGCGGAAGCTTGAACAGCTTACCAAACAGCTCAACAAGCAGATCGACGTACTGAAGGTATCTGACATTACCGATAAAGCCATCGTGGCAAGAGAGCTGGCGATGGTGAAGGTCATCAGCAACCCGCAGATTCGAACAGAAATCCAGGGGATCATTGAACCGTTCAGAGCAACAGTCATCGATGTCAGCCGTGAAAGCATGACGGTTCAGGTTACAGGTAATTCTGACAAGGTGGATGCACTGATCGATCTGCTTCGGCCTTATGGAATTAAAGAGCTGGCCCGAACAGGATTAACGGCCTTTACGAGAGGCCATCAGCCACAGGTAGCAGAAATTAAATCATACTCATTACTCAAATAAATCAAATTTCGAAAGGAAGATGTAAAATGGCTAAAGTTTATTATCACAACGATATCAAAGAAGAGGTACTACAAAATAAAAAGGTTGCAGTGGTAGGTTACGGTTCTCAAGGCCACGCCCACGCACAGAACTTAAAAGAAAGCGGATTTGACGTAGTCGTTGGACTTCGAAAAGGAAAGTCATGGGATAAAGCGGAAGAAGACGGCCAGGACGTTAAAAGTGTAGCAGACGCAGTGGCTGAAGCAGATGTTGTAATGGTGCTGCTTCCAGATGAGTATCAGCCGAAAGTCTATGAAGCTGAAATCAAACCAAATCTAAAAGCGGGTGCTGCTCTTGCATTCGCGCACGGGTTTAACGTTCACTTTAACCAGGTTGTCCCTCCAAGCGATGTAGATGTTTTCCTTGTAGCACCAAAAGGACCAGGACACCTTGTCCGCCGTACGTTCGAAGAAGGAGCAGGCGTTCCGGCACTATTCGGTGTTGAACAGGACGTAACAGGAGAAGCACGAGAAATCGCTCTTGCTTACGCGAAAGGAATCGGCGGAGGACGTGCAGGCGTACTTGAAACTTCCTTCCAGGAAGAAACGGAAACGGATCTATTCGGTGAGCAGGCAGTCCTTTGCGGAGGGTTAACAAGCCTCGTTAAAGCAGGTTTTGAAACATTGACAGAAGCTGGCTATCAGCCGGAAGTTGCTTACTTCGAATGTCTGCACGAATTAAAACTAATCGTTGATCTTATGTACGAAGGCGGATTAGAAGGCATGCGCTACTCTATCTCTGATACAGCTCAGTGGGGCGACTTCGTATCCGGACCGCGTGTCATTAACGAAGAAACGAAAGCCCGCATGAAAGATGTTCTTTCTGACATTCAAACAGGTAAATTCGCTAAAGGATGGATCATGGAAAACCAGGTGAATCGTCCAGAATTCAACGCTACGAACGCACTTGAAAACAATCATCAAATCGAGAAGGTGGGTAGAGAGTTACGTGAGTTAATGCCTTTCGTTAAGAAATCTCAATCAAAAGAAAAGGATGTGGTCTCACATGGCTCGCGTTAATGTTTTTGACACAACCCTTAGAGACGGAGAACAGTCAGCCGGCGTAAACTTGAATCGTCTTGAAAAGATTGAGATTGCCAAGCAGCTTGAACGCCTGGGAGTGGACATTATGGAAGCAGGGTTTCCTGCTTCCTCCCAGGAAGATTTTGAAGCAGTAAAGGCGATCGCTGAAACAGTAAGGAACTGTTCAGTGACAGGGCTGGCCAGATCTTTCAAAAGTGATATCGATGCTGCCTGGGACGCTCTTAAAGGTGGCGCTCACCCAAGGCTGCACGTATTCTTGGCTACTTCACCGATTCACATGACTCACAAGCTTAAGAAAACACCGGAGGAAGTCGTCCAGATCGCGGTAGAATCTGTGGCGTATGCTAAGGAAAGATTTCCGGTTGTCCAATGGTCGGCAGAAGATGCGACGAGATCTGATTACGACTTTCTTGTCCACATTATTGAAAAAGTGATTGATGCTGGAGCTGACGTCATTAACCTGCCGGATACAGTAGGTTATACCACTCCGGATGAATACGCAAAACTTTTTAAATATGTAAGAGAAAATGTTCCAAACATTGATGGAGTTGTCCTTTCTGCTCACTGCCATGATGATCTTGGAATGGCCGTCAGCAACTCTCTATCAGCGATCGAAGCGGGAGCCGGCCAAATCGAAGGGACGATTAACGGTATCGGCGAACGTGCCGGAAATGCGGCCCTAGAAGAAGTTTCGGTTGCTCTTGAGATTCGTAAAGACCGCTACCATAATCAGACAGGGTTGGTTCTAAAAGAAATTAAGCGCACGAGCGATCTAGTCAGCAAGCTGACAGGGATGCAGGTGCCGGGCAACAAAGCGGTTGTCGGCCGTAACGCTTTTGCTCACGAATCTGGTATTCACCAGGATGGCGTGCTCAAAGAAGCAACCACTTATGAAATCATTACACCAAATATGGTAGGAATTGAATCTAATAATCTCGTATTAGGGAAGCACTCCGGCCGGCATGCCTTTAAGCAAAAAGCAGAATCATTTGGTTTTGAACTGTCAGAAGCAAAGCTGAAGGAAGCCTTCCAGACCTTTAAGAACTTAACAGGCAAGAAGAAGGAAGTCACGGATGATGATCTGTTCGCGATTCTGACTGATAAGCAGACAGAGAACGAAGATGTTCCTAAATATGAGCTTAAGGCTTTCCAAGTTCAATATGGCAGCATTAACCGTCCAACAGCTACGATTCTATTAACTCGTCCAGACGGTGAAGAAGTTGAAAAAGCGGGTACAGGTGAAGGAAGCGTTGAGGCGATCTACAACACACTTGATGAACTTCTTGAAGAGGAAGTCCACTTGCAGGATTATCAGCTCAATTCAATTGGTAAAGGAAGAGACGCGCTCGCTGAAGTTTATGTTCAGTTGACCGTTAACGGCCGCACAACATCAGGCCGCGGATCTGCCCAGGACGTCCTCGAAGCTTCGGCTCATGCTTTCTTAAATGCCGTAAACCGAACGCTTTATATGTCACAGCCGAGTGAATTAAAAAAAGAAGTACAACTATAAAGAGGGGGAGAAAGATATGGAAAAGCATATCGTTATACTGCCTGGAGATGGCATTGGTCCTGAAGTGACCAAAGGAGCTAAAGGTGTTCTTGAAACAGTTGCTGAACGATTTGGTCATACGTTTACTTTTGAAACACACAACATCGGCGGGGCTGCCATTGATAAGCAGGGAACTCCTCTTCCGGAAGAAACCGTTGAAGCCTGCCGTAAATCCGACGGCATTTTGCTTGGTGCGGTAGGAGGACCAAAGTGGGATAATCTTCCCGGCGAGCAGCGTCCGGAAAAAGGACTGCTTGGGATTCGTAAACAGCTTGGGCTGTTCGCGAATCTTAGACCGGTTAAAGGGTTTGACTCGCTGCTTCACTCCTCACCGCTTAAGCATGAAGTCGTAGCGGGAAGTGATTTGCTGATCGTCCGCGAGCTTACCGGAGGCCTTTATTTCGGCGAACCGCGTGAACGCAGGAATGACGGGCAGGAAGTTGTCGATACGCTTTTCTATACAAGAAAAGAAATCGAGCGAATTGTAGAAAAAGCTTTTGAAAGTGCTCAAGTCCGCAGCAAACGCCTTACTTCCGTCGATAAAGCAAACGTCCTTGAATCAAGCCGAATGTGGCGCGAAGTTGTCGAAGAGAAGAAGAACAATTATCCTGATGTTGAAGTGGAGCATATGCTTGTCGATGCAGCGGCTATGAAGCTTGTAACAAACCCTGGATACTTTGATGTAATCGTTACGGAAAACATGTTTGGCGATATTTTAAGTGATGAAGCATCTGTTCTGACAGGTTCCTTAGGAATGCTTCCTTCTGCCAGCGTACGCCAGGATGGACTTGGTTTATATGAACCGGTACACGGTTCAGCACCTGACATCGCCGGTCAGGATAAAGCCAATCCATTAGCAACGATTTTATCTGCTGCCATGATGCTGCGTTACTCCTTTGGAATGACAGAGGAAGCCGATGAAATTGAGTCAGCCGTTCAGTCTGTATTGAATGAAAAGTACCATACGGCAGACTTACAGGTAAAAGGCGGCACAGTCGTAAGCGGCAGTCAATTAGCGAAAAGAGTTTCAGAACAGATTTCAGAAAAAGTCACGACAGAAAATATAATGAGCTGTTATGTATAATAGATAGAAAGGAGTTATTCCAATGGGGCGGCCGAAAACGATTATTGAGAAATTGTGGGATCAACACGTTATCAAACAAGAAGAGAATAAACCTGCCTTAATTTATATCGATTTGCATCTTGTGCACGAAGTGACATCTCCTCAGGCGTTTGAAGGACTGCGGATGAAGAATCGAAAAGTCCGCCGTCCGGATCGAACGTTTGCTACGGTTGATCACAACGTGCCGACGATGCATCGCCATATCATTAAAGATCAAATAGCGAAAAAGCAGATGGATACCCTAAAAGAGAACTGTGAGGAGTTTGGCATCCGCCTGGCGGATATCGATCATCCTGATCAAGGAATCGTTCACGTCATCGGCCCGCAGCTTGGGCTGACCCAGCCGGGCAAAACTATTGTCTGCGGCGACAGTCACACGTCCACACACGGAGCATTTGGTGCGCTGGCTTTTGGAATAGGTACGAGTGAAGTGGAGCATGTGCTTGCCACTCAGTCTCTCTGGCAGGCTCCTCCGAAAACATTGCAAGTTAAAGTTGATGGAACATTGGGTACAGGAGTAACAGCCAAAGATTTAATCTTGGCCATTATAGCGAAGTTCGGCGTCCGTTTCGGTACAGGGTATGTGATTGAGTATACAGGTGAAGCCATTCGCAACTTGTCAATGGATGAGCGCATGACTGTATGCAACATGTCAATTGAAGCGGGAGCCCGTGCCGGATTGATCAGCCCGGATGAAACAACAGTGGAATATTTGCGCGGCAAGCGTTACGTCCCTCAAGGGGAAGCTTTTGAAGAAGCAGCTTATGAATGGCTCGCACTTGCAACAGACGAGGGAGCTCAATATGACGAAACCGTTGAGATTAATGCAGCGGAAGTTGAGCCGCAGGTCACATGGGGAACAAACCCATCCCAGTGTGTGCCAGTCGGGGCTTCTACGCCAGACCCTGCTGAGAGTGACGACCCTCAGGAGCAAGACAGCATTCAGCGTGCTCTTGACTATATGGGTCTTGAAGCTAATCAACAAATTGAATCCATTCCAGTGGAACATGTATTTATCGGTTCCTGTACGAATTCAAGAATCAGTGACCTTCGCAAGGCAGCGAAAATCGTACAGGGCGGCAAAGTTCATGAAGGAGTAAGAGCAATGGTTGTACCTGGGTCTTACTCAGTGAAAGAACAGGCTGAAGCAGAAGGCCTGGACACGATTTTCATTACGGCCGGTTTTGAATGGAGAGAAGCCGGATGCAGCATGTGCCTGGCGATGAACGATGATATTGTTCCCCCGGGTGAGCGATGTGCTTCCACATCGAATAGAAACTTTGAAGGACGACAGGGAAACGGGGCCAGAACTCACCTTGTAAGTCCGGAGATGGCAGCGGCTGCTGCTTTAGAAGGATCGTTTGTAGATGTAAGAAAATACGGCGCGACGGTAGGAGGGTAATCAATGGAACCAATTAAAGAGCACAAAGGCATCATTTACCCGCTCGACCGTTCGAATGTAGACACAGACCAGATTATCCCAAAGCAGTTTTTAAAAAGAATCGAGCGGCAGGGATTTGGACAGTTTCTATTTTACAACTGGAGATTTAATGATGATGGTTCACCAAAAGAAGATTTTTCATTAAATGATCCGATGTATAAAGAAGCTACAATTATTGTAGCCGGTGAAAACTTCGGCTGCGGATCGTCCCGGGAGCATGCACCGTGGGCAATTCAGGATTACGGTTTTAGAGTCGTGATCGCACCGAGCTTTGCTGATATTTTTTATAACAATTGCTTTAAAAATGGAATACTTCCAATCGTATTGCCCAAGAATGAAGTAAATGAACTGCTGAACCTGGCGTCGAAGGAACAGGTAACACTGAGTGTCGACCTCGTTGAGCAGAAGGTAACCAGTGATCATGGTTTAATATCAGCATTTGATATTCAACCTTATCATAGAGATATGTTACTAAATGGCTGGGATGAGATATCTGTGACGTTGAATGATGCTGAAGCCATAGATCAATATGAAACAGAAAAAGCCAAATAAAACAAAAACAAGGAGTGAAGACGTTGGGGATTTCTTAACGCTAGCTAAAGTCTTTGAAGCCAAAGAACAATTAAACGATGTGGTACATCAGACACCGTTTAAAACCTCTGAAACATTTAATCAGTTTGCAGGACAGCAAGTTTACTTGAAGATGGAGAACCAGCAAAAAACAGGTGCCTTTAAAGTAAGAGGAGCTTCCTTCAAAGTTTCCCAGCTGACTGAGGAAGAAGCTCATTGCGGCGTCATTGCTGCTTCTGCAGGGAACCACGCACAAGGTGTCGCCTTAGCGGCTGCCAAGCGCGGCATACCTGCTCAAATCTTTATGCCGGAGGGGACTCCCCAGGCTAAAGTCCAGGCTACCGAAGCTTATGGAGCCAAAACCGTACTGACAGGTGAATCTTTTCAGGAAGCTTATATGGCGGCTATGAAGGAACAGGAACGCTGTGGAGCAACGTTCGTGCATCCATTTGATGATGTGGATGTAATGGCCGGACAGGCAACTGTAGCGATTGAGATGCTGCAGGAGCAGCCGGACCTTGATACGATCGTTGTGCCAATCGGCGGCGGAGGGCTGATTGCCGGAATGGCTTATGCGGCCAAGCAGTTAAAGCCTGATATCAGGATCGTTGGTGTTCAATCTGAAAAAGCACCATCCACTTATAATTCATTTTATAAGTGCGGTCCGAAGAAGCTGACATCTGTGGCTACAATCGCTGATGGAATTGCGGTGAAACAGCATGGAACGAAAACCTTCCATTATATTCGCAAATTCGTTGACGAGATTGTAACCGTGGAGGAACAGCAGATCGCTAATTCCATCCTTCATCTGCTTGAACGAGAAAAGACGCTTGTAGAAGGAGCGGGCGCTACGGCTCTGGCAGCAGTTTTAGCTAAAAAGCCAGCTTTAGCCGGGAAGAAATGCGGTGTTGTTGTAAGTGGTGGAAATATGGATTTAACCCGATTACCACACGTTCAACAGCTAGCTTTAACAAAAAGAATGATCACAACCGTTTAAGCAAGAGATGAGGATAGAGGGTCGAAGGAAGCTTTCCTGCTTCTGATGACCCTCTTTTTTTCTGCTAAAATTGTGATAATTGAGAAATATTATCATTGACAGCAGCTCAATACTTTTGTATGCTATGTATTATGATAATGAGAATCTTTATCATTTGAATAATAATAAACGTTCTACATAAAAGGGCGAAAAGGATAAGAAAGGAAGTATGGGTATGAAGAAATTATGGATTTTATTACTTTTCATCTCACTAACTGTATTGGCTGCCTGCGGAGGCGGAGGAGAAGAAGAGTCAAGTGAAGAAGAAAGCGGAGGCGGGGAAGAGAATCGTTCCGTAACTATTGAAGATGCGAATGGGGAAAAGACCATTGAAGGAACACCAAAAAGAGTCGTTGTTTTAGAATGGTCTTATGCTGAGGAGATTCAGGCGCTAGGCATGGAACCGGTAGGAGTTGCCGATCTTGATTCTTATGGCGACTGGGTGGATGTCGGAAAGCCATTCAGCGAATCGGTTGAGGATGTAGGGACTCGTCAGGAGCCTAACCTAGAAGCGATTGCCCGCTTAGATCCAGATTTAATTGTTGGTGTTAACTTCCGTCACGAAGCGATTCAAGAAGATCTGGAAGAAATCGCTCCGACTGTAATGTTTGCTCCTTACTCTGAAGAGAGTGCTCAAAACCAATTCGACAGCATGCTTAAGGAATTCAATACACTTGCAAAAATCGTAGATAAAGAAAAAGAAGCTGAACAGGCTATTAATAATATGGAGCAGACATTTGAAGAGCAGCGTGCGCGTTTAGAGGAAGCCGGAAAAGAAGGCATGAATTACGTTATAACCCAGGCATTTACTGCTCAGAACACGCCGACCTTAAGGTTGTTCACTGACAACTCAATGGTTGCTAATATTATGAACGAACTCGGAATGAGTAACGATTATGAATCAGATAAGCTTGAGATTTACGGTTATACAGAAACAACAGTTGAAACACTTCAAAACTATCAGGATACGAACTTTTTCTACATCGTACAGGATTCTGACAATATCTTTGAAACTCAGCTGGCTGGAAACCCTGTATGGGAAGAACTGAATTTCGTACAGGAAGACCGCATGTACAAGATGCCGGGATCTACTTGGACGTTTGGCGGACCGCTTTCAGCCGAAGTACTTGCTGAACAAGTCGTTAACTCTGCCGTAGAAAAAGAGGAATAAATACTTCTTTAAATAGAAAGCTATGTTAATGCGAAATACTATTCATTACCGTTTTACATAGCCAAACAGAAAGAAGAGAAGTGAATAAAAATGAAACCTTTTTATAAAAAAATTCTAATAGGGGCTCTCACCTTCGGTGGTGGGAGCGCCTTATTGTGTTTATTAACCTTTATACATATTAACCAGGGAAATGTGGATATACCGCTTAGTACAGTCGTGGCCGCCATTTTTTCGCCGGCCGATTTGATCGAGCATCATACCATAAGAGTGATGAGACTGCCTCGGGCCGTAATTGGAATACTTGCAGGCTGCGCTCTTGCGGTCTCAGGTGTTGTTCTTCAAACCGTTACTAAAAACCCACTGTCTTCAGCAAGTACGCTTGGAATTCATTCGGGTACATACTTTGCTGTAGTCGCAGCGACGATCTTTTTACCGTTTGCCACATTTGCCAACGGAATCTTCACGGCGTTTGTCGGCGGTCTTCTCACATTCGGTTTTGTGTATATTCTTTCAGGGGCAAGTGACGCGACACCTGTGCGTATGGTGCTTGCCGGGATGATCGTAACGTTTCTGTTTTCTTCCTTAACGTCGGTCTTGCAGATTTTTTATGAGAATGAAACACAAGGACTATTTTTATGGGGATCAGGAACGCTTATTCAAAACAACTGGGACGGTGTTCGATTCTCCCTGCCCTTTATCATCGTTTGTTTCCTTCTTCTTCTGTTTTACGCGCGTAAGCTTGATACGTTAACTCTTGGAGATGACGTGGCGACGGCTCTTGGCCAGAACGTGCGGACGGTGAAGCTGATTACGATCGTCGCAGCCGTTCTATTAACATCAGTTACCGTAAGCGTGGTCGGGCCGATCGGATTTGTCGGTCTTGTTGCCCCGCATTTAATTAAACTGCTTGGGTATCGCTCCCATATTCCTCTTTTAATCGGTTCGTTCCTGTGGGGAGCGAATGTGCTCCTGCTTGCTGACGTGCTGGCACGTGTTGTGGATCCGTCCTTTTCGGAGCTTCCGGTAGGTGCCATTACCGCTCTTGTCGGATCCCCGTGGCTGATTTATCTCGTTCTGCGTATGAAGCAGCAAGGGAATTCGAAAGAAACAGGTTCGGTTATGGCTGGTCGCTCTGCAATGAATGTACCACTTCGCAAGCTGATTCCTGTGCTTTTTCTAGTTATTCTTGCTACGGTTTTCGTCAGCATGTCTTCAGGGAACTATGGTTTTGAGCCGATCCTGACGATCGAAGCAATGACCGGTCAGACGAATGAATTTATGAGAAATTTCATTTTCGAACTACGTCTGCCGCGTTCGCTTGTTGCCTTGCTGAGCGGCGCCGTATTAGCGGTGAGCGGACTGATCTTCCAGGGAGTTTTAAGAAACCCGCTGGCCGATCCTTCGGTTATCGGAATCACATCAGGAGCTGGAGTAGGGGCGCTTGCGACAATGTACTTCTTTAGTGCATCTGCGATCTGGATTCCTCTCGGAGCGATGGCTGGTGCGTTGTTATTTTTCGTTTTCATTATGGTCTTAGGGGCTAAAGCGGAATTTAACCCCACCACATTAGCTCTCTTAGGCATCGGGATTTCAGCCTTTGGATCTGCTTTTATTCAGATCATGGTTGTCCAGGCTGAATTGGGTGTAGCTTCCGCTTTAACTTGGCTGTCCGGGACCACATATGCTAAAGGATGGAAGGAAATCCTTCAGTTCCTGCTTTGGCCGGTCATTTTATTTATTCCATTGTTAGCTGTTCATATTAAAAATTTAGATGTCCTCTCCTTAGGGGATGATGCCGCGAAAGGGCTGGGCTTAAACGTCGTATCAGCCCGCTTTCAAATGGCGCTGCTGGCGACTTTGCTTGCAGCCTGCAGTGTGGCAGCGGTCGGATCGATCGGTTTTATTGGCTTAATTGCTCCTCACTTTTCAAGATTGCTTGTAGGCAGTGCGAATCAGAAGCTTCTGCCTGTTACGATGTTAGTAGGAGGATTTTTACTGGTTATCGCCGACCTGTTCAGCCGGACGCTGTTGGCACCAAATGAAATCCCATCAGGAATTCTCGTAGCGTTAATCGGTGCTCCTTACTTTCTATGGCTGATGAAGCGCCGCTCCGTGTGATAGAATATAAGAGTCAAAAGTAAAGAGGTAGAGGGAGTATGTATGATGATAGAGTTTATAAAGTGTCATGGTTCAGGAAATGATTTTATATTAATTGACGAAATCGCTCATAACTTTACTTTTTCCGAAGATGAACGGCGTGACCTGTCCATGCTTCTGTGCGACAGGGAAACAGGCGTCGGTTCAGACGGAATTCTATTTGTTTTAAAGAGCGATGTCGCTGAAGCTCAAATGCGCATGTTTAACTCAGATGGAACCGAAGCTGAAATGTGCGGAAATGGCCTGCGCTGTGTCGCGCGTCATATCATTGAAAAAGAAGGCCGCAAGCATGTGCAGATTGAAACACAGAAAGCGGTCCTTGCTGTTGAACAAGTGGAACAGATTTATGGAGGAATCGATACTTTTGCAGTAGCCATTGAGCCGGTCAGCTTCGAAGCTCAGTCTCTGCCTATGAATTTTGAGAAAACAGAAGCACTTGATGAGGTTTTCCCTGATCTGGCAGACGATCTTACTTTTACAGCGTTAAGCGTACCGAATCCTCACATCGTCAGCCTTGTTGACGAGATCAGTGAACAAAAGCTTAAAGAGACCGGTGGAAAGGCAAACGACCTGCCTTCTGTATTTCCTAGAGGGGTTAACGTCAGCTTTGTAAAAATTCTTGAGCATAATAAGATTTTTGTTCAGACGTATGAGCGCGGGGTTGGCTTAACCAATGCATGCGGCACGGCGATGTCCGCTTCCACACTCGTTTCCACTATACTTGGAAGCAATGATATTGGAAAGCCAATCGTAGTCATCAATAAAGGCGGTCTCGTAAACTGCGTGGTGAATAAAGAAGAAAGACGTTATTCCATCCAGCTAAGAGGGAATGCAACAAATGTCTATACTGCTTCTATTGAAGTAGACCTTGCTGAGAAGCAGTGGAAATGGATAGACTCTGTAACCCATCAGGATGAAATTGATACTTATGAAGAACTGAAAAAGTATGCATCCACTCAAATTTAATCTAAAGGGGTGACTGTATGATCAAAACATTCTCGATTCGAACCGACCATCATGATCAGATGATTGATATTACCGATCAAATTGCCGGATGGGTACACGATGAAGGGATCACGGATGGTGCCGTTATCGTGTCATCCGCTCATACGACCGCCGGCATTACGATTAATGAAAATGCTGACCCTGATGTAAAAACGGATATGCTGCGCCGTTTCCGCGAGGTATATCCATGGGAAGATCCGAAAGACCGCCATATGGAAGGAAATACAGCCGCCCATATGAAAACGAGCACTGTCGGCCATGCCCAGACGATCATTATCTCTGATGGAAGCCTCGTCTTAGGAACGTGGCAGGGTATCTATTTCTGTGAATTTGATGGGCCGAGATCAAGAAAAGTAACCGCTAAACTATTGACTTAAAAAGCAGCCCTTATGGCTGCTTTTTTCGTTGGATAGAGGCAGGGGAAATGAATATCGGGCAGCGAGAGAAAAGAAAAGCATCAGGTGAAAAACACCTGATGCTTTTAATTTTGACTCTGTTAAACGATATTGTTTATATTGTACAGAAAAGAAAGTGAGCTACTTTTCAAAAACTAACATAGTCTTGATTTAACAAACGGAGTCTTTTGGATTGGGATTGGATAAACCAAACATTGGGCGGATGAACAAGGCCAGGAATGTGCCGGCCAGAGCCATAATTCCCCAGACCCATCCATGAAGACTGAAGGAAGCAATGCCTCCAAAATAAGCACCGATATTACATCCAAAAGCAAGTCGCGCCCCATACCCCATCATTAGTCCGCCGATTACGGAAGCCGCGGCAACACCCGGTTTAATTTTGCCAGGTTTGAAATTTCCCTGGAATGCTGCTGCGATGAAGGCCCCTAGAATAATTCCGAAGTTCATTACGCTGGTAGAATCGGCAAGAACCGATTGGTTTAACGGGGCAGGATTATCCTGCCAGAACTGCCAGCTTGCAACGTCTACGCCGAACATCTGCAGGATTTGTGAACCCCATAGGGCGAATGCTGAAGTGATGCCCCACGGATTGCCGCGTACGGACAGAGTAATCGCGTTAAGAACGGCAAGAATTACAGCAGCTGCTAGCAGCGGCCATGCCCCGCGCCAGATTCTTTTTACACCTGTTGTTGTTTTTAATGGCTTCATGCGGGGAGGATTTTTCTTACGGGCGATTTTAACAGTAATCGCATAAATCCCTGCAAATAAGAACAACTGCAGAATTAATCCTCCAAAGTAACCAAGGCCGGTGGATTCAGCTAATGAAATCGGCGGAAGAGCCGGCGTTTTCTGCCAGAATCCAATATGGTAAGCCCCAAGTACTGATCCGACGATAAACGCAAGCAGCGTAATCACCATGGAAGACTTACCGCCCCCTACAGCGTAAAGGGTCCCTGATGCACATCCGGCACCGAGCTGCATTCCGATACCAAATAAGAAGGCGCCGACTAAAACACTGACTCCTACTGGGGAAACATAACCCTGCGGGGCAGTTCCCGTAAAGCTGAAACCAGTTGATAAAATAATCGCAAAAAGAACAGAAGCAGCTGCCAGCATGACCATATGGGCCTGCAGTCCCTGCACGTTTCCAACCGAAGCTAAGCGGCGGAAAGCGGAAGTGAATCCGAATTTAGCGTGCAGCAGGGTAACCCCAAGCGCAATGCCTATTATAAATAAAATTCCTTGTGTCCATGTAGTTGTAATAACTATTGCAAAAAAAAGAACAATTGATACTAATATTCCTAACCAAACGAACGGTTTTTGGACAGGTTCCAACGTGTCGACAACCGTAGTTGAACGTTGATCCCAGTTGTTGACCTTAGAAGTTTGTTCCATTCTTACCCTCCTAATTCCGATATGCTTACTTTGCTTTAACAATAGTAAAACATTCGCTTATCTTTGTAAACTCATTGAACTTGAGAACTTTTATAAAGTCTAAGGTTAATGAATTAAAAAACAGGGTATGATCAAAATAGAATACATAAAAGGAAGGTGAGAAAGTTGGCAGAATCGAAAAAAGAATGGAATGTCGTATTTTTACTGGACAGTAAAAGGGAAGTATCCCACCAGCTTGAACTGAGTGAGGAACTTAATGAAAGAGAAACACTGGAATTCATTGAAAAACAATTAGAGCGTGGGGACTGGTGGTTCCTGGAAGATTCAGTAGCACTTCACACATCAAGCGTGGAAAGCTACTATTTAGAAAACCGGGTACAGTTTACTCAATTCTCAAAATAAAGTGTTGTAACAAATCCAACGAAATATTTTAGAAAAAGCCTTCTATATATAAGAAGGCTTTTTCTTATGATTCAAGAATTTCGACTACCATTTGCTTGCGTCCAAATTCGAGGGCATCTTTATTTTCTTCCATATATACGTCGATTCTATTTCCCTGGATAGCTCCTCCGATATCTCCGGCAATCGCCTCTCCATAGCCGGGAACCCTGACTTTAGATCCTAGAGGAATTACATCGGGATCAACCGCAATGACTTTCTGGTCCGGGTTGGATCGTAAGTCTATTCCTGTATACGTCGTACCGCTGCATCCCTCACAGTAAGCCGTATAGGCCGTCGCTTCTACTGTGACTGTTTTTTTTACCTGCTCTTCCTCGGGATTATCGAATATTTCGAGGTTCGCAGACTTTTCAGAAAGAGCCACAACTTTTACGCTTTTCTCACTGTTATTTTCTATTTCATCAGCATCAGCTGAATAAGGATTATAATCAAAATATATAATTCCAAAGGCATAGATGGATAATAGGACCGGTAAAAACATCGCTTTTCTCATATGTCTTTATACCCCTTTCTTATACACTTTCAGGAGTATAACAACAAATTCAATGATAAACAAATACAAAAGAACTACATTAGTGTTACGGTTATGTAACAAATAGAATGTGTTTTTAGTGATTATTTCCATCCCATCCAGCTGTTCTAAAAAGATTTAATATTAAAGGGATTACATGAAGTAAATCTCTTCACAAAGGACAATTGTTGCGTTAAAGTGGAAAAAGAGTTTTTTTGCTTTACCTTGTTAAACTTCATGAAGGAGAGAACAGCCGTGAGAAAAATACCGTTATTAGTAAGAATTATCCTCGCAATTACTCTTGGTATACTTATTGGGTTAATTGTTCCTGAGGGAGCAATAGAAGTGTTTGCTACTTTCACAGGAATATTTAATAACTTCTTAATCTTCGTCATTCCATTTATTATTTTAGGTTTTATTGCTCCTGGAATTGCTTCCATGGGGCGCGGAGCAGGAAAGATGTTAGGTGTTACAGCCGGTCTTGCTTATGTTTCTACCATTTTAGCAGGAATCGCCGCATTTTTTGTTTCAAAAAATTTATTTCCTGTAATGCTCGGCAGCCAGACGGCTGATGAAATGGCGAATCCCGAAGAGTCTTTAGTAGAAGCCTCTTTTACCATTGAAATGGAGCCGGTAATGGGAGTTATGGCTGCACTTATCCTTTCCTTCATATTAGGTGTAGGAATGAGTGCGATAAAAGGTGATACACTCTATAACGCGATGAATGAATTTCGTGCAATTATTCATAAGGTAATTGAGAAAATCATTATTCCTTTACTTCCTTTCCATATTTTTGGTGTGTTTGCGAATATGGCGCATGGAGGACAGGTTGGTACCATTTTGAGCGTTTTCTCGAAAGTGTTTGTAATGATTCTTATTCTTCACTGGGTTTACCTGATCAGTGTTTATGGAATTGCCGGCGGTCTTCATCGCGCAAACCCATTACGATTATTGAAAAATCTAATGCCTGCTTACTTTACGGCTTTAGGTACGCAGTCTTCAGCAGCAACGATTCCTGTAACGTTGAAACACACGAAGCAGATTGGCGTTAAAGAACGTGTCGCTGATTTCTCCGTGCCATTGCTTGCAAATGTTCACCTGGCAGGTAGTACAATTACAATTACGGCCTGTGCTATGGCAGTTATGTTCATGCAGGGACAGTCCTTAGGCTTTATGGAACTGCTTCCGTTTATTCTTATGCTGGGTATCACCATGGTGTCAGCCCCTGGAGTGCCCGGTGGAGCGGTTATGGCAGCCGTTGGGCTTCTGGAATCTATGCTTGGTTTCAGTTCAGTGATGGTATCGCTTATGATCGCCCTTTATCTTGCCCAGGACAGTTTTGGTACAGCTACTAACGTTACAGGTGACGGTGCCATTACATCTATAGTAGATCACTTTTCAAAAGACAAAGAAAAGGGTGCTTACGACATAAAAAAAGAGCAGCTCGGTTAATACTGAGCCTGCTCTTTTTTTATGTTTATTTTTCTTTTCTTCTCTTCCCGCATCCGCAGCCCTTTCTCTTCTGGGTGGGTGCCTGCCTCGGTTTTCTTTCTCTTCCTTTCATAATTATTGTCTCCTTTCAAAGATATGATTTATTGTATGCTGTCCATTTCCTCTCTGGCCGTGCGTTTATTATAGAGAGACATAAAAAGATAAATTTGAGTCTCAGCTCGCATTATAATCGTGATATAATGTATGAATCGAAGTTTTTATGATTTGTTACAAAGGAGGAGGGGCGCATGGTTATTTGTACGGAATGTGGCCGTGAAAACCAGCCGGATTCCCGCTACTGCTCCAACTGTGGTGAACCGCTGGAGACTGAATCCATACAGGTTCAAGAAGAAACCTTAAACCATGAAAATAAGCCTGAAAAAAATTACTGGCCGATGGTTCTGCCTATTGCCGTATTAGCAATAATGATTGGAATCGTCTTATATAATTACAACCATACAAAAGCGGTCAATGAGCATGTAGATGACCAAAAAGAGAGAGCAGAAGAATTAGCACTCGAAGGGAAGTATAAGCAGGCCGAAGAGCAACTGGAAGAGGCTAAGAAAAAGCGGCCGAATTATAATGCCATTCAGCAAAATTTAGATAGCTTACATAAGGTTATGAATTTAGATAAGAGATTAGACGGAGTCAGCGATGCGGTTGAGAATAATGAGCTGGAAAAAGCGCAAAAGGAACTTACTTCAGTCAGCAGCCAAATGCGCAAAGACGAAAACCGTTTAATGGTCACCTTAACACCGAAGTTCAATACGATGGACTCTCGAATTACCGTCAGCAAGATTAATAATGAAGTAAAAGAAATGACCAGTGTTGAGGACCTGGCGGAGAAGCTGAATACACTGTCCGGCTTAGACCTTGAAGAAGCCACGCGGGCGAGAGAGAAGATTATGGACAAAATTGTTTCCATCTGCACGAAAAAAGCAGAAGAAGCCATGAAAGAAAAGCAGTTTAATGAAGCGATTGCGACAGTCGACCAAGGGCTGCAGTATGCAGTTAACCATGACAAACTGGCCCAGCTCAAAGAAAGAATACGTCAGGAAAAACAGGCATTTGAGCAGGAAAAACGGGACAGAATTGAACGTGCGATGGAACAGGCAGCAGAAGAAGCGCTGAAAAACCAGGAAGAAGCTGTTAAAGTTGATAAAGTTGAAGCCAAAAAAGATGAATTCGGCGATTTAAAAGTTTTCGGCGAAGTGAAAAGTGAAGCGACGAAGATCGTAAGTTCAATCGAAATAACCTATGATTTAATTGGTAAAGACGATAAAGTGCTGGCTACGGAAACAGCGCAAGTCTATCCGATGTACTTAAACCCGGGAGATACCGGAAAGTTTGAAAAGATGCATTATGAAATTGAAGAAGAAAGTGTATCTGTGAAAGTAACAAATGTGCAATGGTATGTAGAGTAGGAGGGGCATGATGAGCCGAGAGTGGAAGACAAGCCTGATTTTAACAGTTTGTATCATATTAGCAGGCTTAGGCGTAATCGTTTATGTCAATCAGAGTATCCCCGGCCAACTGGAAGCAAGTGCGGTGCTGCAACAGTCTCTTCCAAAAGAAGAGGGAGAGCTGATTACAAAGAGTACGCAGGATATCATTTATGAATCCCAAAAACTTGTCGTTCAAATCGAATTGGATAATGGTACGATTGGTTCAGGATTTTTGTACAATGAAAAGGGCGACGTTATAACCAACGCCCATGTAGTGGCGAATGCGGAAGATGTAAAAATTGTAACTACTGATTCAAAAGAAATGGAAGGTAAAGTGATCGGTGTCAGCCGAACCACAGACATCGCGGTTGTAAGAGTGCCGGATTTAAAAGAACGAGAACCGCTCCCGATTCATGAAAAAGAGGATGTGCCTTTATTAACAGAAGTGCTTGCCTTAGGAAGCCCGCTTGGATTGCAGAATACGGTAACTAGGGGAGAAATCAGCGGACTTAACCGTAATTTTGAACTCGATCCTTTTTCATATGAGGGGGTCTATCAGATCTCAGCCCCGATTTCTCCAGGGAATAGCGGGGGTCCGCTGATTAATGCAAAGACAGGAGAAGTGCTGGGAATTAATTCGGCAAAACTCGGTGAAGAATCGATCGGTTTTAGTATTCCTATTCAGGATGTTCTTCCGATGGTGAAGGAGTGGTCCAAGTCACCGATGAATGAGCTTCCTGATTTTCCTGAAATAACCGATTCCGGAGAAACGATCGAATCGAAATCAGATGCTGATCAGGCCACATATTTAATTCAGTATTTTTACGATAGTATCAATCAGGGGGATTTTGTAACGGCGTACGCGCTGCTTGGGAACAACTGGCAGAGCGGTACGAGCTACGAAGAATTCCGTGCCGGCTACTCCAACACATTATCCGTCTCTATCGATAATCTTGTAGCCGATCCCCAAGGTGAAGGGGTTAAAGTGACCACGGTTATAATGACCGAAGAAACGGTCGAAGGAGAAGTTGAAATAAAAAAATACAAGCTGGAATACCAATTGGCTTATGAAAATGATGCGTTGACGATCATTTCAGGGGAAGGCCAAGAGATCGAAGTCGAGTAAGAAGAAAAAAAGACATTATTTTGAGGAAATCTCAAAATAATGTCTTTTTTTTATGGGCACATCTTTTTACCTTAAGGCATAAAATATAACTAGTTCAAAAAAAGTTGCACTAAGGAAAGATTTAAGTTAGACTATTATCAGACAGAAAGAGAGGAATGGTTATGGAGAATTTGTTATTGGCCTTTGGGCTGACGCTTATGGCCGGTCTGGCAACTGGGATAGGGAGTATACTCGCCTTTTTTACTTCTACGACAAATACTCGGTTTTTGTCTCTAGCCTTAGGGTTTTCCGCCGGTGTCATGATTTATGTCTCAATGGTTGAAATATTTTTTAAAGCCCAGGATGCTCTCGTAAATGCTTTAGGACAGGGGACGGGCAACTGGGTGAATGTAGCCAGCTTTTTCGGCGGTATGCTAGTCATTGCGATCATCGATAAATTTATTCCTAAGCAGGGAAATCCGCACGAGCCTAAAGTGGTGGAAGAAATGGCAAAACCCGCTTCAGCGGTTCAAGACGCTCAACTGCTGAAAATGGGTACGTTTACGGCACTTGCGATTGCTATTCATAACTTTCCAGAAGGAATAGCTACCTTCACCTCTGCCTTACAGGATCCTTCCTTAGGGATTGCGATCGCTATTGCGATCGCCATTCACAATATTCCAGAAGGAATTGCTGTTTCGGTTCCCGTTTATTTTGCTACAGGAGATAAGAAAAAGGCCTTTAAGTTATCCTTTTTATCTGGTCTTTCTGAACCGGTCGGTGCGATTGTTGCCTATCTCATCCTTATGCCGTTCTTAAACGATGTCATGTTTGGTGTTTTGTTCGCCGGTGTTGCAGGGATTATGGTTTTCATCTCATTAGATGAACTGCTGCCTGCTTCTAGAAAATATGGGGAGGAACACCTTTCCATATATGGCGTAGTTGCCGGCATGGCTGTTATGGCTCTTAGCTTATTATTATTTATTTAAAATCACACTAAATGAGACTGTTGATTTTGAAGGGGAATTGCTCCTGCGGAAAAACGGACTGGATTCCCGCTAAATCAATGTTTAAGATCAACAAATTATTAAAAAAGTGTAGAGCACATTAGCTCTACACTTTTTTAATAGGTTTTCTCTTCTTTTAAATCTTCGATATGGCGGGAGATTTCTTTTTTTGAACGCTTAATCAGCCGCCAGTTCAGCAATATTTCGTCAGCCTTCTTTTCTCCAAGCCGCAAATGATCCTCTTCTATAAAAACAGAGCTTTCAGAAAGGGAGGGGAACTTCTCTTCGGCTTTCTTCTTATACCACACATCCCTGCATTTTGTAAGCTCAGTAACCATTTGCTCCTCGGTGAAGTGCTCTGGATATGTAAAAATAAATTTCCCCTTAGAAAAAGTAAACTCAGGCTCCTGCACTTGACCCGTTTCACTGATAAGCTTATATTTTCTCCCGAGGTAAGGCAGCCGCTCGCCTTCATTAACTCCATACAAATCAGGATGGATGTTTGTCCATTTTTCCCAAATCCAGTCTGCTTTTTTTAAAAGGAAAGCTTCCACTGCATCCCATGGTTTGGAAGCGGGCGCGCTTATTTTTATTCCGTTTAAATCATCTAAGTATAATTTCACAAACTGTATATCTTCTAACCTTTCGATCTGATAACTGACCGGGTGCTGTTCTATCTCAATTAAGGGCATATTGGTTCACCTTTCTTTCATACGTCCTCATATTGTATTACACTGTCGAAGATTTCGTCAAAATAGAAGATTAACTTCACGGAAAAAAAGGAAAAGAAGCCGTAGATATGGAAGTACCTATATATCAGATAGAAAAAGGATGAAACGTATGCAGCCAACAGTAGTTATTACAGGTGCAACGAGCGGTTTTGGTTATCATACCGCGATTAAATGCGCCGAAAAAGGGATGAAAGTAATAGCCACGATCAGAAATGAAAAGAAACTGAAGGTCTTTCAGCAGGCCGGTTTAGAGAAGTCAGTCGAAGAAAAAATAGAAGTGTGGCGGTTAGATGTTACGAAAGAAGCTTCAATTGAAGATTTTAAAAATAGTGTAGCAAAGCTTGAGCGCGTCGATGTTCTCATTAACAATGCCGGTTTTGCAATTGGAGGATTTTTAGAACAGGTACCGATTAAAGATTACCGCCGGCAGTTTGAAACGAACGTTTTCGGTATCATCCAGCTGATTCAAGCCGTGGTGCCCAAGATGAGAAAGCAGAAATTCGGAAAAATTATCAACGTCAGCAGCGTCAGCGGTCTCATCGGTTTTCCTGGTTTATCGGCGTACGTCAGTTCCAAGCATGCGCTTGAAGGGCTCTCTGAAAGTCTGCGTTTTGAACTCAAACCCTTCGGTATTGATGTAGCTTTAATTGAACCGGGTTCTTTTGAAACGAATATATGGTCGTCGGGAATGGATCTCCCTACTGCCGTCTATGATCCGAAGTCCCCTTATGAGGAGTACGTTAAAGGAATCTGGAAAGCGTTAAATCGGGAAGACCGGGAAGACCCGAGAAAAGTAGCTGATCTCATGACGAAATTGGCTTTAAGTGAAAGTTTAAAAAAACTGAGGTACCCGATCGGCCCGGGAGTCCGGCTGAATGTATTTTTAAAGAATACGCTCCCATGGAGATTGCTCGAAAAAGTCGTGCTCAGCAATTTGCTCGGTACTCATAAGAAAGGGAGCGAGGAGAAATGAAGGAATATCCCGTTTTAGATGAAGCTCAATCGATTTATCGGGAGGGCAATGAAGTAGGCATCCTCGTATCCCATGGCTTTACCGGAACGACTCAAAGTATGAAACCTCTAGCTGATGCTTATGCGCAGGAAGGTTACACTATAGCTTGTCCGCGGTTAAAAGGACATGGCACCGACCCGGAGGATTTAGAGAAAAGTACGCATCTGGACTGGATGAATTCGATAGATGAAGCTTATGAATGGCTCGCGGCAAGGTGTAAGAAGATCTTCGTTGCCGGGTTATCTATGGGAGGAACGCTTGCCCTTTATGCCGCAGCCTCACATACAGAGATTGCAGGTGTCATTCTCATTAATCCCGCGATAGATATACCCTCGTTAGAAAATGTAGCGGAAAATGCAGACGAACGCTTTATTGCAGCTATCGGCTCGGACATTAAAAAGCCAGGTGTAAGAGAGCTTGCTTATTCAAAAACACCCGTCGCCGCCATTGGACAGCTCATACAGCTTATGGGAAAAGTACATGATCAGCTGGCGGAGATCCATTGTCCGATCCTCATTTTCGTTTCCGAAGAAGACCACGTGGTACCGCCGGATAATTCGGAGATGATTTTTGATACTGTATTGTCAGAGCATAAAGAGCTCGTCCATCTGGAAAACAGCTACCACGTGGCGACGCTCGATGGAGATCAGGATTTAATTATCGAGCGGAGTCTGGAGTTTTTCGTCCTGTACTCGAACACGCAGTAAAAAAGTACCCCTTCCCGCTTATTTTTTCCAGTATAATAGAAGTAAGGGAGGGGTTAATTATGAAAGCCAAATTGTTAGTACCATTTGACGGTTCATCAGGGTCCCTGCGAGCTTTACAGCATGCCATTCAGATGGCAAAAAATACGGATGTTGAGCTTGTAATTCTTAATGTCCAGTTTAACTATAATACGAGGAACGTCCGAAAATTTACGGCGGACCACCAAATCCGGGCGTTTCAGGATGAAGCAGCGAGACGTTCGTTTGAAAAAGCGGAGGAGCTGCTGGAAGGTTCCGGGGTTACCTATACTTTAAGAAAAAGGATTGGCCTTCCGGATCAGGCAATTCTGGAAGAGTCAAGAAACGAAGGTATTCAGGCGATCGTTATGGGAACCCGTGGAGTTGGCAGGGTAAAAGGCGCTCTGCTTGGAAGTGTGAGCCAGAACGTCCTGCAGTCTACCACGATACCTGTTACGATAGTTCCTTAACATGTGATTTGTCACGTTTTGTAGATTCATATATAATAGAAATATAAGCAAGAAAAGCAAACGAATACTAAGCCTACAAGGGGAGCCTTTTTTGAGCTGAGAGTGAACGTTATGTTCAGACCCTTCGAACCTGTCAGTTAGTACTGGCGTAGGGATGGTGGCTTTTTTGATGGCGATGCACGGGATTCCTCCATCAGGAAGCTTCCCTTTGGCATTGCTTTTTTTGTGTGCAAAAAAGGGGAGGAAATAGATTTATGAGAAATAAAGGTGTATTATTTTTAGTAGAAATCGCAATATTTTCCGCTTTGGCCATTTTATTAGACATTCTGCCGTTTTTATCTTTTAAATTATGGGCCCAGGGAGGTTCCGTTTCTTTTGCGATGGTTCCTGTCTTTATCATGGCCTTTCGCTGGGGATTAAAGGGAGGTGTCCTGACAGGTCTGCTGCTTGGATTCTATCAGATATTAACAGGTGCCTATATATTAACAGCCGTGCAAGCGTTTCTTGACTATATCGTTGCTTTTGGTGTAATCGGACTAGCCGGTCTTTTTGCAAAACCGGTGTGGGAAGCAGCGAAAGCGAGAAATATGAAGCGGATGGTAACATGGATGGTGACCGGTGCTTTTGTCGGCAGTCTGTTCCGCTTTTTCGGCCATTTCATTGCAGGAATCGTATTTTATGGAGAGTTCGCGCCGCCTGAGCAGCCCGTATGGCTCTATTCGTTAGTCTATAACGGAGGTTATATGCTGCCGGCCTTTATATTAAGCTCGATTGTAATAGGACTCTTATTTTATAAAAGGCCTTCCTTGCTCACACAAAACGCATAAATTAACCCCTAAAGCTATGAGCCCGTGCCATAGTCTTAGGGGTTTCTTCTATTAACGATCACGGTCATTTCACACGCTTTTTCGCGGACGAACCGTCAAGTCCCCTCACTGCGGGGTATTGCCAGTCCATTTTCCGCAGGAGTCCCGCATTCCCACCCTGTTAATGACTTTAATACTCCCCTTATTTTAAAGGGATTTCTTCTTTTACTAGAATTTCTTTCGACATTTCTATAAACTCCCTCACAGCAAACGGAAGATACTTATTCTTTTTCCACACCATCCCAAGCTCAAGTCTCACTTTTGAATGGATAAGTGGAATAACGGCCAAATTTTTGTCGGTAATTTCATTCGCTATTTTACTAGGCAGCAGCGCAGCCCCAAGCTTAGCTGCTACCATTTCAATGATGAAATCCCGCTGTGAGCTGTGGCAGACGACATTTGGATAAAACCCTTTATGGGCGCATTCTTCAATGATTTTATCGTGAAGGGTAAAATCCTCACGGTATAAAATAAAAGGCTCGTTTTCTAACTCTATTAAATCAATTTGTTCATTTAAAGCAAGTTCATTGTCTTTATGGATGAGCAGTTTCAATGGATCATTGATCACTTCGATTATTTCAAACATTTCTTCCTTTTTAGGAGGCAGGTTGCAGATTAAGCCGATGTCTAATGAACCGTCTTCTACCCCCTGT
This sequence comes from Halobacillus sp. Marseille-Q1614, assembly GCF_902809865.1. Classification (NCBI taxonomy): domain Bacteria; kingdom Bacillati; phylum Bacillota; class Bacilli; order Caryophanales; family Bacillaceae; genus Halobacillus; species Halobacillus sp. Marseille-Q1614. The sequence continues at coordinate 1,624,762 of NZ_CADDWH010000001.1, read as the reverse complement.
TTAATCATTTTTGATCCTACTTCATTCAAAAGAAGCTTAACTTCTGGATGCTCTTCTTTATAGCGGGAGATTACCGAAGAGAAAAAAGCGGCGCCAATAATAGGTGGAATGCCAATTTTAATTTCTCCTTTTTTTAGATCAATGACATCTTTCAGCTCCGAATTTAAGTTATGAAAGGCATCTAATACACTTTTAGCATTCACTAATACAGCTTTGCCGGCATCTGTTAATACAAGCTGCTTGGAACGATAGAATAACGGGACACCTAATTCATCTTCTAGCTGTTTTATAACTTTACTCAAGGAGGGCTGTGAAACATGCAAGGTCGCAGCGGCTTTCGTAAAGCTAAGGTGTTTCGCTACTTCTGAAAAATATTCCAGGTGACGAATATCCACAAAAATCACTCCATTTTTACCATTTTTAACACTGTATTACAACAAGGAAGTGCTGCGGTTACTGTATTATAACTAAATGGCATAATCTAAATTCCAAATATGTATTTTAGATATGTTCTCTTCTATTATAAGATAAATGGTAACGAATGGATAGAAAATTCGGAATTTTGGAAGCGTTTTTTTAAGAAATAACGGCTATCTGTTCAAACCATTTTTTAGGAGGAATTTGCGATGAAAGATTACGTGCAGCTAGGCAATTTACAAGTAGCTCCTGAACTTTATGAATTTATTAACGATGAAGCCATCCCGGAAAGTGGAATAACGAGTGAGAATTTCTGGACAGGTTTAGAAGCCATCATTAAAAATCTTGCCCCGGAAAATAAACAGCTCTTACAAAAACGCGAAGATATTCAAAGCCAAATTGACTCCTGGCATAAAGACAACACAAGTTTTAATCCTGAAAAATATCAATCCTTTTTAAAAGATATAAATTACTTGGAACCGGAGGCTGAAGACTTCGAAGTTACCACACAAAATGTCGATGAAGAAATTTCTCTTCAGGCAGGTCCGCAGCTGGTCGTACCGGTTAATAATGCGCGCTATGCGATTAATGCGGCCAATGCCCGCTGGGGAAGTTTGTACGATGCATTGTACGGGACCGATGCCATTTCTGAAGAGGATGGCGCTGAAATCAAAGGCAGCTACAATCCTGTCCGCGGCGAAAAAGTTATCGCTTATTCAAAGGATTTTCTTGATGAGACCGTGCCTCTAAAAGAAGGGTCCCATAAAGAAGTTACGGCTTATAAAGTTGAAAACGGCCAGTTGACAGCTCATCTTCAGAGCGGCTCTGTTACAGGTCTTAAAAACGGATCAACATTTGCAGGCTACACCGGAAGCCCGGAAGAACCTGAAGCCGTACTTTTGAAAAACAATAGAAATCACCTGGAAATTCAAATTGACCACAGTCACTCCATCGGTAAGACAGATTCTGCAGGAGTTAAAGATGTACTGGTCGAGTCTGCCTTGACAACCATTATGGATTTTGAAGATTCCGTTACCGCGGTGGATGCAGAAGATAAAGTTCTTGTTTATCGAAACTACCTCGGTCTTATTAAAGGAGACCTGTCTGTTTCTTTCCAAAAAGGTGATAAGCAGGTAACCCGCGACCTGAACCCTGACCGTACGTATACAGCACCTGACGGCGGAGAATTAACAATTCCTGGCCGTTCCCTCATGTTCGCTCGTAACGTAGGCCACCTTATGACTAACAACGCCGTCCTTGACCATAATGGCGATGAGGTGCCAGAAGGGATATTAGATACCGTCATTACCGGCCTGCTTGCCAAGCACGATGTATTAGAAAACGGCCGCTACCGCAATTCACGTGAAGGCTCTGTATATATTGTCAAGCCGAAAATGCACGGTTCAGAAGAAGTCGCATTTGCGGAGGAACTGTTTAAACGAACAGAAGATCTGCTTGGTTACAAACGCAATACCTTAAAAATTGGCGTAATGGATGAAGAACGCCGGACTACGCTTAATTTGAAAGCGTGTATTAGTAAGGTGAAAGACCGGATCGCGTTTATCAATACTGGTTTCCTTGATCGTACGGGCGATGAAATCCATACATCGATGGAAGCCGGGCCAATGATCAGAAAAGGAGATATGAAGAACTCCACATGGCTCAACGCTTACGAAAAATCCAATGTTAGCGTAGGTCTGACCAGCGGTTTTAGAGGCAAAGCCCAAATCGGAAAAGGAATGTGGGCGATGCCTGATATGATGGCCGCTATGCTTGAACAAAAGGACGGACAACTTAAAGCAGGGGCCAACACAGCATGGGTGCCTTCACCGACAGCCGCTACCCTGCACGCGCTTCATTATCATAAAATCAATGTCGCTGATGTTCAAAGACAGTGGACTTCAAATGATGATTTTAGAAAAGAGATTTTAGAAATTCCTGTAGCTGAAAACCCAAATTGGTCACAGGAAGAAATTCAGGAGGAATTAGATAATAATGCTCAAGGAATTTTAGGATATGTCGTCCGCTGGGTTGAACATGGAATCGGCTGTTCTAAAGTTCCTGATATAAACAATATTGACCTTATGGAAGACCGAGCGACTTTAAGAATCTCCAGTCAGCATATCGCCAACTGGCTTCACCATGGAGTTTGTACAGAAGAGCAGGTGTCCGAGACGCTGGAACGTATGGCGAAAGTAGTGGATAAGCAAAATGCCGACGATCCTAATTATCGTCCGATGGCTGCGGATTATGACAGCTCGATCGCGTTTCAGGCTGCCCGTGATTTAATCTTTAAAGGAGTGGAACAGCCAAGCGGCTATACAGAACCGATCCTGCACCGCCGCCGGTTAGAAATGAAGTCCAAGGAATATGCCAAAAGGTAAGAAATTGAGGAAGAGCCATTAACGATCCGTTAGTGGCTCCTTTTATAAAAATCTTCCGTATCAGCTAAATCAAGTGATCTGTGAAAGCTATGGAGTAGTGGAAATCAAATTCCCACTCAAAAAAAATGGCAGGACGAGCGAAGAGGCTTTATTAAAAGAGGAAGTTCGATTAAATTCGGCACGTCTTGTGCCCCATTGAACGCCCCCACATCGTGCGGGGCCGAGGAAAGGGAGGGGCTCCCTGAACGATCAACAGCTAAATTCGATGAAAGAGTTAACAGATCCAAATCAAAAGAGGGTGTAAAATCGATGGAAACAAAGAATGTCTTGAAATCTTCACAGTTAGAATCAGCGATTTCTAACGATATGTACGGAAATAATGGAGCTGCCGTACATTCCCCTGTGAGCGAATCTGAAATTTCCGAGCTTCTTCAGCATGCTAATCAGGAAGGGAAAAAAGTAACCATCCTTTCCGGCGGGACAAAGCGAGGATATGGAGGTTTAAGAAACGATTATGATATCGTTCTTTCGCTTGCTGATTATAAAGGGATTGTCGAACATACACCGGGAGATATGACCGTCACTGTAAGGCCGGGAACTACGGTCAAAGAGCTCCAGGAATTCCTGAAAGAATTCAGCCAGATGGTATCGCTCGACCCAAGCTGGCCGGAGCAGGCTACAATCGGCGGTATTATTGCATCTAATGAAAGCGGTCCAAAACGTATGAAATACGGATCAGCGAGAGACCTTGTCATCGGACTAAGAGTAGCTTATCCCGATGGTACGATCATCCGCACAGGTGGAAAGGTTGTAAAAAATGTCGCCGGTTATGACATGAATAAGTTATTTATCGGCTCGATGGGAACGTTAGGGGTTATTACGGAAATTACGATGAAGCTGCGCCCTATACCGAAGTGCGAGAGTCTCGTAAAGATTTCCGTACCAAATGAGAATTTAAAGGATGTACAGACGTTTGCGGTGAAAATACAAGATTCCTTAATGGAACCTGTCACACTTGAACTTTTAAACCCCTCCCTTTCAAAGCGATTGCTAAATAAAGAGAACTATCACCTGCTGATCGGATTAGAGGACGTCGAAAACTCCGTCCGTCATCAGGCGAAATGGATAGAATCCAACAAGCCGGAAGGAACGACGGCCCAAATTTTAAACGAAAGTGAAGCCGAATTGTTCTGGCGCCGCTTTTCTAAGGCTTCCCCAAACAGCCTGGCTCATCCAGAGACAGAAGAGACTCAGGCCGTCTTAAAAATCAGTACAAAAAACATGGATGTATTTGAAATCATACGTGAAGCTGAAGCCCTTCAGGCAAACAGCCCGATAAACATTGAAATCCACGGGGGGATGGGCCATGGCATTACTTACGCCATCCTAACCGGCAAAAAAAGCGAGATCATTTCTGCTATTGGTAAGCTTCGCGATCAGGCAGAGATGAGGAAGGGATACGCCGTTGCAAAGCACCTGCCTTATGAATGGAGAAAAGAAGTCGATGTATGGGGGCCGCAGCCTGCTTATTTCTTTCTATTAAAAGATATTAAGAAAAAGGTAGATTCAAACAACACGCTGAATCATCAAAGATTCGTAGGAGGTATTTAGATGGAACACAGCGGCACAAGTGTGCTAGAAAAAACAGATCCGCCATGTTCGTCCAATAATTTAACCAATTATCTTTTGAAAGATCATCCCGATCCCCACAAGTGGGCAGACTGCGTCCATTGCGGGATGTGTCTGGAAGCCTGTCCCACTTATTTAGAGACGGGGCAGGAACAACATTCACCGCGAGGCCGTGTCCACCTAATTAAATCAGTTGCTGAAGGGAAAATCAGCGTAAATGAACAGTTCGCAGACCCTGTGTTTCAATGCCTTGACTGCAGAGCCTGTACAACTGCATGCCCGGCTAATGTGGATGTAGGCGGCCTTATTGAAGAAGCTCGCGGACAGGTCCGCCAGGCTGTTCCTTTAAAAGGATGGAAGGCATCGGTGAGCAGCTTTTTCTTAAAAGATTTATTCCCTCACCCAAAACGAATGAATACAGTCAGTAATCTATTAAAAATCTATCAAAAGAGCGGACTTCAATCAGTAGTACGCAAAACAGGTGCGCTTCGCGTCATGCCTTCTCATTTAGCAAATATGGAAGCCATCATGCCCGAAGTGAAACAGTCCGTTCAAAAAAAATATAAAAATGTCAATCTCATACCGGCCAAAGGGGCTCCAAAAGCAAAAGTTTCCATGCTGACTGGCTGTATTATGGACATTATGTTCAGTGATATAAATGAGTCGACGATCAATGTTCTGACACACAACGACAATGATGTAGAGGTTCCTAAGAATCAGACCTGCTGCGGCGCACTGCATGTTCACGCCGGGGATAGGGACACGGGTAGAAAGCTCGCTAAGCAGAACATCGAAGCTTTTGAAGACTCAGGCAAAGTGATCGTAAATGCGGCAGGTTGCGGCTGTGCCTTAAAGGAATATCCGGAATTGTTCAAGGACGACCCAGAGTGGAAAGAAAGAGCGGAAAGGTTCTCTGAAAAAGTAGAAGACATTTCTAAATATTTGTATGACACAGGCTATGAAAAGCCGAAAAGTGCTATTAATAAAAAAATAACCTATCATGATGCCTGCCACCTGGTCCATGGGCAGGGCGTCCGCCACGAACCTCGCCAGCTGCTACAGGACATACCGGGTGTTGAGTACCAGGAGATGATGAATGCAGATACTTGCTGCGGAAGTGCGGGAGTCTATAACATTACGAATCCGGAAATGGCCGATGCGGTTTTAGATAGGAAAATGGAGAACGTCCCTGAGGAAGTGGAAATGATTTCGATGGGCAACCCGGGATGTATGCTCCAAATGGCGATGGGTGTCCAGAAATTTGGCAGACGAAGCGAAGTCGTGCACACCGTCCAGCTTCTTGACTGGGCGTATCAGAAAGATCAGCAGGTCGAGCGGGATAAGCAGAAGGAATTAACTACTCATAAAGGGTGATCGCACTTGTTTGGCAAAAAGAAGAAGCAGATATATAAAGATGTTCATATTAAGCGTCTGGCTGAAATTGTAGGAGATAAAGAGATTCTTTTTGAGAAAGAAGATCTCGTTTCCTATGATTCAGATGGGTTCACGGTCCATAAAGCATTGCCAAGAGCCGTTGTTTTTCCAAAAAATACAGACGAAGTGGCGGACATTGTCAGGTATTGTGCCAATCATCATATTCCCTTCCTTGCACGCGGAGCCGGCACAGGCTTAAGCGGTGGTGCCATTCCGCTAAATGAAGAAGTAATTATCAGCTTAAGCAAGATGAGGAATCTGCTCAGTGTTGACTTTGAAAACCGGCAGGCCGTTGTTCAGCCAGGTTTCGTAAATCTAAAACTGACAAATTCGATTGCGGACAAGGGTTACTATTATGCACCTGACCCTTCCAGCCAGTATGTGTGTACGATTGGGGGCAATGTTGCGGAGAATGCAGGAGGTGCCCACTGTCTGAAATACGGAGTGACGACCAACCACATTCTTGGCCTTGAAGTTGTTCTGCCAAACGGAGAAATAATCGAAATTAGTGAAGGCGGAGTGCCGGATGCCCCTGGGTATGATTTGATGGGGCTATTGACCGGTTCTGAAGGAACACTTGGAATCGTCACAAAAATCACCGTAAGAATTTTAAAAAACCCAGAAGGCAAACAGACGGTGCTCGCCTATTTTGACAATGTGGAAGAAGGGAGCCAGGCGGTTTCAGGCATCATATCTGCCGGCATTGTCCCTGCAGCACTTGAAATGATGGATAAAACAGCGATTGAGGGGGTTGAAGCCGGAGCTTTTCCAGTCGGGCACCCAAGAGATATTGAAGCGCTGCTGTTGATTGAAGTCGACGGCATTATGGCCGGCATTGATGAACAAATTGAGCAGATCCTGACTGTCTGCAAAGCCAGGAATGTAAGAGAAGTCAAAGTTGCTCAGAGCGAGGAAGAAAGAGGCAAGTGGTGGGCCAACCGTAAAACCGGATTTGGGGCTATGGGGGCAATATCGCCTGATTATCTCGTACAGGACGGTGTGATTCCGAGGAGTCGTCTGCCTGAAGTACTTGAACAAATTTCCGTGATCAGTAAAGAATCTGGTTTAAGAATCGCGAATATTTTTCACGCAGGTGACGGAAACCTCCACCCGCTGATTTTATTTGATTCCCGGATACCCGGAGAGACGGAAAAAGCGCTGGAAGCCGGTACCGCTTGTTTAAAAGCCTGCGCAGATGTGGGCGGCTCAATTACAGGAGAGCATGGAGTTGGTATCGAGAAAAAAGAAGAAATGCGCTTCATTTTCACTGATGAAGAGCTCGATGCCCAGACACAGGTAAGAGACGTTTTTAACCCGGATGATCTTTTAAATAAAGGCAAACTTTTCCCAACACCAAGCCGCTGTATGGACGTTAAGAAAATAGTTAAGGACACTGTGGCTGTAAAATGATGAGGAGGATTTACTATGAAACTTGTACGCTTTATCTATGAAAATACGACTTACTACGGAGAACTAAGCCAGGAAGGAATTCACATCATCGCCGGAGATATCTTTAATGAATGGGAGTATACGGGCGAAATCGTTCCCGAAAATCAGGCAAAGCTGCTGGCTCCTATCGAACCGAGTAAAGTGATTGGAATTGGAGCGAACTATGTAGGCAGTGAGGAAGAGCTTCCAGAAAAGCTTCCCGAGCTCCCGGTTTTCTTCTTTAAACCTTCTTCTTCGGTAGTCGGTCCGGAAGCCGACGTTCAGATCCCTGACTTGATTGATGAAGTGAAGTTTGAATCGGAGCTTGCGGTGGTCATAGGGAAAGAGATGAGGAATGTAGAGAAAGAAAATGTGCTCGATTATGTGTTTGGTTATACGATCGGGAACGATATTACCGCTCCTCAGTTTTTCCATGAAGACGGACATTGGACGTTAGGGAAATCCTTTGATACGTTTACGCCGATCGGCCCGTGTATTGAAACAGAACTCGATCCTTCTCAGATTTCCGTAAAAGCAAATATAAATGACGAAGAGAAACAGAACAGCCCGACTTCTCTAATGATCGTACCATTAGCCGAGATGATTTCCTATTTATCCAAAGTGATGACCTTAAAACCTGGAGACTGTATTCTAACTGGAAGTCCGCTGGGTGCCCATTTTGTTCAAAAAAAGGATGTGGTGGAATGTAAAATTGATGAAATTGGGACGCTGAGGAATAAGCTGGTGAAGACTTCTGTAGCTGTACCAGGCAGTGATTGATCCAGGTGACAGGTACCTATTAGTATCGGTACCGGGTACCATATGACTGTCTGTCGGTACCTGGTACCAAACAAAAATGGAGGGTGAAAAATGAATACTGGAACCTTAGCAATATTGTCGTTAATGCCGATTGTTGCTGTTGGAATTTTTCTTGTTGGACTCAGGTGGCCAGCGAGTAAAGCTATGCCGATTTCTTACATAGTCGCTGTTCTGCTGGCACTCTTTGTCTGGCAGATTCCAGGCGCAACAGTCGCGGCTGCTTCCGTTAACGGATTAGTTGTGGCGGCTACGCTGCTCTACATTATATTTGGGGCGATCCTGCTGTTAAATACTCTGCAGGAGAGCGGCGGAATCAAAACAATCCGCGAAGGTTTTATTGGCATATCACCAGACAGAAGAATTCAGGTTATTATAGTTGCCTGGTTATTCGGTTCATTCATTGAAGGTTCCGCTGGCTTTGGAACGCCTGCTGCTGTAGCCGTCCCGCTTTTAGTCGGTTTAGGATTTCCTGCGATGGCTGCCGTTGTGGCTGGAATGGTTATTCAAAGTACTCCCGTTTCGTTCGGGGCCGTAGGAACACCAATGCTCGTGGGAGTACAGACAGGGCTGTCAGCCGATGCATCGATCACTGATAACTTTTTAGCACTTACTACAACAATTGCCGGGAATGTTGCAATTATTCATGCAATCGTAGGTACTCTCGTTCCGCTGTTTGTGGTAGCGCTGATGACAAGATTCTTCGGTAAAAATAAATCCTTTAGTGAAGGACTTCAAGTTTGGAAGTTCGCGTTGTTTGCAGCTCTTGCGATGACGATTCCTTATGTAATTGTTGCGAATTTGCTCGGACCGGAATTCCCATCTATGATCGGCGGCCTGGCAGGACTTGCCATTGTCGTGCCGGCAGCAAAAAAAGGCTTCTTAATGCCGCCAAAAGAACAGGCTTGGGATTTTGAAGAAAAATCAAACTGGGATCCATCGTGGACAGGTAAAATTGAAATCAAAGATGTGGCTCATAAAAGCGGTCATATGTCGATGGTGCGAGCCTGGACTCCATATTTATTAGTGGGATTATTTTTAGTATTAACCAGATTGAAAGCGTTACCATTTTTGGATTGGGTGCAAGCCTGGACTATAGAGATGGCCAATATATTTGGTACAGAGATCACAGCAAGCTTCCAGCCTCTTTATTCACCGGGTTCTGTATTTATACTTGTAGCTCTCATTACGTTTGTTATTCACCAAATGAGTGTCCAATCATTAAAAAGTGCCTGGGCTCATTCCGCGAAAACAATGATTCCGGCGTCGGCCGCTTTAATCTTTACTGTGCCAATGGTCCAAGTGTTTTTGAACTCTGGAGGGGGCACTGCCGGATATGGGAGCATGCCGATGGAGCTGGCTACAGGAGTTGCAAACTTAACAGGAGACCTCTGGCCATTGTTCTCCTCTTTTGTAGGCGGTCTTGGAGCATTTATAGCCGGAAGTAATACCGTCAGTAACATGATGTTCTCCTTGTTTCAGTACAATGTCGGATCCCAAATCGGCGTCAGTGCGAACTGGATTGTAGCTCTTCAGGCTGTCGGTGGAGCAGCAGGAAATATGATATGTGTGCATAATGTTGTAGCGGCTTGTGCGGTCGTAGGGTTAGTTGGAAAAGAAGGAGATATCATTCGTAAAACGATTCTGCCTTTTCTTTACTATGCGACCTTTGCCGGCGGCTTAGGCTACTCGATCGTATGGACAGCCGAGAAAGGTATCTTTAATATCGGAACTATCATCGTCGCTATTATCAGCACGTTTGCCGTATATATGATTGCTTCAAACAATCGCAGATTGACACTTGAACCAATCGGGAAAGAAAGACGCTACAAATCGGCAAAATAGTATGTTTCACCTTATACGCACTTACAATCGTAGGCATTGTCTAGGGTTGTAGGTGTTTTTTTCTATCCGCTTCTTTATAATGGATGAGAGAGCGGGGGTGCATGGTTGAAAAAATTGAAGAATATTTATAGGAAAAAATGGTTTTGGTTATTGCTCGTTATTGCTGTCACTCTTTCATTTGTGATAGCTTATCATACCTCCTGGAAAAGCCTTCCGGAGGGGACCAATTTCGCAGGCAGAGTTCACAGCGTTAATGATATCGAATTTTATAAAGATCTAACGTATGAAAACGAAGCAGGTCAAACGGTAAATGAGCTTGAGACGTTTGATGAAATGTTTAAGATGATTTCAGAAGCTAAGGAATTTATCGTGCTGGATATGTTTTTATTTAATTCTTATACAAGCGAAGATCGGGATTTTGTACCATTGGCGTCCGAGCTTACGAATCGTTTGATTGAACAGAAGGAGAAACATCCTGACCTTGAAGTGCTTTTTATTACGGATCAGGTAAATACGGTATATGGCTCTTATGTTCCAGAAGAAATTAAGAAGCTCAGAGACAGTGGCATCGATGTCGTCATGACAGACTTAAATCAGCTCAGAGATTCCAACCCTTTATACTCCAGCATTTGGCGTGTATTCTTCAGCTGGATGGGAACAGGTGATAACGGCTGGATACCTAATCCATTTGCCAGTGAAGCACCTGATGTCACGCTTCGTTCCTACTTGAAACTGCTGAACATTAAAGCAAATCACCGAAAAGTAATAGTGACCGAGAATGCTGGTATGGTGTCAACAGGCAACCCGCATGAAGAGAGCAGTTTCCATGAAAATGTGGCCTTCAAAGTGACTGGTCCAATTCTTGAAGATTTGTTAATAGCGGAAAAGGCTGTACTCGAGTATTCAAAAGAAGACGTCAAGTTTCCGACGTATGACCCTGAGCAGTTTAAGGAAGAGGAAGGACCTATAAACACTCAGTATTTAACAGAAGGGAAAATCTACGAAGCCATTCTCGATGAATTAGAGCAGGTAAAAGAAGAGGATACAATATGGCTCGGCATGTTTTACTTAGCGGACCGGAAGATCATCGATTTAATAGATAAGGCAGCGGATCGGGGAACGGAAGTAAATATAATACTGGACCCTAATACGATGGCATTTGGCAACAAAAAAACAGGAGTGCCGAATTTGCCGGTTGCTGCTGAAATTCAGAAGCTCGGCCACGATAATATGAATATCAAATGGTATGACATTAATAAAGAGCAGTACCATACTAAAATGCTCTATGTCGACAGCGGTGAAGACCGAATGATTATCGCAGGCTCCGCGAACTTTACGCGTCGTAATTTGTCTAACTTAAATCTTGAGTCTAATTTGAAAATCAGCGGACCGGCCGATGAAGAAGTTTTTCAGGAAGTGGACGAATATTTTAAACGAATATGGAACAATGAAGACGGCCATTATACGGCTGATTATGAAGAATATCAGGATCAGCTTACGACGCTGAGGTATATTACTTATCATCTTCAGAAGTGGAGCTGGTTTACGACGTACTAGCAGCAATAAAACGGGAGTGAATGGGATATGAAAAAGAAGATCATTGCTACTTTTTCAATTGTAGGAGCCGACCCAAAAACGGGAGAGCTTGGAGTAGCGGTACAGTCAAAGTTTCTCGGTGTAGGGTCTGTCGTGCCATGGGCGAAAGCAGGAGTGGGAGCTGTTGCTACCCAGGCTTTCGCTAATCCGGCGTATGGACCGGACGGACTGAAATATTTAAGCCAGGGGTTAAGTGCTAAGGAAACCGTCGACCGGCTTATAAAAGAAGATGAGGGTTATGCCGATCGCCAGGTAGGAATTGTCGACGCAAACGGCCAGGCGGCTACTTATACCGGAGAAGGCTGCTACGATTGGGCAGGAGGTATAACGGGCAGGCATTACGCAGCGCAGGGAAATATTCTAATGAATAAAGAAACGGTGACTGAAATGGGCCGAGCTTTTGAAGCATGTGAAGGCTCCCTCTCTGACCGGCTGCTTTACGGCTTAAAAGCTGCCCAGGAAGCAGGCGGTGATAAACGGGGTAAACAGTCTGCCGCTCTTTACGTCGTAAAAGACAAAGGCGGCTACAGCGGGCTGAGTGACGTGTTTGTTGATTTAAGAGTTGATGATCACCCTGAACCCATTCAGGAGCTCGAGCGTATTTATCAGCTCCAGCAGCTGTACTTTGGGGGAACGGATCCAAACGATGTCACTGAATTATCCGGAAACCTTAAGCACGAAGTGATTTACGACCTGCATCGCCTCGGCTATTTAAAAACAGAGAAACCCGTTGACCAGGAGTTTCATGAAGCAGTAACGACTTTCCTTCACACGGAAAACTTTGAAGAACGGGAGCAGAAGAAAGGTTATATTGATTTAAAAGTCGTCGAGTTCTTAAAACAAATGCAGAAAGCTTAGCTGCTTTCTAACATTTCTTTTAATACAACGGCATGATTGTGTTGTTGATCTTTCGCTCCATATAGCAGGATTAAGCGTTCACCATCTGACTTCTTTTTCAGCTCTTTTAATAAAGAAAGCTTTTCATCGTTCTGTTGAATCTCATCCTTATAGGCCTGTTTAAATTCATCAAACTTATCGGGGTCATGATTAAACCATTTGCGCAAGCTGGGGCTTGGGGCAATGTCTTTCATCCACTGATCAAGGTGTGCGTTTTCCTTGGATATGCCGCGCGGCCATACTCGGTCCACTAAAATGCGATTTCCGCTAATGGGCTCATCTTTTTCATAAATACGCTGTAATACAATGCTCATACAGCTTCACTCCTTATCCGTTTCTTATAGAGTAATTCTTATGAGCTTATAAAACAAGTAACAGCAGAAACTCAGAGCATTATCGCTCTGAGTTTTTTATTTTCTTTTGACAGAAAGTCATAATTAGACTAACATCTAATTAGATTATTATTTAAAGAGGTGAAGGACAATGCAGTTAGACCGAATGGTGAGCTTTTATAAGGCCGTTGGAGATACAACTCGGCTGAGAATTATTTCCCTCTTAAAGAGCGGACCGCTTCATGGGCAGGCGATTGCATACAAACTGGGCTTGCGGGCTCCGACGATTACCCATCACTTAAAGAAGCTGAGGGATACAGGGATGGTTTATTCAAGAAGAGATAAAAACACAGTATACTTTTTCTTAGATGAAAAGAAGCTCGAGTTTATGGCTACGGCCATTCTAAGATTAGGAGATGATGAAGTGAAGCAGGAAGAATTATACGTGTCAGAGCTGGATCAGCAGAAAATTCTGCGCAGCTTTATGACGAAAGATGGAAAGCTGAAGCAGCTGCCTAGCCAGCTTAAGAAAAAGCTTGTGATTCTTTCATATTACGTACAGGTTTTTGAAAAAGGCCGAATTTACAGTGAACAGGAAGTCAATGAACGTATTCTCGCTTTCTTTGATGATTATGCGACCGTAAGAAGAGAGTGGATTATGCAGGGGTTTATGTACAGGGAAAATAATAAGTATGAACTGAATCCAATAGAAATGTGGCCTGTTGTCGTTAAGCGGTCTTAAAGCTTCGATTTATCGAAGCTGTTTTTTTACATAACTAATTAGATGAGTATCTAATTAAAGGGGAGTCGTTATTTATGAGAAAAGACCATCCATATCATTTTCTTTTCAGCTCCGGAGTAATCAGCGGGATTGGTGACCGTTTCAGTCAGGTAGCTGTGCTGGCGCTGATCCTGAACTTTACGGGATCAGGTCTGGCGGTAGGAGTGGTAATGGGTATGCGGATGCTCCCATTTTTACTGCTGGCGCCGCTTGGAGGAAGACTGGCTGATCAAATGAATCGGAAAACACTGCTGATCTTAACCGATTTCCTTCGGGTTCCGGTCGCTTTATCATTTTTATTTGTCGAATCTAAAGAGGATTTATGGATTATTTATGTTGGGGTAATTTTATTAGCGTGCGGAGAAGCTTTTTATTCACCGATTCGAAAAAGCAGTATCGGGGCTTTCGTGGAAAAGAAGGATCTTATAAAAGTTATGCATTGGAGCAGGTAATGATCGGAATCGTGCTTATTATCGGTTCTGTTACAGGAGGACTTGTCGCTTTTTATATCGGTCATACCGCTTCGTTTCTTATCAACGGCTTTACCTTTATGATCGCTGCTGTGATCATAAGCAGGCTGCCTGAGACGCAGGAATATAAAAAAGGACTTGTATCTAAAGATGAACAGAACCTTCACTGGATGCGCTCGTTGGAAGAAATCGTATGGTGGGTAATTGCGATCCAGCTTACGCTTCCGATAACTGATGGTGTCGTCAATATATTAATTAGTTATTACGGTGCCGTTACGTTTAACCTCGGAGACTTAGGGGTCGGTCTTCTGTACGGCTCATTAGGAGCGGGTCTTGTGATCAGTTTCTGGGTAACCCGTTCTTTAAAAAGTAAATTCATGCTGATTGCTCTGCTGACAATTTTTGTAGAAGGGCTGATGCACATTCTAGCGAGTCAGGCTTCCTCTATCCTTATTGCCATGATGGCGTTTATCTTGATTTCCCTGGCAGGCGGAGTGACGAATGCATGCTTAGATATTCTGATTATGATGCATACGAAAGTAGACCATCAGGGAAAAGTCTTCGGCTGTCTTGATTCATTGGTCAATATTAATATGGGACTTTTTATGTTAGTTACCGGCTGGCTTATCGATCACTTTGACGCCCGGTGGGTGGGGGCAGGTGGAGGTGTTGTCCAGTTGATGCTGGCTGGTATCTTTTTATTATGTTTTGCCGTAATAAGAATAAAAAAACAGGCGCAAAATACCTAATCTATATAAAAATATGGAAATCATCCGATAAATGAAGTAAATAGAAAGCTTGCAATCAGTGAAGGTTACAGGCTTTATGTAGGTGCTGGGAAACGCCATTATTGAAGGGGGATGTGAAATTTCTGCTTAAACGGGCGAACTGGGACCCCGCAGATAGGTCATGAACGAGAAGGCTCACTATTGAGAAGGAAGTTCAGGCCCCGCGTCATGCGGGGCGCTTAAAAGCGAGCAGGTTCCCCTTTTTAATATCAAAGTTAATAATTACACAGATTTCACGTAAAGAATCGTGTATTTATATGTTTTATTTATCCATTTATAGGTTAAAGAGAACTATATCTGCGTGAAATTTACACAGAAGGCTATTGCATACATAACTACGAGTAAAAAAGTGTCCAACGCAGATTCCGGTATTCGATGGATTGGATTGAGCTGAAGGACGAGTCAGGCTTTTTGTTTTCATCATGAAGCTATACAGACGAATCCGAAGATGATCATCAGCACTCCTAAATGCCTGAAATTAATGAAAGCGTTTCATAATAAGGCCGGGATCTAAAAAAGATTGGAGAAAGCAGATGAACATCGGGTTTATTTTATCGTAGTCAGCTCCAAACGACCTGGCTCCTGGATCAGCCGAAGCCGTGAACATTACGGAGATTGGCTTTGTCTGGAGGGTGGATGACAATATACACATCCAGATTAAGAACGAATGAGTAATTTTAGAGGAGGGGTCCATGAATGCTAGAAAGAGACCATACCATAGTAACTGTCAATGGAAGGGAATACTTAGCCGATCCAGGTCAGAAATTAATCGATTTGCTAAACGATGCAAACGAAAGGGTACCGCAAATTTGCTATACTGAATCATTAGGGACTTTAGAAACGTGTGACACATGTATTGTACAAGTAAACGGAGAGCTGAAGAGAGTCTGTGGTTTAACGGTGGAAGCAGGAATGAAGGTGCAGACAAAGCTGCCTCATGTACAGAAAGCCCAGAAAGAGTCGCTTGATAGAATTTTGGAAAATCATGAGCTGTATTGCACGGTCTGTGACTATAATAATGGCACATGTGAAATTCATAACACGATGGCTGAATTCGGGCTGGAGCATCAGTCCCGTCCGTTTAAAGAAAAGCCTTATGACCGTGATGAGTCCGGTTCTTTTTACCGCTATGATCCGGATCAGTGTATCCTTTGCGGCCGCTGTGTTGAAGCGTGTCAGGATGTTATGGTTAATGAAACACTGACGATTGACTGGGAAAGAGAACAGCCTAGAGTAATTTGGGATAATGATGTACCAATTGATTTGTCATCCTGCGTAAACTGCGGCCAGTGTTCCACAGTCTGTCCTTGTAATGCGATGATGGAAAAAGGAATGGAAGGGGAAGCCGGGTTTATTACGGATCAGGAACCAGGGATCCTGAAAAACATGATAGAACTTACGAAAAAAGTGGAGACAGGCTATGGACCGTTATTCGCGGTCTCAGATACCGAAGCTTCCATGAGGGAAAGCCGCATTAAGAAAACGAAGACCGTCTGTACGTACTGCGGCGTAGGCTGCTCATTTGACGTGTGGACAAAAGACCGTAAAATTTTGAAAATCGACCCACAGCCTGAATCTCCGGCCAATGGAATCGCTACTTGCGTAAAAGGAAAGTTTGGCTGGGACTACGTCAATAGTGAAGAGCGCTTAACAAAGCCATTGATCAGACGTGGAGATTCCTTCGAAGAAGTCGAGTGGGATGAAGCTATTTCCTACGTCGCGAAGCGCTTTAGTGAAATAAAAGAAAAACGCGGAGCCGATGATTTAGGTTTTATTTCTTCATCCAAGGCAACGAATGAAGAATCTTATTTAATGCAGAAGCTTTCAAGACAGGTGATTGGCACTAATAATGTGGATAACTGCTCAAGGTACTGTCAGTCGCCGGCTACAAAAGGGTTATTCCGTACTGTCGGACATGGAGGGGATTCGGGTTCAATCGATGATCTTGCCAAAGCCAACTTAGTGATCGGAATCGGGACAAATACAGCAGAATCTCATCCGGTACTCGCAGGGAGAATTAAACGTGCTCAGAAGCTCTATGGCCAAAAATTGTTTGTGTTTGACTTAAGAAAACATGAAATGGCGAAAAGAGCTGATCGTTTTTATCAGCCGAAACCAGGAACAGACCTCGTCTGGCTTTCGGCTGTAACTAAATATATTTTGGATCACGGCCTTGAAGATAGAAAATTTATTGACGAATGGGTCAATGGATTTGAAGAGTATAGAGAAAGCCTCGAACCATTTACGATGGAATATGCGGAGCAAATGACAGGAGTTCCTAAAAAAGAACTCATTGAAGTCGCTGAAGAGATCGCCAATTCGGATAAAGTTGCGATCTGCTGGGCCATGGGTGTCACGCAGCATATGCGCGGAAGTGATACAAGCACCGCTATCTCAAATCTTTTATTAGTTACAGGCAACTACCGGCGAGAAGGAACAGGGGCCTATCCGCTTCGCGGGCATAACAATGTGCAGGGCTGCAGTGACTTCGGAAGCATGCCGAACTTCTTTCCCGGATATCAGGAAACAACGGATGATGAAGTCAGGGCACGTTTTGAAAAAGCCTGGAACTGTACGATTCCAAAAGAGCCCGGTAAAGATAATCACCAGATGATTGAAGCCATTCATGCGGGCAACTTGAGTGCTATGTATGTGAAAGGCGAAGATACAGGAATTGTAGATGCCAATATTAATTATGTTACAGACGCCCTGGCAAAACTTGAGTTCTTTGTCGTTCAGGATTTATTTTTAACAAGAACTGCTCAATTTGCAGATGTTGTGCTTCCGGCTTCTCCGGCTTTAGAGAAGGAAGGAACGTTTACTAATACGGAACGGCGTTTTCAAAGGCTTTATAGAGCGCTTGACCCGCTTCCTGGAACGAAGCCGGACTGGGAGATCATTCAGTTAATTGCCCAGGAAATGGGAGCTGGCTGGAATTATCGTCACCCTGGAGAAATCATGAAGGAAGCTGCAGAGCTGACGCCATTATTTGCGGGTGTTACGTATGAAAGACTAGAAGGCTATGAGTCCCTTCAATGGCCGGTTGCTGAAGATGGAACCGATACGCCGCTGCTGTTTGTAGATGGATTTCCTTTTAAAGATGGGAAGGCCAAATTCTTCCCGCTGGAGTTTGAACTTGAATATGATACGTCTGAAGAATACGATTTGCACGTAAACAATGGTCGTCTGCTTGAGCACTTCCACGAAGGAAATATGACCTACAAAGTGGAGGGAATTAAAAGAAAAACTCCTTATCCATTTGTCGAAGTTTCTAAAGAACTTGCTAAAGAACGAGGAATTAGCGAAGGTGCTAAAATTAAGTTAATTTCAGAAGCTGGTGAGGCCGATGGAACAGTAAACGTTTCTGATAGAGTAAGAGGCAAAGAACTGTTCATACCGATGAGTGCTGACGGGAAATCCGCCGTTAACTTATTGACAGATAACCGGGTTGATAAGGATACCAATACCCCGGCGTTTAAAGAAGTCGCCGTCCGCATGGAGGTCGTTAAAAAAGAAGGGAAGTCTCCTATCCCTCCGAACAACCACCGAAGAGGGAACCCAGTCCCGCAGGCTGGTGTATTTGTTGAAGGAAAATGGCAGAGAGATGATTACGAATTCCCAGGAGATCAGGTGAGAAAAGATGGGTAAAGCGATAACGAATATTAAAAGGCTGGAAGTCTCTAAAGAGGAACAGTTGGAAAAAGATTATCAGGAAGTGAAGCAGGCTCTCGCAGAGAATAAAGACGCAATCATAAAAGGAATTGACCTGCTAAAAGCGCTCGAGGAAGGCGGGACTTTGAACACCCTTCAGGCCGTTTCCCGCTCTAAAAAGAAGGCGCTTGGTTACTTTGTAAATGAAATCAGCAAAGAGACATATAGTCCTTTGCTGGAGAATCTGCCACAGCTTTTCTTCCTTTTAGTCGAGCTTGATGTAAAATCCATCAGGGAAGTCACTTCAAGATTAAACGAAGGAGTGAAGCAGATGAACGAAGCGGACGTTCATGATAAAACCTCAGTATTTGATATGGCTAAAGCTTTAAAAGATCCGGAAATCAACCGAAGTATTACGATGCTTATGCAGTTCCTAAAAGGAATGGGAAGAGAATAATAAAAAGGACTGGCGTAACATAATTTAATTCTTAATTTTTATTAGAAAGGCGGGAAAACAACTCGCTTTTTCGCGGATGACCGGCCGAGCCTTATGATCAACAAATGGCTGAAACCACTTCCTGCTATAAAAAAATCCCCCGGAGCATTTATTTTATCCGGGGGATTACTAACGTTATAAAGTCTTTTAGGACAGTCCTTTTTTTGTTATCGGGCTGTTTACTATTTAAGCCAAAACTTCGACTAAGAACCAGATGATCATAAACAGCTGGATAATTATTTTAGCAGCCGTTCCGCTTAAAAAGCCGAGAAGTGAGCCAACTGCTGCCAGCAGAGCTTTATCCGGTGAGCGTTTTTGGAACAATTCAACGGAAAGAACAATCATAAAAGGAATGATGATGATGCCAAAAGGCGGAATGAGGAATGATCCGACAATCACGCCAATGGCGGCTGACCGCTCTCCCCATTTGCTGCCACCGTATTTTTTTACCCAATAACTGTTCGCTATTACATCTGCGACAAAAAGAGAGAGGGTTAGAATAATCATAACTCCCCAAAAGAAGATCGTTAATTCTGTATGGTCGAGTATAAAATGATACGCTAAAAATCCGAGCCAAAGCACGAGGGCGCCCGGTATGATCGGAAATATCAAACTAGCAAAGCTTGCAATAAATAAAAGAATAATAAGAATCCACACTAAAATATCCACTTTGTATTCCTCCCAGTCAGATTCTGCTTTTTATAGTGTAGCAAAAAAATAAGAACCGGGCTTCTTTTATGCACCCGGTTCTTACAATTAAATTCCCAAAGACTGTTTATCAGGGGGTGCCATAAAATCCGGTCCTACGGGTTCTCTCACATTTCTAGCTAAAATTTCATCAATTTCTTTCATCGACTCCTCATCGATTTCAAAATCGTGAACCTCCTTTACAGCGTTGAGCTGCTCCGGACGTCTGCCCCCCATTAAAGCAATGCCTGATCCTGGCTGCTGAAGCACCCATCGAATGGCTAAATGGATTACACCCTTATCAAACTTATCCTGTGCCAGCTCATCAAGCTCTTTCACAGCTGCTAAATATTGATCAATTCGCGGCTGCTGGAACTTCGGATCATCTTTTCGCAGATCGTCATCGTTAAACGAGCGGTCCGCTGTCATTTTACCGGATAATAACCCGCGGCATAACGCTCCGTAGGTAATGGAAGTCAGTTCATGTTTCTGAGAATAGGGCAGCACGTCATTTTCGGCTTCGCGTTCGAACAAATTATAGGGTGGCTGAACGGTATGAAGCGGTGCTGCTTCGCGGAAGCTGTCCATTTGCTCCGGGGAAAAATTGCTTACCCCAATGGCGCGGATTTTGCCTTGATTATATAAATAGTTTAATGCTTCTGCAGTTTCATGAAGCGGAGTTATAGGATCCGGCCAGTGGACTTGATAAACGTCGATATAATCAGTTTTAAGCCTCGTTAAGGAATCCTCAACCTCTTTATGAATTCTTTCTTTCGTGCCGTTTCGAAAAGGCTGTTCACCTTTCCAGTCGAGCGCTGACTTAGTAGCTAATATCAAATCTTCCCGCTTTCCGGACTGTTCCACTGCTTTACCGACAATTTCCTCCGAGCGGCCAAATCCGTAAACAGGTGCGGTATCTATAAAATTAATGCCCTGATCGATGGCAGCGTGAATCGTTTTCAACGACTGTTTTTCATCGGTTCCGCCCCATTTCCAGCCGCCGATGGCCCATGTCCCAAGACCAATGCGGCTTGCGTTTAAACCGGTCGAACTTATTTTAACTTTTTCCATCATATACACCTCCAACTACTCCTCTGTGTACCCGGGATTATTTTCGGTTAATCTTCTGAAAATGCTAAACGTATTTCAGCGGGCTATACGGCTTTTTAAATCTTTGACGACGGCTGATAAATCTCCCAGGATTACCTCATCAAAAAGGTAGTCTTTAATAGTCGGTTCATTATTAATGAGAACAGAGTAAATGTCACGGCTTACGGCGTATTCCGGCAGAAAGTTAAATGGTGTTACTTGAAGGGAAGTCCCAAGAACCAGTAGTAATTCCGCACGGTCAATCGCTGCTTCGGCTGCATCGTGTTCTGTTATCAAATCGCCAAAAAGTACGACATTTGGCTTGATTGGGGAGGAGCAGTCGATGCACGAAGGAACCTCATGTTGTAAAACGTATTCGATATCATAAGAACGTCCGCAGCTTGGACAGTCGGCTTTATCAAGAGAACCGTGATATTCAATAATGGAGCTGCTTCCGGCTTTTTCATGAAGGCCGTCGACATTCTGGGTGATGACAGATACTTTTTTCTTAACTGCTTCTAATTCCTGAATAAATTTGTGGACTTCATTAGGTTCATATTGCTGTAACAGCTTGATCCTAAAAATGTCCTTATACTTTTTCCAAAAGTCTTCTGGGTTTGCAGAAAAATAGTGATTGGACATGTATTCTTCTCGGGAACGGTCTTCAGTCCATACCCCTTCGCTTGAACGGAAGTCTGGGATGCCGCTGGCAGTCGATACACCGGCTCCTGTAAGAACCACGATATGTTCTGCATTTTCAATTTGCTTTGCCACATTCTTAAGCTGCATCGTCCTTCTCACTCCTCAGCGTTTGTTGTACCCTTTTTTCTGAACAAGATCGGTGACGTCCATACGAATGGTCTTTGAAAATCTTCTGTGCATCTGCTCTGTCCATGTGTCCGCGCGGCTGTTTGAAGAACGGGATTGATAGTAATCTGCGATTTCTTTGTCAAATGCTTCAACAGCTTTCTCATGCTTCTTATATTCGTTTTCAAAGTAAACAGCTTCAAGGGGAAGGCGCGGCTTTCGCTCGGGCTGGTGGGCCGGTTCGCCAATCGCCATTCCAAATAACGGGATCACGTGCTGTGGCAGGGCAAGTAGCTCGTCCACTTTGGCCAGGTTATTGCGCAAGCTTCCTAAATAACAGATCCCAAGACCAAGTGATTCAGCTGCAATGGCCGCATTTTGCGCAGCAAGCGCCGCATCTATTGCAGATGCGAGAAAGTGTTCGCTATTTCCTAGATTCTCTTTCATCTCTTCGAAGTTTTCGGACGTGTGTGTCGGCCGGTGAAGATCAGCACAAAAAACGAGTAAATGCCCGTTATCTTTTACATATGGCTGACCGCTGATTTCTGCCAGGGCTGCCTTTTTCTCTTCATCAGTTATTCCAATTATTGTGTAAGCCATCATATAGCTTGAAGTTGACGCCTGCTGGGCGGATTGTAAGATCGTGCGAAGCTGTTCGTTTGTCAGCTTCGTATCTTTAAACTTTCGAATGCTTCTATGATTTAAAATCGTTTCGATAGTTGAGTTCATAAGCTTCCTCCTAAGTCCACTATAATTTGTAGTTAGAATAACATACCTCTTCATAAAATGACCCGGACCATGCTTGCACCTCTTTAGTAAAATATTTAGAAAAATGCTGAAAAAGGAAAGGGATATGTCGATAGCTGTAGAATTATTAAATAAAAGATTATAAGGGAGGAGTTATATGACGGATGTATTTGATTTCAGAAGCTACAAAACGAGAAAGGAAATAAAGCAGATCAGCCAGAGAAACAGAATTTATGAGATTTACCTGACTACGATTGAATATGTCCACAAACATCGTTCCCCCGACTACACCCCGCCCGGAGACTACTTGAGTACATCAGCCGATTTACATGCAGTTTTCAATGGAGAAAGCTGCCGGTTTGCCAGAGCTTTTTCTGAGCTTGTCGAGTACTGGAATATTGAGATTAATCCTGTCGAAGACTATCCACTAGGAAGTGAGTTCGAACATTTTCCTACTGTCGGTCATTTATGTGAATTTATAGAAAGAAGATTACGCCGCTCTTAAAAGCCGCTTACATTCTCTCTTTCACCAATATTTGATATAATTTTAGACACACGGTCCTAATAATGGGATCACAGTTTATGAAGTAATAGGAGAGGTGAAAATGAAACAGCTCAGTGTCATCCTATCTTTGATCCTGCTTGGTCTTATAGCAGGATGTTCAAATCAACCAAAACCGGAATCTGCCATGGAAAAATATGTAGAAGCCTGGCAGAATGAAAATTTTGAAGAAATGTACAGCTTGCTTAGTGAAAGTTCAAAAGAAGTGATCAGCGAAGAAGAATTTAAAGAAAGATATACTGCTATTTATGATGGTATTCAAATGAGTGACTTGGAAGTTACATATGATGCCCCAGAGGAAGATCAGGAATACGTAGAAGACGATCGTCCCTCCTTTGGTTATCAGATAAAAATGAATACGCTGGCTGGAGAGATTGAGGACGGGAATGAAGCTGAATTTGTCTTTGAAGAAACAGAAGACAGCGGCCGCTGGGCACTGCGCTGGAATTCATCAATGATCTTCTCTGAAATGGAGGAAGGAGATACAGTTAGAGCTCAGACTCTTCCTGCTGAAAGAGGAGAAATTTTTGATGTTAATGGAAATGAGCTAGCCATTAATGGAATCGTCCAGCAAGTAGGATTAGTACCGGTGAGAATGCCTGAAGATCCAGAGGAAGTAAAAGAAACCTTAGCTAAAAAGCTGAATATATCCGTCGAGTATATTGACGAACAGTTAAATCAGTCTTGGGTAGAGGAAAGTTCCTTTGTTCCGCTTGCTTCTGTTGCCGATGACGACGAAGAAAGGATTGAGACAATCAGAGACTTAAACGGCACTCAGTTCCAGGATAAAAAAGCACGTGTTTATCCGCTGGGAGAAGCTGCTGCGCATCTTACCGGCTATGTAGGAGCAATTACCGCTGAACAGCTCGAAGAATTAGGCGGTCAAGGGTACTCGGCATCCTCAGTGATCGGGCAGACTGGTCTTGAGAATGTACTAGAAGAAGAACTTAGAGGACAGCCAGGTGGAAAAGTTGCGATTCTGGACGCAGATGGCAATGAAAAAGCCGTACTAGCTGAGAGAGAGGCACAGGAAGGTCAGAATTTCAATCTTACGGTTAATGCTGACGTTCAAAAGACCATGTATGAACAGATGGAAGACGATGCAGGAGCAGCGGCTGCCATTAACCCATCAACCGGCGAAGTCAGTGCGCTTGTAAGCTCACCTGCATACGACCCGAACGAATTTATTTTAGGTATGAGCAGTGAACGAAGAAATGAACTGCAGGAAAACGAAAAACGCCCGCTTACTAATAAATTTACGGCCAATTATTCTCCGGGTTCCACCTTTAAGCCGATAACAGCAGCGATCGGATTAGAGACAGGAGACATTAATCCAGAGGAAGAAATGTCAATTCCAGAGAAAACTTATACAAAAGACGGATGGGGAGACTATTCGGTAACAAGAGTGGACGGTGCGAATGAAGATAAATCGGTAAATCTAAGAGATGCGCTCGTCCGTTCTGATAATATTTACTTTGCCCGGACAATTTTAGAAATCGGCGGCGAAACTTTCTTGGAAAAAGCTGCGGATTTTGGCTTTTCTGAAGAAATTCCATTTCCTTATCCAATCAGCAGTTCACAGATTTTAAATGACGAAGAATTCGGAGATCAGGAAGTCCTGCTGGCGGATACGGGTTATGGGCAGGGACAGGTGCAGATGAGCCCGCTTCACCTTGCCATGACATATACACCTTTTATAACTAACGGTACAATGCTTGAGCCTGTACTATATAAAGATCAGAAAACAGGCAAAGCGTGGCACAAAGATGTAGTCAGTGAAGAGACGGCTGCAATCATACGCGAGGATTTAACTGCCGTTGTAGAAGACCCGGCAGGCTCTGCTCATGAACCACAGCTTGAAGGAATTCAGCTGGCAGGTAAGACAGGAACCGCCGAATTAAAACAGTCCCTGGATGATGAAAATGCCCAGGAAAACGGATGGTTCATCGGCTGGGATACAGAAGAAGAGGACCTGCTCGTCTCAATGATGATCGAGGACGTAGAGGAAGGAAGTTCCTATGTCGTAGAGAAAGTAAAAAATGTATTTCAAGAATTGGAGTAAATGAGTAAAATAGACTGTCAGAAGCTTCACAATTCCAGAGACAAGGATGAGAATGCACTGATCTTACAAAAATAAAGTTACCAGCCGCATATTTTTAAGATATAATAAAAGGACTAATCATTAAGGAGCTGATGTCTTATGGCAAAATATAATAATAAGATCCAATCCACCCATATACAATCAACTGGAGGATCCATCAGCTAGTTCGGTATCCTCCGCAAATTTTGAGGAGGAATTCAGTGAAAAACAGTGAACAGTTAATTATTAATGAAGAAAAACGGGTGGGACGTGTTGCGCGTTCAGCATCAGACCAATTTTTAATCTGGGGCGAGGACAAAGTTTATCAGGCACAGGCTGCCGGAAAGCTCCGCTACAGCTCGACGTTATGGCCGGCTACTGGAGACTGGGTCGTCTATGAGCCTTATGATGAAGTGAAAGCGATCATACATCAGGTGCTGGAACGAAAGACGGTATTATCGCGAAAAGAAGCAGGAACTCGTCACCAGGAACAAGTGATTGCGGCTAATATTCATACCGTATTTATCATAACTTCACTTACAGATGAGCTTAATATCCCGCGGTTAGAACGTTATGTAACACAGGTGTACGACAGTGGAGCCAGCCCGGTTATTATTTGTACGAAAAAGGATTTATGTGATGATCCAGCGGAACTTGTGTGGAGGGTGGAGAATCATATTCCTGCCGTTCCTGTTTATACAGTAAGCAGTATTTCCGGAGAAGGAATGGATGCCATTATCGAGCGTCTGGATGAGAATGAAACGATAGCATTCGTTGGCTCTTCAGGAGTTGGGAAGTCCACCCTTATAAACCGTCTGCTAGGCAGAGACCTTCAGGAAACGAAGCAAGTCAGGGAACAGGACGGAAAAGGACGTCATACGACGACGCATAGGGAAATGTTCAAACTGCCTAACGGAACAATCGTCATCGATACGCCAGGGATAAGGGAATTGCAGCTGTGGGGAGATGCTTCAAGTTTGGAAGGTGCTTTCTCAGATATTGAAGAAAAAGCCGCATCCTGTAAATTCCGCGACTGCCGGCATGAGCAGGAACCTGGATGTGCCGTTCAAAAAGCGATAAATGAAGGAATGATTCCCAGCGAGCGTTTGAGAAACTATAAGAAATTGCTGAGGGAATTAGAAAGGCTTGATTTAAAAGACAAATATGGCACACACCGGACCAACCGGCTGCTGCACAGTCCAAATACTAAGCTCTATTAAATGAAAAACCTGTGATCGATTTTCGATCACAGGTTTTTATTCATTTATGGCTTTAACACAACTTTAATATTGCCGTCTTCTTTTTTATCAAAAATATCATAGCCTCGTGCGGCATCTTCCAGGTTAATGGAATGAGTAATAATATCGGTCGGATCGAATTCCTGATTTTCTATCATATCGTACAGCTTCGGCATTAAATGAATAACAGGAGCCTGACCCATTTTCAAGGAAACATTCCGGCTGAAGAAATCACCGAGCGGGAATGCATTTGCTTCTGTGCCGTATACACCGGTCAATTGTACTGTCCCGAATTTACGGACAGACTGGGAAGCTGTGATGATCGGGCTGATCGTGCCGAATTGGTTGTCGTGTTCAGATCCGAACTCTTCTCCAGGGGACACGGTGCCGTCCATTCCGACACAGTCGATCACAACATCAGCGCCGCCGTTCGTTTCATCAAAAAGCACGGAGCCGATCTCACTGTTGTTGTTAAAATTAAATGTTTCTACATTGTTTGTTTTCTTCCCGTGTTTTAAACGGTGCTCTACCTGGTCGCAAGCGATGACCCTTTTAGCGCCTTTCATCCAGGCGAACTTCTGCGTCATAAGGCCGATCGGACCGCTGCCAAGGACAATAACCGTATCTCCCTCTTTCATACCGCTGTGCTCTACACTCCAGTAAGCGGTAGGAACGACATCGGATAAAAAGAGGACACTTTCATCTTTTAACTCGCTTGAGTCGGGGACTTTAAAAGAAGTGAAGTCGGCATAAGGAACCCTTAAGTATTCCGCTTGTCCTCCTGGGTAGCCTCCGAAGGGTTCTGTAAATCCAAATAAGCCTCCAGCATCACTGTGGGGATTGGAGTTGTCGCACTGGCTTTCCATCTGGTTGCTGCAAAAAAAGCAATCCCCACAGCCGATATTAAACGGAATCACGACTCGATCGCCTTTTTTAAGGCTTTTGACCTCAGGACCGACTTCTTCTACAATCCCCATCGGTTCGTGTCCGACAATATAATCTTCCTGCTGCGGCTCAAGGCCGCCTTTGTATAAGTGAAGATCAGACCCGCAGATCCCGCTCGCTGTAATGCGGACAATCATATCATCATTCTTTTGAATCGACGGTGCTTCTACATCTTTAACGACCATTCTTTCTTTTCCCTGATATGTTACAGCTTTCATGATATCCCATCCTTTAGTCTCGATTACAAGACTATTTCCAATATTTTGCTATGTTAAACTAACAAATCGTCCGGTCCCTTGCAGCCAGTGATAGACGTATAGTGTTATATCCCTTATAATCGGTACTGAAGTCCATTACATACTAGTAAAGAAGGAGAGAATAACATGGCGAAAAAGTTAGTATTCGGGCATAAGAATCCTGATACGGATACGATTTGTTCAGCTATTGTCTATGCTGAGCTTAAGATTAAGCTTGGAGAAGAAGCGGAAGCTGTTCGTCTTGGCGAAGTAGGCAGCGAAACTCAGTACGCGCTGGATTACTTTAACGTAGAGGCGCCAAGGTTCGTAGAAAAGGTTGCCGCTGAAGCAGACCAGGTCATCCTTGTTGACCATAACGAGCGTCAGCAGAGTGCGAACGATATTGAGGATGTACAAGTAACAGAGGTTATTGACCATCACCGTATTGCGAATTTTGAAACAAGCGGCCCGCTTTATTACCGTGCGGAACCGGTTGGATGTACGGCAACTATTTTAACGAAGATGTTCAAAGAAAAGAATCAGGAAATTACGAAACCTCTGGCTGGCCTTATGCTTTCTTCCATAATTTCAGATTCTCTATTATTTAAATCACCAACCTGCACGGATGAAGATGTACAAGCAGCAAATGAGCTTGCAGAGATTGCTGGCGTCGACGCGGAATCTTACGGCCTTGAAATGTTAAAAGCCGGTGCAGATATCAGCGGCCTGACTGCTGATGAGCTTCTCACTTTAGATGCAAAAGAATTCTCAATGGGAGATTCCAAAGTGGTGATTGCTCAGGTTAATACCGTCGATACGGATGAAGTTCTTGAGCGTAAAGCAGAGATTCTTCAAGCGATCGACAATACAGTGTCAGAGCGAAGTCTTGATTTGTTTGTTTTCGTCATCACAGATATCCTGACTAATGACTCCACAGCGCTTACTGCAGGAACGAAAGCGGATGCTGTATCTGAAGCCTTTAATGTAAAAGTTGAAGACAATCAAGCGGTGCTTAAAGGTGTTGTTTCCCGTAAGAAACAAATCGTACCTCCACTTACCGAGCAGTTATCCAAATAAAAAGTGTTTATTTTTAAATATTGAACTGTATCGAAAAAAGGGATCTTGCCGAGTTAATGGTAAGATCCCTTTTTTACTGGTGTTCTATTTCTTTTCAACTGCCATTCTTCTCTAAGAATTCCCATTCGGATGGAATCATAATATTTCCCTTCGTAAATCCGGCATTTTCTCATTCTGCCCTCTAGCTTCATCCCCAGTTTTTTTCCGACTTTCATCATTCGTTCATTCTTAGACCATGTGGTTAAGCCTACTCGGGCTAAAGGAAGTTCATGAAACAGATGATCAATCCACAGCTCAAGCGCTTCAGACCCATAGCCTCCACCCCAGTACTCTTTAGAATAAATACCGATTCCTACTTCAAGCCAGAGGGAGGCCTTATGCTCCCAGTAGTAGGAGACGGTACCGATAATTTCACCGTCTACTTCGATAAGTAACCGGGAGTCCGGCTCTGTTTCCTTCAACCTTTCTTTTCTTGCGCTCTCATGACTGCGGTACGTATCAACCGTATGAGGTTCTAGTGGATAATAAGGAGCATCCCACTTCTTCCATTCAGGATCTTTCGGTTTATATATCAGTTCCCAAAGCCGGGGAATATCGTCGTCCTTAATACTTCTTAAGACGACATGGTCACCTGTCAGCCGTGTTTCAAGTGCGCTCATTGGAAGTCACCTCGCTATTTTTTCCTGCTACTTTTTCATACTATCACAGGTTTATATCTTTCATACGTTTTAGAAGAATATTACAGGGTATTTGAAAGAGAGAAAGTGATGAAGGTTAGGGTGATGCAGGATGCTTAGAATTTATGGCTCTTCTAAAAAATACGGTATAGAGAAGTTCGACAGGGTAGAAGAGTTAGCCGGCCGGTCCTTTGACTGGTACTGGGTGGACTTTGGGTCTCCTTCAGAGGAAGAAGCCCAATACTTAGATACTTTTTTTCAGTTTCATCCGCTGGCCATAGAAGATTGTTTACATGAACTGCAGCGGCCGAAGCTCGATTATTATGATGACCACACCTTCTTTGTCTTTCATTCGATCGATCCAGACACTTTGAAAAAAAGAGAAAAGAATTTATTTCTTGGAGATGGATATGTGGTTACGTATCATAAAGAGCCTTCTAAAGAAATTGATGCGGTTGAAGCAGCTATTAAAAACGCGAAGAACATAGAGGAATTGGATGAGTTTTTCGTGCTCTATGAGCTGCTCGATCAAGTCGTCGATCGATATTTTCCAATTGTTTATGAAATCGAAGACCATATCAATCAAATTGAAGACAATACGAGAGACTTGTCGATGGAACAGCTATTGGATGAGCTGTTTGACAGGCGCGGCGAACTGCTGAGGATCAGGCAGACTGTGCATCCGATGAGAGATCTGCTGTACCGGATATTGAATACACATCATCTCGATGGTGTGAGAGAGCGGAGGGAGTACTTTGCTGATATTTATGACCATCTCCTTAAGGTTGCTGAAATGGTAGCATCCAATAGGGAGATGACTCAGGACATCAGAGACAGCTACTTATCCTTAAACTCACATCAGACCAACCGGACGATGCAGATTCTTACCGTTATTTCCGTAATTTTTATGCCGCTGACATTTATTGTTGGAGTTTATGGCATGAACTTTGTTAATATGCCGGAGCTTGAAACACAATATGGATATTTTCTTGTCTGGTTTATTATGATTGGGATGGTGGTCAGCATGTACCTGTGGTTTAAGTCTAAAGGATGGTTCGATTGAACATTTGAAGGCTGTCGAGAAAATATCTCGACAGCTTTATTAGTGTTGATTTACGTATGAAATAGAAAAGTTGAGCGTAGCTGTGCTCATTTATCATATTCCACTGGAAAGAGAAGGGTATTCTCTAAAGCAAGGGGTTCTCTGCAATCTGTGAAAAAACCTGAAGCACGTGTTCTTTAGCTTTATTTTAGGATATCGTGGTCTACATACCGCTTGCCATTTAATTCACTAATGATATTAACAGCTACTCTTGCACCATCTCCAGCTGTAATAATGGTATGAACACTTACACCGGCAACAGTTCCGGCCGCCCATACACCAGGTTTTTCTGTCCGGCCCTCTTCATTGGTTTGAATAATTTTAGCAACCCGAGGCTCGGTGCCGTCAACCACGTTTAATTCAAAAGCTTCAGCAAGTTTCGTAGACATCCCAGTTGCAAATAAAATATGCTGAGCCTCAAATTTTCCTTCATTCGTCTTTATGGAATAGCCGCTGTCAGTCTGTTCCATAGAGGAAACCTCTGTTTTTACAAGCTGTGCCCCGTGTTCAACTGCCTGTTTCTGTCCGGTGTTTAATAAATCAGGTCCTTTAATGCCTTCAACTCCGTAGTGGTTTTCCACCCAGGCTTTTGAGGTGATACTTTTGTCATGGTCAAAGAACACAACATTTTTGCCTGCTTTCGCTGCAAACAGTGCAGCGCTTGCGCCGGCAGGGCCGGCTCCAATAATTGCTAAATCAAACAATCTAACACCCTCCTAATATCTAATACTAATTATTATACTGAAAATTGTGAACATAAACAAAGAAAGCCGCAACTGTTAGGCTGGGCTTTCTACTAATAGCTATAGAATTTTCTACACAGAAATGGAAGTGTTGCGGCTGATCTGTCCCTCATTGTAGGAAGAACGTTCACTAACCTCTACAATGCAGTCGCCGCAGTCGTCTTGTATCGACTGAAGCATTTCCTCAACGTTCTTTCCATCAATGATCATAAGTATAGGTTCTTCCGTATTCACAAAAAGGAAGAAGGATAATAGCTTTGTCAGATGACTGGCATCTGCAATTAAGTGATTTTGATGCAGGTAGATTTGGTGGTCTGATTTCGAAGACTGTTTATTAATTTTTAAGATTTGAGTTGTAGATAATGGCTGTTTAAAAGTGATATGAAAAGAAGATAGCTGTGTCATCCTTTTCACCCCCGTTTTTCTTTGTATTAATAAACCACTACCCTTATTAAAAAAAAACTAAACCATACCTGTCCTTAGTGATGATAAATCATCTTACGGGTCATTCCTCCATCTACAGTTATATTTTCACCCGTCACAAAGCCGTTCTCTTTATCTGTTAAATAAAAACAGGCTTTCGCAACATCTTCTGGAAAACCGACTCTGTTAGATAGGTGCTGCTCATGGTCCTTAGGGCGGAGGCTTTCATAATTTTTTGCTGCAATCCAGCCTGGGCTGATAGCATTCACCCGCACGTCATACTGGGAAAGGGAGGCTGCAAGCGCATGAGTTAGACTGATGATGCCGCCTTTGCTTGCCGCATAAGCCTCTGAATCTGGTTCAGACATAAAAGCCCGTGTTGATGCAATATTTACGATTCTTCCTGGAGTCTTGTTTTCTCTCCAAATTTCAGCAATAGCTTTAGAGAATAGAAAAACACTTCGCAAGTTCGTATTGATCACTTCATCCCAGGCTTCAACAGTCAGTTCATCAAGCGGCGTAAATTTACTGATGCCGGCATTGTTGATTAAAATTGTCACCTGGTGGGTATCTTTTATTTGGGAAAATAACTGGACGATAGCTTCATGGCTGCTGACATCACATTCATAAAAGAAGGCTTCAGCCCCTTCATTATGAA
The DNA here is from genome assembly GCF_902809865.1 of Halobacillus sp. Marseille-Q1614. Taxonomy (NCBI): domain Bacteria; kingdom Bacillati; phylum Bacillota; class Bacilli; order Caryophanales; family Bacillaceae; genus Halobacillus; species Halobacillus sp. Marseille-Q1614. The sequence continues at coordinate 1,592,727 of NZ_CADDWH010000001.1, read as the reverse complement.
GTTCACCCAGCAGCTGTCTGCCATGTTCGGCGTCGACATCTGTGAGAATAACTTCGGCGCCTTGACTAGCATACGTCTTAGCTAAGTGGCGGCCGATTCCTCTGCTTGCTCCTGTAATAAGTACCGTATCGTTCCTAAAATCCATTAGAATTCCTCCTATTTCTTTTCTTTAAAAGCGTTCCTTTTCCTGCGGTCTGTCAAACCTATAAAGCGGCAGAACAACAGTAAACTTGAGCCTTGTCATTTGTAATGATATATTTTTTTGAAAGAGGTGGTAGGATGCGCGTAACGTTAGTAGAGATTTTTAAACATAGAATTACCCAGAAATACTTGGCAAGATCAGGAGTGAATCACGCGGTATCGGTTGCAGATAACGCTTTTGATTTGGCGGTAAAAGCTTCCGTCTGCCCGGAGCTGGCAACGAAGGCCGCCTTGCTCCATGATATGGGACACTATGAATGGTATCGTGACGGCAAGTGGGATTATGATGAATACCGTCGTCATGATATTCATGCGATCAAAGGCGCAGAGCGGGCCCACAAACTGCTGATCAGGCTGGGAGAAGACCGCTTAGTTGCCAAAGAAGTGTCCCTTGCTGTACTGCTGCATACGGACAGTTACCTTCCATTTTCGCTTGAAGGGAAAAGAACACCGCTGCAGGCCGTTGTAGAAGAAGCCGATAGAATGGATGAACAGCCGGGCGGACTGCACCATTACAAGGAGATGCAACATAGAACAGCAATTAAAATTTTAAGCAGGCTTGACGAAAAAATATCAGACTATTACGACAATAAATAAATGATTGATTCGCACACATATCGGCCTGATAAGCTGCATATTGTAATCTTGTGGCTTTTTTAGCTAAAGGAAAGGAAGAAAGGAAGATATGTGATGACGATTCATTTTTTAATGTTTACGGTCGATATTAAGGTTAATAAAAGCAATCATAGAGGACGTAATGGGAAGACACAGGATGACATGAAGGAGCAGCTTCTTAATAGAAAAGCGGCTTATCGTTATTTATACTAAGAACCCCGCGGCAAAAAAAAGCCGGGGGTTTTTATTTTTGAATTTTTGTTATTTTTTCGTTATGGTCAATGCAATAGGTAAAAAAATGCAGAAGGTAGGTTAATCCATTGAATTTACATAGAAATCCGATTCCAGTTACAGAAGCTGTCTCCCGTATTATGGAGATTAACGCCGACAAACAAATCGAAACAGTCTCTATACCTAACAGTCATGATCGTATACTGGCTGAAGATTTAGTCGCTGTCCACGCTATTCCGCCTTTTCCGAAATCCCCATATGACGGTTATGCTTTTATAGCTTCCGATACAGATCAGGCATCACGGGATCATCCGGTTGAATTTCGTGTTATAGAAGAAATAGGAGCGGGCCAGCGGGCTTCCCGACCGATTGAAAGCGGGGAGGCGGTCCGCATCATGACAGGTGCAGAAATCCCCAAAGGAGCTACGTGCGTGGCCATGTTTGAAATTTGCCAGACGTATGAGCAGGACGGTCAGGCATTTATGACGATAAAAAGGAAAATGACAGAGGGCCAAAACATTATGGCCAAAGGATCAGAAACTGAAAAAGGGCAGCTTCTTGTCAGCAAAGGAACTAAGATTAATCCAGGTGTTGAAGCGCTGCTGGCTACGTTTGGCTACCATGAGGTAAAAGTCTACAGACAGCCTAAAGTCGGAGTGTTTGCTACAGGAACAGAGCTGTTAGAGGTACATGAGCAGCTAGAACCAGGAAAAATCCGAAATTCTAATGCCTACATGATACTCTCCCAGATCGAGAGAAGCGGTGCGATCCCGGTGTATCTTGGAAAGCTGGCTGATGACTTTGACACTTGTTATGATTCAGTGGTTTCTGCTTTAAAAGAAGTCGATATTTTAATTACAACAGGAGGAGTATCCGTTGGGGATTATGACTTAATGCCAGCTGTTTACGAGAAGCTTGGTGCAGAGGTGCTGTTTAACAAAATTGCTATGCGCCCAGGAAGTGTAACGACAGTTGCCCAGCTGAACGGCCAGCTGTTATTCGGCCTCTCAGGCAATCCTTCTGCCTGCTATGTCGGTTTTGAATTATTTGCCTTTCCTTTTACTCAAAAGATCCTGGGGAACGGAAAACCTTACCATAAAGTGATTGAGGCAGTCCTCGGCCATGATATAATGAAGCCGAACCCATTTCATCGCTTTATGAGAGGGTATATAGAATATGAGGACAATCAGGTAACCGTACATCCGGCGGGCATTGACAAGTCAGGTGTCGTGACCTCACTGGCCCGTACGAATCTGTTTATTATATTACGCGGAGGCACGAGAGGCTATAAGAAGGGAGATCGTGTCCAAGCCGTTTTGTTAGAAGGACATCAGGGAGCTGATGATTTTATCATCAAATCATAATATTGGAGGGTAAGTCGTGGCTGAATATGTACTAGATAAATATGACCGCCCGATGAAAGATCTGCGCATTTCTGTAATCGACCAATGCAATTTCCGCTGCACGTACTGTATGCCGAAGGAAATCTTTGGAGATGATTATTCATTTATGCCTGAAAGTGAATTGCTCAGCTTTGACGAAATTGTCAGGCTTGTTGAGATCTTTGCCAGGTTTGGAACAGAGAAAGTGAGATTAACCGGCGGAGAGCCGTTAATGAGAAAGAATATCGATGAGCTGATTTACCGGATCAAGCAGATAAACGGCATAAAAGATGTAGCTATAACAACAAATGCTGTCTTTCTCGTAAGGCAGGCAGAAAAGCTGAAACAAGCCGGACTGGACAGGGTAAATATCAGTCTTGATGCTATCGAAGACGATGTATTTAAAGAGACGAACGGACGCGGAATTAAAACCAAACCTGTTTTAAGAGGAATTGAAGCGGCAAGAGATGCCGGCCTCCCAATAAAAATAAATATGGTCGTTAAAAAGGGAATGAATGAAAGTCAGATTCTACCGATGGCCCGGTACTTTAAAGAAACAGGAGACACGCTTCGTTTTATTGAATTCATGGATGTAGGCAATCATAACGGCTGGAACCTGGATGCTGTTGTATCAAAAAAAGATATCGTCCAGCAGATTAATGAAGAAATGCCGGTTGAACCAGTCGATCCGAATTATTTTGGCGAGGTGGCCGATCGTTACCGTTACAAAGACGGTGCAGGCGAAATTGGCATTATTTCTTCCGTGACTGAAGCATTTTGCAGTTCATGTACGAGAGTGCGTTTATCGGCAGATGGGAAATTATTCACCTGCCTGTTTGCTTCAGAAGGATATGACATTCGTGAGATGTTGAGAACGGACTGCAGCAATGAGCAAATCATCTCCTATCTCATAAAAATATGGACAAAACGCGACGACCAATATTCGATAGACCGTGCAAAAGGAAAACCGGTTGATAAGAAAATCGAAATGTCGTATATTGGCGGATGATAAAAAAACGAGCTGCGTTCAGCTCGTTTTTTTATCTGGACTTTGCTCTATGACGGTTCGTCCTCTATAATAATATTGATAGAATTCACTTAGGAGGGAGCCCGACCAGTGAAAACATTTAAACTTGTGTCTCTGGATATTGTAGAAGAAAAAAATGACGATATTACGCAAAGACGTATTAAATTGAACGACGGGCTGATTATAAACAGAGAAGATGAGCGAGGACGCTGGGTCGTTGAGGCTTATGTAGACAGCAGCTACAAAGATTATTTTCAGCCGATTATGACCAACTCCGACGAATTAATGATTCAGGTTAAAATCACTAAGAGTTCCAACCAGCCGGCTACTTTTCTGGCCAAAATTATTGATACCAATATCATCGGCGATGAGATGAATGTTATATTTATGGGTACAATGATCGACAGACGGCGGGAACAGATTGAAAAGATTTTAAAGGCTTTATTGGATGATGGTTATCAAGGAGACGATCTTCTGGAAGAGTTTAAGCGAAGAGGCAAGGAAGCCGGTACTTAAAAAGATACATAACAACTATGAAATTTTTGCAGGATAAAGGGGCATTTCAAACATGTGGGCGAGAAGAAAAAGTCTTAGGTGGCTTAACCACTTATCACCATTTCAGCTTATTGCATTGTACTATTTTATCGCCGTTACTATATCCTCTATTTTAATCGCCCTCCCAATTGCACACCGGCCGGGAGTAGAATTAGAATTTATCGATATATTGTTTACAGCGGTAAGTGCAGTCAGCGTTACTGGGCTTACGACCGTTTCTATTACGGAAACCTTTAGTACGACAGGATACTTTATCATAGCTTTTGTGCTCCAGTTTGGGGGCATTGGCGTTATGACAGTAGGAACGATGATCTGGCTGATTATAGGAAAGAAAATCGGCCTGAAAGAACGCCGTTTAATTATGGCTGATCATAATCAGACATCTTTTGAAGGGATTGTAAGGATGGTTAAACAAATCATCCTGGTTGTTCTTTTGATAGAATTTATAGGATTTCTTACATTAGGAACATACTTCTTGCAATACTATGAGCCTGGAGAAGCTTATCTGCAAGGCTTTTTTGGTGCTATCAGCGCGATGACTAACGGCGGGTTTGATATAACGGGTGCTTCTCTTATACCATTTCGAGGCGACTATTTCGTCCAATTCGTTAATATGATACTGATTATTTCAGGCGCCATAGGTTTCCCTGTGCTGATTGAGGTGAAGCAGTATTTGTTTAACAGGCAGGATTTAAGAACGATTCAATTCTCATTATTCGCCAAACTGACCACCTTTACATTTTTTGCTCTCATTATTTTTGGTACAATCATGATTTTTCTGCTGGAGATCAATAACTTCTTCGCAGGGAAATCATGGCACGAGATTCTGTTTTATTCATTGTTCCAATCTGTAACAACTCGAAGCGGTGGACTGTCTACAATGGATATTACTGAGTTTTCAGAACACACACAGCTCTTTATGTCCTCGCTTATGTTTATCGGGGCTTCTCCGAGCAGTGTAGGGGGCGGAATACGAACAACTACTTTCGCGCTTGTTGTCATCTTTATTTTAACTTTTGCGAGAGGGCAGAAGAACATCCGCATTTTCAGAAGAGAAATCCACCATGAGGATTTAAACCGTGCCGTGGTCGTGACGATGATGGCTTTGCTGGTCGTATTTATTTCAGTACTTTTATTAAGTATTTCAGAAAACGCCATGCTGCACGAAGTTATTTTTGAAGTGTGTTCTGCTTTTGGAACCGTGGGCTTGTCTTTAGGAATCACCTCAGAATTAACGGTTTTCGGGAAGTTCGTCCTTATGTTTCTGATGTTTCTAGGACGGATAGGGATACTCACATTCTTATTTTCATTCCATAAACCACATACGACAGCTAAATATTCACTGCCAAAAGAACGCATTCTTATTGGCTGATTAAATTAAAAGCTATTTAAAATTTTGAGATTGACCTGATTAATAAAAAGAGCGACATCCAGCTTCAGCGCCCAGACACTCGCGTCATAAGCAACCCGTCCTGCGGAAGGGAAGGCCACCTTCCACCGGCCGTTTTGCTTATGCGTTTCGTGTCTACCAGGGCGCTTGCGCCTTTGTTCCTAGTAAAATATTGCATTCCAGCTAACCGAGATGGGATCGTTTAAAAATTGCGGAAAGCGATCCGTTTCCCTGAGCCCTGTGCCGTATCCGATCCTTTGAAAGTAAAATCCGTCGTCTGAAAAGCATGAGGTTTCTCTCTACAAGCTGATAAAAAAGCTGTTTCCCAATAGAGGGAAACAGCTTTTTTTATTCAGTGATTAAATCATTAGCAGTAGAAAGCGGCTCCCACAATAATGAGAAGGATAAATAACACCACGATCAATGCAAATGTACTGCCTGGTCTATGACACCTGCGGCCGTAGTAAGGACTAACTCCATAAGGCATGTTAGCTCCCTGAACCTGGTAAGGACTGTTTCCGTACATAATGTCACCTCCTGTTATCTTACATTCTCAGACTATGTTAGGTACAAGCGGAGGGTATGGGGATTCACCCAGATTTCATTCTTTTATTAAATAAATGTAGTTTAGGTGTATAAAGAGGAGGCTTATTTGCTAAAAGTGGAGGGTATGGTATGACATGGAAATTAAACAGGAACACATTGGAAGCTAGTGATTAATTGCAACTTACATATATCCTTTGTATAATTTTTGTATAACATTTGTATAGGTTAAGAGGTGGCTGAATGAAGAAGATTAATGTAATAGGAGCAGGGCCGGGAGGGTTAGCTGCAGCCATGCTGATGGCAGCAGATGGATACGACGTGCAAGTATTTGAAAAGCAAAATTATGTAGGCGGCAGAAACGGCCACTTCCGTCTCGGTTCTTATACCTTTGATATCGGCCCTACCTTTTTAAGCATGGTGCATATCGCTGAAGAAATTTTTCAACAGACTGGGAAAAACCTGCATGATTATATAGATTTAGTGGAGCTTTCACCAATGTATGAGCTTCAGTTTGAAAATGAAAGAGTACCGATGTATCGCGATAAAGAAAAGATGCTTGAAGTGATTAGAAAACATTTCCCGGGCAATGAAGAGGGGTACCTTCGTTTTATGAAGGATACACGCAAGAAAATGAACACCCTGCTTCCGCTATTACAAACGAGACATCACCGTCTCATGGATTATATCAGTCCAAGGGCATTAAAAGCACTGCCGCAGCTGTCGATTGGTAAATCTGTATATGATGTTCTCTCTGAATACTTTACTGATGAACAATTAAAGATCGCGTTTACTTTTCAGGCGAAGTATTTAGGAATGTCACCGTGGGAATGTCCGGGTGCTTTTTCTATCCTATCGTATATGGAACATGAATATGGCGTTTTCCACCCTATTGGGGGTGTCAATCAATTATCCAAGTCGATGGCAAAAGCCGTTGAAGAACTCGGAGGAAAGATCCACTTGAATAAAGGGGTGGAAGAGTTCCTGCTTGATGGCAGGAAAGTAACCGGCGTTAAATTTGAGAATGGAGAAATTGCAGAAGCTGATGAAGTTATTGTAAATGCAGATTTTGCCCATTCGATGAACAGGTTCGTAAAAGATGGCGTCCTCAAGAAATTTTCAAAAGAAAAACTCGATAAACGTAAATTCTCCTGTTCCACGTTTATGATTTATCTCGGAGTTAACCGCAAGTATGATATGCCGCACCATACGATTTTGTTTGCTAAAGATTACAAGAAGAACGTAGAAGAAATGACGAAAGATATGGTCCTTTCAAAAGAGCCTTCCATCTATATTCATAATGCGAGCGTCACAGACCCTACGCTGGCTCCAGAAGGCCACTCAGCATTATACATTCTTGCTCCTGTCCCAAACAACTATGCGGAGATTGACTGGGAGGATAAAGAAGCGGCCTTTAGAGACTTGGTGTTAGATGAAGTGGAAGAGAAAACAGGATTTAAAGATTTAAGAAGCCACATCGTTGAAGAAAAAGTGTTAACGCCTATGCAGTGGGAAACAGATCATTATGTTCATAAAGGAGCGACTTTCAGTATGGGGCATCAGCTGTCACAAATGATGTACTTTCGTCCCCATAACCGCTTCGAGGAGCTCGGCAACTGCTGGTTAGTAGGAGGAGGAACCCATCCAGGGAGCGGCCTTCCGACAATACTCGAATCTGCACGAATTACGACGAATTGGATGAAAGAAAGAAAAGAGGCGGCATTATGAAGTCAGAAGTAACGGTTGTTGGAGGAGGGATCGGCGGCCTGGTCACTGCTTTAATTCTTTCCAGGCGTGGAGAAAGTGTCAGGATCTTAGAAAAAAACGGCCACTTAGGCGGAAGGCTCACCTATGAAAAACAGGGAGACTATAAAATCGACCAAGGCCCGACGATCGTGCTTCTCCCTGAAATGCTTCTTTCAATTCTTGAAGAAGGAGGAATAAGCCGCAGCCAGATTCCTATCGTTCCGTGTGACCCTCTTTATCACATTCACTTTAAAGACGGATATAGCTTTACGAAATACGCTGACATAGAAAAGCAGATCGACGAAATCAGCAGAAAATTTCCCGGTAATGAAGCCGGTTACTATCGATTTCTTGAAGACATGAAGCTGCGTTTTATGCAGGGCAAAGAACAGTTCCTAGAGAAATCATTTGTAAATAAAAAAACGTTTTTTACGACAAAGAACCTGCAGACACTTATGAGGTTGAGAGCTTATCAAAACGTTAAAAAAATGATGAAGAATTATTTCCAAGATGAGCGGTTAATTGAGGCCTACACACTGCAGACGCTATATATCGGCGGACATCCTGAGCAGTCGCCTGCAATGTATTCTTTAGTTTCCTATAGTGAGCATAAACACGGCATCTGGTACCTGATGGGAGGATACGCTAAACTTGTCGAAATTATTGTCGAGGAATTAAAGAAGCGCGGCGTTCAAATTGAAACCAACTGTGAAGTGGAAAGCATTCATACTGAAAAGCGAAAGGTTACCAGTCTTAAGGCGGGCGGCAGCACTTTCCCTGTGGATCGTGTCGTATTAAATGGAGACTTTCCCCTTATGGATCGTTTATTTCCAGTTCATAAACAAATTCGCCGCCGGTATACACCTTCTTCCGGATGTCTGTTAATTTACATGGGATTAAATAAAATTTATGAAAGAGAAACGATTCACCAGTTCTTTATGTCTGATGATTTTGACCGCCATATGCAGCAGGTCTTTTTAGAAAAGACACTGCCGGACGATCCATCCTTCTACACGTTTCATCCGTCGATCATCGACTCCTCCTTAGCTCCAGAAGGCAAAGGAGTTTTATATACATTAGTTCCTGTTCCTGCAAGTGAACATGTGGACTGGTCTAAAAAAGATGAGCTTGTTGAACTAGTGATTGATCAGATGGAAAAGAGAGGATTCCCGGATTTAAGGAAGCATATTGAATGGATGAGAATTCGTACACCAGAAGATGCGCAAAGAGATGGTTTGTTTCAAGGAGGCAGCTTCGGGATCGCCCCTACACTGTTTCAGTCAGGTGTCTTTCGCCCCCAGCTGCAGCCATACCCTTTAGATAACGTTTTTGCAGCAGGCGCCTCGATCCATCCAGGCGGCGGCATACCAATCGTTATGCAAGGGGCAAAACTCTTGGCGGATCACTTGCAGCTTTTAATAGAGCATAGGCATAATTATAAGCGAGGTGGATAGAATGAGCGAATTAAACGCAGCTTATCAATATTGCAGAGATGTCATATACAAACATTCCAAAACGTTCTCCAAAGCTTTTTCAATGCTCCCTAAAGACCAGAAGAGAGCGGTATGGGCGATTTATACTTTCTGCCGCCAGGTCGATGATATAGTTGATGAAGGAGAAAACCCTAAAGAAGAGTTAACCCAATTTACCCTCCAATTCGATCAGTTCGTTCAAGGGAAATTACAAAGCCGGCACCCGGCATGGACAGCCTTAGCTGACGTTTTTGAAAAATTCCCGATGGACCCCACACCTTTTTACGAGCAGATTGAGGGACAGTGGATGGATCTTGAACCAAGAACGATCAGGACGAAAGAAGATCTATTATCTTACTGTTACCACGTGGCCAGCACGGTTGGTCTAATGCTCCTGCCTGTGATTGCCCCGGGGCGTGAAAAAGAGCTTCGACAGGGAGCCGTTGATCTCGGTTATGCGATGCAGATCACAAACATCCTTCGTGATATTGGGGAAGACTTAGACAGAGAACGTGTCTATCTTCCAAAGGATTTACTTGAAAATCATCAATATTCTTGTGAGGATCTAAGAGCGGGCATCATTAACTCTTCATTTATAAACCTTTGGGAAGAACTTGCAGAAGAGGCAGAATATTATTATAAAAGAGGAATTGCTACTCTCCCTATGTACCCCTCATATTCGAGGACACCGGTAAAAGGAGCGGCCTATCTTTACCGGGCGATTTTACCTTCCGTTCGTGATAACAATTATGAAGTCTTTCGTCGTAGAAACTATGTCTCCGACCAGCAGAAAAAGCAAATTATTGCCGATATGCAATAATTTGCTTTTTTCTATTCCATGGATAATCTCTTTCCGATGAGGTGATGGGCAACGTTTTGTCCACTGAGGACGACCATCGGAGATCCGCCTCCAGGGTGCGTGCTCCCTCCACAGAAATAAAGGTTTGAATAATCCTGTGACTGGTTATACGGCCTTCTAAATGCTTGTACTTTCGTATTTGAAGAGGGGCCGTATAGAGCACCTTTAAATGAATAAAATTGAGATTCTATATCCTCGGGGCCAATGACTTTTTCAAACGATACATGCTTCTTAATTTCAATATGATTTCTGTGTAATTTGTCATAGATCACTTTTTTATAGGCTTCTTTTTCGATGCTGCTGCTTTGAACAGGAGGTGCATTGACAAGAATAAAACAATTATCACCGCGGGGAGATACTTCGGCGTCCGATTTAGAGGACGTACAAATATAAACGGTAGGGTCACTGCTGTACTGTCCGTGGGTCAGTTCCTTAAATTCCTTCTCATAATCAGAAGAAAAAAAGACATGATGGTGATGGAGCTCGCTGATTTTTGTATTAAGGCCCGCCATTATGACAAAAGCAGAAACGGAAGGATCATAACGTTCAATCGAACGGTCACTTAACGAGCGCCTTTCCTTCTTGTTTAGCAGCCGTGGAAGTGTATGTAAGAGGTCCCCGTTTAAAATGACGTGGTCAGCATGTATTTTCTCTCCATTTGACAGCTGGACGCCCGTGATTTTATTTTTTGATGTAAGCAGGCGGGTGACTTCTGTCCCTGAATGCAGTTTCGCCCCTTGATTTCTTGCTGCTTTTACAAAAGCAGCTGCAATCCGGGTGTTTCCTCCTTTCACGTAGTAAACACCATCATTTAATTCCAGGTGGGCAATCATGGCAAATGTAGCAGGGCAGCGATATGGACTGGATCCTATGTACGTGGCATAACGATTTAAGGATTGAACAATTCCCTGATGAGAAAAATACTTGGAAAAGAAGCTGTTCATCGACTGAAAAGGGCGGACCTTCATCGTATTAACGGCCAGTTCCAGCGATATATAATCCTTGAACGATAAAAATGAGCGATTTATAAAATGACGGTTCGATAAATCATAAAGACGTTCGGCTTCTTTCAGGAAGTCGTCATAAGTCGATTCCGCTTTAGGATCCAGCTTCTGAAGCTGCTGTTTTATATAGGAACGATCGGTTGAAAGGTCAAAAACGGTTCCATCTTCCCACTGATTTCGAGTATGGTTTGTCAGTTTATGAAAAACGGGCTGTTCGCTGCGCGGGAGTCTTCCTTCATCCATCACGTTTTGAAATACGTGCGGCATCGTAATCGTATTAGGGCCAAAGTCAAAGTGATAGCCCCCTTCATCGACAGGCATCATCTTACCGCCAAAGTGATCATTTTTTTCAAAAAGCTCGACCTCCACGCCTTCCTTAGCCAGTGAAACGGCTGCGGACAGCCCTCCTAATCCGCCGCCGACAATAACTGTTTTCATTTGTATAACCTCCCTTTCCATTGATAGGTTTTACCCTTCAAGCTGACAAACATTGAAGCCATAAGTATCGCAATCAGGCAGACAATTGATACAGGCAGCAGCCAGGCGAGCCATAAAGGATGTTTTGTGCGAATATCTATATACATTTTAAAAGAGACGGTTAATAAAAAAGGGAGTACATATACCCACTGGCTGGTGACTAATCCGTAGACAGCAAGAAATGCCGGATGGAGAAACAGTAAAAAGTAGAGTGCCATTAAGCCAAAGGCCAGAAGACTTGAACGCCCGATGCCTGTAAATATATTTTTCTTAAACCCTTCCCACGTTTCCTTTGAAGAGTCATACATAAAAGAAATAACAGAATCCGAAATATTGCACAGGATCATTTTAAATCCGTGGTTTTTTACTTCACGGGCAATATGGACATCTTCAACAAGCGAAGATTGAACAGATTCATGACCCCCTATGGCTTGATAAGCTTGCTTTTCAATGAAGATAAAAATACCGCAGGCCGCTGTGAAAGCTGGACGAGTTGTAAAATTAGCCATCATTAATGGAAGGTGCAGCCAGACGACCATGTGCTGCAGGGGAACGAGCATGTGTGATAAGAAATGACGGCTCGGATAGTTCGGAAAGCCGCTCAGCATTGATGCGTCATGTTTCCATAAAGTCAGCAGGCTCCGCTCAATAATAGCAGGAGCCACACGGGCATCTGCATCTAAAAACAAATAATAGTCTCCATTTGCTTTTAAGGAGAGCTGGTGACAGGCATGGACTTTTCCATTCCAGCCTGAAGGCAGCGGGTCTCCCTGCCATACCGTAAACCGTTGATCTGAGCGTATGTATTTTTGCAGCAGTTCAGGTGTGCGATCCTCCGAATGGTCATCTATAATGAGAAATTCCACATTATTATAAGTCACTTGTTTCAATGATTCAATGAGTCCTTTAACTTGATCTTCTTCATTACGCATAGGAATTAAAAAAGACACTAGCGGCTTTTTTTTTATAGGTTTAGAGCGTTCAAGAGACGGAAGAAAGCAGCTGTTAATGATCGTCCATAAGTTAAGAATTAGTGTGAGAACCAGCGCAATCGTTAAAATCAATGTACTCATCAGCTCCTTCCATAATTAACAAATTCGTCATGCTGTTCCTTTACAGCCGCTGATTTCAAAAGATCTAACTGCTCAGTTGCGACTGTTTCCAAGTGATCTGTGATCTTTTTTCTAGACAGCTGTTGGAAGGTTCCGTTTTCTAGCGGCCGCCCTACCTGAATATATACATCCGGCTTTTTCGTGTGGCCAAATGAATAGTAAAGCGATACAGGCACCACATCGACTGCGTCTGTTTTTTGTACGATATAGGAAATGCCGCTTGAGAATTCAAGCGGGCGCTTTTCTAAATGCTGTTCTTTTCCTTGAGGGAATATCCAGACTGTTTTATCATTATTGAGCAGTTCACAGCTGTATTGCAGGGATTCGATTAAGTGGCTGCTGTCATTGGCATCCATCGAATATACTCCAATCCCGCGGAAAAAAGGGAACCTCTCCATTCCTTCTTTGTGCATCATTCCATAAGCGTCTGATTTGATGACCTGCTCATTTAAAAAGAAGATAATGAGCGAGTCCCACCAGCTGGAATGATTAACGATAAACATTTTTCGCATATTGAGAGGACGTTCACTTTCCCTGCGAATGTATATGTTTTGGAAGTTCCTTCTAATAAATTGCCGGTTAAAACGTGTAAAACCCCACATCAGCCATTTATTTTTCTTCGCTTTTATCATGACGCCCCCCCCAGAAATATAAACCATACCAGATGAAACTCAGCACGACGACGAGTAGTGCTGCGCCTCCTACCCCGCCAATTACAGCGAGCAGGCCGAACATAAATATAATTGCACCGTATATAAATGCCATTCTTCCATACCATAGCTTTGAAATTAGAGTGGTATCCCTATTAAATAGCACGAGAGAAATCAGGTGAAAAAGTAATGAAAGTACAAACCAGCCAAAAAAATTAGAAAGAGGGATATCATAATAAACCCCAGGCTCGTCCCATATCCAATATTGCTGAACTTTATAGGCTACAGGATCGAGTATTAAATCCATCGTGACGGCAATCAGACTGCCTGTAAGCACAAACAGTACTGTACGGGGGAAGAAATCAAAACGCCGGGTAATGCCCCGCGCCAGTTCATGAGAACATCCGATGACGAGCAGCCAGGCGAAGCCTATCGTCACAGGCGTATCGACGATTTTTAAGCCGAAATTCTCTCCGTAGCTGTAATCACCAAAAAGAAAGCCGGACTGTACCCCTAAATGTTCCACATAGATGCTGACAGCCATAACGATAAAGCTGTAAAGAATACCTCTCAACCAGCCGTAAAGCTGCGTAAAATAAATGCCTCCGATCACACCGGCTGTAATTAGAAAAACACTGTTCGCCCATTCAAGCCAGGGCGGCAATAGATCAAAGCTTAATAAAAAAACGCCGCATATGTACCAAATAATAAAAAAACGAAAGATTGCCGTTAACATGAACATTGCCCCTCTATAAATGATCTTTAGGTTAATGAAATGGTGTGATGAATAGCAGTAAGGTGAGAAGGTAAACAATCAGGATTCTCTATCATCATACCTCAAAAAGAAGCAGCACAAACAAAGATATGCACAGTCAAAGCGGGTACCAGGTACCGGTAGAGAGAAAACCGGTACCTGGTACCCAAAAAAAGAAAAAAGCACAGCTGCGATCAGCTGTGCTAAGAGGCTTTTTGGTGTTCTTCTGTAAAAATGTTCTGTTTATAGAGGTATGGTTTAACATAAGGTTCAATACCTATGCGGCTTGCATTCATTCCGCCGGCGAGAATCAAGCCAGCCATAATGACCATTTCAGGGTTGGTACTGATCGTTCCACTTAAAAGAAAAGCTACATTCATCACGATTCCAAAGAAGGCGCCTGTTTTTGTAAATAGCCCTAAGAGAAGCGCAAGTCCGACGAGCACTTCGCCCCACATGACGAGGAAGCTGAAGACTTCGCTGTAAGGAAGAGCGAAGTTTTTGAGAAATGCGGCCCACCAGCCTTGAACAATGGCATCCTGCCCTTGAGATTTAGCGATCGCTCCCTGTAGATAACCACTGGCATCAAAGTCCCCTGTTACTTTTCCAACTCCGGAACTAATCCATATATACCCTAAATAAAAGCGAATTAAAGTTAAAAGGATGGCTGAACTAAAGTGTTCCTGAAACCATTTGCGTAACATGAAATTTCCTCCTCTTTTTATTGTTCAATATTTCACAATATTTATTACACTTATAATATATTCGTTTTTTATAAAAAAGGGAATGACTTGATCAGTATTTCACAATTAGTTCACGACTTTATGTCTAAATTGTGACCGAGCCGCTATATGTATAATTTTCCTTATATCTGATACGAAAAATATATAAAAATTGAAGCTATTCTTTTATATTTTTGATAAACTAGAAGAAGAATGAGGAGGTGAGCGTATGGCAGAAATTGTTATGTTTCTTGTCTTGCTGGGTACGTTGTTTACGCTTATGGGGTTATGTATCTTCGACCGGGGCTAAGCAGCCGGACATAGGAAAAATCACATACTATACATGATGAAAAGTGAGCATCTTTAAAAGGTGCTCACTTTTTTATGTGTGTGGATTTAAGATGTAGGAGAAAAAATCTTAAAAGTTTTTATTTTTAAGGACACCTCCTGGTCATTTCTTTCGATTATAGAAGTGAAAGGAGGTGATCAACATGGCCGTATCAGCAGACAAAATAAATACTCAATTGCAGCTCGTTTTTGAAGATGGTTTAGATGGTAAAGGCAATGTGAAGTACCGCCGCAAAACTTTTGGAAACGTAAAAATGGAAGCCACTGAAGAACAGCTTTACCAAGTGGCCGTTGCGCTGGAGTCCTTGCAGCAAGATCTTCTTTCCACCATTGAGAAAACGGACCGATCTGTTTTAGTTGATCTTTAACCAAGTAAATATTATGCAGGAAGGAGGGGGAAGACTTGAAAAAGCTGGAGCTGAAATTTCTAAATGAAGAAGGCAAGATCGTAACGGTTTCTTTGGACAACCCAATTGAGCCGCCGGCAGAAGCAGACATCATTGCCGCTATGGACTCGATCATTGCCCAAAATTGTCTCTATTCAAGCGGTGGAGATTTAGTCGAAAAGAAGGAAGCACGAATTGTTGAAAGAAACGTAACGAATATTGAAATTTAATCCTAAAGCCGCTGCGACAGCGGCTTTTTCTTAAGGCTATGCTGCCTGGGGAATCTGCCGGACTCCTGCTTAAAAAAACGGTCGGCCTCCCGACCCCTAGAGAGGTCACGAGCGAGGAGAGTTTAATAAAGATGAAGTACGGTACGTTGTGTCCAACATTGAACGATCAAGCGTTTTGAGTGGCCGCTAAAAAGCGAACAGGAACCCTTGCTTTATTGGAACACCAATGCAGATACCAGTACTTTTCTATCAATTATAGAAAAAAAGAGGGGGTGTTGATGTGGAACAGTGGCTGCCGTTAATTACTGATCTGGGATTCCCTGCTGCTGTGACTTTTTATTTACTTCACCGCATTGAAGGGAAACTGGACGTATTAATAGAAGCTTTAAACCAAATTCCAAACAAGCTGTAAAAAAAGCCACCACAGCCTTTAGCAGCTGCGGTGGCTGATTTATTTTGTAAGTTCTACTTCATTAAAAGGAAAGATTACAAGTTCTGTTCGCCCGATAATTTCTTCTTCGGCTACAAACCCTAAACCATTTCGGCTGTCTTTACTGACGGAACGGTTATCTCCCATTACAAAGTAGCGTCCTTTTGGAACTTCAATTGGTCCAAAATCGCGGGTGTTCATTATTGCACCCTCATCAAGATAAGGCTGGTCGTGCTGCTGCCCATTTACATACAAATGGCTGTTGCGGATCTCAACGGTATCTCCGGGCTGTCCAATGACTCGTTTTACATAATTTTTAGTCGGTTTTTCAATAATGACAATATCATTATAAGAAGGTTCGTCTATATAATAAATGATTTTGTTAAACATTACGCGTTCTCCGCTTTCTAAAGTCGGATTCATACTGGCTCCTTCGACAATGGATGTGGCGAAGAAAAAAGTTCTCAGTATAAAAGCTAGAATGACTGCAATTAAGATCGCTTTAATCCATTCTATCCATTCATTTTTAGTGTTTTCAGACACTCTTAATCTTCCTCTCTAACTTAAACCAGGGTGCATATCGTTCCTTCTTCATTCTAGCATACTAAACGTATGAGCGTGGATGAAGAAGCAATAATGTCATAAAAAGTTAATTTGTTTGTTGTAAATATTTTTCCAGACGATCGAGACCGATTTTGAGTATTTTTTCACTATAAGCGTAGGAGAGGCGCATATAGCCTTCGCCGTAATTTGAGAAAGCATCTCCGGGAACGAGAGCTACTCCGGCCGTTTTCACAAGATCTACAGCCGCTTCAAAGGTCGTTTTCCCGTTGAGAGGAAACTTTGGGAAAATGTAAAAGGCTCCATCAGGAATTACATATTCTAATTCCATCTTATCCAGTCGCCTCGTCACATATTCCCTTCTCTTTTTATAGTCCTCTTTCATAGATTCGGGATCAAGCTTTCCGTTTTGGATCGCTTCAAGCGCCGCATATTGACTGACCGATGTAGCACAGGAAACATTGTACTGGTGAACTTTTAAAATATGCTTCGTCAGCCACTCAGGAGCTAGCAGGTAACCGATGCGGAACCCTGTCATCGAGTGGGATTTGGAAACGCCATTTACGACGATTACCTGGTCTCTCACTTTAGAAAAAGAAGCGATGGACGTATGGGACTGTTCATAAACGAGTTCACTGTAGATTTCATCAGCAATCATAAAGATGCCGTGCCGGTCAATCACTTCTGCTATGGCTTCAAGCTCACCATTTGTTAAAGATACGCCCGTTGGATTTGACGGATAGGGAAGGATGACACACTTTGTGTCCTTTGTGATCGATTGTTCCAGAAGGTCTGCAGTAAGCTTGAAATGGTTAGCCGATGTATCAATATGTGTCACTTTGGCTCCGGCTAGCTTGGCTAAAGGCTCATACCCCGGGTATACGGGGCCGGGAAGCAGGACTTCATCACCTTGTTCGATAATTGTCCTTAGAGTAATATCAATCGCCTGGGAAGCTCCGACGGTTACGATAATTTCATTGGCAGGATCATACTCAAGGTCGTATTTCTGAGAGACATGTTCACTGATCGCTTTTCTTAGTTCGAAAATTCCAGCATTATGTGTATACGTTGTATGGTTGTTTTCAATTGCTTTCACCGCCGCTGCTTTGACGTGAGCAGGTGTCGGGAAGTCTGGCTGGCCGATTGTTAACGATACCACATCATCATAATCGCTGATCATATTAAAAAATTGGCGGATGCCGGAGATTTGAATAGTAGACAAATTTTTATTGATTTTATGTTCCATAATGACCTCCATTAATTGTTAACAAAATGTTCAAACAATTTAGATTTATCTTTCAATTAATCGGGTATACTATAAATGTACAACTGCGAAAGGAGTTTGATCATGAGACCAAACCGGCCTACATTTGAAGAGCTTGTCAGCCAGAACAAGGAAGAGTTGTTAAAAGACCAGCAAGCTTTAGATAAAATAGATGACCTGATCGATAAAAAAAGGCTGAACCCAAAAGAAAAAAATAGAATGATAAACTGATCATATCACAGGAGAAAAGCAACCGCATAGCGTGGTTGCTTTATTTTAATGGGAGAAGCTACTAAAAAGGAAGTGTGCCTATGAAACGGAGCTGAGACCTTCATCAAGCTATTATTAAAGCTTTTTCAGAAAAGAGGCAGGCATTCAACAGAAAACCGATGGAGCAGCAAATGAGAAATCAGTATCCCTTCTTCAAAATTAAGAGACCTGAGGGCCTAAAGATCCTGCGGGAAATTTTAAAGAAATATAAGAACCATACTTTTACTAAAAGAAGTGCAGCCGCTTTTCTTCTATATAAAGAAGAGGAAAGAGAGTGCTATGACCGCACTGGCTGTCTTAGACCGGGATGAGAAAAAGGTTCTTCTTTCCGGAATCGGAGTCTATAAGAAGCTGCTGTATCTTCACCCCTGGTGGGATATCGTAGATATGATCGCATCAAAGGTTGTTCAGAGAATATTATAAAAAGTATCCCGAGCTGTTAGTTCCCATAACGAAAAAATGGGTAAGGTCTTGTAATCTATGGGTTCACCGCACGAGTATTCTCAAGCAGCATTGAGAATGCGGTTGGCTGGGCATTAAGAGAGTACAGCAAGACAATTCCTAGTACTGTGGATACTTACATAGAAAACAACGAACTTCGGCCTCTGTAACCGAACGGAAGGATTGAAGTGGGATTGGAAAGGTCTGTATAAAAACCAGAACAGGCGTCTAAACTGATGGAAAACAAAGGGAAAGGGATTTTTTAAGTCATGTTTAATTTCTCATTCATGGATTCTTTATTTCAATGGTTTGACCCCAATCTTCTGCAAATATTTGGACTGCAAGCCTGGCAGTTTTTATTTGCGTTAGTCTTCTTATTAGTAGCGGCCTGTATGTGGGTGTTTCGTCCTTTTCTCGAATGGGCGATGGCCAAGAACTGGAGTACGCTGCTCAGTTATTTAGGAAGCCTGTTACTGGCCGTAGTATTTTTGCAGTTTATTGACCGTTATGCGATGGTAAATCAGCAGTCTGTCCTGCCTGATTATTTCTGGTCGATCAGCCTGCTTGCGATCAGTTCCTATGGAGCAGGTATAGTGCTCTTTAGAAGCTTCCGTAAAGTTACACAAAAACTATTCAAAAGAAATAAGCGAAAAGTGGCTTAACTACCATTCTAAGAATGGCAGTTTTTCCCTCGTCTTTAATACTGTGGATTAGGCACATTAAATAAACAAGGAGCCCGTTAAAGGCTCCTTGTTTATTTAGTCGTTTTATCCATTTTGTCAAATAAGGTGTCATGCCACTTATATACATCCTTCGAAATATCTTCCGGACTTCTCCCAAATGGATGGGCTTCTTTCACACGTTCTTTTTCTGCTGCTGTTAAATGCTCATATGAAGATCTCATTTCTGTGCCGGCTTCTACATATTTGTGTAAGTGGTAGAGAAAGTCTTCCATTGCATTCATCGTCATGCTATCACCCTCCTGATAGCTGTTTACCTTTTTTATCCTGTTCTAAAACCTTTGCAAGCGTGTCCTACCTTCTTTTCTGCCTTTGGTTCCATGGAGTGATGTGCTGCTGGCCTAAAAAGGATGGCGGGCTTTGACGGGCTCCTGCAGCCACTGTGTTTCGCTGCGGGTTCCAGCCTAGATAGCTGTATAAGATTTTTTTGGCTCGCGATAGGGAGAGTTTCGGTTTAGGGTTTCGGTAAGACTGGTCGACACGGCCTAAATGCTCCAGCTGCTCAAAATCTTTCTTTTCTGCGGGGATGTGAAAGTAGTATCCTCCCACCTCGATAAGAAGTGTGGAGTGCTGTTTACTATATTTCGGATGGTCTGAATAATGCAGACCAATCTTTTTGGCTTTATTTTCTTTGAGAAGCTTTGATATGGCTTTCTTCTTTATTTCATACAGATGCTGAGGCTCCGGGGCTGTCTTTGCATGACGGTTGACGATAAAAAGGGACTCGGCAAGCTCTCGATTGGAAACATCCATATTTTTCATGGCCAGACTCCTTTCTTGAATTTTATTCCATCCTACCGAAGAAGGGAAATTTTTGCAAAGGAAAAATGTATTTTATTGTAATTTTTTCAAGTCTTCGACAATACTAGTCATTTCCGCTGCTTTTGTGCCATCATAACTTTTAATCACTTTTCCTTTAGGTGTTACTAAATAGAACGCAGTTCCATGAGCTACTTGATTGGTTCCTTCTAATTTTTTTAAAGGGGACTGAAAGGATTTAATCGATAATTCTTTGACATCTTTAAAGGCGTAGCCTGTTAAGAAGTCCCAATTATCAAAGTCGGCATTAAACTGCTTCGCAAACTCTGTCAGCCGATTTTCCGTATCATATTCCGGGTCAACAGAAAAGGATACGAGGTGGACTTCTACATCCTCTTCTTTTGCCAGCTGCTGCAGGCGGGCCATATTGTTCGTCATCGGCGGGCAGACCGTGTCACACTGTGTGAAAATGTGATTAGCCACCCAATACTTGCCTTCGAGATCATCCGGAAGGTTCACCACCTCACGTGATTGATTGGTAGCTGTAAATGGATCGACCTCGCGGGACATGTTCTCTTCGATTGGTGAGCCGCATCCGCTAAGCAGGGCCAGGCTTAATAGAATAATTGCTGCATATAATTTCATAAATCTTCCTCCGATGTAAGCCTTTAAGTTAGTGTATCACGGTTTAAAGTAAGAAGCCCTTAACATTTCTGTGACAGATGAAATGTTAAGGGGTGGATTGTAATGTAAATACAGAGAATTCAGGCTGGCATAAAAAGCGGTAAGGCATTCGAGTGGTTCCAATTCCGCGGCTGATGTAGAGCGTTAATTGATCACTGATCGCATGTTTACCGTCCACATACTTTTCTCCATAAGGCGGGGTAATCATTGAGCCGATCAAAGGGAGCCGCACCTGTCCGCCATGGCTGTGCCCGGAAAGCTGAACATCGACCGGGTATTTCTTAATCACATCAGCGATATCTGGTTCGTGGACGAGTAAAAGAGTGAATTGGTTTACATCTATGTTTCCGAGCGTTCCATTGATATCAGGTGAGCCAAGCATAATATCATCCAAGCCGGCTAATACAAATTGTTCTCCGTTTTTCTCTATCGCCTTCACGTCATTTTTCAACACCGTAAAACCGCCATCCGTCATTACGGCTTGAAGGGTTTCTGTTCCATAGCCGCCATGGTCGTGATTTCCATAGATCCAATACTTGCCCAGAGGTGCACTGAGCTCGTTTAAAATAGCCGGGAGTTCCCCGGAAAAATGATAGGTTTGCGGCTCATCCACTAGATCTCCCGTAAACAGGATTAGATCAGGAGATTCAGCCTGGATTTTTCTCGCAAGCTCTCGAAACTGCTCGAGACTGTAATTAAAGCCTAAATGCAAATCAGAGAACTGTACGATTTTCAATTGGTCAAAGGAGGAAGGAATCTTCGGATGTTTTAGTATGTAACTTTGTTTCCTCAGCATATCCGGCTCGATATAACGGGCATAGTAATAACCACCGCCTGATAAACCAAGAAGACCCAGCCCGCTGTAGAGCATCTTCTTCAAAAAGCTGCGCCTAGTCAGAATCATAATGGTGTTCCTCCCTTTTCTGGCTGTTTTATTTGGATTTTTCATAAAAAAAGAAGGGAGAAGCGCTCGTTCGCAGAACTCCTTACTTTTCTATAATTATCAAAATGGTAGTTTAACAGAGTCTTTCTGATCAAAGCTATTATATCATCTTTATCTTTTTTTATTAATATTTTGAAAAATGAACAGGAATTCAGTTTTTTTTATGGAATTTTAATAAAAGGGAGGAATGATATTATGAAAGATCAAGTCATCATCGTAACAGGAGGTTCAAGCGGAATGGGTCTGCATATGGCCGAGAGGTTCCTTAATGAAGGGGCGAAAGTTGCCATTACCGGCCGCAGTCTTGAACGATTGCAGCAGGCAAGGGAACAAATTGCAAAAGACAGGGAAGATCGCCTTCTCCTGATCGATATGGATGTAAGAGAACCAGAACAAGTGCAGAGAATGGTTGAACAAACCGTACATACATACGGAACGATTGATCATTTAGTAAACAATGCGGCAGGTAATTTCATCGTGCCGGCTGAAGAACTTTCACCAAACGGATGGAACTCTGTCATTAATATTGTATTAAATGGTACGTTTTACTGCAGCCAGGCTGTAGGGAAGTATTGGATCGACAATAATATTAAAGGATCAATCTTAAATATGGTGGCGACGTATGCCTGGGGAGCCGGCGCAGGAGTCGTTCATTCAGCATCCGCTAAGGCCGGAGTGCTTACAATGAGCCGTACGCTCGCTGTGGAGTGGGGAAGTAAATACGGAATTCGGGTAAACGCGATTGCCCCAGGCCCAATAGAACGAACAGGAGGGGCCGATAAGCTGTTCCAGTCAGAAGCTGCAGCCAAGCGGACGCTGAATTCTGTTCCGCTTAGAAGGTTAGGAACTCCGGAAGAAATTGCCGGATTAGCGCGCTTCATATTGTCTGAGGAAGCGGCGTATATGAATGGCGAAGTTGTGACACTCGACGGGGGCCAATGGCTGAACAAATTTCCTTTTTAGATTTCTCTTATTAAAATAGAGGACGGTGTCAGTTGCATTGTTATTGACTAAAAAAGCATGGAAAACGGCGATCCGAGACTCCGCAGCTAGTTTTCGCGAGGAAGCTCTGTCGTTCGTCCGCGACAAAGGGATACGTTTTCCATGCCTCTCTTATTAGATATCAACAATAGTTTCCATTTAATGAGCTTTAACAATAAAAAGCTGCCCCGACAAGTCAGTGGTTAGACTTTTAGGACAGCCTTGCTTAAATAACGTAGAAAAATATAGTGAAAAAATGAAATATTGATCCGCCTAATACGAACAAGTGCCAGACCATATGATGATAAGTGAAGCTTCGCCATACATAAAAAACAGCCCCAATCGAATATAAAACTCCGCCGACCACTAAATAAGTAATTCCAGCCGCAGGCACCTCAGCTGTCAGCGGCCCCCACGCTAAAATAATTAACCAGCCCATCAGTACATAAAAAACGGTCGATAAGACGACAAACCTTTTTACGAAAAACACTTTAAAGATAACCCCGAGAATGGCCATTCCCCAAACTATCCCAAACAGTGTCCAGCCAAGCGTTCCGCGTAAAGGGATTAACAGCATCGGCGTATAGGTTCCGGCGATAAATAAGTAAATGGCCGAATGGTCAAAGATTTCAAACAGGTCCTTTGCTTTACCGGCAGGAAAGCTGTGAACGAGCGTTGAGGACACATAGAGCAGCACCATCGTTCCTCCGTAAATAGATACTGAAACAATATGCCATGCTGTTCCTTCTAAGCTGGCGTAGACGATCAATAATACGAGCATTGCAATACTTAAGAGGACTCCAATACCATGCGTAACGGCATTGGCTATTTCTTCTCTTTTGGAAAAAGTGTGCGTCATCATTTATTATCAGCCCCAAACTTTTCATTAGAAACAGTATAGACCTAATCGGCAAATTTATAAAGAAATCGACGATAATAGTGGTTTAATTACTATATTAATATGGGTAGAAAAAGGTGAACGAAGGATGATGAAGCAAGAAAATTTTGGAGAATACATTTCTATGGACAATGAAAGTATGTTACTATAGGAATGTATGTGTTCGAGCGTTTCTTAGCTCCTTCAGCAATGGATTTAAAGGAGTGTGAATGAGTGATGATAAGCGTACAGAGTGAAGAATTGGACTTTCCAAAGGTAGAAGAATTAATGATACCTGCGGAGAAAGTTGCTCATGTACAAATAGGGAATCCACTAGATCATGCGTTGCTCGTATTGTTGAAATCAGGATATTCCGCAGTGCCCGTTTTAGATGCTAAATTTAAGTTTCAAGGAGTTATTAGTAAATCAATGATCCTGGAAGAGACCCTCGGGATTGAGCAATTTGAATTAAACCATTTAAACGATATGACTGTAGAAAAAGTTATGGATAATAGCGTACCTTGTTTACAAAGAGAGCATTCAATGATTGATGCATTGCACAAATTGATTGACCACCCGTTTATCTGTGTCGCAAATGATGAAGGTGAATTTGACGGGATTATTACAAGACGCACGATTTTAAAACAGTTCAGTAAGTATTATCACGAAATCTGGAAGCGAGCGTAAGAGAAACGGTCATTTCTTGATAGAATCAAAAATGGCGCCTGTAGCGGGCGCCATTTCTTTATTTTTGGCTTTAAATATGGCACAGGGCTGCGAGATGAGCGAAAGAGATCAGATTCGCTCTTCTTTTAGCGTAAGCCTATGTCTTTAAACGGGGAAGTTTAGAGGTGATGGAATGAAGCGGGGTTTTGTATTGGGATCGATAATGCTGGCTATGTTTTTAGCAGCGATGGAAGCTACGATTGTATCAACAGCCATGCCGAGTATTGTAGCTGACCTCGGAGGCTTTCGTTTTTACAGCTGGGTCTTTTCGGCTTACTTATTAACGAATGCGGCTACCGTGCTCATGTTTGGAAAACTATCTGATAAATTCGGGAGAAAACCGATTTTTATGATAGGCATATCGCTTTTTTTAATAGGATCAGTGCTCGCTGCTCTCTCTCCATCGATGGCTGTGCTGATTAGCGCACGTTTTGTCCAGGGATTAGGAGCTGGTGCTCTTATGCCGATTGCAACAACGATTGTAGGAGATATTTATACGAAAGAAGAGCGGGCGAAAATTCAAGGATATTTATCAAGCGTGTGGGGGATATCCGCAGTAGCAGGACCTTTAATTGGCGGCTTGTTTGTGGATGTGCTCAGCTGGCCGTACGTTTTTTGGATTAATATTCCCTTAGGGCTGCTGGCGCTGTTCGGCATTTTAATCTTTTTTAAAGAAAACAAAAACAGAGAAACAAACACGGTGGATATCAAAGGGTCGCTCTATTTAACGTTAACCGTAAGTGTCTTAATGTTTATTTTAGTCGAAGGCGGCGTAAGAGTGCCGTGGACTTCGCTGGCTATGTCCGCCCTTCTTGGTGTTGTTACGGTAAGTCTCGGTTTATTTATCCATTCTCAGCGCCGTACTGAATCACCTATGATACCGCTTCGCTTATGGAGCAGTCCGGCCATTCGCTATGCGAACTTAACCTCACTGACGACCGGGATGATATTGATTGGAGTATCCAGCTATCTGCCGGCATTTGTCCAGGGTGTTATGGAACAATCTGCAACAGTGGCAGGCTTCACCTTAACGACTATGTCGATTGGCTGGCCGATTGCCGCTACTCTCGCAGGACGGCTGCTGCTTAGGATCGGCTTTCGGCTCACTTCTATCTTCGGCGGCCTCTCGTTAATCATCGGAGCGCTCCTTTTTACAATGCTCTCTCCGGAAAAAGGCCCCCTGTTTGCTGCAGCCGGCTCTTTATTTATCGGGATAGGAATGGGGCTTTCAAGCACGTCGTTTATCGTTTCCATCCAGCAGTCGGTCGACTGGAAAATACGCGGAATTGCGACTGCAACGAATATGTTTATGCGCACTCTTGGCAGTGCTGTCGGTGCAGCATTGTTTGGTGGAATTCTTAACAATAGAATTCAGGCAAAAATTGAAGATGCAAATGTAGACGGGGACTATACCGTTGATTCCGTGAATCTTCTATTAGATGAGAATACGAGAAGCGAATTAACTGAAACGACGATGGACGTGTTTAAAGATGGTTTAACATCAGGGCTTCATAATGTCTATATTGGCTTACTTATTTTAGCAATAATAAGCCTGCTGCTAATTTTTCGGCTTCCTAGAGGGTCGTAGCTTGTCACATATTATCGGCTTTGATAAAGTAAAGGTGGTAACTTAACTTGTAGAGGAGGATACATATGAAACAAATGGATGCAAACGAGATTATTTCTTTTATCTCAAACAGTGAAAAGTCAACACCTGTGAAGGTTTATATAAAAGGAAAGGACCTTTCTGGAATTGATTTCGGGGAAGGGGTTCAAGATTTCATCACTGAAGATACAGGTGTTATTTTCGGTGAGTGGAAAGTCATCGAACCGCTTTTAGAGAAATACAGCAATCAAATTGAGGATTATGTACTGGAAAATGACCGCAGAAACTCCGCGATTCCATTGCTTGATCTTAAAAAAGTAAATGCACGTATTGAGCCGGGTGCCATCATCCGTGACCAAGTAGAAATCGGTGACGGTGCTGTTATCATGCTTGGAGCAAGCATTAATATCGGTTCTGTTATTGGAGAAGGCACTATGATCGATATGAACGTTGTGCTTGGAGGACGTGCAACTGTAGGTAAAAACTGCCACATCGGTGCTGGAGCTGTCCTTGCCGGCGTGATTGAGCCGCCATCTGCCAAGCCTGTCGTTGTTAAAGACGGAGTTGTCATTGGAGCGAACGCTGTTATTCTTGAAGGAGTAACAGTTGGAGAAGGTGCCGTGGTAGCTGCAGGAGCGATCGTTACAGCAGACGTGCCAGCCAACACACTTGTTGCCGGAACTCCTGCTAAAGTGATCAAAGAGATTGATGATCAGACGAAATCCAAAACAGAAATCAAACAAGAATTAAGAAAACTAGATAACTAAATAGAAATGCAATAAGACCTTGCTTACTTTTAGCAAGGTCTTTATTGCACACGGAGGATCCAATGAAATTAGAACAGCTGACTCAAATTAGAAGAGATTTGCACAGGATACCTGAGCTCGGGTTTCAGGAAGTAAAAACACAGGCGTATCTGCTTCAATTTATTGAAGACCTCCCGCAAACGCACCTGACTGTTGAGACGTGGAGAACCGGAATATTTGTCTATATAAAAGGAACAAATCCCAAAAAAACAATTGGCTACCGGGCAGATATGGACGGCCTTCCTCTTACCGAAAATACGGGATACGACTTCGCTTCTGAGCACCAAGGAAGGATGCACGCGTGCGGGCATGATTTTCATATGACGATTGCGCTAGCTGCTCTTAAGGAACTGGCAAGTCGTCCGGCCGAAAACAACGTGCTGTTTTTATTTCAGCCGGCTGAAGAGGGGCCTGGGGGTGCAGAGCCGATGCTTGCTTCAGAGCCTATGAAACGCTGGAAGCCCGATACGATTTTTGCCTTGCACATTGCCCCGGAACTCCCAGTAGGTACGGTTTCATCAAAACCAGGCCTGCTGTTCGCTAACACAAGCGAACTATTTATTGATTTAAAAGGAAAAGGCGGTCATGCAGCCTATCCGCACCATACGAAGGACATGGTTTTAGCTGCAAGCTCGTTAGTTACACAGCTGCAGCAAATTGTCGCGAGAAGGGTTAATCCATTAGACAGTGCGGTGATCACAGTTGGTAAGATTACGGGAGGTACTGTACAGAATATTATCGCCGAAGAAGCAAGGCTTGAAGGTACCATCCGTACGATGTCGCCTAAAGCGATGGAGGAAGTTAAACAGGAGATTGAAAAGATTACTCGAGGCGTTGAAATTGCCAATGACTGTGAGATTTCTATTGACTACGGAGCGAACTATTACCAAGTATTTAATGACAAACACGCGGTAGAGAAGTTTTCATTCATTGCCAAAGAGGAAGGATATCACTATAAACAAGCAGACGCAGCGATGACCGGTGAAGATTTTGGATATATATTAAGGGACATACCAGGTTTTATGTTCTGGCTCGGTGTAGACTCAGCTGCCGGGTTACACCACTCGCAGCTTAAGCCGGACGAAGGAGCGTTGCAGGTAGGAGCCGATCTTGTAGCAGCAGCTCTTCACAAGCTGTAATATAAAAAAGTCCAGCGAAAATAGCTGGACTTTTTGTATTATTCTTCTGTTTTACTTACGAATATTTGGTGAGGGTATGGAATCTCAATTCCAGCTTCCTCCAACGCTTCCTTCATTGCTTTTCTCAAATCTCTCTCAACGCCCCACTGCTCCATGTTCTTCGTTTTTCCAAGAATACGAATAACCACTTCAGATTCACCGAGACTTTGAACCCCAAGTACGTCAGGTCCTTCAACGAATCGAGGATCCGTTTGGAAACGGTCAGCTACCCCTTTAAGGACGGTCATAGCTTCGTCGATATTTTCATCATAGGCAATTCCAATATCCACAAGGGCCTGCATATTGCCTCGAGAGTGGTTGCTCACGCCTTCAATATAGCGGTTTGGCACAAAATTTAAAGTGCCATCAAAACTTCTAATTTTTGTTGTCCTGATTCCTACTTCTTCAACAATTCCGTCATACCCTGCGGTAGTTACGTAATCGTCGACCTCTACCTGGCGTTCAAGAAGAATAAAGAATCCCGTTACAATATCTGATACTAAGCCTTGAGCACCAAAGCCAATAGCAAGTCCCACGATACCTGCGCCGGCGAGCAGTGGTCCGATGTTAATATTGACAGCTCCAAGCAGCATTATGATAAGAACAAATATAAGGGTATAAGCGAAAATATTTACCGATAATTTCTCTAACGTTTTGGTGCGCCCTTCTGAAAGTTTACGCTGTTTTCCCATTCGAATAAGGGCGGCGCTGATTGCTTTTTTGCCGAGCGGCCCGATAATTGCGAAGGCTATTAAAATCACAAGGATCTTTAACCCAGCAGTAATCATCCATTCCACTAGTACCGTGATATTAAATTCAAATCCTTCTTCAAATAAATTCATAAACGAACTCCTTTCAACAATGTTTCCTTCACATCATAGCGGAAAGGTGAAGGTAGTTTCAATAATTTGCTGGTTTTTGCAAAAAGAAGTCGATTCGAAATAACGGTACCAGGTACCGAGAGAAAAAGAGAGAAAAAGTAACGGTACCTGGTACCAAGAAAAATAAGAAAAAAACAACAGCTGCCGTTTCCTGTCGAAATTGATAAAAGCATATCATTTTACATTAGCTTTTTGATCATGTTTAATAGGACGTGACATTGCCCATATTAGTAACGAGGTATTTAAATTAACCTAGATTAAACTAATTGTAATTTAACATTGACTATAATTAAAATTCTCGTTATACTATTGGGTGTGATGGTTGATCAATGTTGAACAATGTTTAAAAACATATGGAGGGATTCTTAATGGCAGAACGTATGGTAGCAAAACAAGCACCACGCTTTGAAATGGACGCAGTGCTTCCTAACAAAGAATTTGGTAAAGTATCTCTAGAAGAGAACATGAAAAATGATAAGTGGACAGTATTATTCTTCTATCCAATGGACTTCACTTTTGTATGTCCAACGGAAATTACTTCACTATCTGACCGCTTCGATGAATTCGAAGATTTAGATGCAGAAGTAATTGGAGTATCTACTGATACAATCCACACTCACTTAGCCTGGATCAATACTTCCCGTGAAGATAACGGTCTAGGTGACCTTCAGTATTCTCTAGCGGCTGATACAAACCACCAAGTAGCTAAAGACTACGGTGTACTAATCGAAGATGAAGGTGTTGCACTACGCGGACTATTCATCATCAGCCCTGAAGGTGAGCTTCAGTATCAAGTAGTTAACCACAATAACATTGGACGTGACGTAGACGAAACACTACGTGTACTTCAAGCACTTCAAACTGGCGGGCTTTGCCCAGCAAACTGGAAGCCAGGTCAAGAAACTCTATAATAGCTTCCTTAAATAAATAGGTATGAAATGGTCTAACTTTCACGTTAGACCATTTTTTCCATTGAAATGGATGATACGAGGAGGAAATAGAATGAAGTTAAGATCACCTATGCCAGAATTGCCAGAAGCTACGAAATGGTTGAACAGTGAACCTTTAACTAAAGAAGATTTAGTAGGCGGCAAGCCGACTCTTATTCATTTCTGGTCTGTCAGCTGCGGGCTCTGTAAAGAAGCGATGCCTAACGTTAACGAGTTCAGAGATGAATACAGTGACGAATTAAACGTAATTGCCGTTCACATGCCTCGTTCTGAAAAAGATTTAGATCTTGATCAGATTAAAGAAGTAGCTGAGGAACACGGCATTACTCAGCCAATCTACGTGGACAACGCACATGCTTTGACAGATGCATTTGAAAACCAGTACGTGCCTGCTTATTATGTATTTGATGAAGAGGGAAATCTTCGTCACTTCCAAGCCGGCGGCGGCGGTATGAAAATGCTTCGCAAGCGTGTAAACCGTGTGCTCGGTGTTAACACAAAATAATGAACGATACAAAAAGCTGTCGAGATTTACTCGTCAGCTTTTTTTCTGTTTTTAGATTTTTTCAGTTTGCCCATGGAGAGCGAATCGTTTCCCCAGACCCTATCTCCATTTTCCGTAAACGGAACGCTAGTACTTTCGCATACATAGGTATAACTGTTTTGCGTTATCTAAAAAGAGCTGCGTTTCATGCATTAAAAACTCAAATTTTCGCAGATGAAGATAAATTTTGCTTTTCCTTCAAATTTTTTAAAAATTTCAGTCAAATGGGTGGTAATTTATTTCGATACCCGATATATTAATAATTACGTTAAAAGAAAGGGAGGGAAACCTAAATGGATGTATTTAAAAGATTGAAATCGTTTTACTGGCCTTTTAAATCGTATTTTTTCTGGTCACTGTTTGCTTTGCTTTTTGTAACAGGGATCACGGTCACATACCCAGTGGTGCTCAAAATTACGATCGATGATGTGATTGGCCAGGAAAGGTATAACTTGATTCCATACATCAGCGCTGTTTTTATCATACTTATGATTATTAAAGGAATCGCTACTTATTTTCATCAGTATTTAGGGGAATTCTTTGGTATTAAATCTGTTTACACGCTGCGCGATGAGCTTTATAAGAAGCTCCAAAGACTTCCTTTTAAATATTATGATAATGCGAAGACAGGCGATATAATGTCCCGGCTCACGGCAGATGTAGAAGGTTTTCGCTTCTTTCTTGCCATGGGTTTTTCGGAGCTTATTCGTATCACGCTGCTGATTGTAATCAGTTTATCCGTCATGTTTTACTATTCCATCCCGCTCGCACTAGTAACGATGGCAGCGATGCCGTTTTTAGGGGCTGTCGTTTTTCAGTTTGACCGCCGTGTCCATCCGGCTTTCCGTAAAATAAGAAAATCGTTTGGAAAGCTTAACACACGGGTTCAGGAAAACATCAGCGGAATGAATACTGTAAAGTCCTTATCGCGTGAAGATTTTGAAGTGGGACGTTTTCTTGACCGCAGTGCGCATTACCGTACGAACTACATTAATACCTCAAATATATGGGCGAAATATTTTCCGCTCATGGAGTTTATAGGCAATGTTTGTGTCGTCGCACTGCTTGCCTACGGAGGTTATCTGGTAGTCGATGGATCTCTTCTGTTAGGGGAGTTAGTCGCCTTCTTCAGTCTAGTCTGGTATATCCTCGGGCCTCTGATGAACTTAGGGTTTGTCATCAACTTATTCTCCCAGTCTAAAGCTTCAGGTGAGCGTTTACTCGAAATATTAGATGCTCCTGAAGATATTCAGGAGAAAGAAGGGGCCATCGTACAGGATCGGCTTTTGGGGCATGTTACTTTTGAAAATGTCACGCTTACTTATACAGAAAATGATGACTCGGCTTTAAATGATATCAGCTTTGATGCCCCGCCAGGGAAAACAGTAGGCTTGATCGGTGCTACCGGTGCTGGTAAAACGAGTATTACTCAGCTGATCACAAGGTTCTACGAGCCGGAAAAAGGCAGAGTATTGGTTGATGGAAAGCCTGTAGCTGACTATGGTCTTAAAACACTGAGAAAAAATATTGGATTCGTTCTACAGGAGTCGTTTTTATTTTCAACTACGATTAAAGAAAATATTGCTTATGGAAACCCTGATGCCACAATAGAAGATGTGAAACAGGCAGCCAAGAGGGCTCAGGCCCATGAGTTTATCATGGATATGCCTGACGGTTACGATACGCTGCTTGGAGAACGGGGTATGGGGCTTTCCGGCGGGCAAAAGCAGAGAATTGCGATTGCACGCGCTATTTTAATAGATCCTGCGATATTAGTGCTGGATGATGCGACTTCAGCTGTAGATATGGAAACTGAATTTAAGATCCAGACTGCTTTAAAAGAGGTCATGAAAGGAAGAACGACGTTTATTATCGCTCACCGGATTTCTTCATTAAAGCACGCTGATGAAATTCTTGTTTTAGAAGATGGCAGAGTCCTAGAAAGGGGCCGTCATGATCAGCTTCTTCATAATGGCGGACCTTATCAGAGAATTTATGATATTCAGTACCAGGATAAAGAGAAAATCATGAATTCAGCTAATATTTAATGTAAGGAGGGAGAGCCAATGGCCCGAAAACCAAAACATGTGCCTGAAACAAATAAGCACTTAAACCGTTTTAAATACACCCAGGACCAGGCGATTGAAAAACCATTCAACTGGGCACAGATGCTTCGGCTTCTAAAATATGTAAAACCGTATGCCAAAACACTGATACCGGTATCGATTATTGCAATGCTCATATCCACGCTCGTTCGGCTGGTTGTTCCAATTTTAATCGGTAAGGTGGCAATTGATATAGCCATCGCCGATGGAAACAATAACCTGCTCATACAGCTCGTTATAGGCATAGCGGTTCTATACTTGTTAAGCTATGTGGCCAATGTACTGCGCATCAAATATGTAAACATTCTCGGTCAAAACGTTATTTACGATTTGCGCCAGCATTTATTTTCTCACGTGCAGCGCTTGAGCCATAACTTTTTCGATAAGCGGTCGGCAGGATCGATTCTTGTGAGGATTATGAATGATATCAATTCCCTGCAGGAGCTTTTCACAAATGGTATTATTAATGTCCTGATGGATATCGTTATGCTGACAGGAATTATCATGATTCTGTTTGCGCTAAGTCCAAAGCTTGCGATCGCAATTCTTGTGATTATGCCAATTATGTTTTATATCTCTACAAAGCTGCGCCGGAACATCAGGCGTTCCTGGCAGCAGGTTCGTATCCAGCAGTCGCGGCTGAACTCCCATTTAAATGAAAGTTTGCAGGGAGTTAGAATCACTCAATCCTTTTCACAGGAAAGAGAGAATTCCGAGTACTTTGACGGAGTGAATACAGATAACTTCCAGTCATGGAATGTAGCGACTAGAAAAAGTGCGATGTTTCGTCCGTTTGTTGAAATGTGCAATGCTGTCGGTACGGTAATTTTAATATCCTACGGTGCTTTTCTAATTTTACAGGGAGACATTACAAACGGTACCTTTGTTACTTTTGCTTTTTTCCTCGGCATGTTCTGGGAGCCAATTTCACGACTGGGACAGATGTATAATCAGCTGCTCATGGCAATGGCGGCTTCTGAGAGGATCTTTGAATTCTTAGATGAAAAGCCTAACGTTGAAGAGAAAGAAAATGCGGAAGAGTTAAAAGACATGCAAGGCCATATTGAGTTTGAAGGTGTGCAGTTTGCTTATGATGATAAGCGGATTGCCCTGCATAACATCAACATTGACATTCCATCAGGCGAAACAGTGGCTCTCGTTGGGCATACTGGATCTGGCAAATCAACGATTGCTAATTTGATCAGCCGTTTCTATGACCCGACAAAGGGTGCGGTTAAGATCGACGGCCATAATTTACAAGATGTCACGATTGATAGTGTGCGCCAGCAGATTAGTGTCGTACTTCAGGACACATTTATATTTTCAGGTACGATTATGGAGAATATCCGTTTTGGGAGGCCGACCGCATCAGATCAGGAAGTTATGGAAGCCGCCAAAGTTGTCGGTGCCGATGATTTTATAAAGAGACTGAATAAAGGCTATGAAACAGAAGTGGAAGAGAGGGGCAGCATCCTTTCAGCTGGAGAACGGCAGCTGCTTTCATTCGCAAGAGCATTGCTTGCAGATCCGCGAATATTAATCTTAGATGAAGCAACAGCAAGCATAGATACAGAAACAGAAATGAAGATTCAGGATGCGCTTAGACGCCTGCTTAAAGGAAGGACGGCGATTATTATCGCTCACAGGCTTTCAACCATTAGGGAAGCCGACACGATTTATGTTCTTGAGCAGGGAAAAATACTTGAACACGGATCTCACGATGATTTGATGGAACAAAAAGGAGAATACTTTGAATTAGTAAAAGCCCAATTTCAGATGCTTGATGCGATTTAATAGCCGCTGTGTTTAAACAGCGGCATTTTTTTGTGCGGATTGTGGTATAGGTCTATAGTACAGGTCGATTTAATCGACATTTTTCTTATTATTAGGTAAGATTACATTAAATCTTGACTTTGTGAAGTTTGTCACAAAATCGTCATGTCTCTGGGGAAAAGGAACCGTTATCACGTTTTATAATTGGTGATGAGTATTTCAGCTTGTTATGTAATTGGGGGAATAATTATGTTCTTTGACGATCCGGTATTAATGAGCCGGCTTCTTACTTCCTTAACACTCGTTTTTCACATTATCTTTGCTACGGTAGGCGTAGGAATTCCTGTAATGATTTCTATTGCCGAACTTATTGGTATTAAAAAGAAAGATCAGCATTTGCAGCTGCTGGCACGGCGCTGGACCCGCGGTATGACAGTAACTATCGCTGTGGGAGTTGTAACAGGTACAGCAATCGGTCTTCAGCTTTCCCTGTTGTGGCCTAACTTTATGCAGATTGCAGGTAATGTGATTGCCCTGCCTCTGTTTATGGAAGTTTTTGCATTCTTTTTTGAAGCTATCTTCCTGGGGATCTACTTATATACGTGGGATCGGTTTAAAAAGCCGATTTATCACTGGCTGCTGTCAATTCCTATTATTCTCGGTTCAACGATGTCCGCATTTTTCATTACGACTGTAAATGGTTTTATGAACACTCCTCAGGGCTTTGAGCTAGATGGGGATACGGTATCAGCGATTAGTCCGCTGGCTGCAATGTTTAACCCGGCTACTCCGACTAAAGTTTTTCACGTCGTATCCTCGGCTTACTTAACATCGGCTGCCATTTTAGCGACGATTTCCGCAGTTATGATTCTTAAGAAAAAAGGCTCTGCATACCACAAGAAAGCCTTGAAACTAACTGTAACGGCTACGTTTATCTTTGCCCTGCTGACAGCGGTAGCGGGTGATTTATCCGCGAAATTTCTCGCTGAATACCAGCCGGAGAAACTGGCTGCCGGGGAATGGCATTTTGAAACAGAAGAAGGAGCAGATCTGGTTCTGTTCGGCTATCTGGATGAGAATAATGAGCCCCAGGCAGCTTTAAAATTGCCGGGAGCTTTAAGCTTTTTAGCACATGGGGACTTTAACGCGGAAGTCGAAGGACTAAATGAAACACCAGTGGATGAGCAGCCGCCGTTATGGATTCACTACATGTTTGATTTAATGGTATCCATCGGCTTTTATCTACTCGGGATATCTGCTTTATTTCTCCTATTCTGGAAGGTGAAAAAATGGAATGAAGAAAATAGATGGCTGCTCTGGGGAATTGCCGTAAGCGGACCGCTGGCCATGCTAGCGATCGAATTTGGCTGGATTTTTGCTGAAGAAGGCCGTCAGCCGTGGATTTTAAGAGGATTCATGACAGTCTCTGAAGCGGCAACAACCTCTGACCATGTCGGTCTTATGTTCATTCTGTTCATCGGTTTATATACTATCCTTGGTTCAGGATGTATTACTGTCCTCCGTAAAATGTTTAAAAACCATCCGGCAGAGGCAGAGTTTGAAAACCGTTATCCTGATGAAGCTGCCGCTTTAAAGGAGGGTGATCAATAATGGGCTATGAATATATTGGCATAACTGTGCTCTGGTTCTTCCTTTATGGCTATTTAATTGTAGCTTCGGTCGATTTTGGCGCAGGTTTTTATGCGTATTATGCTAAAGTGACAAAGAAAGATCATATTATGAATCAGTTAATCTCAAGGTATCTATCCCCGGTGTGGGAAGTAACGAACGTATTTTTCGTCTTTTTCTTTGTCGGGATTGTCGGTTTCTTTCCGGACTCTGCCTATTATTACGGTCAGGCCTTGTTAATACCAGGAAGCATCGCGATCGTTCTGCTAGCTATTCGAGGGTCGTTTTACGCGTTTGAAAACTATGGTTCAAAAGATAACCATTTGTATATGTTTTTATATGGGGCAACGGGCTTGTTAATTCCTGCCTCTCTTTCTACAACTTTAACGATTTCTGAAGGCGGCTTTATAGAAGAATCGGCCAATGGTGTGAGGCTTTTGTATGGAGAACTTTTTACAAGCCCTTATTCCTGGAGTGTTGTGGTTCTTGCGATCGTTTCCGTGCTGTATATTAGTTCAATGTTCCTTACGTATTATGCTTCAAAAGCGAATGACCAGCCGGCTTTAGAGCAGGTAAGGAAATATGCCCTGTTCTGGAGTTCTCCAACGATTATTGCCAGTTTAACTACGTTTATCGCACTCAGTCAGCACAACCCTGAGCACTACCAAAAGGCGATTGACTTATGGTGGGTGTTCGGTCTATCTGTCGCATTCTTTATAATTGCGGTACTCTTAATATATGTTAAGAGATTCTATGGCTGGGCTTTTGTGGCGGTAATGCTTCAATTCTTTTTTGCCTTTTTCGGCTATGGAGCGTCTCACCTGCCGTACATTCTTCAGCCTTACATTACGCTCACGAGCGGAGCGACAAATGAAACAATGGGGATAACGCTGATCATTGCCTTTATCGGCGGCCTGTGTTTACTCATCCCATCATTGTATCTGCTGATGCGTCTCTTCTTATTCGACGCTGATTACGTAAAGGGAAACAAATAGAGGGAACGGCTGATCAGCCGTTTCCTTTTTTCTTTTTGGAGTTTTCTATAAAGAGTGTGATAAAATAACGATAGATTTTATAGAATGTTGGAGGCGGACATATGAAGAGAGATTTTGCTGTAATCGGCTTAGGACGCTTTGGCGGAAGCATCTGCCGAGAGCTCAGCCGCGAAGGCATGGAAGTTCTGGCTATTGACTTAGATGAAGATAAGGTAAATGAATTTAGAGATATAGCCGCCCATGCGGTAATTGCTGATTCGACAGATGAACATGTGTTAAAAGAGCTGGGGATCAGAAACATTGACCACGTGATCGTAGCGATCGGTGATAATATTCAAGCGAGTATGCTGACCACGTTAATGCTTAAAGAATTAGGGATCAAAACGATTACTGTGAAAGCTCAAAATGATTATCATGAAAAAATATTAAATAAAATCGGCGCCGACCACGTTGTCCACCCGGAAAGAGACATGGGAAAGCGGATTGCCCACAACATTATTTCTAATAACATTCTCGATTATATTGAGTTATCAGACGATCATAGCGTAGTGGAAGTAAAAGCAGGAGACAAGATGAGCGGCCAGACGCTTGTGGAACTTGATATCCGCGCGGAATACGGCTGTAACGTCGTAGCTATTAAGCGTGCCAAAGATATTATCGTATCCCCTATGGCCACAGAAAGAATACAAGAGAATGATGTGTTGATCGTTATTGGAGCGGATAAAGACATCAGCCGTTTTGAGAAAAATCTAGTCGTAGAAGATTAGAGCCTTATCTCAGGAAATCGAAAGCCCGTGCTGCGATGTCTCGGATCGCTCGTTTTTTAGCTGGTGTTGCAATATTCACTCCCATGCCACGTAATCGTTTAAGACTTATTACTGCCCGGCAAGGTGGTAATAAGTCTTTTTTTATTGTCGAGGAAATTATAAAATTCCAAGCTGTTTATATAGGTTTAAAAGAGCGACATCCAGCTCCAGCATCCAGATACTCGCGTCATAAGCCATCCGCCCTGCGGAAAGGGAAGGCCACCTTCCTCCGGCCGTTTTGCTTATGCGTTTCGTGTCTACCAGGGCACTTTTAGCCTTTGTTCTAAACGATTATCAGCAGAAACCTCACTAAGTCTTTGCTTGTTCTGTCAAATAACATCGTCTTTTAATAATAAAGAATGCTTGGTAATAGGAAGGTTTAGAGCGGCTTGTTTAAGGAAATTAATTGAGGAAGTGATATTTTTAGAAATGAGAGGGTGGACGTCATTGAGTGATAAAAGAACAGGTCAAATCTTAATCGATTTACTTATAAATTGGGGAGTAGATCATGTCTACGGCCTTCCGGGTGATTCTGTTAATGAATTGGTAGAAGATTTAAGAAAAAGACAGGAAGAGATTAGATTTGTGCAGGTCAGGCACGAAGAGACTGGAGCCTTGGCGGCTTCTTCCTACGCGAAGCTGACAGGAAATTTAGGTGTCTGCCTTTCTATAGCAGGACCTGGCGGTATTCACCTTTTAAACGGGCTGTACGACGCAAAAGCTGACAGTGCCCCCGTATTAGCCATTGTCGGACAAGTGGATAGTGAACTGGTAGGCACCGGAGCTTTTCAGGAAATAAACTTAGAAAAAATGTTTGATGATGTGGCAGTGTATTGCAAGAGAGCCCAGACAGAGGAGCAGCTGCCTGACTTGCTAAACCAGGCGATCAGAGAAGCTTACGCTCAAAAAGGTGTTTCTGTA
This sequence comes from Halobacillus sp. Marseille-Q1614, assembly GCF_902809865.1. Lineage (NCBI taxonomy): Bacteria > Bacillati > Bacillota > Bacilli > Caryophanales > Bacillaceae > Halobacillus > Halobacillus sp. Marseille-Q1614. Next base: position 1,554,153 of record NZ_CADDWH010000001.1, on the reverse strand, counting down.
TTGGTTGTGCCCGACGATCTGTTCAGTAAGATCAATAACAATCAAGTGAAACTGAGATCAGGTGACTACTATGAGCCGGGAATACAGCCCAAAAATGCCCATATAGAAGAAGCCGCCGAGCTTTTGGAACAGGCGGAGAAGCCATTAATTCTAGCCGGCCAGGGAGCTGTTAACGCGAGGGAAGAGCTTATCTCTTTTGCAGAAAAAATGAAATCTCCCATTATCCTCAGCCTGCTCGGTAAAGGAATACTGCCAGACCACCATCCTTACGTTCTAGGGCAGACAGGACAGCTTGGGACAAAGCCGGCTTATCACGCGATGAAGGAATGCGATCTGCTTATCTTAATCGGCACTCAGTTTCCTTACCGTGATTTTCTCCCTGATAATGTTAAAGCGATTCAGATTGACAATAAACCGGCCCATTTAGGCAAGTACTATCCTATAAATATCGGACTTGCCGGCGACGCAAAAGAAACGTTAATTGAATTGACACAAAAAGTTACAAGGCCTCATTCCGATGAGTTTCTAGCCAAGTATCAGGAGAAGATGAAAAGATGGAGCATCGCGCTTCAGGAAGAAAAGAGATCAACTGAGGATCCCCTGCGCGCGCCTCAAGTCTTATATCATTTAGAAAAAGTCATGGAGCCGAAAGCGATCATTTCTGCAGATGTCGGAAATAACACGGTATGGGTCTCCCGCTATTTACCTTTAGTCGATCAGAAGTTTATTATTTCCGGCTGGCTGGCAACGATGGGCAGTGGACTGCCGGGTGCGATCGCAAGCCAGATTGCATATCCCGACCGCCAAGTCATTGGAATCAGCGGAGATGGCGGATTTTCCATGGTCATGCAGGACTTTTCGACAGCGGTTAAGTATAAATTGCCGATAAAAATGATTGTGCTTAACAATAGTAAAATTGGATTGATCAAATATGAACAGGCTCAGATGGGGCACCTTGAATATGAAACGGAGCTTGGCGGTATGGATTTTGCCGAATTTGCCGAATCGTGCGGAGGAGAAGGATATCGAATACAGTCCTATGATGAATTAAGTACAAAAATGAAACAGGCGTTTCTATCTGATAAGCCGGCGATTATCGATGTCGTAGTCGAAGATCAAGCTCCGCTGCCGGGACACATTGACTATCAATCTGCGGCGAATTACTCGAAGTATATTATTAAAAATTTCTTTGAACATGGCGACCTAGATCTCCCTGACATGAAGGAATCGATCAAACGATTATGGTAGAAAAATAAAAAAATCTCGCTCGATCATCGAGCGAGATTTTTTCTATTTATCACACTTCCATAATGATTGGAAGGATCATTGGGCGGCGCTTCGTCTTTTCAAATAAGAACGGAGCAATCGTATCCGTAATTTCATTTTTAATTTCAGACCACTGGGTCGTCTTGCGCTGCATTACTTTATCAACGTGGGAGCTGACAAGCTTCTGAGCTTCTTTAATTAAGTCTTCAGATTCTCTCATGTAAACAAATCCTCTGGAAATAATGTCTGGTCCTGAAGCAATCTTAAATTCTTTCATATTAATGCTTACGACAACAATAACGAGACCTTCTTCAGACAGGATACGTCGGTCTCTTAATACGATATTTCCTATATCGCCAATACCGCTTCCATCGACGTAAACAGATCCAGAAGGAACTTTACCTGCAATCATCGCTTCATCTTTGCCTAATGCGAGCACATCACCGTTATCCATAACGAAACAGTTTTCCGGATCAAGGCCGCAGTCTTCACTTAAGTTCACATGTTCTTTTAACATGCGGTACTCTCCGTGAATCGGCATGAAATATTTCGGCTGAATCAGGCGAAGCATTAATTTCATTTCTTCCTGGCTGCCGTGTCCGGAAGTATGAATATCGTTTAACGGTCCGTGAATGACTTCAGCACCGGCACGGTACAGCTTATTAATTGTACGGCTGACACTAATCGTGTTACCAGGGATTGGGGAAGAGGAAAACACGACTGTATCTTTTGGCTGAATTTGAATCTGACGGTGGGTGCCGTTAGCGATTCTTGATAAGGCCGCCATCGGTTCACCTTGAGAACCTGTACATAAAATCGTTACTTCGTGGGCAGGAAGACGGTTAATCTGATTCGCTTCGATAAACGTATCTTTAGGAGCTTTAATATAGCCTAATTCCTGTCCGATACGGATAGAAGACTCCATGCTTCTGCCAAACACCGCGACTTTACGATTGAATTTTACGGCTGATTCAACGACTTGCTGTAAACGGTAAATGTTAGATGCAAATGTCGCGAAAATCAAGCGGCCGTCCACTCGTGAAAAGATATCATTAATGCTTTGGCCGACTACACGTTCAGACTTTGTAAAGCCTGGCACTTCACTATTAGTACTGTCAGACAATAGTGCAAGAACGCCTTCTTTTCCAATTTCCGCCATGCGCGCAATGTTCGCTGGTTCTCCAACAGGGGTGAAATCGAATTTAAAGTCACCTGTATGAACGACGTTTCCAGGTGGTGTTTTAACAACGATTCCAAAAGAATCAGGGATACTATGCGTTGTACGGAAGAAAGAAACCGATGTTTTGCGGAATTTAATCACATCGTCTTCGTCAAAAGTATGCATTTTTGTATTACGCAATAAACCATGTTCATCAAGCTTATTACGAATAAGTCCGGCAGCTAGCTTACCGGCATAGATCGGAATATTGATCTCTCGAAGCAGGTAGGGAATACCGCCGATGTGATCTTCGTGGCCGTGTGTAATAAAGAGGCCTTTAATTTTGTCTACATTTTGAACTAAATAAGTGTAGTCAGGAATGACATAGTCAATTCCTAATAATTCGTCTTCTGGAAATTTAATCCCAGCATCAATGAGGATAATTTCATCTTGGAATTGAACGGCGTATGTGTTTTTACCAATTTCACCGAGTCCGCCTAGTGCGAAGACGGCCGTTTGGTCATTTTTAACAAACTTCATACGTTAAACGTTCTCCACTTGAAAATCTTCATTTTGTTTTTCGTATTCTAAGTGTTCCTCATTTAACACCTGAATATATTCAATATTGATATTCTTTTCTACTAATTTAGTTCGTACTTCTTGCTCGGATTCTGCTTCTACGTACAAAGCTTTTGTACGTTCACGTACAGGAACTTCTTGTGCAAGCTCCTGATACAAAACCTTAAAAACCATTCATCAATCTCTCCTTACTAGATATAAATTCCATTTTTCATTACTGACAATAGTATGACTTAGTTTTTGTTTAAATTGCAAAGGTGAAATAGTCATTTTCCGCTAAATGACAATACTTTTCAAGCATAGCTTCTACGTTCCATGATTTTTTTCCAACGTTTTCTAAGCTTCCTTCTTAGACGCTTCATCATGCGCATCCATCTCCTTTCACCGATGAAGAAAGACACTAAAAACGTTAAACCGCCCAATCCCTGTTATCTATAGTATAATACGGATTGTGCCAGAAAGAAACAATTAGCTATTATCAATTTATATTATCTTTCGTAAAACTTCTCAAATATATCCACTCGTGCTACAGTATATCCAAAGTTAGATGCAGCCAAATAGAGAATGGATAATTTTTTGACTGGGGGAATAAAAATGACAGAAAAAATAGCATTTTTTGATATTGATGGAACGTTGTTAAACCACCGGAAAAAGCTGCCGGCATCAACGATACAAGCGGTTAAGGAACTCCAAAAAAACGGGGTATATTGTGCAATTGCAACAGGGAGAGCTCCCTTTATGTATGAAGACATCAGGGAGACTCTTGGAATCGATTCCTATGTAAGTTTTAACGGTCAATATGTCGTTTTTGAAGGTGAAGTAATTTATAAAAATCCTCTGCCATCTTCAGAACTTGAGCGTCTTTATGAGGATGCTAAGTCTAACGAGCATCCAATGGTTTTTATGAATCATGAGGGAATGAGAGCGACAGAACAGGACCATTCGTTCGTTCGTGAAGCACTTGGGTCGTTAAACTTTGATTATCCGCAAGTGCACAAAGAATTTTATAAGGAAAATGAGCTTTATCAGTCACTTGTCTTCTGTGAAGGAAATGAAATTGATCATTATCGTGATGAACATAAAGCATTTGATTACATCCGCTGGCACGAATTCTCCTGTGATGTACTTCCAACCGGAGGCTCAAAAGCAAGAGGCATTCAAAAGATGATCGATGCTGCCGGACTTGATATAAGCAACACTTATGCATTTGGCGACGGCCTTAACGATATAGAAATGATCCGCGAAGTCGGAACCGGTGTTGCCATGGGAAATGCGGTAGATGCGACCAAACAAGTCAGTGACTATGTCACAACAGATGTCGACGAAGATGGGCTCGTAAAAGCGATTCATGAGTTGAAATTATTATAAATAACATTGGAACTGCGTCTCCACCAAAGGTACAGAGAATAAAGCGTTTTAACCAAATGAGTGGAGAAGCAGAAACGTGGTAGCTGGTACCAAATCCGCTTCCACCTTTCCAGGTATTAAAAGAGGACTGCTTATCAGTAAGCAGTCCTCTTTTAGCGGTCGACAGGCTTTGCGCCTTCAGGCTCTTTAAATGGATCAGCCTGATCAATGTGATCATAAAACATAATCCCGTGTAAATGATCGATTTCATGCTGAAACACAATCGCCGCATAGTCTTTGAGTCTAAGCTTCAATTCATTTCCTTCTAGATCTGTACCTTTCACCGTAATCCTGCGGTACCTCGGTACATAGCCCGGAACTTCGCGATCTACAGACAAACAGCCTTCTCCTGTAGAAAGGTACGTTTTTTCCACAGAGTGGCTGACGATTCTTGGGTTAAAGATGCCGTAGCTGTATAATTTGTCATTTAGATCAGCAAAATGAACCGCCATCATTTTTTTATTCACGTTAATCTGCGGTGCAGCTAATCCTACACCCGGGCGAAGTCCATAGCGGTCACAAACTTGTTCGTCCTGGCTGTTTTTTAAATATTGAAGCATTTCTTCAAGTGTTTCTTTATCTTCATTCGATGGGGGCAGGTCTACTTCTTCTGTAACTTTCCGAAGAGCAGGGTGGCCTTCTCGTACAATATCATCCATCGTAATCATGTTCCACATCCTTTCTTTAAGCACATTCCCAATTATTTTAACATAGATGATCTCTCATTTGAGCGAGGAATTCAACGGTGAAAACTTCCTTTTCATTTATATGCATTTGGTATAGTATGGAATATAGGATTTTTTACATAATGGGGTAGGAACCACACAAGAGGAGGAAGAACGTTGCGTTATTTAAAATTGCTGACGTTGCTTATGGCAGCGCCTTTTTTATTGGTAGCTTGTTCCGGGGAGCCGAAAGAGCAGATGTATGATTCTTTAGAAGAAGCAGTGAAACAGGAAGAGACCTTCCGTGAACAGCAGAAGCCGCTGCAGGAATTAGAGGCAGAAGAAGAAGAAATCTATAATCAAATCGTCGAACTGACTTCTGAGGAAACAGAGGAAATTAATAAATTATCTGAAGAAGCTCTTTCTATTGTAAATGAAAGAAGTAAACTTCTAGAGAAAGAGAAAGAAAGCATTGAAGCAGCAAAAGAAGAGTTTGATAAAGCGGAGGGTGCAGCGGAAGATCTTGAATCAGATGCAGCAAAAGAGGCAGCGGATAAGCTTATTGAGAAAATGGATCAGCGATATAAGGCTTATCAGGAACTGTATGACCATTACCAGACGGCCTTAAGCCTCGATAAAGAACTATATGAAATGCTTCAAAATGAAGATCTTACAAAAGATGACCTGCAGGCTAAAGTAGATGAAATCAATGAAAGCTACAGTGCCGTAATTGAGGCGAATGAACAGTTCAATCAGTATACAACGGAATACAATGATTTGAAGAAAGGTTTTTATGAAGCCGCTGAGTTAGACGTAAGTTATGAAGAATAAAGATTGAATGCCAGCCGATTTAAGGCTGGTTTTTTTATTTGCAACAGTATTAAAAAAAACGTAAGATTAATACAGGTGCTAAAAACGATTAGTACAGAAGACCGAAAAACTAAACAATTGGAATGCTGTTTCCAGTTCCAAACAGTAAGATTATGGCTAAAGAATTATTTTAATTATTGATTTATTGACGCCTATTGCAGATTAAGCTAAACTACAAGAGGAAAATATATTGTATCAATTAACTTCAGGTTGAAATTATAACAGTTTCCGTTAGTTTCCCTTTATGATTAATAAAGAATCACAGAGGGTAAATCCTATAGGAGTAAATCGGTACAGTTTTTTTGCATTTTTGGGAAGGCTAAATTCAGCATCCAATTTCAAAAGTAGAAAGGAAGAGGTGGATTACTTTGAAACGAGTTCTCGAGAATATCGAAAATCAGTTTGAAATGTTTCAAATCCTTAATGAAAAAGGCGAAATCGTAAATGAAGACGCCATGCCTGATCTTTCAGATGAAGATCTAAAAGAAATTATGAAGAGAATGGTTTATACAAGAATTTTAGACCAGCGTTCTATAGCGTTAAATAGACAAGGTCGTCTTGGTTTCTATGCTCCTACAGCAGGACAGGAAGCTTCACAGCTTGGAAGCCAGTTTGCATTAGAAAAGGCTGACTTTATCTTGCCTGGTTATCGTGATGTTCCTCAGCTTATCTGGCACGGACTTCCATTAACTAAAGCCTTCCTATTCTCCCGCGGACACTTCCAAGGAAACCAAATGCCTGAAGGAGTAAACGCAGTAAGCCCTCAAATTATCATCGGTGCACAAATTACACAGGCTGCCGGTGTAGGACTTGGATTTAAAAAGCGTAAAGAAGATGCAATTGCTATTACTTACACTGGTGACGGCGGTGCCTCCCAGGGAGACTTCTATGAAGGTTTAAACTTTGCTGGAGCGTTCGGTGCTCAAACAGTATTCGTTGTACAAAACAACCGTTTCGCGATTTCCGTACCTGTGGAAAAGCAGTCAGCAGCTCAGACGATTGCTCAAAAAGCAGTAGCGGCAGGTATTGAAGGAATTCAAGTAGACGGTATGGACGTTCTTGCTGTTTATGCGGCTACAAAAGAAGCCCGCAAGCGTGCTGTAGACGGAGAAGGTCCTACCCTTATTGAAACTCTGACATACCGTTATGGACCACACACTATGGCAGGGGATGACCCGACTCGCTACCGTACAGAAGATATGGACAGCGACTGGGAGAAGAAAGACCCGATCGTTCGTTTCCGTACTTTCCTTGAATCTAAAGATCTATGGTCTGAAGAGGAAGAAAATGAGGTTATCGAACAGGCGAAAGCTGACGTTAAAGCTGCGATTAAAGAAGCAGACAATACTCCAAAACAAAAAGTAACGGATTTAATGGAGAATATGTACGAAGAGCTTCCTTCAAACTTGCAGGAGCAATATGAAGAATACAAGGAAAAGGAGTCGAAGTAGATCATGGCACAAATGACAATGATTCAAGCCATCACTGACGCGATGCGCACAGAACTAAAAAATGATGAAAACGTGCTCGTTTTTGGTGAAGATGTTGGCCAAAACGGCGGCGTATTCCGCGCGACAGAAGGTCTTCAAGATGAATTCGGCGAAGAGCGCGTGTTTGACACTCCTCTAGCTGAATCAGGAATTGGCGGTATCTCTATCGGTCTTGCACTAACTGGATTCCGTCCGGTACCTGAAATTCAATTCTTTGGATTCGTATACGAAACTATGGATGCGATCAGCGGTCAAATGGCACGTTACCGTTACCGTTCAGGTAATACTCAAAGCATGCCGATCACTGTACGTTCCCCGTTCGGCGGCGGTGTACACACGCCGGAACTTCACGCAGACAGCTTAGAAGGTCTTATGGCTCAGCAGCCTGGTTTAAAAGTAGTTATTCCATCTAACCCTTATGATGCAAAAGGACTTTTAATCCAGTCTATCCGTGATAACGATCCGGTTATCTTCCTTGAGCACATGAAGCTTTACCGTTCATTCCGTGAAGAAGTACCGGAAGAGGAATATACAATCGAGCTTGGAAAAGCTGAAGTTAAAAAAGAAGGTACAGATGTTACACTTATCGCTTATGGAGCCATGGTGCACTCTTGCCTTAAAGCGGCAGAAGAGCTTGAAAACGATGGAGTAAGTGCAGAAGTAATTGATCTGCGTACTGTAGCTCCAGTTGATTATGAAACTATTCTTAAATCAGTTGAAAAAACTAACCGTGCCGTAGTGGTTCAGGAAGCTCAGAAGCAGGCTGGTATTGCTTCAAACGTAGTTTCTGAAATTCAGGAAAAAGCAATCCTTCACTTAGAAGCTCCTGTATTACGCGTATCAGCTCCAGATACAGTTTATGCGTTCACTCAAGCTGAAGAAGTATGGCTTCCAAACCACAATGACATTGTGGAAAAAGTAAACAAAGTAATGAACTTTTAATCATCTCTAAAATAGGAGGGAATAACCGTGGCGTTTGAATTTAAATTACCTGATATCGGTGAAGGTATCCACGAAGGTGAAATCGCAAAGTGGTTTGTAAAAAAAGGTGACGAAGTAAAAGAAGACGATGTGCTTTGTGAAGTACAGAACGATAAAGCCGTTGTTGAGATCCCTTCCCAAGTAGATGGAACGGTTAAAGAGATCCACGTAGATGAAGGTGAAACGACAACTGTAGGAACTGTTATCATCACTATCGATGACGGATCTGAAGATTCTTCTGATGCTTCTGAAGAAGAACCTAAGGAAGAGCCTAAAGAAGAAGCTAAAGATGAAGCTAAAGAAGAGGCTCCTAAAGAGGATGCAAAATCAGATCAGCCGGCAGCTGGTGCAGATGAGGATATCGACGAGGACAAGCGCGTCATAGCTATGCCATCTGTAAGAAAATATGCTCGTGATAACGATGTAGACATCCGCCGCGTGCAAGGCTCCGGTAAAAATGGCCGTGTGCTTAAAGAAGACGTGGACAGCTTCCTAAGCGGAGATCAGAAAGAAGCGGCTCAAGATCAGCAGGGTGAAGCGAAATCTGAAGAGAAAACAGAAGAAGCTGCACAAGAGCAGCAGGCTCCTGCTGCCGGAGAAGCTTATCCTGAAACTCGTGAGAAGATGAGCGGAATCCGTAAGGCGATCGCTAAAGCCATGGTTAATTCTAAACATACCGCTCCTCATGTTACACTAATGGATGAAGTGGATGTTACAGAACTTGTTGCACACCGTAAGAAGTTTAAAGCTGTGGCAGCTGAGCAGGATATTAAGCTGACTTATCTTCCATATGTAGTGAAGGCTCTAGTTTCCACACTTAAGAAATATCCTGTATTAAATACTTCATTAGACGACAATACAGATGAAATTATCCAAAAACACTACTATAATATTGGTATTGCAGCTGATACAGATAAAGGTCTTCTTGTACCAGTTGTTAAAGATGCCGATCGTAAATCTATCTTCTCTATCTCCAGTGAAGTTAACGAGCTTGCAGTTAAAGCACGTGACGGCAAACTGGGATCAGATGAGATGAAAGGTGCATCTACTACGATCACGAATATTGGTTCTGCCGGCGGACAATGGTTCACACCGGTAATAAACCATCCGGAAGTAGCTATCCTGGGTATCGGCCGAATCGCAGAAAAACCAGTTGTTCGTGACGGAGAAGTAGTAGTAGCTCCAGTGCTTGCGATTTCCTTAAGCTTTGACCATAGAATGATTGACGGTGCAACAGCTCAGCATGCAATGAACAACATCAAGCGTTTACTGAACGATCCACAACTAATTATGATGGAGGCGTAAAGTATGGTAGTAGGAGATTTTCCAATTGAGTTAGACACATTAGTAGTGGGAGCAGGACCTGGCGGCTATGTTGCTGCCATCCGTGCTGCTCAGACTGGCCAAAAAGTAACGATCGTCGACAAAGGAAACTTGGGCGGCGTCTGCTTAAACGTCGGCTGTGTACCATCTAAAGCCCTTATTCAGGCGGGACACCGTTTTGAACATGCTAAAGGTGCAGAAGATATGGGTATCCAATCTGAGAAGACAACTGTTGACTTCTCTAAAGTACAAGAATGGAAGAGCGGCGTTGTTAAGAAGCTTACCGGCGGTGTTGAAGGCTTGTTGAAAGGCAATAAAGTAGACATCGTAAAAGGTGAAGTTTACTTTGTAGACAAAAATACAGTTCGTGTTATGGATGATAAGAACTCTCAAACATACACGTTCAAAAATTGTATCATCGCTACAGGTTCTCGTCCGATTGAAATTCCTGACTTCAAATTCTCTGATCGCGTAATAGATTCTACAGGTGCTTTATCTTTAGAAGAAGTGCCTAAGAAGATGGTGGTTATCGGAGGAGGATATATCGGAACTGAGCTTGGAACAGCTTATGCCAACTTTGATACGGAAGTTACTATCCTTGAAGGTACTAAAGATATTCTTGGCGGATTTGAGAAGCAAATGTCTTCTCTAGTGAAGCGCCGTCTGAAGAAAAAAGGCGTAGACGTTGTGACAAATGCAATGGCTAAAGGTGTAGAAGAAACAAAAGACGGTGTAACAGTTAAGTATGAGGTGAAAGGCGAAGAAAAGACAATTGATGCTGATTACGTACTAGTTACAGTCGGCCGTCGTCCAAACACGGATGAAATTGGTCTTGAAGAGCTTGGTATTGAAATGAGCGACAAAGGAATCATTAAAACAGACAAACAGTGCCGCACAAGCGTAGAAAACATCTATGCCATTGGTGACATTGTAGATGGACCTCCACTAGCTCACAAAGCTTCTTACGAAGGTAAAATTGCTGCAGAAGTCATTGCAGGTGAAAATGCTGAGATTGATTATCTTGGTATCCCTGCGGTTGTCTTCTCAGATCCTGAGTTAGCTTCTGTCGGATATACAGAGCAGGAAGCTAAAGATGCCGGTTATGATGTACAGGCTTCCAAATTCCCGTTCGGTGCTAATGGACGTGCCCTGTCTCTAAATGACAGCGATGGATTCCTGAAGCTGATCACGCGTAAAGACGACGGATTAGTGATTGGTGCTCAAATCGCCGGCCCTAACGCCAGCGATATGATCGCTGAGCTTGGCTTAGCTATTGAGTCTGGTATGACTGCAGAAGATTTAGCACTTACCATTCATGCCCACCCTACACTAGGGGAGATCACAATGGAAGCTGCTGAAGTAGCTATGGGTCAGCCGATTCACATCGTTAAATAAAATAATGCATTGAAAAACTCCTAAGCGAATTTCGCTTAGGAGTTTTTATTTTGAGGAAGGCTCACCGTACGTTCGATGGCATGTAATATGTCTTCTTTATTACTATGCTTCCCGGAAATGATCTCAACAGGCTTTCCGTTCTTTGTTATTACAAGAGCAGGAAGGTCGTCTTTATTTAAGTTAATATCTTTGATGCGTACGGTTGATTCCTTAAATGATAGGGCATCTTCATCTTTCTGTTTCATCTTCCAATTGAGGAGAGCTGCCAAATAGTTATTAGCCTGCTCATGATCTTCGAGATGGTTATATAAATGTATTTTATAATCAGAAGGTTCCGCACTAATAACTTCCACCTTATCATCTTCAATGGAACATCCTGAAATAAGTATAAGGAATAAACTGCTCAACAGTGCATAAAGGGGTTTGATCACATCGGCTCACTCCTTCTCACAAAAGGATTGTACCAAACTTCAAGCGGCACATTCCTGATGTTATGGAAATGTAATCAATATGATAATCATTTGTGTTATGTTTAACCCGTACGTTATAAAGATTTAATAGTATGTAAAAAAGCCTCCCTAATCAGAGACGCTATGAGTTTGGAGTGTATCCGTTCCCTGGAGCAGCCAAAGCGCCGAAAGCACAGGGTTTTGTGATAAAAGTTGTTGTTGTGTTCGTCCCCAGGCGGAGAATGAGAGGAGGTCTTCAGTCGTTCAACTGCTTAATAATCACGACAACGGTACTTTATGCTATTTAGCGGGAAGAGAATACCTTTATACTTCTCGCGATGTACACGGGAACATTCCTGCAAACTAAAACCAGCCTCTGTAAAGAGAGGCTGGTTTTTATGAAGTTCAAAAGGAAGCGGATATTTATTTTTTTAGGCCGACTTTTTTACCTTCCTCCTGGAATGCTTTAAATAAGGAGAAGCATAACAGAATCATAATTAAAGTAAATGGAAATGCGGCGATAATGGCGGCAGTCTGTAAGGCTCCAAGTCCGCCTTGCCATAATAGAATAGCCGCTGCACCTGCTTGAATAAGACCCCAGATAAACTTAACTTTCAATGGAGGATTCAAGCTTCCGTTCGTTGTCTGCATTCCTAAAACGAACGTTGCTGAGTCTGCGGAAGTAATGAAGAATGTACTGATTAACAGCAGGCCGATAATAGTCATTACTCCACCAAGTGGCACGTGCTGCAGCATAGAGAATAAGGCAGCTTCTGCTCCTATTTCACTGACATCCGAATAAATGTCCTGTCCGCCGAAGAACTCTAAGTTTATCGCTGTACCGCCAAAAACTGAGAACCAGAGAGCCCCAAAGATGGTAGGGACTAATAGTACGCCACTAATAAACTCTCGTATCGTACGTCCTTTAGAAACACGCGCAATGAACGTTCCAACAAAAGGAGCCCAGGAAATCCACCATGCCCAATAGAAAATTGTCCAGTCGCCAACCCAAGTATTATCTGTAGCGAATGGAGTCATTCTAAAGCTCATATATGGTAAATCTCTAATATATGAACCAAATGTTGATGTGAAGTAGTCCATAATGAAGTTTGTAGGACCTGCAAAAAGTAAAAAGAACATAAGCAGTAAGGCTAAGACAATATTTATATTACTCAAGTACTTAATTCCTTTATTTAAGCCTGTCATTGCAGAAGTCATAAATAAGATAGTAACAGTAATAATGATGAGAAGCTGTAATGTAAAAGTGTTTTCGATTCCTTCAAAGCTGAAGGAAAGGCCACTGGCGATTTGCAGTGTTCCAAATCCAAGAGAAGTTGCTACACCAAAAATCGTAGCAAACACGGCAATGAAATCGACTAATGTACCAATAGGTCCTTTTACTCTTTCTTCACCCAATAGAGGTGTAAGAGCTGCACTGATCACCCCTGGTGCATTTTTTCTAAACTTAAAGTAAGCAAGAGCAAGAGCCAACACAGCGTAAATCGCCCACGGATGGAACCCCCAGTGGAAGAAGCTGTATTTCATAGCTTCTCTTGCCGCAGCTTCACTTGTAGGCTCCGTTTCAACTCCTGGAGGTGCGTGGAAGTGAGAGATAGGCTCGCCGGCACCCCAGAATACGAGTCCGATACCCATTCCGGCACTAAACAGCATCGCAAACCAAGTAATGTAAGGATACTCAGGTTCATCATCAGGTTTTCCAAGCTTTAACTTACCATATTTAGAAAAGGTTAAATAAATGGCAAAGATAAGAAAACCTGTCGCTGACAGTAAATAGAACCAGCCAAATTTATCCGTTAAGAAACCTTGGACGCTGGCTGTTACATCTGCAAGGTTTCCTCCCTGCACTATAGATTCCGGCAGGACGCCCCATATAATGAAGAGGACGGCAACTGCCACGGAAATGTAAAACACTTTAGTTACGTTCTGCATACCATACATCCTTTCCTGTAATCGTATTTTGTTCTCAATCCATCCCCCTCGTCTCTTGGTACCTCATCTCTCAAATCTAAGTATGATTGAAAACATTCTCTATAAATGTGAGTAGAATATTTATCATGTCTGTACTTATCTTTATTCTTAATACTATTATCTGCACGATCAGCTCAATCATGCGCTTGGATCATCTGGGGGGCTGATCCAGGGCAATTTATCAGCGGTGTAATTAAGGGGATGTGTAAAAATGACCTGAGAAGAATGTACCAATAAATATATTACCCAACTGACTCAGAATGAAACAATGGAATAGTCGAATTCAGAAGATTTTCCTCGAATTCGTTTCAACCATGATCAACAAATGCAGGATTATAACCCTCGAAAGTGCGACTTGACTAATATAAAACTAGCTGCAGGTTCTTGTCAACCGAGAAGGGCTCATCCTTTCGGTATATAGGACTTAAGTAATAACAATCAATTTAAAAAGAAAAATAAGTAAAAAAAAAGATGAATTAGGTAGGATAAATCCTCTATAATATGGGTTAGACAGAAAATAAAGGGGTTTTATAATGAAATATTGGCTGTGTGTATTGTTGTTATTGATTGTGATGGCCGGCTGCGGGATTCAGGCAGAAGAAACAGTGACGCAGGAAGAAAGAGAAAAAGAAACTACTGAAGAAAAAGCCGAACGGCCGGATGAGGAAGCCGAAACAGAGGATGATAAGTCTGAAGAAATGGTGCAGGAAGCAGAAGAAGTAGAATCACAATATAGGATGACGGAATCTGGAACCTTTGTACCGATACATAATGCGAACGAGAACGTGGTCCTGCTTACATTTGATGATGCACCGGATGCACACGCTTTAGAAATTGCCCAGACACTTAAAGAACTGGAAGCACCAGCGATATTTTTTGTGAACGGTCATTTCCTCGATACTGAAGAAGAAAAGGAAACATTAAAACAAATCCAATCGATGGGCTTTCCCATTGGAAACCATACGATGAGCCACCCTTCATTGCCTGAGCTTTCCGAGCAGGAACAAAGGGAAGAAATTGTGAAGCTGAATGATATTGTAGAAGAAATTATCGGAGAGCGTCCTAAATTCTTCCGAGCACCGTTTGGCCAGAACACGGAGTATACAAAACAGGTGGCTGAAGAAGAAGGTATGCTGCTCATGAATTGGACCTATGGGTATGACTGGGAACCACAGTATCAAAATGCTGAAAGTCTGGCAGATATTATGGTAAATACTGAATTCCTGAGGCCTGGCGCCAACCTCCTTATGCACGACAGAGAGTGGACAGCAAAAGCCGTTCCCGCTATTGTTAAAGGTTTTAGAGATAAAGGATACGAACTGCTCGACCCTGCGTTAATTGAAGTTCCAGGAAAATAAATCTAAGAACAGATGCCTCGGCTTCTGTTCTTTTTTTATAAAATAAAACATAAGGTAATAAGTGCAAAACAATTAGTATGTCACATTTTTTAAAAAGTTATACTAAAAGGGTTGAAAAAAACAATGTGTCATATTAAAATGTAACTACAGTGAAAGCGATAACAAAATTTAAAAAGGGTGGGATTCCTAAATGGGTACGATCGTATGTCAAGAGTGTCAAAAAGTAATCGAGCATTATGACAATGAAAAAGTAGCGACTCTCTACAGCACATGTCCATCTTGTAATCAGCCTAAGAAATAAACGAACAAAAGGACCGCCACGAGGCGGTCCTTTTTTTATTTAGCGTATGGCTCTTTGTTCTTGGATTACGCGGATCGTATTTAATGTGTCATCTTCAGGTCCCTGCACAGGAAGGCCGGCCTTTATGTTTTCCCGAATGTACTGGACATTATCGTTCGTAATGATTTCACCCGGAATGAAAATAGGGATGCCGGGCGGGTAGATCATAATAAACTCCGCGCTGATTCTTCCTACAGCGTCCTCAAGCCGTACTGTTTCTGTTTTCGAATAAAAGGCTTCTCTAGGAGTTAAAGCAAGTAATGGGATTTCCGGAACTTTAACCGTTATGTCGTTCACTGACTGCTTCTCTGATTCGTCAGCGAGACGCTTTAATGCGTGGATTAACAGATCAACTTCACTTTGGGAATCTCCTGGAGTAATTAAACAAAGGATGTTATACAGATCTGACAGCTCCACTTCGATATTAAAATTCTCTCTAAGCCAGCCTTCCACATAATACCCGGTTACGCCTAACTCCTTTACTGAAATAATCAGCTTCGTTGGATCAAAATCAAAAGTTGCCGGGCTGCCGAGAATTTCATCTCCGGCA
This sequence comes from Halobacillus sp. Marseille-Q1614, assembly GCF_902809865.1. Taxonomy (NCBI): domain Bacteria; kingdom Bacillati; phylum Bacillota; class Bacilli; order Caryophanales; family Bacillaceae; genus Halobacillus; species Halobacillus sp. Marseille-Q1614. The sequence goes on along the minus strand of NZ_CADDWH010000001.1, from coordinate 1,538,332 downwards.
CAGTATAATGGAGAGATTTCGTTGATCGCCTTTCGAGTATAATCGGCAAGCACCAGTGTATGGTCCAACAGTTCCTTCCCGTGCATCATGAGCTGGCGGCGCGCTGTATCCAGAGAAGCTAAAAGAATATAGGAGGTTGAAGTCGTCGTCAGCATCGAGAGGACAGATTGAACACGTTCATGGAAAACTAATCCTTCTCGTAAATTCAAAACCGAACTCTGGGTCAATGCTCCTCCAAGTTTATGAACACTCGTCGCAGCCAAATCAGCTCCTGCTTCCATAGCAGAGACAGGAAGCTGATGGTGAAAGTGAATATGGACACCGTGAGCTTCATCGACTAAGACGGGGATGGAAAAGCTGTGTGCAATTTCTACAATTCTTTTTAAATCGGCTGTTACTCCGAAATAAGTCGGGTTAATAACTAGAACGGCTTTGGCGTCCGGATGGGATTCACAGGCTTTTTCGACAGCTTCAGGTGTGATTCCGTGTGAAATCCCTAAATTCTCGTCAAGCTCCGGGTGGACAAAGACAGGAACGGCCCCTGAGAAAATGATTGCAGTCATCACGGATTTATGAACATTTCTAGGAACGATGATTTTATCTCCAGGGTGGCAGACGCTCATAACCATCGTCATAATTGCGCCTGAAGTCCCTTGAACGGAGAAGAACGTATAGTCAGCTCCAAAAGCTTCGGCCGCAAGCTGCTGCGCCTCCTGTATCATTCCTTGGGGGTGATGAAGGTCATCTAACGGCTCTATGTTAATCAGGTCGATGGACAGGGCGTCCTCTCCCATGAATTTTGTGAACTCGCTGTCCATGCCTTTTCCTTTTTTGTGGCCGGGAATGTGAAACTGGACCGGGTTTTTTGCTGCATGTTTTTTTAACCCTGTAAACAAGGGAGTATCTTTTTGATTCATATATTGGCACCTCTCGATTCTCTTAAAAGCAAGTGAATTATAGCAGAATAAGTCATTTGTGGCTAGCTTTTTTCAAATGGTTCAAAGTTCGTGATACACTAAAAAAAAGGAGGGGCATTTATGGATTGGAATACACGCATTACGAAATCTTTAAACATTAAGTATCCGATAGTTCAAGGTGGCCTTGCGCACTTAGCCTACAGCGAACTGGCGGCAGCTGTTTCAAACGCCGGCGGACTCGGTCAGGTCACAGCGATGAGTATGAACAGTGAAGAGCAGCTGAGGGAAGAAATACATAAAGTAAGGTCAATGACTTCATCCCCGTTTGGAGTGAATTTCGCCATTGGGCAGCATGGGCGTCCTTTTGAATCCATGGTTCAGACAGCAATAGATGAAGATGTTCCGGTAATATCAATAACCGGCGGAAATCCTAAGCCAATTTTCGATATGCTCGAAGGTACCAATATTAAAACGCTTGTCCTTGTGGCAGCGAAAAGACAGGCTGTTAAAGCTGAGCAGCTCGGGGCGGAGGCTGTCATGGTAGTCGGGCAGGAAGGCGGCGGTCATATCGGGCGCGAAGATGTGAGCACGATGGTCTTAACCCCGCAGGTGGCAGAAGCAGTAGACATTCCCGTCATCGCTTCAGGGGGGATTGGTGATGGCAAAGGGCTGATGGCGGCTCTATCACTTGGAGCGGAAGGAATAGAAATGGGTACTAGATTTATTGCAACGCAAGAATGTGTGCACGCCCATCAAGCTTATAAAGACGCTCTTATTCAAGCGGATGAAAATTCGACCGTTGTTATCAAACGATCACTCGGAGCGCCGGCGCGCGCACTAAAAAATGGATGGACTGACCGTATATTAGAGCTTGAAAAGGGAGAACCCGGTTATGAGGGGTTAAGAGATTATATAAGCGGTCTCCGCAACAAAAAATATATTTATGAAGGCGAAGAAACAGAAGGCTTCGGCTGGGCCGGCCAGGTAACGGCCCGTATTAAAGATGTTCCTTCCGTAGAAGAGCTGATTCAACGGATGATTACCGAAGCGGAGGAAATTCGTAAATCGTGGTGCTAGTGAAGGAGAGAAGAAAATGAGCTACAATTATCCAATAGATGAAATTCACTGGTCGAAGGAAGAAATTATCGACGTTGTAAATTTTTACTCTATGGTGGAGAAGGCATATGAGTCCGGCGTGAAGACGGACGAGCTGCTTTTGGCTTATAGCCGTTTTAAGCAGATTGTTCCCTCAAAGAGCGAGGAAAAGAAGCTGTGCGGCCAGTTTGAAAAGGAATCCGGCTATTCATGTTATAGAACCGTGAAAAAAGCTAAGAGCCTTGGCAAAGGTGAAAAGTTCAATATGCAAAAATAAAAGCCGTCCCGTAAAGGGCGGCTCTTATTTTTGGGCGAAACGATATAAAGGAAGTAAAGTTTCAAATGTATTTCTGCATAAAGAGATAAACTCTTCAGGTTTTTGCAGGATGTCATCACTGCGGTCAATCTGAATTCCGCATAACAGTTCAGATTTCTTAACGTTTTTCAAACGATCAGCCATTTGTTCGAATTTATCTTTGTCCACTTCCTTGTGGGGAATTGCATCTTCTTTTGTATGATCTAAAGACCAGACGAATGAATCAGGAACTAAAGACAGAACTTCAGTCTTGTTTTCTAACAGCGTACGGGCATAATCTTCCTTAATAGGGCTTTCATAGATGACAGCAAACCAGACAAACACATGGGAGCCCCACAGGCCGATTTGAAAATGAGGAAGTTTCTTATACCCTCTCTTGCTTGAGGCAATCGCGGCCCATGTATCATTGGGAGGGTTGGTTGTTCTTCTGGCGTGCTTGGCTACATGGACAAACATTTCATCTCCTGTCTGGACACTGAGGTCACCAGCCAGCTCGGAGGCAATGACTTCAAGCTTAGGAGAAATATTTTCGCGTAATGCTTCCATTCTTTCTTCAAGACCTGGAATGGAGAATACGTCAAAATCTTTTTGGGTAAATCCAGTAAACTGACTCATAGTTTCAACTCCTAGATTAGTCTATAGGAATTTTACCATACTCCTCAAAGATCCTTAAACAATGTGTTTGTAAGGTTTTATGTTTTGAAAAATAGGTTATAAATAAGTAATCAAAATTGAAACTTCAGTAGCTTACAGTCATATATATAACTAAGGATTAAGAAAGGGAGGAAGGGCCAGTGAAACATGTCATGGAAGCATTAAGAAAAAGAGAAGCTGAAGAAAGGCTCCCGGTAATCCGTATGGAAATTGATTACGAATTGGTTTCTTTACATGATGCCATGCTAGCGGAAGACCAGGAGCAAATTGAGCAGTGTAAAGAAAGATTATATGAATTGCACAAGCAGCTCATAGAGTGGACTGAATAAAAAAGAGCAACGATTTTAGTTGCTCTTTTTTGTCTGAGGCTGCTTTGTTCTGTTAGAATAGATGAAACTTAAACTAAGGAGTACGGCCTGATTATGGATAATAGAGAAAGAAACGAACTATTTGAAACCGCAAAATCATTTATTCGTGAAGCAGGAACGACAATCAGAGAAAAGATTGACAAACCAAGAACAATCGAAACAAAATCTAACGCCGATGATTTAGTAACTGAAATGGATCAGGAGACGGAGCGTTATTTCGCTGAACAGATTAAGTCCCACTTTCCGGACCACCGCCTGTTTGGAGAAGAAGGTTTCGGGGATGAAATTGAAAACCTTAAAGGACTGGTGTGGATTGTGGATCCGATTGACGGAACAATGAATTTCGTTCACCAGAAAAGAAATTTTGCCATCTCTGTTGGGATTTATAAGGATGGAGTAGGTGAAATCGGACTGATTTATGATGTGATGGACGATATTTTATATACAGCTCTCCGCGGGGAAGGTGCCTATAAAGATGGGAAGAAACTCGAAATCAACTCTTACAAAAAGCCTATTGAGCAATCAATTCTCTGTTTAAATACGACTTGGCTTCTTCCTGAGAACCGTCATGTTGAGCACGAAGGGATTCATAACTTAGTAAAAAAAATCCGCAGCACAAGGTCTTACGGGTCTGCAGCTTTAGAATTTGCTTATGTTGCAGAAGGCATTATAGACGGCTATCTGTCACTGACATTAATGCCGTGGGATGTGGCAGCCGGTGCGATTATCGTGCATGAAGCGGGAGGGATTGTTACTACCGCTGAAGGAAAAGACATCGATATGTTAAATCGGACAACCATTATGGCATCCCACCCTGATATCCATAAAGAAGTCGTTGAGAATTATGTAGAACTTAAGCAATAACAGAAATAAAGAAAGACCCTGCATCTCTTATAAGCTGTCAGGGTCTTTTTGTGTGTATAAGTATAATAAGTCTCTAGAAATGGTCTTTCCGGCGCTAATGGGCATTCTGCTTCTTATTGTGAGAAATACCAACACCCATAAGAGCGAAGCCCAGTACTAAGAATAAGCAGGCGAGCCAGAAGATCTTCTGACCAAGAGCAAACCCTACAAATACGAAACATAGAATCACGATGGAGGCTAATATAAGGTTACGGAAATTAATGTTTTTCATTCAATTCACTCCTCTCTCACATATTATAGAGGAAAAGCGGTAATATGAAAACGGTCTTACAAGAAATCATCAGGAGTGGTGGAATTAGGAGTTGAATTTTAGTATGATAGGTAGAGTATGAGTGTGGTAACAAGGGGGAGCAACATGAAAGCTACGACAATAATTGAAGTGCCGACCGACCTTTGGCCGATCGCGGATCTATTTTTCCAGGGGATGGGCAGTGAAGTGAATTTAAATGATGAGGGAGAAGTTGCTTTATTGTTCCGCTCCTTTTTCATGTTATATTTAATCACTGTCGTTCTGGCTATAATTACTTTTAAATTAGGGTTTGCACGGAAACTTCCATTGATCAAAAATATCGTTGTCTATACGGTTCTAATCATCGGTACTTTCTTACTTACATTAATACTTGGACTGAATTTACCAATTGCAGAAAGCTTAGTCGTAGCCGCCTTAATTCTTGGCATCTACAGATTTCGGCTTCATAAAGAACGCTCAGGAAGACAACAGGAGCAGACATAAAAAATCCCCGGCTAAAGGCCGGGGATTTCTTTTATGATAAATGGCGTTCTCTTTTAATTTCTCTATTAAAACGAAAGTTGCCTGTACTAAGACGCTTTTCAGTTTTTTCTTTAATTCTCTCATTGCAGGAAGGGCACATATATGTGGTGATCCTGCGATTGCGCAATCGTTTGGCCTGCAAGCTGAAACTGTCAATGTTTTCTATAGAATCGCATAATACACATTTTACACGCATGATGATCACCTCTTTCTTTATCTATAAAGCAATCATAACATTATTTTTCCATCTGTGCATTTGATGTTTCAAACTTTCAACTCGGGGGAACACTTTTACATATACAAGCGAAGGAAGGATGATATTGTGAAGAAACGTTGGATATTTTCAGCCATTGGTGCAGCAGCTGGAGGTACCGCTGCCTTTTTCTTAAAAGATGAAGGGAAACGCCAGCAGGTTATGGATAAAGCAAAAGCTATTCCAGGTAAATTTAAAAAAACAGATGATCTGCCAATAGAAGAAGCCGGAAACCCTGAAGAGCAAAATCACGAAAACTCTAAAATGGTTTCTGAAGGCTCTCAATTTGGAGTCCAGTACTATAACGATCTCACTGAAAAGGAAAGGGAGATTATTGAAAAAAGCAACAGCTAAATCCTTAGTGGATTTAGCTGTTTTTTTATTGATCGCTTGATTGCTCTTTTTGAATATTATTTAATTTATCTTGCTCTTTTTCTGGAACCGATTCGCTTTTCTCCTCTTTATCTGAAGGTGTCTGCTGGATCGGACCTTCCGGTAAATACCTGGAGACAATTTGGCTCAATTCATTAGTAATGGCTTCGACAGGATGGCCTTCCGCCATTTTATCGCCCAATTCACGAATTCTTTCAACACCGTCAGCGTCCGCGATGATCATTGCTTCTTTTCCGTAGGGATCGTCTTTAAGGGCTTCTGCTGTTGAAAACTTAATCACCCCGACTTCTGAACGATCCAAGTCCTTATCGACATCAATACCAACGACGGCATAATTACCGACGACGAGGGCAGTGGCGTCTTTAACATCTGGGACCTCTACAGCAAGCTTTGCAAGATGGCGGGCGATCTGCTGTGTGTTTTTCTTTTCTCGCTTCACAGGATCCGAATTAGAGACGTACTGCATATGAGTGCTTCCTTCTTTTTCCTGTAAAAGTGATTCCTGTTCCTGCTGCTGACAAGCTGTAAGTGCAGCGAATGCAAATAATATAAAAAGGTATCTCATGGTTGAACCCTCACTTTTTTGTATAGTTTGTGGAGTTCGAACCTTTTTATACGGATGTGCTGTTAAACGATTTCTTTAATTAAAGGCTATGGTCATTGGTCAAGATGTTTTTTAATAAGGTGAACCTGTTCGGCTTTTTAAGCGGACGAAAAGCCTGTATATAAAAGAAGACCGCTTTAGCAAGCGGCCCTCATCTTATCAGCTGAAAACAATTTTAGTTACCCCTTCAATCGGCGTCTGCTTTTCACCTTGATCTTCAAAATAAACGTGAACCGGCCCATTTTCCGATAATGGCTTTCCGTTTTTGGAGAATAATAATAATGCGTCACTAAAACGATCGGCATCTAAAGTATGTTCTTCATCTTTTGAAACTAATGTAACTTCTTTTACATCTTTTGAAGGCTCACTTGTTTGGATAAACGGCTGAATCGGCATTAAAAAAGTTTCCTTCAAAATGCGCTCTTTTTCATAGCGGTTGATACTTTTATTCACAGGCGGATTGATTTTCTGCTGATAAACTTCACGGTCAAAACGGAGCGACTGCCTTTTGAGTTCATTTTCTTCTTCCTCCGCTTGGTTTTCGGAAGAAGGGTTAAAGATTTCATTAAATGTAAGCTTTCGGTCGTCAAAAATCCAAACCGTTGGATCTAATGTAATCGGAAATTTAACATTCCCAGTTATTTGAACGATCACTAGTGTCGGCCACCTTTCTAAATTAACTCTTACGATACAAAGCATAGCAAAAATTGAAGACGATTTCACTAGGAGGGTGAGTAATGATTGATAAACTTGATAAAGAAACCTTGGAGGCCTGGCTCGATAATGTCAGTTCCTATGCTGAAGACGGCAGAGTTGCAGATTATATTCCTGCCTTGTCGAAAAGAGACCCTAATGAGCTGGCCGCTTCAATTTATTATTTAGACGGAGATTGTGTTAAGGCTGGGAAAGTGGATTGCTGTTTTACCCTTCAAAGTATATCAAAAGTGCTTTCACTGGCTCTGGCTTTAATTGATAATGGAGAAGATTATGTATTTGACCGAGTAGGGATGGAACCGACCGGAGACCCGTTTCATTCCATTTACCGCTTAGAACAGCACAGACCTTCCAAACCATTAAATCCGATGATTAATGCAGGAGCACTGGCAGTTTCTGATATGATTCGCGGAGGTTCAATAGAGGAGAAAGTCGGCCGTCTGCTCAGCTTCCTGCATGAGTTGACGGACGATCATACGATCCAAGTTAATGAGGGAGTAGCTGACTCTGAATACGAGACAGCTTTCTTGAACCGCTCGCTTCTTTACTATCTTAAACAGCATGGAGTCATTGCCGGTGACGTAGAAGAAACGTTAAAAGTGTATACCCACCAATGCTCCATTGACGTTAATGTCCAGAGTCTTTCCAAAATCGGCGCGGTCTTTGCCAACGAGGGGAGAGATTTAAATTCCGGCCGGCAGATAATACCGAAACACCTGGCGAGAATCTGTAAAACGTTTATGGTGACCTGCGGCATGTACGATGCTTCAGGATCATTTGCCATCAAAGTCGGTCTTCCGGCAAAGAGCGGAGTGTCCGGCGGGGTGATGGCCTCCTTGAACGGTTTTGGAGGGATCGCAGTCTATGGTCCTGCCCTTGATGATAAAGGAAATAGTGTCGTTGGTCTGAAATTATTGGAGGTATTATCGAACCGATATGATCTCTCTATTTTTTAACAGAGGTGCGATTGTATGTTGCAATTTTACATTCGAAACGGTACTATTAATAGAAGATAGAAAGTAAATGGAGGGGATCTTGATGTTGTCTGATGTGGCTGTGGATCACCGTGAAAAGGCCTATGCCCTTCTAAAAGCTGATGCTGATAAAATATTACAATTAATAAAAGTTCAGATGGATAATCTGACGATGCCTCAATGTCCTTTATACGAAGAAGTTTTAGATACACAGATGTTTGGACTCTCCCGTGAAATTCATTTTGCGGTTCGTCTTGACTTAATCAGTGAAGAAGAAGGCAGATTAATCTTAGATAATTTAGAGAAGCAGTTGAATGTCTTGCATGAAGCCGCTCAAAATTCGTGAGAAGACAAACTCAAATTACAACGTCTTTCTGTTGTGATTTGAGTTTTTTTATACAAATTAGCAGGATTTACATATAGAAAATTGTGAAAAAAAGCAGGATTTTGAAGATTAAGCAAGAAAATATTATGTTAGTAGGGATGAATAAATATGATACAACGTTTAAAAACCTATGACTTTACGTTATTGTTTGCACCGATTGCTTTAGTGGCATTTGGAACAGTTATGGTGTACAGCGCGAGTATAGTCTATGGACCTGTACGATTTGGAGTGGACAGTAATTTTTTTCTAATCAAGCAGATGCAGTGGGGATTTGCCGGCATAGTACTCATGATATTGGTTTCGCTCTTTCCGTATCGTCATTTAAAACGGTTATCAAAGATTCTGGTTTTACTGATGACGTTATCCTTAGTAGGATTATTCTTCTTTGGTCAGACTGTAAATAATGCCCAATCATGGTACAACCTCGGTTTTATAAACTTTCAGCCGGCTGAGTTTGCTAAGGTAGGCATAATCATCTACCTTGCCGCTGTGTATGCGAAAAAACAAAGCTATATTGAAAATTTCACAAAAGCCGTAGTACCTCCACTTATCGTTACAGGCTTTCTGCTGGGCCTCATTGTTATGCAGCCTGATGTAGGTTCAGCTGCTGTTTTAGGAATGATCGCAAGCGTTGTTATTATTTGTTCCGGAATTAAGTGGAAGCATATCCTCGTGCTTACCTCTATTACTATAGGACTTATCGTTTTAGCGGGCACCCAGTTGGCCACTGATGAAAGAATTTCCCGCTTTACGGGGGCATTTCAACCTTTTGCGACTCCTGATGGAGATGGGTATCAGCTCGTGCAGTCTTATGTAGCTATTGGAACTGGAGGGCTGCTTGGAGAAGGACTGGGGCAGGGTGTTCAGAAGCTTGGCTACCTCCCAGAACCTCATACAGATTTTATTATGGCAGTTATTGCTGAGGAGCTCGGGTTTTTAGGGGTTGCTGTGACAATCGGGCTTTTATCACTCATCGTTTTAAGAGGGCTGTTCATTTCGTGGAAGTGCCGGGATCCCTTTGGTGCGTTATTAGCCATCGGAATTTCCGCTATGTTTGCCGTTCAGTCCTTTATTAACTTGGGTGCCATGAGCGGACTTCTGCCAATTACCGGGGTAACTCTGCCGCTTGTAAGCTATGGCGGATCTTCAATGCTTATTATGATGCTGGCATTAGGAATCTTAAACAATGTAGCCCGGACCGTAAAAGTGAAAGAAGCAGAGAGACAAGAAACCTATGAACCTTTAAGACAACCTGTACATCGCACTAACAACCAAGGAGTGAGATCATGGAGAAGTTAAAAAAGATTAATAAAGTTCTTGTAGCTAACCGCGGAGAAATCGCAATTCGGGTTTTTAGAGCCTGTACTGAATTAAATATTCGTACAGTCGCGGTGTATTCCCAAGAAGATACAGGTTCCTACCACCGTTATAAAGCCGATGAAGCTTATTTAGTAGGGAAAGGAAAAAAACCGATCGACGCCTATTTAGATATTGAAGGCATCATTGAAATTGCTAAAAGCGTGGGAGTAGATGCTATTCACCCCGGCTATGGATTTCTATCGGAAAACATTCAGTTTGCAAGGCGCTGTGAAGAAGAAGGCATTATTTTTATCGGGCCTCATAGTGAACACTTGAACATGTTTGGTGATAAAGTCAAAGCAAGAGAACAGGCGATCGCTGCGAATATTCCGGTAATTCCGGGAAGTGACGGTCCGGTAAGCGGAATAGAAGAAATCCGTTCATTTGGAAGAGACCACGGTTATCCACTTATGATCAAGGCTGCTATGGGCGGCGGGGGACGAGGCATGAGGGTCGTCCGCAGTGAAGAGACGCTCGAAGACAGCTATGACCGCGCCCGATCTGAAGCGAAAGCTGCATTTGGCAGTGATGATGTATACGTTGAGAAATTGATTGAGAAACCAAAACATATTGAAGTTCAAATTTTAGGAGATGCTCATGGTAACATCGTGCACCTATATGAAAGAGACTGCTCGGTCCAGCGTCGTCATCAGAAAGTCGTCGAGATCGCACCGAGTGTATCGTTAACAGATGAATTACGGGAGAGTATCTGTCGGGCTGCGGTACAGCTTATGGAGAATATCTCTTACATAAATGCCGGTACCGTTGAATTTCTCGTAACAGGCGATGAATACTTCTTTATTGAAGTAAACCCGCGCGTCCAGGTGGAACACACCATCACAGAAATGATTACCGGAGTAGATATCGTTCAGTCACAGATTATGATTGCCGAAGGCTACAATTTGCATGAGGCGCCGTTGTCCATTCCTCATCAGAACGATATCTTCACCCATGGATACGCTATTCAATCACGAGTAACGACGGAAGATCCATTAAATAACTTCATGCCAGATACCGGGAAAATTATGGCCTATCGTTCTGGCGGCGGTTTTGGGGTTCGTTTGGATGCCGGCAACGGTTTTCAGGGTTCTATAATTTCTCCGTATTATGACTCCCTGCTTGTTAAAGTATCTACATGGGCTTTAAGTTTTGACCAGGCCGCTAAGAAGATGGTGAGAAACCTTAAAGAGTTCCGTATCCGCGGAATTAAAACCAATATTCCTTTCTTAGAAAATGTTATCCAGCATAAACAATTTTTGAATGGTGAATACGATACAACGTTTATTGACAGTTCTCCGGAGCTTTTCGTATTTCCGAAACGAAAAGACCGGGGAACGAAAATGCTCTCTTATATTGCTGACCGCACCATCAATGGTTTAGATGGAGAGGGACCGAGGAAAAAGCCGGCTTTTGATGAGCAGCGTATTCCTAAAATAAAACATTCCGAGCCGTTCCCTGAAGGGACAAAACAAATCCTTGATGAACGCGGGCCTGAAGGTCTTGCTGCCTGGCTGAAGGATCAGAAGGAAGTACTTTTAACCGATACGACGTTTAGAGATGCTCACCAATCTCTGCTGGCCACAAGAATCAGAACGAAGGATCTGGAGACGATCACTGAGCCAACAGTCCGCCTGCTTCCTAATCTTTTCTCATTAGAAATGTGGGGCGGAGCAACATTTGATGTGTCTTATCGATTTCTGAATGAAGATCCGTGGGAGCGGCTTCTGAAGCTTAGGGATAAAGCGCCGAATGTTTTATTCCAAATGCTGCTGAGAGCATCGAATGCGGTTGGGTATAAAAATTATCCGGATAATTTAATTAAAGAATTCGTAGAGAAAAGCTCAAATGCAGGCATAGATGTCTTTAGGATCTTCGACAGCCTCAACTGGCTAGAGGGCATGAAGCTGGCGATTGATTCTGTAAGGGAAAATAACAAAGTTGCTGAAGCCTCCGTCTGTTATACAGGAGACATTTTAGACAGCTCCCGTCCAAAATATGACCTTAAATATTATCAAAACGCAGCGAAAGAACTGCAGAAGGCGGGCGCTCACATTTTGGGCATTAAAGATATGGCCGGTTTACTAAAACCGGAAGCTGCGTATCAGCTGATTTCGACCTTAAAGGAAACCATTGATATTCCGATTCACCTCCATACACATGATACGAGCGGAAATGGAATATTCACCTATGCAAGAGCGATTGAAGCAGGTGTCGATGTTGTTGACGTAGCGGCAGGCACGATGGCCGGGTTGACTTCTCAGCCCAGCGCCAGCAGCTTATACCATGCCCTTCAAGGCAGCGAGAGAAAGCCGAATGTGGATATTAAAGCTTATGAAGAGCTCGGTCATTACTGGGAAGATACTCGGAAATACTACAGTGATTTTGAAAGCGGCATGATGGCTCCCCACACTGAGGTTTATCATCACGAAATGCCGGGCGGACAGTACAGCAACCTGCAGCAGCAGGCACGCGCTGTTGGTTTAGGAGACCGCTGGGATGAAGTTAAGCATATGTACCGCCGGGTGAATGATATGTTTGGGGACATTGTCAAAGTTACTCCATCTTCAAAAGTCGTCGGAGATATGGCACTGTTTATGGTGCAGAATGATTTGACAGAGGATGAGGTTTTTGAACGAGGCGAGTCACTGGCATTCCCTGACAGCGTAGTAGAACTGTTCCAGGGCTATCTTGGCCAGCCATATGGCGGTTTTCCTGCTGAACTTCAGAGAATCATTTTAAAAGGCCGTGAACCCATTCAGGTACGTCCAGGAGTATTGCTTGAGCCGGTGGATTTCAAAGATGTCCAGGAAACACTTTTCCATAAACTGGGCCGTCAAGTTACAAGTTTTGATGTAATTAGCCATGCGTTATATCCTAAGGTATATATGGATTATCAAAGATTCCTTCAGCAATATGGCGATATGTCTGCTCTTGATACCCCGACCTTCTTATACGGAATGCGGTTAGGTGAAGAAATCGAGGTTGAGATCGAGCAGGGGAAAACACTGATTGTGAAGCTGGTTTCGATAGGTGAAGCTCAAATAGACGGAACCCGCACGGTTTATTTCGAGCTTAATGGACAGCCTAGGGAAGTCGTCATTAAAGATAATAATGTTACTTCAACAGTTGAGGAACGCCCAAAAGCCGATAAATCAAATGAGAAGCATATCGGAGCCAGCATGCCTGGAACGGTACTTAAAGTTATCGCGGAAAAAGGCGAAAAAGTTAAGAAAGGTGATCACTTAATGATCACAGAAGCGATGAAAATGGAAACAACCGTCCAGGCACCGTTTGACGGAGTCATTAAGAATATTTACATTCAAAGCAACGAAGCGATTCACGTCGGAGACTTATTGATTGAATTTGAATAAAGAAAACCTGGCTCATTTAGCCAGGTTTTCATCTGTGGCCATAAACCCAGCGAGTTTAAAATTAATCATGTCAAAAACTTTTCCCGCCCTTTATAAAAGCCTTGCATTGTTCCCTTTATTTTGCTAGAAATATAAAGGTATGAGTTTTTTATGGAAAATATTCTATTCTTCTACAAGTTAAGAAAACATTTTCACAAAGTTGTCACAAAAAAATAAAATTAACATGTAGAAATAGATAGAACTGTGATTCCATGATACAATTATTTTGATGTTTCTTGTGCTTTTAAACAAACGGGAAGCTATGACTACTTTCTGGCAGTATAAGGTAAGCTTGTGAAGTAGGAGAAGGGGGGAAAAAATGATGGATAATCCTAGAACAGTTGATTCTGCAGCTACACAAGTAATGAACTCAACTGTCCGTGATACCTCGCTACTAGCTGATATTAAAAGTCTTATTAAAGTAGGCATTATAAATTCGAATCTCATTACTACTTTTACCGGCTTTTGGCTGGCTGTTTATTTTACAGGGGCCAGCTTTATTGATCAGTGGGTAACCTTCTTACTGACTATGATTGGGACCGCTTTGGTCATTGCAGGCGGCTGCATTCTAAATAACTGGTATGACCGGGATATTGACCAGCTGATGGAGAGAACAGTAAAGCGTCCAACCGTGACAGGATCCATTCCCATTAATGTCATCAAGTGGATGGGGATTGGAGTAACAGTTACTGGTTTAATTATCCTGGCCTTTACAACGTTAACAGCAGCTCTTATCGGGGCGTTTGGCTGGTTTGTTTATGTCGTGCTGTACACGATGTGGACAAAGCGAAAATATACCATAAATACAGTAGTGGGCAGCTTTTCAGGTGCCGTGCCCCCATTAATTGGCTGGGCTGCTATTGACCCAGGACTCCAGTTAGAAGCGTTAATTTTATTTTTGATTATGTTTATATGGCAAACCCCTCACTTTTTAGCACTTGCTATGAAAAAGAGGGATGACTATAAAGCAGCGGGTATTCCTATGCTTCCTGTCGTTCATGGTTTTGAAATGACGAAGCGGCAGATTGTTGTCTATGTAGCCTGCCTATTACCATTGCCTATATATCTGGCATCATTGGGAAGTATATTCCTGACGATTGCAATTGCCCTTTCAGCTGGCTGGCTTGTACTGGGAATTGCAGGGTTCTTTATGAAGAATGATGAGAAGTGGGCGACATGGATGTTTGTTTATTCTTTAAACTATCTGACCATCCTATTTTTAACAATGGTATTAGTTACGCTGCCATTTCCTTATTAATGAAACTAGCTCATATTCCTATGAGCTAGTTCCAAATTATATAAAGATATCATTTTAAAAGAGAAAGAGAGGTATCACTCAAATGAGAGGTTGGATGGGAAAATTCCGCTCACTCTTTTTGTTTGGAGCACTTGCCCTTGTATTATCAGGGTGTGGGGTTGAGAACCTAAGTGCACTTAAGCCTAAGGGGTATGGTTCGGAGTTATTATTTGATCTTATGATGATCAGTATTGCGATAATGTTATTTGTATTTGTTATCGTTATGGCGATTTATACGTTTGTACTCATTAAATATCGTCAGAAAAAAGGACAGGAAGATTTTATTCCTAAACAGACAGAAGGTAACAAAGCACTTGAAGTTATCTGGACAGTTATTCCGATTGTTTTGCTTTTAGTTTTAGCAGTTCCAACAGTGCAGGCAACATTTGATTTAGCTGACGAATCTACGAAAGATGATGAAGGTGTAACAACAATTGAAGTTACAGCCAATCAGTTCTGGTGGCACTTTGGTTATCCAAATGATGAAATCTCCACTAGTCAAGACTTATATATACCTGTTGGAGAAAAAGTATACTTAGATATGAAATCGAGTGATGTTATTCACTCATTCTGGGTACCATCTATTGCGGGTAAAATGGACACAAACCCAGGGGATAATGATAATACGATGTCTTTAGAGGCTTATGAAGAAGGCGTTTACTGGGGACAATGTACTGAGCTTTGCGGTGAGTCCCACTCCTTAATGGATTTTCGCGTAATCGCTGTCAGTCCTGAAGAGTACGAGCAATGGAAAGAAGATATGCAAAACGTAGATCCAGAGGCTGAGCCGCAGACAGCGAGCGCTCAGGAAGGTCAGGACCTTTTTGAGAATAGCTGTATGGGCTGCCATGCTATTGGAGACGGGGCTGCTGGTCAGGGGCCAAACTTGACTAACTTTGCGAACCGTTCAAAAATTGCTGGAATTCTCGAACCTTCTAAAGAGAATCTGGTCAATTGGATTGTTAATCCTGAAGAAATTAAACCAGGCAACCAAATGCCTGCCAACTTAGTTTCAGAAGAAGAAGCAAGTAAAATTGCTGACTATCTCTTAGAGCTGGATCATTCTGATATTGGTTCTGAATCAGTCAGCGAACAACCACAAGAAGAAGAATAAATTCTATAAGAGGCTTTAAAAGGGAGGTAAAAGCGTGAGTACTGCAGTAGCACAAAAACGTGGGCTCGGCGCTGCGATTTGGGATTATTTAACAACAGTTGACCACAAAAAGATCGCTCATCTTTACTTGGTTGCTGGCGGGATTTTTTTCCTAATTGGCGGGCTAGAAGCGATGATAATACGTATTCAGCTGATGAAACCTGATAATAACTTCATCTCAGCTGGTTTGTATAATGAAATGATAACAATGCACGGTACGACTATGATTTTCTTAGCGGCCATGCCATTCATATTTGCGTTAATGAACGCGGTCGTGCCATTACAAATAGGGGCACGGGACGTTGCTTTTCCATTTTTAAACTCACTTGGATTCTGGCTGTTTCTATTTGGTGGGTTAATGCTAAACGTTTCCTGGTTTACAGGAGGAGCTCCCGATGCGGGCTGGACAAACTATGCTCCACTATCCACGATTTCTCCAGGTCACGGAGTAGACTATTATGTAATGGGTCTTCAGATATCCGGGGCTGGTACGTTAATCGGGGGTATCAACTTTTTAGTAACTATAGTTAATATGCGTGCACCTGGTATGACTTATATGCGTATGCCGCTGTTTACTTGGGCAACGTTTGTTACAAGTACATTAATTCTTTTCGCTTTTCCAGCATTAACAGTGGGTCTTTTCCTAATGATGTTTGACCGTATGTTCGGTTCTTTATTCTTTGATACGAACGCCGGTGGTAACGCTATCATATGGGAACACCTATTCTGGATCTTTGGACACCCAGAAGTATACATTCTTATTCTGCCGTTGTTCGGGGCATTTAGTGATATCATCTCTACGTTTTCTAAGAAACGTCTATTTGGATATTCAGCGATGGTGTTCGCCACAGTCCTTATCGGATTTTTAGGGTTTATGGTTTGGGCTCACCATATGTTCACTGTAGGTCTTGGACCAATTGCAAACTCCATTTTCGCTGTAGCGACAATGGCAATTGCGGTGCCTACAGGTATTAAGATTTTCAACTGGATGTTTACGATGTGGGGCGGGAGCGTTCGAATGACTACGGCTATGCTTTGGACCGTTTCATTTATTCCAACCTTTACTATTGGTGGAATGACAGGTGTAATGCTTGCTGCCGCTGCTGCTGACTATCAGTATCATGATACGTATTTCGTAGTCGGCCACTTCCACTATGTCATCGTTGGAGGAGTTGTATTCGGTGTCTTCGCAGCCCTTCATTACTGGTGGCCGAAAATGTTTGGTACGATTCTTAATGAGAAACTTGGAAAGCTTTCCTTCTGGCCATTTTTCGTAGGATTCCATTTAACTTTCTTTATCCAGCACTTCTTAGGCTTAATGGGGATGCCTCGTCGTTACTGGATCTTTAAGGAAGGTATGGGATTAGATACGGGCAACTTAATCAGTACAATTGGTGCCTTCTTAATGGCTATCGGTGCGGTTATTTTCCTTATCAACATCTTTTACACGCAAATGAAAGGAGAAAAAGTCAGCGGCGATCCTTGGGGCGGACGTACCCTGGAGTGGGCAATTCCTTCACCGCCTCCGCACTACAACTTTACTCAAACGCCGCTTGTCCGCGGACTAGATCCGTTATTCGTAGAGCAGAGTGAAGGCAAAAATGGCATGACACCTGCTGAACCTGTCGGTGACATTCATATGCCAAACGCTTCATTGCTTCCATTTATGATGTCTTTAGGATTGTTTATCGCCGGATTCGGGTTCATTTATCAAACGGATAATAAGTTCTGGCTGGTTCTTGTCTTCCTTGGAATGGGTATTACATTAGGCTCTATGCTGACCCGTTCACTTAAAGACGATCTTGGACACCATATCCACAAAGAAGATATTGAAAAAGACATACAGAAGGGGGCTGGCCTATAATGAGTCATGATGATGTTTTAAATCCTAAACAAATGCCGCGTGATCCGGAAAAAGCCACCCTCGAAGGAAAAAATAAGTTTGTAGGCTTTTGGTTCTTCCTAGGCGGAGAAACTGTATTGTTTGCTTGTTTATTTGGTACGTATTTAGCATTAAATCGTTCGACGGTAGGAGAAAATACTCCTGAACACTTATTCGGTCTGGAGCTTGTGTTTATTATGACAATGCTCCTTCTGACCAGCTCGTTAACGAGCGTATATGCGATGTACCATATGAAAAATAATGACTTTAAGAAAATGCAGCTATGGTTAGGGATCACTGTGGCATTAGGTCTTGGTTTCCTTGGTTTTGAAATTTATGAATTTGTACATTATATTCATGAGTACGAATTTACCTTCCGTTCTTCTGCTTTTGGATCTGCATTCTATACACTTGTAGGATTCCACGGAGGACACGTACTTTTTGGATTATGCTGGATTGTATCCCTGATGATCCGTAATTCCAAACGCGGCTTGAACTTGTATAACGCTCCTAAGTTTTATATTGCTAGTCTTTACTGGCACTTCATCGACGTTGTTTGGGTATTTATCTTTACAGTGGTTTACTTGATGGGAGTGGTGGGCTAAGTTATGGCAAATCATACAGAAACATCTCAGCAGGTAGAATTCGAGAGGAAACAGCATAAAGAAGAAATGAAGCAGCAGGTTATCAGCTTCATCTTTATGATTATCTTCACACTCATTGCTTTTGGAATGGTTATTCTGGATATTGGATCTGTATTTCTAGGTCCAACGCTAATCTTACTTGCCATCGTACAAGTACTTTTCCAGTTCTACTATTTCATGCACATGAAAAACAAAGGCCACAATATGGTAGCCTTAATGATTTATGGCGGAATCAGCGTAGGTGTCTTAACAATCATTACGTTCGTTGCCCTTATATGGTGGTAGAAAAAAGACCGGGTCTTCCGGTCTTTTTTTGTTGGATATGTCCAAATTATGAACAATTAAAAATCTTACCAGCAAGGCTCGTCTTTTTAGCTGAATTTCGTTAAAATAGAGGAGTATTCACAAAAAAATGAGGTGAACTGCCGATGTGGTTAGAACTTCAAATATTCGGGTTCCGCGCCTTATGGAGTCCTTATTATTTATTGTTTGTTCTTTTATTAAGTGCCATTTATTTTTATATAACCGGTCCGAAGCGTAAAAAAGGAGAAGCTCGTCCTACCACAGGACAGCAGGTCAGTTTTTATTCGGGCATGCTGCTGCTTTATGTTTTAAAAGGATCTCCCGTTGATCTATTGTCACATATTATGTTTACAGCGCACATGACGCAGATGGCCTTATATTTTCTATTGTTTCCAATACTCGTGATTAAAGGGATTCCAGTATGGATATGGGAAAAAGTCTTTTATACCTCTATACTTAATCCGATACTGAGACTTTTAACAAAACCCCTTATCTCACTGATTTTATTCAATGGTTTGTTTTCTTTATATCATATGCCGGTCGTATTCGATTACGCTAAATCGAATGAGATCGCCCATGCGGTTATTACGACGTTTATATTAATGTCTGCGTTTATTATGTGGTGGTCCGTATTCAGTCCAATAAAAGAGTTCAACAGATTAAGCCCGATCCTTAAGATTGGATTTATTTTCGCCAATGGGGTTTTAATTACCCCAGCGTGTGGTTTGATCATCTTTGCGGAAGTCCCATTATATTCAACTTACACAGAATCAGGGGCCTGGATGCAGGCTATGAGTCTGTGCGTACCTTCTGATGTTTTAGCGGGAATTTCAGGAGCGTTAAGCGGTCCTGAGTATTTTACTCCTATGCCGCTTGTAGAAGATCAGCAGCTTGGTGGCATCATTATGAAGATTGCTCAGGAGATTATCTTTGGAGTATTAATTGCCCGTATCTTTTTCAGTTGGTTTAATCGTGAAAGAGATACAATCGACCCCCTCCCTGCAAATATGCAAACCGAGTAGTTCTGAATAAAGGGTCTTCCAGTTTGACTCCTTTTTCTGAACGGGGAATCTTTGAAAGAGGAGAAAGAAAATGCCGTTATTACCGACATTAAGTACCATCTTCATTGTACTGAGTGCTATTCTTGTAGCAATCGGCTGGGTGCTGATCGCTAAAGATAAGAGACAGGCTCATCGAATGACTATGATTGCTGGTGCTGTAAGTGCTCTAACCTTTTTTATAATTTACGTAAGCCGCACGGTGATTGTAGGAAATACCAGTTTTGGCGGTCCGGATGATATTAAAATATATTATACGATCTTCTTGATATTCCATATTATTTTAGCGACTGTTGGGGCTGTCTTCGGCCTGGTAACGTTAAACCTGGCATTTAAAAGAAAAATTCCGAAGCACCGTAAAATTGGTCCTGTAACAAGTGTTATCTGGTTCTGTACGGCCATAACGGGTGTAGTTGTTTACCTTCTGCTTTATGTTTTATATGACGGCGGCACAACAACGAGTATGTTACGAGCCATATTTGGATACTAATAAAAGGAACAGCCAGTTTAAACTGGCTGTTTTTTTATAAAGTGTTTAATGCCTGAAGGAAACAGGTATAGTTCAGTATATCTTATCATTTACATAGCAGAAAGGGAGTACGCTGATGGACTTCTCATCCGCACGAATAAAATATTTACCGATCACCTTGGATTTAGCTCAAATGATTATGAAAAACCCGCTGGCGTTTTACTACAAATATCAGCTTCCGTGGAACCGCCAGTGGCCCCACGATGGGTTAAAAGCAATGCTTCCCTTTTACGTAGAGGCGTTAGAAGAAAATGAGAGCCAGCTGGGATTTGGCCCTTGGATTATGATAGAGGAGGAAGCGGGGCAGATTATCGGAGATATAGGCTTTAAAGGAAGACCCGATGAGGAAGGAAGAATTGAAATAGGTTA
The DNA here is from genome assembly GCF_902809865.1 of Halobacillus sp. Marseille-Q1614. Lineage (NCBI taxonomy): Bacteria > Bacillati > Bacillota > Bacilli > Caryophanales > Bacillaceae > Halobacillus > Halobacillus sp. Marseille-Q1614. The sequence continues at coordinate 1,517,959 of NZ_CADDWH010000001.1, read as the reverse complement.
TCATGTCGCCGAGAACCAGCGTAATAAAGGGTTTGCCACGGAAGCTGTCCAGGCCCTTTGTACGTGGGCTTTTCATAATCCTGTTGTCAAAAGGGTAGAGGCCCAGTGTGACAAAGATAATATTCAGTCCCAGAAAGTCTTGATCAATAATGGGTTTCATCAAACAGAAATCGATCGTGACATGTTTACGTTTCAAAAGCTAAAGCAGGAAAATAAAAGCAGTACAACAAAGCACAAAAAAGAACTATAAACAAAAACCTCACTGCTAAGGCAGTGAGGTTTTTGTTTATAGTTTAAGGTTCCAGCGAATAATGCCTGCTTCTTTTGCAGAATTAAAAGCAATCACAAGCAATGGTCCAAGAATAAAGCCCATCAGCCCAATAAGCTGCAGCCCTATATACATGGCAATTAGTGTAGCCAGAGGAGACAGCCCGATATGCCTTCCCATAACTTTTGGCTCAACCGTTCGTCGAATAGCTAGTAATATAATAGCTAAAATGGACAACTGTACCCCCATAGTCAATTCACCGGCTATAAACGTGTATACTGCCCAAGGTCCAAGGATGACGATCGATCCAATAATTGGAATGAAATCAATTGCCCATATGATGAGTGACATAACAATCGCCACTTCAGGAGCAATCCACAACAACCCGATCAGGGATACGATAAAAATGATGATGCTCACTAGAAATTGAGCTTTAAGAAATCCGAAAACAACATATGATAAACGTGCATTCATAAATTTTACTTTTTCAGAAGTCGATTCTGTAAAGTTTTGATGCATTTTATCTTTAAGTCTTGGCATTTCAAGCATAAATAAGAATAATGCAATCAAGTAGACGAGAAAGCTCACTAAGTATTCTGGGATTTTAGCCGCAAATGCTGCAATATTGCTTAACTGCAGTCTCTCGGACAGCGTCTGTGTCGTTGTATCAAGTGTATTCTGCAGTTCATAAGTGACTCTGTCCACAAATTCTCTTGGCATATTCTGTGTGAAGGATTTCATATGATCCTGCCAGTTAACCAACACATTGTTAATCTGGTTGATATACATTGGTGCGTTATCTGCCAGCTCAATCAGCTGAGTGACTGCCCGCGTTACTGCATATGCCCCGAGAAGCCCAATCATGACAAGAAACAATAAAAAAACGATGATGACGGCCATTTTACGATTCAGCCGAAACCTAAATTGCATCCATCGTATCGCCGGGTTTAAAAACAAGGCCGTCACAAAAGCAACGACTAACGGAATAGAGACAGGCAGAATGTAGTATCCTGCTATAATTAAAAGAATACCACCTATTAATATAGCCCATTGACGTTTGCTCAAATACTTAAACAATTTCTTCAAGCTCCTCCTTCATTTAAGAAGACTGTTCTAAAAAAAGTCGCTCCACCCGCGGGGTGTGCGACCCTTTATTAAGTCGTTATTTTATGACTTTTGATATTGAGCAACGGCTTCCTTTACCTTTTTGACAGCGTTTGTAGCTCTTTCAATCAAGCCGGAACTGAACTCTTCCTGTTCCCCGTATTCTACACCGTGCGGGTAATAGTGTTTTCCAAGTAGTGGAGGAAGCAGCTGGACGACAGCATTCCCTCTGTCTACGTCTCCTTCGAGAGCATACCCTTGAATACGGATGTAATACGTGATGTTTTTCTCCGGTGAATCAATTTTGTAATCATACGTTACTCGTTCGTAGTCCCAGGATCCTCCGAGGATAAATCCGTTACTTTCCATAATATGAGTCAACGGTTTTAAGTCTACGATGACCTGTTCAATTCCTGTGCCTTCTAATTTCATTTCTTCCACCTCACAAAAATTATGTAGCTTTGTTCCAAAGTAGTAAGTAAATACGGCTGGCAAAGGATTGGCAGCTTCTTCAAAAAGCTCTCAATCGTGACTTCATTATACTATAAATAACATCTCGATGCATGGTTTAAATTAAAGAAGTAGGGGACACTAACAATTGATCTTTGAACTATAAGGAGGATAAAAAATGAAAAAAGTAAGAGACGTTATGACAACTGATGTTTCTGTGTGCCAAACGAGCAGTACTTTATATGAAGCCGCTTCTTTAATGAAGCAGCAAAATGTAGGAGCTATTCCGATTTGTGATGAGAATGGCCAGCTGCAGGGAATGGTAACTGACCGTGATTTAGTAATCAGAGGTTATGCGAACAGCAGTCCAGATTCTACCACTGTTCAACAGGTCATGAGTGATCATGTATTTCAGGTGACTCCAGATACAACTTTAGAAGAAGCCAGCCAGATTATGGCTCAGCATCAGGTTCGCCGTCTGCCTGTCATTGAGAATGGAAAGCTGGCCGGGATTGTTTCCCTTGGCGACCTTTCTTTAGATGAAAAGTCAGATCAGGCAGCTGGAGTTGCATTACACGAAATCTCAGAACGCCCAGAGCTTCATTAATTTTAAAAGGTGCCCGCTATCAGGGCGCCTTTTTACATATGAACATTGCTCTTAATAGTGCATAGGCTATAGTGTAGAATCCATAGCGAGGTGTCAGTTATGAGCGAGCACATATTGCATCCAAGTGTTCAGAAGTTCAAGCAGTTTGTGGATCAGAATCCAAAGGTAAAGGAACAAATCAGAAAAGACCATACTCTCATGCAAAAGTATTACGAGCAATGGATGATTCTTGGGGAAGATGATTCGTTTTGGGAAACAGGGGAAGCTGAAGAGAGCCGCAGTTTGCAAAAAGAGGAAGGATCATCGCTTTCTAAAAAAGAATGGATGAAGCAGTTTGGGGAGTTAATGAAAGAAATCAACTGGGAAGATGTCTCTAAACACATAGACGAATTAAACGGTGCCATCGATCAGATTCAGCAGCTGATTACGAATATGCAAAGGCAAAATCAAAAACAAAACTACGACAGAAGCCACCCCATGAATTATCCTTACTATTAGGATTGCGTTAAGAGACCATAACCTTCGGACAGGATGAAGCAGGAATTTTCATTCTGTCCGTTCATTTGGTATGATGGAGGTGGAGGTGAACGTACCATGTTGGCAACAATGGAGATTGTCGATTTGTTAGATCGATCAGAAGCCTTAGGGCAGATGATTATGGATTCTGAGGTCATGGATCATTACAAAAAAATGAAAAATGAATTGGAATCAGATAAAGAAGCTCAATCGTTAATACGTAACTTTATGAATATAAAAGATCAGTATGAAGATGTTCAAAGGTTTGGGCGTTATCATCCTGATTATAATAATATAATGAAAAAAGTACGCACCGTAAAGCGGGAAATGGACATGCATGAAAAAGTCGTGCAGTTTAAGAAAGCCGAACGTGAAATCCAGCGGCTTCTCGATGAAGTCAGCCAGAGTGTAGCCTTTAGTGTCAGCGAGCAGATTAAGGTTCCTCGAAACGGAATGGTATTTGATTCCGGCTGCGGGTGTGGCAGCGGCGGAGGCTGCGGATGCGCATCCTAAAGTACAAGCCCTCTTTTTTAATAGATAAATGAGAGGGCTTTTTCTTTTGGCTGATTTAAGATGGGCAGGCAGGATAAGTGAGCAGGCTTGCGTTCTCAGAAAACAGATTTTATTACTTTTGATTTAAAATTAAAAGTGAAGATTAAACGGGGCGTATGAATAAGAAAATGTTTGCTGTTTATGGAGCAGTTTGGTAGAATGTCGGTAAACATCTATAAAAGTAGGGAATATTATGAGAACTAAACGTCAAGGTCTTATTGTTTATTTTCAGCATATGAAAAATATCCGGCAAATTAAAAAGCATGGACATTTAATCCACGCTTCCAAAAAGCAAAAGTATGCCTTGCTGTATGTAGACCAGGATGAAGTAGAGTTTAAAATGGATAAGCTTGAGCGTCTTCCTTTTGTTTCTCGTGTGCTCCCTTCACATAAGCCTGAGATCCGGACAGAATATGAAAATGCAAAACCAGATAAGGCAAAGCAGTATGATTATAAAATGGGAATATAAAAAAAGGAGTCTGTGCAAACAGACTCCTTTTTTTTAGCTTAACGGCCTCAGTATTTTATTTGTTCTTAAAATGCCTATTAAATAATTGAAATATAGTTCGGTTTCCGGAAAAGTGGAAGAAGGTTTAACGGTAAATTCAACAACTGATTTTCCGGCTTCTTCTGCCGTTTCTTTAAACATGGTAAAGCGCTTATTCTGCTTCTCGTGAGGGTTAGGGATGCCTTCACGGCAAATGTAAATCGGCTGGAATTTCTGCTCGGAAGTCGGCTTCATGATGAATGCCAGAGATGCGGAAGGCTGCCCATTTTTTTCGCAGTAAAACGCCAGGGCCTGCTCGATCCTTTCAGGCATCTGTCTGCCTAATTCCACTAGCTCATATATGTCTGTGTATCCTTCACCGAGTTCAATAAATTTTTGTCTCATCTGCAGTGCCTCCGTTTCATTCGTCTGTTTTTAACTTTAGCACTAATGATATGAATTGAAAACAATTTAACAAAAACTTACTAAACAAATATACACATAACTATATTATGGTAAACTAAGATTTTTTTCTGCTGATAAAAGGGAATTTATTCCCTTTCTGTGCCCGCTAAATGTGGGCCGTAAGTGGTTCTGATGTGCCGAAGTTTATCGCACTTCCTCTTTTTTCAGAACCTCCTCGCTCGTGACTACTTTGAGGAGGATGAATCATCGTTTTCTAAGCAGGAGTCTCACTAATTACTTAAAAAGTCCAAGACTACAAAAAAATAGGGCTGTCCTATTTAGGGACAGCCCTTCTTTTTGCTTAAATGACGATAAGCAAAAAGTAAAGGGAGAGGAGAAACCGGTCGAAGAACTTATGGGGAGATAAGTCTTCACCGTTTCCAGAAGCAAATGTCCTGCTTCTATACTACATTATGACCAAATGGAAAATATTTATACGGGTTAATTTGAAAAGTTTCCCCTAAGGTTGATTTATGGTAGGATAATTGTGAATAAAAGAGAGGGGGGACTCCCTTATGAGAGTAATTGCTGGTGAGCACAAAGGCCGGGCGCTTAAACCCGTCCCCAACCATAAGACAAGACCGACGACCGATAAAGTAAAGGAATCCGTCTTTCATATGATCGGGCCGTTTTTTGAAGGCGGAGCGGCGCTTGATTTGTTTGCCGGAAGCGGCGGTCTTGGCATTGAGGCACTCAGCCGTGGAGTCGATACCTGCGTGTTTGTCGATCAGCAGCCAAAAGCGATTCAAGTCATTAATGAAAATTTAAGAACGCTTAGGCTTGAAGAGCGGGCGGAAGTTTTTCGTACGGATGCCTTAAGGGCAATAAAAGCCGCGGGTAAACGAGGATTAACGTTTCACTACATATTTCTGGATCCGCCCTATAAAAAATTTTCCTACGAAGAATTAATGGAACAAATCCTTGACCATCAGCTGCTGGAAGAAGGCGGCACGATCGTTTGTGAACATGATGCTTCTGAAGAAGTTCCTGAGGAAGTACGCCGTCTGCAATTAATAAAATCAGAGAAATATGGAAGTAATATTGGAGTGTCCATATTTCAATAAAAGGAGTACGTACAATGACTAAATTAGCTATATGTCCAGGCAGTTTTGATCCAGTTACTTATGGACATTTAGATATTATTCGAAGAGGAGCCAAAGTATTTGACCATGTGACGGTAGCTGTTTTTAATAATCAGAGTAAGTCACCATTGTTTGATGTTAATGAACGAGTTGCCCTTCTAGAAGGTGTAACCCAAGATCTTAAAAACGTATCCGTAGACGCCTGTGACGGGCTGTTAATGGAATATGCCGAGCAGAAGGGAGCCCAGGCGATCATCCGTGGCTTGCGGGCGGTTAGTGATTTTGAATATGAAATGCAGATTACCTCGATGAACCGGAAGTTAAATGAACAGATAGAAACGTTTTTTGTCATGACGAACAATCAGTATTCCTTCCTCAGCTCAAGTATCGTAAAAGAAGTGGCAAAATATCAAGCTAACATTTCAGATTTAGTCCCACCTTCAGTCGAGGAAGGCTTAAAAAAGAAATACAACCGATAAAAAGCAGTCTTATTAATAAGACTGCTTTCTTTTTCTCCATAAAAATAGAACAGCTGTAAAAATACTGATTATGGTTACAAGGGGACCGAAACTTGTCATAAAATCCATATAGGTCTGTTTATAATACTCCGGCTGATACGAGACAGCAAGGGAATGTCCTGCTGCCGCGTCCGTCGTATAATAAAGAATTGTAACCAATAGACAGGCGGTCACCCCATGGAGAAGACGGGCCCATAAGTAAGGCATAAACCTGATATCCGTATCGGATAAAATACTTGCGATCTGCGCTTGAATCGAGAAGCCGTGAAAACCGAGCATAAAACTCACCAGCAAAATTTGTGTCAGTAACGGTGCGGTGGTGGAAGTTACGGCCCCAATCCCTGTAGTAAGCTCAAATATCCCGGAAATAATCGCCATGTGCAGCTGTTCATCTATATTTAATACTTTTAAGAAAAAGGATAAATAGTGGAACGTTACGCCTTCTCTTATCAATTGAGTCAGTACGGAAAAAAGCATGATAAATCCGCCGATTAAGAGCAGGGTTTGTACAGATTTTGTAACGGCTTCTCCGAGTAGATGGCCTAAAGGTCTTCCATCCTGAAGCCTGGCTTTATGTACTTCGAGGACAGCCTGTTTAATGGAGAATGAACGGGAAACAGATCTCGTCTGGTTATCCTTATACCCATAAAACCTCATGGCTATGCCGACCAAGATGCTTCCGCCATAATGGCCTGCGGCAAACAAAATACCTAATGAAGGATCCCCGAAAAAGCCTACCGCAACAGCACTCAAAATAAATAAAGGACTAGACGCATTTGTAAAAGAGACCAGTCTTTCGGCTTCCACCCGGGAAACTTGTCCAGAAAGCCGGAGTTCTCTCGTCCATTTTGCACCGGCGGGATAGCCGCTTGCCATTCCCATGATCCATACAAATCCACCCGACCCTGGAACGTTAAAAAGTGGACGCATTAATCGCTCAGACAGCATTCCCACACCATGGACAATGCCGAAACCAAACAATAGCTCAGCAATAATAAAAAAGGGGAGGAGCGAAGGAAAAACAATCGTCCACCAAAGCTCAAGCCCCTGCTTGCTGGCTTCTAAAGCTACACCCGGCATTTGAATGAGGGCGATGGTTATGAATAACGTAACTATGGATAATACGATCGTTTTTAGTAAGGCCAGCGTAATCCCCCCTTTATCGGCGGCTTGAATTCTGTACTTCTAAAATCATCCATAGTAAAATGGATGTGAAGCCTTCTTACTTAATGTTTATGTTAAGGCTCATAAGTGATGAGCAAAATCCATAAAATAAGTCATGACGTTTTTGCCGAGGAGAGATGTTGTATGAAACATCCGATTATCGGGCTGGCCCTTGGCTCAGGTGGTGCCCGGGGATTTGCTCATTTAGGCGTTCTGAAGGTGCTAAAAGAGAAAAATATACCAATTGACTTAATAGCAGGGAGCAGTATGGGAGCGCTCGTAGGTTCTTTTTATGCCTCCGGCCAGCGAATGGAAGACATGTATAAACTCGCTTTCACCTTTAAACGGAAATACTACCTTGATTTTACTGTTCCTAAAATGGGATTCATTCAGGGGCGTAGAATTAAGGAGTATATCCGTTTATTTACTTTTGGCAAAAGGATTGAGGAGTTCTCCGTTCCAATGTCAATCGTAGCTACTGATTTAGCCGCAGGAAAGAAAAAGATCTTTACGGAAGGACCGGCATGTGAGGCCGTTCGAGCCAGCATTGCGATTCCGGGGATCTTTGTTCCCGAAAAGATTAACGGCAGGCTGTATATTGACGGTGGAGTGATCGACAGAGTTCCAGTGTCTGTGGCGAGGCAGATGGGAGCGGACATAATAATAGCTGTTGACTGTTCCCATATTGAAGGCGAGCCTGCCATTCATTCGATTTATGATGTTATCATACAGAGCATTGATATTATGCAGGATGAATTAGTCTCAGTTTCCGGTGTGTCCGCTGATACTGATTTTATGATTCGTCCTGATGTATCAAAATTCAGCTCAAGAGCTTTTACAGAAATAAAGGATATTGTAAAAGCTGGGGAAGAGGCGGCCGAAGAAAAAATAGACAGCATTCTGGCCAAGATTAGAGATTGGAAGGGGTCCTAACGACAAATGAAAGCGAACAAAAGAATAATCATCACAGGGATCATTACGATTTTAATCGTAGCTTTTATCGGTGCCTATCGATTACCCTACTATATTTATAAACCAGGGACGGCTGATGCCTTGGACCCTTTTGTGGAAATTGACGGATCATATGAAAGTGATGGGGATATGCATTTAGTCACGGTCCGCGGGGGACAGGCAACTCCGCTGCAGTGGCTGCTGGCTCAAGTGAGACCTTACCATGAGATACTGCCTTTAGAAGAAGTGCGTCCACAGGGAATTTCAGAAGAGGATTATTTTCACGCCCAGCTGCAGTTAATGGAATCTTCACAGGAAGCGGCGAAAGTCGTTGCATATGAGGCAGCCGGAAGGGACATTACTGTCGATTACAATGGTGTGTTTGTGGTCAACGTACTAGACGGGATGCCTGCTGAAGAACAGCTTCAGTCGGGGGACGAAATTTTAAAAGCAAATGATCAGGCTGTTGAAGAATCGAGTGATCTCGTGAACTATGTTGAGAGTTTAAATGAGGGTGACGAAGTGAATCTTACCATTAAGCGGGATGATGAAACCTTAACCAAAACCATTAAAGTCTCACCTTTTCCAGACCAGCCGGACAAAGTTGGTGTAGGAATATCTTTAGTAACAGACCGTGCCGTTGAGGTAAATCCGGAAGCTAAAATTAAGAGCGGTGATATCGGCGGACCGAGTGCCGGATTGATGTTCTCCCTTGAAATGTTTGACCAGCTGACAGAACAAGATTACAGCAAAGGTTATGAAATTGCCGGCACAGGTGAAATAGATTATGAAGGAAACGTAGGGAGAATCGGAGGAATTAATAAAAAAGTAGTAGCTGCTGACAAAGATGGCTGCGATATTTTCTTTGCTCCCAATGAAAATGGAACCGAGAACTCCAATTATGAAGTGGCTAAAAAAGCCGCAGAAGATATCGGGACGGAAATGAAGGTTGTTCCTGTAGATACGTTTCAGGATGCGGTGGATTATTTAGAAAAGCTTCCTGAGAAAAGTGCATAAAAGAATCTTTTCTTGGTATAGGAAGCAGCACGGATACCTCTCGATTTTTCACAGAAGAACACCCGAGACTTCTTTCTAAAACCGGCTGCTGGGTCTCGGATCGTTTGAATTTGAGAAATAGTAAAAAATAAAAAAGAAGCCTTTGTAAGGCTTCTTTTTTATTCAGGCTGTCGAGAAAGTTCGAGACCAGACGCTGAAGACAGCTGCCTGCCAGAACATGAAAAAGATTACCCTCCATCTATCTAGAGTGAGCCAGGTGGAGGAGAGTCTTTTTCTGTGTTAAGAAATTTCCAAGGAGCGAGGACCCTTCCACTCCTGCGGAAGAACGAGTGAGCCGAGATCGCCGAGCGTGTGTTTTGCGAGGAAGCTCGGGCGCTCGTCCGCGGAAAGGGAAGGGTCCTTCGCTCCTGGCGGCAAGAAAAAAAGCTTGCGGAAAACAAAGGGTTTCTCTACAAGCTGAGAAGCCCTTCTTTTTTATTTCATGACACGCACTGGCGGTCCGTATTCCTGAGTAGAAAGCAGGGTTCTTTTGTCAGGTGCAAGCGGGCTGTAATAGGCGGCGGTCGCTCTTTTCTCAATCTCAAGCAGGCGGTTGTGCCCGAGCTGCTGGGGCTGCGTGAACAGCGGGCGGTCGAAATGTTTCTTCTTCCTGCTTAAATAGGTCTGGCCCGTTTTGCTCATACCCAGCACACGAATGTAAGGAAGCGGCTGCTCAAGCAGGCTGTCGGCTTCTTCCTTTAAGAGGCCGGTGAGAATATGGGCGCACGTCCTTTGAAGGCGTGTCCAAGTATATCGCTTCGTCTTAATACGTTCCATAAATTCTTTAAAGGTTAAAGAAGAAGCAGCAAATTCTTTTAACCGGTATTCGATCCCTTCGTCTACTCCATGAAATTGATTTAGCTGATCGTATGTTAACGTAGATAATTTATAGTACAGCAGGGTAAAATATAATTCCCAATTATGCCATAAACCCGACTGGTCATAATAATGGGAAAGCTGCTTTTTTGTACTTTCAGGTGTAGCGGAGCTGACGGCGTTATTAATTTCGCCTGCTTCAAACAACTGCTTTCGTAAGCTTGTCGCACTCGCCATTCTCCCTGAAATCTCTTCCTGATGATACTGGCTTTCTTTTCGCTTAATGGTTAATGGTTCAATCTCAGGAAAATTAGTCAACATCTGCTTGACGTAACTATAGCCTAAAATGTTATTCGGTGAAGAAAAATCGATTGCTTCTTCTGTTAATCCAATGGCCTTCTGAGCTTTACGGGCAGCGTTTGGAAAAGATAAACCTTCGCTTAAAGCTTTCTTTAATTCTGATTGGTACGTTTTGGAATGTTTATGTAATTGCTGATATGCACTGATAAACGGGTGAATTGTTCCCTGCTCACTTCCAAAGCAGATCGAATCAACACCAGCAGCCCCAAGAAGCTCAACAGCCCCTTTACTGAAATAGTCGCTGTGCTGCACGGCATATAGGTAAGGAAGTTCGATGACGAGATCAACTCCCGATTGCAGTGCTGCTTTGGCTCTATGCCATTTATCAATGATGGCCGGTTCTCCGCGCTGAAGAAACTGACCGCTCATCACGGCGATTATGCAGTCCGCGTTTGAAAGCTTTTGGCTTTCTTCGATATGATAACGGTGGCCGTTATGAAAAGGATTATATTCAACAATGATCCCACAGGCTTTCATCACCTATTCCCTCCTGTCTATTTAAGTATTAACTTAATTTTACCATGTCAAGCGTGGATAGTTGAGATTGTAGTAAAACTTTATTAGAATATAAGTACTGGCAATTATTAAGGTGTAAAGAAAAAATATTGACAAATCATCAAAATCCTTTTACAATAACTCTTGTTGCCATGAGGTGATAACAATGAAATTTCCTCTACAAAAGCTTAATCAATCAGGTGAAAAGCCGTTTGAATTTGAAGATGATGTAGACATTCACGAATTAGAGGATATGAATAATGATATCCGTAAAATCACGCCCGTACATGTTCACGGCCAAGCTGTAAAGCATGGAGACGATATTAATGTGACGTTTACAGTGGAAGGCGAAATGATTCTTCCCTGCGCCCGCACATTAGTAGATGTTCCATATCCTTTTCAGATAGAGGCTCAGGAACATTTTAATGCATCCTCTTACTATGAGGAAGAAGATGAAAGTGAAATTCATCCCATTCATGGAGAAGTGCTTGACTTAACCCCTTATATCAAGGAAAATGTAATATTAGAGGTTCCAACTCGTGTATTTTCTGATGATGATAAGGCTCAGGAGCAGGCTCTTACAGAAGGTAAGGGATGGCAAGTGGTAAGTGAGGAAGCGGATGAAAAGAAAATCGATCCTCGAATGGCTAAATTGCAATCATTATTAAATGAAGAAAATGACGATTAAGGAAATATCACTTTCCTCTCGTAGATAAAAGGAGGTGTAGAACATGGCAGTACCAAAGCGTAGAACATCAAAAAAGGTTAAAAACCAACGTCGTACTCATAAAAAATTACACGTACCTGGAATGGTAGAATGCTCAAACTGTGGCGAGTATTTCAAACCTCACCATGTTTGCAAATCTTGTGGACACTATAATGGAAAAGAAGTAGTTTCCCAGTAACTATCCGGGTAGAAAGAGTCTGAAGCTGATTCAGGCTCTTTTTTTTATATAAAAAAGGAGAAAATCAATCATGGGACAAATTTTAGTAGATATCAAAAGGGATGGGTTAGCTTCCATTACGTTAAACCGGCCGGATAAATTGAATGCGGTTTCAAAGGGGATGACGAGGGAATTATCCGCTGCTTTACGATCGCTAGAAAAAAGAAATGATCTTAAATGCCTTGTTATAACCGGCAGCGGCAGCCGGGCTTTTTGCGCAGGAGGAGACTTAAATGAACTTCACGGCGGCTTAAGTGAAAAAGAGGCTTATCAAGTGCTGAAGCCGATGGGAGACGTTTTATACCAGCTGGCCGTCTTCCCGCTTCCGACGATTGCCTTATTAAATGGACAGGCAAGAGGAGGAGGGTGTGAACTCGCTACAGCCTGCGACTTCCGCTATGGTGTAAGGGGCAGTGCCTATGGATTTGTACAAGGGAAACTCGGCATCACTCCCGGATGGGGCGGTGGCGAGCTGCTGTATCAAAGAATCAGGCCGGAGCATGCGGCGCATTGGTTAATAGACTCACAAATGTATAGTGCCGAAAAGGCTCATCATATAGGCTGGCTGAATAAAATCGGAACCCGTGAAGAATTGGAGAAAGCGGCGGCTCCATTTTTAGAAAAAACTTATGATCAGCTCCACTGGTTCAAAAAACAATACTTACAAAAACTATCTGTGAAAAAACTCGAAGCACGAATAGAAGAGGAAGTAACCAATTGTGCAAAGCTATGGGAGTCCAAAGAGCATATAGAGGCTGTAAGAAATTTTATGAATTCAAGAAAAAAATCTTAAATCATAGTCTATCAATCTCCTCGTTTGCATAACTATAAGCAAACCATAGAGGAGGGGTTATGATGGATGCTCCAAGGCAAGATGCTTGGAAAGACGAGGAAGATAAACTCTTAGCGCATACAGTGCTTCAATACATCCGGGAGGGTCATACGCAATTAGAAGCATTCCAGGAAGTTGCCCGCCGGCTCAACCGTACACCGGCTGCCTGCGGCTTTAGATGGAATGCAACTGTACGCAAGCGCTACCAGAATGAAATTAAGGAAGCGAAGCAGCAGAGAACGACACAAAAGGCCGTGTTAGGAGCTGCTGCCCCCGCACCTGCGAACTCATCCATTTCTCTTGATGATGCAATCCTATTTTTAAAAGAAATGAAGCAGCAGACTTCCCAGCATGATCAGGAACAGCTGCAAGCGAGATTATATCAGTTGAATGAAGAGAATGTACGCCTGAAGAATCAAATCAAGCAGTGGGAAGAAGCTTGGACAGAGATAGATAAGCTCACCAATTGGGTAAAAGACAGGTACCAAAGTTCTTCCTAATGAAAAAAGGCCCTACAAAATTGTAGAGGCCTTGTGTTATTTTGACTTATACTTCTCGTTCTTCCACACCGCTTGGAAGCCAGATCAGCGGGTTCTCTCCTAAGTCTCTTTCCATATCGTAATTGGCATGAGAAAAGCCCATTTTCTCCCAGAACGTGGCTGATTTAACTCTTGGGTTGGTTTTAATAGGCATTTTAAAGTTTTTCGCGAAATCAACCAGAGCCTTTCCGTAACCTTGCCCCTGGTAATCCGGAAGAACTTCGAGTTTCCACAGCTCCAGATAATCCTGCGGTGGATTGAAATAGTGATCATATTTCTTGGAAACCTTATAAAGGCTCATTCGTGCTACTAAAGCGTTTCCAAAATAAATACCGAAGAACGGTGATTCGCTGTCGTTCTCTACGATATTACTTTCTAAGTCTTCAAGCATTGCTAACTCCTGATGTCCATATTCTTTAAAACGTTTAAACTCTTCTAATGTTTTATAATTTACTAAAAGAGGCTGGACTTTTAATTTTGTAGGCATACTCAAGATTCCCCTTTCCAATATCTCTCTGCTTTCATTATAATATAAAAATATTCAGAATGAAACGAACAATTAGCTAAATGCGAATTTGTCTCCACTAAGGCTTGCAAAGTCTGCTACAATAAATTTAAAATACAAACCTGGAGGAGATCTTGTGAAAGTCGGCATTCTAGGGGGAGGCTCCATAGGTTTACTCATCGCATCTTATTTAAATAAAGAACATGACGTAACATTGTATGTGCGTACCTCTGAACAAAAAGAACAAATTAATATTGAAGGCATTACTTGCGATACCCGCCATTCATACATAACGGCCTGCTTAAGTGAAGAAATACATAAAACGGCTTGCGACGTAATGATCATAACGGTTAAACAATATCATCTTAAAGAAGCAATCGTGCACATACCTGTGAATATCCCGCTTCTTTTTCTCCAAAATGGGATGACTCATCTCTCCCTGCTTGAGAGCATCGAGAATCCATGTGCTGTCGGAGTTGTCGAGCACGGTGCTTTAAAGACAGACCTTAACAAGGTCAGTCATACTGGAAAAGGGTCGATTCATATGGCTGCTTTTAAAGGGGCGGTCAATCTTAACGAGTGGCAGCAAAGGCTCACACTGAAGGAGTTTCCTTTTTTTGTGCAAAAAAACTATCACTCCATGCTGGCTGAGAAGCTGATCATTAATACGGTGATCAATCCGTTAACAGCTATTTTTCGGGTGAAAAATGCTCAAGTAATTGAGAACTCTCATATTAAGCATCTGGCCCGCCGACTTTGTGCGGAAGCTTCCCTGGCACTGGATCTTAAAGAGAGTGAACAGTGGGTAAGGGTAAAAAGAATTGCCGAAAATACAGGGAAAAATCGTTCGTCTATGTACAAAGATATTGAAAATGGAAGCAAAACGGAAGTTGAGGCGATTTGCGGCTATATATTACATCTGCTCAAAGAACAGGCCCCTTTCCATAAATTCGTGTTAGAATCGATCAGGGCCCTTGAAGAAAAAAATCGAAAAGGAGAGCGCTTATGAGTCAATTCTTTATTTATACGGTCGCTTTTATCGTTACTGCTCCCTTATTCTTTTTGTTTATCCTATATTTCTTTTCCAGGAAACTTTACCGGAACAAGCGTAAAGCCGTTCGTCAGACGACACAGCTTATGGTTCCTATTCTCATCCTCGCGGTTCATGTGCTGTTTGTCGTTTTATTTGGGAAAAATTACTTCCCGTGGATTGTCGTCTTTCTCTTAGGACTGCTCGCTTTTGCCATGATTATTCAATATAAAATTCATGAAGAAGTCCTCATATTCAAGGCGTTTAAAAGTTTCTTAAGACTGAGCTTTTTATTTTTTACTCTCGCTTACGTCGGACTTACCTTATACGGTATTATTGACCGTTTATTCTTATAACAAACAGATTAGGTGAACTTCGAGTAAGATTTATGTAAAATACATAATGGTACATATCAACCTATGTATAGAAGGAGAAGTTCACATGCGAATCGAACCTATGAGTTTACCGGATGTTCATTCATTCGTTTCCGACTATAAAAATAACTATCATAAAGTAAAAAATAAATTTAATTATAATCCTTTTAAAGAGGATGAATGGAAGAAGAGGCTCGAGGAAGTTCAGCGTCGTGAGTATCAGAGAAAAGAGCTGGTAGACGTGCTTACAGAGGAGAACGACCGCTGGGGAGCTTCTGAGCAGACCTTCCATAATATAAAAAAGCTGGGCGACAGGGAAACGACGGCGGTCGTAGCCGGCCAGCAGGCGGGTTTATTGACGGGCCCTCTATACACGGTGAATAAAATTATTTCTGTTTTGCAGCTTGCGAAGAAGAAAGAGAAGCAGCTCGGTGTTTCTGTCGTTCCGATCTTCTGGATCGCGGGAGAAGATCACGACTTTGCAGAGATCAACCATATTTATCAAGAGAAAGATGGCCAGCCTAAAAAGTATCAAGTGAACACTCAATTAAATGAGAAGCTTTCGGTTTCTGACCTTCCTTTTGAGAAGCCGGTTTTGTTCAACTGGCTGTCTGAAGTTTTTGCGGGGCTTCCTGAGACCGAACATACGAATGATCTTTTTAGACAGCTTGAAGAAATGATCGAAGAGTCAGGCAGCTACACAGAATTCTTTGCTAAAATCATTCATGAATTGTTTAAAGAAAGCGGCCTTATTTTAATGGATGCCCACAGCCGGAAAATTCGTGAACTTGAATCCTCGTATTTTAAAACGCTGCTTCAAAAAAATCATGAAATTGGCGAAGGGGTCCATGACGCCTTACAGGATCATCAGAAACGGGGGTATCCCGTTCCTTTAGACAGTGAGGTGGAGGATGCGCACTTATTCTATCACCATCAGCAGGAGCGCGTGCTTTTAACGAAGCGCCCTGATGGCACTTTTTCAGGTAAAAGAGATGAGCTGACCCTGACGTATGAAGAACTTTACAAAACGGCAGAAGATATGCCATGGCTGTTAAGCAATAATGTTGTTTCACGGCCGGTCATGCAGGAACTTCTCCTGCCTGTCCTCGCGTTTATTGGCGGTCCGGGTGAAATTAACTACTGGTCTGTATTAAAGCCGGCATTTGAAGCAGCAGAAGTGAAAATGCCTCCTGTGGTGCCGCGTCTTTCCTTTACACTGGCTGACCGGAAAACGGTCCAGCTGCTCAGAGAATACCGTCTTAATAGTAGTGAAGTGATTAAGCATGGAGCGGGCCATTTGAAACTGAACTGGCTGGCTTCAAAGAGTGCTCCGCCGATTGAGCAGCTCGTAAGCCAAGTGAACGATGAAATGCATCGGCTGCACTCTCCTTTAAGGGAGAAGGCATCGGAAATCTCTCCGGATATCGAGGCGCTTGCAAAGAAGAACTGGGAGTATATTGAAAGCTCTCTGGAGTTTCTAAGAAAACGGATGGTTCAGTCGATCGAAGACCGCTATCAGCACGAACTCGATGGATTTGACCACCTTCAGTTATCACTTCGTCCAAACGGAAGCCTTCAGGAAAGAGTGTGGAATATTCTGCCGTGGATCAATCGATATGGTCTGGATCTATTTTTAAGAATTAATCAAGAGGAGCTGGATGAAAATAAGGGGCACTACTTTATTGAGTTATAGATTCCCTCCACATCTCACCACTTTAAAATATATTATAAAAAACCTTCATAATCCTGCCTTTGACGGCAGGATTTTTTTACCTTCTATCGAATTATTAAAAATGAGTGGAGAAAAGTGGGGCGTTGTGGTAGTCTGAAAATAGAAAGTGGGGAAGACTATATGTTCATGGGCGAATTTCAACATAACATTGATACAAAAGGCCGGATTATTGTCCCATCAAAATTCCGCGATGAACTTCAAGACGGCTTCGTGCTGACGAGAGGTTTAGATCAATGTATATTCGCCTATCCTATGAGTGAGTGGAAATTATTGGAGGAAAAGCTGAAGAAATTACCGCTTACTAAAAAAGATGCCCGTGCATTTACCCGCTTTTTCTTATCAGGGGCCGTGGAATGTGAAGTGGACAAACAGGGACGTGTCAATATCCCTCCACCTCTTCGAAACCATGCTTCTTTGGAAAAGGAATGTGTAGTTATTGGGGTTTCCAATCGGATTGAGTTTTGGAGCAAGGAACTATGGGAGGCTTACTTTGAGGAATCAGAGGAGTCTTTCGCTGAAATTGCTGAGAATATGTTAGATTTTGATATTTGATAGATAGAGAAACGAGTGAGATTATGTTTGAACATTACAGTGTCCTAAAAACTGAAACCATTAAGCAATTACATATAAAGCCTAATGGAATTTATGTAGATTGCACGTTAGGAGGGGGAGGCCACTCTGAGGCAATTGTATCTATGCTTAAAGACGGTCACTTAGTAGCTTTTGACCAGGATCTTAACGCATTAGAAGCAGCAAAAGAGAGATTAAAGCCTTTTGAAGGAAAAGTCACTTTTGTGCATGCCAACTTTAGACAGCTTGAGGAAAAGCTTGATGAACTAGGATTCGATCATATTGATGGAATTGTTTATGATCTAGGCGTATCCAGCCCGCAGCTCGATGTAGCAGAACGAGGGTTCAGCTACCATAACGATGCACCGCTGGATATGAGGATGAATCAGACAGAGGAGCTTTCGGCCTGGCACGTCATTAACGAGTGGTCTTACGAAGACTTAGTAAGGATCTTTTTTAAATACGGTGAAGAGAAGTTTTCTAAACAAATCGCAAGAAAGATTGAAGCGGCACGAAAGGATGGGCCGATTGAAACGACTGGAGAGCTTGTCGATCTCATTAAAGAAGGGATCCCGGCTCCGGCCAGAAGGAAAGGCGGCCATCCGGCGAAGAGGATCTTTCAGGCGATTAGAATTGCTGTAAATGATGAATTAGGGGCGTTTCAGGATACCCTTCATCAGGCGGCTAGAGTGATATCTATTGAAGGGCGTATAGCGGTCATTACGTTTCATTCTCTTGAAGACCGTTTATGCAAGCAGGCCTTTAAAAAGTGGAGCACGAACCCTCCGCTTCCAAAAAATATACCGGTTATCCCACAAGACAAGCAGCCGCCATTTAAATTAGTGACTCGCAAACCAATTGTTGCTCAAGAAGAGGAACTTGATGACAACCGTCGATCAAGGTCAGCGAAACTGCGGGTCGTAGAGAAAATAAAACCTTGGTCAGATTCTTTTATATATGAAGAAGGGTGGAAGCGTACGTGAGTATAGAGAGAGCGAGAAATTATCAGCAGCCAATTGAACAGCAGCAGCCAAAAAAACAAGTCAAAGTTAAAGTACAGAAAAAACAATGGGTCAGCACAGGGGAAAAAGCGCTGTATTCTTTGGCTACAGGAATCGTGATTGCTGCATCCGTATTTATGGTTAACTTCACGTCCACAACGGATACGCTGAATCGCGATATTCAAAAAATGGAGCAGAAAATTGATCAGCAGAAATCGGCGAATGAGAACCTTGCTTATGAAGCAAAAGAGTTAAGCAACCCTGACCGCATTCTTCAAATCGCTAAGGAAAACGGCTTAAAAATTCAAAACGCAGAGGTTAAGCAAGCAGGAATTATTGGAAATTAAAACTAGGTGGGTGAACCTTTATGAAGAGTTCTAATACACATAAAGGTGCCGCGATTCTGATAATAGGTTTCTCTGCGATATTTCTCATCATTGCCGGACGGTTTATTTATATCCAGTCCACTGCTGAAATCGAAGGGGTCAATTTAAACGAATGGGCAGAAGAAGTGAGAACCAGTTCATATTCCTTAGATGCCAAGCGAGGGAACATCTATGATAAGAACGGGATGGTGCTCGCATATGATCGTCCGACGTATAAGATGTATGCGATTGTCGACCCATCTTATTCACGATCTGAGGATGATCCGGCTCATGTGACTGACCCGGAAAAGACGGCTTCCGCTCTGGCACCTATCCTGGATATGGAACAATCTGAAATCGAAGAGCGGATTGTGGAAGCTCAGGAAGCCGGCAGATTCCAGGTGGAGTTTGGTAATAAGGGAAGAGAGCTTTCCCAGGATGTGAAGGATCAAATCGAAGCTCTTAAATTAAGCGGTATTAATTTTGATGAAGAAGCCAAGCGTTATTATCCTAACGGCACGTTTGCTTCCCATATAATCGGTTTTGCCCGGACAGAAGAAGGGCATATTACAGGAGTTACCGGGGTGGAGAAGCAAATGGAGGAATACCTGCGTGAGAAGAAAGGACAGATTTCTTACGAACGGGATAAATACGGATCGAAGCTTCTTAATCCAAATGAAGTGCTTACAGAACCGGACGATGGGGAAAATGTTCATCTGACGATTGACCAGAAGATTCAGACGTTCCTCGAAGATGCCATGGCTACGGTTGACGAGCAGTATGAACCGGAGAAAATTATGGCGGCTGTCCTGGACGCTGATACAGGACAAGTGCTTGCGCTCGGGAACCGTCCAAGCTATAACCCTAATGATTTGGGAGAAGTCCAAAACTGGTATAATGACATCATTTCCGATTCATTTGAGCCGGGTTCCACGATGAAAATGTTCACGTGGGCGGCAGCGATTGAAGAAGGGGTCTATAACGGCGATGCTTCTTTTAAATCCGGATCTTATGAAGTTTCCGGAACCAAGATTCATGACCATAAGCCGGAGGGCTGGGGAGAAATCACATATGATGAAGGGTTTGAAAGATCGTCAAACGTAGCAGCTTCTATCTTAGGCTATGAAAAGCTTGGTCCTGAAAAATTCAGAGACTATCTTTCTGAATTTCATTTGGATGAAAAGTCCGGTATTGACTTACCGGGTGAAGGTGCCGGTAAACTGCTGTATAAATATCCAATAGAAAAAGTTACAACGACATTTGGACAAGGGTCTACAACGACCCCGATGCAGCTGTTAACCGCCGCTACAGCTATCGCTAATGACGGAAAGATGATGCAGCCGTACACGCTGTCTAAAATCACTTCGAGCGAGACTGGAGAAATAATCAAAGAGAAAAAACCCGAAGTAATAGATGAACCTATTTCACCGGAAACCGCCAGCCGGATGAGGGATTTACTCAAGCGGGTTGTTTCCGGAGAACACGGCACTGGTAAACCTTTTGAATTAAGTGACTATTCTATGGGAGGGAAAACAGGCACCGCCCAGATTCCTAAAGAAGGCGGAGGATACTTAACTGGAAAAGAAAATCACATCTTCTCATTCTTAGGTATGGCTCCTGTCGAAGACCCAGAGCTTATTATGTATGTGGCTGTAAAACAGCCGAAATTAGATGTTACAGAAACAGGGTCTGAGCCTGTTTCTCATATTGTAAAATCTGTGATGGAAAACAGCCTGCACTACTTAAACATTAATCCGGACCAGAGCACCGATACGAAGGTGAAAGAGCTTGAAATGAAAGATTATGCAGGGAAAAAGACAGAAAAGGTTAAGAAAGAGCTTGAGGAAGAGTTCGACAACGTAACCGTAGTCGGTAAAGGGAAAGAAGTTGTAAAAACGATCCCTGAACCAGGTACGAAAGTGTTATCGGATCAGCGGATTATTGTCATCACTGATGAACCGGCAATGCCTGATATAACAGGGTGGTCATTAAGAGATGTGCAGAAGCTCGCTGAACATTTTGAACTTCAGGTGGAAACGATGGGCAATGGCTACGTCGTTAAGCAGAATCTTGAAAAAGGCTCAAAATTAAATAAAGGGGGCTACCTCGTAGTGGAGTTATCTCCACCGCAATAGCCCGTCAGACAAGCAGTGTTCTAATCGTTTTTCGATTGCATATAGTGATACAAGCTTACTCTATCGTACGTAAAGGAGTTATGGATATGAGGAGAGTATCACAGGTAATCGTCAGAAAACGGTTAGTCACTGTTTTTTTTGTAGGTTTTTTAATATTTCTCGTTATTGCTGGGCGGCTAGGATACGTGCAGTTTGTTTTAAGTGACTTTTTAGTAGAGAAAGCAGAAGAGTCGTGGGGCAGGGATATTACGTTTGAACCGGAACGAGGGAAAATATTAGATACAAATGGAGAGGTTCTGGTAGGAAACCAATCCGCTCCTACCGTTATGGTTGTGCCTCGTCAAATTAAAGATCCTGAAAAAACAGCAAAGAAGTTAGCGGATGTTCTTGAAATGAGCGTGGAAAAAGCCTATACCCATGTTACGAAGCAGGTATCGATCGAAAAGCTTCATCCTGAAGGCCGAAAAATCTCTGATGAGCAGGCGTACGCGATACAAATGTTGGACTTGCCTGGTGTTTATGTAGCCGAGGATTCGATTCGTTACTATCCTAACGGAGCGTTTCTTTCCCATGTGCTGGGTTTTAGCGGAATTGATAATCAGGGGCTGCTAGGTTTGGAAGCTTACTATGACGAAGAGTTAAAAGGAAAAGAAGGGGCATTGTCTTTCTTCTCTGACGCAAAAGGGAAGCGGATGCCGGATATGGCCGACACTTATACCCCTCCTGTAGATGGGAAGAACCTGCAGCTGACAATTGACCATAAAGTCCAGTCGATTGTAGAGAGAGAATTGGATATGGCTGTAGCTAAATACAATCCAGACGGGGTAATAGCGATTGCTGTTGATCCACAGACAGGAAAGGTAAAAGCGATGGCGTCACGCCCGAATTTCCACCCAAGTAATTATCAGGACGTGGAAGCTTCCGTATATAATAGAAATCTGCCGGTTTGGAGTACATATGAACCTGGTTCTACTTTCAAAATTATTACGTTAGCTGCCGCACTTGAAGAAGGGCTCGTGGATCTGCATGATGATCATTTTCATGATTCAGGTTCCGCTAAAGTAGGCGGAGCTACTTTACGCTGTTGGAAGCGTGGCGGGCACGGCAGCCAGACGTATCTTGAAGTTGTTCAGAACTCGTGTAACCCGGGGTTTGTGCAGCTTGGTGAAAGACTTGGAAAAGAACGATTATTTGAATATATAAATAAGTTTGGCTTTGGTCAGAAAACAGGTATTGATTTAGAAGGAGAAGGAAAAGGAATTCTGTTTAAGACAGAACAAGTCGGTCCTGTTGAGCAGGCAACCACCGCGTTTGGACAGGGGGTTTCCGTTACCCCTATCCAGCAGGTGATGGCTGTTGCCGCAGCGGTTAACGGCGGTAATTACTATGAGCCGTATGTACAGGAAGCGTGGCTTGATCCGATAAGCGGAGAAGTACTTGAGAAAAATGAACCAAAACTAGTAAAAAGAGTTATTTCTGAAGAAACCTCCAAAAAAGTAAGGGAGTCTCTCGAATCTGTAGTAGCGAAAGGAACAGGGAGAAGCGCCTATGTTGAAGGATACCGCGTCGGAGGGAAAACGGGGACAGCTCAAAAAGTCGGAGAAGACGGCCAGTATATGAAGAACAACCATATTGTATCTTTCATTGGGTTTGCACCGGCTGATGATCCGGAGCTTGTCGTTTATTTAGCGGTTGATAATCCAAAAGGCACCGTTCAATTTGGAGGTGTCGTAGCCGCTCCGATCGTAGGTGCGATTATGGAAGACAGCCTGCGTGCGATGGGGGTTAAAGAGAGAAAAGACGGCCTTGAGAAAGAATATGCATGGCCTGAGGAGCCGTTAGTGGAAGTACCTGATGTGACAGGAATGTCGAGAAAAGAAATTAAGGAGATGCTGACCAACCTGAAGGTAGAATCAAATGGAAAAGGAGATAAAGTCGTTTCACAAGCGCCAAAAGCAGGAACTAAAGTAAAAAGCGGTTCTGCTATCCGCCTGTATTTTAACGATAATTGACTTTTCTAAATTTAGGGTAAAACCATACACGATTTATTATTTTTGCTATAATGAGATAGAATGTAGACAGTTAGGATGGTATGAATGCAATTAACTAAGTTATTAGAATTAATACCTTATTACAAAACAAATCAAAATATAAATGATCTAGACATATCCGGAGTCTCCATGGACTCGAGATCGGTTTCTCTAGGGGATGTGTTCGTCTGTATCGTGGGGAGCGAATCAGACGGGCACGACTATGCCCCGGCCGCCATCGACCAGGGGGCTGCGGTCATTATAGCGGAGAAAGAATTAAATATTGATTTTCCTATTGTGTATGTAAATGATACGACGAAAGTGCTTGCGATGATTTCTGCGGCTTTTTATGACTTTCCTACACAAAAAGTTCATACCATTGGGGTTACAGGTACAAACGGTAAAACAACGATTACGTACCTGCTCGATGAAATTTTTTCACTGCAAAATGAGAAAACAGCAACAATTGGCACGATCCAAATGAGGATCGCAGGAAAATCCTATCCTGTGAAAAATACAACACCTGATGCTTTATCCTTACAGCGCAGCTTCCATCAAATGGTGAATAAGGGAGTAAGTACGGCCATTATGGAAGTTTCTTCACATGCGCTTGATCAGGGACGAGTGTACGGCTGTGACTTTGATGTGGCTGTTTTCACGAATTTAAGCCAGGATCACCTGGATTATCACAGCAATATGGAAGACTATCTTCGGGCTAAGTCCCTATTGTTCGCTCAGTTAGGAAATGGTTATAATATGGAGCGGGAGAAATTCGCAATTATTAATAAGGACTCACCGGTTGCTTCCACAATGATTCGTTCTACAGCAATGCCCGCTTTAACTTACGGCATCGAACAGCAGTCGGATATTATGGCAAAAGACATTTCCCTTCATGAAAAAGGCAGTTCCTTTACGTTGGTGACACCTGAAGGAGAAGTAAAGATTGACAGTCCATTAATGGGAATGTTCAGTGTTTATAACATGCTGGCTTCTGCTGGTGCTGCGATTGCTTCAGGTATTGAATTGTCCGTGATTCAAAAAGCCTTCAGCGAAACGAAAGGTGTCAAAGGCCGGTTCGAGCCGGTTAGTGAAGGACAGCCGTTCGGCGTAGTTGTGGATTATGCTCATACTCCCGACTCGCTGGAAAATGTTCTTAAAACGATGAAGGAATTCTGCAAAGGAAAAGTAAGGATCGTGGTTGGCTGCGGCGGTGACAGGGACCGCACGAAACGCCCGCTGATGGCAGATGTGGCCATGAAGTATTCGGACCATGTGGTATTTACATCTGACAATCCGAGAACGGAGGATCCAAATCTCATCCTTGAAGATATGACATCCCATCTAAACGGCGCATTTGATGTAGAAGCAGACAGGAAAAAAGCGATTGAAATAGCCTTATCCGCGGCACAAGCTGGAGATATGGTTCTCATCGCCGGAAAAGGCCATGAAACTTATCAGGAAATTCACGGAGTCCGTTACGACTTCGACGATTATGAAGTAGCGAAAGACATTTTACTGAAGGTTAAGGGGAGTCATTTATAATGTTTACAGTTCAAGAATTAGCGGCAATTTTCACCGATCATAGAGGAGCGGCGGATGCTGATATTCCTCTTCGTCAAGTGATGACAGATACGCGGAAAGAAAAAAAGCAGAGCTTATTCATTCCCCTGGCTGGTGAAAATTTTGATGCTCATTTGTTCTTAATGGATGCTATAAAAAACGGAGCGGTGGCAGCCCTGTGGCAGAAGGGCCGGGAGCTTCCTAAAGCTGTGCCGACCGAGTTCCCGGTTTTCTTTGTTGAGGATACTCTCCAGGCGTTACAGGAGACGTCCTCCTTTTATTTGAAAAAAGTAAACCCGGCGGTTATAGGGGTTACGGGGTCCAACGGGAAGACGACAACAAAAGATCTCGTTGCTTCGGTCCTACAAGTGAAATACCGCACACATAAAACAGCCGGCAATTTTAACAATCATATCGGACTGCCGTTAACAATTCTGGCTATGCCCGAGGATACCGAAGTCGCTGTATTGGAAATGGGAATGAGCCAGGCAGGAGAAATATCCCTGCTGTCCAACTTGGCTCGCCCTTCTTATGCGATCATTACGAATATTGGGGAATCCCATATTGAATACTTAGGCTCACGCGAAGGTATTGCGAAAGCAAAGCTTGAGATTCTCGACGGCTGGCAGGAAGGTGCTTTTATTTTTGATGGAGATGAAGAGCTTCTTAAAGAGTATCATCAAAAAACGAATGCCATCAGCTCAGGATTTAATTCAAGCTGCAGACAAGTGATTGAGAAAATCGATGAGCAGGATGATGACTGTTATTTCACAATTAACCAGATTCGTTATCATTTGCCGCTGTCTGGGAAGCATAACGTTAAGAATGCTTCTTATGCGATTGCTCTCGCTCTTAAGCTCGGCCTCACCACTGAAGAAATTCAGAAAGGCCTTAAGCAGCTTGAGCTCTCAGGCATGAGGTATGAAAAGCTTGAGGGAATGCATGGATCCCTTATTATTAATGACGCCTATAATGCATCACCTACCTCAATGAAAGCAGTTATTGAAGTGATTTTAAGGCTGAAGTCCAAGCAGCATAAAGTATTAGTCCTTGGAGATATGTTTGAGCTCGGCAGTTTTTCTGACCGGCTGCATGCCGGCGTAGCTTCTGCGATTACAGAGGATATTGATGCTGTCTATACGATAGGCGAACATGCCGCCAAAATTTCCGAAGCTGTACAAAAGTCACAGCCGGGAATTCAAAGCCGTCATTTTACCGATAAACAATCTTTAAGTGCTCAGGTGCAGTCTGATTTAACACCTGATACTGTCGTCTTAATTAAAGCTTCAAGAGGAATGAAGCTTGAAGAACTAATAAAAGATCTAATAGCTGATGATTAGGCGCTGACGACACATCGAAGGAGGAAGTTTCATTGAACGACTATATACTATTACTAACTATGGCGCTATCATTCGTACTAACCGTCATTCTCTCACCGATCATCATCCCTTTCTTGAGGAGGCTTAAATTTGGCCAAAGCATTAGAGATGAAGGTCCAAAATCACACCAGAAAAAATCAGGAACTCCTACAATGGGCGGTGTCATGATTTTAATCGCCATTACGGTCACCACTCTTGTCTCCAGTTTCTGGTTTATTCCAGAACCGAGCCAAGTACATATATTTTTAGTGTTATTTGTACTGATTGGATACGGTCTGCTCGGATTTTTAGATGATTACATTAAAGTAGCTTTAAAGCGGAACCTTGGCTTGACTTCGAAGCAGAAAATGCTCGGTCAGATTGTTATTGCCATTGTGGTGTATTTCATTCTCCGCCAAAACGGGTTCCCGACTTATATTGCAGTACCAGGGACTGACCTGCAGCTTGAGCTTGGCATTCTTTACCCGCTGTTAATCTTATTCATGCTCGTTGGTGGATCTAACGCGGTCAACTTAACAGATGGTCTCGATGGATTACTTGCGGGAACTGCAGCTATCGCTTTTGGAGCATTTGGTATATTGGCCTGGATTACAGGCGGACAAATCGAAGTGGCTGTCTTCTCACTAGCCGTTGTCGGGGCCCTGCTTGGTTTCCTCGTATTCAACGCCCACCCTGCCAAAGTCTTTATGGGAGATACCGGATCGCTTGCGCTCGGCGGAGCCATTGCTATTATAGCTATTCTTACAAAACTGGAACTTCTCCTGGTCATTATCGGCGGAGTGTTTGTTATTGAAACACTGTCTGTGATTATTCAGGTAATTTCCTTTAAGACAACAGGAAAAAGAGTTTTCAAAATGAGCCCGCTGCACCATCACTACGAATTAATAGGGTGGTCTGAGTGGCGTGTTGTAACAACCTTCTGGGCCGTTGGAATCGTATTTGCCATTTTAGGCATGTATATTGAGGTGATGTTCGGATGAAAAAGCTGACGACATTTCCTTACCATCGTGCATTAGTTCTAGGATTAGCAAAAAGCGGAAAAGCGGCTGCCGAACTTTTACTGGACAGCCAGATTGAGACAATCGTAAACGACTATAAAGCTGATGAAAATAGTCCGGAAGTTCAAGAACTGAAGCAAAAAGGCGCCAAAGTAGTAACAGGAAGCCATCCGCTGTCGCTTTTAGATGAAGCTGATGTGGTTGTGAAAAACCCAGGGATTCCTTATCACAATGCAATTGTTGATGAAGCAGTCAAGCGGGGCATTCCTGTGATCACAGAAGTTGAATTAGCCGGCTTTCTTCATGAAGGAAATCTGATTGGAATAACTGGATCTAATGGAAAAACGACGACTACAACGCTTCTGCATGCATTTATTGAAGCGGATCAGCAGCCTGTGTCCATTGCCGGAAATATTGGTGAAGTCGCTTCAGAAGTGGCCCGTACAACGGCTGAAGACGAAACGATGGTTGTTGAGCTGTCCTCTTTTCAGCTGATGGGCATTGAAACTTTCCGTCCTCATATTGCGGTATGGCTCAATTTATTTGAAGCCCACCTGGACTATCACGGAACGGCTCAAGAGTACTTTTCTGCTAAAGCCAACATTGCTAAAAACCAGACGAGTGATGATTATCTTGTCTATAACGCTGACGATAATGATATTACATCTTTCTTATCTGCATTTAAGTGTCAGCTCGTACCTTTTTCATCCAAGAAGCAGGTTGACGGCAGCTGGGCAGATGAAGAATGGATTTATTTTAAAGATGAAAAAGTAATGGCCAAAAAAGATATTGTCTTAGTTGGTGAGCACAACCTTTCAAATATTTTGGCTGCCTTGGCCGCAGCTAAGCTTTCCGGCGTATCTAATCAGGCCGTATACGATGTTTTGACAACCTTTGGAGGTGTCGAGCATCGTCTGGAATTTGTGACGAAGAAAGACGACATTTATTTTTATAATGATTCAAAAGCGACGAACATTTTAGCGACATCTTACGCTTTAAAAGCTTTTGATCAGCCTGTTGTTTTATTAGCTGGCGGTCTCGATCGTGGAAATGACTTTGACGGGCTTATCGAATATTTAAGCGGCGTTAAGTCGATGGTTGTTTTCGGCGAAACAGCTGACAAATTGACCGACGCCGGTGAAAAAGCCGGTGTAGAAAGTATCTACCAGGTTGAAACGATGGATGAGGCGGTCCGAAAAGCCCGTCAATCAGCAGTGAGCGGTGATGTAATCCTGCTGTCACCAGCGTGTGCAAGCTGGGATCAATACCGCACTTTTGAAGAAAGAGGTAATAAGTTTAAAGAGGCTGTGCATAAGCTGTAGTAAGGGCTTATGTACAAGCTTCAAGCCCTGTTTTCCAATTGGGAGGTAGGGTTTTTTTATGGGTGAAAATGAACAAAAACCTGATGTATGGCTTACCATATCGATCCTCTGTCTTCTAACGATCGGTGTGGTTATGGTCTATAGTTCTTCAAGTATCTGGTCGGAATACAAGTTTGATGATGGCTGGTATTTTGCCAAAAGGCAGACCTTATTTGCCGTCTTAGGCTTAATTGCGATGACCGTGCTGTCGAGGATCCCTTATTATGTGTGGTATAAGCATGCTCATATAATTGTCGCTGTCTGTCTGCTGTTTTTAATTTTAGTTTTAATCCCCGGTGTAGGGATGGTCAGGGGCGGAGCGAGAAGCTGGATTGGGATCGGCATGTTCAGTATCCAGCCTTCAGAATTTATGAAGCTCGGCCTGATCATTTTTCTGGCTAAATTTTTGTCCCAGCGGCAAAAAAGAATTGTTTCGTTTCAGGAAGGTTTTTTACCTGGACTTGCGATTATTCTCGTCCCATTTGCTTTGATCATGCTCCAGCCGGATTTAGGGACGGGTGTCGTAATGGTCGGTACTTGTTTAGTCATGATGTTTGTGGCCGGTGCGAGAATTGCTCACTTTATGTTAATTGTCGCCGGCGGAATCGGTGGACTGGTTGCATTAATTGCGTCAGCGCCGTATCGGATTAAAAGAATCACGGCCTTTCTGCATCCGTGGGAAGACCCTCTTGGCAGCGGCTTTCAAATTATCCAGTCACTTTATGCCATCGGTCCCGGAGGTCTGCTGGGCCTGGGCCTTGGGAAGAGCATGCAGAAGTTCTTTTATCTGCCGGAACCGCAGACGGATTTTATTTATTCCGTCCTCGCTGAAGAGCTCGGGTTTATCGGCGGTGTTATTGTACTGCTTCTATTTTTTATCCTGTTATGGCGCGGCGTGCGAACAAGCCTGCTTGCGTCCGATTTATTCGGTAGCCTCCTGGCGCTTGGAATTGTCGGGATGGTGTCGATACAGGTTATGATCAATGTTAGTGTTGTGACTGGCCTTATTCCCGTAACTGGCATTACCCTTCCGCTTATCAGCTATGGAGGTTCATCACTTACACTCACATTAGGGGCTCTCGGGCTGTTACTGAGCGTCAGCCGCTATTCGAAATAGTTTTTTTAGACAGGGATGAGATTTTTTATCCGATTTAATAGACTCAAACAGAACTGGCTGTCGAGATTGTCTCGACAGCTATTTTATTTGTCTTGTTTAGTTTCATTGCAAGAAATGGGGGGAGGTAAACTCGCTCGCTTTTGCGCGGGGAGCCGCCAAGCCTCCTCGCTTAGCTGCGGAAGCTTAAGTGCTTTGTTTTTATCCACTGCCGCCCATATATAAAAAAGATTGCAGGCTGTTTCTGAGAGTATTTCATGTTTAAGAGAAACTCATACAGGGGAACAATAATTTGGACGTTTCGAGTAAATTTCCTAGTTCGAAAGTCCTTTTGTGAAATAGTAATAAAAATTGAAAACAAATAAAATCTCGTACATTAAAGCGGCGTCAGATATGATATAATATGGGATATATAAAATGACAGACATTTTATAAGATTAAGTGGGAATGGCAACGAGGAGAAATGTCCATCATGGAAGAAAAAAAAGTTGTTTCCATAGAAGAACGAATTCCAAAGCTTAAACAAATCCGAAAGAAAAAAGCGAATAGGAGACTTGTTCAGTATTTATCGATACTGTTTGTCCTGATTGCTATTGTCGTATACTTACAGTCACCTTTAAGCCACGTCAATCACGTGGAAATTACAGGGAACAGATTTGTAGACGAAAGGGAAATTAGAGACTTGGCAGCGGTCGGGGACAATTCAAACATTTGGCAGCTCGATCCTGCAGCTATTTCCGAAGAAGTTTCCAAGCACGACCAGGTGCTTGAAGCTAAGGTTTCCAGAAGCCTGCCGAGCACGATTGTGATTGAAGTGACAGAAGCCGACCGGATTGGCTATCGGCAGACGGATGGCAATTTTCAGCCGATTCTTGAGAACGGAGCCTTCTTAGATTCAACGTCCGAGTTTCCAAGCGGAGATGCTCCAATACTTAAAGGGTTTTCAAAAGAGACCTATTTAGAAGAAATGGCTCAAGCTTTAAAAAAGGTACCGGACAGCATTACCGGCCTAATTTCTGAAATACATTACTCGCCAACCGATGACAATCCTTATTTAATTAAATTATATATGAATGACGGATATGAGGTTCAAGCTTCGATACGAACGTTTTCTGAGAAAATATTGGCTTACCCATCCATCGCTTCACAGATTGAAGAAGGACAGAAAGGGATCATCCATATTGATGTGGGAGCGTATTTCGAAGCTTATGAGGACGAAGATAGTGAATCAGAAGAAGACAGTGAAAATGTAGAGGATCCTACACAGGATCAAGCGGATGTGCTTGATGATAATGCTGTTGAATCCCCTGAGGAGGAGTAGGGGAGGGATACGGTTAACGTGGTTGATAAAAAATGAATCTATTGATCTAATTGAAGTTTTTTCAGCAAAAAATTTCAATTAATTAAGGATTAATAGAAGGTTTTTTTAGAAATTCATGGAATTCAATTAGTGAGATAGGCGTAAACGCAGGCACTTGCCAGGTTACGTCTATATCATTTCATTTACATTAACATTGCAAAGATTGTTTTTTAATCGTAAAAACGATATGATTTTAAGTACTTATATGGCTTGTAACAGGAGGTGCGTCACTGGTGAATGAAAATGAAATTTTAGTGAGTTTAGATATAGGAACGAGTAGGATAAAAGTAATAATTGGAGAGATTATGAATGACTCTCTTAATATAATCGGTGTCGGCTCTGCCAAATCAAATGGTATGAAAAAAGGAGCGATTATCGATATCGACCAAACCGTACAATCCATCAAATCTGCCGTAGAACAGGCGGAGCGAATGGTTGATATGAAAATTGAACGCGTCGTTGTCGGCGTCAATGGAAACCACATTCAGCTGCAGCCGTGTCATGGTGTCGTGGCTGTTTCTAGTGATACGAGAGAAATAGGCAATGAAGACATCGCCCGGGTGATCGATGCAGCTCAAGTAGTATCTGTCCCGCCGGAACGTGAAATCGTCGATGTTATTCCGCAGCAGTTTGTTGTAGATGGACAAGATGAAATTACCGATCCACGCGGTATGATCGGTGTCCGTTTAGAAATGGAAGGCACAATTATTACTTGCGCCAAAACCGTTTTACATAACACATTAAAATGTGTAGAGAGAGCCGGACTTGAAGTTCTTGATGTGTGTTTGCAGCCTTTAGCAGCGGGTACTGTATCGCTGTCCCATGATGAAACAAACTTGGGAGTAGCTTTAATCGATATTGGAGGCGGATCAACAACCGTATCTGTGTTCGAAGATGGACACTTAACGGGTACGAGCCTTCTTCCTTATGGCGGAGACAACATTACGAAAGATCTATCCATAGGGTTGAGAACTTCTACAGAAGAGGCAGAGAACATTAAAGTAGAATATGGCTATGCCTTTTTTGATGATGCGGACGAAAATGAAACATTTGAAGTGAAGATTATTGGAAGTAATCGAGAACAAACATTCAATCAGCTGCAAATCTCTGATATGATTGAAGCAAGACTAGAAGAAATCTTTGTTTTTGCGGCCAAAGAACTACAGCGAATGGGTGTTCGTGAGCTTCCAGGCGGGTTCGTATTAACAGGCGGAGCTATGAATATGCCTGGAGTCTTGGAGCTCGCACAGGATATTTTCCATTCGAATGTACGTATTGCTATACCTGACTATATCGGTGTTCGTGAGCCACAATTTACGAGCGGTGTTGGAATATTGCAATTTGCTTATCGTAATGCGAAAATACAAGGAAAAGAACTATTTCCTTCCGTCAAATATCAGACGGAACAACCAGCTCAGCCTAAGCAAAAACGGGTGAATAAGCAAAAGAATGAAACCGAAAGTAAATCGAAAGAGAAAAAGGAATCTGGTTTTTCCAATTTATTAAAGTATTTCTTTGATTAATACGTAAAAAAGACCGGAATAAAACCTATGAATCTTGTAATTTTGTAATTAGGAGGAACGGATGATGTTAGATTTTGATACAAGCATGGATCAGCTAGCAACAATTAAAGTAATAGGTGTCGGTGGCGGCGGAAGCAACGCAGTCAACCGTATGATTGAGCATGGAGTGCAAGGTGTGGAATTTATTGCTGTAAACACAGATGCTCAAGCACTAAACCTTTCAAAAGCAGAAGTGAAAATGCAAATCGGCGGTAAGCTTACACGCGGTTTAGGAGCCGGTGCTAATCCTGAAGTAGGACGTAAGGCTGCTGAAGAA
Source organism: Halobacillus sp. Marseille-Q1614 (assembly GCF_902809865.1). NCBI lineage: Bacteria > Bacillati > Bacillota > Bacilli > Caryophanales > Bacillaceae > Halobacillus > Halobacillus sp. Marseille-Q1614. The sequence goes on along the minus strand of NZ_CADDWH010000001.1, from coordinate 1,485,400 downwards.
AGTAAGGAACAAATCGAAGAAGCCCTGCAGGGAGCCGACATGGTCTTCGTTACAGCAGGAATGGGCGGAGGTACCGGAACTGGTGCCGCACCTGTTATCGCTAATGTAGCTAAAGAACTAGGTGCCTTAACTGTCGGTGTTGTGACACGACCATTCACTTTTGAAGGTAGAAAACGTGCAACACAGGCTGCTTCAGGTACAGACAGCTTAAAAGGCAGTGTCGATACATTAATCGTAATCCCGAACGACCGTCTATTAGAAATCGTTGATAAAAATACTCCAATGCTTGAAGCTTTCCGTGAAGCGGATAACGTGCTTCGTCAGGGTGTACAAGGTATCTCTGATTTAATTGCCGTACCTGGTCTTATCAACGTAGACTTCGCTGACGTGAAGACAATCATGGTGGATAAAGGTTCAGCCCTGATGGGTATTGGTATTGCTACAGGAGAAAACCGTGCAGCCGAAGCTGCGAAGAAAGCCATTTCTTCTCCACTGCTTGAAACCTCTATTGATGGAGCGCATGGTGTTCTTATGAACATCAGCGGTGGTACAAACTTAAGCCTGTATGAAGTACAGGAGGCAGCGGATATAGTGACATCAGCTGCTGACCAGGAAGTTAACGTAATCTTTGGTTCCGTAATTAACGAGAACTTAAAAGATGAAATTGTAGTAACTGTAATTGCTACTGGCTTTGATGAAGCCCAGCTAGCAGAAGGTAAAGCGAAGCCTCGTGTCAATAACGTCAATCAAATGAAAACGACGCATACCGAGCGTCCGCGTGAAGAACAGCCGGCCACACGCCGTGAAAGTCAGCCAGCTCCTTCGTCCAAAACTACTGGACAGCAGGAAGAAGATACGCTGGATATCCCGACTTTCCTTCGCAACAGAAATCGCCGCCGCTAATTTGCGGTTTCCATAAAAACCACTGCCTTTTTGAGGGCAGTGGTTTTTTGTATGGAAAGATAAGCCGCCTCAGAAGACATCTTGTAACAAAATATGCTCTGTCCACCATTCATGTTTTGACAGACTTTTCACCAGCTAAGACTTATACTTTCTTGTAAATACGAAGGAGAGGTGGGGGAAGGAGGATTTACTTAGACGCCGTATGGCTGCTTAATTTATTAATGGATGGAATGATTCTTTACTTAACTCAAGGCCTAACGAGAGCCAAAACGACGAATTTACGGATTCTTGCTGCGGCTTTTGTGGCCTCATGTATTGTTCCTATTAGCGTTCTCATGCCTGGGACCTGGCTGACGACCAGCTTAGGAAAGATCGCATTTTCACTATTAATTGTTACCGTTGCATTTGCTTATGTTTCATTCCGTACCGCATTTATCCAGTGGCTGACTTTTTATTTTGTAACCTTTGCGATTGGAGGAACTATGGTCGGCGTCCACTACTTCTTTAACAGCCAGGTTATGGTTCAAGGAGGCGAATGGATTACTTTTTCCACGGGTTATGGGCATCCCGTCAGTTGGTTGTTTGTCTGTATCGGATTTCCGGTTTCATGGATTTTTACAAAATGGAGGATGGAACAAATTCAAGCCCACCGGCTGAAGTCGGAAGATTTATATCAGGTTCGGGTGAATTTTATGGAAAGAAGCGCTCTATGTACAGGCCTGGTAGACAGCGGCAATCATTTAGTAGATCCTATAAGTAAAAAAATGGTTTTCTTAGCTGACTTGCATGTTTGGAAGCATTTCTTTTCACAGGAAGAATTAGAAAAGCTTCAAACAGACACGGTTCTTGATCAAATAGATGAAGTAACCGAAAAATATCATAAGTCTCTTCACTTAATTCCCTATCAGGGAGCTGGTTCTTCAGGAAATTTAATGGTGACGTTCATGGTGGATTCAATTACAGTTTATACGCCAGAAGGTAAATTAACAATTGACCAGCCGCTGCTTGGCATTCAGCATCATGATTTAGCACATGATCAAATGTATCAAATTATTATTCATCCCCACGCGGCGATTAAGGGGATATCGGCATAATAGGGGGCATTGATGGATGAAATGGAAGTTTAAACTTAAATTTTACTTATACAAATTAGCGCTTAAGCTCGGCATTAAGCAAAAAGAAATTTACTACATTGGAGGTAGTGAAGCACTTCCGCCGCCGCTCAGCCGGGAAGAGGAAAGAGATCTGCTTGAAAGGCTGCCTAAAGGTGATAAAGCAGCAAGAGCGATGCTTATTGAGCGGAACTTACGCCTCGTCGTCTATATTGCCCGCAAATTTGAGAACACAGGGTTAAATATTGAAGATTTAATCAGCATCGGAACGATTGGCTTAATTAAAGCGGTAAACACGTTTGATCCGGAGAAAAAGATTAAGCTGGCGACTTATGCATCACGCTGTATTGAGAACGAAATTCTTATGCACCTGCGAAAAAGCAATAAACTCAAGACTGAAGTTTCTTTCGATGAACCTCTTAACGTCGATTGGGATGGCAATGAGCTGCTGCTTTCGGATATTTTAGGCACAGAGGAGGATTTAATTACGAAGGGTATTGAAAAGAAGGTCGACAAAAAACTTCTAATATCAGCACTTGAGCAGCTCAGTGACCGTGAAAAAGAAATTATGGAACTGCGTTTCGGATTGATTGGCAAAAAAGAAAAGACACAAAAAGACGTGGCGGATATGCTTGGTATATCCCAGTCATATATCTCCAGGCTAGAAAAGAAAATCATTCGACGCTTGCAAAGAGAATTCGATAAGATGGTCTAAATTTCTCAAATAGACGATGCATAATTTTCCCTCCCAAGGAGATACTGAAAATGGAAATCAGCTTCTTGGGAGGGTCTTACTTTTGACACGACATAAAGTAGAAATATGCGGTGTAGACACATCTAAGCTTCCAGTACTTAAAAACAAAGAGATGAGGGCCCTGTTTGAGCGGTTGCAATCAGGAGATACAGAAGCAAGAGAGATTCTAGTGAATGGGAATTTGCGTCTCGTCTTATCGGTGATCCAGCGGTTTAATAACCGTGGAGAGTATGGTGACGACTTATTTCAAGTGGGCTGTATCGGCCTTATGAAATCCATTGATAATTTCGACTTAAGTCATAATGTGAAATTTTCCACCTATGCTGTCCCAATGATCATTGGTGAAATCCGAAGATATTTAAGGGATAATAATCCGATTCGTGTCTCCCGATCGCTAAGGGACACAGCTTACAAAGCCCTTCAAATGCGTGAAAAAATGATTAGTGAAACATCGAAAGACCCCGCTCCACATGAAATTGCCGAGAAAATGGGCATTCCGCATGAAGATGTTGTTTTCGCAATGGATGCGATTCAAGATCCTGTTTCTTTATTTGAACCCATTTACAATGATGGGGGAGATCCAATTTACGTCGTCGACCAGTTAAAAGATGACCGTGAAAAAGATTCGATCTGGCTAGATGAATTATCCTTGCGCGAAGGCATGAAAAAACTCAATGAGCGCGAAAAAATGATATTAACGAAGCGATTTTTCCAAGGAAAAACCCAAATGGAAGTGGCCGAAGAAATCGGCATTTCCCAAGCTCAGGTATCCCGTTTAGAGAAAGCAGCCATCAAAGAAATGAATTCATCTATGTTTCAATAATATGATGAGACACCACTGACTATTCAGTGGTGTTTTTTTGTGTAGAAATCGTTCGCGAACTCTTGCATATAATCTTATATGAGGGAGGAATAGCTATGAAAATCTCTGAGTTACAAGTAAAAGACGTCATCGCCATGGAAACAGGGGAAAGGCTTGGTTATATAACCGATTTGGATATTGATAGTCAGCGCGGCCAGCTGAAAGGACTCGTTTTGAAATTAAAGGGAAAAGCGATGGGGATGTTCGGAAAAGATGAAGAACTAGTGATTCCTTGGAGCCAGATCGTAAATATCGGAGCTGATGTGATCCTTGTTAAGAAATCAGGCTATAGCTCTAGGTCAGGGGACCAAAAGATCGAATAACGGGATTTAGTTAGGAAAAAGGATGAATAATGTGGTAAAATGAAGGGAAATTGAGGTGGTATTATGACCGAACCCTTCCAGCTAAAAACAGCCAGGCAGCTCACGTGTTTTACGAAGTACAAGGTGACAGCCGGGATAACAACAAGACAAGGCGGATACAGTGAAGTTCCGTACGACAGTTTAAATATGGGACTTCACGTATCAGATTTATCAGAGACAGTTATTAAAAACCGTCAGGCCTTAGCAGAGGAACTCAATCAGCCTCTGAGCCATTGGGTGATGGGCGAACAAGTTCACGGCACGGAAGTTAAAGTAGCAGACAATTCTCATAAAGGACAAGGAGCATTTGTCCACGATGAAGCGATCGCCGGGGTAGATGGACTTATTACAAATCAGAAGGACATTTTGCTGACGGCATTTTATGCTGATTGTGTACCCTTGCTGTTTATTGATTCAACCACAGGTTGGATTGGCATCGCTCATGCGGGATGGAAAGGCACCGTTGGAGGCATTTCGCGTGCCATGATTTCTAAGATGGCGGAGCAGGGAGCTGACCTAAACTCATTGTCTATGGTGATAGGACCATGCATCAGCCAGAAAAACTATGAAGTAGATCAGCGTGTAGTTGACCATATTCCTGAATCCTTTCGAGGTGAAGTTTTAAAACAAGGATCACAGGGTAAATTCAATCTTGACCTGAAAGAATTAAATCGAAGCCTAGCCATAGAAAGCGGCCTTGCGCCGAAAAATATTGCGATAAGCAGTTATTGCACCTATGAAGAGGAAAGTTTGTTTTTCTCCCACCGACGCGACCAGGGGCAGACGGGAAGAATGCTTGCTTTTATAGGCTGGACGAGTTGAGTAAGGAGGGTACATATGACCGTAGCAGACAACTTAGCAGAAATGAAGCAGATTATACAGCACGCTTGCAAAAACTGTGAGCGCAATCCTGATGATATTACAATTATTGGGGTTACTAAATATGTTTCGATCGAGCGGGCAAGAGAGGCTCTAAAAGCAGGTGTTAAGAACCTTGGAGAGAACCGCCGCGAAGGCTTCTTAGAAAAGTATGAAGCAATAGGCAGTGATGCCGCCTGGCACTTTATCGGCTCACTGCAGTCGCGAAAAGTAAAAGATATCATCAATGAAGTAGACTATATCCATTCTCTTGACAGGAAGTCACTGGCGAAGGAAATTCAAAAGAGGGCAGACAAGACTGTCCCGTGCTTCGTTCAGGTGAATGTCAGCGGAGAAGACTCAAAGCATGGACTGGACCCTGCAGAAGTTGAAGATTTCATCCACTCTCTTAAAGGCTACGATAAAATAAAAATCGTCGGTTTAATGACGATGGCGCCTCACATCGATAAGGAAGAAGAGCTTCGCGCCGTCTTCAGAAAACTGAGGGCTTTAAGGGATATTATCCGCGATCAGAAGTTAGACCATGCACCTTGTGAATGGCTGTCGATGGGAATGAGCAATGACTATAAGCTGGCTATTGAAGAAGGAGCCACTCATATTCGAGTGGGATCGAGCTTGGTTGGATAATCAAACTGAAGAGGTGAGGGAATTGAGTATGAAAAACAAATTAAAATCATTTTTTACGCTTGAAGATGAATACGAATACGTTGAAGAAGAAACAATGGAAGATACCAAACAACAGGAAGAAGTAACACCAATGCAGCGTAACAGGCAGCAGCAGCCATCTGAAACTCAAAATATCGTAAGCTTAAAAAGCGCCAAAAGCTCTTCCAAAATGGTGCTAAGTGAACCGAAAACCTATAATGAAGCTCAGGAAATAGCTGATCAGCTGGTAAACCGCAGAGCTGTCGTTATTAATCTGCAGCGTGTAGATCATACACAGGCAAAGAGAATTGTAGATTTTTTAAGCGGTACCGTTTATGCTATAGGTGGAGATATTCAGAAATTAGGCACACAGACATTTCTGTGTACACCTGATAACGTCGAAATTTCAGGATCAATTACTGAAATGATCGCGGCCGAAGAAGAAGATAGAAACAGAAGGTGGTAAAAGATGGGGGTATTGTTTCAACTACTATTCACAGCAATTAATATTTACAGCTGGATATTAATCATTTACATTTTATTGTCCTGGTTCCCAGGAGCGAGAGAGTCCAGTTTTGGCGAAGTTTTAGCTAAGCTTGCCGAGCCGTTTCTTGAGCCGTTCCGCAAGATTATTCCACCGCTTGGAATGATTGATATCTCACCAATCGTTGCTATTTTAGTGCTTCGATTTGCAGGTTCTGGCTTACAGGAACTCTATCGTATGATTGTTACGATGTAGATTTTGAAGAACAGATAAGTAGCGACAACAGCTCCTGTCTGTTCTTTTTTGTCATAGAGGAAGGATGAAAGGATGGAAATTTATCAGCATTTCAGGGAGGAGGAGCGTCCGTTTATCGATCAGATGTTATCTCTGCAGAGCGATGTAGAGATGAGGTTTGAGCGGAAAGAAACTGATTTTCTAAACCCCAGGGAACAGCAGATTTTAAAAAGCGTGATGGGCACGCATCCCGATCTAAAGTGGAGTTTATCAGGCGGTCCGCACAACGCTGAGAGAAAGAGGGCAATCATCGCTCCTGAATACGAAATGATTGAAGAAGAGGACTTTTCCTTAACATTGCTTGAAGCAGAATATGCTGAGAAATTTTTAACGATTGAGCACCGCGATGTGCTTGGGTCATTTATGGCACTCGGCATTAAGCGTGAAAAGCTTGGAGACCTTGTCGTTAAGGAAGGAAAGATACATATCGTTACAGCATCGGAAATCAGCGACTATATTCGAATGAATTTTACGTCGATCAAAAATGCGAATGTTCAGTTCTCAGAGAAGCCGCTTGATGAAATAATGGAAAGTGATGAGACATGGAAGTTTAAAGACAGTACGATTTCTTCGTTAAGGCTTGATGTCGTTGTAAAAGAGATCTACGGCGTTTCGAGAAAGAAAGCAGCGATGTTTATTGAAGCCCAGCATGTGAAGGTCAATTTCCGCACCGTGGACAACCCTGCATTTATCGTGGAAGAAGGGGACCTGATATCGGTAAGAGGAAAGGGACGGAGCCAGCTTTCGGTGATCCATGGCAGAACAAAGAAGGATAAATACAAGGTAACCACAGGACAATTAAATTAGTTGGAATCAAGCAGCAGGATTCTATTCTTTTATGTCGAAATTAGTTACATCAAGGACACGTATAAGATTTTAGGAGGTGGCCGGTGTGCCTTTAACACCATTAGATATCCATAATAAAGAGTTTACCCGCGGATTTAGAGGTTATGACGAAGATGAAGTCAACGAATTTCTTGATCAGGTAATCAAAGACTATGAAATTGTCATCCGTAAAAAGAAAGAGTTAGAGAGAGAAGTGGAGCAATTAAATGAGCGTGTAGGCCACTTTAATACTATTGAAACCACATTAAATAAGTCTATTCTCGTTGCCCAGGAGACAGCAGAAGAAGTAAAAACGAATGCTGCCAAGGAATCTAAGTTAATCATTAAAGAAGCTGAAAAGAACGCTGATCGAATTATAAATGAAGCACTGGCGAAATCGCGCCGGATTTCTCACGAAGTAGAAGAAATGAAGAAACAGGCCAAAGTTTTTAAAATGAGACTGCGTATGCTTGTAGAAGCACAGGTGCAGATGATTGAAAACGACGACTGGGACCATCTGCTGGATACTCAGTTTCCTCACGGTGAAGCAGCTGAGCCAAAAATATCCGAGGAACAAGAAGCTGAAAAAGAGTACGCAGAAAAATAATTCTTGACTTAAAGACAAAAATTACATATAATTCATTAACACATATGAATATTTGTATGCGAAGATAGGGCAAGTACGTAAAGTGCTTCTGCAGTTATAGCGATTCGGTGATGGTGAAAGTCCGAAGCGGGTCTTTGACGGAAAATCTCCCTTGAGCAGCTGTGCTGAATGTTTTAGTAAGTGCAGCCGGGTCATTCACGATACGAATAAGATAAGTGATTAGTTTATTATACTAATTAATTAGGGTGGTAACGCGAGGCTTTCTCGTCCCTTTTGGGGATGGGAAGGCCTTTTTTGATTGATTTTTAAAGGAGGAGCAGCAATGAATTATAAAGACACCTTATTAATGCCAAAAACAGATTTCCCCATGCGTGGAAATTTACCAAACCGCGAGCCTGAAATGCAAAAGGCATGGGAAGAAGCGGATATTTACAATCAGGTACAAGAGCGTACAGAGGGGCGTCCTTTGTTTGTTCTTCACGATGGGCCTCCTTATGCGAACGGCAGTCTTCACATGGGGCATGCTTTAAATAAAACATTAAAAGATTTTATTGTTCGTTATAAGTCTATGTCCGGCTATCACGCACCGTATGTGCCAGGCTGGGATACACACGGCCTTCCGATCGAGTCAGCTTTGGCGAAGAAGAAAGTGGACCGTAAAAAAATGCCGCTTGCGGAGTTTCGCCAGAAGTGTGCGGAATATGCACTTGGGCAGATCGATAACCAGCGTAATGAATTTAAACGCATGGGTGTCCGCGGGGATTGGGATAATCCTTATATTACATTGAACAAAGATTTTGAAGCCGAGCAGATCAAAGTGTTTGGCGAAATGGCGAAAAAAGGATACATTTATAAAGGGTTAAAACCTGTTTTTTGGTCTCCTTCCTCAGAATCTGCATTAGCGGAAGCAGAAATCGAGTATCAGGATAAGCGTTCACCGTCTATTTATGTGAGCTTTGAAGTAAAAGACGGAAAGGATTTACTTGAAGGCGGAGAGAAATTTATTATCTGGACGACAACTCCTTGGACGATTCCAGCCAACCTGGCTGTTGCGTTAAATCCTGGTACAGATTATGCCGTCGTTAAGGTAGATCAGGATAAATTTATTGTCGCAAACGACTTACTAGAAGAAGTAGCAGCTAAGCTTGAGTGGGAAAATCATGAAGTGGCTCAAGTTTTCAAAGGGAAAGAAGCTGACCGTATTACGGCACAGCACCCGATCTATGACCGTGAGTCCCTTGTCGTACTTGGAGACCACGTAACAACAGATGGGGGTACAGGATGTGTACACACCGCTCCCGGCCACGGGGAAGATGACTTCTGGGTAGGACAGCAGTACGGACTTGATGTACTTTGCCCTGTCGATAATAAAGGTGTATTTACCGAAGAGGCCCCAGGATATGAAGGGTTATTCTATGATAAAGCCAATAAGCCGATTACAGATAAGTTAAAAGAAGCAGGAGCTCTGCTTCAACTTGAGTTCATCACTCACTCTTATCCGCACGACTGGCGTACGAAGAAGCCGACGATTTTCCGTGCTACTGATCAGTGGTTTGCTTCCATTAAAGATTTCCGTAAAGAGCTGCTTGATGAAATTAATCAAGTGGAGTGGACGCCGAAATGGGGAGAGACCCGTCTTTATAATATGGTAAGAGACCGTCAAGACTGGTGTATTTCCCGTCAGCGTACATGGGGTGTGCCAATTCCAGTCTTTTATGGAGAAAATGGCGAGCCTGTTATCACGGATGAAACGATCGAGCATGTATCTGAGCTGTTCCGTGAGCACGGTTCAAACGTCTGGTTCGAACGCGAAGCAAAAGACCTTCTTCCTAAAGGATTTACTTCCGAGCACAGTCCAAACGGCGAATTCACAAAAGAAATGGACATTATGGACGTTTGGTTTGATTCCGGCTCTACTCACCAGGGCGTATTAGAGCATCGCGAAGACCTACAGCGTCCGGCCGATCTATATTTAGAAGGTTCTGACCAATATCGCGGCTGGTTTAACTCATCACTTTCTACAGCTGTTGCTGTTACTGGAAAAGCCCCATTCAAAGGCATTTTAAGCCACGGATTTGTTCTGGATGGCAAAGGTCATAAAATGAGTAAATCCCTCGGAAATGTTATCGTTCCGGACAAAGTGATGAAACAGCTTGGAGCAGACATTATCCGCTTGTGGGTATCGTCTTCTGATTATCAGGCCGATGTAAGAATTTCTGATGAAATCTTAAAGCAGGTGGCAGAAGTTTATCGTAAGATTCGCAACACGTTCCGTTTCTTACTCGGTAACCTTCATGACTTTGATCCGAAGACAGATGCTGTTTCAAAAGAGAACATGCAGGAAGTGGATCAATACATGCTTCACCGTTTAAATCAGCTTGTGGAGGACTCCCGTAAAGCGTATGAGGCGTATGAATTCTCTACTGTTTACAATAAAATTCATAACTTCTGTACGATCGATTTAAGCTCTTTCTATCTCGATTTTGCAAAAGATGTATTGTATATCGAAGCAGCAGATCATCTACACCGCCGCAGCATTCAAACGGTTTACTATGAAACGCTAACGGCGCTTGTTAAGCTGATGGCACCGATTATTCCGCATACGACCGATGAGGTTTGGAAGTACCTTCCTGGCGTTGAGGAACAGAGTGTCCAGCTGACAGATATGCCTAACGCCGGAAGCCCTGCCAATCAAGACTTAGTGGATAAGTGGGATCACTTCATGGAAATCCGTGATGATGTTCTTAAAGCGCTTGAGGAAGCTCGTAATGAAAAAGTAATTGGTAAGTCTCTCGAAGCTCACGTAACGATTGAGCCAAAAGATGACAAAACGAAACAGGTGCTAGCATCTATTGAAGATCTTCATCAGCTGCTGATTGTATCTGAAGCAGAAGTAAGCAGTGAAGCTTCTGATGCGAAAGAATATGACTGGGTGAAAGTAACTGTTACGAAGCATACAGGAGAGAAATGTGAACGCTGCTGGGTTTCTTCCCACGAAATCGGCAAGGATTCAAATCATCCGGAACTTTGTCCGCGTTGTGCAGCTGTTGTTGAAAAACATTATGTATCTTAATTTTGGAAGTCCCTCGGAGAAAAAAATTTCTTCGAGGGACTTTTTTCTCGTCGTTTTATGGCAGTCCCTATAAAAAGATACGGATTGGGGGAAACATAATGGGGCAGCGTTTGTTGGAGTAGGTTAAGTTTGAACGGCTTTACACCCTTTCCCAGCGAAAGGGGGCAGGGAGCTCGCTTTTTCGTGGGGAGCCGCCGAGCGTATGGAAGTGCCTTTTTAACAGGAACATTTTCAAAGCTTTAAAATAAAGCGGCTTTTAAAGAGATATGGTACAATAGCAAAGGAAACTAAAAGTTGGAGGCTTAGCCTATGTTCATCTATTACTTATTGGCTGGAGCTGTTATCCTGATTGATCAGCTGACAAAGTGGATCATCGTACAGCAAATGGAGTTAAGGGAATCCATTCCCATTATAGAAGGTTTCTTCTACATAACATCTCATCGCAATACAGGAGCGGCCTGGGGCATACTCGCAGGCCAAATGTGGTTCTTTTACATTATTACTGTAGTGGTAATTGGATTCCTTATTTATTATATGAAGCAATATGCGAAAGCCAGCAGGTTCGTCGGCGTTGCTCTTGCATTGATACTGGCAGGGGCTGTAGGAAATTTTATCGACCGGCTGTTTCGTAAAGAGGTCGTAGACTTTCTCGATTTTTATATTGGAAGTTACAATTATCCAATCTTTAATGTGGCAGATTCCTCGTTAGTCGTTGGAGTGATCTGTGTAATGATTGCCACATTTGTAGATGAGCGTCAAAAGAAAAGGGGAACATCGAAGTGAAGGAAATATATGAAGTAACTGAGGCTGATGAGTCGAAACGGATTGATAAATTATTAAGCGAAGTGATTGAAGACGCATCTCGTTCACAAATTCAGTCCTGGTTAAAAGACAAGCATGTCCAGGTGGATGAAGAGTTCGTAAAAAGCAACTATAAAGTACAGGCGGGCCAGACGATTACATGGCAGGTGCCAAAAGTCAAGCCGCTTGACCTGAAACCTGAAAATATCGATCTTGAAATCGTTTATGAAGATCAGGATGTGGTCGTCGTTAATAAACCGGCAGGCATGGTCGTTCATCCAGCGGCCGGACATGAGACAGGCACGCTTGTTCATGCACTTTTATACCACTGCTCGGATCTTTCGGGCATTAATGGTGTCGAGAGACCGGGAATCGTACACCGTATTGATAAAGACACTAGTGGTCTGCTGATGGTAGCGAAAAATGATAAAGCTCATGAATCACTCGTCCAGCAACTAATGGACAAAACTGTTGAGCGCAGATACGTGGCTATCGTTCATGGGATGATTACCCATGAATATGGTACGATTGAAGCTCCGATTGGACGCGATCTAAAAGACCGGCAGAGAATGGCTGTTGTCGATAACGGGAAAGAAGCGGTCACTCATTTTCAAGTGCTCGAGCATTTTAAAGACTTCTCCTATATTGAGTGTAAATTAGAAACGGGAAGAACCCATCAAATTCGCGTTCATATGCGTTATATTAATCATCCATTAGCAGGAGATCCAAAGTATGGCCCGAGAAAAACGCCTGATCTGCCGAAAGGACAGGCGCTCCATGCGAAATCAATCGGATTTACCCATCCGCGCACTGAAGAGTGGATGAAGTTTGAATGTGAGCCTCCAGAAGAATTTAATCAGACTCTGGAGGCTCTTCGCAGCAGAAGTTGACAAAAATCAATACGTCTGTCATACTCCTAATAAGAATAAAGCAAGTCCTTTAATAACAGTCCCGTGAGGCTGAAAAGGTAACGGAGCACACGATAAGTGTAATCAAAGCCCTTTTCTGCCTTCATGCGCGGAAAAGGGCTTTTTGGATGGAGGCCTTGATTATGGATAAAAAAGCTACAGTATTAGATGAAGCAGCTATCCGAAGAGCACTGACTCGAATCTCTCATGAAATCATCGAGAAAAACAAAGGCGTCGAAGATGTAGTCTTAGTGGGGATCAGAACCCGCGGGGTGCCGATCGCCGATCGCTTAAAGGAAAAAATCGAAAGCATTGAAAGCCAAAGCATTGCCGGCGGTGAGCTGGATATTACGCTTTACCGCGATGATTTGGAAAACAAAAGCTATGAAATCGACCCGGATGTAAAGGAAGCCAATATCTCTGTAGATATTACCCACAAGAAAGTGATTCTGGTTGATGATGTGTTATATACAGGACGAACGGTGCGTGCCGCAATGGACGCCCTTATGGATCATGGCCGTCCTTCCCAGATTCAGCTGGCTGTCCTCGTAGACAGGGGACACCGCGAGCTGCCGATTACAGCAAATTACGTCGGGAAAAATATTCCTACCTCCCAGAGTGAAGTGGTTACAGTCGGTTTGAAGGAAACAGATGGTGAGGATGAAGTCATCATTTATGAAAAATAAATAAGGTTACACCTTTAAAAGAAGTCCCGTGAGGCTTAAAAGGTCGTAAAAATGATAACGTATGGTGCCATACGTCTACCTCTTTGCGAGCTTTTAAGCAGCAAAGAGTTTTTTTATGGAAAAAAGGAGGAATACAACAATGAATCAAGCAGCTTTAGGAATCCATGAACGTCCAAATGCCAGTAAGTGGCTAATGCTTAGTATGCAGCATTTATTCGCGATGTTTGGTGCCACCATTTTAGTACCCTTTTTAACAGGACTGCCGCCAGCAGTCGCCCTTGTCTCAAGTGGGTTCGGTACACTCGCTTATATACTAATTACAAGAGGAAGAGTTCCGGCTTATCTCGGTTCAAGCTTTGCATTTATCTATCCCATTATGGAAGTATCGAATACTCACGGTATTGCCGGCGCAATGATCGGAAGTTTTCTTGCCGGACTTGTTTACGGAATCGTCGCTTTACTGATTACCATGTTCGGTTTCAACTGGCTGATCAACTTACTTCCGCCAGTTGTCGTAGGTCCGGTCATCATCGTCATCGGTCTTGGACTTGCTTCAACGGCAATTGATATGGCGATGTATCTTCCTGGGGAAGAACAGGTTTACAGTGCAACACACTTCACGGTAGCGCTCGTAACACTTGGAGTAACCATTTTAGCAACAGTATTCTTGAGAGGTTTCTTAAGTCTCCTGCCGATCTTGATCGGGATTGTATCAGGCTACGTGTTTGCTCTAACGCAAGGTATTGTGGATACGAGTGAAATAGCTGCCGAGTGGGCGGCGATCACTTCTGCCGAATCCATCGGAGGTTTTTTTCAGGCCGTGTTTACGATGCCTGAATTCCTGATTCCTTTTGTAGACTTTTCCCCTGCGAGTGTCTTCAGCTGGCAGATCGTCTTCTTAATGGTGCCTTTTGCCTTAGTAACGATGACTGAGCACATCGGTGACCAGATGGTACTGTCAAAAGTAGTAGGACGTAATTTCCTTAAAGACCCTGGGCTGAACCGCTCGATTCTCGGAGACGGTGTAGCAACAATGATCGCCTCAATGCTTGGCGGACCTCCTAACACAACGTATGGAGAAAACATTGGAGTACTCGCGATCACAAGAGTATTCAGCGTGTTCGTTATTGGGGGAGCGGCTATATTCGCCATTTTCTTTGGCTTCATCGGCATGAGTACAGCGGTCATTGGGTCGATTCCTTCAGCTGTCATGGGCGGAGTTTCCATCTTGCTCTTTGGTACAATCGCTTCAAGCGGACTGCGCATGCTGATCGATAACCAGGTGGACTTTGGAGAAAAAAGAAATCTTATCATCGCTTCTGTTATCTTAGTCATCGGATTAGGAGGAGCCTTTGTACAAGTGAGTGAAGGCCTGCAAATCCAAGGAATGGCTCTTGCAGCGATTATCGGTGTGATATTAAACTTAATCCTTCCTGGAAAAGAAAAAAGCCATGGCAATGGAAAAATGTTTAAAGAACCCGCTACTCAAGATCAATCAAATAGTGGAGCAGCATAACTAAACCAGCACACGTTTTAAACAAGTCCAGTGAGGCTTAAAAGGGTGTACTAGGGATTAGCTTCTTCGTTATACAACGAAAGCAGCACCCCCGGTACTTCCAGGGGTGTTTTTTTATATAGAAAGGGGAGCGCTAAGAATGCAGCACTTATTATCAATGAAAGATGTGACACCGCTGATGATCACGGAGCTTTTTCATAAAGCCGCCCAATTCAAAGAAGGCCGTAATGATTGGAAAGCTGACCGCACGTTTGCAGCAAATATTTTCTTAGAGCCGAGCACGCGGACAAAGAACAGCTTTTACATTGCCGAGAGAAGGCTGGGGATGGATGTTGTGGATGTTAACGGTGCTGATTCCAGTCTGACGAAAGGAGAAACTTTAAGAGATACGTTAAAGACCCTCGAATCGATCGGTGTTCAGCTTGTTGTATTGAGACAGTCCGAGGAAGGGATTTTGGAGGAACTGTCTAAGGGCCTGTCCATATCGATCATTAACGCCGGGGACGGAGCAGGAGAACATCCAACTCAGTGTCTGCTTGATTTATTTACAATCTCTGAAGAGTTTCCAAGCTTTGAAGGACTGAAGGTCACAATTGCCGGTGATATCAAGCATAGCCGGGTCGCCCGTTCAAATGCTGCCGCACTGCAAATGTTAGGAGCCGATGTATCATTTTCTGCTCCATCGGTCTGGCAGGATCCTGCGCTCTCCTGTGAGTACATATCCATGGATGAGGCTGCAGCAAAAAGCGACGTGCTCATGCTTCTTAGAGTCCAGCACGAACGTCATGACGAAAAGGCTTCGGCTGATAATTACCTGCAGAAATACGGATTAACGAAAGAAAGAGAAGCTTTGATGAAGAAGGGAAGTATCATTTTACACCCAGCGCCTGTTAATCGAGGTGTAGAAATAGATTCAACCTTAGTTGAATGTTCAAAATCACGTATTTTTAACCAAATGTCCAACGGTGTCAACATTCGAATGGCTATTATCCAAACATTACTAGAGGAGGCGGTTTTACATGTCCATTAAAATTAAAGGTGCCAAGCGATTATTAAGTGGTGAGTTAACACCGTGTGAAGTACTGATTCGTGAAGGGAAAATTGCAGAAATCGGGGAAAGTGTCCAGGCAGAAGCGGATGAAACGATAAACGCCGAAGGGCTGCTATTATCTCCAGGTCTCGTAGATGTTCATATCCACTTAAGAGAACCAGGCGGAGAAGCGAAGGAGACGATCGCTACCGGGACGAAGGCCGCAGCCAGAGGCGGATTTACGACAGTATGTGCGATGCCAAATACAAGACCGGTTCCAGATAAAGCAGAAACTCTGAATCAACTAAATGAAAAAATTAATTCTGACGCGTCAGTAAGAGTTCTCCCTTATGCGTCGATTACAACCCGCCAGCTCGGAGAAGAAATGGTTGATTTAGAAGCTTTAACAGAAGCGGGTGCCTTCGCTTTTACTGATGACGGGGTGGGCGTGCAAAGTGCCGGTATGATGTATGAAGCCATGCTTGAAGCCTCACGTTTAAATAAAGCGGTCGTGGCCCACTGTGAAGATAATACTCTCATCTATAACGGTGTTGTTCACGAAGGAGACGTAAGCCGGAGACTGAAAGTGCCGGGAATCCCGAATATCGCAGAATCTGTTCACATTGCTAGAGACGTTCTGTTAGCGGAAGCAGCCGACTGTCATTACCACGTCTGCCACGTATCAACGAAGGAATCTGTTCGTGTGATCCGTGATGCTAAAAAGGCAGGAATTAAAGTAACAGCTGAAGTGACTCCTCACCATCTGCTCTTGTGTGAAGACGACCTTGTGGAGGATGATGCCTTCTTTAAAATGAATCCCCCGCTTCGTTCTAAAGAAGATCGGGATGCACTCATTGAGGGGCTGCTCGATGGAACTATCGACTGCATAGCAACAGATCATGCGCCGCATACAGAAGAGGAAAAGCAGTCAGGTTTAATTAATTCTCCATTTGGAATCACAGGTCTTGAGATTGCCTTTCCACTGCTCTACACCCACTTTATAGAAAAAGGAGATTGGGAACTGGATCAGTTAGTCTACTGGCTGAGTGAAGCACCATGCCGTGTGTTCAACTTGCCGTATGGAACACTGGAAGTCGGAGCACCTGCGGATCTTACACTGATAGATTTAGAGAAAGAAAAACAAATTGACCGTTTTACGTTCGCGTCAAAAGGGAAAAATACGCCGTTTCACGGAGACAGCGTTAAAGGATGGCCAGAGGTTACAATCGTCGATGGAAAAATAGTCTGGGAGGGAAGCCATAATGAAACAACTCGTGCTTGAGGATGGAACAACATTTATTGGAAAAGGTTTTGGCAGTGAAAGAGACAGCTTCGGAGAAGTTGTTTTCAATACAGGAATGACTGGATATCAGGAGGTCATCTCGGACCCGTCTTACTGCGGGCAGATCGTAACTTTCACATATCCTTTGATTGGAAATTACGGCGTAAACCGCGATGACTTTGAAACCGTCAATCCAGCCATCTTAGGAGTGGTCGTAAAAGAACACTGTGAAGCACCTTCTAACTTTCGCAGTGAAGAAACCCTGGATGAATTTTTAAAAGCGAAAAATATCCCAGGAATCAGCGGGATTGATACGAGAAAACTAACGAAAATTATCCGGCAGCATGGAGCGATGAAAGCAGTGATCACTTCAGCTGACCGTCCTGTTCAGCAAGTGCTTGATATGATGCACGACACTCCGCTGCCGCGAGATCAAGTCAGACAGGTATCAACGATTAAGCCGTATGTTGTGCCTGGACGTGGATACCGAATTGTGCTCGTTGATTTCGGGATGAAACACGGGATCCTGAGAGAATTTACGAAGCGTAACTGTCACGTAACAGTAGTTCCTTACCATACCTCGGCCGAAGAGATTCTTCGCTTAAAGCCAGACGGGGTCATGCTCTCAAACGGTCCGGGAGATCCAAAAGACGTACCGGAAGCGATTCAGACGATTCGAAACCTGATGGGACAGGTTCCGATTTTCGGTATCTGCTTAGGACACCAGTTAATCGCTTTAGCCGGGGGTGCGGATACCCATAAGATGAAGTTCGGCCACCGCGGGGCTAATCAGCCGGTTAAAGACTTAAGAACGAACCGTACGAAAATTACGTCTCAGAACCATGGCTATGCGGTTGACGGTACTTCCGTTCAAGCGACGAAGCTGAGACTTACTCAAATTTCTCTAAATGACGGGACGGTAGAAGGCCTTGAGCACTCCACATGCAATGTCTTCAGCGTACAGTATCACCCGGAAAGCTCACCAGGCCCGGACGATACATCCTATCTATTTGATGAATTTTTAGAAAGAATTAAACAGGGGCAGACAAAGAAAAAGGAGGCTCATTATGTCTAAGCGAACAGATATTAAAAGAATTTTAGTCATCGGATCAGGTCCAATTGTTATCGGACAGGCGGCGGAGTTCGATTACTCCGGAACGCAGGCTTGTCAGGCATTAAAAGAAGAAGGGTATGAAGTCATACTGGCGAACTCTAACCCTGCGACAATAATGACCGACCATACGGTAGCTGATAAAGTCTATATGGAGCCTCTAACTGCTGAGTTTTTAATGAAAATCGTCCGTAAAGAGCGTCCGGATGCTATCCTTCCCACACTAGGGGGGCAGACGGGATTGAACTTAGCGGTTGAACTTAGTGAATCTGGTATTCTCGAACGCTATCAAGTTGATCTTTTAGGTACACCACTTGAGGCGATTCAAAAAGCAGAAGACCGTGAGAAGTTTCGTGCTCTCATGCATAAAATGGGCCAGCCGGTACCTGACAGTGAAATC
The DNA here is from genome assembly GCF_902809865.1 of Halobacillus sp. Marseille-Q1614. Taxonomy (NCBI): domain Bacteria; kingdom Bacillati; phylum Bacillota; class Bacilli; order Caryophanales; family Bacillaceae; genus Halobacillus; species Halobacillus sp. Marseille-Q1614. The sequence goes on along the minus strand of NZ_CADDWH010000001.1, from coordinate 1,466,866 downwards.
GTAAGCACGGTTGAGCAAGCCGTGGAATTTGCAAATCGAATCGGCTATCCCGTTATCGTCCGCCCGGCATATACGATGGGCGGTGCCGGCGGGGGAATGTGCGACGATGAACAGCAGCTGCGGGAAATCGCACGAAGCGGAATATCTTTATCTCCAGTGAGCCAATGCCTCATCGAAAAAAATATCGCCGGATTTAAAGAAGTTGAATATGAAGTAATGCGTGATAGCAATGACCAGGCGATCGTTGTTTGTAACATGGAAAACTTTGACCCTGTAGGCATACACACGGGGGATTCAATCGTCTTTGCTCCATCCCAGACGCTTAGTGACCGCGAGTACCAAATGCTGAGAAACGCGTCCCTGGATATTATTAGAGCGCTTGAAATTGAAGGTGGATGTAATGTTCAGCTGGCTTTAGATCCACACAGCTTTCAGTACTATGTAATCGAAGTTAACCCTCGTGTCAGTCGTTCTTCTGCACTGGCTTCAAAAGCAACGGGTTATCCGATTGCGAAAATGGCAGCTAAGATTGCTGTAGGAATGACGCTGGATGAAATTCAAAACCCGATTACAGGAACGACTTATGCCTGCTTTGAACCAGCTCTCGACTATGTTGTAGCCAAGATTCCACGCTGGCCTTTTGATAAGTTTGCCAAAGGGAACCGAAAGCTTGGTACACAAATGAAGGCTACCGGTGAAGTAATGTCGATCGGCCGTACGATTGAAGAGGCGCTGTTAAAAGGTGTTCGCTCGCTTGAAGGGGAAAGAGAAGATTTATACGTAGACTCCGTTGCTCAGCTGGAAAATGAAGAATTGTTTACACGGATGAAGCAGGCGGATGATGAGCGTATTTATGTGATTGCGGAAGCGTTAAGAAGAAAAATCACTATGGAAGAGATTCACGAGGTAACTGGGATTGACCGCTTCTTTTTAACAAAGCTAGAGCAAATCATTGACTTAGAACGTGCACTTATAGAAAAGCCATGGGACGTTGAACTCCTTAAACAAGCGAAAGAAAAAGGGTTCTCCGACAGCCAGCTTGCAAGAATTCTTGCCACTGATGAGTTTGAAGTCATGGAATACCGCCGCCTTCATAATGTGCGGCCGGTTTATAAAATGGTAGATACATGTGCAGGCGAATTTGCATCAGAAACGCCTTATTTCTACAGCACTTATGAAGACGAAAATGAGTCCGAAGCCTCCGCAAATAAAAAAGTACTTGTTATCGGTTCAGGCCCGATTCGAATTGGACAGGGCGTCGAGTTTGATTACGCAACCGTTCACTCTGTACTCGCACTGAAAGAGATGGGCTATGACGCGATCATTATGAACAATAACCCGGAAACCGTATCCACCGACTTTAGTGTATCTGATAAGCTTTACTTCGAGCCATTAACTCTTGAAGACGTCATGCATGTGATTGATTTAGAACAGCCAGAAGGAGTCATCGTCCAGTTTGGCGGCCAGACGGCGATTAACTTAGTCGAAGGACTTGATCGCTGCGGAGTGCCAATCTTAGGAACAACGATGGACGCGATTAACACGACGGAAGACCGTGACCTTTTCGAAAAACTATTAAACCAGCTTGAAATTGCCAAGCCTGGCGGCGAAAGTGTAACAAGTGAAGAAGAAGCGATAGAAGCTGCCCGCTCAATTGGCTATCCCGTCGTCGTCCGTCCATCTTACGTACTCGGCGGAAGAGCAATGGAGATCGTGTATTCAGAGGAAGAACTGAATATCTACATGAAGGAAAATGTGAGGGTGCACAACGGTCACCCAATCTTAGTTGACAAGTACCTGACAGGAATGGAAATTGAAGTAGATGCCATATCTGATGGGGAAGACGTGTTAATTCCTGGAATTATGGAACATATCGAACGAGCAGGGGTCCACTCTGGAGACTCAATGGCGGTTTATCCGACCCAGCGGTTAACGGAAGAACTAGAGCAGCAGTGCATCGACGCAACGATAAAAATCGCCCGTTCATTAAAAATGAAAGGCTTAATTAATATTCAGTTTGTCATCCTAGATGGTACAGCCTACGTTCTTGAAGTAAATCCACGAGCCAGCCGTACCGTGCCATTCTTAAGTAAAATTACTGGAATTACGATGGCCCAGCTCGCAACAAAGGTTCTCATGGGTGCAACATTACAAGACTTAGGCTATAGCACTCAGGTAGCCGATAAGCCGGACGGCGTTTATGTGAAAGTGCCAGTTTTCTCTTTTGAAAAACTTCGCAGTGTTGACACAACATTAGGACCTGAAATGAAATCTACAGGAGAAGTCATCGGCTATGATCAGAGTCTTGAGAAGGCTCTATATAAAGGAATGACAGCGGCCGGCTTGAAGATCCCGACGGAAGGTTCTGTCCTCTTGACGGTCGCCAATAAAGATAAACAGGAAATGGTTCAAATCGCCGAAACGTTCCACCAGCTAGGTTTCCACCTGTTTGCGACAGAAGGAACTGCCAAAGTCATCCAGGAAGCAGATCTGCCGGTAGAAGCTGTAGGAAAACTGGGGTCTGAACAAAAAGATACGATCGATTTAATTAGGAATGGTGAAGTTCAGTTTGTCGTCAACACGATTAATAAAGGCCGCCGCTCCCGTTCTGATGGATTTCTCATCCGAAGAGAAGCAGTGGAGCACGGAATTGCATGCCTCACAAGCTTAGATACGGCGAAGACGATCGTTGAAGTCATCGATGCGATGACGTTTACTGCACGTACAATTGATAAAAAAGAGGCGGTGTTTGCTCCATGATTCGCGAATGGATGACGATTGTCAATCATCAGAACATCGCCCATAAAACCTACTTGATGGAACTGCAGGGCGATATTGCCGGCATGGTAAAAACTCCTGGCCAGTTTGTCCACATTCAAATTAGTGACAGTTTCTTTTTGCGCCGTCCAGTATCGATAGCCGATGTTAGTCACGTGAAAGGCACGATCACGCTTTTATATAAAGTAATGGGTGAAGGTACGGACGCTTTAACAAAAAAGTCACCAGGAGAGAAGATTGATATCGTCGGTCCTGGCGGGAAAGGGTTCCCTGTCGATGAGGTGGAAGCGGGTCACGCTCTCCTCATCGGTGGAGGAATCGGCATTCCGCCCCTCTACTATTTAGCGAAGCAGCTGACAGCGAAAGGAATCGATGTCACAAGTGTGCTTGGCTACAGGTCAAAAGAAGATCTCTTTTATGTGGAGGAATTTGAGGAACTTGGGTCTGTTCAAATCACAACGAACGATGGAAGTGTCGGTCAACAGGGGTTTGTAACCGATGCTCTGCCTGATCTAAATACGATTGACACGTATTTTACATGCGGTCCGACAGTGATGCTAAAAAGTGTAAAAGAAAAGCTTGCTGGCATACCTGGCTATATTTCTATTGAAGAACGAATGGGATGCGGTATTGGCGCCTGCTTCGCCTGTGTGATGGAAACTCCGTGTAATTCTGATAAAGGCTATGTAAAAGTATGCAGCGATGGGCCGGTTTTTCGCCCAGAGGAGGTCGTTTTATAATGGATGTACAAGTCAATTTACCTGGCCTTGCCTTGAAAAATCCTATCATGCCGGCTTCCGGCTGCTTCGGTTTTGGAAAAGAATTTGCTCAGTTTTACGACCTTTCTGTATTAGGAGCGGTCATTATTAAAGCAGCCACCGAAGAAAGCAGATTTGGTAATCCGACGCCGAGAGTAGCCGAAACCGCAAGTGGTATGCTCAACGCGATTGGACTTCAAAACCCGGGCGTCGATGGAATTATAGAGAAAGAGCTTCCATTTTTAGAACAGTTTGATACGCCTGTCGTTGCCAATGTTGCCGGAAAAACCGTGGAAGAATACGTAGCCGTTACGAAAAGGCTGTCTGAAAGCAGTGTTGACGCTCTTGAACTGAACATCTCCTGCCCGAATGTAAAAGAAGGCGGTGTTCAGTTTGGAACAGACCCCGGCCTTGCTTATGAAGTTACGAAACAAGTTAAAGAAGCAAGCAGCCTTCCGGTTTACGTGAAGCTATCACCGAACGTCACCGACATCGTCGCTTTAGCAAAAGCAGCTGAACGTGCAGGAGCTGATGGTCTGTCGATGATCAATACGCTGACAGGCATGAGAATTGATCCGAAGACGAGAAAGCCGATTATCAGCAATCAGACTGGAGGGTTATCAGGTCCGGCAATTAAACCTGTAACGATAAGAATGATTCATCAGGTCTACCAGGAAGTAAAAATTCCGATCATTGGAATGGGCGGTATCGAAACAACCGATGATATCGTGGAATTCCTGCTGGCCGGTGCGAGTGCTGTTGCAGTGGGAAGTGCCAATTTTAAGAACCCGAACATTTGTAAAGAGTTAATTCAGCAGTTCCCCGAAACACTTGAGAAGTATGGATTTTCCTCTGTAAAAGAAGCTATCGGAGGTGCTCACCTTGTCCATCAATAATCCGCTCTATGTAGCCCTTGATTTTCCAGGAAAACAGCAGGCGCTGGAATTTATAGAAGCCAATGATTTAAATGGAGTTCCCGTTAAAGTGGGAATGGAACTGTTTTACCGGGAAGGCCCAGCTATAATCGAAGAGTTAAAGAAACGCAATCACCCCGTGTTCGTCGATTTAAAACTGCACGATATCCCGGCTACCGTTAGACGGGCGATGACAAGCTTAGCTTCCCTTGAAGTAGATATCGTTAATCTTCACGCCCAGGGGGGAAGTGAAATGATGCAGGCTGCCGCGGAGGGGCTGGAGGTCGGGTCTGCCCATAAGAAGCCCTTGCTGCTTGCGGTGACACAGTTAACGTCTACGGATGACCATATGCTTGAAAATGAACTCCTCGTTAAAGATAAATCGATGGGAGAGGCCGTCGTCCACTATGCTAAGCTCGCGAAGAATAATCGTGTAGATGGTGTCGTCTGTTCGGTGAAAGAAGTGCCGGCCATACGCGCAGCCTGCGGGCCTGAGTTTGTCACATTAACCCCAGGCATCCGACAGGATGAATCCAACCGTCACGACCAAAAACGTGTAGCTACACCAAGAGCAGCAGGAGAGGCGGGAAGCGATTATATTGTAGTCGGCCGTAACATTACTCAGTCCTCAAATCCTTTAGCAGCCTATCAAAATATGAAGGAGGAATTTATTGATGGAGTCAAACAGCGTCGCACGCCAACTCCTTAATATCGGTGCTGTACAAATCAGGCCGAATGATTTATTTACTTGGACTTCAGGCATTCGCTCACCTATATACTGTGACAACCGTCTTGTCATGTCCTATCCTAAAGTACGCGAACAAATCATTGATGCTTTTGTCACACATATTAAGAGCTTAGAAGAGCGGGTTGATATGATCGCAGGCTGTGCAACTGCAGGAATCCCACACGCCGCCTGGGTTGCTGACCGCCTTGGACTTCCGATGGTATATGTAAGAGGAGAAGCCAAGAAGCACGGAAAAGGAAATCAAATTGAAGGTGATCTCACTCAGGGTGAATATATCGTTGTGATTGAAGATTTGATTTCAACAGGAAAGTCTTCCATTGCAGCAAGTGACGCCGTGATCAACAGCGGAAAGAGCGTCGTTGAAGTTTTATCCATATTTACTTATAACCTGGCAGAAGCGTCAGAAGCTTTTGCAGCAAAAGGTCTGCGCACTCATTCGTTAGCAGCGTATAATGAGTTGATTTCTATTATGAAACAGGCCGGTGAAATCAGTGATGAAGAATACAGCAAATTGCAGCAGTGGAGAGAAGAGCCGAAAATATTTACTGAAGCATAACTTAATAACATTAACAAAAAGGGACACATCATTGTGTTCCTTTCTTATTTGGCTCTGTTAAATGCTGTAGTTGAGTGGAAAGGACTTTGTAGTGCCAAGAGAAAGCATGACCATCAGTTACGATGACCGTGCTGGAACCTATAGAAGTTAAAATGTAACCTTCTGTTTAAAGAGAAAAGCACATTCTTTTTTTGTCACAGTTTAGAATCTTATATGAACCAAATGAACTTGTACTAGTTTGATTCATCTCGTCTAACAATTCGATAGCTTGTTCAACAAAAGGATAGGTGATTAGCGGGATATTTATTTTTATTTAATTTACATTTCTTAATAATTCATAACACCATGTAACTCCGAGGAAAGCGAGCAGGCTCCCCAATTTTTATAAAAAAAATATAAAATTAACATAACCTTCAATCAATAAACCAATGCTTATATACCTGGACTGTTTTTTTACATACTTTAGTGTGCTACATTATAAATAAAGTTCAGAATTTATGAATAGGTTAGTAACATTCATTAGTAAAAAGGGGGAGCGGATAGACCTCTTCTTTTCTATTAAACGTAAGGTGTTGGACTATGAACTCTAGAAAACATTCATTTTTTATCTTACTTAATGCCTCACTCGGGTTAGCTACTTGTGTCGTTTATTTGTATACATGGATGTCAATGACGTTCACCCCGACTTTTGGGTATCTGCAGCCTCTTATAAGCGTTATTATTTGTTTCGTTTTATTTTTTCTACTTAATTGTCTGTTCCTGCGAAGAGAAAAAAGAAGGTATTGGGCACAGGCGTCATTTTCGTATATCGCAGCTATGATTGTCTTTGCATATTTTTTAAGCCGTTAAAAGTTTCATCCTCTGGTGTCTTAGTTAGTGAATCGCTGTTTTCCTTTGTTCAGCAAGCTTTTTATGTAGCTTAGCTTTAATGACTTTTTCAAAACAAAAACCATCCGCTGACTCCAAGCGGATGGTTTTATTATTTAGTCTTTAACTTACGGACTTCTTCTTGATCCGGCGTGACATAGACCGTCTGCTGCTGATCATAAGTGACAAACCCCGGTTTGGCTCCAGAAGGCTTTTTCACATGACGAATCAGCGTATAGTCTACGGGTACCGAAGAAGACTGGCTGTACTTGCTATAGTAGGCTGCCAGGCGGGCGGCTTCAAAGATTGTCTCTTCAGAAGGATCATGATCTTTAATCACTACGTGTGATCCTGGAATATCCTTGGCGTGAAGCCACGTATCTCCTTTATGGGCAAGGCGGTTCGTTAAATATTCGTTCTGCTTGTTGTTTCTTCCCACATAAATCGTCGTGCCGTCACTGGCGGTGAAGCTTTCCGGAGAAGGAGTATCAGGCTTTTTCTTTTTCTTCTTCACGGAAGATTTTTTCTTTAAGTAGCCTTGTTCTCTTAATTCTTCTCGGATTTCTTCAATATCTTCTTCTCTCGCACTTTCCACCTGCTGCAGGAGCTGCGCAAAGTACTCGATCTCTTGTTCGGCTTTTCTTATTTCCGTACGGACCGCTTCTTTAGATTTTTTCAGCTTCTGATAAGTTTGAAAATAGCTTTGTGCATTTTCACTCGGAGTTTTGTTGGGGTTCAGCTCAATTTCGATTTCCGACTGCTCCGGGTCATAGTAATCCACGACCGTAACGGAAGCATCCCCAAGGCTCACGAGATGCAGATGGGCCGTCAAGAGTTCACCCATCTTTTGATGTTCTTCCGCTGCTTCTGATTTTTTTAAGGTGGTTTCGTGTTTTTTGATTTTACGCTTGTTTTTATCTCTTTCATTTTTTAAAAAGCGGTGGAGGTCTAAAGCCTGCTGTTTCACTCGATCACGTTCTGCCTTCCCGGAATAAAAACGGTCAAGCATTTCACTGACCGTGGAGAAAGTTTTCGTTTCCCCTTTCAAATGAGTCAGCGGCAATACATAAAACTGTTCACGTTCCCCTAGGAATAGAGAAGGAACGTAATTATTGTTCCTAACAGCGCTTTGTATTTCTTCATAGGCTTCCTGGTAATCTTTCCTGCTGCCCAGATTCGCCCGGTGAACAATTTCTCTCGTAGTCATCGGTGAGAAGCCCATGACTTTACTTAAGATCTGCTTATCAATTTTGCCTGAGTTAAAGTCGAGTTTTTTTACTAAATCCTCTCCGGACAACTGAAGCGGATTTGATTTGCCCTGCTCAGGCGGAAGCTTATAGGGCTGCCCCGGCATGACCGTTCTGTACGTATTTTGTGAAGGAGGCAAATGCTTGATACTGTCAAATATATGGCCTTCCTCCGGGTTAATTAAAATGATGTTCGAGTGTTTACCCATTACTTCAATAATTAACGTCTTGATTGTTTCATCCCCTATTTCGTTTCGTGAACGGATATGAAATTTGACGACCCTTTCCATTTCTACTTGTTCAATATCTTCTATAAAACCGCCGGCTAAGTGCTTTCGAAGCAGCATACACAGCATCGGAGGCTCTTTCGGGTTATGGTATCCATCTTTAGTTAAATGAAAGCGGGCATAACTTGGATGAGCAGAAAATAACAGAGTATGATTCTGCCGCTGCTTTCTTATTGTGAAAATTAATTCTGTTTCTGTTGGCTGATAAATTTTCAGTATGCGTCCGGTCTTAAGTTTCTCCTTGAGTTCCTGAGTAATTGCGCGGGTGACAATTCCGTCAAAAGACATAGTTACAACACCTCTCTAGTCTTGTAAGTATAGCAATGATTCGCATGGTTGTGAACTTATTTGATACACTGTAAGAGTAATGGAAAAATGAAAAAACGGACGTGATACTCTTGGTTAAAAGTATGACTGGATACGGTCGATATACCACTCAAATTGATCAGTCGAAATGGACAGTCGAAATTAAAAGCGTGAATCATCGCTTTTTGGACTTCTCTCCAAAAATCCCCCGGTCGCTCTTGTTTATGGAAGACGCTCTAAAGAAGACGTTAATGAAATATATGAAGCGGGGAAGAGTCGACTTATTTATATATCAGGAAAATGAGTCTCCGCAGGAAAAAAAGCTGCAGGTGGATCATCATTTAGTGAAGCAGTACATTGGCCAGCTGGAGGAACTGAAGGAAGAGCACCAGTTGACGGGAGATATCACTATTGATATGGTTACTAGGTTAGAAAATGTATTTACCGTAACTGAAACGAGCCAGGTAGACAGTGAACTGGAAGAGAAACTGCTCGATGCCGTCGACCGCGCCGCAGAAGAACTCGCATCTATGCGGAAGACAGAAGGCCGTCATCTAAAGAATGACGTTCTCAATCGATTGACCCGAGTGAAAACAATGGTAGACAAAATCGACGCTGCTAAAGAAGAACTGATCACCCTTCACCGCGAAAAAATCCTCACAAGGCTGAAAGACCATTTAAAAGACTATGTGCAGGAAGAAGACTCCCGTCTCATTCAAGAGGCGGCGATACTCGCTGAAAAGGGAAATATAACAGAGGAAGTTATCAGGCTTTACTCGCACATTGAGCAATTTAAGGCAGGCCTTTCAAAAGAAGATTCGATCGGCCGTCATTTAGATTTTATCGTTCAGGAATTTCACCGAGAGATTAATACGATCGGATCGAAATCAAATGATGCAGTTTTATCGAATCATGTCGTACAATTAAAGAGTGAAGTGGAGAAAATCAAAGAACAAGTACAAAATATTGAATAACGATTGAGATTTAGTCTATTTTTTTCATATAATAGTAATAGATTAGGGTTCCTAGAAGGAGGAAGTGTCGTTGAGTCTTAAGTTAATTAACATCGGATTTGGCAATGTTGTATCAGCCAACCGGATCATATCCATTGTTTCACCAGAATCTGCACCGATTAAACGTATTATTACGGTAGCAAGAGATAATAATAAATTAGTAGATGCTACATATGGTAGAAGAACCCGGGCCGTCATCATTACCGACAGTGATCATGTAGTATTGTCTGCCGTCCAGCCGGAGACAGTCGGCCAGCGGGTCTTAAGTCAAGATGAAATTTCTGATGATAATTAGGAGGCACCATTTGTGATAGAAGAGAAAGGTATTTTATTTATATTATCCGGCCCCTCAGGAGTGGGTAAAGGAACAGTCAGGAAGGCTTTGTTTGAGCAGTCTACTGATTTGAAGTACTCTATTTCCATGACGACTCGTAAGCCGCGTGAAGGGGAACAGGATGGAATCGATTATTTCTTTAAAACTAGAGAAGAATTTGAGAAATTAATTGAAGAAGGCCAGCTTATCGAGCATGCCGAATATGTCGGGAATTATTATGGCACACCAAAACAGTATGTGCAGCAGACTCTCGACGAAGGGAAAGACGTTTTCCTGGAAATTGAAGTACAGGGGGCATTAAAGGTGAGAGAAAACTTCCCGGAAGGAGTATTCATTTTTCTCATACCTCCTTCTTTAGAAGAATTAAAAGACCGTATCGTAAACCGCGGCACGGAAACTGAAGAGAAAGTAAAAAACCGTTTGTTAGCGGCAAAAGAAGAAATCGAAATGATGGATGCCTACGATTATGTAGTTGTTAACGATCAGGTAGATTCCGCCGTCAGCAAGGTACAGTCCATCGTATTAAGTGAGCATTGCAAGCGTGAGCGTGTCGCTCATCAGTATAAAAAAGCATTGGAGGCTGATCAATCATGATGTTAGAACCATCTATTGATTCACTGCAGGAAAAGATTAAATCAAAGTATACACTAGTTACTCTTTCAGCTAGACGCGCGAGAGAATTAAAGCAAGGAAGCGCTCCGATGGTCGACAATCCAACTTCCGCCCAGCAAGTGGGAGTAGCTTTGGAAGAGATTGATCAAGGGAAGCTGAAATACTCCCAGTCCGACGTCATTCAATCTAGAACAGAAACGCTATAATACTTTAGTAAAGCCGCGCTACCTGAATTTATAGGCGCGGCTTTTCCTTATCAACTGCTGATGAAAGGATATGGTCGCATGCTTACAAACAAAAAAATCGTCCTTGCGGTCTCAGGAGGCATCGCCGCTTACAAAGCAGCGGCTTTAACGAGCAAACTTGTACAGGCAGGAGCAGAAGTCAGAGTAATCATGACTGAAAGTGCGCTCCAATTCGTCGGTTCTACAACGTTTCAGGCACTGTCCCGCCAGCCTGTTTACACCGATACGTTTAAAGAGCAGGATCCACGATATATCCAGCATATAGATATAGCCGACTGGGCAGATATGTTTTTAATCGCCCCGGCCACAGCTAACAGTATTGGCAAACTGGCAAACGGCATAGCAGATGATATGCTGTCCACGACTTTATTGGCTACAGAAGCCCCTGTTTATATTGCCCCGGCTATGAACGTACATATGTACAGCCACCCGGCGGTCGTAGAGAATATGCAGAAACTTGATAAGTGGGGATTCCGCTTTATTGAGCCGGGAGAAGGATATTTGGCGTGCGGCTATGTTGGAAAAGGCCGTCTTGAAGATCCTGAAACCATCGTCGCCCTTTTAGATAAAGAGGCCGCACAGTCCCAAGTATTAAAAGGAAAAAAGGTGCTGATTACCGCAGGCCCGACCCGTGAAAAAATTGATCCTGTCAGATTTTTTACCAATCCATCGACAGGTAAGATGGGCTATGCGCTGGCACGTCAGGCACGTGCACTTGGAGCAGAGGTCACTTTAGTGAGCGGCCCTGTTTCTTTGGCTGCGCCTTCGGACGTAGAAAAAGTTGAGGTCGAAACGGCAGAAGATATGTATAAGGCCGTAACCGAAAGATATGCTGAGAGCAATATCGTTATCAAATCAGCAGCAGTGGCCGATTACCGTCCAAAACAGGTATTTGACCAAAAAATGAAAAAATCTCCGGGGGATTATTTTGTAGAGATGGAACGGACCAAAGATATTCTGCAGCACCTCGGTGATCATAAAACCGGCCAGTATTTAGTTGGATTTGCTGCTGAAACCAATGACGTCGAAGAGTATGGAAGGGAAAAGCTCCGCAAAAAAAATCTCGATGCGATCGTGATTAATAACGTCTCTGAAGAAGGTTCCGGATTTGGACACGATACGAACCAGTCGATTTATTTAACGAAAACAGGCAGACGGCTTGAGCTTCCGATGATGTCGAAGGATGAAATGGCGAGAAAAGTACTGCTGGAAATAGCGAGTGCGGTCGCTGGTGATTTTGTGTGAACATCGCGCGTGTAATCGTTGATGTCCCTTCACAGAACACCAACCGCCTGTTTGATTATGAAATCCCGGAAAAATTTAAAGAGATTGTTCAGCCGGGGGTCCGCGTTATAGTTCCTTTTGGTCCACGAAAGATTTTAGGGTATGTCATTACGCTGACCGATCAAAGCAGTTTTACGAAAATGAAAGAGATCCAGGATGTACTTGATATTACCCCGGCACTGACTCCTGAGCTTTTAAAACTTGGAAAGTGGCTGTCCAATCAGACGCTCAGCTTTTATGTATCCTGTCTGCAGGTGATGCTTCCGCAGGTGTTAAAAGCGAGATACCGTAAAGAGCTGTTGCGTTTATCAGAGGAAGAGGGACCGGAAGAGCTTGAAGACTTATTTCAAGGGAGGGGAGTCATTGAATACAGTGAATTTGAAGGCTCTTCTCTTACTTACCAGCAGCTTCGGCGCTTTGTCGATGAAGGCTTAATCGATATTCACTATGAAGTCAAAAGCCGTGAAACAAAAAAGACGACCACGGTGATCGAGCCGGCGGTCGAGGAATGGAAGCTTGAAGAAGCTTTTGTTGATTTGCCCAAACAGGCGATTAAGCAAAGGCTCTTAATGGAGCATTTTATTGAAACGAAAGAACCGATCCCGAAAAAACAGCTGCTTGAAGTGACGAATACATCGGCATCTTCGCTTAAGCCGCTGATTAAGCAGGGGCTTCTTAAAGAATATAAGCAGGAAGTGCTGCGCGATCCTTATGGACACCGTAACTTCGAGCGGACTCTTCCTTTTTCGTTAACAGAAGAGCAGCAGACCGCTATTACACCCGTCTTGGAAGCGATCCGCAGCAGAGTCCATGAAGTGTTTTTGCTGCACGGCGTTACTGGCAGCGGAAAAACGGAGATTTATCTTCAATCGATTCAAAAAGTGCTGGACAATGGGAAGGAAGCCATTATGCTCGTTCCTGAAATCGCACTGACACCGCAAATGGTGGAACGCTTTAAAGGAAGGTTTGGTTCAAAAGTTGCTGTGCTCCATAGTGGTTTATCAGCTGGTGAAAAATATGACGAGTGGCGAAAGATCCAGCGAAATGAAGTACAGGTAGTCGTCGGCGCCCGATCAGCCATTTTTGCACCGTTTACAAATGTCGGCATCATTATAATTGATGAAGAGCACGAATCGAGCTACAAGCAGGAAGACCGGACGAGATACCATGCCCGGGATGTAGCGATTGAGCGGGGAAAGACCCACGATTGTCCTGTGGTACTCGGCAGTGCCACTCCTGCTCTAGAAACATATGCACGTGCCGCTAAAGGGAACTATAAAATGCTGACACTGACGAAGCGGATGAATGATGCGATGATGCCTCAGGCAGAGCTTGTTGATATGCGTGATGAGCTGCACCAGGGGAATCGTTCGATGTTTTCACGGGTATTAATTGAAAAATTAAAAGATCGAATTGAAAAAGGCGAACAGGCCGTGCTTTTCCTAAACCGAAGAGGTTATGCCACGTTTGTTATGTGCCGGGACTGCGGCCATGTGAAAGAATGTCCCCACTGTGATATCGCGCTTACTTATCATAGAAGGCAGGAAAGGCTCAAGTGCCATTACTGTTCCTATGAAGAGCCGATGCCGAATCAGTGCCCTGAATGTGAAAGCAAAACGATCCGTTATTTTGGGACAGGAACACAGAAGGTAGAAGAAGCGATTTTAGAGTTAATTCCTGAAGCGCGGGTCATTCGAATGGACGTCGACACCACAAGACGTAAAGGGGCTCATGAACGTCTGCTTAATGATTTTGGTGATAAAAAGGCTGATATTCTGCTTGGAACCCAGATGATTGCAAAAGGGCTGGACTTTGGCAATGTCACTCTCGTTGGAATATTAGCTGCAGACTCGCTGTTAAATCTTCCGGATTTCCGCGCTGCTGAAAAAACATTTCAGCTTCTGACGCAGGTAAGCGGCAGGGCAGGAAGACACGAGCTTGCTGGAGAAGTTATCGTACAAACGTATTCCCCGGAACATTACAGCATCCGTCTGGCGAGTGAATATAACTATGAGAGCTTTTTCCATGAAGAAATGAGACTAAGAAAGGCGTTTCATTACCCACCTTATTACTATTTAACGTTGTTTACGGTCTCTCATCCAAACCAGCTGAAAGTGCAGGAAGTGACCCAGAAAATCGTCCAGTTTATGAGGCAGAAACTGTCAGATCATACGGATGTGCTGGGCCCGACACCATCAGCCTTAACCCGAATCAATAATAGATATCGCTATCAATGCATGATAAAATATAAAGAAGAACCTGAGCAGCGGAAACTGGTGCAGCGCATACTGCACTATTATGAAGATGAAATGAAAGAAGAGAACGGATTGCAGATTACGGTTGATTTCCAGCCGTATCAGCTCATGTAGGAAGGAGTCACACCATGACACGGATCGTATTTATGGGGACACCCGATTTTGCTGTCCCCGTTTTAGAACAATTAGTCGAAAACAACTATGAAGTCGTACTGGCCGTTACACAGCCCGATCGTCCCAAAGGGCGTAAGAAAACCTTAACACCGCCTCCGGTAAAGGAAGCTGCTGAGCGGCTGGGGATTCCAGCTTTTCAACCTGAAAAAATTAAAGATGAATATGAAAAGGTGCTGTCTTTTGAGCCTGACTTAATTGTTACAGCTGCATTTGGGCAGATTCTTCCCGAGCCGCTCCTTGAAAGCCCTAAGCACGGATGTATTAATGTTCATGCCTCTCTGCTGCCTGAGCTGCGCGGGGGAGCTCCTATTCATTATTCCATCATTCAAGGGAAAAAAGAAACAGGGGTTACCATCATGTATATGGTGAAGAAGCTTGACGCAGGAGATATTCTCACACAGGTTACCGTGCCAATTACGGATGAAGACCATGTTGGGACACTGCATGATAAGCTTTCCGAGGCAGGTTCCAAGCTGCTTCTTGATACATTGCCGAAGCTGCTAAACGGCGAAATAAAGCCTGTGAAGCAAAACGATGAGGAAGCAACCTTTGCTTCCAACATTAAGAGAGAGCAGGAGAAGATCAATTGGAACCGAAGCCAGCAGGAGATTTATGACCACATTCGCGGACTGCACCCATGGCCGGTTGCTTTTACATACTGGAAAGGTAAGCCGCTGAAAGTATGGTGGGGTGAAAAGCTGGATAAGACGTATAGTCAGCCGGCTGGGACCGTTGTTGATATAGAAAATGACGGCATCATCGTCGCAGCCGGAGACCAAAAAGCGATGAAGATTACTGATCTTCAGCCTTCAGGGAAAAAGCGGATGACCGGACAGGCCTTTGTCAATGGCGCCGGACAGGCGATGGAAAAAGGTGAAGTGCTGGGTGAGCAGAATGACTAAGTATGCACTTAGAGAAACAGCGCTGGATCTCTTAACACGAGTAGGAGAACAAGGCGGCTACAGCCACGTGCTTTTAGACCAGGCAATGAAAAGCACAAACCTGTCGTATAAAGATGGTGCATTATTAACGGAAATTGTTTATGGCACGCTTCAAAACAAGCTGAAAATCAATTATCAAATCCATCCTTATATCAGCAGACAGAAAAAGCTGAAGCCCTGGGTCAAGTGGCTGCTATACATGTCCGTCTATCAAATGCTTTATTTGGAAAGAGTTCCCGATCACGCAGTCATTCACGAAGCTGTTGAAATTTCAAAGAAGAAAGGCCATAAAGGCATTTCCGGTTTCGTCAACGGCGTTCTGAGAAACGTTCAGCGCCAGGGGGTAGAAGACCCGGATCAGATCAAAGATGAAGTTGAAAGACTTGCCGTAACCACGAGCCACCCCGAGTGGCTGGTTAAGCGGTGGATCTCTCAATACGGAATGGAAACCACAGAAGCGATGTGCCGTCAGAACTTAAAAACACTGCCGATGTCGATTCGCATCCAGCCGCTCCGTATAACAATGGAAGAAGCAGAAGCTGAGCTCACAGAGAGAGGCTTTGAAACGAAGCGGAGTATTTTTTCATCACAGGGCCTGCTGATTTTAAAAGGAAACATTTTAAAGGATCCTTTATTTAATGAAGGCAAAGTGACTGTGCAGGATCAGAGTTCCATGCTTGTCGCAGAGATGATGGATCTTAAGCCTGAGCAAGAAGTGTTAGATGCGTGCAGTGCACCAGGCGGAAAAACGACCCACATCGCTGAAAAGATGAACGATCAAGGAAAGGTTTACGCCTACGATCTTCACAAAAAGAAAGCCTTTCAAGTCAGTGAAAAAGCTCTTCACTTACAGCTGACGAGCATCGATGCAAACCAGGCAGATTCAAGAAATCTTCAGGAATTTCATGAACCAGGAACGTTTAACAGGATATTACTGGATGCTCCTTGTTCCGGACTTGGAGTCATGCGTGGTAAGCCGGACATTAAGTATCAGAAGAAAGAAGAAGATATTTTTGCGTTAAGGAAAATACAAACTGATTTACTACAAAGCGTGGCTCCCCTTTTAAAAAATGGCGGCAAGCTCGTTTACAGCACATGTACGGTTGATACACACGAAAACGAAAAGGCTGTTGAGCAGTTTTTAAAAGAGCATGAGGATTTTACGATTGACCCGGACTTTATTAAAGGACTGCCAGAGCAATTAAAAGAATCCTTTGGTGTAAGTGAATATGGACTGCAGATTTTTCCCCACCAGTGGGATACAGACGGTTTTTTCCTTGCGCGTCTGGTTAAGAAATAAACGTAAGAACTTGTATTATTTTTTAAAGAATATGGTTACTCTGTATAAGTAGCCATATTCTTGTATAATGATGGATCATCATATAGAACCGTTATATTCGTGAGCGGCAAAAGGTTTACGGACAGCTTCACGCGAAAAATCGCGTAAGGAAAAACGAGGTGAAGACCATGATAGGAAGATTTTTTACAGATACGGGGCAGGTTAGAAGCCATAATGAAGATGCAGGCGGCGCATATAAAAATGATAAGGGGCAGATTCTGGCGGTGGTCGCTGATGGAATGGGAGGTCACCGGGCAGGGGATGTGGCCAGCCAATTAGCTGTCACTATCTTACATAATCGTTGGAAAGAAACACTATCCGTTGAATCTCCGGATCAAGCGGAAACCTGGCTGAAAGAAGCGATTCATGAAGTCAATCAGAAAATTTTAGAGCACTCCCATGAAAATGAAGAATGCCGCGGCATGGGCACAACTGTCGTCGTCTCCATCTGCAGCGAATCTTTTGTTTCCGTCGGGCATATTGGGGACAGCCGTGTTTATTTAGCGGACAGCGATGGTTTCAGGCAGATTACTGAAGATCATTCCCTCGTGAATGAACTGGTACGTTCCGGCCAGATCTCAGAAGATGAAGCAGAACATCATCCGAGGAAAAATGTGCTGTTAAAGGCCTTAGGTACAGATGAACAAGTAACTGCTGACATCTTAACTGTGGAGTTTGAAGAGGATAACCGGCTATTGTTATGCTCAGATGGCCTTACCAATAAAGTATCCGGCGATGAATTAGCTGAAATTGCTGATTATGAAGGCGATTGGGAGAACTTTGGGCACAACCTGATTGATTTGGCGAATGACCGGGGCGGAGAAGATAATATCACTTTAGTCATTGTTCATAACACGCAGGCACCCGAGAAAGAGGGTGTTGAAGAATGTTAACCAATCGTCTCCTCAACGATCGTTATAAAGTAAAGGAAGCGGTCGGCGGAGGGGGAATGGCTAATGTTTACCTCGCCTACGATTTAATATTAAAACGTGAAGTCGCAATAAAAGTGCTGCGGCTTGAATATGGAAATGATGAAGAATTTATCGCAAGATTTCACCGGGAAGCTCAATCAGCCACAAGCCTTGCTCATTCAAATATTGTTAATATTTATGATGTAGGGGAAGAGGAAGACCTCTACTATATGGTCATGGAATATGTGGACGGCATGACACTGAAGCAGTATATTCAGCAGAACAGTCCGATCGATCCTGCAGAGGCGATCGATATTATGAAACAGGTGACTTCTGCTATAACCCATGCCCATGATAATGATATTGTCCACCGCGACATTAAGCCCCAGAATATTTTAATTGATCATTACGGACATGTAAAAGTGACTGACTTCGGAATTGCAATGGCCCTTAGTGCGACTGCCCTCACTCAGACGAATTCTGTGTTAGGCTCGGTTCACTACTTATCTCCCGAACAGGCACGAGGGGGAACGGCAACGAAGAAATCAGATATCTATTCACTTGGAATCGTATTCTTTGAATTATTAACAGGGAGACTCCCATTTTCTGGTCAATCTCCTGTGTCGATAGCCCTAAAACATCTTCAGCACGATACACCTTCTTTAAAGCGGTGGATCCCTGACTTGCCGCAAAGCGTAGAAAATGTCGTCTTTAAATCTACGGCGAAGGATCCTTTTCACCGCTATGATTCTGTAATGGAAATGGAACAGGATTTAGAAACATCTCTGAACCCTGAGAGGCTGAACGAACCGGCTTTTGTTCCTCCTGATGAGGAAGACGAAGAAAAAACAAAAGCTATCCCTGTCATAACAGATAATGACTTTGGGGATCAGGAGGAAGGGGAAACTATTGTTCATGAAGCCGGAGTTCCCGATGCGGTACCTGAAGAACCAACTAAAAAAGCTGCAGGTAAAAGTAAAAAGGGTAAAAAGAAAAAGTCAGAGAAACCAAAAAAGAAGCGAAGATGGTGGGTATGGCTTTTAACGATTTTCCTTGTTTTAATATTAGCCGGCGCGGCTATATTATTTGCCCTCCCAAACCTCTTGGAGCCTGATGATGTGGAGATGATTGACGTCACAGGAATGGAGTATGAGGAAGCCTATAGTCAATTAAGAGAGCTGAACCTTGATGTCCAGAGAGAGACGGTCTTTTCAGATGATGTGGAAGAAGGGAGCGTCGTCCGGACCGATCCGGAGGCTGGAACGATGATTAAAGAACAGTCACGAGTGACCGTTTATTCATCTAAAGGAAAAGAACGGATCACTTTTGAAGACTACGTCGGTCAAAGTTATGAACGTATTAAGGAAGAACTCGATGAACAAGGCTTTGCCAATGTTCTGGCAATCGAAGAGAATTCTGACCGGCCGCGAGGGGAAATTATTGAACAGATTCAGCCTCAAGCCGGAGACGAAGTAGTAGCGGAAGATACACGAGTCATCTTTCGTGTCAGTTTAGGTCCGCCGCTCATTACACTGCAGCCGCTTGAAGGCCAGACAGAAGATGAAGCGAGGCAATATTTATCGGATAATGGGCTCGAAGTTTCCGTGTCAGAAGAATATTCTAGCGACGTGCCTGAAGGAGAAATCATTAGACAGGAACCTGCTGCTTTAACAGAAGTTGAACGAGGTTCTACCGTCAGCATAGTCGTCTCTTTAGGTCCGGAACCAGTTGAGGAGGAAGAAACGGAAGAACCGCCGCCGGAAGAGGAATCTCCTGAAGAAGAAGCTCCGGAAGAAGCTCCGGAAGAAGAACCCGAAGAAGAAGAATCGGAAGAAGCCGTAAATGAAGAAGAACCTCGCGAGGAAACGGTGTCTGTCGAAGTTCCATTTAATGAAGAATTGGACAAGGAAGAGCAGACCGTGCTCATTTATGTAGAAGATGCCAATAATCAAATTTCTGAAGTTTATCAGGAAGAAACCATTACAGAAGATACGACCATTGAGTTTGAGATTACGATAGAACCAGGAGAAGAAGCATCTTATAAAGTCCAGCTGGAAGATGAAGTAATCGAACAAGCCAATGTATCATATTAAGTAGGTGAATGAATGGCAACAGGCAAGATTATAAAAGCACTGAGCGGCTTTTATTACGTATATCACGAAGGAACCGTCTACCAATGCCGGGGAAGAGGGGTATTTAGAAAAAGGAAAGTCACCCCTTTAGTTGGTGATATCGTCGAGTTTCAGGCTGAAACACAGACCGAAGGCTATATTCTGTCTATTGAAGGACGCAAAAATGAGTTCGTCCGTCCACCGATTGCTAATGTGGATCAGGCACTGGTAGTCACTTCCGCCGCAAATCCTGATTTTAATTCTGTTTTATTGGACCGCTTTTTAGTGCTTGTAGAAGCGAAAAGGCTCGAGCCGATTATCGTCATTTCCAAGATGGATCAAACTAGTGAAGCAGTTGCAGCAGAAATTGAGGAATATCAAAAAGTATATGAAAGGATCGGCTACACAGTCATCCTCTCATCCTTCCGCGACGCGGGGGGAATAGATCGAATCCAGTCCTATCTGGCTAAGAAAACGACAGTGATTGCCGGCCAGTCTGGAGTCGGGAAATCCTCACTGCTCAATACGATTGATCCAAGGCTGAATATTGATACAGATGAAATCTCCGAGAGTCTGGGCCGAGGCAAGCATACAACAAGGCATGTGGAATTATACGAAGTAGCCGGAGGATTGGTCGCCGATACACCGGGATTCAGTTCGCTGGAATTCGGAGATTTGGAAACCGACCAGCTGAGTGAATGCTTCCCTGAATTTGTAGAAGTCCAGGATCAGTGTAAGTTTCGCGGCTGCCTGCACGCAAAAGAGCCGAAATGCGCCGTGAAAGCTGAAGTCCTGGAAGGGAACATTTCAGAGAAAAGGTATGACCACTACCTGCAATTCTTAAATGAAATCCAAAATCGAAAGCCGAGGTATTAAGGTATGACAAAAATAGCTCCATCGATCCTTTCCGCTGATTTTTCCAAACTTGGAGAGGAGATTAAAGAAGTTGAAAACGGAGGGGCCGATTATATTCACGTGGATGTGATGGACGGTCATTTCGTTCCAAATATAACAATTGGTCCATTAATAGTAGAAAGCATCCGTCCCAAAACGGATCTTCCATTAGATGTCCATTTAATGATTGAACAGCCTGATCTGTATATTGAGCAGTTTGCCGAAGCCGGCGCTGATATTCTTACCGTTCATCAAGAGGCTTCTCCTCATTTACATCGTACGGTTCAGCTGATTAAATCACTCGGTGTGAAAGCAGGCGTAGTCATTAATCCTGCCACACCGGCGGAAGCCATTAAACCGATTCTAAGAGATGTTGATCTCGTCCTGCTTATGACGGTGAATCCTGGGTTTGGCGGTCAGTCTTTTATACCATCCGTACTTGATAAAATTCAGCAGATCAATGAGTGGCGTAGAGAAGAGGGCTATTCGTTTGAAATAGAAGTGGATGGCGGTGTAAATAAAGACACGGCAAAAATGTGCACAGAGGCTGGGGCTGATGTCCTCGTCGCTGGAAGCGCCGTTTTCAATGAAAAAGACCGTAAAGCGGCAATTGAAGCGATCAAACAATCAGTGTAGTACAAGGAAAGGGCTCAACTTCTCGTGAGCTCTTTTTCTATAGGGTTTAATAGTTCTGAAGCGGGAAGGAATCGACAAAAAAAGAAGGAAAGGAAACTTAACCTTTCTATAAAGAAGAGGTGAAAAGTATGAGCGGCATTTGTGCCATTGTCGGCGGAAGCCCGAAAAATTATATCCCCCGCCTTGCTGAGTACCATGAGGACTCCGTGTACTGGATCGGAGCAGATCAGGGCGCAGAATTCATAGTAGAAAATGGGCTTCCTCTGGATGCAGCCATTGGAGATTTTGATTCCGTAACAAATGAAGCAATGAAAGAGATTAAAAAGAAGGCGCGTACTCTTGAAACTTATCCTGCTGAGAAAGATGAAACGGATCTTGAACTTGCGATTCAACATGCATTAAAGAGGAATCCTGAAGAAATTATCCTATTCGGTGTTACGGGAGGAAGGTTTGACCATACGTTAATCAACATTCAAATGCTTCATCCACTATATGAAAAAAACGTTAAAGCGAAAGTGATTGACCACCAGAACCAGGTGGAATTATTTGCCGAAGGTGAGCATACAATGAAAAAGGACGAGAATTATCCCTATGTTTCTTTTATACCGGTGACACTCGAAGTCACTGATATAAATCTGCGAGGGTTTTACTATCCTTTAGTAGATAAGCGGCTGACCTACGGGTCCACTCTATGTATTTCCAATCACCTGATTGAAGATCAAGGTACTTTTTCATTTACGAGCGGCATACTGTTAGTAATAAGAAGTAAAGATAGTATTTAATAGAGGGATTCCAGCACTTATAGCTTTATATGTTGAGGAGGAAGCTCATGAAATTTTATACGATTAAACTTCCGCGCTTTCTTGGAGGAATGGTACGGGCTCTCATTAGCACATTTAAAAAGGACTAACAAAAAAAGCACCCATCAAAGGTGCTTTTTTTGTATGGTAATTATACGCGTTGTACTTTACCAGATTTTAGCTCGCGAGCCGATACATAAACTTTTTTAGGCTTGCCATCGACTAGAATACGTACTTTTTGTACGTTAGCTTTAAATTTTCGTTTATTAGCGTTCATCGCGTGAGAACGGTTGTTACCAGTGCTTGTACGACGACCTGATACTACACATTTACGTGACATATGAATCCCTCCTGTAACATACGTAAATCTTGAAATACTTATTTAATGTACCATATCAACATATCAAATGCAATAATCCATTAGTAATTATATCAAGAATTTTCTCTTGACAGATAAAACGAAATGTTACAAAGTATAATAGGAGTTGTCTGGATCTGTATCCGTTTGCATAGACGGCGCGAGTTGTGTGTTATAATATTCTCACGAAGATGATGTTTATAAGAGGAGGATTTTTTTATGTCCGTAGACCTTCAGACTGAATATGGTTTAATTACAATTAGCAATGATGTGATTTCCACTATTGCAGGAGGCGCTGCTGTAGAGTGTTATGGTATAGTAGGCATGGCGTCCAAAAATCAGCTTCGTGACGGCTTAGCTGAGATGCTTAGAAAAGATAACTTCTCTAAGGGTGTCGTCGTTCGTCAGGAAGATGAGCAGATTCATATTGATATGTATATAATAGTAAGTTATGGAACGAAAATATCCGAAGTAGCCCATAACGTACAATCACAAGTGAAATATGCATTAAATAAAAACGTTGGACTATCGGTCAACTCTGTTAACATCTTTATTCAAGGTGTTCGGGTGGCTAATGGATAGTTTTTTAGTGGGGTAAAAGGAGGAAAAGTTTGTGACTTTACGACAGTTAGACGGTAAAACTTTGGCAGGGATGGTACTTCAGGGGGCTCATCATTTGAAAGTGAACTCTCAAATGATTGATGCTTTGAACGTCTTTCCTGTGCCAGATGGAGATACCGGCACAAACATGAATTTATCGATGACTTCAGGTGCTGAAGAAGTTAAAAAAATAGATGAAAACCATGCAGGTGTAGTCGCTCAAGGGCTGGCTAAAGGTTTGCTTATGGGAGCCCGGGGAAATTCCGGGGTTATTCTATCCCAGCTTTTTCGTGGGTTTTCAAAAGCGGTTGAACATAAAGAAACGCTCACTACACAGGATTTAGCAGACGGCTTTAAAGGCGGAGTGGATACAGCCTATAAAGCAGTTATGAAGCCTGTGGAGGGAACGATCCTGACCGTTGCGCGTGAATCAGCAGAAGCAGCTGTGGAAATCGCTAAAAATGAAGAAGACATTACCGCTTTTATGGATCAAGTGACTAAAGCAGCTCATGAGTCGCTGCAAAGAACGCCTGACTTACTCCCTGTGCTTAAAGAAGTAGGAGTCGTGGACAGCGGCGGCCAAGGCCTGCTTACCATTTATGAAGGGTTCCTTGCTAACTTAAAAGGCGAAGAGTTTATTGAGCCAAGTTCCAATGTATCTATGGATGAGATGGTGAACGCAGAACACCATAAATCGGCTCAGGATTTTATGAATACCGAAGATATCGAATTTGGCTACTGTACGGAATTCATGGTCAAATTTGAACAGGATAAATTGGACAAACATCCATATGATGAAGAAGCTTTCCGTGAAGATTTAAGCAATCACGGGGATTCTCTGCTCGTCGTATCTGATGAAGAGCTGATTAAAGTGCATATTCACGCGGAACACCCTGGAGAAGCTTTAAACTTAGGCCAGCGTTACGGAAGCCTTATTAATATGAAGATTGAGAATATGCGTGAGCAGCATACTTCCATTGTCGGTGATAAAAAGAAACCAAAAGCTAAAGATAAAGCGGATTATGGCATCGTAACCGTTGCAATGGGGGATGGCCTTAAGAAATTATTTGAGAGCTTGGGCGCGAGTGTCGTCATTCAGGGCGGCCAGACAATGAACCCGAGTACTAAAGATATTTCAGATGCGATCGAACAAGCTCATGCGAAACGTGTCTTAATCCTTCCAAATAATAAAAACATTGTGATGGCTGCAGAGCAGGCTGCAGAGCTTGCGGAAATTGATGTGGAAGTCGTTGCCTCAAAAACAATTCCTCAAGGCATGAGCGCACTGCTTGGGTTCAACCCGGACGCAGATCTTGAAACAAATAAGCAGGAAATGACTAGTTCCATGCAGGAAGTCAAAAGCGGCCAAGTTACCTATGCAGTTCGTGATACGACGATTGATGGGATGACGATTGAAAAAGGCCACTTTATGGGACTTTTTGAAGGAGATATCATTTCTTCTGAAAACGATCAGCTGGAAACAGCTAAAGCCTTATTAAGTGAGATGATTGATGAAGACGAAGATGAAATTATTACCATTATCTATGGTGAAGAAGCAGATACTGAGGAAATCGAAGCTTTAGAAAGCTTTTTAGAAGAAGAGTTTGAGGACTTAGAAGTAGAAGTTCACGAAGGCGGTCAGCCTATTTACTCTTATCTGTTTGCTGTAGAATAAAAGGAACCCGCACGGACAATGGTCTGTGCGGGTTTTTAGTCTGCTGAAAAAAATTTCGGCTTCGGCGGAGAAAATCGTTTCGTTTTTTCGCGGACGAACGCCTTAGCCTTCCTCGAGCGAATACCGCTCTATGGGGTCTCGGATCGCCCGTTTTTTCCGCAGGGGTATTTTCTATCTTCTCTCCCTCTGCCTTGCCTGTAGATTCTTCTCCATTATAATTGCCCAAAATCATAATAATAAATAAGACTGTCGAGGTTTTCCTCGACAGCTTTTTACTAATGACCAATGGATCGGATGATAAGTTCAACGAGAAAGACCATAGCGATTAGTACAACGGGTGTTGTAAGTTCTCTTTGTTTCCCTAACGCGAATTTAACGACCGGGTAGGCGATAAAGCCAAAGGCCATTCCATCTGCAATCGAATAAGTGAATGGAATCATCACAATAATAAGGAAAGCGGGCATGGCTTCTGAAAGCTGATCGAGCGGGATTTCCTTAATGTTCTGCACCATCAGGGCGCCCACAATAATAAGGATCGGGCTGATAGCAGTGGAAGGAACCATGGAAATCCATGGAGTGAGGAAAATGGTCCCCAGGAATAAGACAGCCATTAGCAGGCTGGCTCTTCCGGTTTTTCCTTCAGACGCAATCACCGCTGCACTTTCAGCAGAAGAAACCGTAGGAGAGGTCCCGAAAAATCCACAGGATAGTGCTGAGAAAGCAGAAGCCTGGTAGGATTTCTTGTACTTGCTTTCTTGTTTAAGCATATCCAGCTGGCCGTGAATTAAGCCCATATTTTCAAAAATGAGCACGATAGCTAGTGGAAAAACAGCCATCCAGAAACCCAGCTCGCCGATTCCTGAAAATGATGGAACAAATACCCATTCCTGCTCGCTCAAAGTAATTCCCTTGCCTGGTCCTTCAAGAAGACCGGTAAAGTGAGCGATGATTGTTCCGATGATCATTGTGATCAGGAAGTTTCCAGGCACATTTTTCGCAAAAAGAAAAACGGCGGCAAATAAAGTGAGCAAGCTCGTAATGACGATCGCTGAGGATGGATTCCCTAACGTAATTAGAGAATGCTCTCCTCTGACAACAAGCCCGCCTTTTTCAAGCCCGATCAGTGTCAGAAACATCCCGAGACCTACGGTAATGGCATGTTTAAGCGAATCTGGAATAGCATGTTTCAGCCAGTCGCCAAGCTTCGTAAATGCTGTAATAAGAAAAAGAACAGCAGCGATTGTAACGACTCCTAAGCCTTCCTGAAAATCCATTCCTTTGCCTTCCACGATGGAGTAGGCAAAAAGCGCGTTAACCCCCATTCCTGGTATAAGTACCATAGGGGCGTTTGCATAAAGAGCCATGATCAAACAACCGACAGCACTGGCAAGGATCGTAGCAACCATCCCGTTCTCTAAGGGAAGCCCTGCATCCTTCAAGATCTGGCTGTTTACAGCGACGATATAAACGGTTGTAAAATAACCTATCAGTCCAGCAAGCAGATCCTTACTCAGGCTGTGTTGAGAATTGTGCTTAGTAAGCATCGTCTTCTCCTCTATGAAATTATCCCTCTCCCACCCGGTTAGACGTTCTAACCCACAAAGGTTTATTTTACTCGTAAAATCCCTTAGAATCAATATGGCTATAATAATTGAGGTATTTTTTGCGAAATGTGTTAGAATATATGAGGGAAATAACTAAGTGAAGAAAGCGTTTACTTTGCGATGACTACAAGCTTTCCTAGGATGGTGCAAAATATGAAATACAGATCAGTCTTCGATATAATAGGCCCGGTTATGATCGGACCTTCAAGTTCACATACGGCAGGAGCTGCCCGAATTGGACGAGCCGCACGCCACTTGTTTGGCAGGGAGCCTAAATATGCTCATATCCATTTATATGGTTCTTTTGCCCAGACCTATAAAGGACATGGCACTGACGTTGCAATTGTCGGCGGCTTATTGGATTATGATACAGATGATACGAGAATCAGTACTTCTTTAGAGCAGGCGAAAGCCAATGGCATGGAAATTTCTTTTTACGAAGAAGAGGCACAAACCGATCATCCGAACACAGCGCGAATCGTCATTGGCGATGATAAAGATAAATTAGAGCTTGTCGGTATTTCAATCGGCGGAGGAAAAGCGGAAATAACCGAGCTGAATGGTTTTGAGTTAAGACTTTCAGGAAGTCACCCGGCTATTTTATTAATTCATAACGACCGCTATGGCGCGATTGCTTCAGCCACAGCGATATTAGCCCGTCATCAAATTAATATCGGCCGTATGGAAGTGTCGAGAAAAGCACAGGGGGAACAGGCCTTAATGGTTATTGAAGTGGATCAAAATATAGATGACTCCGTATTGAATGAATTAGAGCTTGCTGATCATATCACCCAGGTAGCTCGAATTTCTGATTAACCAGCAGGAGGGAATTATATGTTTAAAAATGTTGCCGAATTAGTTGGCATTGCTGAAAAAGAAAATATTCCCATTTCAGAAGTGATGATACGTCAGGAAATGGAAGTTAAACAAGTAACTAGAGAACAAATATTTAAACAGATGGAACGTAACCTCGAGGTTATGGAAAGAGCCGTAGAGGATGGCTTAAAAGGTGTGAAATCGCACAGTGGATTAACAGGCGGTGATGCGGTATTAATCCAGCAGTATATGAAGGATCATGAACCGTTATCCGGCCAGCTTTTAATGGATGCGGTAAGTAAAGCTGTTGCCACAAATGAAGTGAACGCTGCGATGGGCACAATTTGTGCTACACCAACAGCGGGAAGTGCAGGCTGTGTACCCGGCACGTTATTTGCTGTCAAAAATCGCTTGAATCCTACACGTGAGCAGATGGTTCGCTATTTATTTACATCCGGTGCTTTTGGATTCGTAGTGGCGAACAATGCTTCGATTTCCGGAGCAGCAGGTGGCTGTCAGGCAGAGGTGGGATCCGCAGCAGGAATGGCTGCAGCAGCGATCGTAGAAATGGCAGGAGGTACCCCTGCTCAATCAGCGGAAGCGATGGCAATTACGCTTAAAAATATGCTCGGTCTTATCTGCGACCCGGTTGCTGGTTTAGTTGAAGTTCCTTGCGTAAAAAGAAATGCGATGGGAGCGTCCAACGCCGTAGTTGCTGCTGATATGGCGTTAGCAGGTGTAACAAGCCGTATTCCATGTGATGAAGTCATCGATGCGATGTTTAAAGTGGGGCAGCGAATGCCTTCAGCGTTTAGGGAGACTGCTCAAGGAGGGCTGGCGGCCACTCCTACAGGGAAAAAGCTTGAAGAGAAAATTTACGGAATTGCCGTGAAGAAATAATGGACAGCCGGTTACAACTCCCTATTACAGAAGTAAAAGGAATCGGCGAGAAACTGGCGGCCCACCTCAATGAGCTGGGCCTGTTCACGGTTGAAGACCTCTTGTTCTATTTTCCATATCGCTATGATTCTTATGAAGTAAAACCATTGACAGAGCTCGCTCATGATGAGAAAGCGACAATTGAAGGGCAGCTGATTGCCGATCCGGT
Organism: Halobacillus sp. Marseille-Q1614; assembly: GCF_902809865.1. Classification (NCBI taxonomy): domain Bacteria; kingdom Bacillati; phylum Bacillota; class Bacilli; order Caryophanales; family Bacillaceae; genus Halobacillus; species Halobacillus sp. Marseille-Q1614. The sequence continues at coordinate 1,438,695 of NZ_CADDWH010000001.1, read as the reverse complement.
CGTTCAGTTTTATGGGAAAAAGAAATCACGGTTAACGATGAACCTGCAGGTCGAAAATTTTGCCGTAAAAGCCGTTATGTTCAACCGTGCATTTGCGAAGAAGCAGCTGAACGCAGGCGAAACGGTAACGGTTACTGGGAAATGGGATCAGCACCGCCTGCAGATTACCGTCAGTCAATTTAAAAAAGGCTCGGCAAAAAGCCAGGAGCCGATCCAGCCGGTTTACACATTAAAGGAAAGTGTTACTCTAGTTACACTGAGAAAGGTCATTAAAGCAGCGATTGATGAATATTTAGAGGATATTAATGAAATTCTACCGGAGGATTATGTGCTTAGCTACAAGTTACCAGCCCGCAGGCAGGCACTACGTCAAATGCACTACCCGGAAAGCCGGGTGATGCTTAAGCATGCAAAACGCCGCTTTATCTACGAAGAGTTTCTTCTTTTCCAGCTGAAAATGCAGCTTTTGAGAAAGCTGCAAAGGGAAGCGACTTCAGGCAATGCGCAGCAATATAATAATGACACGCTGACAGACTTTGTCCAGTCGTTTCCGTTTGAGCTGACAGGCGCGCAGAAGCGCTCGCTTGCCGGAATTTTAAAAGATATGAAAAGCCCATACCGGATGAATCGTTTACTTCAAGGGGATGTAGGGTCTGGTAAAACGGCTGTCGCTGCGATCTCCCTATACGCTTCAATCACAGCTGGAAAGCAGGGTGCCTTAATGGTTCCGACTGAAATTTTAGCCGAACAGCATTATGAGTCATTGACCAGTTTATTTAAAGACAGGGCAAAAATTGTGCTATTAACAGGCTCGGTTAAAGGTAAAAAACGGAAAGAAATACTTGAGCAGATTAAGAATCATCACGTAGATATTATAATCGGTACACACGCTTTAATCCAGGATGACGTAGAGTTCAGTGACCTTGGCTTTGTCATCGTTGATGAGCAGCACCGATTTGGTGTGAATCAGCGCCGGTCTTTACGGGATAAAGGCCTTCATCCGGATGTATTATTTATGACAGCTACACCTATACCTAGGACACTAGCGATTACGGCTTTTGGCGACATGGATGTTTCGGTTATTGACGAGATGCCGGCAGGAAGAAAACCTGTGGAAACCTACTGGGTAAAAGGTGAATTGACAGATCGTGTCTTGTCTTTTATTCAGAAAGAAATACAAAAAGGTCACCAGGCTTATGTGATCTGCCCGCTGATCGAAGAATCCGAACAGCTGGAAGTCCAGGATGCGATTGACTTATATCATAAGCTGGCAGAAATCTATGAACCTCACATAACTGTCGGCCTCATGCATGGCAGGCTGGGAAACGAAGAAAAAGAAGAAGTGATGAAGCAGTTTGCTGCAAATGAAATTCAAATTCTCGTATCGACCACAGTTGTAGAAGTAGGGGTTAATGTTCCGAATGCTACGCTGATGGTTGTTCATGATGCAGAACGCTTCGGGCTCTCCCAGCTTCACCAGCTTCGGGGGCGGGTCGGACGTGGAGCTGAACAGAGCTACTGTGTTTTACTTGCTGATCCAAAAAATGAAGTAGGAAAAGAAAGAATGAGGATTATGACAGAGACGACAGATGGTTTTGAGCTTTCCGAACAGGACTTAAAACTTCGCGGTCCGGGAGACTTTTTTGGAAGAAAACAGAGCGGGATGCCTGAGTTTAAGGTTGGAGATATGGTGCATGACTACCGGGCACTTGAAACAGCGAGGCAGGATGCTGCTGAGATTATTTCAAATGATCTCCTCTACCAGGACGAAAGGTTCCGTGAAATTCTTCATCTTATTGAAGAAGATGAGAATATAGCAGGAAAAGTACTCGACTAGTCAGCCTGTAGAGAAACTTCATGTATTTTGCAGGCTGTGAACGATAAAGATAATTCTTTGGACGACCCGAGCATGGTTTTTCGCGCGGATGCTCGGACGTTCATCCGCTTATAAAAGCGAGTGGTCATCGCTCCTGGAGCCTTAGAAAGGTTACTGGCAGATTAAAAATAGCAGGTTATCCTGCTATTTTTTATTGAATAACAAGGCTGTCTGCCAGCGAGGTGTTCAACCGCAGATAAACAGAGAACCATACAAATACTATCGGTTATGCCTTCCTCTCTAAAAGTCATCTCTTGCGTTATAGAAAAAGGTATTATATATTACTATTAGTACCTAGTCATAATCCTTTAGGAATGACGGATGAACGGTGGGAAAATCATGAAGCTCACAAAGAAGCAGCGGCAAAGTGAATTGAAGGAAACGATTGAGTCTACTCCTTTTATTACAGATGAGGAGCTGGCGAAGCAGTTTGGGGTTAGTATTCAGACGATCCGTCTAGATCGAATGGAGCTGGCGATTCCTGAGCTGCGCGAACGAATTAAGTCAGTAGCGACTCACGAGTGGAATGAAACCGTGAAAGCTTTGCCTATTGAAGAAGTTATTGGAGAAGTCGTCGATTTAGAGCTCGATAAAAGAGCCATTTCCATTCTCGATATTAAGGCCGAGCATGTATTTTCGAGAAACAACATTGCGAGAGGCCATCATCTTTTTGCACAGGCGAATTCATTGGCAGTGGCCGTAATTGATGAAGATCTTGCATTGACTGCAGGATCAACGATTAAATTCACCCGCCCAGTTAAACGAGGAGAGCGGGTGGTTGCTAAAGCTGCTGTTAAAGGTGAAGATGATAAAGGGCGGACAATCGTGGACGTCCATAGTTATGTTGATAATGAAGAAGTATTTGCTGGATCATTTAAAATGTACCGTGAAAATGATCCAAAGGAGAGGAATAACTCATGAGAATAGCTATTGATGCTATGGGAGGAGATCATGCTCCTGAAGCTATTGTTAAGGGAGCAGTTCAGGCTGTTTCGTCGATAAATAAACTGGAAATTACGCTGATTGGTGATGAAAGTAAAATCACCCCCTTTTTACAGGGGCAGAACAATATTTCCGTCATACATACAACTGAAATGATCACGTCTGAAGACGAGCCGGTCAGAGCTGTACGCCGCAAGAAACAGGCTTCGATGGTTTTAATGGCGAAAGAAGTTAAGGAAGGCCGGGCTGATGGCTGTATTTCTGCAGGGAATACAGGTGCATTAATGAGTGTCGGGCTGTTTGGGGTCGGCCGATTAGAAGGTGTAGAACGTCCGGCGTTAAGTCCGACACTGCCAACGGAAGACGGCAGAGGCTTTTTAATGCTCGATGTTGGAGCTAATGTAGATGCGAAACCGCAGCACCTTCTTCAGTATGGGATCATCGGATCTATTTACTCTGAAAAAGTGCGAGACGTGAAAAATCCCCGCGTCGGGTTATTAAATGTTGGGACAGAGGATGGAAAGGGAAGTGAGCTAACGAAAAAAGCTTTCTCCTTATTATCTGATGCACCAATCAATTTCGTCGGCAATGTGGAGGCGCGCGATCTGCTTCAAGGTGTTGCTGATGTTGTAGTGACCGATGGATTTACAGGCAATGTCGCGTTGAAAACGCTCGAAGGCACAGCTTTGACGATGTTTTCCATGATCAAGCAGACGTTTTTGTCCAGCTTTAAGACAAAATTGGCTGCCGGCTTAGTAAAGAATGATCTAAGAGGCCTAAAGGATAAACTCGATTATTCTGAATACGGCGGCGCCGGCCTGTTTGGATTAGCCGCCCCTGTTATTAAAGCTCACGGGTCATCGAATGACCGTGCAGTATATAATGCCATCCGCCAGGCGTGCCACATGATTGAAAAAGATGTGACTCCAACTATAAAAACAGCTTTACAAGAGTTCGAACGTACAGGAGGAGAAGTATGAAAAAAGTAGCTTTTATCTATCCGGGTCAGGGTTCCCAGGAAGTAGGAATGGGACAGAAAATGCACGAGCATTATCCTGAAGTGCAGGAACTTTTTACAGAAGCAGACGAAGCGTTAGGTTATTCTTTAACCTCGCTTATGTTTGAAGGACCTTCGGAAAAATTAACAAAAACCGAAAATGCACAGCCAGCCCTGCTTTTAAACAGTGCTGCGATAACAGAAGTGCTTAATAAAGAAGGCATTGAGCCGCAAATGACTGCAGGCCACAGCCTTGGTGAGTACAGTGCTCTTGTAGCCGCTGGTTCTCTAAGTACTATTGACGCTGTTAAGCTTGTCCATGAACGTGGGAAATTAATGGAAGAAGCTTACCCGACAGGAAAAGGCGCAATGGCTGCCGTCTTAGGTATGAAGCAGGAAGACATTCAAGCCGTTTTAAACGATATAGGAGATGAAGAGCCGGTAGACTTGGCAAATATCAACTGCCCAGGGCAGATTGTCATCTCAGGAACAGCCCCTGGAGTTGAGAAAGCTTCTGAGCAGTTAAAAGAAGCTGGAGCCAAACGCGTGCTTCCCTTAAACGTCAGCGGTCCTTTTCACTCTCGTTTAATGGCTCCGGCAAGTGAGCAGTTCTCCTTTAAACTGGACAGTGTAGATATTGAGGATGCTTCTATTCCCGTTTACGCGAACGTAACAGCTGAACCAGTTCAGCAGGCAGAGAAAATTGAGAAACTGCTTGTGGAGCAGCTTTATTCCCCAGTAAGGTTCCACGAGATTCTTGATCGGTTTGCGGAAGCGGATTTAGATGCAATCGTCGAAGTGGGACAGGGAAAAGTCTTAAGCGGACTGGTTAAAAAGGTGAACCGCCGCTTAAAAACATTCTCGGTTCAAGACCCTGAATCTCTGCAAAGCTTTATAGAATGGTATAAGGAGGAAAAATAATGCTGAATGATCAAGTAGCTCTTGTTACAGGTGCTTCCCGCGGAATCGGACGGGCAATTGCGGTTGAGCTTGGAGCAAAAGGTGCAAAAGTCGCTGTCAATTACGCAGGAAGTGAAGATAAAGCAGAAGCTGTCGTGCAGGAAATTAAAGAAAACGGCGGCGAAGCGATTAAAATCCAGGCCAATGTTTCTAATGCCGATGACGTTAAGCGCATGGTAAAAGAAGTCGTTGACCAATTTGGCCGTCTCGACATTTTAGTAAATAATGCGGGGATTACGAGAGATAACCTCTTAATGAGAATGAAAGAAGAAGAATTTGATGATGTTATCGATACGAATCTAAAAGGGGTTTTCGTCTGCACAAAAGGCGTCACCCGCCAGATGATGAAACAGAAATATGGCCGCATTATCAACATTTCTTCTATCGTAGGCGTATCTGGAAATCCAGGACAGGCGAACTATGTCGCTGCTAAAGCGGGCGTCATCGGGCTGACCAAATCCAATGCGAAAGAATTGGCTTCCAGAAATATTACGGTTAATGCCGTCGCACCTGGGTATATTACGACAGACATGACCGATCAGCTTACCGATGAGCAGCGCGAGCAGATGCTTTCCATGATTCCGCTTGGAAGATTAGGAGAAGGAAAAGACATCGCCCGTGTTGTCCGTTTCTTGGCATCTGAGGATGCAGAATATATTACAGGGCAGACCATTCATGTCGATGGCGGCATGGTGATGTAAAAATAGTCTAGTTTTCCCTGTGGAAATTTACTATAATTATTGAAGGGAGGTGAAGTTCCTATGGCAGATACATTTGATCGCGTTAAACAAATCATTGTGGACCGTCTAGATGCAGACGAGTCTAAAGTAACAATGGAAGCTTCCTTCAAAGAAGACCTAGAAGCAGATTCTCTTGACGTTGTTGAACTAGTAATGGAGCTTGAGGACGAGTTTGATATGGAAATTTCTGATGAAGAAGCTGAAAACATTAATACAGTTGGCGACGCTGTTAATTACATAAACAGCCAGTCGTAAACTTGAAATGCTGTCTGTAATTTGCAGGCAGCCTTTCCTATATTTAAAGATTAAATCGAAAAGGACACGGTGAATTATGGAGGATTTTTCCAGTTTCCAAAACAAAGTAAATATAAAATTTAATGATGTTTCGTTGCTGGAGCAAGCTTTTACCCATTCATCCTATGTGAATGAGCATCGTAAGACCGATCGTGAAGACAACGAGCGGCTGGAGTTCCTAGGGGATGCCGTGCTTGAACTGGGAGTTTCTCAATTCCTTTATAGAGAATTTCCGGAAATGACAGAAGGGGAACTGACGAAGTACAGAGCTTCCATCGTTTGTGAAATCTCACTCGTCAAGTTTGCCAATGACCTGAATTTCCAGGATCTCATTCTATTAGGAAAAGGGGAAGAGATGACAGGCGGACGTAACCGCCCGGCTCTCTTGGCAGATGTCTTTGAAGCTTTCATTGGGGCTGTCTATTTAGACAAAGGCTTCGATGAAGTGGTCAAATTCCTACACAAGTACGTTTATCCTAAGATTAAGAGTGGTGCTTTTTCTCATGCGATGGATTTTAAAAGTCAGCTGCAGGAATTTATTCAAAGAGACCGCAACAGCAGAATTGAATACCAGATTGTGGAAGAAAGAGGGCCTGCTCACAGCCGTGAATTTATTGCCCACGTGATGGTACAAGAAGAAACGGTAGGAGTCGGAATCGGGCGGACGAAGAAAGAAGCTGAGCAGAAAGCAGCTCAACAGGCATTGCTCAATCAGGGAGCCATTTAAAAAGACCGTGCAGATGAAGGGCATCTGTACGGTCTTTTTAGTCAGGACTGTTTGCGATAGTTTCCTAATTCCTGAACGAAGGCTTGAATTTCAGAAACGCTCAATTGGCCTTTCATTTGAATGACTTCATGCAGAGATTTAATCTCATCGTATTTGTTCAAGTCATAATCTTCAGGGTCCATGATAGAGCGGTTAACGACTTGAAGGCGTTCAGCCATATCGTCAATGATATAGTTTAGGTTATCTTGGGTAGCTTCTTGAAGACTCACAGTTTTCCTCCTTCGTATTTCCCGTTATGTTTACATATGATAAATTATTTTTAATATTTTTGAAACCCCTTCTCCTGTCATTGCCTGATTTGTGATCACTTTCATAACTATCGGAGCAGGGGGAAATGTGGTAAAATAGACAAGTTAGAGCAGTAGATTTGTAATTTTAACAGGAGGATGAATATGTTCCTCAAACGACTAGAAACCGTAGGATTTAAATCATTTGCTGAACGAATTTCCGTTGATTTCGTTTCAGGAGTTACTTCAGTAGTAGGGCCAAACGGGAGCGGAAAAAGTAATATAACCGATGCGATTCGATGGGTATTAGGCGAACAGTCCGCCCGTTCCTTAAGAGGTGCGAAGATGGAAGATATCATTTTCGCAGGAAGTGAATCAAGAAAGCCTTTGAATATGGCAGAAGTTACGCTTACCTTAAACAACACTGATCAGATTCTTCCACTTGATTATGAAGAGGTAAGTGTGACGAGAAGAGTGTTTCGGTCCGGGGAAAGTGAATTCTACATAAACAACCAATCATGCCGATTAAAAGATATCGTAGATTTATTTATGGATTCCGGACTCGGCCGGGAAGCCTTCTCGATAATAAGCCAGGGGAAAGTAGAAGAGATTTTAAGCTCCAAAGCTGAAGAAAGACGTTCGATCTTTGAAGAGGCTGCAGGTGTCCTAAAATATAAGCAGCGAAAAAAGAAAGCAGAATCAAAGCTTTTTGAAACACAGGAAAACTTAAACCGTGTAGAAGATATCATTCACGAAATCAATGGCCAGCTTGAGCCTTTACGTGAACAGGCCTCAGTAGCTAAAGACTATTTAGAAAAGAAAGAAGATCTCAAACAAATCGAGATCTCTTTACTAATCACTCAAATTGAAGATGTGCATGATGAATGGCAGGACCTCTTACAGCAGCTGGAGTTAGTTAAAGAAAAAGAAGCCGAATTAAAATCGAACATTCGAACGAAAGAAACGGCTATTGAGCAAAAGCGTGATCATATGACTGCACTTGATGAATCGCTCGAAGACCTTCAGGAAACGTTATTATCACTCACTCAGGAACTTGAAAGCCTCGAAGGTAAAAAAGAGCTCATGAAAGAACGTCATAAGCATTTTGCCGAAAATAAAACAAAACTTGAAGCCGAATATGAAGTCTTAAGTGCTCAAGTCAAAAGCTTGGGAGAAACGGCTGCTGCAGAAAACGAGAAGCTGAAAGACCTTCTTCAAAAGCGTAAAGCTACGAAAAAAAGCATGAAGCAGACTAATGAAGCATTAAAGCAGGGGCCTGAAGACATTGAGGACCAAATCGAGGATTACAAAAGTGAATACATCGATCTGCTCAATGCTCAAGCCGCCAAGCGTAATGAAAAGCAGACGCTTGAGCAGCAGCTGATCCAGCTCAATAATAAAAAAGGGCTTCAGCAAGGCAAGTTCCAGGCTTTAGATGAAGAAAGAACGAAGCAGGAACAAGCCCTTACAACATTGACCGCCCAGCTTGAAAAAGAGTCGAGTCAGAGGCGTGAGCTTGAACAGCAGCTTGCTGCCCTTCAAGAGAGCAGTGAAGAAAATGAGCGTTCTTATGAGGAATGGCAGCAGAAGCTGTATCAAGGCTATCAGTATTTAGAAAAAATGAGATCGAAAAAAGAAATGCTGGAAGAGCTGAAGGAAGATTATTCAGGCTACTTCCACGGTGTAAGGGAAATTTTGAAAGCAAGAGAAAAATCGGCAGTTACCGGTGTCGAAGGTGCAGTGCTTGAGGTCATTGATATCCCGTCCAACTTGCTGACCGCAATCGAAACAGCGCTTGGAGCCCAGGCCCAGCACGTCATCGTTAAAGATGAGCAGGCCGGGCGTCAGGCCATTCACTGGCTGAAGAAGCATAACAAAGGGAGAGCCACTTTCCTCCCCCTTGCTACCATTCAGCCTCGCTCTATCCATGGACAGGCGCTGTCTTCCCTATATGGCGAAGCAGGATATATTGGTGTCGCAGCTGACCTAATTAATTATGACGAACCATTCTCAGCCGCAATTAAACACCTGCTCGGCCATATTGTGATTGCTGAGGATTTGGAGGCAGCCAATAAAATTGCCCGAATCTTAAACCGTAAATACCGCATCGTTACGTTAGAAGGCGACGTCGTGAACCCTGGCGGCTCGATGTCAGGCGGGGCCCAGAAAAAGTCCAATCAGTCGCTGTTTACCCGCGAGAAAGAACTGCAGGAACTGACTGATAAGATCAATGAGTTCGATAAGAAAGCCAAAGATGTTGAGGAAAAGGTGAAAGGTCTCAAAACAACGGTTTCTGATCAGGCGGTTGAGATCCAGCAGCTCCAGAACCGTGTCAATGAGTTGAAAAATACTGAATATGAAACACAATCCAACAAACGAGAACTGAAGGTAAAGATCGATCACTTAAACGATCAGCTCGTTATGTATGACCAGGATCAGTCTCAGTATGTCACGGATAAAGAACAGATTGACCATCGGCTGCAAAGCCTTGATAAGGAATTGAAGGAACTTACGATTGAGCTTGAGAAGGTACAGCAGAAGATCGATGAGCTTACGGCTGCCAAAGGGCGTCAGCAGAAGGATGAAGCTGATTTAAGAGATCAGCATCAAAAACTGCAGATTCAGTTTGCAGAACAGGAATCAGGGGTGGCGAATCAGCAGGAGAAAACCCAGCGTCTGCAAAGTGAACTTGCTCATGCGAAAGAACAGCTTGAGAATAATCAACATTCCTATCAGCAGCTCATCGAAGTCGCCGATTCCAATCAGACAGAGGAAGAAGTCGATGAACAAATTTCTTTAACAAGAAAACGGAAGGAAACAGCGGCAGGCCATATCAACGACCGCCGCACAGAAAGAAATGAACTTGCAGAAACGGTGCAGCAGGAAGAAAGAGAGCTTAAAGAACTAAGCCGGGTTCACCAAAATTATGTGACGGATATTCAGCAAAAAGAAGTGAAAACGAACCGTCTTGATGTAGAGCTTGAAAATATGCTTACTTACTTGCAAGAGGAATACGTGATTACTTTTGAAAAAGCAAAACATGATTATGAGCGTGTAGAGAACAAAGATCAGGCTTCCACTCAAGTTAAACTAATCAAGCGGGCCATTGAAGAGCTCGGAACGGTAAACCTTGGAGCGATTGAAGAGTATGACAGGATCGTCGAGCGCTACGACTTCTTAACAGGTCAGCAGTCTGATCTGCTTGAAGCGAAAGAAACGCTGCATTCTATTATTAATGAGATGGACCATGAAATGAAGCGGCGGTTTGAGGATACGTTTACGAAGATCCGCAATGAATTTGGCGACGTCTTTAAAGATCTGTTTGGTGGAGGAATTGCCGATCTTAAGTTAACCGATCCTGATAATCTTCTTGAAACGGGTGTTGATATTGTCGCACAGCCTCCTGGTAAGAAGCTGCAAAACTTAAGCCTGCTTTCCGGAGGAGAACGCGCCTTAACAGCGATTGCTCTTCTGTTTTCCATCCTGAGAGTCCGGCCTGTTCCATTCTGTGTGCTTGATGAGGTGGAAGCCGCACTCGACGAAGCAAACGTGGACCGGTTTGCCCGCTTCTTAAAGGAATTCAGTCAGCAAACCCAGTTTATTGTGATCACCCACCGCAAAGGAACAATGGAAGAGTCCGACGTCCTCTATGGAGTGACGATGCAGGAATCGGGAGTCTCTAAACTGGTGTCCGTACGTTTAGAAGAGACAGTAGATCTAATAGAAGCCTGAGGAAAGGAAGAGAGTATTGAGTTTCTTTAAAAAACTGAGAGATAAATTCGTGATAGATCCTGAAGAAATCATCGAAAAAGCGAGAGAAGAATCGCTCAAAGAGCAAGAGGAAAAGATGGCAGAAGATCCTTTTGATGATGATATCTATCAGGACCAGGAAGATGAAGTGACTGTACAGGAAGACGCTGCAGAACTTCCTGCAGAGGAAGAACTTCCTGAAGATGAAATAACATTTACAGAAGAAGAGACTGTACCTGAAGAAGAAGAAGTTTTTGAAGGGGAGACAGAAGCTGAGGTGGAAGAAGATCTTCTTCCTGTAGAAGAAGCTCCTCAAGAAGAAGAGGTAAGTATCGCTGCCAAGTTTAAAACCGGACTCGCTAAAACGAGAAACTCTTTTACGAGCAAGATTAATGACCTTGTCGCACGCTACCGCACAGTGGATGAGGATTTCTTTGAAGAGCTGGAAGAAGTCCTCATCTCCGCAGACGTCGGGGTTAATGCAGTTATGGAAATGATTGAGGAGCTTGAAATGGAAGTGAAGCGACGCAACATTCAAGATCCCCAGCAGGTGAAAGAAGTCATTTCGGAGAAACTCGTTGAGCTGTATTACGGTGATGAAGATGAAGTACAGATTGAAGAACTGAATACCAACCCTGACGGCTTAACGATTTATTTATTTGTTGGAGTTAACGGGGTAGGGAAGACAACTACAATCGGAAAACTAGCCCACCAGTTAAAAGCAGAAGGTAAGAAAGTAACACTTGCTGCAGGGGATACATTCCGTGCCGGAGCAATCGACCAGCTTAATGAATGGGGAAAACGTGCCGGAGTAAACGTCGTCAAGCACAGTGAAGGCAGCGACCCGGCCGCGGTTATTTTTGACGGTATTCAATCGGCAAAGTCGAGAAAATCTGATGTGCTTATCTGTGATACGGCCGGCAGACTGCAAAATAAAGTAAACCTAATGAATGAGCTGTCAAAAGTTAAGCGCGTTATCGAGAGAGAAGTACCAAATGCGCCTCATGAAGTACTCCTTGTCCTCGATGCAACAACAGGACAAAATGCCATGAGCCAGGCGAAAACTTTCTCGGAAGCTACTGATGTATCTGGTATTGTGCTTACTAAACTTGATGGTACAGCAAAAGGGGGAATCGTGCTTGCGATTCGCAAGGAGCTTCAGATTCCTGTAAAACTTGTAGGTTTAGGAGAAAAAGTAACTGACTTAGAACAGTTTGACGCCCACGCCTTCGTCTACGGATTATTCGCTGACATGATAGATGAGCAGGCGCAGGAGCAAGAGTAATTCTTGACATAAGACGCTAGACTCGGTTACTATTCATATGTAAAGGTATTTCACTTAACAAGGAGTGGAAGTCGTGCTTGAAAAGACAACGAGGATTAACTATTTATTAGATTTCTATCAATCTCTACTCACTCCCAAGCAGCGAAATTACATGGAACTTTACTATTTAGAAGATTATTCGCTGGGTGAGATATCAGAGAATTTTAATGTCTCGAGGCAGGCCGTTTATGATAATATTAGACGGACAGAAGCCATGCTTGAAGAATATGAGAACAAGCTGATGTTATATGAAAAATTTGAAAAAAGACAGCAGATCATTCAGCAGTTGAAAGAGGCTGCAGAAAAGACAGAAATAGAAAAAGATATTAATAAATGGCTTGATGAATTACAAGACTTAGAATAGGAGGGTTCCTTCGATGGCATTTGAAGGCTTATCCGACCGTTTACAGCAATCGATACAGAAGATTAAAGGTAAAGGGAAGGTTTCTGAACAAGATGTGAAGGAGATGAGCCGGGAAGTACGGCTTGCCCTTTTAGAAGCGGACGTAAACTTTAAAGTAGTAAAAGACTTTGTAAAACGAATCCGCGAACGCGCTGTTGGTGAGGAAGTAATGGGGAGCTTAACTCCAGGCCAGCAGGTTATCAAGATTGTACAAGATGAACTGACAGAATTAATGGGAGGGAACGAGAGTAAAATAGCTGTCGCTAAACGTCCTCCGACCGTGATCATGATGGTAGGTCTTCAAGGTGCCGGTAAAACGACCACGACTGGGAAGCTTGCCAACTTGTTAAGAAAAAATTATAACCGTAAGCCACTGTTAGCTGCCGCTGACGTCTATCGTCCGGCTGCCATTCAGCAGCTCGAGACGTTAGGCAAACAGCTGAGCATGCCTGTTCATTCTGAAGGTACAGAGGCTGATCCGGTGGACATTGCGAAAAATGCAGTAGCGAAAGCGAAAGAAGAGCATTATGATTATGTGATCGTCGATACGGCCGGACGCTTGCACGTTGATGGTGACTTAATGGAAGAGCTGCAGCGAATAAAAGAAGCTGTTAATCCGGATGAAGTTTTCCTAGTAGTAGATGCCATGACAGGACAGGATGCCGTGAACGTAGCGGAAAGCTTTGACGAACAGCTCGACGTAACTGGAGTGCTGTTGACGAAGCTTGACGGTGATACCCGCGGGGGTGCGGCACTCTCTATTAAAGCCGTAACTGGCAAGCCGATTAAATTTGCAGGTATGGGTGAGAAGCTTGATCAGCTCGAGCCGTTCCATCCAGAAAGAATGGCTTCCCGTATTTTAGGGATGGGAGACATGCTTACTTTAATTGAGAAAGCTCAGTCCCAGGTCGATGAGAAACAGGCAAAAGATCTTGAGTCTAAAATGCGTAATGCATCCTTTACGTTTGAAGATTTTCTTGAGCAGATGGAGCAGGTCAAAAACATGGGGCCGCTTGATGAACTCATTAACATGATTCCGGGTGCCAATAAAATGAAGGGGCTGCAAAATGCGTCCTTCGATGATAAGCAAATCGTTCATGTTGAAGCGATCATTCAGTCGATGACAAAAAAAGAGCGCATAGACCCATCGCTTATGAACGCGAGCCGCAAGAAACGGATTGCTAAAGGATCTGGACGTTCTGTATCAGAGGTAAACCGTCTTCTTAAGCAGTTTGAAGAAATGAAGAAAATGATGAAACAGATGAGTAATACTAAAGGGAAAAAGGGTAAAGGAATGAAATTTCCGTTCATGTAATGTAAAAACCCTTTACACACATCGAAGTATCTGCTAAAATCTATTCTTGTGTTGAACATTTAAAGAAATTAATGGAGGTTGTTAAATATGGCAGTTAAAATTCGCCTAAAGCGTATGGGTTCAAAGCGTAACCCATTTTACCGTGTAGTTGTTGCTGATTCACGTTCTCCTCGTGATGGACGTATTATTGAACAAATTGGAACTTATAATCCTGTAGCTAATCCAGTACATGTGGATATCGATGCTGATAAAGCTATGGATTGGATGTCTAACGGCGCGAAGCCAAGCGACACTGTTCGTAACTTGTTCTCTAAAGAAGGAATTATGAAGCAGTTCCACGATAAAAAAAACAATAAGTAAAGTAGTGATATCATGAAAGCCTTGATCGAAACGATCGTTACACCGCTTGTTGATCACCCAGAAGAGATCGAAATTAACGTTAAGGAAGAAGAACACAAAGTTGTTTACCACTTAACTGTTCACAGTGAAGATGTTGGTAAGGTGATTGGAAAGAACGGTCGAATTGCCAAGGCGATTCGGACGGTAGTTTACGCCGCAGGGTCAGATTTAAAGAAAAGAATCTATTTAGATATCATGTAAAAAGAGGGAGAGGGGCTATAGAACCTTTCCCTTTTTTAACATCTAATATCGGATAAGGCAGGAATATCATGCAAATCATTCAGCGGATCCCCGTAAAAGAAATCTTAACTGATGACAGCAGACAAGCGTTAAAGGATCGGTTAAATTCGAAGTATGAACGTTTGGATAAAGAATGCCAGCAGCTGAAATTTCAGCAGAAGAAGCTGGAGCGCAGCCATGATTATGAACAAAATGATGTCCGCCAGCGATTCGTTAGAGAGATATCACGACGACAGGACGCTATGAAGAGAATTCAGTTTCAGCTGAATCAGCTGGATGTACTTCCTGCGGGAGAAGAACTAAAGGTAGATGAGGTAGAGACGATCGTTGAGCTTGAAGAAGGCGATTCATACGAAGAAGTTGTTAATAAGCGTGAAATTGTAATTAAAGATGGAATTGTAATACGAGCGAGGTAGATCACATATGACGGAAAAACTTTTTAATGTAGGACAGATTATTAATACACATGGTATAAAAGGTGAAGTAAAAGTCCGCAGAATTACTGATTTTGAAGAACGGTTCAAACCAGGGCAGCTTTTGTATTGGGTAAATGATAAGAATAATGTAAAAGAACTAACCGTTAAAAGTCACAGAGTTCATAAAGGTTTTGATCTTCTGACATTTGAAGGTCACAGTTCAATTAATGATGTGGAGCAATACCGTGATGGATACTTAAAGGTGCCAAAGAGCGAGCAGGAAGAGCTCGGAGATCACGAATTTTACTTTCATGAAATTATCGGTTCAGAAGTCTTTTTAATGAATGATGAAAAGGTAGGGGAAGTGAAAGAAATCCTCACACCGGGAGCGAATGACGTGTGGGTGGTGCGCCGCCATAAGCAGAAGGATGTTCTCATTCCTTATATCGAGCAGGTAGTGAAGGAAGTAGACGTTGAAAACAAACGAGTTATCATTGATCCAATAGAAGGGCTGCTGGACTAATGCATATCGATATCCTAACCTTATTTCCGGAAATGTTTACTGGAGTGATGGATGCATCCATTATGAAACGGGCTAGAGATAAAGGAGCCTTTTCCTACGATACGGTTAATTTTAGAGAATATACGACGAATAAGCATAACAAAGTCGATGACTACCCATACGGCGGAGGTGCCGGGCTCGTCTTAACGCCTCAGCCGATATTCGATGCCGTGGAGGCAACGAAGGAAAGACGCAAGTCCAAGCCTAAAGTCGTCTTGATGTGCCCGCAGGGACAGCCTTATACGCAAAAAAAAGCAGAAGAATTGGCGGAGGAAGATCACTTGATCATTTTGTGCGGCCATTATGAAGGCTACGACGAGCGAGTTCGTGAAAAGCTCGTAGATGAAGAGATTTCGATCGGGGACTATGTTCTTACAGGTGGTGAACTCGGAGCCATGGTCGTCATCGATTCCGTTGTACGGCTTTTGCCTGACGTTTTAGGAAATGAACAATCGGCTCCAGAAGATTCTTTTTCCAACGGACTTCTTGAGCACCCTCATTATACAAGACCCAGCAGCTTTCGGGGTCATGATGTTCCAGAGGTTCTCCTTTCTGGAAACCATGCAAAAATAGAGGAATGGAGACACTATCAGTCACTGAAGCGGACCTATTTACGCCGTCCCGATCTTCTGAAAGAACGCAAGCTGACCGACCAGGAAAAAGCCTGGATAAACGAATGGGAATAAGCTAGAAAACCTTGCGAAACTTAATAGATTATGGTATATTATCTTTTGTGCTTAAATGTTCGGTTTAAGCTTAAAAACGATGTTCCGCTGTCTCGTAGAAGGTAAGAGCATTAGTTGAGAAGGAGTGAAGAAAATGCAACAATTAATTCATGACATTACGAAGGAACAGCTTCGTTCTGACCACCCAGACTTCCGCCCAGGTGATACTGTTAAGGTACACGTGAAAGTTGTCGAGGGTAACCGTGAGCGTATTCAGGTATTCGAAGGTGTTGTAATCAAGCGCCAAAACGGTGGAATCAGTGAAACATTTACTGTACGTAAAATCTCTTACGGCGTAGGTGTTGAACGTACATTCCCAGTACACTCACCACGAATTGCAAAGATTGAGCGTTCTCGCCGCGGTAAAGTACGTCGCGCGAAGCTATATTATCTGCGTAACCTTCGCGGTAAAGCTGCTCGTATTAAAGAAATTATCTAATAGTAAAAAGGGGCTTGCATTCGTCAAGCTCCTTTTTTCTAGATTTACATAAGGTTTTTAGTTTTATGGCAAAGATCGCTACTGAATGTTTTTGCTTAAGCGAGTCGTGTCTAAACGGGCCACTTCCGCATTTCTAATGTCTAGCTGCGAGGGGCAGGCCTTCGCTCATAAGCAATCCCATTACGTGGCATAAACCGCCACTGCATGGTTTTGCTTATGCGTGTCAGGCCTAAGCGGCCCCTCTCGCATTTCTTTTAAAGGAGAAGAGGTAATGAAGAAGCAATGGTTTGAGTGGGTGAAGGCGTTCGCGATTGCTGCGGTGCTCGCGGTAATTGTCCGTGTGTTTTTGTTTGCGCCTGTAATCGTTGAGGGACCGTCCATGATGCCCAATTTACATAATGGGGAACACTTAATTGTGAGTAAAATTAATTATACTCTGGGTGAGCCGGAACGGTTTGATGTAGCTGTCTTTCACGCTACTGATCAACAGGATTATATTAAAAGGATCATAGGCCTGCCTGGAGAAGAAGTCGCTGTACAGAACGATCAATTATATATAGATGGTGAAGTAGTAGAAGAGCCGTATTTGGATGAGCAGAAACAATCTATTCCGCCTGGACAGGACTTAACTGACGATTTTACTATTGAACAACTGCCGGGAGGTCATTTAACTGTTCCGGAAGGACATGTATTGGTGTTGGGGGATAACCGTGATAACTCGACAGACAGCCGCTCGATTGGAATGGTTTCTTATGAACAGCTGGTCGGTGAGTCCCTTTTTACTTATTGGCCGCTGGATAAAATTGGACTTATTGATTAGGACGCCTTATCATTTTTTGATGTCCAGCTGCAGTGGCCAGACACTCGCGTCATAAGCAATCCACCGCCGGGAAGAAAAAGCCCTTCCCTCTGGCGTTTTGCTTAAGCGAGTCGTGTCTAGCAGGCCACTTCCGCATTTCTAATGTCCAGCTCTGCGAGGGGCAGGCCTTCGCGTCATAAGCAATCCCATTACGTGGCATAAACCGCCACTGCATGGTTTTGCTTATGCGTGTCAGGCCTAAGCGGCCCCTCTCGCATTTCTTATAATGGAGGAATTTTTATGACGATACAATGGTATCCAGGGCATATGGCGAAAGCCAAACGGGAAGCTGAGGAAAAACTGAAGCTCGTTGACTTTGTAATTGAACTGGTGGATGCAAGAGCACCAGTTTCTTCAGAGAACCCTGTTTTACACCAGCTATTGCAAAGCAAGCCTAAAATGGTGGTCCTTATGAAGAAGGACTTAGCAGATCCTAAAGTTACTGAGAAATGGCTGGATTATTATAAAAAACGAGGTACCCATGCGATAGCTATTGAAGCGAATGATAAGAAAGATGTCCAGCGTGTCGTATCTCTCGCTAAAGATTTGGGGAAAAGCAAAATAGAAAAAATGAAGGCTAAAGGTCTTCGTCCACGAGCGTTGCGTGCGATGATCCTTGGAATTCCTAATGTAGGGAAATCAACACTGATTAACCGTCTGGCTAATAAAAAGACGGCTATTACAGGGGATCGTCCGGGTGTCACGAAGAAACAGCAATGGATTAAAGTGAAAAAAGACTTTGAACTGTTGGATACACCGGGGATTCTATGGCCTAAATTTGAAGAAGAAGAGATCGGATACCGTCTGGCAGCTATCGGGACAATCAAAGATACGATTCTGCCTAAAGAGGACGTTGCCGCCTATATTCTTGATTATATCACCCATCATTATCCAGAACTGCTTGAAAGCCGCTACGGATTTCAAGAGGTAAATGATATGATGGAGGCTTTTGAAGTGATAGGTAAGAAACGCGGCTGTCTGGAGAGCGGCGGAGTTGTTAATTTTGATAAGACGTCGGATGTCATTTTACAAGATCTGCGTTCAGGTAAAATTGGAACTATAAGCTTCGAGCAGCCTGAATAATCGAAAACGCAACGGGAGCTCCCGCTTGCGTTTTTTATTTGTCCCTACTAAACCATGCAAGGGGAGAGGGAATTGAAATGAGCAGGCGCTCAAAAATATTATACACCCAAATTTATAAACGCAGCATAAAGTCCGATATAATAGATAACGGGGGATTATTATGAGCTATACAATTAAAGAGATCAAGCTTTTATTGGACCGAGGCGATTTTAATGCAGACGAAATTAAACGGCTGAGAGATGACAAGCGAAAAGGTGTGCAGCAGTTACTCGCACAATATGATCAAAAAATTCAGCGTAAAGAAGAGCTGAAACAGCAGTTTAACGAGATGAAAAACTATGAAAATGCTGCTAAAGCTAGTGGGAAAACTATTATTGCCGGTATAGATGAAGCCGGCCGGGGGCCTTTAGCTGGGCCCGTTGTGGCAGCCGCCGCCGTTTTACCAGATCACTTTTATTTAGAAGGATTAATGGATTCTAAGCTTTTGTCCCAGCAAAAGAGAGAAGAATTTTATGAATACATAATAAATGAAGCGGAAGTTGGAGTAGGGGTAGTATCGAACGAAGACATTGACCGTGTAAACATATATCAGGCAGCTAAGCTGGCCATGCAAAAAGCGGTAGATCAGCTTTCGACCAAGCCTGATCACCTTCTGATTGATGCTATGATACTTGATGTCTCTTGTTCTCAGCAGTCAATTGTAAAAGGAGACCAGAAAAGTGTCTCTATCGCTGCTGCGAGCATTGTTGCTAAAGTTACCCGTGATCGAATGATGAGAGAGATAGGCGATGAATATCCACATTACGGTTTTAGCAGCAATCAGGGTTATGGGACGAAGCATCACCTTGACGCGCTCGAGAAGTATGGACCGACCCCGCACCATCGCAAATCGTTTTCACCTGTAAAGGTAAGAATCTTGCTTTAGTAGTAGAAAAGAACCCTGATGGTGTGTACTTCTAATAAGATTCAGCCATCCATTGTCCGGCGTGTTATTTACGATGACATCCGGGCAGCTGTTTTGGGGAGCAAGTTTACCATAATAAACCAGGGAATCCTGACTTAGGTTATTAAATTAAGTTTACATAATATAATTACAGTTAATTAGTTTGAATTTTTCGACAAGAATTATGGTTACTGTGGACAATTTGCTGGTTTTTTTTATACAATGGGATTGCAGTGAAATTTGATGGGAGGATGAAAGATGAACATTCATGAATACCAAGGTAAACAAATTATGAGCGATTTTGGCGTTCCTGTGCCAAAAGGCTATGTGGCATATTCGGTAGATGAGGCTGTTGAAGCAGCTAAAAAACTTGATAGCAGTGTCACAGTCGTGAAAGCACAAATCCATGCCGGCGGACGAGGCAAGGCTGGCGGGGTTAAGATTGCTAAAAATCTCGACGAAGTGCGTACATACGCGGACGAAATCCTGGGCAAAACACTTGTTACCCATCAGACCGGACCAGAAGGTAAAGAAGTAAAGCGCTTACTCATTGAAGAGGGCTGCGACATTAAGAGCGAGTACTATGTAGGTCTAGTGCTGGATCGTGCGACAAGCCGAGTAACAATGATGGCGTCTGAAGAAGGCGGAACGGAAATTGAAGAAGTAGCGGAGAAAACTCCGGAAAAAATCTTCAAAGAAGAGATCGATCCAGTGGTTGGTTTGACAGCATTCCAGGCTCGCCGTCTGGCATTCAATATCAACATTCCTAAAGAACAGGTTGGAAAAGCTGTTAAATTTATGCTTGGCCTTTATGACGTATTTGTACAGAAAGACTGCTCCATTGCTGAAATCAACCCGCTAGTTACAACAGGTGACGGGGACGTACTTGCATTGGATTCTAAGTTAAACTTTGATGATAACGCTTTATATCGTCAAAAGGATATCGCTGAGCTTCGTGATTTAGATGAGGAAGATCCAAAAGAAATCGAGGCATCTAAATATGACTTAAGCTATATTGCATTAGACGGCAACATCGGCTGCATGGTTAACGGTGCAGGTCTAGCTATGGCGACAATGGATACTATTAAGCACTATAGCGGTGACCCGGCTAACTTCCTTGATGTAGGGGGCGGCGCAACGACAGAGAAAGTTACAGAAGCTTTTAAAATTATTCTATCTGATGAAAATGTAAAAGGCATTTTCGTTAACATCTTCGGCGGTATTATGAAGTGTGACGTTATCGCTGAGGGAGTTGTTGAAGCAACGAAGCAAATCGGTTTAACCTTACCGCTTGTAGTACGTTTAGAAGGTACGAACGTAGAAGCTGGTAAGAAAATTCTTGACGAGTCTGGCCTCAACATTACATCTGCAGACTCTATGGCTAATGGCGCACAAAAAATCGTAGAACTAGTGAAGTAGAAAGGCGGGGAATCTAATGAGCGTATTTATTAATAAAGATACAAAAGTAATCGTACAAGGAATTACAGGTTCAACAGCTTTATTTCATACGAAACAAATGGTTGAATACGGTACTCAAATCGTCGGTGGTGTAACACCAGGTAAAGGCGGGACAGAAGTAGAAGGAATCCCTGTCTTTAACACAGTTTCTGAAGCCGTAGAAAAGACAGGAGCTACAGCTTCCGTTATTTACGTGCCTGCTCCATTTGCTGCTGATGCAATCTTGGAAGCAACAGATGCAGAACTTGAGCTTGCGATCTGTATTACAGAGCATATCCCTGTAATGGATATGGTAAAAGTGAAACGTTATATGGAAGGCAAAAAGACTCGTCTTGTCGGTCCGAACTGCCCTGGCGTTATCACACCTGAAGAATGTAAGATTGGAATCATGCCTGGATATATCCATAAGAAGGGTCATGTCGGCGTTGTGTCCCGGTCTGGTACATTAACGTATGAAGCAGTTCATCAGCTTTCTGAAGCAGGTCTTGGCCAGTCAACAGCTGTAGGTATCGGCGGTGACCCTGTCAATGGTACTGACTTTATTGATGTATTAAAAGCGTTTAATGAGGATGACGATACAGAAGCTGTAATTATGATTGGTGAGATTGGCGGAACAGCAGAAGAAGAAGCTGCTGAATGGGTGAAAGCCAACATGAAGAAACCTGTCGTAGGCTTTATCGGCGGCCGTACAGCCCCTCCAGGAAAACGTATGGGCCACGCGGGTGCCATTATTTCCGGCGGTAAGGGAACGGCGGATGAGAAGATCCGTGTTATGAACGAGTGCGGAATTGAAGTGGCAGAAACCCCTTCCGTTATGGGTGAAACACTTATTGACGTACTTAAGAAAGAAAACCTTTTTGATAAATGTAAAACTCACTAATAGAAAGGTTAAACCGTGTCTCTACAGGGACGCGGTTTTCCCTATTCCCAAAAAAGAAAGAGGCTGATCAATGATATCGAAACGAGAAGCATTAATTACATTAAACGACTGTCCTTACGTCACAAGACCAGTGCTAAGGCAGATGATGAAAGATGATAGTCTTCTTACTTCTCTTCCAGTGTTAACTCCTTCTAAGCTTTCTTCTAAACTCTCACTTCCCTTTAAGCGTTCCAAATCAATCCTTGATTATATAAGAAATGACAATATAATGAAGAAACTCGACAAAAACAGCCGGCAATTTCATGCACTTACCATCATGGATCCGGATTTTCCGCTGTCTTTGCGCCAGATTCCTGATCCTCCTTTAGTTCTTTATGCAAAAGGGAACCTGGAACTGCTCAGCCGCCTGTTATCCATCAGTGTGGTAGGTACGCGTACGCCATCTGATTATGCTTATTACACGATGGAAAAGCTCCTGCCGCCGCTTATTTCAGCAAATTTTTTAATTGTCAGCGGCATGGCAGCAGGTGTCGATCAGCAGGCCCATCAGCTCGCAATTGATCATGGCGGGGCAACGATTGCCGTCCTCGGTTCAGGTTTTAATTATCCATATCCTAAAAATAATCCCGCGCTTTTTCAACGCTTAGGAGAAACCCAGCTGCTCTTAAGTGAATACCCCCCGGACCGTCCACCGAAGAAATATCATTTTCCTGAAAGAAACCGAATTATTTCAGCGCTGACTGAATCAACTCTCGTGATCGAGGCTAGAATGAAAAGTGGATCGCTCATTACAGTTGATCAGGCTTTAGAACAAGGAAAAAATGTATATGCGGTTCCAGGACCTATTGGACTTGAGACGAGTGAAGGCTGTCACCATATTATCCAGCAAGGCGCTAAGCTCGTCCAAAGCTGTCATGATATCCTCCAGGATTATTGTTTGAAAAAATAAAAAATTCTGCAGAAGATAGTGATAAATCAGACTCTTCAGGCATACATTTTGATCAAAAATATCGAGCTCCGTTTGACAAACGGTTTCATTCTATTTAATAATAGGGAAGATTTGTGATATATATAAAAATACAGAAATACCTCTATGGGAGGAAACTACATGGCAGATTATCTCGTAATCGTTGAATCACCTGCTAAAGCAAAAACGATTGAACGATACCTTGGAAAGAAGTACAAAGTAAAAGCGTCATTAGGACACATCAGAGACTTACCTAGAAGTCAGATGGGTGTCGATGTTGATAATGAATTTGAACCTAAATATATTACAATACGAGGCAAAGGGCCCGTTTTAAAAGAATTAAAAGCAGCGGCAAAGAAAGCCAAACGCGTCTATCTCGCAGCCGACCCCGACCGCGAAGGGGAAGCGATTGCCTGGCATTTGGCCCACAGTCTTGAAATTGATGATAAGTCAGACTGCCGCGTTGTATTTAATGAGATTACAAAAGATGCAATTAAAAACTCCTTTAAACAGCCGAGATCGATTGATACAGATTTAGTTGATGCTCAGCAGGCACGAAGAGTATTGGACCGGCTTGTCGGTTATAATATCAGCCCGATTTTATGGAAGAAAGTTAAAAAGGGCCTCAGTGCCGGCAGAGTTCAGTCAGTCGCAGTTAAAATCATCGTCGACCGAGAAAATGAAATTAAGAACTTCAAACCGGAAGAATACTGGACGATTGATGCGGAATTCTTAAAAGATAAAGAGCCCTTCGAAGGTGCGTTTTACGGAATTGACGGGAAAAAGACAGAGCTTAAAACCGAAGATGATGTAAAAGCGATTCAAAATAAGTTAAAAGGTGATCAATTCACCATTGAGAAGGTTAACAAACGAGAAAGAAGACGTAATCCTTCCCAGCCGTTTACGACGTCTTCCCTGCAGCAGGAAGCGGCTCGTAAATTGAATTTCAGGGCAAAGAAAACGATGATGGTTGCCCAGCAGTTATATGAAGGAATTGACCTTAAAGGAAAACAGGGCATTACTGGTTTAATCACCTATATGCGTACCGATTCCACAAGGCTTTCCAACACAGCGAAGGAAGAAGCAAAAGACTATATTCAGGAAAACTTCGGAAAAGAGTATTTAGCTGCCGGTAAAGGTGGAGCAAAAGGAAAAAGCGGCGGAGCTCAAGATGCTCATGAAGCCATCCGTCCAACTTCAGCTAATAGAGATCCCAAGTCTATGAAGTCTGTTTTATCAAGAGACCAGTACCGTCTTTATAAACTGATCTGGGATCGTTTTATCGCGAGCCAGATGGCTCCGGCTGTATTAGATACGATGACGGTTCACTTGTATAATCAAGGTGTAGAGTTCCGAGCAACTGGTTCTAAAGTGAAATTCAAAGGTTTCATGAAGATCTACATTGAAGGTCGGGATGATCAGAAAAAAGAAACTGACAAGCTGCTTCCTAACCTGGAAGAGGGCATGAAGGTGAAAGCAGAAGAGATCAAGCCGAATCAGCATTTCACCCAGCCGCCTCCGCGTTATACAGAGGCCCGTCTCGTCCGTACGTTAGAAGAACTGGGGATTGGAAGACCGTCCACTTATGCACCGACGCTCGATACGATTCAGCGCCGTGGTTATGTGGCTCTTGATAATAAACGTTTTGTGCCGACCGAGCTGGGTGAAATCGTGCTTGACCAGTTAAAAGAATACTTCCCCGAAATCATCGATGTTGATTTTACAAAAGAAATGGAAGATGAACTCGATTCCATTGAAGAAGGCAAGCAGGACTGGGTTTCTATTATCTCTGAATTCTATCAAGGGTTTGAGCCCCGCTTGCAAAAAGCCGAGAAAGAAATGGAAAATGTGGAAATTAAAGATGAACCTGCCGGCATTGACTGCGAAAACTGCGGGCATGAAATGGTTTACAAAATGGGAAGATACGGCAAGTTTTTAGCGTGCTCCAACTTCCCGGAGTGCCGGAATACGAAACCGATTTTGAAAAAGATCGACGTGACTTGTCCGAAATGTAAAGAAGGAGAAGTTGTCGAAAGAAAGAGCAAGAAGAACCGCAAATTCTTTGGATGTGAACGTTTTCCAGAGTGTGACTTCATCTCCTGGGATAAGCCGATTACGCGCCCATGTCCAAAATGCAGCTCTCTGCTTGTTGAGAAGAAAAAGAAAAAGGGTACACAAATTGAGTGTACAGAATGTGATTATAAAGAAGCACAGCAATCTTAACGTCCTATGGTCGGCCCCCGGTCGATCATAGGATTTTTTTAAAAGGGAATTGATTGACACTGACCGGCCGGACCGCTATAATTACCGTTTGGTAAGGTAATATACTTGACAGTGAATTTCCATGTTTATATTTTACAGCTGTGGCCGTATACTATAAGGGTAGACTGAGAACAATTCAGAATTTTGTTACAATTTTATTAAATTCGTTGTTATAATAGGGGTTAGTGTGATAAAATTTAAACGCTTTGCGAGGTGACTTATGGAAGACCGACAAAAGTCAAAGCAGCTTTTTATGGAATACTTACAGATTGAAAAAAATGCATCACCCCTAACGGTAGAACAATATAGCGATGAAATTGAAAATTTATTTGAATTCATGAACAGAGAGGGCCTTGACGATATTAAGGAGATTGACGATTCAGTCATCAGGATTTACTTATCAGGCCTTTACGATCAGAACTTATCGAGAAGGTCAGTCTCTAAGAGGCTTTCATGTCTCAGAAGCTTTTACCGTTTCTTAGAACGGGAAAACATCGTAAAAAATAACCCATTTTTACGAATCCACTTACCAAAACAAACCCATCCGATTCCCCAGTTCTTTTATGAAGAAGAACTGAAAAAGTTATTTACCGTAAACGACCTTGCGACATCGCTTGGGCAGAGAAATCAAGCGATTTTAGAAATCCTTTACGCCACAGGCATGCGTGTAAGTGAATGTGTAGGCCTGAAGCTCTCAGATATTGATTTATCATTGACAACGGTACTCGTACGAGGAAAAGGACGAAAAGAGCGCTATGTCCCGTTCGGTGATTTTGCGAAGGATGCCCTCATCCGTTATTTAGAAGACGGCCGCAAGGTACTGCAGAAGAAAAGCGGACAGGAAACAGAAATAGTTTTTCTTAATGCTAGAGGAAACGGGATAACAGCAAGAGGCGTGCGGAATATTTTAAACAAAATGGTGGATGAAGCTGCCCTGACCGTAAATATTCATCCTCACAAGCTTAGACATACCTTTGCTACACATTTAATTAATGAGGGAGCAGATTTACGCTCTGTACAAGAATTATTAGGGCACGAACATTTAGCTTCGACTCAGATTTATACACATGTCACAAAGGATCGGCTCAGAAATGTCTATATGAGCAGCCATCCCCGTGCCAATAAAGAATGAGGTGCTTAAATGAACCAGCAATTTCATGCGACAACTATTTTCGCCGTTCAGCACAATGGCCTTTCCGCGATGAGTGGAGACGGGCAGGTGACACTCGGCAATCAGGTAGTGATGAAGCATAAAGCTGTAAAAGTACGCCGGTTATTTAACGATAAAGTGTTAGCGGGCTTTGCCGGTTCCGTGGCTGATGCTTTTACACTGTTTGAAAAGTTTGAAGCGAAGCTCGAAGCTTTTGATGGCAACCTGGCGAGAGCATCGGTTGAATTAGCTAAGGAATGGCGAAGTGATCAGGTTTTGAGGAAACTTGAAGCCATGCTGATCGTTATGAATCGAGATAAAATGTTTTTAGTCTCTGGAACTGGGGAAGTAATAGAACCGGATGATGGTATTTTATCTATCGGCTCTGGCGGAAATTATGCACTAAGTGCCGGCCGGGCGTTAAAGCGGTATTCTCCAGACAAAACAGCTCCTGAGATCGCTAAAGCAGCCCTGGAAATTGCCGGGGAGATCTGCGTGTTTACGAATAACCAAATAACTTTAGAGGTACTTGAATGAGGAGGATGCCATCGTGTCTATTGAATTAACGCCTAAGCAAATCGTTGAGCGTTTGGATCAATACATTATCGGTCAGACAGATGCGAAGCGGTCGGTGGCGGTGGCTTTGCGTAACCGATATCGGAGAATGCAGCTGTCAGATGACTTAAAAAACGAGGTTGTACCTAAAAATATTTTAATGATAGGACCTACCGGGGTTGGTAAGACAGAAGTTGCCCGCCGCCTGGCGAAGCTGGTCGGGGCTCCCTTTGTGAAAGTGGAAGCGACCAAATTTACGGAAGTGGGTTATGTAGGCCGTGACGTCGAATCGATGGTACGCGACCTTGTGGAAATGGCTGTCCGGATGGTTAAAGAAGAAAAGATGGAAGCCGTCAAGGAAAGAGCCGAAGAACAGGCGAATAAACGCCTAGTTAATTTGCTCGTGCCTTCTAGAAAGAAACAGTCAAATACGATGAAAAATCCATTTGAAATGCTGTTTCAGCAAAGTAATCCAACAGAATCTGCACCTGAGACAAATGAAGAAGATAAAGAAATTGAAACGAAGCGCAGCCGGATCCGTCATCAGCTCGATTTAGGAGAGCTTGAAGATCGTATGGTTACTGTTGAAGTAGAAGAAAATCAGTCTTCCATGTTTGACATGCTGCAGGGGTCAGGTATGGAACAAATGGGGATGAATATGCAGGATGCTTTCAGTCAGTTTATGCCTAAGAAAAAGAAAAAGCGAAAGCTGACCGTTAAAGACGCCCGAAAAGTTCTTACCCAGGAAGAAGCCCAAAAGCTGATTGATATGGATGAAATTGGTCAGGAAGCTGTGGAAAAAGTAGAACAGTCCGGAATGATTTTTATAGATGAAATCGATAAGATTGCCGCAAAAGGCGAAAATCAGGCCAATGTTTCAAGGGAAGGCGTTCAGCGAGATATCCTGCCGATTATTGAAGGATCAACAATCGTGACAAAGCATGGTCCGGTTTCCACAGATCATATTTTGTTTATCGCAGCCGGGGCCTTTCATATGGCAAAGCCTTCCGACCTTATTCCTGAACTGCAGGGACGCTTCCCGATTCGGGTGGAGCTTAACAAACTGACCGTTGAAGATTTCAGAAGTATTTTAGTCGAGCCTTCCAACGCGCTCTTAAAGCAGTACAAAGCTTTATTAGAAACAGAAGGTATAAAGGTTGAATTTTCTGACGAAGCTATTACAAGAATCGCAGAAATAGCTTTTGAGGTTAATCAGGAAACCGATAATATCGGAGCGAGAAGACTGCACACCATATTGGAGAAACTGCTCGAGGATCTGTCGTTTGAAGCTCCTGACATTAATATGGCAACCATTGATATAACGCCTCAGTATGTAGAAAGTAAATTATCCACTATTGTGAAAAACAAAGATTTAAGCAGATTTATACTGTAATAGTTTATAAATTGTTAGGAGGAAATGAACATGGAATTATTAAATCGTGCAAGAAGAATTAACGCTATGCTTCAGAAAACAACAGGAAAGTCGGTGGACTTTAACGACATGTCCGCGACATTACGCGATGTCATCGGTGCGAACACTTTCGTACTCAGCCGCCGGGGAAAGCTTTTAGGTTTTGCCATCAAACAGGAGATTGAAAATGAAAGAATGAAAGCAATGCTTTCTGAACGCCAGTTTCCACAGGAGTATACCCAGAACTTATTTAACATCCAAGAGACGACTCCAAACCTGGATATTGAAAGTGAGTATACAGCATTCCCTGTAGAAAACAAAGAGCTTTTTGAGGAAGGCTTAACGACGATCGTTCCGATTATCGGCGGAGGGCAGCGTTTAGGGACTCTTATCCTAAGCAGACTAAATGAAAGCTTTAACGAGGATGATTTACTGCTTGCTGAATACGGGGCCACTGTAGTAGGTATGGAAATCCTTCATGAGAAAACGGAAGAGATTGAGCAGGAAGCCCGCAGTAAAGCTGTTGTACAAATGGCGATCAGCTCACTGTCTTATAGTGAATTAGAAGCTATTGAGCATATCTTCGAAGAGCTTGAAGGAAACGAAGGCCTGCTTGTAGCAAGTAAAATTGCAGACCGTGTAGGAATCACGAGATCTGTTATTGTAAATGCGCTCCGTAAGCTTGAAAGTGCAGGAGTTATTGAATCCAGATCACTTGGTATGAAAGGAACATACATTAAAGTACTAAATAATAACTTCTTAGTTGAGCTTCAAAAGCTACGTTCGAACTAAGGAAAAGCAGCTCCACTCAAAGGAGCTGCTTTTTTGTTTGTTTAGGCCTAGTAAAATTCAATTATTAATCATTTTTACCCTTAATTATAACTAAAATTTATACCTTTCGTAGGGCTTTTTTGTTTAATAAATATAAAATAATGTTCTTATAGTAGGTTATTTCGACAAATAGTAAAAATTAACTCTATATGCCTACAAAAAGCGTAGGTGTAAAGTAGGTTGTTGCCGATAAAAAGAGAGTTATTATATAATTTACAGGTAAAAAGACTTCCTGTGTGATTGGCTGTATTGTAGGAATTTGTCAAATATGGGGAACTATGAAACTGTTTAGTGATACCTTTACCACACTGGAAAATTCTTTAAACCTATCTGCGAAAAAAACAAGGTCATCTCCGCCAACATTACTAACGTAGATACCATCGGGTATAAAGCAAAACAAGTGACCTTTAAAAATGTATTAAGTGGAGAACTCAACAGCCTGGAAGCAAAAAGAACCCATCCGAAACATTTCACCTTCGAAAATAGCTCCTCCCCCGTGATTCAAACTACTTCACGACAAGGGACCATTTACAATCACAACGGAAATAATGTGGACATTGATAAGGAATTGAATGAATTAGCTAAAAACCAGATCCAGTATCAGGCATTAGTCGAGCGGCTGAGCGGGAAGTTTAACAGTTTAAAAGAAGTGGTTAGGGGAGGAAACTAGTAATGAGTATCTTTCATTCAATGAATGTTAGTGCGAGTGGAATGACAGCGCAAAGGCTGAGGATGGATGTCGCGACTTCTAATATGGCCAATGCCAATACGACGAGAGCTGTTTTGAATGAAAAAGGAGAGTGGCAGCAGCCTTATCGCAGGAAAATGGTGGACCTTCAGCCGCAGGAGCCGGAGTTTCGTGCAATTTTCCAACAAGCTTTACAGACATATAGAGCAAGCGGTGTAAAAGCTGTGGAAATCGTCGATGATGAAACACCTTTTAAGCAAGTGTTTAATCCGAATCACCCGGACGCCAATGAAGCTGAGTATGTTCAAATGCCAAACGTTGACCCGTTGGAAGAAACGATCGATATGATGAGTGCGACAAGATCTTATGAAGCCAACATTACGTCATTAAATGCGTCTAAAGGAATGCTTATGAAAGCACTGGAAATCGGAAAACAATAAGGATGTTTCTGCAAGATGGTACATTGTTTCACCGCTGACTCACGTTCAGCCACAGCATGGCAAGTCAATTACTCCAAATGAAGCTCACTCTACTTTTGCAGCTGACTTTAAAGTGGCGATTGATAGGCTTTTTTTTGGGGCAATTATGAAAGAAAAAATAAATTTATACATAAATAAAGGAACAGTGTTCTGGAAAGAGCGGTCAATGAAGCAAAAAGGCGTAATGATCGGTGCTGCAGCCGGGTTTGTTTTTTTACTGGAAGCTGCCGGCTTATTCGCTTCCCAGACGAACATGGTTCCGCTTTATCAGGATTTATCACTTACTGAGGTCGGGCAGGTCAAAGAAGAACTGGATGCTCGGGGAGCAGCATACGAAATCGGTGATGGAGGGACAATAGCCGTCCCAGAGAAACAAGCGGATTCGCTGCCTCAGATGAAATTGCGGCTGAACTGCATATGAGCCGTGTTGGAGTAAAAGAAGTCATTAAAGATTCGTTATTTGCTAATGTCTTATCTATGGAAGAAAAAGCGAAGGACAAAGAACATAAGGAAGGCATTGGTTATTCGATCCCGGACCGGGAGGCAGAAAGCCCGTATGAGCATGTTGTGAAAAAGGAAAATATCAACGAGCTGGCCGATCATATAAAAAGGCTGAATGAAAAGGAACAGTTGGTCGTCGGCTTATTTTACAATGAAGAGCTGACTTTAACAGAAATAGGGGGAGTTTTGGAATTGACGACTTCAAGGATTTCACAGATTCACTCGAATGCTATTTTTAAGCTTCGAAAGTCATTATTAGAAGTCATTGGGGGTCCTGTAAGCGGCTTTAATAAATGAGGGATAAAATGGTATACTTTTTACTGGTTATTAGCTTTATCCTACATGGGGTGCTCATCCTTACGACCATTGCTTTATTTACAAGACTGAAGCAGTCAGAAGAGTTGGAACGCTCCCATCATCAGGCGATGAAGGATATGGCTGAACTGTTTGCTTAATATTTAAGTGAAATTAAAACAGAAAATCAGCGGCTCGATGCAGATCAGACAAGCGTGCCGCAAACGTCTGGCGAAGATCCGATAAACGATGAGCCGCCAATTTTTGAACAACAGCCTAACCCTCCCCTTCATTCACAGGTGCTCACTAGGCAAAGGAAGGGCGATTCAATAGAGAAGATTGCAAGGGATTTAGAAGCCGGGCGAACAGAAATAGAACTGATTGTAAAATTCGATGAAAAAAATTCTCACTAGAACTTGATTGACCTGGTCGATTATGGTATATTTACTGACGGTGTCAATACACACGTCTCTTAATCTTGTCTCAGGTTGCTCTTCGCATGAAGGGTTGGGGCGAAGAAATGATAGAGGCGGAGGATACTAATAAAAAACCAAACAGGAGGACTTTCAAATGTCTGTAATTTCTATGAAACAGCTGCTAGAAGCTGGTGTGCATTTCGGACACCAAACTCGCCGCTGGAACCCGAAGATGAAAAAATATATCTTCACAGAGCGTAACGGTATTTACATCATCGACCTTCAAAAAACTGTGAAAAAGGTTGATGAAGCTTTCAACTATGTACGTCAGGTTGCTGAGGAAGGCGGAAACATCCTTTTCGTCGGTACTAAGAAGCAAGCACAAGACACTGTACGTGAAGAGGCTACACGCTGTGGCATGTTCTACATCAATCAGCGCTGGTTAGGTGGTACTCTTACAAACTTCCAAACGATCCGCAAGCGTATCAACCGCTTAAAAGATATAGAGCGTATGGAAGAAGACGGTACTTTCGACGTACTTCCTAAGAAAGAAGTAGTAGACTTACTAAAAGAAAAAGATCGCCTGGTTAAGTTCCTTGGCGGTATTAAAGAAATGACTTCTATTCCTGATGCGATGTTCGTCATTGACCCTCGTAAAGAGCGCATCGCGATTGCCGAAGCTCATAAATTAAATATTCCAGTAGTTGGAATTGTCGATACAAACTGTGACCCAGATGAAATCGATTATGTAATCCCAGCTAACGATGATGCGATTCGTGCGGTTAAACTGCTTACAGCTAAAATGGCTGACGCTGTTCTTGAAGCTAAACAAGGTGAAGAGAACGAAGTAGCTGAAGAAGCTGAAGCTGAGACAGAAACAGAAGCCGTAGAAGAGTAATTAATGATTCAAGAGGTGATAAGGGGGTATACCTTTTATCACCTTTTTTAAAGGAAGAATATTTAAGGAGGATATAACATGGCTATTAATGCAAAGATGGTAAAAGAACTTCGTGAAAAAACCGGCGCAGGTATGATGGATTGTAAAAAAGCGCTGACTGAAACTGACGGTGACATGGAAAAAGCAATGGACTGGCTTCGTGAAAAAGGTATTTCCAAAGCACAGAAGAAAGCAGACCGTATTGCTGCTGAAGGATCTGCTTACATCGCGGTAGAAGGAAATACTGCTGCTTTACTTGAAGTAAACTGTGAAACAGACTTCGTAACGAAAAATGATCAGTTCCAGACTCTTCTTAAAGAAATCGGTAAGCACCTTATCGAACAGAAGACTGCTACTGTTGAAGAAGCACTAGACCAGGAGCTTCAAGGAGAAGGCCGTAAGCTTAACGACTACATCACTGATGTCGTTGCTAAAATCGGTGAGAAAATTTCTCTTCGCCGTTTTGTTATTAAAGAGAAAACAGATAACGATGCTTTCGGTGCATACACTCACATGGGTGGACGTATTGGTGTACTTACAGTTCTTGAAGGTTCTACTGATGAAGCCGTAGCTAAAGATGTAGCTATGCACGTTGCAGCTGTAAACCCTCGTTATGTCTCTCAAGATGAAATTCCTGAAGAAGAAGTTAACGCTGAGCGCGAAACTCTTAAGACTCAAGCTCTTAACGAAGGCAAGCCGGAAAACATTGTAGAAAAAATGGTAGAAGGCCGCCTAAATAAATTCTTCCAGGAAATCTGCCTGCTTGAACAGGACTTCGTTAAAGATCCAGATCAGAAAGTGAAGAAATATGTAGCTTCTGCTGGAGGCGAAATCAAAGGCTTTGTACGCTTTGAAGTTGGCGAAGGAATGCAAAAACGTGAAGAAAACTTTGCTGATGAAGTAATGAGCCAAGTTAAAAAATAACGAAAACACTGGGAAATAGGGGACACATTGTGTTCCCTATTTTACAACCCGGATGTGCAGGGCAAATTAAACGCAGCTACATAAACTATTAGAAAAGTAGCTTAAATAAGGGATAGATGGAGGTTTCTATGACTACAGCACGCTATCGACGAATCGTATTAAAATTGAGTGGGGAAGCTTTAAGCGGTGAAAATGGATTTGGAATTGAACCACGTGTTATCCAGTCGATCACTCGTCAGGTGAAAGAAGTAGCCGAATTAGGCGTAGAAGTAGCTGTCGTAGTAGGCGGCGGCAATATCTGGAGAGGTAAAGTAGGCAGTGAGATGGGGATGGACCGGGCCAATGCCGACTATATGGGCATGCTCGCGACGGTCATGAACTCATTGGCACTGCAGGACAGCTTAGAAAATATCGGAATTCCAACTCGTGTACAGACTTCAATTGAAATGAGACAGGTGGCCGAACCTTACATCAGAAGAAAAGCGATTCGCCACTTAGAGAAAAAGCGTGTCGTTATTTTTGCTGCCGGCACAGGAAACCCTTATTTTTCAACAGATACGACAGCTGCCCTTCGTGCGGCTGAAATCGAAGCTGACGTTATTTTAATGGCTAAAAATAACGTGGATGGCGTATACACAGATGATCCAAAGGTGAATGTGGATGCGAAGAAATACGATCAAGTCTCTTATCTGGAAGTACTTAACGAAGGTCTTGGCGTTATGGATTCCACAGCTTCTTCCTTATGTATGGACAATGATATAGATTTACTGGTATTCTCTATTACAGAAGAAGGTAATATTAAAAAAGCTGTAATGGGCGAAAATATTGGAACAATTGTAAGGGGGAAATAAGCATGTCCGATGCTGTTATTAACGAAACTAAACAACAAATGGAGCAGGCGGTGCAAGCTTTTACTCGCCAGTTGGCAACAGTAAGAGCCGGCCGCGCAAATCCATCTCTGCTGGACAATGTCTATGTAGATTATTATGGAGCCGCAACTCCACTAAACCAGTTAGCGCAAGTTTCTGCGCCTGAACCTCGCTTGTTAGTTATTACACCTTATGATAAATCAGCTATTGCTGAAGTCGAAAAAGCGATCCAAAAAGCCGATCTGGGACTTTCACCATCAAGTGATGGAAATATCGTAAGAATCAACATCCCGGCATTAACAGAAGAACGCCGTAAAGACCTCGTTAAAGTTGTTGGTAAATATGCGGAAGAAGCTAAAGTTCAAGTTAGAAATATCCGCCGTGATTCTAATGACCAACTGAAAAAGCTCCAGAAAGATGGAGAGCTCACTGAAGATGATCTTCGTTCTTTCCAGGATGATGTTCAAAAAGTAACCGATGAAAACATCGCGGAAATCGATAAGCTTGCCAAAGCTAAAGAAGCGGAAATGTTGGAAGTATAATAAGCCTTTAGGTGTTAAGTCGCACTGTTGCTATTTGGCAGTGCGGCTTTTATTTTGCTATACTTTATTCTTGGCAGCGGGCGGCCATATCGCTATTATATTGCTGATCGTACTCTTTAAGAGAAGGACGGCATGGTGTAGGATAATAGTATATAATAAGATAATGGAGCCATAGGACTGGAGGATTTTTTCATGCCAATCAAGTTTCCATTTACTAAAACTAAAAAGGAACCTATTCAACGAACACTTGGCTTAGACTATGAGCAGATCCCTAAGCATGTAGCGATCATTATGGACGGGAACGGCCGCTGGGCTAAGAACCGCGGAATGCCCCGAATCGCCGGACACAAAGAAGGAATGAGTGTAGTTAAGAAGATTGTCAGACATGCGTCAGATCTAGGAGTCAATGTACTGACGCTCTATGCGTTCTCTACAGAAAACTGGAAGAGGCCGAAGAACGAAGTCGATTTTCTTATGAAACTCCCGGTTGACTTTCTCAGTACATACTTGCCAGAATTGATTGAAAAAAATGTGCGAGTACAAACAATAGGAGAGATCAGCATCTTGCCGGCTCATACTCAGAAAGCGATTGGTGAAGCTGTAAAGCGAACCTCTGACAATACTGGACTTATACTAAATTTTGCTTTAAATTATGGAAGCCGTTATGAAATGGTGGATGCGGTTAAAGGAATCGCAGAGAAGGTAAAAGAAGGAGAGATTTCTCCCGAAGACATTAACGAGGAGATGTTTACTTCTCATTTATATACTTCAGGGCTGCTGGAGCCTGACCTTTTGATTCGCACGAGCGGCGAACAGAGGCTGAGCAACTTTTTATTATGGCAGCTGGCTTACGCGGAATTTTGGTTTACCGAAGTGTACTGGCCGGATTTCGATGAAGCCCTATTTGAAAAAGCCCTCTACGACTACCAAAACAGGAAGCGTCGATACGGCGGAATATAAGGTGTGGATGTATAATGAAACAAAGAACAATTACAGCAGTCGTTGCAGCATTAATATTCTTACCGATCGTCATCTTAGGAGGACTTCCTTTTCTATTATTCGTATACTTAATCGCAACTATTGGTATTTATGAATTGATGAGAATGAAAAAAATTGCGAAGTACTCCGTTTCTGCCATTATTACCTTTTTGTTCATGTGGTCTCTCATGTACAAAGGAGAAATGTTCGGCCAGTTTGAGCTGCCGATCACAAAAGCAGAGATTACGCTGCTCGCTGTACTGCTGCTGCTCAGCTATACTGTATTAGTTAAAAACCGTTTTACATTTGATGATGCCGGTTTCCTGCTAATATCAGCCGTTTATATAGGGATGGGTTTTTATTACCTGATGGAAACACGGCAAAACGGACTTGAATATATTTTCTATGCGCTGTTTGTCGTATGGGCAACAGACACAGGAGCTTACTTATTCGGCCGGGCTTTCGGAAAGCGGAAGCTATGGCCGCAAATCAGCCCTAAGAAAACCATTGAAGGTTCTGTTGGCGGCATCCTTTTAGCCTGTGTTGTCGCTTTTATTTTCCAAATCATCTATCCTATTCACAGCTCAATGACCATCGTCCTGCTCGTGACGATTATTATTTCCATGGCAGGGCAAGTGGGCGATCTTGTAGAGTCCGCATTCAAACGCCATTATGCAGTGAAAGACTCCGGAAAAATATTACCGGGTCATGGCGGAGTGCTCGATCGATTTGACAGTTTGATCTTCATGCTGCCGATCTTGCATCTAATTGGATTTATACAGGTCTAGGAGGAAAAAAATGAAACGAATTGCACTGCTTGGCGCGACTGGATCGATCGGGATTCAAACACTCGACGTACTGCGGCTCCACAAAGAGGAATTTTCTTTATATTCAATGGCTTTTGGAAGAAACATAGAAAAGGCCGTTCCGCTTATAAAGGAGTTTGAACCAAAGATTGTCGTCGTGCAGGATGAAGAAACAAAACAAAAGCTGGTTAGACAAATAGAGATCCCTTCTATTTTAGTTGGTTCCGGTGGTTTAATTGAAGCCAGCGTTGCCGATGCTGTAGATGTAGTAGTAAATGCGGTGATGGGAAGCGTCGGCCTCCCTGCAACACTTAAGGCCATAGAAGCGAAAAAAAAGATTGCGATTGCAAATAAAGAAACTCTAGTAACAGCCGGACATTTAGTTATGGATGCTGCGAAAACACACGGTGTAGATCTTCTGCCTGTGGACAGCGAGCATTCGGCAATTTATCAGGCATTACATGGAGAACAAATGAAAGATGTTCATAAACTGATTATTACGGCTTCAGGCGGAAGCTTTCGTGACAAAACGAGAGAGCAGCTTGAAGGGGTAACGGTGGAAGACGCCCTGAACCATCCGAACTGGAGTATGGGTGCGAAGATTACCATCGATTCTGCGTCTATGATGAACAAAGGACTTGAAGTGATTGAAGCCCATTGGCTCTTTGATGTACCATACGATAAAATTCATGTTATCCTTCATAGAGAAAGCGTCATTCATTCGATGGTTGAATATGTAGATCGAAGTGTAATTGCCCAGCTTGGAACTCCAGATATGAAAGTGCCGATTCAATATGCGCTTACTTATCCAAACCGGCTGGATCTGCCGATGACGAAGCAGCTGGATTTAGAAGAAATAGCTTCACTAAATTTTGAGAAAATGGATTTCGAAAGGTTTCCATGTCTGCGGATGGCCTACGAAGCTGGAAAAGCCGGCGGCAGTATGACAACCGTATTAAATGCGGCGAACGAAGAGGCGGTTCAATTATTTTTAGAAGGAAAAATATCGTTTCTTGATATTGAACGCCTGATTGAAAATGAGCTGTCAAAGCATGATAAAATTCATAGCTCGGACTTATCTGCCATACTATCTATAGATAAGACAACCAGAGAGCGTGTTCGTAGCCATTTAAATTAAAAGGAAGGTGCTTCATTTGACTACAGTAATTGCTTTTATACTCATGTTCGGCCTGCTGGTTTTTGTGCATGAGTGGGGGCATCTCATTTTTGCAAAGCGAGCAGGAATGCTTGCACGTGAATTTGCGATCGGTTTTGGACCGAAAATTTTTGCCTTTACGAGAAACGAAACCCTTTATACGATTCGCTTGCTGCCAATTGGCGGTTATGTAAGAGTTGCAGGTGAAGACCCTGAGATCATTGAGCTTAAAGCCGGTCATCATATTGGACTTGAGTTCAACCAAGAGGGAAAAGTCAATCGTATCATCGTCAATAATAAGTCGAAACATCCTCATGCACGAGTCATTGAGGTAGAGAGAGCAGATTTAGACCATCGTTTAATTATAGAAGGATATGAAATTGACGAAGAGGAAAAACTGTACTTTGAAGTAGATCCAAAAGCAATGTTCGTGATGGATGAGAAAGAGACTCAGATTGCTCCATATGATCGTCAATTCGCTTCTAAATCCGTGCCGCAGCGTGCGATGCAGCTGTTTGCCGGCCCGATGATGAACTTCGTCTTAGCGATTATTCTGTTTATGATCCTTGGCTTTATACAAGGAGTTCCGGCTGAACGGGCCTTAATTGGAGAAGTTCAGCAGGATTCACCGGCAGAGCAGGCCGGGATGCAGAATGGTGATGAAGTGGTCGCAGTTAACGGAGAGCCTGTAGACACGTGGGAAGAATTCACAATGATTGTCAGGGAACACCCTGAAGAGTCCGTAAGTCTGACTGTGGAACGTAATGGTTCAACTGAAGAGTTAACCGTTACTCCTAAGAAGCTGACAGAAGGAGATATGGAAATCGGACAGGTCGGTGTGGCCCGCGCCTTTGAAGATTCGTTTGGGAAGAAGCTGACGTTTGGCTTTACCCAGACCTATGAATGGGGAACATTGATCTTAACCAACCTTGGAAAACTCGTAACCGGTCAGTTTTCCCTTGATATGCTGTCTGGACCTGTAGGTATATACGATGCAACCGACCAGGTTGTCCAGACAGGATTTACGAATTTTGTGATGTGGACAGCCATTTTAAGTGTTAATCTTGGGATAATTAACCTGCTGCCGCTTCCGGCCCTTGATGGCGGACGTCTATTGTTCGTCGGGCTTGAAGGACTGCGCGGAAAACCGATTGACCCGCAAAAAGAGGGAGTTGTCCATTTTATTGGATTCGCCTTACTCATGCTCTTGATGCTTGTGGTCACTTGGAATGATATTCAACGATTATTCCTGTAAACTTAAAGCTGGAAGCCGGATGAGCTATCCTATCTGCTTCCAGCTTGCTTTTTATTTTCCTGGCGATATTAAGTGAAGCTTTTGATATGAAAAGCAAGTGAGCCGAACCCCCTTTTTACTAAAAAGCTAACACAACCTATAAATAATCAATCTGAGGTGAAAAAAATGAAACAAAGCCAGATGCTTGTTCCAACGTTAAAAGAAATTCCGGCCGATGCGGAAATTAAAAGTCATCAGTTACTTGTCCGTGCCGGATACATACGTCAAATTGCTTCCGGAATCTACAGTTACCTGCCGCTTGGACGCAGGGTCCTTAAGAAAGTAGAAGATATCGTCCGAGAGGAAATGGACAAAGCAGGGGCACATGAAATGCTGATGTCTGCCCTGCAGCCTGCTGAACTATGGGAAGAAAGCGGCCGCTGGCACACGTATGGCTCAGAACTTATGCGCCTGCATGACCGCCACGATCGTGAGTTTGCGCTCGGAGCTACACATGAAGAAGTGACGACCAGCCTGGTAAGGGATGCGGTGAAGAGCTATAAACGCCTGCCGCTGATGGTCTATCAGATTCAAAACAAATTCCGTGACGAAAAACGCCCTCGATTTGGACTGCTGCGAGGCCGGGAATTTTTAATGAAAGATGCCTATTCCTTTAATGAATCAGCGGAAAGTCTTGATCAAAGCTATGAAACGATGTTTAAGGCCTACTCAAATGTCTTCACCCGCTGCGGTCTTGATTTTAGAGCTGTTATAGCTGACTCCGGCCAAATGGGTGGAAAAGACACGCATGAGTTTATGGTGCTATCAGAAGTCGGAGAAGATGTAATTGCTTATTCCGATACTTCCGATTATGCCGCCAACATAGAAATGGCCCCTGTTGCTGCCGAGTATCAAGCATCCGGCGAAACGCCAAAAGAGCTTGAGAAGGTAGAGACTCCTGATCAGAAGACGATGCAGGAGGTTGCTGATTTCTTAGGCCATGAACTGTCTAAAGGCCTTAAGTCGATTATGTTTAAAGTGGACGAGCAGTATGTCATGGTGGTTACAAGAGGCGACCACGAGGTAAACGATGTAAAACTGAAAAACTTATATGACGCAAGAATGGTAGAGATGGCGTCTGAAGAAGATACACGCCGTCTGCTTGGCACAGGATTCGGATCACTTGGGCCGGTTAATGTGCCTGAAGAAGTAGAGGTCGTTGCTGACTATGCCGTAGAAAAAGTGGCGAACGTCTCCTGCGGCGCAAATGAATCCGGCTATCACTTTACTAATGTAAATCCTGGTCGTGATTTTAAAGTGAAAGATTATGCTGACCTTCGCTTTATTGAAGAAGGTGATCCTTCTCCTGATGGACAGGGTAAGATTAAATTCGCCCGCGGTATTGAAGTTGGCCATGTTTTTAAACTCGGCGAATTTTATGCAGAGAAGATGGGCGCTTCCTTCTTAGATGATCAAGGGAAGGCGAAGACGATGACCATGGGATCTTATGGAATCGGAGTTTCCCGGACGCTTGCAGCTATCGTCGAACAGTACAACGATGACAGAGGAATTACTTGGCCGAAGAATCTTGCTCCATACCAAGTTCATCTCCTGTCTCTTAACCCTAAAAAAGAAGAACAAAAAGAGCTGGCAGA
Organism: Halobacillus sp. Marseille-Q1614; assembly: GCF_902809865.1. Taxonomy (NCBI): domain Bacteria; kingdom Bacillati; phylum Bacillota; class Bacilli; order Caryophanales; family Bacillaceae; genus Halobacillus; species Halobacillus sp. Marseille-Q1614. The sequence continues at coordinate 1,398,421 of NZ_CADDWH010000001.1, read as the reverse complement.
TGACCTGTATGAACAGCTTCAGGCGGCTGGTATTGAGGTGCTGTACGATGACCGTAAAGAGCGGGCCGGCGTTAAATTTGCCGACAGTGACCTGTTTGGGATTCCGCTCCGTATTACAGTCGGTAAACGTGCCGGAGAAAACATCGTCGAAGTAAAAGCACGTCAGACCGGCGAACAGGATGAAGTTGAATCAGCTTCCATTATAGAGTATGTAAAGAACTGGTATAAGTAACGCTTTTAGGACCAAGATCTATACCCTTGCTATCATTTTTAGGCAAGGGTATATTTATGAGTATAGTACCATCGGTAGGGAGGAATCACGTTTGAGTGTTAGCAGCCGAGAAAAAATGCACTATCTTTTGGAGCAAATTCAGTTCCCGCAAGAATTAATAGAACCCCATTTTTCGGACAGCTCCCTTGTGAAGCTGACCGTATTTAAGGCGGAGAAAAAGTGGCATTTTCACTTTCAAATGGAGAAACCGCTGCCTCCATCCGTCTATCAGCTGTTTACGACAAAGCTCCAATCGGCTTTTCAATCGTTAGCTGCCATTTCCTGGACGATTGATGCAAGAGATAAAACCTTAACTAAAGAAGAAATTAATGAATACTGGAAAGGCTTTGTGTCGTCTTTAACAGATCTTAATCCTGGGTATAAAGATTTAATATTAGATCAAAATCCAGAGATTAACGGGAATAAAATTATGTTAACCTGCAGGAATTTAGCAGAAAGCCATGCGGTTCAGAAGAAACTTGAATCCTCGCTGCAATTTTTCTGTGCATCTTGCGGTCTTCCTTCTCTTTATGTACAGACCCGGGTGAAAGAAGAACAGGAAGAGATTAAGAAGTTTCAAGAAGAACGCCAGAAAGAAGATCAGCTGCTCGTTCAGAAGGCTGTGAAGGATCAGGAAGAACGGGCGAAAGAGAAGGAAGTGGCCAAACCATCAGGACCGATTGAAATTGGATATAAAATTCAAGAAGAAGCGGAGCCTATGGAAAGTATTTTAGAAGAAGAACGGAGAAAAACTGTCCAGGGCTACGTATTTGATGCAGAAATTAAGGAGCTGCGTTCCGGACGCCATTTGCTGCTTCTTAAAGCGACGGATTATACCGATTCCTTTTCCATTAAAATGTTCTCCCGCGGAGAGGACCATGCCGATTTGTTTAAACAGGTGCAAAAAGGCATGTGGATCAAAGCCCGTGGAAGTATTCAAACAGATAACTTTACAAGTGAGCTGACAATGATGGCGAATGACATTAACGAAGTCACGCCGGCACTTCGTAAAGATGATGCCAAAGAAGGAGAGAAGCGGATTGAGCTTCACGCTCATACAACGATGAGCCAGATGGATGCTCCCGTTGCACCTTCAAGGCTGATTTCTCAGGCAGCCAAGTGGGGGCATGATGCGATTGCCATTACCGACCATGCGGTTGTACAGGCTTATCCGGAAGCCTACTCAGCCGGCGAGAAAAATAATATTAAAATCATTTACGGGATGGAAGCCAACCTTGTAGATGATGGTGTACCGATTGCTTATGAAGAACAGGATCGGGACTTGGCTTCAGATACGTACATTGTTTTTGACGTGGAAACGACAGGTCTGTCAGCTGTTTACGATAAAATTATTGAACTGGCCGCAGTAAAGGTGAGAGAAGGAGAAATCATCGACCGATTTGAGTCATTTGCCAACCCTCACCACCCGTTGTCTCAGACGACGGTTGATTTAACGGGCATTACGGATGATATGGTTAAAGATGCACCGGAAATTGAAGACGTGATTAAAGACTTCCATGAGTGGATGGGTGATGACATACTCGTTGCCCATAATGCGAGCTTCGATATGGGGTTTTTAAACGCCGGGTTTAAACTGGTAAACTATGAGAAATCTGCGAATCCCGTCATCGACACGCTTGAACTGGCCCGCTTTTTAGTACCGGAGCTAAAGAACCACCGATTAAACACACTGTGTAAGTATTTTGATATTGAGCTCACCCAGCACCACCGGGCGATTTACGATGCGGAAGCAACCGGCTATTTATTATGGAAGCTCGTAAAGAAAGCGATCGAACGCGGCATTACGAACCATAAGAATTTAAATGATTATATGGGAGAAGGAAAAGCCTACCAAAGGTCCCGTCCTTCCCACGTTACTTTACTTGCAGCGAATGCGACTGGCTTAAAAAATATATATCGGCTCGTTTCAGAGTCGCATATTAATTATTACTACCGGGTGCCGAGAATTCCTCGTTCCCGTTTAGCGAAGCTGAGAGAAGGGATTCTTGTCGGCTCAGGATGCGATAAGGGCGAACTGTTTGAAACGGCGATGCAGAAATCTGAAGAAGAAGCGGAAAAAGTGGCCGAATTCTATGATTTTATAGAAGTTCAGCCGCCCGGAAACTATTATCACCTGCTTGAAAAGGATCTCGTTCAAAGTGAAGCACAGATCTATGATATTTTGAAAAAGGTTGTTTCTATCGGCAAGAAAACACATAAAACGGTTGTTGCTACAGGGAATACTCACTACGTGGAGCCGCATGAGAAAATGTACCGGCAGATTTTAATTTCGTCACAAAGCGGTAACCCGCTCAATCGACAGACATTGCCGGAAGTTCATTTTAAAACAACGAATGAAATGCTTGAGGAGTTCTCATTTTTAGGTGAAGAAACAGCCCGAGAGATCGTTGTCACAAACACTCATGTAATAAATGATCAAATTGAGGGAGTGACACCGGTAAAAGAGGACTTGTATACTCCTAATATCGAAGGGGCTGATCAGGAAATCCGGGAAATGTCTTATAATAAAGCGAGAAGCATTTACGGTGAACCTATTCCAGAGTTAGTAGAAAAGCGGCTCGAAAAAGAACTGGACAGTATTATTGGTCATGGGTTTGCTGTTATTTATCTGATCTCCCAGAAGCTCGTAACAAAATCATTAGATGACGGCTATTTAGTAGGTTCTCGTGGGTCGGTCGGCTCTTCCTTTGTAGCGACGATGACGGAGATTACCGAGGTGAACCCACTTCCGCCACACTACGTCTGCCCAAACTGTAAGCACCATGAATTTTTCACAGATGGGTCGGTCGGAAGCGGATTTGACCTTCCGGAAAAAGACTGTCCTGAGTGCGGAACCGCCTATAAAAAAGATGGTCAGGATATTCCTTTTGAAACCTTCCTTGGTTTTAAAGGAGATAAAGTGCCCGATATCGATTTGAACTTTTCCGGGGAATACCAGCCGCAAGCGCATAACTATACGAAAATGCTCTTTGGCGAAGATAATGTCTATCGTGCAGGTACCATCGGCACGATTGCTGAGAAAACAGCTTATGGTTATGTGAAAGGCTATGCAGGCGACCATCAGCTGCAATATAAAAATGCGGAAATTGACCGCCTTGTCCAAGGGTGCACAGGTGTAAAACGAACAACCGGACAGCACCCTGGCGGTATCATTGTTGTTCCTGATGATATGGACATTTTCGACTTTTCACCGATACAGTTTCCAGCTGATGATACGAAGTCGGAGTGGAAGACGACTCACTTTGACTTCCATTCGATTCACGATAATCTGCTGAAGCTTGATATACTCGGACACGATGATCCGACCGTTATCCGCATGCTCCAGGATTTAAGCGGCATTGACCAGAAGGAAATCCCTGTCGATGACCCTGAAGTTATGAAGATCTTCAGTGGTCCTGAGGCGCTTGGAGTAACGGCAGAGCAAATTGGCTGTAAAACAGGTACACTCGGCGTTCCTGAATTCGGAACCCGATTTGTAAGGCAGATGCTTGAGGATACGAAGCCGAAAACATTCGCAGAGCTGGTAATCATATCTGGTCTTTCACACGGAACAGATGTATGGCTCGGCAATGCGGAACAGCTGATAAATGACGGCATTTGTACGCTGCCGGAAGTTATTGGGTGCCGTGACGACATCATGGTCTATCTCATGCATAAAGGACTGGATCCATCACTGGCCTTTAAAATTATGGAATTCGTTCGAAAAGGGCGGGGCCTGCAGGATGAATGGATCGAAGAAATGAAAAAACATGGGGTTCCTGACTGGTATATCGACTCCTGTAAAAAGATCAAGTATATGTTCCCGAAAGCCCACGCAGCTGCCTATGTTTTAATGGCTGTGCGTATTGCGTATTTTAAAGTTCATTACCCGATCTATTTCTATGCGGCCTACTTTACCGTAAGGGCAGGGGACTTTGAACTGGAGACGATGGTCAAAGGGTCAGATGCGATTAGAAAGAGACTTGAAGAAATCCAGTCCAAAGGGCTCGATGCCACGCCTAAAGAGAAGAACCTGATGGTAGTGCTTGAAATCTCTTTAGAAATGTGTGAACGCGGCTACAGCTTCAAACCGGTTGATCTATATGAATCTAGTGCTACGGACTTTCTTGTAGAAGGAGATTCATTGATTCCTCCATTTAACGCTGTGGACGGCTTAGGCACAAACGCGGCGATCAATATCGTAAACGCCAGGAAAGAAGGAGAATTCCTTTCCAAGCAGGACCTGCGTGAGAGAAGCCGTATTTCTAAGACTGTCCTTGAGTATTTAGATGATCAAGGCTGCCTTAAAGGAATGCCTGAAGAGAACCAGCTGTCGTTATTTTAGTGGTTTGTTGCATTAATACGGAAACTATGGTATATTTTTTATGGTGTCAAGAGCGATAAGAACGTCCGAAAGAGTGGGGAAACCCACTCTTTCGTTATATTTAAGGCTCAATTTTCGGGCTTTGAATGGAACGAACGCTTTAGAAGCCGCTATGAATAATCATAGCGGTTTCGTTTCGAGGTTTTTCAAACTAACTTACATCCATTAAAAATCTAACTATTTGCACAGGGAGGGATTCCATTGAGTAAAAACGTAACAGAATTAACTCAAGAGCTGGTTACTCCAATTTTAGATCAAATGAATCTTGAGCTGGTTGACCTTGAATTCAAAAAAGAGGGTAAGAACTGGTTCTTGCGTGTCTTTATCGATAAGCCAGGCGGAGTAGATATTGAAGAATGCGGACAAGTGTCTGAGCAGCTTAGTGAAAAGCTGGATGAAGCTGACCCGATTGAGCAGGCTTATTTTCTGGAGGTTTCCTCACCTGGAGCAGAACGGCCTCTGAAAACGCCAGCCGACTTTGAAAAATATACAGGCGAACACGTCTATATGAAGTTGTATGAACCTATTGAAGGGGAAAAAGAGTTCGAAGGTACACTTCTCCAGTTTAAAAATGATACAGCTGTGATTGAAATACAAATAAAAACCCGTAAAAAACAGCTGGAGGTACCTTACGAAAAAATAGCGAAGGCAAACTTAGCCGTTACTTTTAATTAAAGGGGGATATATGGTGAGTAGTGAACTATTTGATGCCATGAATTATTTAGAAAAGGAAAAAGGCATTGACAAAGGTCTGTTGTTAGAAGCGCTTGAAGCCGCTCTAATTTCCGCTTATAAGAAGAATTTTAACTCTGCGACGAACGTTCGTGTCGACATTAATGAAGAACAAGGCAGCATGAAAGTATTTGCCAGAAAAGTCATTGTTGATGAAGTGATGGATCCTCAGCAGGAAGTATCTATTGAGCAGGCGAAAGAAAAAGATCCTAATTATGAAGTCGACGATGTTATCGAAGTAGAGGTTACGCCAATGGACTTCGGCCGTATTGCAGCCCAGGCGGCTAAGCAGGTTGTAACTCAGCGTGTACGTGAAGCAGAGCGCGGCATTATCTACGGAGAGTATGTCGATCGTGAAGAAGACGTAATGACAGGAATCATTCAGCGTAAGGATCCGCGTTTCGTCTATGTGAATTTAGGCAAAATAGAAGCGAGGCTTCCTGAAGGCGAACAGATGCCGACAGAAAAGTATGAAGTTCATGACCGCTTGAAAGTATATGTAACGAAAGTGGAGAACAGCAATAAAGGACCCCATATTTATGTTTCCCGTACTCACCCAGGCCTTCTAAAGCGTCTATTTGAAATGGAAGTGCCGGAAATTTATGATGGTACAGTAGAAGTAAGATCTGTTGCCCGTGAAGCAGGAGACCGTTCGAAAATCTCTGTATTTGCGGAAGATCCGGAAGTGGATCCGGTTGGTTCTTGTGTTGGACAGCGTGGACAGCGTGTTCAAGCAATCGTGAATGAACTAAAAGGTGAAAAGATCGACATTGTACAGTGGTCTGAAGACCCTGTGGAATACGTCTCCAATGCCTTAAGCCCTTCAAAGGTTGTAGAAGTTCTTGTCAATGAAGAAGAAAAAGCAACTACAGTGATCGTACCTGATTACCAGCTGTCCTTAGCGATTGGTAAACGCGGACAAAATGCGCGTTTAGCTGCTAAATTAACAGGCTGGAAAATTGACATAAAGAGTGAAAGTGAAGCATTAGAAGAAGGGGTCATCTCGGAATCATCTGATGATAAAGAGATCGAATCCGAAGAATCAGCTGAATAGGAGGGGGAAGCGATGGCCCAAGCCAAAAAACCACCATTAAGAAAATGCGTCGTCACCCAGGAAATGAAACCAAAAAAAGAACTCATCCGGGTGGTCCGCAATAAAGAAGGTGAAGTTTTCGTTGATCAAACGGGAAAGAAAAACGGCCGGGGGGCTTACGTTTCTAAAAGTCTTGAGGTCATAGATAAGGCAGAACAGCAGCAGGCGTTAAATCGTCATTTAAATGCAAAGGTCAATGCTTCTGTCTATGAAGACCTGAGAAACCTGATAGAAGGTAAAGACTCATGAGTGGATCTTATTTAAATCTGTTAGGTATCGCTAATAGAGCAGGTAAGTTAACCTTGGGAGAAGAGCAAATTACAAAAGATATTCAAAAAAACAAGGCGAAACTGGTCCTTATCGCCGGGGATACCGGTAAACAAACAAAGAAAAAGCTGACAGATAAGTGCAGCTTTTATGAAATACCCTGCTACATGGTGGATGATCGTGATACTCTTTCACAAGCCATAGGAAAGTCAGGGAGAGTCGCGATCGCAGTTCTGGATCAAGGATTTGCGAAAAAGTTGCAATCGCTGCTCGATGAATCTATTCGGGGGTGAAAGAATGAGTAAAATGCGTGTATATGAATATGCAAAAAAGAATGATGTGTCTAGTAAACAAGTGATCGAAAAATTAAAAGGTTTAAACGTGGAAGTTTCCAACCATATGTCTATGATTGAAGACGGAATAAAAGGAAAGCTTGATCAGGCTTTTGGCAAAGGTCCGGCTAAAGACCAGCAGAAAAAGCCGGCGAACAATAACCAGAAGCAGAATTCCAAGCCTAAAGGAAAGAATAAAAACCAGAAAAACAACCGTAACAACAACCAGCCAAAAGGCGGCCATCGTAATCAGCAGGCCCAAAAGCCTCAAAAACAAACACCAGAAAAGATTACTTACTCTGGGTCTCTTACAGTAGGCGAACTGGCTGAGAAATTAAACAAAGAATCATCAGAGTTAATTAAAAAGCTGATGCTTCTAGGCGTTATGGCTACGAAGAACCAGGACTTAGATGGGGATACCATCGAATTAATCTGTGCAGAATATGACGTGGAAGTCGAAGAAGAAGTCGTTGTAGATGAAACAGATATCGAAAACATGACGTTTGAAGACGACCCTGCTGACTTGCAAGAGCGTCCGGCTGTTGTAACGATCATGGGACACGTTGACCATGGGAAAACAACGCTTCTGGACTCTATCCGTCATACGAAAGTGACAGAAGGAGAAGCTGGAGGAATTACTCAGCACATCGGAGCTTATCAAGTAGAAGCTGCTGATAAGAAAATCACATTCCTTGATACACCGGGACACGCTGCATTTACAAGCATGCGTTCACGTGGTGCTCAGGTTACAGACATCGCAATTTTAGTGGTTGCTGCAGATGACGGCGTTATGCCTCAGACAAAAGAAGCGATCAGTCACGCGAAAGCAGCAAATGTTCCAATTATTGTTGCGGTTAATAAAATGGATAAAGAAGGGGCTAACCCGGACCGTGTCATGCAGGAGCTTATGGAATATGAGCTTATTTCTGAAGACTTTGGCGGAGATACCATCTTTGTTAAAATGTCTGCAGTAAAAGGCGAAGGTATTGATGAGCTTCTTGAAATGATCGTGCTCGTATCAGAAATGGAAGAGTTCAAAGCTAATCCTAACCGTCCAGCTTACGGAACAGTTATCGAAGCTGAGCTGGATAAAGGACGCGGCCCTGTTGCAACTTTACTTGTTCAAAACGGTACACTTAAAGTCAGTGACCCTGTCGTAGTAGGGAACACCTTCGGCCGTGTGCGTGCGATGGTCAACGACCTTGGACGCCGTGTGAAAGAGGCAGGACCTTCTACCCCAGTAGAAATCACAGGTTTAAATAACGTGCCGCAGGCTGGTGACCGCTTCCTCGCTTTTGAAGATGAGAAAAAAGCAAAAGCGATCGGGGAACAACGCCAGCAGAGACAGATCGAAGAAGATAGAAGCTCAACGGCTAAAGTAAGCTTAGATGACCTGTTTGAACAAATTAAACAAGGGGATATTAAAGATATCAACTTAATTTTAAAAGCAGATGTTCAAGGGTCTCTTGAAGCCTTAGCCGGTTCCCTGCAAAAAATCGAAGTTGAAGGCGTTAAAGTGAAGATTATTCACACAGGCGTAGGTGCGATTACGGAATCAGACGTAACGCTTGCTTCAGCTTCCAATGCGATTATCATCGGTTTTAACGTCCGTCCTGACGGGAATGCAAGAAAAGCAGCGGAATCAGAGAATGTGGAAATTCGTCTGCACAACATCATTTACAAAGTAATTGAGGAAATTGAAGCAGCCATGAAAGGTATGCTCGATCCTGAGTACGAAGAGAAGATTATCGGCCAAGTCGAAGTCCGTGAAATCTTTAAGGTTTCTAAAGTTGGAACAATCGCCGGTTCTTATGTAACAGACGGAAAAGTTACTCGTCATTCAGGAGTACGCGTTATCCGCGACGGAGTAGTTATCTTTGAAGGTGAAGTCGATGCGCTGAAGCGTTATAAAGATGATGCGAAAGAAGTTGCTCAAGGTTATGAGTGCGGTATTACAGTGAAGAACTTTAATGATATTAAAGTAGGCGACATCATCGAACCTTACGAAATGCAGGAGATCGAACGTACATGATTTTAAGTGCTGAGGTGGAATGTTTCATATATGACGCCCAGTCCTTAAAGCAAAAACGTTCAGTTATTAAAAGAATTCAATCGAGACTCAGCAATGAATACAACGTGGCTGTCAGCGAGCTGGATTACCAGGATCTCTGGCAGCGCACTTGTATCGGAATCGTTACGGTTGCCAGCAGTAAAGTTATCTGTGAGCAGACGATCCAGCAGGCTTTATCATTAATGGATTCTTTTCCTGAAATTGAGCGGGCAGATACGACTTTAGAATGGCTGTAGTGCTTTATTGTTGAAGAGGTGATAGGAAATGAATGATCTACGCGCAAATCGTGTCGGAGAACAGATGAAAAAAGAACTGACTGATATTATCAGCAAAAAAATTAAAGATCCGAGAGTAGGCTTCGTTACAGTAACAGAAGTCAAAGTTACGGGTGACCTGCAGCAGGCAAAAGTGTTTATTTCTGTTCTCGGGGATGAAAAGCAGAAGCACGATACGTTAGTCGGCCTTGCCAAAGCGAAAGGATTTATCCGCTCTGAAATTGGCCAGCGTATACGCCTGAGAAAAACCCCGGAAATTATGTTCGAGTTCGATGAAGCGATCGAACGGGGAAATCGTATCGAAACGATCTTAAAAGATTTAAACGATACGGATTAATAAGTGACAGGCTTACAAAAAGAAATCCGTGCTTAACGTAGCGCGGATTTTCTTATGAAAAGACTTTTTAAATAAGCTCGGTTGGATAAGCTGCGGCATTAAGTCCGGTACGCCCTGCACTGGTGGGTTTTATCGAGGAGACCCGGGCGTTCTTCCGTGAAAAGGGAGCGAATTTCCCCCGGTCAACTGAGTGTATGAAAAAAGGAGGGGGTGTATGGATGAACGGGATACTCCCATTATGGAAAGAAAAAGGCTTTACTTCACACGACTGTGTCAGTAAAGCACGGGGGATGCTGAAAACGAAAAAAATAGGCCATACCGGCACTCTTGACCCTGAAGTAGAAGGAGTTCTTCCATTATGTATCGGCAGAGCAACGAAAATTGTCCCCTTTTTAACCGATACGAAAAAGGTTTACGAAGCGACCGTTACGTTAGGCTTTGCAACAGAAACGGAAGACCAGACAGGAGAAGAAGTCGAACGGGCATCCGTCGATCCTGTGCCTTCAAATCAAGACATAGACAATGTTCTCTCTCAATTTAAAGGTGAAATCACTCAAATTCCGCCGATGTATTCCGCTGTAAAAGTAAACGGCAAGCGGCTCTATCAATATGCACGTGAAGGCAAAGAAGTTGAGAGGCCGAAGAGGAAGGTTACCATTCACGAAATTGGACGGTTGAGTGATATAGAGAAGTCAGGTGACACCTGTTCTTTTTCAATAAAAGCCTCCTGCTCCAAAGGCACATATATTCGCACACTATGTGTTGATATCGGGAAAGCGCTAGGTTTTCCCGCTCACATGTCATCCCTTGAGCGTCTGCAGACAGGGGACATAAAAAGGGAAGACTGTTTTACTTTTGAGGAGGTTCAACTCCGCGTTGACCAAGGGGATGTAAAAGAGCTGATCCTGCCTTTAGACAGAGGGCTGAATCATTTAGAAACGTTAATCATGGGGGAAGATAAACGATTTTCTGTCGAGAACGGCCAGGTACTCCCCCGGCCAAAAAGCATGGAGTCAGACATCGTTGTTGTAAAATTAAACGGGGAGGCGCTGGCTATCTATCAGCAGCATCCAACGAAGCATGATAAAATAAAGCCGATACGAGTATTTTAAAAATGGAGCAGGTGAAACAAAATTGAGAACGATTCATTTAAGTGTCGAAGAAAGTCTTCCAGCTGGCTCTATTGCCCCTTCAGCGGCTGCCGTCGGTTTTTTCGATGGCATCCATAAAGGTCATCAGAAAGTCATTCAGACGGCCCGGCAGAAAGCTGAGGAGCTAGGGGTATCGAGTGCTGTCATGACGTTCGACCCTCATCCATCTGTAGTATTAAATCATAAAGTAAAACATGCTTCCTATATTACTCCGCTTGAAGATAAACAAGAAATTCTTTCTGAGATGGGCGTCGACATTTTATATGTGATCCGCTTTAATAAAAAGCTGGCCTCTCTATCACCGCAGGAGTTTGTGGAACAATTCTTTATTCAGTTAAACATACAGCATGTAGCCGCCGGCTTTGACTTCAGTTTTGGCTTCAAAGGGCAGGGCTCTATGGATACCCTGCCCGAGCTGGCTCAAGGGCGATTTACGACTTCTACCGTCTCCCGTGTCGAGGAAGAAGAGGAAAAAGTTAGTTCCACCCGCATTCGTTCTTTCCTGGATAATGGAGAAATGGAGGAAGTGAGGAGACTTCTCGGGCGTCCGTTTGTTGTCAGCGGTCAAATTAATGATCCGAAGCGGTCTGACAGATTAACCGTACAGCTGAAGCGCCCGTATTATCTGCCGAAGTCCGGCCTCTATGCTGTCCGCCTGAAAGCAGGCAGAGAGTCGTATGAAGGGGCGGCGATTATTTATAATAATTCCGCGGTGGAAATCTATTCTATAGAATCTTATAATTTAGAAGATGAAGATACGGTTTCGATAGAATTTTACGGCTATATCCGCGAAATAAAAAAGAATGGAAATTTTCCTGACAGCGTGCAGAAATCAATCCCAAGCAAACAGGAAGTGCGTCAATTTTTACAGTGATAATGCGGTTTTCTCTTGCATTTTAGCTGAAAAAAAGTTAATCTGTACTATGGAACCTTCGCTTGGCGGCACGTAACTCCGGCGTCCGCTCGGGGAAAGGGAATTCAAATCTATTTAGGAGGTGTAGCTATAATGGCTATCACACAAGAACGTAAACAAGAACTAATCAATGAGTACAAAACTCATGAAAATGACACAGGATCTGCGGAAGTACAAATCGCAGTTCTTACAGAGCAAATTACGAACTTGAACGAGCACTTGCGTACACACAAGCAAGACCACCATTCTCGTCGTGGATTGCTTAAAATGGTAGGTAGACGCCGTAACTTACTAAACTACCTGCGTAATAAAGACATTACACGTTACCGTGAGTTAATCAAGAGCCTTGGTCTACGTCGCTAATGCAGGAGAAAAAGCGGGAGTTAATCCCGCTTTTTCTGTATGTTTACATAATTTTTAGTGTAAACTATGAGTTAGATAATTACTTTGTCTGATTGAGAGGAGTCAAATATTTTATGTCAGCAGAAAATCAAGTCTTTTCAATCGATGTAGCAGGAAGAAACTTCTCCGTCGAAGTTGGAGAACTGGCTAAGCAGGCCAGCGGTGCCGCCATGATTAAATATGGCGATACTTCCGTGCTTTCAGCTGCAACGGGTTCAAAAGAGCCAAAAGACCTTCCCTTTTTTCCATTAACCGTTAATTACGAAGAACGTTTATATGCGGTAGGGAAGATTCCGGGAGGATTCATTAAAAGAGAGGGCCGTCCAAGTGATAAGGCCGTCCTTGCTTCCCGTTTAATCGACCGCCCGATCCGTCCGCTTTTCCCAGATGGCTTTAGAAATGATGTACAAGTGATCAGCACGGTAATGAGTGTGGATCAGGACTGCTCCACCGAAATGGCCGCGATGCTTGGTTCATCAATTGCTTTAGGAATCTCAGACATTCCATTTGGAGGTCCTATTGCCGGTGTTGTTGTCGGACGTGTAGACGGCGAATTTATCATTAATCCTACAATAGAAGAACAGGAGAAAAGTGATATCGATTTAACGGTTGCCGGAACGAAAGATGCGATTAACATGGTAGAAGCAGGAGCTAACGAAGCATCCGAAGAGGATATGCTTGAGGCGATAATGTTCGGCCATGAAGAAATTAAGCGCCTTGTCGAGTTCCAGGAGCAGATTATCGCAGCTGTCGGTAAAGAAAAAATGGAAGTACAGCTTTTTGATTTAGACGCAGAGCTAAAATCAAAAGTAGAAGCTGAAGCAACTGAATCACTAGTTGCTGCCATTCAAACAGAAGAAAAGAAAGCTCGTGAAGAAGCAATCGATAATGCTAAAAAGGCGGTTGTCGAGTCTTATGAAGAGCTCGAAGCAGATGAAGATACGCTTAAACAAGTGAAATCTATTTTAGATAACATTGTCAAAGAAGAAGTACGCCGCTTGATCACGAAAGAAAAGGTTCGTCCGGATGGAAGAGGAATTGATGAAATCCGTGCCTTATCTTCAAGAGTAGGCATCCTTCCGCGTACACATGGTTCCGGCCTATTCACTCGTGGCCAAACTCAAGCCTTAAGCATTTGTACTTTAGGAGCTCTAGGTGATGTGCAGATTCTTGACGGACTTGACCTTGAAGAGTCCAAGCGTTTTATGCACCACTACAATTTCCCTCACTATTCTGTAGGTGAAACTGGGCCGATCCGCGGACCTGGACGTCGTGAAATCGGACACGGGGCTTTAGGTGAACGTGCACTAGAAGTAGTCGTACCTTCAGAAACGGAATTTCCTTATACGATCCGCTTAGTATCAGAAGTTCTTGAATCCAATGGATCCACTTCACAGGCTAGTATCTGTGCGAGTACATTGGCCATGATGGACGCAGGGGTTCCAATTAAAGCGCCTGTAGCCGGAATTGCAATGGGACTTGTTAAATCAGGAGAAGATTACTCTATTCTGACAGATATTCAAGGCATGGAAGATTTCCTTGGAGATATGGACTTTAAAGTAGCAGGAACAGCTAAAGGAATCACAGCACTCCAAATGGATATTAAGATTGAAGGCCTATCCAGAGAGATTTTAGAAGAAGCATTGGCTCAAGCGAAGAAGGGCCGCCTGCAAATTCTTGACTCTATGCTGGCTACGCTTCCTGAATCCAGAACAGAGCTTTCCCGTTATGCGCCTAAGATTATGACTATGAAAATTAATCCGGATAAAATTCGTGATGTTATCGGGCCAAGCGGTAAACAAATTAACAAGATCATCGAAGATACCGGCGTAAAAATCGACATTGAACAAGATGGTACCGTATTTATTTCTTCCACAGAATCTGAAATGAACAGTGTCGCTAAGAAAATCATTGAAGACATTGTCCGCGAAGTTGAAGCTGGAGAAGTTTATCAGGGAACCGTTAAACGTGTTGAAAAATTCGGCGCCTTTGTTGAGCTATTTAAAGGAAAAGAAGGCCTTGTTCATATTTCTGAACTTGCGGAAGAACGCATCGGAAAAGTTGAAGATGTAGTATCCGTTGGAGATTCTATTAAAGTAAAAGTAAAAGAAATTGACAGGCAGGGAAGAATCAACCTTTCCAGAAAAGCGATTCTTATCGATGAGAAAAAGGAAAAAGAAGCAAAAGAAACTACAGAGTAAAAAAACAGAGACTGGTTAGCCAGTTTCTTTTTTTATGTTTAAAATTCTAGTCCTCACCCGTTTTGCATATACATTTGCCAAGGGGCTGATGGATGTGCACGGGATCATAAAAATTATAGCGGCTATTTTACTTGTGACAATTATCGTTACGGTACAGCAGGATCAGCGTCGGGCGGTGCCCGCAGCTAATACCTCTTCTTTGTATGAGGAAATTAAAGAGAAGCAGAAAGGGTACGAGTTTCCACCGGAAAATGCCCGCATCGACAAAGTGTGGAAAAAGATTCCCGGCTTAAATGGCCGAAAAGTGAATCTTGAGAAATCATACGAGAATATGAAAAAGTCCAACACTTTTGATGAGAAAAAATTAGTATATGACCAGGTGGAACCGGAAGTGAAGCTTGAGGACCTTCCCGCCGCTCCGATTTATAAAGGAAATGAGCAAAAGAATATGGTCACTTTTTTGATCAACGTTTCGTGGGGAGCCGAGTATATTCCATCTATGCTCGAAACATTGGATAAGCACCAGGTAAAGGCGAATTTTTTCATTGACGGAGCATTTGCAAGAGACAATCCATCACACGTACAGATGATCGAAGAAAAAAACCATCTGATTGGAAGTCATGGGTTTGGGCATCCTGACTTTTATACATTAAGGGAATCGTCGGCCAAAGAAAACCTTGTGAAAACAAATGAACTGCTGGCTTCCTTTTCAGATGAGCCGATTCGGTGGTTTGGTCCGCCTTCAGGAAGCTTTTCCAATGAGACGGTGACTGCTGCGGAGTCTCTCGACATGCTGACGATCTTATGGACAGTTGATACGATCGACTGGAAGAAGCCGACTCGTGAAGTATTGCTTGAGCGGGTCCAAAACAATGTCCATAATGGGGCTACGATTTTAATGCATCCTACAAAGGTGACGAGCGAGAGCTTAGATCCGCTGATTACACAATTAAAGAAAAATTATCAGATCGTTACGCTGGACGTATTAATGAGTGAAAAAAGATAAGAAGGGTGGCTTTTTTGTGAGAATGAAAAAGCTTGCTTTAAAGGAAGTTATTGATTTAAAAGAGGGGAAAAAGCTCGGAGTTCTCGGTCAGGCTGATATTAACTTTGACCCGGAAAGCGGCCAGATCATTTCATTAGTCATTTTCAACCGCAGCCTGTTTCAGACGAAGTCGGAACTCGTGATCGACTGGTCCCAGGTTCAAGCGATAGGTGAAGACACGATTTTAATTAACCATTGAGCCGGGCGTGGAATCCCGGCTCTCTTTTTCTGTAGGATTTGTTAAATGTATAGGAACCAGAATAAGTTAATTCCGTTGCGAAAAATGAAAAAATAACGGATGGAAACAACTCGATATCCCTGCCCCTTTTTCGCTGATAAAAGGGGCGAGGTGTTTTATGGATCAGCCCTGAAGTTTGTGGAAACTGTAAAAAGAAATGAACTGCCTCTCAGAAGGTGATAACTGAACCAGCTTGGGAGAAAGGGAGAAGCCTATTTTTGTCAGGGCAGAGCAGTCTTCCTCTTTGGATCAGCATATATTCATAAACTGGGCTGTGACTCTATGTCACAGCTTTTTTTTGTTGTCATAAACTGCGAGGGAGTTCTAAGAATAGAACACACTTACAGATGAAATCTGCATACGATACAAGGAGATGAAACCTATTAAGAAGGAGACTCTGGGCATGTTAACAGGATATCACGTAGCGGTCATGGGGGGCGATGCCCGACAAATAGAAATCATAAGGAAATTGCATGAGTGGGATGCCCATGTCTATTTAGCCGGATTTGACCAGCTGAATGGAAGTTTCACCGAGTGCACTGATTTAGATTTCAGCGGCTCCCACGTCGAGAAACTGGATGCAATTATCTTACCGATCGCCGGAACGGATGATCAGGGTATGATTGATGGAATTTTTACAAACCGTACGATTTCTTTACAGACTGACTGGCTAAAAAAGACCCCCGCCCACTGCCAAATCTACTCTGGAATTGCTAATGATGCATTAAAGAAAATTGTGAAAAAAGCGGGCCGGGATCTCATCCCGCTCATGGACCGTGATGATGTGGCTATTTATAACTCCATTCCTACCGTGGAAGGGACGATTATGATGGCTATTCAGCATACGGATTACACGATCCACGGATCGAAAGTATTGATACTTGGCCTGGGACGCGTAGGCATGAGCCTGGCCAGAACTTTTCATCAACTGGGGGCCAAAATCAGCGTCGGCGTCCGCTCTGATGCCGGGAAGGCGCGCGTCTATGAGATGGGATTGACTCCAATTGATATGCGCGATATAGACAAATATGAGATGGAGTTTGATTATGTATTAAACACTGTTCCCGCACCTGTCGTCAATGCTTCGATTATTAAAAAACTGCCTTCACATGCGTTGATTTTGGATCTGGCTTCTAAACCAGGAGGTACAGATTTTCGATATGCGGAGAAACGGGGCATTAAGGCGATTTTAGTTCCCGGTCTGCCTGGTCTTGTCGCGCCGAAAACAGCAGGAAACATTGTGGCGAACGTAATTTGCGGAGAGCTGCAAAAGAGTAAACGAAAGGTGGAAGAATAATGGCAAGTTTAAAAGGAAAGACCATTGGATTTGGCCTTACTGGATCTCACTGTACCTATCACGAAGTATTTCCTATCCTTCAGCAGCTGAAGGATGAAGGAGCGACCGTCATTCCCGTTCTTTCAAGTACTGTACAAAAAACAGATACAAGATTTGGCGAAGCGGCAGAACATATGAAAACGATCGAAAAAATAACACAGGAACCGCTGATTACGACAATCCCGCAGGCAGAGCCTTTAGGGCCTAAGAGGCCGCTCGACTGCATGGTTATTGCACCTATGACCGGTAACTCTACAAGCAAGTTCGCTAACGCCTTGACCGACTCCCCTGTTTTAATGGCGGCTAAAGCGACTTTGCGAAATGAAAAACCGGTTGTACTTGCGATTTCAACAAATGATGCGTTAGGATTAAACGGAGTGAACGTGATGAGACTGATGGCAGCTAAAAACATTTACTTCGTACCTTTCGGACAGGATCATCCTTTTATGAAACCGAATTCACTTGTCGCAGATATGACACTGATTCCTGAGACCATTGAAGCAGCGCTCGAAGGCAGACAAAAACAGCCCGTTTTAATCGAAAGGTACAAGGCGTAATTCTTATTTCTTTACCAGTTTCGTCACTAATATGGTAAAATAACAAGATAGTGACTTCAAACGACAACACAGACCATCAATTTTTGAAAGGGGATATCATGATGACACAATCCAAATTATATAACATAGCCGTAGTTGGAGCTACAGGAGCTGTAGGACAAAAGATGCTGGAGACTTTAGAAGACCGCGATTTTCCGGTCAATGAGCTGAAGCTGCTTTCTTCAAGCCGCTCCGCAGGCAAGAAACAAATGTTCAAGGGTACGGAATATACATTGGAAGAAGCAACCCCTGAAAGCTTTGAAAATATTGATATAGCACTTTTCTCCGCAGGAGGCTCTGTATCTAAGAAACTAGCACCGGAAGCTGTAAAACGCGGCGCTTTAGTTATCGATAACACAAGTGCATACCGTATGGATGAAAAGGTTCCGCTTGTCGTTCCTGAGGTAAATGAAGAAGACATACAAAATCATAATGGCATCATTGCCAATCCAAACTGCTCCACGATTCAAATGGTGGCAGCACTGGAGCCTATTAAAACGCATCTTGGCTTAAACCGTGTGATCGTTTCTACGTACCAAGCGGTTTCCGGCGCTGGAAATGAAGCGGCTGATGAGCTGAGAGATCAGTCACAGGCTTTCTTAAACGGTGAAGAGATGCAGGCGAATATCCTGCCTGTAGGCGGAGATAAAAAGCATTATCCGATTGCTTTTAACGCGCTGCCGCAAATCGATGTGTTCCAGGAAAATGGTTATACTTTCGAAGAAATGAAAATGATTAATGAAACGAAAAAGATTATGCATGCCCCAAGTCTGCAGGTTTCCGCTACTTGTGTACGTCTGCCTTTCTTTACGTCCCATGCAGAGAGCGTCTATGTGGAAGTCGATAAAGCGGGTGTGACTGTAGAAGAGCTTAAATCCTTAATTGGAGAAGCAGACGGTGTCGTTCTTGAAGATGATCCATCCACTCAGACTTACCCTACACCTTTAAGTTCAGCTGGTAAGCGGGAAGTATTTGTCGGACGTATTCGCAAAGATTTGGATCAGGAAAACGGCTTTCACCTATGGGTGGTTTCCGATAATTTATTAAAGGGAGCTGCTTGGAACTCCGTTCAAATCGCAGAACGCGTAATCGCCCGCCAATGGCTGTAAGTTAAAAATTGTAGAGGTGTGAACATGAAAATATTAGTTCAGAAATTTGGAGGCACGTCCGTAAGGGATAAAGAAAGCCGTGCACGTGCCATTTCACATATTGAAAAAGCTTTACAGGAAGGGTATAAAGTCGTCGTTACGGTTTCCGCTATGGGCCGTAAAGGCGATCCTTATGCAACAGATTCTCTGCTTGATTTAGTGCAGTTTCCTTCTTCTGATATTTCTGACCGGGAGCAGGATATGCTCATGTCCTGCGGGGAAACGATCTCTTCTGTCGTTTTTGCCCACGAATTATTGCAATCCGGCTTACGTGCTGCAAGCTTTTCAGGAGCAGCCGCTGGATTTTTAACCAATGATGATTTTACAAGGGCAAAAATTCTCAGAATGGATCCCAGCCGCATCCTTCAGGAATTAGAAACCCATGATGTCATTGTAGTCGCCGGCTTCCAGGGTAAGACGGAACTTGGTGATATTACGACGATCGGCCGGGGCGGCAGCGATACGAGTGCTGCTGCACTTGGTGCTGCCTTAAAAGCCGAATATATCGATATTTTTACAGACGTTGAAGGCATTATGACGGCTGACCCTCGTCTTGTGGAATCAGCGCGCGCTCTTCATGCTGTAACTTATAATGAAATCTGCAATTTAGCTTATCAGGGTGCGAAAGTGATCCACCCGAGAGCTGTTGAAATTGCAATGCATGCTAAAGTACCGATGAGAGTCCGGTCCACTTACTCTGATGATCCCGGAACATTAGTCTCTGCTTCCAGAGAAGGGGAGAGAGGTAATGACCTGCCGGATCGCCTCGTTACGGGCATAGCTCATATGGCCGGCCTGTCACAAATTAAAGTTCAATCAAAGGAAGACCCATCTAAACTGCAGTCCGAAGTATTTAAATCCATGGCAGAAGCGAATATTTCTGTTGATTTTATTAACATTTCCCCTAGCGGTGTAAGCTATACGATAGACAGCGTATATACCCATCAGGCCGTCAGCATTTTAGAAGACCTTGGATATGAACCTGAAGTAAAAGAAGGCTGTGCGAAAGTATCAACGGTTGGTGCGGGAATTACAGGAGTACCGGGAGTCACTGCGAAAATCGTTCAGACGCTGATCGACCGCGGTGTTCAAATTCTGCAGTCGGCTGATTCCCATACAACGATCTGGGTACTTGTAAAAGATGAGGACCTCATTCAGGCAGTAAACGCGCTGCATGATATTTTTGAATTGAATGTTGGATAATGAAAGGGGATTTAGGTCGTGGATTTTGGTAAAGTGTTAACGGCCATGGTTACACCTTTTGACAGCCATGGGAACATTGACTTCACAAAAACTTCCCAGTTGGTGGAGTATTTAATTGACCATGGCACAGACGGTTTAGTCATAGCGGGAACAACAGGAGAGTCACCGACTCTAACGTCAGAAGAAAAGGTTGCGCTTTGGGAGCATGTCGTTCAGACAGTGAACGGACGGATCCCTGTAATCGCGGGAACAGGCAGCAACAACACTAAGGCCTCGATCGAGCTTTCCCAGAAAGCTGTCAAGACAGGGGTTGATGCAGTGATGCTTGTAACCCCTTATTACAATAAACCCAGTCAGCAAGGTTTATATGAACACTTTAAAGCCATTGCTGAATCCATAAATAAACCAGTCATGCTCTATAACATTCCAGGCCGCTCTGCGGTAAGGATGACGGTTGAGACTGTTGTTGAGCTTTCAAAAATAGAAAATATCGTTAGTGTCAAGGAAGCTACAGCGGATTTAGACGGTATAGCAGCAATTATTGAACACACCTATGATGATTTCTCTGTATACAGCGGGGATGATAATTTAACCCTCCCTATCTATGCGATAGGAGGTAATGGTGTAGTCTCTGTATCTTCACATATCGCCGGTCTTGAAATGCAGAAAATGCTTCGTCTATACGATGAAGGCAAAGGTAGAGAAGCTGCTCAGCTGCACCGTAAGCTCCTTCCTGTATTAAAAGGTATGTTTATTGCTCCTTCGCCGTCACCTGTGAAGACTGCCCTTCAAATGAAAGGAATCGATACAGGAGGAGTAAGACTTCCGCTCGTTCCATTAAACGCAGAAGAACGGCTGCTCATTCAAGCCTTGATTAATAAAGAATAAACCGAAACAGCAAAGCATTCGCTTTGCTGTTTTTTCTATTTTCTGTATACCAGGTACCGGAAGAAATAAGAGAAAAATTTCAGCTTCTGTATGTTTCTATCGTTCTGTCTCATACTAATGGCAAAGCATGAAAGGGGCATTACAGCTATGACTTACATGGATGACGAACAAAAGCCGCAGGAAACGACTCCGGACAAAGAAAAGGATAAGTCTTCACTTGTAGATAAAATTCAGGAACTCGGCCAGTCGAATGTACCGCAGCCGGGCGACTCTAACGTGCATGTGCTTCCGATTATCGGGCAGGTGGAAGGGCATATGCAGCTTCCGGCACAAAACAAAACAACGAAGTATGAGCACATCATTCCTCAGTTAATTGCGATTGAGCAAAATCCAAAAATCGAGGGAGTTGTCGTTCTGTTAAACACGGTAGGCGGGGACGTAGAAGCTGGTCTCGCGATATCAGAAATGATCGCATCTTTATCCAAACCATCTGTCTCAATTGTATTAGGCGGAGGACATTCCATAGGAGTGCCTATTGCTGTTTCGGCCAATTATTCATTCATAGCAGAAACAGCGACGATGACAATTCATCCGATCCGGTTAAATGGGCTCGTTATCGGAGTACCGCAGACGTTTGAGTATATGGATAAAATGCAGGATCGTGTCGTTAATTTTGTCACGAGACATTCCAACATCGAGGAAGAAAAATTTAAAAACTTAATGTTTGAAAAAGGTAACCTGACGAGGGATATCGGCACGAACGTCGTAGGCCAGCAGGCGGTAGAGTATGGCCTTATTGATGCCGTGGGCGGCGTAAAAGAAGCCATGAGCAAGCTGAATGAAATGATTGATAAAAATAAAGAAAATGAGCAGCAGGTGATTCAGTAATGGATTACTCAATGATTCTGTATACGCCCTTATGTGAACATGACGTTTTCCCTCAGGATACGAATGCCAGCCAAATTGTGTATGAGAAATACAACAACAGGCATGTGAAGTGTTTTGACCACGGAAACGGAAAAAAGCAAATCATTCAAGTGGTGTCTACTGACCCGAAAGATTACCTGGATCCGTCTTTACAACCAGGACAATGGCTGGACTACTAACATAGCTTTCCATATGCTATAATAGAGGCAGTTATACATGAAAAAAGGGATGTCGTGGCTTCCACCAGCTTACGACATCCTCTTCTTTTCGTGTCAGGGAGGTGGGCCATAAGTGGCGAATAAAAAGAAAAGAAAAACCAAAGCCAAATCCAGAAAAAAACAATCCAGCTTAAAAGAACATATTAAATTTGAATTAATAGGTCTTTTATTTATTTTTATTGCTGTATTTGGAAGCGGAGCCTCCGTAATAAGCGACGGAGCGATACCAGGCGGTTTGGAAAATGTCTGGCAGGTTTTATTTGGAGTATGGTATTTTATTGCGTCGATTTTTTTCCTGATCGTCGGAATCTATTTAATGGTCAAAAGAAAATGGCCTGATTTTTTACATAAACGTCTCATAGGAACTTATATTATCGTAATTTCTTTGCTGTTATTTACCCACGTTCAAGCTCTTGCTGACGACTTACAAACTGGAGCTTCCGTATTTGATTTAACGTGGGACCGGTTAACAGGAATGATGCGCGGGGACCTGCCGGCCACAAGCATCGGCGGCGGATTTATAGGAGCTTTTTTACTGCTGATCACTTACTATTTATTTTCAGCAACAGGTTCCATCATCGTTTCGCTTTTCTTGTTTCTCATCGGTTTTTTATTTATTACAGAACGCTCATTGGGGCAAGTGCTGGCTTCTACCGGTGAAAAATTAAATGAAATGTGGAGCAGCGTAAAAAACCGTCAAAAAGTCGAAAAGCCGTCTAAACGACCTAAAGTTATAGATAAAGAAGCACCAGCGAGAATAGAGGAGCCCGCTTCTGATGAATCCGTAAATCAAGAGGAAGAATACGAGCCGATTATTCAGGACTTTACTGATCAGGCCTATAAAAAACCAGAAGACACAGGGAAAGAAGCAGTGCCTGTTCCAGGAGATGACCAGACGCTGGATCGTACAATGACGACTGCAGAAGTAGAAAATCCAGATTATAAGCTTCCTGGATTTGACCTTCTCGATGAACCTACATCAAGTCCTCAGAGTCAGGGCCGCTCTCATATTCAGGCCACCGTGAAGAAGCTTGAGAGGACATTTCAAAGCTTCGGCGTAAAAGCAAAGGTTACGAAGGTTCACGTAGGCCCATCGGTAACCAAATATGAAGTCTACCCCGATATCGGAGTAAAGGTAAGTAAAATCGTAAACCTTAATGATGACTTAGCGCTTGCTCTTGCTGCCAAAGATATCCGGATTGAAGCCCCGATCCCAGGGAAATCCGCTGTCGGGATTGAAGTGCCAAACCAGGAAATTTCCATGGTTTCTCTAAGAGAAGTGCTGGAAACAGGGAAAGCTCATCCAGATGCCAAACTAAGCTTTGCATTAGGAAGGGATATTTCCGGCGAAGCCGTAATGGCAGAACTTAACCGAATGCCGCACCTATTAGTAGCAGGGGCGACCGGAAGCGGGAAGAGTGTCTGTATTAATGGAATCATTACGAGTATCCTTATGCGCGCGAAGCCGCATGAAGTAAAAATGATGATGATCGACCCGAAAAAAGTAGAGCTGAATGTTTACAATGGGATCCCGCATTTGCTGGCGCCTGTTGTGACAGATCCAAAGAAAGCTTCAAAAGCATTGATGAAAGTGGTATCCGAGATGGAGCGCAGGTATGATTTATTCTCTGATTCAGGTACTAGAAATATTGAAGGCTACAATGAATATATTAAAAAGCACAATCGCGAGAACGGCGATGACCAGCCGTTTCTGCCATATATCGTTGTGCTGGTAGATGAATTAGCTGACTTAATGATGGTAGCTTCCAATGATGTAGAAGATGCCATTACCCGTCTGGCTCAGATGGCACGTGCAGCAGGGATTCACTTAATTATTGCGACTCAGCGTCCGTCAGTAGACGTTATTACTGGGGTCATTAAAGCCAATATTCCATCACGAATCGCTTTTAGTGTATCTTCCCAGACAGATTCAAGGACGATTCTAGATACAGGAGGAGCCGAGAAGCTGCTTGGACGCGGAGATATGCTGTTTACCCCGGTTGGTTCTAACAAACCGACCCGTGTACAGGGTGCCTTTTTATCAGATGATGAAGTGGAACGAGTCGTGAACTTCTGTATTGAGCAGCAGAAAGCTCAGTATCAGGAAGAAATGATACCAGATGAAGAAAGCGAAGAGAAAAAAGAGGTCGATGATGATCTATATCCTGCGGCAGTGCAAATGGTGATAGAAATGCAGAGTGCCAGTGTCTCCATGATTCAGCGGAGGTTCAGGGTAGGCTATACCCGGGCTGCGAGGTTAATAGACGCCATGGAAGATAATGGTGTCGTCGGCCCTTATGAAGGAAGCAAGCCGCGCCAGGTGCTGATCTCAGAAATGGTAGAAGAAAGTTAGGCGTTATGGCCTCAAAAAGGATTTCCTTTTTGAGGCTTTTTATTTTTTGCTACGAGTACCCTGCATTCTCAGTAAAAGTGTGCTTTTTTATTATTAGGGATCTCTGGTTATAGAAGAAATTCGCGAAAAAAGCGAGCTAATTACCTCTTCCTGTCGCTTAAGAATACCTACTAATCATTATCACAGCAACTTTATTTAATAAATCAGAATTATTAAACATGTGCTAGTATTCAATAAAAATGTCCTAATTCTATTTATTTATTACATAAATAGTGTTATATTATTCTCGAATATGATGTGTCAAACGTCAGATGTCAGATCTCATACCTTTAGAGGACATAGATTTGGAGTGAGAATTATGTCTATTAGACAAGATACTCGTCATTTGTACCTGCAAGTGATAGAACAAATAAAACGAGATATTGAAGCAGGAGTGTACCTGGAGAAAGAAAAATTGCCCTCTGAATTTCAGCTGTCGAAATCGCTTGGAGTCTCCCGGGCAACCTTAAGAGAGGCTTTAAGAATTTTAGAAGAAGAAAGTATTGTTACACGAAGACATGGTGTCGGAACATTTGTTAATCCGAAGCCGGTTTTTTCATCAGGTATTGAAGAGCTTGACAGTGTAACTGGCATGATTCAGAAATCAGGAATGACACCTGGGTCCCAATATCTATCCGCAGAACTCATCGAGCCCACCGAAGATGAGCGCAGACGCTTCTCTCCATATCCCCTACATAAACTAGCACGGGTAGAGCGGGTGCGTACAGCTGATCAGCAGCCTGTCGTTTATTGTAAAGACAGGATTCCTGAAGGCCTTATACCAATTGAGCAAATTAGAGAAGCTGATTCCCTTTTCAGTGTCATAGAAAGATACACGGGCAAAACGATTGGATATGCTGTGACAGATATTGAACCGATTGGCTATCATGAAAGAATATCCCCAATTTTAAATTGCGAACCAGACCAAGCACTATTATTACTCAAACAAATGCATTACACGAAAGATGACGAACCTGTACTTTTGTCCTCCAATTATTTCCGCGCGGATAAGTTTAGTTTCCATGTTTTAAGAAAAAGAGTGTAAGGGCTTACATTGTAAAGGGTTTGAGGAGGTGGTGCTTTTTTTGAGGAAAATAGACAAAAAATTTTGTCTTTTATAATTTTCGCAATACTTTAACAAATTTAGGGGGTAAGGTCTTTGAAAAATCGTCGGTTTCTCATGATTCTTGCATTATTATTATCTATCGGGTTTGTTTTGGCGGCTTGTGGCGGGTCTTCAGACGAAGGGGAAGCTTCTGACAGCGGCGGTTCAGGTGATGGTGGAGAAGGAAGTTCAGAAGATTTCACTGTTGCTATGGTTACTGATGTCGGCGGTGTTGATGATAAATCTTTTAACCAGTCAGCCTGGGAAGGACTACAGGCTTTTGGTGAGGAAAATGGATTGGCCGAAGGGGAAGGGTTTGATTATGCCCAGTCTGACAGCGAGGGAGACTATACGACAAACTTAAGCCGTCTCGTCCGCCAGGATTACAACCTGATTTATGGAATTGGCTACCTGCTTCAGCCGGCTCTTGAAGAAGTAGCAGCCCAGTATCCTGATACTCATTTCGGTTTAGTAGATTCTGTAGCGGAAGGCGATAACATTGTAAGCATCACTTTTAAAGAGCATGAAGGTTCTTTCTTAGCAGGAGTAGCTGCTGCTCTTAAAACAGAAACTAACAAAGTTGGGTTCATCGGCGGTGAAGATGGGGATCTAATCAATAAATTCGAAGCCGGTTATGTAGCTGGTGTAAAGTCAGTGGACCCTGAAATCGAAGTGGACGTGCAATATGCTGAGAGCTTTGCTGCTGCAGACAAAGGAAAGCTGATTGCATCTAATATGTATAACAATGATGTTGATGTGATTTATCATGCTTCTGGAGCTACTGGAAATGGTGTATTCGCCCAAGCGAAAGATATTAAGCAGAACAATCCTGATGAGAAAGTATGGGTGATCGGGGTTGACCGTGACCAGCATGAAGAAGGAGCGATTGGTGACCATAACGTAACACTTACTTCCATGGTTAAACGCGTAGACGTTGCCGTTAATGATGTAGCAACTGAAGCAATGGAAGGCGAATTTCCTGGAGGAGAAGTGAAGGAATACGGATTAGAAGATGATGCGGTTTCCATTGCGACAACTAATGAAGAAGCAATGACAGAGGAAATTGTTTCACAAGTTGAAGAATGGAAAGAAAAGATTACAAGTGGAGAAATTCAAGTTCCAAGCACCCACGAAGAGTTAGAGGAATATGAAAGCTCTCTTTAATATAGGATCATGATATTGGAGGGCCGGCTGGTCTGGCCCTAAGTATCTATGAAAATCATCAAATGAAGGGACTCATTGCCGGCCCTCTTCATTTGGTGATTTTTTAAGGCATTATCTAGACCATTGGGAGGACTTTTGAATAGGGGGATGGGAAAAATGGATTACGTAATAGAGATGGTCAACATTCGCAAAGAGTTTCCCGGCATTGTCGCCAACGACAATATTATGCTTCAAGTTAAAAAAGGGGAGATACATGCTCTGTTAGGTGAAAACGGTGCAGGCAAATCAACGTTAATGAATGTATTGTTTGGCTTGTATCAGCCGGAAAAAGGCGAGATTCGAGTAAAAGGAAAGCAGGTTAAAATCACCGACCCAAACGTCGCGAACCGGCTTGGAATCGGAATGGTGCATCAGCATTTTATGCTTGTCGATACGTTTACTGTTACCGAAAATATCGTCTTAGGCAGCGAACCGCAAAAAGGGATAACCGTAGATATTAAGAAAGCGGAACAGGAAGTTGCCGAGCTGTCTAAAAGGTACGGCTTAAATGTTGATCCTAAAGCAAAAGTGCGTGATATTTCTGTAGGGATGCAGCAGCGCGTAGAAATTTTGAAAACCTTGTACCGCGGGGCCGAAATTCTTATCTTTGATGAGCCGACAGCCGTACTGACGCCTCAGGAGATTAAAGAACTGATCGATATAATGAAGAGCCTCGTCCGTGAAGGGAAATCGATTATTCTAATTACGCATAAGCTTAAAGAAATTATGGAGGTCTGTGACCGCTGTACCGTTATCCGTAAAGGAGAAGGAATTGGTACGGTGGATGTAGAGGAAACAAACCCAGATCACCTTGCTTCTTTAATGGTGGGCCGAGAAGTCAGCTTTAAGACGGAGAAAACAGAAGCGAATCCGGGAGAGACGTACCTTTTGATTAAAGACTTGTATGTTAAAGATGTCAGGAACGTTCCGATGGTCAAGGGGCTCAACCTTGAAGTTCGCGCAGGTGAAATCGTCGGAGTCGCCGGTATTGACGGCAATGGACAATCTGAGCTGATAGAAGCCATCGCAGGTTTAAGAAAGACAGAGTCAGGGACGATTCAACTGCATAACAAAGCAATTTCAAACCTTACACCAAGAAAAATCACAGAGGCCGGCATTTCTCATATTCCACAGGACCGGCACAAATACGGTTTAGTTCTAGATTTTCCAGTGGCTGATAATTTCGTTCTGCAATCTTATTATCAGGAGCCTTTTTCTAAAAAAGGAGTTATGAACTTTAAAAATATTTATCAGAAAGCCCGGGAACTGATCAAGGAATATGATGTACGTACACCGGATGAGTTTACGAAGGCCCGCGCACTTTCAGGTGGAAACCAGCAAAAAGCTATCATCGGCAGAGAAATTGACCGCTCGCCAGACTTACTGATTGCTGCACAGCCGACTCGTGGTCTCGACGTAGGGGCGATCGAATTTATTCACCAGAAATTAATTGAAGAGCGTGATAAAGGGAAAGCCGTTCTGCTTCTATCATTTGAGCTCGATGAGGTCCTTAATTTAAGTGATCGGATCGCTGTTATGTTTGACGGGCAGATAATTGCTGAAGTAAAACCAGAGGAAACCAATGAACAGCAGCTTGGTCTGTTGATGGCCGGGAACAGGCTTGAGAAAGCGGGTGAGAAATAATGTTTTCCAATCGCCTGATTAACGTACTCATACCTGTTATATCTGTTTTTCTTGGCCTGCTGTCTGGAGCCATTATTATGCTTATCTTTGGTTACAACCCGGTTGCCGGTTATGCAGCCCTATGGAATGGAGCGTTCGGCGACAGTTACTTTTTTGGTGAAACCATTCGAATGGTTACTCCTTATATCCTCTCAGGGCTGGCTGTAGCATTTGCCTTAAGGACAGGTCTTCTTAACATCGGAGTTGAGGGGCAAGTGTTCGTTGGCTGGCTGGCTTCTGTCTGGGTAGGGACAGCCTTTGAGCTTCCAATGATTATTCACTTGCCGCTTGCTTTAGCGGCTGCTGCGGCTGCCGGTGCCGCCTGGGGCTTTATTCCAGGAATCCTTAAGGCAAAGCTTGGCGTCCATGAGGTTATCGTAACGATTATGATGAACTATATTGCTTTGTATTCCACGAATGCGATCATTCGCCATGTCATTACAGATGGTGAAGACCAGACGGAGAGAATTGCGGAAACGGCATCGCTCGCTTCACCATGGTTAGCCGATATGACATTTTACTCAAGAATGCACTATGGAATTCTTATTTCATTGTTTATGGCGCTTGTGATGTGGTTTATCTTGAATAAAACTACACGAGGATTTGAGCTGAGGTCCGTCGGCTATAATCCATTTGCTTCAAGCTATGCTGGAATGAGCGTCGGTAAGAATATCGTTCTTGCGATGATGATTTCTGGTGCCTTTGCCGGTTTAGCCGGCTCTATGGAAGGATTAGGAACATTTGGCTACTTGGCGACGAAGTCAGGTTTTACAAACATCGGCTTTGAAGGAATTGCTGTTGCGCTCCTTGGTGCCAATACAGCCATAGGAGTCGTATTCGCTGCTTTTCTATTTGGAATTTTAAAAATCGGAGCGTTGAACATGCCTACAGTAGCTGGTGTGCCGACAGAACTCGTTGAAATTGTTATTGCCTTAATAATTTTCTTCGTAGCTTCAAGCTATCTGATTCGCTGGTTTATCCTGCGTATGAAAAAGGAGGGGAAATAAATGAACATTATTGAGATCCTGGAATCGGTTATTCCGCAAGCTTTGTTTTTTGCATCCCCTCTGATTTTAACAGCGTTAGGCGGTGTACTCAGTGAGCGGTCGGGTATTATCAATATAGGTCTTGAAGGCCTTATGGTTATGGGGGCATTTGTAGGTATCGTATTTAATTTAACGTTTGCCGATACTTTTGGCTCTTTCACCCCATGGCTCTCGATTACAGCAGCTATGATAATTTCAGCAGTTTTTGCCCTCGTTCACGCTGTAGCGTCAATTACGTTTCGGGCCGATCAGGTTGTAAGCGGAGTGGCCATAAACTTTCTCGCTTTAGGTATCGGACTGTTTTTAACGAAGCAATGGTATGATAAAGGCCAGACAGATATGGTAAGCAAGCCGTTTTATACGACAGATGTATGGCTGTTAAGTGATATTCCGATACTTGGGGGCCTGCTTTTTTCAAGGATGTACCTGACCTCTTATATGGCGATTATTTTAGCTTTTGTTGTATGGTTTGTATTATTTAAAACACCATTTGGCTTAAGGCTGCGTTCGGTAGGAGAACATCCGATGGCCGCGGATACGAACGGAATTAACGTTTATGGTATGCGCTATGTTGCTGTTATGCTGTCAGGAGCCCTTGGAGGACTTGGAGGATCCGTTTTTGCCCTTACCATTGCGATGAACTTTTCACAGTCGACGATTGTCGGACAAGGCTTTATGGCGCTAGCAGCCGTTATTTTCGGCAAGTGGCATCCGCTTGGAGCATTGGGGGCGGCGATCTTCTTTGGATTTGCCCAAAGTTTAAGTGTCGTCAGCTCCGGTATTCCGCTTCTAGCCGATGTGCCGCAGGTTTTTTTATTAATTGCGCCTTACGTTTTAACCATTCTGGCTCTTGCCGGATTTATCGGCAGAGCAGAGGCTCCAAAATCTCTCGGTTCCCCATATGTAAAAGGAAGTCGTTAAAAATAAAGCCCGGTGCATTCACCGGGCTTTACTTTTTACTTTTTTCCCGATATCGCTTAGCATATGAATTAACCCTTGTAAGCATGAAACATAGATAGGTGTGCATAATAGATAAGGTATAAGAGGAGGATGAGTTGATGAAAATTTCAAATGAAACCATTTATAATGAAAATGGATACAGATTACATATTTTACCCAGCAAAAAGTATAAAACCGTATCCATTGTTGCGAAAATGAAAGCTCCACTTCAACGAGAGGGAATTACTGAACGTGCCCTTCTGCCGCATGTCCTGCAAAAAGCGACGAGCAGGCATCCTGAAACCCGTAAGCTGCAGTCTGCGTTAGAAAATTTATATGGCACGGGCTTTTCCAGTGATGGAACGAAAAAAGGTGAGAATCATATTTTGTCTTTCCGCATGGAAGTCGTGAATGAAGCTTATCTATCGGATAAGGAACCTATTTTTGAAAAAGCACTGGAAATATTCAGTGACGTTCTTTTCCGGCCAAAAGTTGAGCATAATGCATTTGATGAAAAAATCGTAAGCCGTGAAAAGCAGACTCTTGAACAAAAAATTACGTCCATTAAAGATGATAAGATGAGCTATGCGAATATGAGACTGATTGATCACATGTGTGACGGAGAGGCATACTCTTACCATGTCCATGGCTATCTTGAAGATTTTAAAGATATTACAGCAAAAAGCCTTCATGAATATTATCAGGCGATGATTAACCGTGATCAGCTGGATGTTTACATTATTGGCGATATAGACGAGTCAGAGATCAAATCTATGGCTGATAAATTCTTCTCAAGAAAATCCGTAAAAGAAAATCATACGAAGACTGAAAATAATACCATTTCTGCAAAGGGTAAGGTTAATGAAGTCATTGAAAGAGAAGATGTCAATCAAGGGAAGCTCCATATTGGCTATCGGACAAATATTACTTTTGGGGATGACGACTATTTTGCTCTTCAAGTGTTTAACGGGCTGTTCGGCGGTTTTCCGAGTTCAAAACTATTTATGAATGTTCGTGAGAAGCACAGCTTAGCCTATTATGCGGCTTCTCGTTTTGAAAGCCACAAAGGTCTCCTGCTAGTTTTCAGCGGGGTTGACCCTAAAGATTTTGATCAGGCGAAATCCATTATTCTTGAACAGATGCAGGCGATGCAAGAAGGTGATTTTACTGAAGGTGACGTGGAAAGTTCCAAAGAGCAGGTTGTCAACCAGCTTCAGGAAACAATGGATCACGCGAGCGGCTTAATTGAAGTGCTGTATCACCAAATGCTTTCAGGCACAGACATTCCTGCAGAAACTATTTTTAATAACGTGCGTAATGTTACGAAAGAAGATGTAGTGAATGTGGCTAATAAAATAGAACTTGATACTGTCTACTTCTTAACGAGCCAAGAAGGAGGGGAATCGTAATGGAAGAATTGGTATACCAGCAGTTAAACGAAAAAGTATACAAAGAAACGATGGATAATGGGCTGCAGGTGTTCTTGCTGTCCAAACCGGAAATGGCCAAAACATACGGAATTTTTACTACGAACTATGGGTCGATTGACCAGACGTTCACTCCGATTGGCCAGGATAAAGAAACAACCGTACCTGAAGGGATTGCGCACTTCCTTGAGCACAAGCTGTTTGAAAAAGAGGATCGTGATGTGTTTCAGGATTTTACTCAGCTCGGTGCGTCGGCTAATGCCT
Source organism: Halobacillus sp. Marseille-Q1614 (assembly GCF_902809865.1). Taxonomy (NCBI): domain Bacteria; kingdom Bacillati; phylum Bacillota; class Bacilli; order Caryophanales; family Bacillaceae; genus Halobacillus; species Halobacillus sp. Marseille-Q1614. The sequence goes on along the minus strand of NZ_CADDWH010000001.1, from coordinate 1,366,334 downwards.
TCACTTCCTTTACGAAGACGGCTTACTTGTTCTCGGCTACAAGCCATATTGAAAAAAATGTCCAGACCCTACTTGATTTTGTTCAGGATCCTTACTTTTCAAAGGAAAGTGTTGATAAGGAAAAAGGAATTATCGCCCAGGAAATCCGCATGTATGATGACCAGCCGGACTGGAGAGCTTTTTTTGGTACGATTCAAAGCCTTTATGAAAAGCATCCGGTTAAAGTGGACATAGCGGGAACGGTCGACTCCATTCAGGAAATTACAAAAGATGATTTGTATACTTGCTATGAAACCTTCTATCATCCTTCGAACATGGTTCTTTTTATAGCGGGTAATTTTGAGCCGGAAAGTATGATCAGACTAATACGGGATAACCAAAACAGCAAGTCATTTAAAAAGGCTCCGGAAATTAAGCGTTCTTACCCGGAAGAACCCGTTTCAGCCGCTAAAGCGGAAGATGCGATTACGATGCCTGTGACCACGGCAAAAGCGATGGTAGGTGTAAAAGAAGATGTTTCTTCACTGACAGGTGAAGAGCTTCTGCGTGCTGAACTGCTTTCAGGGATGGTCCTCGACTTTTATTTCTCAAAAAGCGGGGAGTTTTATGAAGAGCTGTATAACGCAGATCTTATCGATGACAGCTTTCAATTTGAGACAGAGCTCGACCGCCAGTTTGGTTTTACCATTTTAGGTGGAGATTCGAGAAAACCTGATGAGCTTGCCAAACGTATAAAAGAAATGCTGCATGTTCTTAAAGAGAAGAAAATTTCTGAAGAAGATTTCACAAGAATGAAGCGTAAAAAAATCGGCCAGTTTATGAGAGCGCTGAATTCTATGGAATTTATAGCCAATCAGTTTACGCACTATCACACGTTAGGTGTCGACTTATTTGATGTACTGCCTGTAATTGAATCTTTAACGGCTCAGGAAGCGGATCAATATGTAGAACACTGGATTAAAGAAGAAAGAATTTCTGTCTTCCAGGTGAAACCTCAGGAAAATGAATAAAAAATGCTTAATCATTGGAGGGAGCGGAGACATCGGATTCTCTACAGCCAAACTGCTGGCAGACGAAGGGATGAACGTTGCCCTCCAGTATTTTTCCAATAAAGAAAAAATCGACCGCAAAAAAGACACGATCAACCCAGATAGATGGATCGGCGCTTATTACGGTGAACTGTCGACGATGGAAGGAATCGAAAGCTTTCTTGATTCCGTTCCTGACGATTGGGACATGCTTGTGTTTGCACCGGGTAATCATATTTTGAGCCTGCATCAGGATGTCTCCTATGAGGTTATGGATAAGCTTTATTACGTGCATGTCAAAGCTCTCTGGATGCTGACCAAAAAGCTGCTGCCTCCTATGATTCGCAAAAAGGAAGGCTGCATCGTCGTGGTATCCTCTGTCTGGGGAGAAGAAGGAGCCAGCCTTGAAGCTGTTTACAGCTCAGTAAAAGGGGCGCAGATCAGCTTTGTAAAGGGTCTGGCCAAAGAAACCGGCCCAAGCGGAATCAGGGTGAATGCGGTCACCCCTGGTTTTATTGACACACCGATGAATCAAATTATCTCAAGTGAAGATAAAAAAATGATCACAGAAGAAATTCCGCTCGGCCGTCTTGGAACAAGTGAGGAAGTCGCTAAAGCCATCTTCTACTTATTGAATGATGCTTCAAGCTATGTAACCGGACACGTGTTAAAAGTTAATGGCGGGTGGTACTAAATTTGTGTATATTATCTTTTCGATCGCTCATACTAAGGTTGATCAAAACATCCTTAGGAGGTAGACATCATGTCCGTACTAGAAAATTTTGATTCCTGGAAAGATTTCCTTGGAGATCGTTTGCATCAAGCTCAAGGACAAGGCATGGATGAAAGAACTGTTAATGAATTAGCTTACGAAATCGGTGGATACTTAGCAACAGAAGTAGATGCTAAAAATGGTCAAGAAGCCGTTTTAAGAGAGCTGTGGAATGTTGCCGATGAACAGGAACAGCACGCAATCGCTAACATGATGGTTAAACTTGTCCAAAACGAAGGCAATCAGCCTAAATAAAAATGGGAAAACCGTACAGATTTTGAGCTGTGCGGTTTTTCATTAATTTTTAATCTGTTTGCAGACTTTTCTATTAGAGTAAAATCATTTATGATATAACAAGAGTAGCTATTTTATTTTTGCAAACTTCGACATTTTCTGCCTGAGGAGATGGATCATGGAAAAGAAAGAATGGTATTTAGAATATGAGATCCAGTATAACCGTCCTGGACTCCTGGGAGATATATCATCATTATTGGGAATGATGGCTATTAATATCGTCACGATCAACGGTGTTGAGAATTCGCACCGGGGAATGCTTTTGCTTTGTAAAAGTGAAGATCAGATCATTCGTCTGCGTTCCATATTAAATACGATGGATACAATTAAGGTTACTAAACTTCGCAGGCCAAAACTTCGGGACCGTTTGGCTGTACGTCATGGCCGGTACATACATAGTGATGTGGATGATAAAAAGACGTTCCGTTTTAACCGGGAGGATTTAGGTCTTCTCGTAGACTTTATGGCTGAACTGTTTATGAAAGAAGGCCATAAGCTGATCGGGATCCGTGGAATGCCCCGCGTTGGAAAAACGGAATCAGTAGTGGCTTCAAGTGTCTGTGCGAATAAGAAGTGGCTGTTTGTATCAAGCACGCTGCTTAAGCAGACTGTTAGAAATCAATTAATTGAAGAAGAATACAATGAAGACTATCTCTATATTATAGATGGGATCGTTTCTGCAAAAAGAGCGAGTGAACAGCATTGGCAGTTAGTTCGGGAAATCATGAGACTGCCGGCGACTAAAGTAATTGAACACCCTGATATTTTCGTCCAGCAGACTGAATATAAAATGAGTGACTTCGACTACATTATCGAGCTTAGAAATAATGCAGATGAAGAAATTACGTACGAGCCGGTAGAAAAGCAAAAGATGCCGAACGATGGTTTCTCTATGTTTGACTTTTAATAATGGATGGTGTTAGTAATGGAAATAGGTGAACGCCTGAAAGAGGCGAGAGAAGCTAAGAAGCTGTCGCTTGAAGAAGTTCAGCAGAAGACGAAAATTCAAAAGCGATACCTTCAGGCTATCGAAAAAAATGAATTTGGGATCCTGCCAGGCAAGTTTTATACCCGCGCCTTTATTAGGGAATATGCCTCAGCCGTTGGATTAGACCCAGAAAAGGTTATGGAGGAGCATAAATCAGAACTCCCTTCTACAGAAGAAGAACAGGTGATCACCCACAGCCGTGTCCAGCGCGCGAAGACTGAAGGGTCCGTAGGAAAACCAGGCGGAGGCAGTCTTTCAAAAGCCTTTCCTACTTTGATTACAATTGTACTTATAATAGGCGCCTTGTTCGTTGCCTGGTTTTTTATTATGCAGATTACAGAGCCCGACAGCGGAACGACGGACAGTCAGAGTGAAGATCAAGTGAATGTCACCTCATCAGATACGGGTGAAGGAGCATCTGATGAAGAGGGATCCGGCTCTGGAGAATCCGAAAAAAACAGAGGAGATGCGGCTGAGGAAGAAGATGAGCAAGAATCTCAGGAAGAAGAAGCTGAAGAGCCTCAATTGGAAATTTCCCTGGCTGAAACAGGGACAGGCGGATTCCCGGAACACGTCTATGAAGTGACGGGCACAGTAGAGCGTGAATTGAAAATTGAGTTTGAAGGAGATACGTATCTCGAAGTACAGGCACCTAAAGGTGGAGAAAATCTGGTTGATCCTATAACGTATACCTCAGAAGATGACACGATTACACAGGACATAAGTGACTATAAAGAGGTTTATGTGCGCACCGGGTCTGTTCCTGGCCTTAAGGTATACATTAATGATGAAGAAATAGAATTTCCAGCAGACAACTTAACTCAAAAGCTTTTAATTAAATTCGAAGAATAACGATTAAGCTGTCCTACAATGTGGTAAGGACAGCTTTAACTATGTTAGTAAAGGAAGTGCTTATGTAAAATGAATTTACCTAATAAAATTACTTTATCAAGAATCGCATTAATTCCTGTTTTTATCATTCTTATGAGTGTGCCTTTTGAATGGGGAAGCATCACCATGGGGGAAGAGGAACTCCCTGTTTCTCATCTGGCAGGGGCTATACTATTCATTATTGCATCGACAACTGACTGGATTGACGGGTACATCGCCAGAAAGTATAACCTCGTCACCAACTTAGGGAAATTTCTTGATCCTTTAGCTGACAAACTTCTTGTTAGTGCTGCATTGATTTTGTTAGTAGAAATCGGCCTGGCTCCAGCTTGGATCGTTATTTTCATTATTAGCCGCGAATTTGCGGTTACCGGTCTGCGTTTAGTTGCCGCAGGTGAGGGTAGTGTACTAGCAGCCAGTCAAATGGGGAAACTCAAAACATGGATTCAGATTGTTTCAATTTCTCTGCTGCTGCTGCACAATTGGCCTTTTGCATATATTGGATTTCCGATGGGGACGATCAGCTTATATGCGGCTCTGCTCATCACGATATATTCCGGATATGATTATTTCGCTAAAAACTGGCATGTAATGAGGGATTCCAAGTGAGAGCTGAAATCGTAGGCGTAGGTACTGAAATTCTCCTCGGGCAAATTGCTAATACAAATGCCCAGTGGATCTCAAAAGAACTGGCCCATTACGGCATCTCTGTTTATTTCCACAGCGCGGTAGGAGATAATTTGGAACGCGTTGTTCAGACATTTGAACAGGCGGGTGCTCGATCAGACATCGTGATCATTACAGGTGGTCTTGGTCCAACGGAAGATGATTTAACGAGAGATGCAGCGAGCATGCTTTTTCAAACTTCTTTAAAAGAAGATGAAAAAGCCATGTCGAAAATAGAAGAGTACTTTAAAAAGAACAGCCGCACGATGACTGAGAATAATCGTAAACAGGCCCTCGTCTTGGATGGGTCCGTCGTCCTCCAGAATGATGAAGGTATGGCGCCCGGCCAGATGTATCACTTTAAGGATACTTTGTATATATTTTTACCAGGCGTGCCTTCAGAAATGAAGCGGCTGATGAGTGAACAGGTATTTCCGTATTTAGTCCATAACTATCAACTGGAGTCAGAAATAAAATCAGAAATGCTCCGCTTTGTAGGCATCGGTGAGTCAAAGCTTGAACATGAACTGCAGGACCTGATCAGCCAGCAGAGCAACCCGACAATCGCTCCTCTTGCAGGAGAAGGCGATGTGGCTATTCGGCTGACAGCATCAGGACCTGAGGCAGCCGAACTGCTGGCTTCGCTAAAGAGCGAAATATTGCAGCGGGTCGGCTCTCACTACTTTGGAAGTGACAGCATTACGGTGGAAGAAGCCGTTCAAGATATTTTAGTTCAAAAAGGATTAAAAGCGGGATCAGCCGAAAGTTTAACTGGGGGAAAATTTATTGAGAAGCTGATTTCCTTAAAAGGAGCCTCCTCCATTTGTGAAGGCGGGCTTGTTGCTTACACACCATCTGCCAAAAAATCGATACTTAAAATACCTGCAGAAATTATTGAAACTTACGGAACGGTAAGTGAGGAATGTGCAGCGAAAATGGCAGAGAACGCTCAAAAGCTCCTGGATGTAGATATTGCTGTTAGTTTTACAGGTGTTGCCGGTCCTGCTGAAAGTGAAGGGCATAAACCCGGTCTAGTCTATATAGGATTAAAAGCGCAGGACGCTCCGGCATCTGTCTTTAGGTATTATTTTGATGGCAGCAGGGATAAGATTAGAGGCCGGGCGGTTATTAAAGGCTATGAACTTCTTTTTAATTATTTAAAAAACGCAGAATGAACACCGGTGCAGGCGTCTTTTTTCGATTTTAAGCAAGTGATTCTTCAAAAATGGACAGTCAAGCAGCAATAAAAAAGGGAACATTTATTCGCTTTTTGGTTGGCAAATCGAAAAAAAAGAGGTATGATAGATTTAGAAATCCGGAAAGGGGAATCATTTTGAGTGATCGTAAACAAGCCTTAGATATGGCGTTAAGACAAATTGAAAAACAGTTCGGTAAAGGTTCCATCATGAAGCTTGGAGAACAAGCAGAACAAAGAGTAAGCACAGTTTCCAGCGGATCGCTCGCCCTCGATGTAGCACTAGGTGTCGGCGGTTATCCACGCGGAAGAATTGTTGAAATATATGGACCAGAATCTTCTGGTAAAACTACAGTAGCGCTGCATGCGATTGCCGAAGCGCAAAGACAAGGCGGACAAGCCGCATTTATCGATGCGGAGCATGCGCTTGACCCTGTCTATGCGAGAGCCCTGGGTGTAGATATTGAGGAGCTGCTGTTATCCCAGCCAGATACAGGGGAACAGGCGCTTGAAATCGCAGAAGCCCTCGTACGAAGCGGTGCCGTTGACATGGTGGTTATCGACTCTGTAGCTGCTTTAGTACCAAAAGCCGAGATTGAAGGCGAAATGGGAGATTCACACGTTGGTCTTCAGGCCCGTTTAATGTCCCAGGCTTTAAGAAAGCTGTCTGGAGCGATTAACAAGTCGAAAACGACGGCTATATTTATCAACCAGATCCGTGAAAAAGTAGGGGTCATGTTCGGTAACCCTGAAACCACTCCTGGCGGACGTGCGCTTAAATTCTACTCATCTGTGAGACTTGAAGTGCGCCGTGCGGAGACTTTAAAACAGGGTGACGAAATGGTCGGGAATAAAACCCGCCTGAAAGTTGTGAAGAACAAAGTTGCACCTCCGTTTAAGAAAGCGGAAGTAGACATTATGTATGGAGAAGGAATCTCCAGAGAAGGAGAACTTCTTGATATCGGTTCTGATTTAGATATTATTCAAAAGAGCGGATCCTGGTACTCTTATAATGATGAGAGATTGGGACAGGGACGTGAGAATGCAAAGCAGTACCTAAAAGAAAATGAGGACGTTTATCAAGAAATTAAGGCATTAGTGCGTGCTCATTATGAAATGGATGGCCCTGCTGCTGAGGAGCCTAAAGAGGAAAACCAGGAATCACTGGACGTATAAGGCAAAATATAAAGCAGGTTTGCATTTCTATGCAGACTTGCTTTTTTATGAAGTTTTAAATTGACAGATTTTTTTAAATTTTTCGTGTAAAAGAAGAACTAATATGACGATTCCTTGACAATACTTAGCGTCAAGCATAAAATGAATGTGTATCATTTTCATATTTATCCCTTTTATTCTAATGTAATGAAACTGAAAATGAATCGTTTGTACATGCCGACAAACGGACCAAGTTTATAGCAAGAGGAGGTGAAACAATGGATATGTTATCCATCATCTTCATTTTGCTTGCCCTTATCATCGGTTCTGTTGTTGGTTATCTAATTCGGAAGTCTATTGCGGAAGCTAAAATTTCTAGCGCAGAAGAGCTTGCCAGGCAGATAGTGGAAGAAGGCCGTCGCAATGCTGATTCTGCGAAAAAGGAAGCGCTTCTTGAGGCGAAAGAAGAGAATCAGAGATTTCGCCAGGAAGCTGAAAATGAAATTCGTGAGCGCCGCTTGGAACTGCAAAAAACTGAAAATCGTTTAACTCAGAAAGAAGAGAATCTTGATCGTAAGAGTGGAACGCTGGATCAACGTGATTTATCACTCGAGAAGAAAGAGGGGACTCTTGCCGAAAGACAACAACAAATTGAAGAAATGGAAAGCAAAGTGAAAGCGATGCTTCAAAAGCAGGAAGCAGAACTTGAACGCATCTCCGGCTTAACAGCTGACCAGGCAAAACAAGTGATTCTTGAACGAGTAGAGCAAGAAGTTTCTCATGAGTCAGCGCTGATGGTCAAAGAGGCTGAGAACCGTGCCAGAGAAGAAGCGGATAAGAAGGCTAAGAACATTCTTTCTCTAGCGCTGCAGCGTTGCGCCGCAGATCATGTGGCAGAAACCACTGTTTCTGTCGTCAACCTGCCAAACGACGAAATGAAAGGTCGTATTATCGGTCGTGAGGGTCGTAACATCCGTACACTTGAAACGCTTACTGGTATAGATTTAATTATCGATGATACTCCAGAAGCCGTTATTTTATCAGGATTTGATCCGATTCGCCGTGAAATCGCCCGTTTAGCCCTAGAGAAATTAGTCCAGGATGGCCGTATTCACCCGGCTAGAATCGAAGAAATGGTAGATAAGTCCCGACGTGAAGTGGACGACTATATTCGAGAAGTCGGCGAAGAGACCACCTTTGAAATTGGAGTACATGGTCTCCATCCGGACCTTGTCAAAATCCTTGGCCGTTTGAAATATCGTACAAGCTATGGCCAGAACGTTCTGAAGCACTCAACGGAAGTGGCTTACTTATCCGGGCTTTTAGCAGCTGAACTTGGTGAAGATGAAACGATGGCTCGCCGTGCCGGTTTACTTCACGACATAGGTAAGGCGATCGACCACGAAGTAGAAGGAAGTCACGTTGAGATCGGGAAAGAATTAGCGACGAAGTATAAAGAGCACGATATTGTCGTCAACGCAATTGCTTCCCACCACGGGGATGAAGAACCTACATCTGTGATCGCTGTGATTGTTGCCGCGGCTGATGCCTTATCGGCTGCACGTCCAGGAGCTCGAAGTGAAACATTAGAGAATTATATCAAGCGTTTAGAAAAGCTTGAAGAAATCTCTGAATCCTACGAAGGTGTCGAAAAATCCTTCGCAATTCAAGCAGGACGTGAAGTACGAATCATCGTCCGCCCTGATGAAATCGACGATCTGGCGGCGACCAGCTTAGCGCGTGATATTCGAAACCGTATCGAAGGCGAGCTCGAATACCCCGGACATATTAAAGTCACGGTCATTCGCGAAACACGTTCAGTAGAATATGCCAAATAAGAAATGAAGCGGTCTGATAAGATCGCTTCATTTTCTGTTTAATCCTATTATGATGGAGGGAATGGAAAGATGAGGATTTTATTTATTGGAGATGTAGTAGGATCCCCTGGCAGAAACATGGTGGATGAATACCTGCCGAAATTAAAACAGAAATTTCAGCCGTCCGTTACGATTATTAACGGTGAGAATGCTGCAGCAGGTAAAGGAATTAATGAAAAAATTTATCGCAGATTTTTAGAAAAAGGTGCACAGGCGGTCACACTGGGGAATCACGCCTGGGACAAAAAAGAAATCTTTGACTTTATCGACGACGCCGAATATCTCGTTCGGCCGGCAAATTACCCGGAAGGCGCTCCTGGTAAAGGAATGACTTTTATTAAAACACCTAAAGGGGAAGTCGCCGTAATAAATATTCAAGGACGTACCTTTTTAGCACCAAACGATGATCCATTTAGAAAAGTTGATGAGCTGATAGAAGAGGCAAGAAAAAGAACCTCTATCATCTTCGTTGATTTTCACGCGGAAACTACGAGCGAGAAGCAGGCAATGGGCTGGTATGTAGATGGAAGGGTGAGCGTCACGGTAGGAACACATACCCATGTGCAGACCGCAGATGAACGAATCCTGCCAGATGGGACAGCATACATCTCTGACGTTGGGATGACTGGACCATACGACGGCATTCTAGGCATGGAGCGGGAAGCTGTCATGAAACGGTTTTTAACCAATCTTCCTGTCCGCTTTGAAGTTCCAAAAGACGGCAGGACTCAATTTAGCGGTGTTCTGATTGATATCGATGAAAATACAGGACAAGCCGAGAAAATTCAGCGGATTCAGATCAACGACGATCATCCATTTTTTTCTTGATTATTTGAATTTTGCGAAAAGTTCCTGCATAATGAAAAGGGAATATTCTACATCTCCAAGAATATAGTGGTTATGGAACAACTATAGTGAATGAAGGAGGAGCTAGTAATGGAAGTATTAAAAGTATCAGCTAAATCCGTACCTAATTCAGTAGCAGGAGCTCTGGCAAATGTAGTAAGAGAACGGGGAACAGCAGAAATACAGGCCATTGGAGCAGGTGCTTTGAACCAGGCCGTTAAAGCAGTAGCGATTGCTCGCGGTTTTGTCGCACCTAGTGGAATAGACCTTATATGCATTCCTGCCTTTACCGATATCTTAATTGATGAGGAGGAACGTACAGCGATCAAGCTGATTATTGAACCTCGTTAAAAATTTTATAATAAATAAAAACCCCGCCGTATTCTTACTAACAAGGATGCGGTTTTTTTTGTGTTCATATGTTTTTTTCCAGTGGACATGTATGCTTGCGAATTAATTCTGTCATGATAGAATTATGTGTATACAAGGAAATTTTCTTGTTATGTATAAAAAGGGGTGTTCACTGTGAACGGAAATATGAAAGCGATTGTTAAACATCACCGCGGACCGGGCGCCCAATTGCAAGAGGTCCCTATTCCAGAAATCAGCGAGGATGAAGTACTAATAAAAGTGAAAGCTACATCCATCTGCGGAACGGATGTACATATATATAACTGGGATGAATGGTCAGCGAGCCGTGTTCATCCCCCTTACGTCTTCGGGCACGAGTTTTCCGGAGAAGTGGTTGAAGTGGGAGAAATAGTTTCGAACTATCAGCCTGGAGATTATGTAAGTGCCGAAACGCATTTAATTTGCGGTCACTGTCCACAATGTTTAGTCGGGCAGTACCATATTTGTGAAAACACTAAAATCATTGGTGTGGACACACAAGGGTGTTTTGCAGAATACGTAGCCCTTCCGGCTTCCAATCTGTGGAGAAACCCGGCTGACATGCCGTCCGACATCGCTTCCATTCAAGAGCCGATGGGAAATGCGGTTCACACGGTTCTTAATGGAGAAGTGGCCGGTATGTCAGTAGCTGTCATCGGCTGCGGGCCAATAGGGTTAATGGCTGCAGGGGTAGCAAAAGCAGCCGGAGCTTCTCAGGTCCTTGCGATCGATTTAAATCCTTATCGTTTAGAACTGGCAAAAGAGATGGGAGCGACGACAATCATCCATGCTGGGGAGCAGGATCCAGTTGATGAGGCCCGGCGTTTAACAAACGGCCACGGCGTCGATGTCATCTGCGAAATGAGCGGACACCCTGTGGCGATGGACCAGGGATTTAAGATGGTAACAAACGGTGGAAGAGTTTCAATTTTAAGCCTGCCGACACAACCGGTAACCCTTGATGTTACAAACGATATTGTCTTTAAAGGAATCACGGTGCAAGGTATTACCGGAAGAAAAATGTATGAAACATGGCAGCAGGTATCAAGACTGCTTCACTCCGGGCAAGTGAATGTTGAGCCGATGATTACCCACCATTTATCACTGGCAGAGTTTGAAAAAGGATTTCAGTTAATGAATGAAGGCAAATGCGGTAAAGTAGTATTACATCCTTAAAACTAAGGATTGAGTAAAAAATGAGTGAGGAATTTTGGTTCTTCGTTCACAAAATCGAGTAATTTCCCTTCCTTTGTGCTTCTAATTAATATTAGTGATAATGAGAAATCAACTCAAAAAAGTAAACAGAACCATAATTAAAGGAGGATTCGTTTTTATGAAAGGATTCGAATATTTACAAGAGCAATTAGATGAAATGAAAAATGAAGGCACGTTCCGCACGCTGATCCCGCTTGAGTCTGCTCAACGCTCTAAAGTAAAAATCAAAGGGAAAGAAGTTATTCAGCTGTCTTCCAATAACTACTTAGGTTTAACTTCCCATTCTAAAATGGTGGAAGCTGCAGAGAAAGCGAACAAAGAATACGGTGTTGGAACAGGATCTGTTCGTACGATTGCCGGAACGCTGCAAATGCATGAAGACTTCGAGAAAAAGCTTGCCAAATTTAAACATACAGAAGCAGCACTTGTATTCCAATCCGGTTTTACAACAAACCAAGGAATCTTATCTTCCATCTTAACTAATCAGGATGTCGTGATTTCCGATGAGTTAAACCATGCTTCCATTATTGATGGAATCCGTTTAACGAAAGCCGGCCGTAAAATTTACAAGCACGTGGATATGGATTCCTTAGAGCAGGCGTTAAAAGAAAGCTCCGACTATCGTACCAAGCTGATCGTAACGGACGGCGTCTTTTCTATGGATGGAAACATCGCTCCGCTTCCACAGATCGTTGAGCTTGCTGAAAAGTATGGAGCGCTTGTTATGGTTGATGATGCTCATGCCAGCGGTGTGCTTGGAGAAAACGGGCGCGGTACGGTCAATCACTTCGGATTGGATGGACGTGTGCATATCCAGGTTGGGACATTAAGTAAAGCGATTGGTGTGCTCGGCGGTTATGTGGCGAGTACGCAGACGCTTCGTGAGTACTTAATCCATAAAGGCCGTCCTTTCCTATTCAGTACTTCACATCCGCCTGCTGTAACTGCAGCGAACGATGCTGCGATCGATGTCCTGCTCGATGAGCCTGAGCTGATCGATAAGCTTTGGGATAACACGAAGTTCTTTAAAGAAGGGCTGGAGGAGTTAGGGTTTGATACAGGAATCAGCGAGACTCCTGTTACTCCTGTAATGATCGGTGATGACGCGCTTACTCATAAATTCTCTGATGAATTGTTTGAAGAAGGTGTCTTTGCGCAAGGAATCGTCTTCCCGACCGTTCAGCGTGGAAAAGGAAGAATTCGGACCATCGTAACGGCGGAACATTCCAAAGAAGAACTGCAGGAAGCTTTAAGTGCCTTTAAAAAAGTAGGCAAAAAGCTGAATATTATCTAATCGTAAAGAACCACAATGATTTTCTTTCATTGTGGTTTTTTATAGAGATTAACAATTTAATGTCTACCTCTTAAAAAGTATGTCAAATACTGATATAATAAGACAGTTACAAGCTCTGTCTGAAAGGAGATCGCAATGAACGAACAACAGCGAAAAGAGATGTCACAAATTCGCCAGGAGAAGCCAGCGGACGTAAAATCCGATGAGGACAATCTAAAGCGAATTAAAGAAAAAACAAGCGAAGACTTTATGAAATATTTTGAGACAACCTATCAGCCTCCATCTTTAAGAAAAGCTCAGCGCCGTCGTAAGGAAGATGTTAAGATTCACTACGACTTTAAAATACCTGAAGATATGGATGGAGTAGGGAAAGGCCGTAAATACATGATTCGCACGTATGGCTGCCAGATGAACGAGCATGATACGGAAATCATGGCGGGTATTTTTGAAGAAATGGGATATGAGTCAACAACAGATACTAAAGAAGCCGATATTATTCTGCTGAATACATGTGCAATCCGTGAAAATGCGGAAAATAAAGTATTCGGTGAAATCGGTCACTTAAAGCCGTTAAAACTTGAGAATCCTGATCTTATCATTGGGGTCTGCGGATGTATGTCCCAGGAAGAATCAGTTGTTAACCGCATTTTGAAAAAACACCCGTTCATTGATTTAATTTTCGGTACGCACAATATCCACCGTCTGCCGCAGCTTGTCAAAGAAGCGATGTTCGGAAAAGAAATGGTTATTGATGTATGGTCTAAAGAAGGGGACATTATTGAAAACCTTCCACGATCCCGTAAAGGAAAAATTAAAGGCTGGGTTAATATCATGTACGGCTGTGATAAGTTCTGTACGTACTGTATCGTCCCATATACACGAGGGAAGGAACGAAGCCGCCTGCCTGAAGATATTATTCAAGAAGTACGCCATCTGGCCGCTCAAGGGTATAAAGAAGTCACATTACTGGGTCAAAATGTAAACGCTTATGGAAAAGATCTTGATATCGATTACGGATTAGGAGATTTAATGGATGAATTACGAGCCATTGATATTCCAAGGGTGCGATTTACGACTTCACATCCCCGCGACTTTGATGATCGTTTAATCGAAGTGCTGTCTAAAGGCGGTAACATGCTGGATCATATTCATTTGCCTGTCCAATCGGGAAACTCCGATATATTAAAAATTATGGGGCGTAAATATTCGCGTGAAGAATACTTAAAACTAGTGAAGAAAATTCGTACCGCGATGCCGGAGGCGACTCTTACGACAGATATCATCGTCGGCTTCCCGAATGAAACAGAAGAACAGTTTGAGGATACTCTGTCTCTTGTAGAAGAAGTAGGATTCGAAGCGGCTTATACGTTTATTTATTCACCTCGTGATGGTACTCCTGCGGCCCGCATGAGTGATAATGTTTCCATGGAAGTGAAAAAAGAAAGACTCCAGCGCTTGAATAAGATCGTCAATCAGCAGGCTGCTGACTCCATGAAGAAATATGAGGGTGAAGTCGTAGAAGTATTAGTCGAAGGGGAAAGTAAAAAAAATAAAGATGTTCTTGCCGGCTATACGAAGAGAAATAAAATGGTTAATTTCAGAGGACCGCGTTCTTCCATCGGCCAGCTGGTAAAGGTAAAAATTACAGAAGCTAAAACCTGGTCTCTAAACGGGGAAATGGTTGAAGAAACGATAGAGGTGAAATCATAATGGCTCAATATACGAGAAAACAAGTAGTAGATGAAGCTCATAAGCTGGCAAAAATGATTTCTGAAATTGAAGAAATCGACCGTTTTAAGAAGCTTGAAGCGAAGTTAAATGAAAATCAAAAGGTCCAGTCTCATATTAAGAAAATCAAGGCGCTTCAGAAGCAGGCCGTTAACTTTCAGGCTTATGGAAAAACCGAAGCACTAGAAAGAATTGAAAAAGAGATCGATCGTCTGCAGAATGAGTTAGATGCGATTCCGGTAGTTTCTGAATTTAAAGATACTCAGGTGCTCATAAACGATATTTTACAAATGATTTCAAGTACGATTTCCCGTGAAGTTACGAACGAAATTATTCGTTCTACAGGCGGAGATGTGCTCAGCGGCGAGACTGGTTCAAAAAAAAGTAATGGCGCTTGTAGCTATTAAACCAAGGAATCCGTTAGATAACATTTTATCTAACGGATTTTTTTGTACAATTTTATAGGCTGGTGCATAGAATGGAATACAAACGTCCTTAGAAGTCATCGAGAATATATTCACCATTTGCCCAATTCCGCATAGGATGAGTGGTAGAATAAGGAGGAGTGTTTCCTATGTCATTTTTCGAACGAGAATATCGGGAGATTATTACAAAAGCTGTCTGTGGTAAAGGTAAGAAGTTCACTGAAGCAACCCACACGATAAGTCCTTCCCACCGTCCCACTAGTATTCTAGGCTGCTGGGTTATCAACCATATCTACAACGCTAAGAAAAAAGGCGACTGTGTAGAAGTGTCCGGCAGCTATGATATCAACGTCTGGTATTCTTATAACGACAATACCAAAACGGAAGTTGTGACGGAGCGTGTGAGCTACTGCGATCATGTACCATTAGTAATCAAAGACGACAACTGCATTAACGATGACTTAGAGGTCGTTGCGAAAGCTGTGCAGCAGCCAAACTGCTTAGAGTGTAAAATTGCCGCCCAGGGACAAAAAATCGTTGTAGAAGTTGAGAGAGAATTCCAAGTTGATGTCATTGGGGAAACCAAACTTTGTGTAAAAGTGGACCCGAACGGCTGTGATGATGATTGTGATTATGATTTTGATTTATCATCCGATGACTTCAACGCTATTGAAACTGAGTTTTTGCCTAGCAGCAGCAGTAGCAGCAGTCACAATCATAAGAAGTAAAGGTTATGTCCTTGCTGGTTCAGCGGGGCATTCTTTTTTTAAAAGTTCTGATATTCATTCAAGCCCTAAGATTATGCTATAATAGATTTATCATAAGAACGAGAAAAAGCGCGAATCCTGCGCTTTTTCTTTATTATAGGATCTGTTTTTTTATGTTATATGTTATGGAAAAGAGGGAGGAAGCGACACTCCTGCAGAAAAAACGAGCCAGGCGAGACCCCACAGCGAGAATACTCGTCGGTTCGTCCGCTCAAAAGGGAGCGGATTCCATCTTTACCCTGCATTGGGACAGAATCTAATTAAGGACGTTTTGGAGGATTAATAGCATGGCACAATACACACCGATGATGCAGCAATATTTGAAAATAAAAGCCCAGCACAAAGATGCTTTTCTGTTTTTTAGATTAGGAGATTTTTATGAAATGTTCTTTGAAGATGCGTTACGTGCATCGAAAGAGCTTGAAATTACATTAACGAGCCGGGATGGCGGCGGAGAAGACCGTATTCCGATGTGCGGAGTCCCTTACCATTCCTCGGAAAATTACATAAAACAGCTGATCGAAAAAGGATTTAAAGTCGCGATATGTGAACAGGTGGAAGACCCCAAATCTGCCAAAGGTGTAGTGAAACGTGAAGTCGTACAGCTCATTACTCCAGGCACGGTGATGGAAGGAACGATGCTGGACGAAAAAGAAAATAATTATTTAGCATCAATCAGTCACTTTAATGATGGGACCTATACGGTCAGCTACAATGATTTAACGACAGGTGAAAACAGTATTGCTTTAATCACCGACGGGTTTGATGCAGTGCTCAGTGAACTGTTTAACCGTCCCGTCAAAGAAGTTGTTATCGACCCCGGCTTAGACGAAGCCAAGCAATTAATGCTCAAAGAGCGGTTAAATTATACGATATCGTTTGGAACGGAAACTAAGATTGATGATTCTTTTGAAGGCCTGCTCGTAAATATCCACTCGGAAAAATCCATCACCGGATTTGGAAGGTTATTTAATTATATTCAACAGACCCAAAAACGGTCGCTTGACCACCTCCGTCCTGTTGTACCGATTGAACTAAAAAAATATATGTCTCTTGATATGTATTCTAAGCGGAACCTGGAACTGATGGAAACGATGAGAAAACAGGGGAAGAAAGGAAGTCTTTTATCCATTCTTGATCAGACGATTACCGCTATGGGTTCACGGACGCTGAAAAAATGGATGGAGCGCCCGCTGCTTTCACAAGAGGAGATTACGAAAAGACATGAGCAGGTTGAAGGAATGCTCGATCAGTTTTTGGAGCGGGAAACGGTAAGAGAGCAGCTGAAATCCGTTTATGATCTTGAGCGGCTGGCCGGCCGTGTAGCCTTCGGTAATGTAAATGCCCGCGACCTTATTCAATTGAAAGCCTCTTTAACATCAATACCAAACCTGCTTGAAACCCTTCGGCAGTTTGATCATCCGTCAATAGGGAGCCTTTATAATTCGGTTGATCCGTTATCTGATCTTGCTCAGCTTCTTGATGAGAGTATAAAAGAAGATGCACCGCTGACGCTGAAAGAAGGCGGAATGATCCAGGATGGATACCACCCTCAATTAGATGAATATAGAGATGCATCAAGAAACGGTAAGAAATGGATCGCTGAGCTTGAAGCCAAGGAACGCCAGGCGACGGGCATTAAGTCATTAAAGATCGGCTATAACCGTGTATTTGGCTACTATATTGAAGTGACGAAAGCGAACATACAGAACCTTCCAGAAGGACGCTATGAAAGAAAGCAGACATTAACGAATGCGGAACGTTATATTACACCCGAATTAAAGGAAAAAGAAGCTTTGATTCTTGAAGCCCAGGACAAGAGCATGGAGCTTGAATATGAGTTGTTTCTTCAGGTAAGAGAACAAGTGAAAGCTTACGTTCAGAAGCTCCAAGTATTAGCGGAGCAAGTGAGTAAAATTGACGTCCTGCAAGGTTTTGCTCATATTGCGGACACTCACCGCTATGTAAAGCCATCCTTTAATGACAATCGCTGTGTCGATATAAAAGAAGGCCGCCACCCGGTAGTGGAGCAGGTCATGAAAGAAGAGTCTTTTGTGCCGAATGATATTTTCATGGATGAATCAATGGATATTCTTCTGATTACAGGGCCTAACATGTCAGGTAAGAGTACGTACATGAGGCAGCTGGCTTTAACGGCGATTATGGCTCAAATGGGGAGTTATGTTCCTTGTGAATCTGCTTCTCTTCCAATTTTTGATCAAATTTTTACAAGAATAGGAGCGGCTGATGATTTAGTATCCGGCCAGAGTACATTTATGGTCGAAATGCTTGAAGCCAACCATGCGTTAACTCATGCCTCAGAAAACAGTTTAATTCTGCTTGATGAAATCGGCAGAGGGACGAGCACCTACGACGGCATGGCGCTGGCACAGGCGATCGTGGAACATATCCATGAAGAGATTGGGGCTAAAACTTTGTTCTCGACCCACTATCATGAGTTAACGTCTCTTGAAGATGAACTTCCGCGGCTGCGTAACGTTCATGTCCGAGCCGAAGAATATGAAGGAAATGTCGTGTTCCTTCACCAGATTCAAGAAGGAGCGGCTGATGAAAGCTATGGTATTCATGTCGCTAAGCTGGCTGATCTGCCAGAATCATTGATTCAAAGAGCGAATCATTTATTAAGCACGTTAGAATCCGGAAGGGAAGAGACAGTCGCTGCAGTTGAAGAAGAGCAGCTAAGCCTATTTGTGGAAAAAGAAACACAAGAGGTGAAGCCAAGCGGCCTTGAGAAACAGCTGAAGAATCTAAATCTGATGGAAATGACACCAATGGATGCGATGAATGAGCTGTATCGTTTACAAAAAAGTCTTAAATCCTAGAAGAGGGGAGGGGAGAGTATGGGACTGATCCAGCTGATGCCGGACCACCTGGCTAATAAAATTGCTGCTGGTGAAGTTGTGGAGCGGCCGGCTTCTGTTGTAAAAGAGCTGGTCGAAAACAGTATCGACGCCGGCAGTACTACGATTTCCATCGAGCTGCATGAAGCAGGACTGCAGCGTATTAGGATCGTTGACAATGGAAATGGCATGGACGAAGAAGATGCCGTTTTATCCTTTTCCAGGCATGCAACGAGTAAAATTAAAGGTGAACAGGATCTCTTTCATGTCCGTACGCTCGGGTTTAGAGGGGAAGCCCTCGCGAGTATTGCGGCAGTGAGCCGGTTAACAATGCAGACTTCACCAGGTGATAAGGCGGGAATTAAGCTTGGGCTTGAAGGCGGTAAGCTGATTAACCGTGAAAAAAGCGATGCAAGAAAAGGGACGGAAATCACCGTTGATGAGTTGTTTTATAACACGCCGGCCCGCTTAAAATATATGAAGACAATCAACACGGAGCTTGGACACATTACAGATCTCTTAAATCGAATGGCGTTAGCTCATCCGGAAATTCAATTTTCCTGTAAGCATAATGATAAAGAGCTTTTCCGAACGAATGGACGGGGTGACCTCCTTCAGGTAATTGCGAAGATTTACGGAATGAACGTTGCAAGAAAAATGATCCCTGTAGAAGCTGAGAGTTTGGATTTTACAATCAAAGGTTATATTGCTAAGCCGGAAGTTTACCGGGCATCGCGAAGTTATACTTCTACGATTGTGAACGGCCGTTATGTACGGAGCATTGCCCTTAATAAAGCGATTCAACAAGGCTATCATACATTGCTTCCGATCGGTAAAAGTCCGATTTCCGTAATAAATATCGATATGGATCCCATTCTTGTTGATGTAAACGTCCATCCTGCCAAGCTGGAAGTCAGGTTTAGTAAAGAGAAAGAACTTTTTGACTTGGTATCGGACACCATTCAAGGGGCATTTCGAAAAGAAACGCTGATCCCGCAAGTAACAGATGAGCCTTCGAAACCTGAAAAAATAAAAAGTACGCAAGGTTCGTTCGATTTATATGAACCGAAGCAGACACGTGAACCGATGAGTTCACCAATAGTGCAGGAGCAGCCTGATTCTTATAAAAAAGAGCAGACTGAGATTCTTGAACAAATGCAGCAGGAGGTTATCAATCAGCCAGCTGCGGAAAACACTTCTGAAGACTATAGTCAAATGGAAGAAGTGGATAGGCCTAAAAAAGAGAAGCGAAGAGTTCCGGTAATGTATCCGATCGGACAGCTCCATGGTACGTATATTCTCGCTCAGAATGAAGAGGGGATGTATATTGTCGATCAGCACGCGGCTCAGGAAAGGATTAAATACGAATTCTTCCGAGACCGAATAGGGGAGGTCGAACATGAAGTTCAGGAGCTTCTTGTACCAATGACCTTCGATCTTCAATATCAGGAAGCTTTGAAAATTGAGGAATACAAAGAAGAACTCGAGAGGGTGGGGCTATTCTTCGAACCTTTCGGGGACAACAGCTATATTATCCGCGCACACCCTCAGTGGTTTCCAAAAGGTTTTGAAGAAGAAGTTATCCAGGAAATTATTGAGCAGATTTTCAATGAAGAACGAATTGACCTTAAGAAACTTAGAGAAGAAGCGGCTATTCTTATGTCGTGCAAGCGGTCGATTAAAGCCAATCATTATTTAAATCATGAGGATATGTTTCGGCTTCTTGAAGATTTGCGGCAGTCAACCGATCCGTTCACCTGTCCACATGGACGGCCGATCATTGTTTTCTTCTCGGAATATGAAATGGAAAAAATGTTTAAACGTGTTATGTAAAAACCAGTTTTCTTTGACTATTTAGTGGAAATCGCTCTGGAAGTGAAGGTCGCACGCTCCGCCTTGTCACATAGTTTACTGCAGTAAAACTACAAAAGAAGAAAGAAAAAAGCATGTTCCCTTAGGAACATGCTTTTTTTAAATTTACATAATAATATTTATGATGTTTGTTTCTGCTGAAGAAGAAAGCGGAAGTAGTTTTCAATCTGATGAATCTCTTCAGCCTGAACGCTGAGCCAAGATTTTTTATCAAAAATAACCGAACGATCAAATCCTTTTGCCTCAAGAAACTGTTTGATTTCTCTAATTTCGTCTTCCTGTTCATCACTTAGACCTAGTAAGTAATCTGCGGTCGTATGAAGGGCGTAAGCGATTTTCGATAAGTCCTCAAGATCGGGTGACGTGTACTGTCGCTCCCAGTTGGATACGACTTGAGCAGAAACACCAACTTTTTCAGCAAGCATCGTCTGAGTCAAACGACGCTTCTTACGCAATGACTTTATCCTTTGATGAACCACTTCATACACCTCCTGAACTTATTTTACCACAAAACTAACGAATGTCGATATTAAAACTAACGAATTTGTTGATTTTCATTAACGGAATCCGTTAGTAGTAGTAACGATTTCCGTTAGTTAAGGCGCTGAGGTATGATTCCTATGCGATTCATGTATAATGGAAACTGGGAAAGGGGGTATTTTATGAAACCCACAGTTGTGAGCGTCGTTGGTCCAACTGCTGTAGGAAAATCAGAATTAGGAATTGAAATCGCCAAACGTTTTAATGGTGAGGTGATCAGCGGAGATTCGATGCAAATCTATAAAGGGATGGATATAGGAACAGCCAAAGTCTCAACAGAGGAAATGCAGGGAGTCCCTCATCACCTTATAGATATTAAAGAACCGGATGAATCTTATTCGGCAGCAGAATTTCAGTCTGCTGTCCATCGTTTAATTGAAGAATTGACACAGCGCGGGAAGCTGCCGGTGATTGTTGGGGGAACAGGTCTTTACATACAATCAGCACTATTTGATTTTCAATTTTCCAGCCAGAAAAGAGACGATCAAATCATAGAACGCCTTGAACAAGAAGCGGAAGAAATGGGGATACAGGCTTTGTATGACCGGTTAGCAAAAATCGATCCTGATCAGGCGGAAAAAATCCACCCAAATAATAAGCGGCGGGTATTTCGTGCTCTGGAAGTTTATGAATCAACGGGTAAAACGCTCAGTGATTTTCACAGCGAACAATCTATTGATTCTCCCTTTGAACCTATACTGATTGGACTTGAGATGGAACGTGAAACCCTGTATGAGAGGATTAACCACCGTGTTGATTTAATGCTTCAGCAAGGTCTTGAGGATGAAGTGCTTTCCCTCTTTAATAAAGGCCTCGCAGACAGCCAGGCGATGAAAGCGATCGGGTATAAAGAATTTCTGCCTTATTTTGAAGGGGAATATGATTTAGGCAGGGCGGTTGAACTGTTAAAAAGAAATTCGCGGCGTTATGCAAAGCGCCAGTTCACTTACTTTAAAAACAAGATGGACGTTAAATGGTATATGATGGATCCGGCTTTAAAAAACGAAAGAATCGAAAAAATATTGACAGATTTAGCAGGAATGCTCGAAGAAACCTAGAATGTTATTAATATAGATAGAAAAGAGGAGGAAAATCTATGGCTCAGTCTGTAAACATCCAGGATAATTATTTAAATCAGTTAAGGAAAGATCGCATGCAAATTACCGTGTTCTTGCTAAACGGCTTCCAATTAAGAGGCGTTGTTAAAGCCTTTGACAATTTTACTGTACTTTTAGAAACCGACGGGAAGCAGCAGCTCATTTTTAAACATGCGATTTCTACTTTTGCCCCTGCAAAAAATGTCTCACTTGATAAAGAAGTTTAAAATGAACGAGCGCTTTTCGCGCTCGTTTTTTTATTGTCTAGGAAATTATAAAATTCCAAGCTGTGGATATATATGTTTAAAAGATCGACATCCAGCTCCAGCCCCCAGACACTCGCGTCATAAGCAAAACGGCCGGAGGAAGGTGGCCTTCCCTTCCGCAGGGCGGATTGCTTATGCGTTTCGTGTCTACCAGGGCGCTTGCGCCTTTGTTCTTGGAAGCAGAAGCGGTGGGCGTCTGTCACGAAAAACTCCGTATTTGCGTATGATACATGGAAGTAAGGAGGGATTCGTGTGAGTCAGCAGGCCAAACTAGCACGCCAGGGAACGATCAATATCGTCCTGCAAGAGGGACAGAAGACAGCGAATGCTCAAAAAAACCCTCAAACTGTTTCCAAACCCCAGCCTTTTCGTGTAATTGATAACTATTTTTCTTCGGTTATTGGTTTAGAAGATCTCAAAAAGAGGATGAAAGAAATATACGCCCAAGTCCTGATTGAAAAAAAGCGTAAGGAAATGGGTCTAAAAAACAATGCTCAAGTGCTTCACATGATCTTTAGAGGAAATCCGGGAACAGGGAAGACGACCGTTGCCAGGAAAGTGGCGGAGCTGTTCAGGAATGTCGATGTATTGGAAGAAGGTCATTTCATCGAAGTGGACCGAAGCGAGCTTGTTGGTGAATATATCGGTCATACAGCGCAGAAAACGAAAGATTTAATCATGAAAGCTCGGGGCGGAGTATTATTTATTGATGAGGCTTATTCCTTAGCGCGGGGCGGCGAGAAGGATTTTGGTAAAGAAGCGATAGATACAATAGTGAAATGTATGGAAGATTACCACGATGAACTTATTATCATTCTGGCAGGGTATCCAAAAGAAATGGATGACTTTTTAAAGATTAATCCAGGCCTGGCGTCAAGGTTTCCGCTGCAGCTCACTTTTCCGGATTACTCGGCGGATGAGCTGGCGAGTATAGCGAAAGTGATGATCGCTGAGAAAGACTATGCTTTTACGCCGCAAGCTGAACGGAAGCTATACGAGCACTTAAAGGAAACCTGCAAGTGCCCGCCAAAAAACTTTTCTAATGCCCGGTATGTAAGGAATGTGATTGAAGAAGCTATACGTAAACACGCTTATCGTTTAGCAGACAGGGCGGAATGGGATAAATCGGATTTAGTCTTCTTGCAGCCGCCGGATTTTAAGCTGTAAGGAGACTGATTGATTAATTTTTTGATAAGATGAAGAGTAGTCATTTTTATTTTAGTGAAAAGGTGGTGGCATTTATGGAAAAAGAACAAGTTATTCTCGTTGCAAGAAAAGCTCCGAGAGAAGATGAGGACAGGTTTCATTCTTCTTTAGAGGAGCTTCGGTCACTGACGGAAACCGCCGGTGGTGAAGTATGTAACATTACGATTCAAAATAGAGAACGCATTCACCCTGCCACCTATTTAGGGGAAGGAAAGTTAGGCGAGATTAAAGAGGAAGCAGATGAGAAAGGTGCCCAGCTCGTTATTTTTAACGATGAGTTATCTCCTGGACAGCTCAGGAATATAAGTGACCGGCTGGAGCGCAGAGTGATTGACCGCAGCCAGCTGATATTGGATATTTTTGCGAGCCGTGCGAGAACGAAAGAAGGGAAGCTCCAGGTTGAGCTCGCCCAGCTGGAATATCTTCTGCCGCGCTTAACCGGTCAGGGAACAGCGCTTTCTCGTTTAGGCGGCGGAATTGGAACAAGAGGGCCGGGGGAAACAAAGCTTGAAACCGACCGCCGTCATATCCAGAGGAGGATCGATGATATTAAACGGAGGTTAAAGGCGGTCGTTAAGCAGCGGGAACAATATCGGAAGAGGCGCGGTGAGAACTTCGCTTTTCAAATTGCTGTCGTCGGCTACACGAACGCCGGGAAGTCGACGTTCTTTAATCGTCTGACAGACAGTGATTCATTTGAAGAGGATCTCCTCTTTGCTACTTTAGACCCGCTGACACGCCAAATCAGACTGCCATCTGGGCTCCGAGTACTTGTTTCTGATACTGTAGGTTTTATTCAGGACCTGCCGACAACGCTGATTGCTTCGTTTCGATCAACACTTGAAGAAGTGACCGAAGCGGATTTTATTTTGCATATGGTAGACGCCTCCCATCCTGATTATTCCGAGTATGAAAAAACAGTTCATCAGCTCCTCAAGGACCTGCAGGCTGACCACCTGCCAACGTTAACGGTGTATAATAAGAGGGATTTGCTTACAGGCGATTTTATACCGCCGACAAACCCTTCCATCACAGTAAGCGTAAAAGATCCGGCCGATATTATGAAGCTTGCCGAAAAAATCGAAAAGGTGCTTATTGAAGACTGGCAGGTGTACAAAGTGTTCGTTCATGCATCTGAAGGGAAGAAATTAGAACAGCTGAAGGGGCAAAGTATCGTTACTTCAGTTCAATTCAATGAAACAAAAGAAGGATATGAGGTTGAAGGTTATATTCATCCGAAGCATCCATTAAAAACAAATCTTATGAGTTAGGAAGTATGATTTATGGAAGACATCATTAGACACGTGGAAGAAACAATCGCTCCATATCACAAGCAGATTTCAGCAAAAGTGGAAAAAAACCAGGCGAAAGTGCTGCAGGCTTTTCAGGAATTAAAAATTTCCGATTCGCATTTTAACCCGACGACGGGGTACGGATACGACGATTATGGACGAGATGCGCTCGAAGCTTTATATGCGAAGGTTTTTAAAGCGGAAGATGCAATTGTCCGTCCGCAACTAATTTCCGGCACCCACGCGATTACAACAGCTTTGTTCGGAGTGCTTCGCCCTGGGGAAGAGCTCTTATACATTACCGGTGATCCTTATGATACGCTTGAAGAAGTAATAGGAACTGCGGGCGGCAAAGACACTGGGTCTCTTAGTGATTTTGGAGTCAGGTACCAGTCGGTTCCTCTCCTGTCCCAAGGAGATATAGACCTAAATAAGACCGAGGAGGCGATAAATTCTCAAACGAAAGTTGTCGCCATCCAGCGTTCGAAAGGGTATGCCGACCGGCCTTCATTTACGATTGATAAGTTGGAAGATATCATCACATACATACGATCGGTAAGGGAAGACGTTGTTATATTTGTTGACAATTGCTACGGAGAATTTGTAGAAGAAAAAGAACCGGTAGAAATCGGAGCTGACCTGATTGCAGGATCACTCATTAAAAACCCGGGCGGAGGAATTGCTAGAGTCGGTGGTTATATTGCCGGAAGGAGCGATCTTATTGAACAGTGCAGCTACCGTTTAACAGCCCCTGGTCTTGGAAAAGAAACCGGGCCGAGCTTAAATACGCTGCAGGAAATGTACCAAGGCATCTTTTTGGCTCCGCATGTTGTCGGGGAAGCGTTAAAGGGAGCTGTGTTCACAGCTAAACTGCTTGATGAATTAGGTTTTGAAACCTCACCTAAATTTAATGATAAACGGACAGATCTTATCCAGTCCGTCAGCTTTCAAACGAAAGAACAGATGATAAGATTCTGTCAGTCGATTCAGGCTTCATCACCGATCAATTCTCATGTAACTCCATATCCAAGCCCGATGCCGGGCTATGAAAGTGACGTCATTATGGCGGCGGGTACGTTCGTTCAGGGAGCAAGCCTCGAGTTAACAGCAGATGGCCCGATTAGACCGCCTTATATGGC
This sequence comes from Halobacillus sp. Marseille-Q1614, assembly GCF_902809865.1. Classification (NCBI taxonomy): domain Bacteria; kingdom Bacillati; phylum Bacillota; class Bacilli; order Caryophanales; family Bacillaceae; genus Halobacillus; species Halobacillus sp. Marseille-Q1614. The sequence continues at coordinate 1,340,530 of NZ_CADDWH010000001.1, read as the reverse complement.
TTTTGTCCAGGGTGGCTTAACCTATGCGCATGTCAAAATTGCCGTTACAGAAGCGGTGCACAAGGCACTGGAAGATAGAGAATAGGAAGTCTGGATAATTTTTTGAAAATTTTGATGTGAAGTTTTGTAACATATGTTGACATTAAAACGGTCTCACGTATAATAAAAGTAGAATTTCATTTTGGGGGTGGCTGTCGATGAGTGATCAAATTCGTCGTTCCATGCCGTTGTTCCCTATGGGAATTGTCCAATCCTTGACTGATCTTTCTGCTCGGCAAATCAGATATTATGAACAGCACAAGCTTGTCACTCCAGCTAGATCGGAGGGCAACCGCCGCCTGTTTTCTTTTAATGATGTTGACCGCCTTCTTGAGATAAAAGCTCTTATCGAAAAAGGTGTAAATATGGCAGGTATTAAGCAAGTGCTTTCTATAACTGAGCAGCCGAAGAATGAGGAATACGATAAAGAAGTCGTGGAGGAAGTTCATAACGAACTGACAGACCGCGAACTTCGCCGTATGCTGCAGCATGAATTACTCACTGCGGGAAGACAAGGGAAGATGAGTCTAAGACAAGGAGAAATGTCTAGGTTCTTTCATTAGATCATAATTAGGAGGAGTAACATGGGATTAACTAGAGAAGAAATTTTCAAAAAGATTGATGAAGAAAACGTAAAATTTATCCGTCTTCAATTTACTGACATGCTGGGAACTATTAAAAACGTAGAAATTCCAGTAAGCCAGTTAGACAAGGCATTAGACGGAATGATGATGTTTGACGGGTCTTCCATTGAAGGATTTGTTCGAATTGAAGAATCTGATATGTACTTAGTACCAGACTTGGATACATTCGTTGTATTCCCGTGGTCATCTGAAAAAGGGAAAGTAGCCCGTTTTATCTGTGATATTTATAATCCAGACAAAACTCCTTTTGAAGGATGCCCTCGTTATAACTTAAAGCGTAACCTTAAGAAAATGGAAGAGCTTGGCTTCTCCGCATTCAACATTGGGACAGAGCCGGAATTTTTCCTGTTTAAATTAGATGAAAAAGGCGAGCCGTCTATGGAGCTTAACGATAAAGGCGGATACTTTGACCTTGCACCTACAGACTTAGGTGAAAACTGCCGTCGTGATATTGTACTTGAGCTTGAGGAAATGGGCTTTGAAATTGAAGCTTCCCACCACGAAGTAGCTCCTGGGCAGCACGAAATTGATTTTAAATATTCCGATGCGGTCAAGCACTGTGATGATATTCAAACATTTAAGCTTGCCGTTAAGACGATTGCCCGTCAGCACGGACTTCACGCGACATTTATGCCTAAGCCGCTGTTCGGTGTAAACGGATCAGGAATGCACGCAAACATGTCCTTATTTAACGAAGACGGGAATGCTTTCTTTGACGAAAATGGAAAAGAGCAGCTTTCAGAGGTAGCTTACCAGTTCACGGCTGGAATCATCAAGCATGCAACAAACTTTACAGCTGTAACGAACCCTACAATTAACTCTTACAAGCGTCTGGTTCCTGGTTATGAGGCTCCTTGTTATGTTGCCTGGTCCGGCCAGAATCGAAGCCCGCTTGTACGTGTGCCGACTTCACGCGGGCTAAGCACACGTATCGAAGTGCGCAGTGTTGACCCTGCCGCTAACCCGTACCTTGCGATGGCTGTACTGCTTGCAGCGGGACTTGACGGGGTAGAGAACAAACTGGAAGCTCCATCTCCAGTAGACCGCAACATTTATGTGATGAATAAAAAAGAGCGTGAGGCTCACGGTGTACAAGACCTGCCAGCCACTCTTTATGATGCATTAGAAGAACTTCAAAAAGACGAAATTATGGTTCAAGCTCTAGGTGAGCACCTGTTCGAACACTTTGTAGAAGCGAAGGAAATCGAATGGGACATGTTCCGTACACAAGTTCACCCATGGGAACGCGAACAATATATTCAGCAGTATTAATAAAAAAACTGGATGCCGAGGCATCCAGTTTTTTATTCCTCTAAAAAGGCGAAAGCTAGCTGATCAGCATTTTTCGTATAAAGGTTCTTATTTTTTCTGCAGCATAGAGGGTGAGTTTGATTTCCGGATCCTTCATAAGGCAGTATTCAAAAACCAGCCCGCGATAAAATAGTAGTGTCATTTCTACAAAGTCCTCGGTAGGTCCATAAAATCTGAATTCCCCGCTCGTTTTTCCTTGTTCAATAATGTTAGTGGTTATTGGATATAGTTTTCTTTCTTTACCTATAATTAACGATTCCTCGTTATTTGCAGTAAGCTGATTAGAAAGAACAATAGACAAGAATTCATGTCCAAGATTCTCAGAAAATAATAAGCCTGCTTGTAAGACGGTTAAAAGCTGTTCTTCATTTGACCGGCCGTCGGGCTGCTCCGTTAATGCTTTTTCGTAAGCATCATCAATCTGCATGTAGTGATCTAAAATTACCTCATCTTTTGACTTGAAATACGTATAAAAAGACCCCTTGGAAGTCCTTGCAAGCTGTGTGATGTCTTCGACGTTAACATTTTCATATCCCTTTTCCTTAAACAATTTAACCGCACTTTCCGCAAGAGATTTTCTAGTATGGAGAGCTTTTTTCTGACGTGAGGAAAGTTTGTTTTTCATTGTTATAACCCGCCCTTCTTAGCTGAATTATAAATGACTGAAGTCATTAATTCAAGTCAATGACTATAGTCATTGACACTAGTCATGTTAATTTAATAAAAATGTACCCCTTAAAAAATGGAGTACGCAGATCTTTTCTATTTTCCTCTAATGCCTTCTTTTTGTATTTATGGTATTGCATTGCGGATACTCAAAATCACAAGCTGATAAAAAATGAAAACCTGGGCTTTCGGCATATCAAATTTAAAGCATGGTTTTCAATTGAAGGGAAAGCGTATGGCGACCTCCTGCGTTTAAATTCTTCATTCTAATAGGTAATACCATTCAGCTTCTTTAAATCGTGTTTGACGGTTCAGGCTAATGGTGGAGTGATGAGACTTACGATCAGTTAAGTTCAACCCCAAAAAACCAGCGATAAGCTACATAGGCTGAATCTGTCTTTTTAACTCACGCTCGGAACTGCTGCCGTACAAATAACCGATGAATCTCATTTTGAATAGCACAAGAGGATCAAGAGATGGACGACCATTGTCTTCTGAATAAAACGGACGTACTTTTTCTAGGTAAAGGAGAAATCTATGTATTGATCAATCTGGTCTTCGGGCACAAGCCCTTCTAACGTTACCATTTCCATTTCAATCTGCCGATCATTTCTTAATTGGAACAAAGGAATCACCTTTTCCAAAGAAATCTATCTTCAGGGCATAAAGAGATCAAATTTTTGAAAAAGACCAAAAAAATAGGGCTGTCGAGAACTTTCTCGACAGCCTGAGATTCCCTTCTGCAAGTAGTGAAAGGGAATCTTTTAAACTTAATGCACCGTCCGATATAAACCTACGACTTTACCTAAAATACTCACATCATTCAAGATAATGGGATCCATTGTGGCATTCTCCGGCTGTAGGCGGATATGATTACTTTCTTTAAAGAAACGCTTTACCGTTGCTTCTTCATCTTCTGTCATTGCGACAACTATATCTCCATTGTTAGCTGTTGTCTGCTGTCTGACAATTACCATATCTCCATCTAAAATTCCGGCTTCAATCATACTTTCTCCTTGAACGACAAGAACAAATGTAGTGTCCTCAGGACCCGCCAGTGTGTCAGGAAGCGGGACATATTCTTCGATATTCTCGATCGCTGTAATAGGCGAACCTGCCGTAACTTTACCAATAACAGGAGCATAAGCTGCTTCGCTCTTAGGAATGGCATTCTCTTCTTCAAGCTCGATAACTTCAATGGCTCTAGGTTTCGTCGGGTCGCGGCGGATGAATCCTTTTTTCTCTAATCGTGATAAGTGCCCGTGAACAGTAGAGCTTGATGCTAATCCGACAGACTGGCCGATCTCTCTTACTGAAGGCGGATAACCTTTAAGTAACACTTGTTCTTTAATGAAATCTAGTATTTCCTGCTGCCTTTTAGAAAGTTTATTCATATTTATACACCTCGAACATAGGATTTAATTACATACATTCTATCATGATAGATTTAAAAATACAAACAAGCGTTCGAAAAAAACCATTGACAAGAACGAACGTTCGTATATAATAAAGTTATAAAAAGCGAACAAATGTTTCTAAGAACAAAAGTTCGAATCGGAGGTTGGTATTATGTTTAATAAAATGTCTATGCTGGATGTCACTTATATTCTATTATTTATTGCGAGCCTGGCTTTTCTTTACTATTCTATGGTGACGAGTGTATAGTACGCTTATCAAATAAATAGATATAGTAAGGCAGGGAGAAGAAGTGAAGGCGATTCTATATTGCAGGGTGAGCACAGAAAAAGAAGAGCAGGTGACTTCGTTGGCTCGTCAGAAAGCGGAGCTTGAGTCATTGGCTGAGAAGTATTCTATAGAAGTCATTGAGTGTATATCTGAACAGGCGAGCGGATATGACATTGAGAGAGAAGGAGTATTCCGCTTGCTTGAAGCTTTTTCAAGAGAGGAAGCAGATATTCTCATGATTCAGGATGAAACGAGGCTCGGGCGAGGAAATACAAAAATAGCTTTGTTTCATCAGCTTCATAAACTTAACATAAAAATATTTACGTTAACGGATCATGGGGAAATGCAGATGTCGGAGTCTGATTCGATGGTTTTACAAATCGTCGGTATTGTTGAAGAGTATCAGCGGAAGATACATAATATGAAAATTAAACGCGGGATGAAGCGGGCGGTTGAACAAGGGTATATTCCTGAGAAAAACCTGTCCAACCAGCATTTATCGCCTGGACGGGAGCGGCTGGAATTTCCGGTCGAGGAAGTAGTCAGGCTTAAAAAAAACAAGCTTACTTTCCATGAAATAGCAGCCACTTTGAGGGGGCTCGGGTATAATGTTTCAAAAGCCACCGTGCACCGCAGGTATCAAGAGTTTATCTCGCTTGAAAACGATAAAGAAAACCGTTAAAATAAGGAGGACAAGAGGCTTAAGAAGAAAGCTTCTTGTCTTTTTCATTTGATCCTATAAAGGAGGAGAATGGCGCATGCTTACGAATGAAAAGCTGGAGCGTATTAACGAGCTTTCTCATAAATCAAAAGATAAGGGATTAACCGAAGCTGAGAAAAAGGAACAGCAGGACCTTCGTCAAGAATATTTAAAAAATGTACGAAAGTCTTTTAAAAATCAGTTAAAAGGGATGAAAATCGTTGACCCTAACGGCAAAGATGTAACCCCTCAAAAACTGAAAGACATGCAGGAAAAAGAAAAGAAACACTAAACCCTAAATCATCCGCACCTTGATGAGGTGCGGAATTTTTATTATTTCCTGGTGGATTTGAGAATTTTTGTTAGAAAAATGCATAAATTCGCGAGTTTTCGGTAACATTGCTTGTCACAAGCGGTTTTTCATTATAGGATAATACTTGTTACATACGAAACCAGAAAGGGGAACTAAACAAATGGCAAACAGCCTTGCACAAACTTCGATTAATACGATTAGAACTCTTACCATTGATGCGGTAGAAAAAGCAAACTCTGGACACCCGGGGATGCCGATGGGTGCCGCACCTATGGCTTATACTTTGTGGACACAGTTCATGAATCATAATCCGAAAAACTCTAATTGGTTTAACCGTGACCGATTTGTACTTTCAGCGGGGCACGGCTCTATGCTTCTATACAGCCTGCTTCACTTATCAGGATATAAGGTAACTATTGAAGATCTTAAGAATTTCCGTCGGTGGGATTCTAAAACACCTGGACACCCTGAATTCGGTCACACGGATGGGGTGGAAGCGACGACAGGACCTTTAGGTCAGGGTCTTGCTATGGCTGCAGGTATGGCTATGGCCGAAGCTCACCTTGGGGCTAAATACAATCGTGATGATTACAATGTTGTCGATCATTATACTTTTGCAATCTGCGGTGATGGTGACTTAATGGAAGGTGTTTCTCAGGAATCTGCTTCATTAGCCGGACACTTAGGCTTAGGAAAACTCGTTGTTCTTTATGACTCCAATGATATCTCTTTAGACGGGGATCTTGACCGTTCCTTCAGCGAAAGCGTTGAAAAGCGTTATGAAGCTTATGGCTGGCAGGTAATCCGTGTAGAAGACGGAACAGATACAGACAGTATTGCTAAAGCGATTGAACAGGCAAAAATGAATACAGACCAGCCGACAATGATCGAAGTGAAGACGATCATCGGTTATGGTTCACCGAATAAATCTGGTAAATCAGCTTCTCACGGTGCTCCGCTAGGGGAAGAAGAGGCAACTGCAGCGAAGGAATACTATAAGTGGGGCCACGACGAGCCTTTCCATGTGCCTGAAGAAGTATATCAGGACTTTAAAGATAAAGTTCAGGCTAATGGCGAGAAGAAGGAGCAGGAGTGGAACGACCTGTTTAAACAATATAAAGAATCCTACCCAGAGCTTGCCGGTGAGCTTGAAGCAGCGATGGACGGACGTCTTCCTGAAGGATGGGATAAAGAACTTCCTGCATACACAGTCGGTGAAGACAAACTGGCAACTCGAGCATCTTCAGGTGAAGCGATTAATGCACTATCACAGAAGATTCCTTATTTCTTCGGCGGAAGTGCAGACCTTGCCGGATCCAACAAAACGGCTGTAAAAGATGAAGACGACTTCTCCCGCAAGAATTATGCTGGCCGAAACATCTGGTTTGGGGTTCGTGAATTTGCAATGGCTGCTGCACTAAACGGTATGGCGCTTCACGGCGGTTTAAAAGTTTATGGCGGTACGTTCTTCGTATTCAGCGACTATCTTCGTCCGGCTCTTCGTTTATCAGCGCTGATGAATCTGCCGGTTAATTATGTATTAACACACGATTCTGTTGCTGTTGGTGAAGATGGTCCTACACACGAGCCTGTAGAACAGCTGGCTTCTCTAAGAGCAATGCCGAATCTTTCGGTTATGCGCCCGGCTGACGGAAACGAAACAAGCGCTGCGTGGAGACTGGCTCTTGAGTCCAACACAACACCGACTGCACTTGTCTTAACTCGCCAAGGTCTTCCTACTTTAGAAGGTACAAGCTATGAAGGTGTGAAGCGAGGCGCTTATATTCTAAGTGATTCTGATAAGAGCACGCCTGATGGTATCCTTCTTGCATCAGGTTCTGAAGTACAGCTTGCCGTACGCGCACAGGAAGAGCTTAAAACAAAAGGCTATGACGTCCGTGTCGTAAGTGTTCCTTCCTTCGATCGATTCGAAGCACAGGATTCAGATTATAAAGAAAGTGTACTTCCATCAGACGTAAGACGGCGTCTTGCTATTGAAATGGGAGCGTCCTTTGGCTGGGAACGTTATGTAGGACTTGATGGAGCTGTAATCGGCATTGATACATTTGGTGCTTCTGCTCCTGGAGACGAAGTCATTGAGAAATACGGTTTCAACGTAGAGAATGTCGTTAAGCATGCTGAAAGCTTAATGGGATAATAGAGAGAATAGCTGCTGCCTAAGGGCAGCAGCATCTTTTACATAATTGAAAATATGACAAAAGTACTCTAAATTCAGTGACAAAAAGTGACAAACTTATCCTTCCTTGCTCGCTATAATACTTGCAAGGAGGATTGGTTATATGCAATTTGCAGTCTATGCTATAAAAAGAGAAGTAACCGAACACTACTATTATAAGGTAGATATATTGAAGAGATTTTTTGAGGAATGCAGCGACTTTCCTCATTCTCATATTTACAAACAGCAACTAGACTACATCACGAACCATTTCTCGTTTTTAGACTGGCTGAAAAAAATCCATAGCAGCCATTCAAATTTAAATAGTCAATTATTCGATTGTTTAAGGAATTATGATATACTAGAAGATAAGAAATGCTGTTGTCTATTTCAGTGTGACAGCCTCTGGCAAGCGGAACGGGTTTTATTTCAACCGTTAAGAATGTGTGATCAATCGTTTTTTATCGTAGAAGAAAGCGGCGAGCATTACGGATGGATTTCCCCTTTTATACGTCAGCGTCTGTTATCGTAAAAGCCTGTTGTATTCATCAAGGTCTTTTACTATACTGTTATGGGAGACAACACGAAGGAGGAAGACGTTGATATGACTTTGGGTATCGTATGGGTCATCATCATTGCTCTATTAGCGCTTGTAGGTGGAGTAGCCTTAGGCTTTTTCATCGCTAGAAGGTACATGATGAATTATTTGAAAAAGAACCCGCCTATTAATGAGCAAATGCTGCGTACTTTGATGATGCAAATGGGACAAAAGCCGTCACAGAAGAAGATCAATCAAATGATGCGTGCGATGAACAACCAAATGAAATAGCAATCATAGGCAAGCCTTTACTGTCATTAAAAGCAGTAAAGGCTTTTTATATGGAAATTATAATAGTCGCCAGATGTTCACAGTTCATTGATCGTTTTTTACGGCGGTGTTTGATACAATAGGGTCGAAACTAATGATAGGGGACATAATAATATGACAGACGTTAACGTATTTTTAGCCTTTGGGGCAGGGTTTCTTTCTTTTATTTCCCCATGCGTCCTGCCGCTGTACCCGGCTTTTCTTTCCTATATTACCGGGATGAGTGTCAGTGAATTAAAAGAGGATAATGGGATGCTGAAAAGGCGGAGCCTGTTACATACCATCCTGTTTTTAATAGGGTTTTCAACGATTTTCTTAATTATGGGGTTCTCAGGTTCTTTCTTTGCACAGTTTCTCGTGCAGTATGATGATATTATCCGCCGTCTTGGAGCCGTATTGATTATCTTTTTCGGTTTTGTCATCATCGGAGTGTTTAACTTCAACTTTTTAATGAAGGACCGAAAGATTGCCTTTAAAAACCGTCCATCTGGCTATTTCGGCTCATTTCTCATCGGTTTAGCCTTCTCCCTTGGATGGACACCTTGTACAGGACCCATTCTTTCAGCTGTTATTGTTTTAGGTGCTGAGCAGCCGCAGCTATTTCTAGTGATGATGGTCGCCTACTCTTTAGGGTTCTCTCTGCCGTTTTTAATTCTTTCTTTCTTTATTGGGAAGCTTGGCTGGATCAAACGCCACAGTGCTGCTATAGTGAAATCCGGCGGTTATATCATGATTGCGCTTGGAATTGCCCTGTATTTTGACTGGATGACGAAGCTTACGTCGTATTTAGCCGGTCTCTTTAATTTTCAAGGGTTTTAAGTCGTGGATTTTCTCTTGAATTTATATTATGATGAAACTATTGATTAGGAAAAAAGGAGCTTTTTTTTATGAAAGAATCAAATGACTTAATTTTACGAACAATGACTGCCCTAATCGCGTTTATTTTAATGGGATTCTCTATCTACTTATTTTTTGCCGGCCATAACAAGCCGGGTGGAGGGTTTATCGGAGGTCTTACAGGAGCGGCTGCATTAATCCTTATGTATATGGCGTACGGAGAGAATGTAATGAAAAAGATCATTCCTATTGACTACATGCAAATGGTTTTTGCTGGATTAATTATTGCCGCAGGATCAGGGATTGGAGCTTTCCTTTTTAATGCGCCTTTTTTATCTCACAGCTTTGGCTATTTCCAACTGCCTATTTTAGGTAGAACGGAGCTTGCCACAGCGATGATTTTTGACTTGGGCGTATATTTAACTTGTATCGGAATTACAATGACAATCATTTTAACCGCTTCAAGCGACACCAGTGCCCAAGCGGACTGAATGTAAAAGTATGAAAGAGTGAACCTTATGTTTTGGATTATTGCAAGCTCGGTTGCTGCGGCTTTCATGGCCACAGCGATGATTTTTGTTCGAATGAGAGCAGCAAAGCGGCCGGCCAGTGTAAAGAAAATTATATTGCCGCCTTTATTTATGAGCACCGGGGCTCTGATGTTTGTCTTTCCAGTGTTCCGTGTAGAATGGAGCCAGGTACTCGAAGCGGTAACGATAGGAGCGATTTTCTCTTTTTTTCTGATTCGTTCTTCAAAGTTTGAAGTCAGAGAAGGGAACATATACTTAAAACCATCACGCGCTTTCGTATTTATATTGTTTGGGCTGCTCATACTGCGGATTATTCTAAAAATCATTATTGGAAGCTCTATTTCTTTTGGTGAAACAAGCGGGATGTTTTTCCTGCTCGCACTTGGTATGATCTTAACGTGGAGACTTGCGATGCTGCGGCAGTATTTGCGGCTGGAAAAGTCTCTCTCATAACAAAAAGAGCTGTGTCTTTTGAAGACACAGCTCTTTTTTATTACTGTCCTATTCCATTGGAACCCTACCTTGATGTAATTTTTTACATGAAAAGAACGCTATAGATCTCTTGTGAAAAGGTGTACCTTACCCGTAACAGGAAAAAGAAGTCCCCCTAACTAGGCAGTGTATGCTTTGAGGGGTGGACTTTTTTTAGGGAACTCTGCAGTAGCGAATACTGCAGAGTTCCCTAATGATCCGAGATCTCGCAGCGTGGTTTTTTCGCAAGGAGGCTTTGATAAACAGGAGGAAGTTCGATTAAGTTCGGCACGTTGTGTGCCAGAATCGAACGACATTACTTCGAGTGTGGCCGCTTAAAAGCGAGTGGTATGAAAAAGTATAAAAAAACTTGTAGAAAAACCTGAGGATTCTCTACAAGCTGGTGAGTGTTTAATAGATTATTATCGGTCAAATAATGGCTGATAGGGCGTTATATCAATTTGCTTTTCTTCGAGCTTCTTAATAAGAAATTTATGATCTCGTTTAGGCGTAGCTAAAATATAGCCTTCTATAATAATCTCTTCGGTTATTTTTGAGCTTTTTTGTTCTAAGGCTACCTGTCCAATCCGCCCTGCAATTTTTTGTTTAGCCACATCACGAAACAGCTCTGGAACAGGTGAAACAAGCTCTTCTAGTAATTCCTTTTGCTCAGGCTTCCACATGTGCAAGGTTTTCTCAATATAATATTCTTCCCAATCAATAGCAGACCGTCCATCTTCTTTCGGCATCCTTTTAAGAAATTTACGGAACATAAAGAAGCCGCCGATGGCCATTAAGGTGATCATGATTACTATCCATCCAATGATAAATAGCGCAAAGCCGCCTGACATATAATCACTCTTTTCCTTGTGCGTTCTCTGTTTTCATTATAAGAGGTTCCGATATGAATGACAAGAACGATCTGACACTCGGCAAATTTCAACAGTTAAACTGTCGAAATACAAAAAATATTGCTTAAATATTTTACTAATGAATCGTTTTCATATACAATAAAGGGTGCATAATTTGTGGACTTGTTGAAAGAAAGCAAATGAACCATTGGGGAATGGGGAAGCCGTTAAGAGGCATCGCCATTTTAATTTTGATGAGGGGGTAAAAGGAAATATGGCTAGCAATGCATTTAATGCACGCAAACAGTTTGACCTAAATGGCCAGACGTACAACTATTACGATTTAAAAGCCTTAGAAGATGCAGGACATGGTAAGATTTCCCGCCTGCCTTTCTCTATCCGAATCTTGCTTGAATCTCTGATTCGTCAGCATGATGGACGAGTTATCAAAGACGAACATGTAGAGAGTCTAGCAAACTGGGGAACTGGTAATTCTAAAAGAGAAGATGTTCCATTTAAACCTTCTCGTGTAATTTTGCAGGATTTCACTGGGGTTCCAGCGGTTGTAGACCTTGCTTCACTAAGAAAGGCAATGGTAGATCTTGGGGGAAGTCCGGAAAAAATCAATCCTGAAGTACCGGTTGATCTTGTTATCGACCACTCTGTTCAGGTTGATAAGTACGGAACACCGGATTCACTGAATATTAACATGGAGCTTGAATTTGAACGTAACCAGGAGCGCTACGAGTTCCTTCACTGGGCACAGAAAGCATTTGATAACTACCGTGCGGTTCCGCCAGCTACAGGTATTGTGCACCAGGTAAACCTTGAATACATTGCAAACGTCGTTCACTCTGTTGAGAATGACGAAGGAAATTATGATACTTATCCTGACACCCTTGTAGGTACTGACTCACATACGACGATGATCAACGGCCTTGGTATATTAGGCTGGGGTGTTGGAGGAATTGAAGCAGAAGCAGGCATGTTAGGCCAGCCTTCCTATTTCCCGGCACCTGAAGTAATTGGTGTTAAATTAAACGGAAGCTTCCCGCAGGGCACAACAGCTACTGACTTAGCTTTAAAAGTTACTCAAAAGCTGAGAGAACAAAATGTTGTAGGGAAGTTTGTTGAATTCTTCGGACCTGGACTTCAGGAAATGCCGCTTGCTGATCGTGCGACGATTTCTAACATGGCTCCTGAATACGGGGCAACTTGCGGTTTCTTCCCAGTCGATGGAGAATCCCTTGAGTACCTGCGCCTGACAGGACGCAGTGAAGATCACATTCAGCTTGTTGAGAAATACTGTAAAGAGAACAATCTTTGGTATGATCCATCCCTTGAAGATCCTGAGTTCACTAAGCTTGTTGAAATTGAACTTGATGATCTTGAACCGAACCTATCTGGACCTAAGCGTCCGCAGGATTTAATTCCTCTATCTAAAATGAAGGAATCCTTTGAAAAGGCGATCACTGGACCAGCTGGAAACCACGGCTTTGGCCTTGATAAGAAAGAATTCGATAAAGAAGTAGAAGTTGAATTCGCTAACGGCAAAAAGTCCGTGATGAAGACTGGTGCGCTTGCTATCGCCGCCATTACTTCTTGTACGAACACTTCTAACCCACACGTAATGTTAGGTGCAGGTCTTGTCGCTAAAAAAGCGGTAGAATTAGGTCTTGATGTGCCTGATTACGTGAAGACTTCTTTAGCTCCAGGTTCTAAGGTTGTAACACGCTACCTTGAGGATTCCGGCCTTAATACTTATTTAGATAAGCTTGGATTTAACCTTGTAGGTTATGGCTGTACAACTTGTATCGGGAACTCCGGTCCGCTGCTTCCGGAAATCGAGAAAGCAATTGCTGACAGCGACTTAACAGCATCATCTGTACTTTCTGGTAACCGTAACTTTGAAGGCCGTATTCACCCGCTTGTGAAGGCCAACTACTTAGCTTCTCCGCCGCTTGTTGTTGCTTACGCACTTGCAGGGACGGTTGATATTGATCTTAAGAAAGATCCTGTCGGGACAAACACAGATGGAAAACCTGTTTACTTTGAGGACATCTGGCCGACACAGGAAGAGATTAAGCAAGAAGTGGCTCGCGTGGTCACGCCGGAAATCTTCCGTAAAGAGTATGAAAACGTATTTAATTCCAATGAGAAGTGGAATGAAATCGATACAACAGACGAACCTTTATATGACTGGAACGAAGATTCCACATATATTCAAAACCCTCCATTCTTCGAAGGGTTATCGCCGGATCCGGAAACCGTTAAGCCGCTTAACGGAATGCGCGTGATTGGTAAGTTCGGGGATTCTATAACAACAGACCACATTTCCCCAGCTGGTGCGATTCCTAAAGATATGCCTGCTGGTGAATACCTGCAAGCTAATAACGTATCTCCGCGTAACTTTAACTCTTACGGTTCCCGCCGTGGTAACCACGAAGTTATGATGAGAGGTACTTTCGCCAATATCCGTATTCGTAACCAGTTAGCCCAGGGTACTGAAGGCGGATATACAACTTACTGGCCGACAGAAGAAGTGATGCCTATTTATACAGCTGCTATGAAGTATAAAGAGGATAACACTCCGCTTGCTGTCATTGCCGGTGATGATTACGGAATGGGAAGCTCCCGTGACTGGGCAGCAAAAGGTACTGACCTTCTTGGGATTAAAACAGTTATCGCCCAAAGTTTCGAGCGTATCCACCGTTCAAACCTTGTCATGATGGGTGTTCTTCCGCTTCAGTTTAAAGAAGGAGATACAATCGAATCTCTTGGTTTAACTGGCCGCGAAGCTCTTGACGTTCAAATTGATGAGTCTGTGAAGCCTCATGATTTGGTAAAAGTAACGGCTACAGCTGAAGATGGAACGAAGAAGGAATTTGAAGTTATCGCTCGTTTTGATAGTGAAGTTGAAGTTGATTACTATCGTCACGGCGGTATCCTTCGCATGGTACTTCGTAATAAGCTGACAAATTAATAAAGCTTTTTGAGACCTGCTGTTCTTTCTAAGGACAGCAGGTTTCTTACATTTGTACGAACTTTCATTAATTAACCTTTACATCATAAAAAGAGCCGGCTACTCTAAAGAGAAGGGGAAAGCTTATCATATCTTTTAATTTATTTGTATAGGTATAGGTATGGGCTGTCCCGAAGTAGATAAAACAGCCAGTAAAGGATGAACATAATTGATCAAACAAATATCGGCAGCTTTAGTGCTGCTTGTACTTATCGGGCTTATTGTGTGGGAAGTAAAACCCAAAGAAGAAACATCGGATAAACTGCCGGAATATAACGTCTCCGGCAACCCTGATCAGGAGGGCACCGCTATTACTCCTCCAAATGCTGAAGAAGGACTGACTATAGGAGATCGAGCACCGGATGTGGAGCTAGAGACCATGGAAGGTGAGACGGCGAAGCTCTCTGATCTTAGAGGAAAAAAAGTAATTTTAAACTTCTGGGCCACATGGTGTCCGCCTTGTAAAGAAGAAATGCCGGAAATGGAGAAGTTTCACAAAGAATACGGCGATGAGGTTGAAATAATCGCTGTTAATGTAACAGGCAGTGAAAATGAGCCTGAAGATGTATATAAATATGTCACTAATAACAAATATACCTTTGATGTCTGGATGGATTATCAGCTTGAAGCAAATGATGCTTACCACGTAATCTCCATTCCGACCACGTACTTTATCGGTACGGACGGCAGGATCCAGCAGCCGCATAAAGTGGGACCGATGACATATGATTTTATGGTTGAAATGAAAGAGGCTTTGAAATAAAGTATAATTATTCACACAATTGGAAATCCTTTATTCATAAAAGGAGGAGTTTCCTATGCGTAATAACCATAAAGTCAGCTTCCAGGAACGAGTGCAGCAAAATATTGAGCAGATTATGCAGGATCAAAAACTTATGGAGCAGATTGATGAACGTATCGATCAAAGACATCATGAGCGGATTAAAAAAATTCCTTCCTGAGCGAAGGGATTTTTTTATGGAGTTATTGTTAAAAGGTGACTTATGAATAGAGAAAGGGATACCATCACATCCTAATCTTGTATGCAGATATTTAGGAGGGATTGTAATGGATCAAAGAAAGCCTAATCCAGATAATCGCGGGGATAACGTCGAGCGTTTACAGGAAGCCGTTCAAAACACGATCGAAAACATTGAAGCGACACACGAAAATCTTGAATTCGCCAATGAAAAAGACCGTGCCGACATTGAACGAAAGAATAGAAAAAGAGAAGAATCAATTGAAGCGATGCGCCAGGAAATCAAAGACGAAGCCAGAAACCAGCAGGACTAAACAAAAGCCGTTCCTCTACCAGGGAACGGCTTTTTTAAGTGTATTTTCATAGAAAGATGAGCGGGCAAGTCTTAAAGCGAGGCAGCTTCATAGTTCAGGTGGTTAATATAAAGAAGATTCCCCCTCTCTAATTAATAGTGAAAAGTTAGCGAAGTCTGACCAAACAACTTCATCTACATCCCGTACGGTTTATGATAAAATAGTACGATGAAAGAAGGGACGGGATATTTTGGATACATCTAGATTAGAACAGTGGAAGAGTTTAGATGAACGGCCTCCACTATCAGAAATCGAAGCATTACGCTTATTAAATACAGCAGAATTTAATAATTCAAAAGAAAAAGCTATCATTTACGTTATACTCGCTTTTCACCGGATCAAGCGGCACCCTAAACGGGACGCGATCGCAGATCAGATCATCGAGGAAGCAAGAAGCCTTCATCCCAGCCATCCACTCGTACAGGAATTATATGAATCTCTCCAGCTTCTGCGTGGATATACGATTTTAAAGTCAATCTCTCTTGAGCACTGGATTCTCCATGAAACCGACCATAACTCAGCGAAACTGAAGAAGGTTCAGGCCTTGTATGAAGAAGTGGATAGAGTCCAGCAGCAATGGAACGAAGAATTGGCGGGCACCGTGGATGCCGTAAGCCGGCGACTAAAGCTCTATCAAGAGGTATATGATCATTTCAGCCAGTTAAAAGAGTTATTGGAGGACGCCCAAAGTTCGATTGAGCACCGCCGTGTGAACGTTCCCGTAAAGGAAGTTAATGAACAAACCAGACAGCTTACGAGCGATCAGCAGGAGCTGTATGACAAGCTGCCTGCGCTTCTAAAGGAGCAGGGCGGCCATGACCCGCTTCAGTCTTTTCAGGATATGGTCGGCCTGTATGATGTAAAGGCTTATATTCAGCGGTATTACCATTTCTTAAAATACCAGCAGCAACGAAAGAGTTACGGTTTTTCGATGGTAGATGAACCCGGGCTGCACATGATTATAACAGGAAACCCTGGAACAGGGAAAACGACGATTGCCCGGCTGCTTGCCAATATTTATTATGAACTTGGCATTCTTGAAACAAAAGAAGTAGTAGAAGTGAACCGTTCTCATTTAGTCGGGTCCTACGTCGGTCAAAGTGAAGAAAATACGATGAGCTATATTAAACAAGCCGTCGGCGGTGTGCTCTTTATAGATGAAGCTTATAGTTTAAGAAGAGATGGGCAGACAGGAAATGATTACGGGCAGGCGGTAATTGATACACTCGTCTCCGCGATGACGAGCAAGGAATACGGAGGGAAATTTGCAATCATTTTAGCAGGCTATCCTGAAGAAATGCGGCAGTTTCTCTGGGCCAATCCAGGACTTAGAAGCCGTTTTCCTGAACAAAATATGATTCAGCTTCCGGATTATCAGATGGATGAGCTTCTTGAGATTGCCCAAAGCGTAGCAATTGAAAATGACTTTTTCTTCACAGACGAAGCGTTAAGGCAGCTTGAAGTCCTCATTGAAAAAGAGCGGGTAGATGATACATTCGGGAATGCGAGGACCGTTCGAAACCTTGTGCTTAAAACGATCTTTAAAAAAGGAGCAGATGAAACTTGGGAGAACGAAAAGCACTGGCTCGATCATATGCGGATCGAACAGCGCGATTTGGAATTTGAGTCAGAGGAAAAGCGCAATGAAACAGCTCCCATCCAGCAGCTTAACAGTTTAATTGGGCTGCAGGATGTCAAAGAAGAGGTGAAAAAGCTTTCTTCTTTCGTACAAGCCCAGCAGCAGCGAAAAGAAAAGGGTCTTCCTGTCGTGCCGATTCAGCTTCATTCCGTATTCTCGGGAAATCCGGGAACGGGAAAGACTACCGTGGCTGATATCTATGCACGTATCTTAAAAGAATGCGGCCTGCTTAAGCGAGGTCATGTCGTGGTCGCGTCAAGAAGTGACCTAGTCGCCGGATACGTAGGACAGACTGCGATTAAAACGAGAAAGAAAATAAGAGAAGCCCTCGGCGGTGTACTGTTTATCGATGAAGCTTATTCCCTGCGTTCAAGCGGACGAGATGATTTTGGGAAAGAAGCGATTGAAACACTCGTCGATGAAATGACGAAGCATAACGAAAACCTTGTCGTTATATTAGCAGGCTATCAGCAGGAAATGAGACAGCTGATTGAAAGCAATCCAGGGCTGTCTTCCCGTTTTAAAAAATATATGCATTTTCCAGATTATACACCGGATGAACTGTTGGAAATGGCGATATTTGAAGCGGAACGCTATGATTATTTACTTGTTGAAGAGGCTCACTGGGCACTGATCGAGCGGTTTAATCAGTACCATACAAGGGGGAATGGAAGGTTTGTTAATAATCTGATCCTCGAAGCCATTCAATATCAGTCGATGAGACTATTAGAAGAAGAAAGCTCAAAAGTAAACCAAATTACCAGTCGTGATATACAGAAGGCTTGGGAAAATATACGGGGGGAACGCTGATGTTGATCAATGAGCTGCCAGTCAAAGTACGTTATCAGGAAACCGATATGATGGGGGTTGTCTACCACGCAAATTATCTCATCTGGTTTGAGATGGGGCGTACGGCTTTAATCGAAGACTTAGGATTCCATTATCATCAAATAGAAAAGCAAGGTGTCGTTTCACCAGTTGTAGACGCTCAAGCCAGCTACAAGCAGCCAGTCCGCTACGGAGATGATGTAGCGGTGAAAACTTGGGTGAAGGACTATGACGGCCTTCGCATAACGTACGGTTATGAAGTGGTCCACGGAGATGGACGATTAGCCGTCGAAGGCGAAACGAAGCATGTTATTGTGAAAAAGGACAGTTTCCGCCCTGTATCCATCCGGCGGAGCTTCCCTGAGTGGCACGAAGCTTACCTGAAAGCTATGGAGTCATAAAATATGGCTTTTGGAATTAAAAGAGATGAATTAGTAGAATGGAAAAGGTCAGTAAAGGCTGGGGAAGTAGCTTTTCTCACGCATTACTGGATTGATGAGCGCTTCCCTGGCTGCGATACTGTTACGAAAGTGGGATGTGCGGATATTGGCCGGTTAATCAACTGGGGGATTCAGCATGGCCTAAAGGCCGAATGGATCCACTATGACCCAGAGCATCCTCACTTTGATTTATTTGGCGATCGTCAGTATGAAATTCTCAAAAAAGAAGAACAGTGGGAGCAGATTTCCCGTTTTTCATTAAGTAAACAAAAATAAGCCTCATCTTTTAAAGACAGCATAGAATGACTTTTTCCTTTATTCGTTAAGGCATTGGGTTTTATCTACCCAATGTCTTTTTTTCGTGAACTATGTTAACTCTCTTAATCCTTATTTTTAGAGTGAAATAGACATTTAATATTATATTTTATTTTTTTATTCCGACAGAAGATGTCAGGTTGTATTATGTTTTGATATATAAAAACAATTGATGTATATTTTTATTACAACAATTGTTTTGTTAAGGAGATAAAATGATACAATATAATGTCGATCAAGCACTAAAAAAATTGAAATATTATAAGATTACCAGTCAAAAAGAAAGCCTGCGGCGCTGGCTGCGAAATGGTACATTAAAAGGCATTCCTCCAGCTTCCAGGAAAGAAGGATGGAGAATAAACGAATCAGATTTATGGGCGTTTATTAAGCAGCGTGTTCCAGAAGCAGCATTGTTGAAAAATAATACAACAAATATTGTGAAAGGAGGAGACTACCGGGAATTTGTGCGAGCTGAAATGTGGTGGGAACTTGTGCATAAGAATTTGTTCGAAGGTTCAATTGAAGTCAAAAAGAAAGATCTGCAATCTTGTATCACCCAAGAGCAGCACCCGATAGAATTTGAAGATTATCTTTGGGAACTCATTACTGAACATTCGTGGCAGGCAAACCCGCGCATTTTTTATTTGCATGATGCTTTTCTTTTCCGCAGCAGCCGCATAAAAATGGATTCAGAATATCGAGATATCAAAGAACAAATTTTAATTTCTCTTATCAAGCACTTTTCTAAAAGAGAAGAGAATGAATAAAGCCGAATATGATTGATCTAAATATTTCCGAAACTGTACGAAGAGTCTTCTGACGTTTTAAAAAACCATCATTGAACCCGGTGGATCCAAAGATGGTTTTTAAGTCTAAGCGATTTTCATTCTGGTGGGTCTCATCAGACGTCTGCTTTATAAGCAGGAGTCTCTCAGAACCCCTTGTTTTTTTGAATAAAATCAACAATGTCGTTTAACAAATCCTTATCTTAACATGCAAATAAATCAGGCAGTCGAGAATGTCTCGACTGCCTTTAAACGATGCATGTAAAATCATTTTTTATTCGTATATAAATTCCGGCTCTTGTGAACCTTCATGAAGAGAAACTTTCAATGAATAATCGTCAAAATACCATTCATCTTTCGCTTCAATAAAGTAGCGGACATTGTTTACTTTTTCTTCTGCGATTGGTTCACGGGGCTGATCCTGCATGATGGCCAAAGAAAACCCCGGCTGCAGGCCGCCGCTGCCGCCATATCTTACATAAAAACGAATATAGGATTCATCATTTATTTCGAGTTCTTTTTCATACCAGCTGGCTGCTTCTTCTGTTACTTGTAGTTTCATAAGCTCATCTCCTCGTATGGTTCCTGTATCCGTTGTGTTACCTATTTTTACAAGGAGTAAACGTTTCCTTAAGATTAATTTTTGTCCTCGTCTTTATTTGGAACCGGATCAAATCCACCTTTATGAAAAGGGTGGCACTTTAAAATTCTTTTTACAGTTAAATAACTTCCTTTAAAGAATCCAAACCTCTTAAGAGCTTCAATGCCGTATTCAGAGCACGTCGGCTGAAAACGGCAGCTTGGAGGCGTCATTGGGCTGATCCATTTTCTGTAAAAGGTAATCAGGGCAATAAAAATCTGCTTCATATGGGATCAGCTAAACTTATGCTTCCTGCTTTTTGTCATAAGACAGAGAAGCTTCCGCATCATGAAGGTGAATCGACTCTTCATTTCTGCAGTTTACAGTAAAGGATTCTACAAAATCATATTCATAGAGGTCTGCTGCGACTAATCTTACAATATCTTCTACAAAACGCGGATTCTCATAAGCCTGTTCTGTAACCATTTTTTCATCCGGACGTTTTAATACAGGATGAATTCGGGCACTGGCATTACTTTCAGCAGCTTCAAGCAGGGCTGCTTTCCAGTCGATTTCCTGTTCATTGAAGTCTTCCGTAAGCTTAACAGTCATCGTCACATTACCGCGCTGGTTATGCGCACTGTATTCACTGATCTCTTTAGAGCAAGGGCATAGAGTGGTAATTTTACCGGTTAAAGTTACGGTCACATCATAGCCAGTCGCTTCTGCGTATTCGACGCGAATCGTTGCATCGGCATGGTTCATACCGGCTAAATCAGAATAAGGACCTTTTCTTTCGAAAAACCATGGGAAAGAAACTTCCACTTCTGCATTGTCTTCTTTTAAGCGGCCGGCCAGTTCTGAGGTGAAGGTTTTCAATGTTTCAATATCTATCGCGAACCCTTGGTTATGAAACTTATCCAACTGTTCGGTAAATCGGCTCATATTTGTTCCTTTACTGTCCTGGGAGATAGAAGAGCCAAACTTAAAGGTGCCGATCGTCGTTTGGATTTGCGGTGACAGCTGACTTGGAATTGAAATCGGATGCTTAACATTAGAAATACCGACCATATCTATATCAAACAAAAAGTCTTTCTTGGAATTCTGTAAATCGACCATTTTATCTTTGTCGACCGGCTTTGTGCGCGGGCCGGGCTTTACGGAACCAAATAATTTATGACGATCTTCTTTAGAAGGCAATTTTTTTGAGTTATTTGTTTCTGTTTGATTCATAACTAGGACTCCTTTCAGACCTATTTCTACGTCAAAGTATACCGTATACAGCATTAAATATACAGTGGGATGCTCTTAGATTGTGTGACTGCAAACCCAATTATACCTTCATAAAGAAACCTGCGGCAATAGGGTTTTGCGCAGGTTTCTTTACATCCATGTGATTTTAGGTTCTGTCTTATTTAGGATACGCTTAATATTTGTACGATGGCGATAGATAACAAAAAGGGTAAGTATAGCTATGACAATCGTTAATCCATACTCCTGAAGAAAGAGGGTAACAATAATGGAGACGATTCCTGTGATCATAGATGATAAAGACACATACTTAGTTAAGTATAATAAAAGAAAAAAGGTTCCAATCATTATAGCAAAAACGACAGGGTTGACACCTAATATAACGCCTCCGGATGTTGCTACAGCTTTTCCGCCTTTAAATCCCGCAAACACTGGATACATATGGCCGATGACAGCGAATATACCAACCACTAAAGGAATAACGTCTACACCTATCCAAATCGGCAGTGCGGTCGCGATCGTGCCTTTTAGTATATCAGCCGTCGTTACGATCAAACCTGCTTTCAAACCCAGTACGCGAAAGGTATTTGTGCCTCCAAGATTCCCGCTGCCATGTTCTCGTATATCTATTCCATATCCTAATTTTCCTACGATAAGACCAGAGGGAATTGCTCCTAATAAGTAAGCAATTAAAATAAATAGGAAATATTCCATGATGATGTACAACTCCTTAAGCCTTTGTTATTAGTTTATCATTATATCTAGTAATAAAGAACAAAAAGTTAACGCGAATTAACAGTATCAGACGAATAGAATTTTTCATAGAGGTCTCTTTTTTCATAATATGGAAAAAGAGGAGGGGGGAGCACGTGTTAGAAATGAGAAAGTGACTTATGAAGGAGTTACATATCCTGAGGAAATGATCTCCATTATTCGAAACGGACTTCCAAGGAGAGGACGTGCTAAGCATATTTCCATTATAGGTGCCGGGCTGGCCGGATTAACAGCTGCCAGCCTTCTCATGCAAGCTGGTCATCATGTGACGATCCTCGAAGGAAATAGCCGTATTGGCGGCAGAATATATACAATGAGACAGCCTTATATTAAAGGCAGATAGAACAGGCGTTAAATGAGCTGGCAAAAATATATGGAAAGATTGTTTACCAGGAATTTATTGGCGGAGTTTCCTTCAGCTGGTTTGAAAATCCTTTCTCGGCCGGGTGTTTTACACTCTTTGCTCCCAATCAGGAAAGCGACCTCAGAGAGTATATTTACAAGCATCAAGGCCTTGTACATTTTGCCGGTGAGCGCACTTCCAGCTTCCATGGCTGGGTGGAAGGTGCGATAGAATCGGGGATCCGTGCCGCCTTCAAAATTAATAACTGGGAAGATTAAAGCTGCTGTTTTTGCGGCTTTTTTATTTTATGGAAAAAACAGTTCACTTTAAATTTTTGAAAATTCCTTATATACTTTAGTAGATTACTCGAATAAAGAAAACCATTTCAATAGGAAAGTAACTATGATTTGTAAAAAATTTACTTGTGTAATCGATCCCAATAATTTATTGTAACAAAAGTAAGTTTTTTATATGAATGAGGGAAAGTTAACTAAAAAAGTGGAGGAAAAGCTATTGGATTCAATGTCTTTTATTTTATTCGGTTCAACCGGGGATTTAGCCAAGCGTAAAATCTACCCTGCTCTATACAACTTATATATGGAACAGGCGATGCCCGAATCGTTCTCTGTGATTGGTTTAGGGAGAAGAACGTTATCTCAAGAAGAATTTCAAGGTCGAATAGAGGATGCAGTCTATACCTTTTCTAGAAGCTCAGTAGACGAGGAGGCTATGAAAAAGTTTATTCAAAGCTTCCGTTACCATTCCCTTGATGTGACAGACCCTGCCGGCTATGAAGATCTATTATCATTTGTCGAGCAGAGAGAAGAAGAACTGAACATAACGGAAAATCGATTGTTTTACTTATCTGTCGCTCCACGTTTGTATGATGATATCATTACAAATGTGAAACGTAGCGGTTTAGGCGATACAAAAGGATGGAAGAGGCTGATTGTTGAGAAGCCGTTCGGCCATGATGTGGAAACAGCAAGGGAACTCAACGAGAAGCTCGGTAAAGTTTTTGATGAAAAAGAAATTTACCGAATCGATCATTACTTAGGTAAGCCGATGGTACAGAACCTTGAGGCTCTTGAACATTCCAACCCTGTGCTTAAAGCACTTTGGAATAAAAAATATATCGCCAATATGCAGATTACAGCCAGCGAAGTTGTCGGTGTTGAAGAACGGGCAGGTTACTATGATCAAGTAGGAGCCATACGGGATATGGTGCAGAACCATATGCTGCAGCTTCTGATGATGACCGCCATGCATCTGCCGAATGAAATGAATCCTGATAATATCAGGGAAGAGAAGAAAAAAGTCATGCAGGCACTGCGTCCGCTGTCCAAAGAAGATGTGACGCGTGATGTTGTAAGAGGACAATATGGTTCAGGCGTTATTGATGATGAACACGTACACGGCTATCTTGATGAACAGGGTGTAGATCCCTCTTCAAGAAATGATACGTTTATCGCTGCGAGATTATGGATTGACAGTGATTTCTGGAGAGGTGTTCCTTTTTATATCCGTACAGGAAAGCGAATGAAGGAGAAATCCACTCGCATTGTTATGGAGTTTAAAGGAGAGACGCACAACCAGTATGAGGGTGAGCATCTAGAGCCAAACCTGCTCATTATTGAAATCAGCCCAAATAAAGGCGTTACCTTGCAGCTGAACAGCAAGAACACGTTAAACAATAATAAGCTTGAACCTGTTCATATTAATTTCTCCCGCGATCAAAGCAACTTGCCTGAAGCTTATGAACTTCTTCTTCAGGATGCATTTGAGGGAGACCAGACCTATTTTGCCCACTGGGATGAAGTAGAATTATCCTGGCAGTGGGTACAGCCTATATTGGAAGTGTTTGAAGAAGACGCTACAGATCTTCATGTATATGAATCGGGATCAATGGGACCTAAGGCGTCAGATAAACTGCTCGCTGAACATGGCTTTAAATGGTGGTAAGCCATTTACAGAAATAAAAGCAGAAGTAATTAATTAAGGAGATGATGACTTTGTCACAGGAAATTGGTGTTATTGGCTTAGCAGTCATGGGAAAAAATTTAGCATTAAATATTGAAAGCAGAGGGTATTCCGTAGCGGTGTATAATCGTACGCAAGAGAAAACCGACGATTTCTTAGCCAACGAAGCGGCGGGCAAGAACTTCACAGGTGCTTCCTCTATCGAAGAATTTGTAGCTTCATTAGAAAAACCTCGTAAGATCTTATTAATGGTTAAAGCAGGACCAGCGACTGACGCTACCATTGAGTCCCTCCTGCCTCACTTAGATAAAGGCGATATTTTAATCGATGGCGGTAATACATTCTATCAGGATACAATCCGCAGAAATAAAGAGCTTCAAGAGTCAGGTATTCACTTTATTGGAACAGGAGTATCCGGTGGGGAAGAAGGAGCCCTTACAGGACCTTCTATTATGCCTGGCGGTCAGAAAGAAGCGTTTGAACATGTTCAGCCGATTCTTGAAGCGATTGCAGCACGTGTTGACGGTGTACCTTGTACGACCTATGTCGGGCCGGATGGAGCAGGACACTATGTAAAAATGGTTCACAACGGTATCGAATACGGGGACATGCAGTTGATTTCTGAAGCTTACTTTATTTTAAAACATGTGTTAGGTTTATCAGCACAGGAACTTCACGAAGTATTTGCGGAATGGAACAAAGGAGAGCTTGACAGCTACTTAATCGAGATTACGGCAGACATTTTTACAAAAGTAGATGAAGAAACAGGCAAGCCGCTCGTAGACGTTATTTTAGATACAGCAGGACAAAAAGGTACAGGGAAGTGGACGAGCCAAAGCGCTCTTGAGTTAGGGGTTCCACTGCCGATTATTACAGAGTCAGTATTCTCCCGCTTTATTTCTGCTATGAAGGAAGAGCGTGTAAAAGCAAGCAAGATCCTTAGCGGTCCAAATGCCAAGCCGTTTAGCGGCAACAAAGAAGAAGCGATTGAATCTGTACGTAAAGCCCTGTATATGAGTAAAATCTGTTCCTATGCACAAGGTTTTGCCCAAATGCGCGCAGCTTCCAATGAATATGACTGGAACCTGGCTTATGGAGATATCGCTATGATCTTTAGAGGCGGCTGTATCATCCGTGCACAGTTCCTGCAGAAAATTAAAGAAGCGTATGATCGTGAAGCAGATCTTGATAACCTGCTGCTTGATCCATACTTTAATGACATTGTTCAAAACTATCAGAGCAATTTAAGAGAAGTTCTTTCCTTAGCGATCGAACAGGGAATTCCGGTTCCTGGCTTCTCAAGCGCCCTTGCTTATTATGACAGCTACCGTACAGAGACACTTCCTGCTAATCTGCTGCAGGCTCAGCGTGACTACTTTGGTGCTCACACGTATCAGCGTATTGATAAAGAAGGTATCTTCCATACAGAATGGTTAAAATAATTAAGTTAAAGGATGACTTCGTAAAGAAGTTATCCTTTTTTTCTTATCTTCATAAGGAGCGAGAACGGCTTCCGCCAGAACTGACTGGCTGTCGAAAAAGCTATATCTCAGGATGGAACTATTTTACTCTCTGACCTGTCATCGCAAAGCTGGCTTTCATCCAGAGTATGTAAAAGGTTCTATCGGTTACAACGAGGGCAAATACTGAGAGCCCCCTGCACAACAACCGGGTGATCAAATACACCAAAGCGTGGGTCTTGTGAAAAGGCTTAAGGAGGAAGTTCGATTGAGTTAGGCACTTCCTAAAAGAAGACCATGTCTTTTTCTGCGTTGTAAAATCATAAAGAGATTCTGGTGTGTCAACATCGAACGACCCCACCATATGGGACCGCTTAAAAGAGAGGAGTATTCGCTCCAGTGGAACAAAAAAAAGCTGTCGAGAAAAAACTCGACAGCTTGAGCTCAAAACAACCTTATAAAGTCATTACTTATTTTCAAATAGAAGCACGCGCGCAGGAGCTGCATCTGTTCCTAACAGTTTCATCGGCGCAGCTACCATGTGATAGCTTTTAGGCTCTACTTCTTTTAAGCGCAGTCCTTCAATTACGATAATGCCTGCACCAAACAGTGCTTTATGAGTCGGGTGTTCCGGCTGGCTGCGCTCAATCCCTAAAGAATCGATGCCGACACCGCGGATTTTCTTTTCCACTAAGTAGTTGGCGGCATCTTCTTTCACATAAATAAACTCGAAATTAAATTCGTCTTCAAATGAATTTTTTGTTTTAAACAGGACAAAATCGTTTTCCTCGATATCCAGTCCTTCTAAATCCTGCTTAGTAATACCGTCTTCAACTTCCGTTAAGTCGAAAACTTTGGCATCGCCTACAAGGCTCTCAAGAGAAATTGATTCAAACGTATCCCCATCGTTGACCATATGTAATGGTGCATCAATGTGAGTGCCTGTGTGGGCATCGATTTCAAGGCGTGATTCAGTAACGTGCCCGTTTGTCTGGCTGTTAAAATTCGGCTGCTTTTCTGGTTTGTTTTTATACACCGGCATTCCTTCATAGACTGGAGCCGTAATGTCGATCATTTTCATGTTCATTCTCCTTTCATCTGCATAAACAATCGCTCCTCTCTATTTTTACATGCTTTAAGAAAAGTCGCAAATCATGCAGAGACAGGACGGCTTTAGAAGGATTCCTGTAAAGTTTGTCGAATTGTAAAGTAGACATACAAGGACGAGGTGAAAGGTTTTGGAACAGACCAGTTTGTTTGATAACCAGGCATCAGCCAATGATCCGTTATTTCAGATGCTAAGCCAGCTGGAGTGCGGGATGTCGTTGATGGTTTCCTCCTTTAAAGTGACTAGGAATACGTATGGATTATTTGAAATCGAGAATAATGAAGTACATGACTGTAAAAGTACGGTTGAGGAGTGCTATGCGTATTTATGCAGGGCGATTTTGGAAAAATAAGAAATCCAGAGATTAAAAGAGTAAAGGGAGTGGTAAACACCTTTAGAAATAGAAATAGCATTGGAGGTATAGACATGTGGTGGACTCATTCTTTTTTTAAGTATACGACAGGATTAATTTTACTATTGATCAGCATATTTTTTTTAGAGGTTTTAAACTTTTTCAGCCCGGTGCTTACCATTTTATCTACTTTGTTTTATCCAATATTGATTGCGGGCTTTTTTTATTACATATTTAAACCGGCCGTTTTTTTGATCCAAAAAATAAAATTCGTACCGAAGCCTGCAGCTATTTTGATTGTATTTGCTGCGGTGGCTGGACTGATCTATGGAGGGGTAAAGCTGATCGCCAATACGCTTTCCGGGCAGGTTGAACGTCTTTCTACGAGCCTCCCTGAAGACTTATCGAAAACAGCAGACCAGGCAGAAAAAATGATCGAAGAGAATAATTTAGGACTGTTTTCGTTTGAAAGCCTGCGCCAAAAAGCAGCCAGCTCTCTGAGTGATTTTGTTCAATCGGCCGGAGATCATGTCACAGAGGTCGCCGCTGCAGCGGCTAGTGCTGCTACAGTGATTGTTGTAGTGCCTTTTGTATTGTTCTTTCTGCTGAAGGACGGCCATAAACTATCAGATTTTCTCATAAGGTTTTTACCGGAACAGCATGAGCAAAAGGGGCTCGATTTATTAAGCAACATTGATAAAACTCTTGGTGCCTATATTATCGGGCAAATTACCGTCGCCTTTGCCGATGGTGTTTTAATGTATTTCGGCTATTTAATTATTGGATTGGATTACGCGCTCCTTCTCGCAATCTTTGTTTTTATTACGGCTGTTATTCCGTTTTTCGGCCCGATTCTAGGGGTTATCCCAGCATTAATCGTCAGTCTAACCCAGGAGCCGAATATGGCAATATATGTCCTGATTGTCATGGGTATTGTTCAGCAGCTCGAAGGGAACCTTATCGCACCCGTCGTTCTTGGGAACCGGCTGAACGTCCATCCTTTAACGATTATATTACTGCTAATCGTTGCTGCCGCCCTGTTTGGTTTCATTGGAATGGTTATTGCTGTTCCCCTTTATTCCGTGCTTAAAGTCATTGTGAAAAATCTCTATTCTTTCTTACTCCTTCGAAAAAGCAGTATTTATTAGCAGAAGTTTTGAAAAATATCAGGATAGGGAATAAAGATATAGTTATATAGAAAGAGGGGGCGAACGATGATCACATTTAATAACGTCACAAAAAAATATCCCGACGGAACAAAAGCCGTCAAAAACATTAATTTAGAAATCAGAGAAGGTGAATTCCTCACAATTATCGGTCCGAGCGGATGCGGAAAGACAACTACGATGAAAATGATAAATCGATTAATCGAACCGACAGAAGGATCGGTGTATATTAAAAACAAAGACATCAAGGATTACAACATTCATGAATTAAGATGGAATACCGGGTATGTACTTCAGGAAATCGCATTATTTCCGCATATGTCTGTGGAAGAGAATATATCTGTCGTTCCTGAAATGAAAAAATGGAATAAAAAAGAGTTATCCAAGCGCATTGATGAATTAATGGACATGGTAGGTCTTGATCCAAGTGTCCATCGTAAAAGAAAACCTAGTGAACTGTCAGGGGGACAGCAGCAGCGGGTGGGGGTCATTCGGGCCCTTGCTGCTGATCCTGATATCATATTAATGGACGAGCCATTCAGTGCGCTGGATCCAATCAGCCGCGAACAATTACAAAAAGATATTCACTCTCTTCATAAAGAGATCAGAAAAACGATCATATTTGTCACCCATGATATCGATGAAGCGATGGCGATGGGGGATCGCGTCTGCCTTATGAAAGACGGCGAAATCGTTCAGCTTGATCAGCCGCAGAATCTCATACTTAACCCGGCCAATTCATTTGTGGAAGATTTTATCGGTGAAAGGAAATCTCCGTGGCAGACCGCTGTCGATGTAATGATTGACCAGACAAAGCAGCGGCTGTTTACTACACAGGAATGGGAAGATGGTCTGGTGCCAGGCCGCGGGACTTTTGCAGTGAAAAATACGAATCAAACCTTCGCTTTTGGTGTGGAGCATGGAGAAAAAACCGATCTTCCTATCCTCTCTCACGAAATGACATTAAAAGAGGCGATGGAAGTTTTTGAGCAGAGTGATTACACTCTTCTTCCTGTTACAAGAGATGGTAAAGTTCTAGGTACGCTCTCTTATAAAGATATGGTGTTCTACCTCAAGAAGCAGATTAAATCGGAAAACGGGGTGGTGCAGCCATGAATGAATTCATTCAAGTCTTTCAAAACAGGCAGGGGATTTTGTTAGAAAAAATATGGGAGCACCTGCAAATTTCGATGATTTCCCTTGTTATTGCTACTCTTATATCCGTTCCCCTAGGCTTGTACCTAACGAGAAAACAAAAAGTGGCTGAACCTATTATTGGTGCCACTGCCGTTCTGCAGACGATCCCCAGTTTAGCAGTTTTAGCCTTTTTAATTCCTTTTATGGGCATTGGACAGACACCGGCGATCATTGCCTTAACGGCATATGGACTCCTCCCGATTCTAAGAAACACCTATACAGGAATTAAAGAGGTCGACCCTTCCTTAAAGGAAGCGGCAACAGGAATGGGCATGAATTCTTTTCGGCGATTAGCGCGTGTAGAGCTGCCGATTGCCATGCCTGTGATTATGGCAGGGATACGTACTTCCCTGGGTTTTATTGTAGGAACGACAACCATTGCGGCTCTAATCGGGGCCGGGGGCCTTGGGGATTTAATCCTATTAGGGTTAGACCGCGGCGGGGATCTTAATCTTATTATTTTTGGTGCAATACCTGCAGCTTTGCTTGCGATCGTCCTGGATGCTGTTCTCCGGTTATTTGAACGGACATCAGCCAAATCAGGCTTCCGTTCTTTAGTCATTCTCCTTACAGCTTTTGCATTGATTGCAGCCGGACCGCTGGCTTTTGGAGGAGAAGTGAAAAAAGATATTACCATCGGGGCCAAACTCGGTTCAGAGCCATCTATCTTAGTCAATATGTACAAATTATTAATTGAAGAGGAAACCGATCTGTCTGTAGGACTTGAAACAAACCTCGGAAAAACAGAAATGGTCTTTAGTGCCCTGCAAAGTGGAAGTATCGATATTTATCCTGAATTTACCGGAACAGCGATCGTTTCCTTACTTGGTGAGAAAGCAGATAGTAATGACAGCCGGGAAGTTTACGAGCAGGCCAAACAAGGAATGTCTGAAGAATTTAATTTAGCTTTTCTTGAGCCCATGGAATTTAATAATACGTATGCTGTAGCAACGACAAAGGAAACGGCAGAGCAATATGAGCTTCAAACGATTGGTGACTTAAAAGCGGTGGAAGACCAGATTACAGCAGGCTTTACCCTTGAGTTTAATGACCGCTATGATGGGTATCAGGGTATGAAAGAGGTCTATGGACTCGACCTTGGTGAAGTCCGTACAATGGATGCCGGACTGAGAGAAGGGGCAATTGAAAGTGGAGAAGTTGACGTGATAGACGCTTACGCCACTGATAGTTATATGATAGAATTAGATTTAACGACTTTAAAGGATCCGGAAAATCTATTTCCTCCTTATCAGGGCGCTCCATTGATGAGAGAGGAAACGTTAGAGCAATATCCTGAGCTTGAAGAAGTGTTAAATCAGCTCGGGGGACTTATTTCGGATGACGAAATGAGAAAAATGAATTATCAGGTAGATTATGAAGACCGTAATCCCGAGGAGGTCGCCCGTGAATATTTAATCGAACAAGGGCTTTTAAACGAATAGGAGGGTTCATGATGCATCAAAATCCTGATCGGCAGAAAATGCGTTCTCTCTTAGATGAATCGAAAAATATTGCGGTTATCGGTCTTTCTGATAAGCCTTACCGCACATCTTACCAGGTGAGCGAAGCGATGCAGAAGGCGGGATATAAAATTATCCCCGTCAATCCTGAGATTGAGTCAACACTGGGAGAAAATGCATACAGCAGCTTAAGTGAAGTTAAAGAACGTATTGATATTATAAACGTTTTCAGACGTTCCGAATATTTACCTGGGGTTGCCCGCGAATCTTTAAATATTGATGCAAAAGGTTTTTGGGCCCAGCAGGGTGTCTATCATCCGGACGTGCCGGAGATACTAAAAAAGAAGGATATGCTTGTCATCATGGATAACTGTATTAAAGTAGCTCACGCGGTTTTAAGATAATCTTTTTTTGGAAAAATCCCTGTTTTACAGGGATTTTTTCATGAAATATTGTAGAATGATATTTGCGTCTTTTGAGAAAACCGCTACAATATAACAAGTATGGTTAATAAATGAACGTTTACAGATGCGAACATTTGTTCTATTATAGTGGTAGACCGTGTCGTTTTGTTTTTTGAAAGGAGCCGATGGAACATTGAGTCAAAATCAAGCATACTCAGATGATTCAATTCAAGTATTAGAAGGATTGGAGGCTGTACGGAAAAGGCCGGGAATGTATATCGGATCAACAGACCAAAGAGGACTTCACCACCTAGTCTATGAAATTGTAGATAATGCAGTGGATGAAGCCTTATCAGGGTTTGGGGATCAGATGGTCGTTACCCTGCACAGGGACGGAAGCGTTTCGGTTGCTGATGAAGCGCGAGGTATGCCGACAGGGATGCACCAGACAGGAAAGCCGACTCCAGAAGTCATTTTGACGGTGCTCCATGCTGGCGGGAAGTTTGGACAAGGCGGATATAAATCAAGCGGCGGCCTGCACGGAGTCGGTGCTTCTGTTGTAAATGCACTATCCGAATGGCTTGAAGTCCATATCTGCCGGGACGGCGAAAAGTTTTATCAAAGGTTTGAAAAGGGAGGCGTTCCAGTAACGTCACTTGAAAAGCAGGGAAATACGAGAAAAACAGGAACGACCATCCGCTTCAAACCAGACACAACGATTTTTTCTGTGACTAAATATAACTTTGAAACCTTATCTGAACGTTTACGCGAAGCCGCTTTTTTACTTAAAGGCTTTAAAATTAAGTTAGTCGATGAACGGGATGGATTAGAAGAAACCTACCAATACAACGACGGTCTTGAATCGTTTGTTGCTTACTTGAATGAGGAAAAAGATACGCTGCATTCTGTCGTTTCTTTTGAAGGCAGCAGTGCAGGCATCGAAGTTGATTTTGCTTTTCAGTTTAACGATGGGTTCACGGACAGCATCTTATCCTTCGTCAACAACGTAAGAACGAAAGATGGAGGAACCCACGAATCAGGGGCTAAATCAGCGATTACTCGTGTATTTAATGATTACGCAAGAAGATCTCAAGTTTTAAAAGAAAAAGATAAAAACCTTGAGGGTAATGATATCAGAGAAGGATTTACGGCGATTATCTCTGTAAGAATTCCTGAAGAACTGCTGCAGTTTGAAGGCCAGACGAAGAGTAAGCTCGGTACTTCAGAAGCCCGTTCTGCTGTAGATGCTGTCGTAGCAGAACAGTTATTGTATTTCCTAGAGGAAAACCCGGATATCTCTTCTATGCTTATTAAGAAAGCAATCAAAGCAAAAGAAGCCCGCGAAGCGGCTAGGAAAGCGAGAGAAGATGCCCGTTCTGGGAAAAAGCGCAAGCGTAAAGATGCGTTACTCAGCGGCAAGCTTACGCCGGCACAGTCCAAAAATCCGCAGAAAAACGAGCTTTACTTAGTGGAGGGGGACTCTGCAGGTGGATCAGCAAAGCAGGGACGTGACCGTAAGTTCCAGGCGGTTCTGCCGCTTCGAGGAAAAGTTATCAATACAGAAAAAGCAAAAATTGCAGATATATTTAAAAATGAAGAAATTTCTACGATTATAAATACGATTGGTGCAGGTGTAGGCGGCGACTTTACATTAGAAGACTGCAATTACGATAAAATCGTCATTATGACGGATGCCGATACAGATGGAGCGCACATACAAGTTCTGCTTTTAACTTTCTTCTACCGGTACATGCGGCCGCTGGTCGATGCCGGAAAAGTATATATTGCGCTTCCGCCGCTTTATAAAGTTTCCAAAGGAAAAGGAAAGAAAGAAAAGGTAGAATATGCCTGGGATGATGAAGGCATGCAGAAGCTTTTAAAAGAGTTTAAAAATGGATATACGATCCAGCGATATAAAGGTTTAGGTGAAATGAACGCTGATCAGCTGTGGGAAACAACGATGAATCCACAAACTCGTACACTGATCCGTGTAACGATTGATGATCTGGCTCGTGCTGAGCGCAGAGTGACAACCTTGATGGGCGATAAAGTAGAACCTCGCCGTAAATGGATTGAATCCCACGTGGCTTTCGGTTTAGAAGACGAAGCCAGTATCCTGGAAAACGAGAAACTAGAGAAATAAAAGGGGGATATTCTGTTGGCTGAGGCAGAAAAGTTTTTAGATTTACCTTTAGAAGAAGTGTTAGGGGACCGTTTTGGCCGCTATAGTAAATATATTATCCAGGAGCGGGCGTTACCAGATGCCCGTGATGGACTAAAACCCGTGCAGCGCCGAATTTTATATGCGATGCACCAGGAAAGAAATACACATGACAAAGGCTACCGGAAATCTGCTAAAACAGTAGGTACGGTTATCGGTAACTATCATCCGCACGGGGATTCTTCCGTGTATGATGCGATGGTGCGTTTAAGCCAGAATTGGAAAGTCCGTCACGGATTAGTGGAAATGCATGGAAATAACGGGAGTGTCGACGGCGATCCTCCAGCAGCAATGCGTTATACGGAAGCCAGGCTCTCAAGTATTTCCTCTGAGCTGTTAAGAGATATCGAAAAAGAAACGGTTGAGCATATTCCCAACTTTGATGACACCATTGAAGAGCCGACGGTCCTGCCGGCTAAGTTCCCGAACCTTTTAACGAATGGATCAACAGGAATATCTGCCGGTTATGCAACTGAAATACCTCCGCATAATCTTGCGGAAGTGATAGACGCCGTTATCATGAAAATAGACAAGCAAACCGCTTCTGTTGATGAGCTGATGACGAAACTGAAAGGTCCTGATTTTCCAACAGGCGGGATTATTCAGGGCGTTGACGGATTAAAGAAGGCCTATGAAACAGGTAAAGGAAAAATTGTCCTGCGAGGGAAAGCTTCTATCCAAAGCGTAAGAGGCGGTAAAGAACAAATCGTTATCGATGAAATTCCTTTTGAAGTCAATAAAGCAAATCTTGTGAAGCGAATGGATGAGCTTCGTATTGACCGTAAAGTCGAGGGAATCGCAGAAGTTCGTGATGAAACAGACCGAACGGGAATGCGAATCGTTGTTGAATTAAAGAAAGATGCCAACAGTGAAGGTGTATTGAACTACCTTTATAAACAAACCGATCTGCAGATTGCTTATAACTTTAATATGGTGGCGATTCACGAACGTACGCCTAAGCTGATGAGCCTGCCGATGCTGTTAGATGCTTATATCGCCCATCAGAAGGACGTCGTGACCCGGCAGTCGATTTATGACTTAAACAAAGCCAAGAAACGCGCCCATATTGTAGAGGGGCTGATTAAAGCCATTTCCATACTTGATGAAGTGATTGCCACTATTCGTGCTTCAAAAGATAAGCAGGATGCAAAGCAGCAATTAATCGCGAAGTACGGCTTTACAGAAGAACAATCCGAAGCAATTGTAACGTTGCAGCTATACCGTTTAACCAATACGGATATTACTGAACTTCAGAAAGAAGCGGAAGAGCTCGAGAAGAGAATTGATTACTTACAAACTCTTCTAGGCAACGAGAATGAACTTCTGAAAGTTATTAAAGCTGACCTGCGTTCGATTAAGAAAAAGTTCCAGGATGCGCGCCTGACGCAGATTGAAGAAAAAGTAGAAGAGCTTAAAGTAGACTTGGAAGTAACGGTAGCGAGTGAAGATATCGTCGTTTCTGTAACAAAAGACGGCTATATTAAAAGGACGAGCCTTCGCTCTTATGGCGCCTCAAATGGGCAGGATCTGGCCATGAAAGACGGCGACCACCTGCTCAGATTATTAGAGATCAATACAACCGATACGATTTTACTTTTCACAAATCTAGGTAAATATCTCTTCCTTCCTGTTCACAAACTGCCTGATATCCGCTGGAAAGATTTAGGGCAGCATATTGCGAATATCGTATCCATTGAAAAAGAAGAGTACCTTGTCGATGCGATACCGATTCGCGAATTCAAACAAGATCAGTTCCTCCTTTTCTTTACGAAAAACGGCATGGTTAAGAAAAGCGAGCTTTCCCTTTACCAGGCAACGAGACATTCGAAGGCTCTTGTTGCGGTCAACCTAAAAGGAGGCGATGAAGTCGTTGACGTCCACTTAACCGATGGCAATGCGCAGATTTTCATCGCTTCCAATAAAGCCTATGGATTATGGTATGAAGAATCTGAAGTGAACACTGTCGGCCAGAGAGCGGCAGGAGTTAAAGCAATTCAGTTAAAAGACGGAGAGCATGTCGTATCGGGACAAGTGTTCTCAGCAGAAGAAGACCCGTCTCTATTGCTTTCAACACACCGGGCAGCTGTCAAACGGATGAGATTAAAAGAGTTTGACAGGACATCAAGAGCGAAACGCGGAGTTATCATGCTGCGGGAACTGAAGAAAAACCCGCATCGTATCATTGATTTGCATATGGTTACAAATAAAGATGAAGTTGTGCTTAAAACTACCAAAGATGAACTGACGACAGTTCATCCAATGGACTTTAAAGCCAGCGACCGTTACAGCAATGGTTCCTACGTCCTTGATGTCGATCAGAGCGGAGAAGTGATCGAGTCATGGGTGCAGCCAGGCTATGAAACTCCTTATAAAGAACCGGATGAGCAGGGCTAGTAATGTTGCTACCTTAACAACAAAGAGCAGGTATTTTCCTTTTTTACGCAGCGTTTAAAGGAGCAAAGCGGTCTTTGCTCCTGAAGCTTAATGCTTTTTGGTAAAAGGTGAAGACTTTCCTTATATTAGGAAAGTCTTTTTTGTATAGAATTGTAATTTCAGAAAAATATGATAAGATGAATGTATATTCAGTTTGAGGGGATGGTGTATGAATAATCTTCGAGAAAAAATTATTGAAACATCGCTGCGGTTGTTTGAACAGTATGGCTTTCACGGGGTAACCGTCAAACAGATCGTCGAAGCGTCCAAAACCTCTAAAGGAGGGTTTTATCACCACTTTCATTCTAAAGAGGAGCTTCTTTTTGTCATTCACGATGCCTTCATTACATACGTATCAAAGGAAGCGAGGGCAGCGATGGCGATTCATTCTTCACCCGTTTATCAAATCCAGGCGATCATCCGGTCGTTTGTTAAAGTGTTTGACCTTTATAAGCCGCACATATCCGTTTTTTATCAGGAAAGTATTTATTTAAAACCCGCTTATGAAAAACAAATTAAGCGCAAACGTGATGAATTTAAGCAAATGGTTCTTCAAGTCATTGAAGAAGGTCAGACAACAGGCCACTTCCGAAAAGAAGTTCCACCTATACTAGTAACCATGAGCATTCTTGGCATGGTGAACTGGATTTATAAATGGTATGACCCCGATGGAGAATTTTCGATTGATGAAATTGCCGATGCTTATATTGATTTAGTGCTCCATTCGCTTTTAACAACAGGAAACGAAGCTCACTACCAGGAGCAGATGCTTAAGGTTCCTTTTTTTTACAACTAAAAGTAAACGCTTTCAGTTTTTTATTTTTGCCTCATACAGACCAACCAGTCGGTCTTATTTGAAAGGGGGAGCAAAATGAATTTTGAATTGACGAAAGAGCAGGAAATGACGAAAAAAATGGTGTGTGATTTCGCTGATGAGGTGATCCGCCCGCGTGCAGTGGAGATTGATGAAAAAGCTCAATTTCCTAAGGACATTTTTGATGAGATGGGTAAACTCGGATTGCTGGGGATTCCCTTCCCAGAAGAATATGGTGGCTCAGGCGGCGATACGCTTACGTACGCGCTGGCCGTTGAAGAGATAGGAAAAGTATGCGGTTCTACCGGCTTAAGCTATGCGGCGGCTGTTTCGCTTGGAGCAAGCCCTATTTATTACTTCGGTACAGAAGAGCAGAAACAGGAGTATCTCGTTCCTTTAGCTAAAGGAGAAGGGTTAGCTTCTTTTGGTCTGACAGAACCGAACGCAGGTTCGGATGCCGGAGGAACGAAGACTCGTGCCGAGCTTAAAGGCGATAAATATGTGCTCAATGGTGAAAAATGCTGGATCACAAATGCCGAATATGCACGTTCAATTACCGTCACGGCGGTCAGCGGCAAGCGCGAAGACGGCAAAAATATCATCTCGGCCTTTATTGTTCCAAAAGATACGAAAGGCATGAAGATTACAAGCCCTTATGAAAAGATGGGTGTCCGCGGATCTAATACATCTGAGATCATTTTAGAAGATGTCGAGATTCCAAAAGAGAATATTCTAGGAGATCCACATGGAGGATTTAAGCAGTTTCTTTATACGTTAGATGGCGGAAGAATCTCTATCGCAGCCCTTGCACTTGGAATTGCGCAGGCTTCTCTTGATAAAGCCCTCGCTTATGCCAAAGAAAGAAAACAGTTTGGCCAGCCGATTTCAAACTTCCAGGCGATCCAATTTAAGCTTGCCGATATGGCGATGGAAGTCGAGCTTGCTAGGAACATGGTGCTTAAAGCAGCATGGCTGAAAGATCAAGGAAAACCTTTTTCAAAAGAAGCGGCGTTTGCCAAGCTGTACGCTTCTGAAACAGCTTTCCGCAGTGCAAACCAGGCGATTCAGATTCACGGCGGCTATGGTTACATGAGGGAATATGAAGTCGAGCGTTTCCTGCGCGATGCGAAGCTGCTGGAAATCGGTGAAGGAACTTCAGAAATACAGCGTATGGTCATTGCTCGTCAGTTAGGCTGCTAAATTATAGAGGAGGAATAGGATGAGTCTTTTAAATCTTACCGTAGGTGAATTATTAGAAAAACAGGCCGAGCAGCACCCCGATCATGAAGCGATGGTTTATCCTGAACAAGCTTTAAGAAAAACATATCGCGAACTTAATCAGATGGTCGATGAAGCGGCGAAAGGCTTTATGGCTTTAGGTATTGAAAAAGGGGACCATATGGCGATTTGGGCCGATAACAAACCTGAATGGCTCGTTTCTCAGTTTGCGAGCGGGAAAATGGGGTCAGTCCTTGTGACAGTCAATACGAACTATAGGGCCCAGGAACTTGAATACTTGTTAAAACAGTCCGATTCTTCGACTTTAATTTTAGCAGAAGAATTTAGAGGCGTATCTTATATAGACATTTTAAGAGAAATCTGCCCGGAGCTAGAGTACTCCGAAAAAGGAGATTTACAAAGTGAGAAACTCCCTCACCTTAAAAACATAGTTGTCTTAAGTGAGAAGAGTTATGCCGGATGCTATTCCTGGAAGGACGTCCTTGAGGCTGGACGGAAAGTCAGCGATGAAGAGCTTAAAGAGCGTCATGGTACCCTGGATCATGAAGAAGTGATCAACATGCAGTATACGTCAGGGACCACCGGTTTTCCTAAAGGCGTCATGCTCAGCCACCATAACATCGTTAACAATGGAAAGCAGGTAGCCGAATGTATCAAGCTTACAAAAGAAGACCGTCTCTGTATCCCTGTTCCCTTCTTTCACTGCTTCGGCTGTGTGATGGGGACAATTGCCTCCGTTTCCCAAGGAGCGACAATGGTCGTTTTAGAACAGTTTCATCCGGAAAAAGTGCTCCGCGCTGTTAAAGAAGAATCTTGTACGGCTCTTCACGGAGTTCCAACGATGTTTATTGCTGAACTAAATGATCCAAGCTTTGACACTTATCGCCCAACTACACTTAGAACCGGCATTATGGCTGGATCGATCTGTCCAATGGAAGTGATGAAAGACGTTATGAATAAAATGGGTGTAGAAGAAATTACGATCGCATACGGTCAGACAGAATCTTCACCGGTGATTACGCAGACAAAAACAGACGATCCTGTTGAACTAAAAGTCCGCAGTGTCGGAAAAGCACACCCGAATGTAGAAGTAAAAGTAATTGAACCTGCTACCGGGGAAGAAAATCCTCCTGGTATCCCTGGGGAGCTCTGCACGAGAGGATATCTCGTCATGCAAGGCTATTACAAGAACGAAGAAGCTACTCAAGCTGCCATTGATCCAGATGGATGGCTTCACACCGGTGATATTGCGGTTATGGACGAGAACGGCTATTTCGAGATTACCGGACGAATGAAAGACATGATTATTCGCGGCGGAGAAAACGTCTATCCAAGAGAAATTGAAGAGTTTCTCTATCAGCACCCTGATGTTCTTGATGTTCAGGTTGTCGGTGTTCCTGATAAAAAATTCGGCGAGGAAATCGTGGCGTTTATTATTAAGAAAGAAGGAACGGAAGTCACAGAAGAAGAGATCCGCGAGTTCTGCGAAGGCATGATCTCAAAGCATAAAATTCCTCGCTACATCCGTTTTATTGATGAATATCCAATGACAGCCAGCGGAAAGATTCAAAAATTCAAGTTAAAAGAAGAAGCGCTTGAGCAAGCAGATATAAAAAAATAAGTAAAGGGGGACGCTTAAATGTTTTCCAAGATTTTAATTGCCAATCGCGGCGAGATCGCCTCTCGAGTCATCCGTACATGTCAAAAAATGAATATTAAAACCGTGGCGGTTTATTCAGAAGCCGATCAGGAGGCACCGTTTGTAAAAGAAGCTGATGAAAGTTATTTAATCGGCAAGCCGCGAGTGAACGAATCATATTTAAATATCGAAAAAATCCTGCAGGCGGCGAAGAACTCAGGAGCGGAAGCCATTCATCCGGGCTACGGACTGTTAAGCGAGCATAGCGGTTTCGCACAATCAGTCAGGGAAGCCGGACTTACTTTTATCGGACCATCGGCTGATGTTATTTCCACAATGGGAGATAAAATCGCCGCACGAAAACATATGGAGCAGGCGGGAGTACCTGTGGTTCCAGGCACGATGGAGTCGATCGCAGATGTAGAAGCTGCGAAGAAGAAAGCAGAAGAGTTTGGTTATCCCGTGATGCTCAAAGCGGCCGCAGGAGGCGGGGGAATCGGCATGCAGGCCGTTTCAACTCCTGAAGAATTAGAAAAAGCTTTTGAAGGCAATCAAAAGCGAGCAAAAACTTTCTTCGGAAATGGCGATATGTTTATTGAGAAGCTCATCGTCAACCCGCGCCATATTGAAATCCAGGTACTTGCGGATGAACATGGAAATGCGGTTTATCTCTTTGAAAGAGAATGCTCGATTCAGCGCCGTCACCAGAAAGTGATTGAAGAAGCTCCATCGCCTTTTTTATCAGAGAAAACGAGAGAAAAGATGGGCGAAAGCGCCTTAAAAGCTGTACGTGCTTTAAGGTACGTCAATGCAGGAACGATGGAATTCTTAGTTGATGAAGAGGAAAACTTCTACTTCTTAGAAATGAATACGAGGCTGCAGGTTGAACACCCGGTGACCGAGGAAATTACTGGAGTCGATTTAGTCGAACAGCAGCTGCGGGTTGCAAACGGGGAAAAGCTTACATTCAGCCAAAATGACCTTACGATTATCGGCCATGCCATCGAAGCGAGAATTTATGCGGAGGATCCAAATACGTTTTATCCTTCACCAGGTCAGTTAACTAAGCTTCAGCTGCCAAAGGGAGAAGGCATTCGTCATGAGCTTGCTGTTCATGAGAAATCCCAGGTTACTCCGTTTTATGATCCGATGATCGCAAAGCTTATCGTCCATGCCTCTACAAGGGAAGAAGCCATTGATAGAATGACAAAAGCTCTTCATCAATATGAAGTGGAAGGCATTAAATCAAATGTGACGATGCTTAAGAGAATACTAACTCATGAAAAATTTATCGCAGGAGAAACCACCACATCATTTGTATCAGATTATTATATACCGACTGTAACGAACCACTAAGGAGGAATTAGAGATGAACGAAGTAAAAGCATCTATGGCAGGAAGCGTATGGAAAATTGTCGCCAATCAGGGGGACAGTGTGC